>JBGSIC010000001.1:0-4001 GCA_041751875.1 Bdellovibrionota bacterium
GCTCTTCTTTTTGTATCTGCTGTTCTGTCCATCTTGGAGCTCCAGATACTTGTCACGTACTGGCCACGGTTCTTCCAAATTCTTCGGGGCACGCACGACACTTTTGAATGATCCTCTATTTTGCTGGGTCCGCGTCGTTAAGACTCCAATCATAGGAAATCCACTCGACCTTGGCCCCTGTCTGAATCGCTTTTTTCGCGTCGGCTGGGCCAAGCCTTTCGATGGCTTTTAGATACCCGCCATACTTGGCGTCAAAGTCGCTGCCGAACCACTTGAATATTTCCGATAGCCACAGTTTGCCGTTTGCAGGCTCATAACGATTCCGCGAGGAATCCGCCAGAAACTCTTTGAAAGCCGCCTCCAGTTGGGCCTCCACTTTTGCGGGAACGAACGGCTCGTGCTGAAGCTTGGGGCAGGAGAACGATGCGCAATTGATGGCAGCGTGAACTTCGGGTGCCCTGAACTGCTTTCTAAGATACTCATGCTCTATGGCGTCGAGGGTTTCGATCTTGCCGGAAAGAAGAGAGAAGAACTTTTTCTTCCAGGGATCGGAAAATAGGCCTCCGATCTTTTTTATACTCTTCACCGGATAGTTATCGATGATCAATTTCACCGTAAACGCGTTGTAGGCGTTGATCAGAAAAGCAAGGCGCTGAGACTCGTTCCATTGCTGATATTCCGACAGCGGTACGCGACTTAAAGAGGCTAGATACGCCGACAACTCACGGGCCTTACCAGTTTCCACATCTGCTTTCATCCGCTTGTAATGAACACGACCATCGGCGATCTGATACTGGCTCAATATCCCGCCCCACGCTGAATGTGTGTGGTCGAAAGCATGGGCCGAACCTGACAATACGGAAACACCAACAACGCATAAGATAGAGAACACTCGAAATTTCATCTGATTTACCTCACCTTTTCCGACATTGAATGGGCGTGGTTCACCCTTGGAAATAGAAGCGAGCCGAAGATGCCCACGAGAAATATCAGCGGGATTCCATAAACCGCCCAATACCACGTGTAACCGCCTTCGTCCCCGACCGCGAGAAAACAACCCAGTCCCCAGGCGACTCCGAAAACCGCGCTCAACCAGGCTCCAGCGGAGCTGGCCCTGGGCCAATAAAATCCGGCGAGCAGCGCGAACGACAGAGCGGCAATGGGAATGTTGGCCAGAATCAGCCGATTTAAAATGTTATCGACGATTAAGTTCGCTCCAAGCCAACTGGCTATGGCTAAACTAACGGTCAAGATCCTCTGTCTTGCCACTGACTCGAAAACCAAAGTCCCAAAATCAGTCACGACCATCGCGACCATTGCGCTCCAAACCCCGGTAAGCGTTGTCATCGCGGCGGCGAAAAGCACAGCGAATCCCACTCCCCTTGCCATAGGGGGAAGCCACACGCTCATCATTTGAGGGACTACCGACTCCGGATTTTGAAGATCTGGGTTTTCGAGTCGAAAGTAGCTGGCGGCAAGTTGGGCGCATCCATAGAGGACAAAAACAAGGACTGAAGCGAAGCCAACGGCGATAAACGCTGTATGCTCATCTTTTGCCGAAAACATTTTCTGCCCGTACCAGGGTGAGCAGATGTAGGTAAAGCAGGTAAGCACGATTAGCGATGCAACAAACCAAAACGGGAGATCTGGATTCGACCACTGTAGGATCGGAGCAACGGTCATTTGCTCGGCTGGAAAAATCCGGGCCAGTGCATTTATTCCGCCGAACTTGCACACCGCAATCACTAGAAGCCCTGGTAGTAGCAGTACCGTGAGCAGAAAGCTGATGATATCCGCTCGAATGATTGAAACGAGGCCACCGCTCAACGTAAATGCAACGACAATGGCAGAAAGAAGGCAGCTCAATGTCCATGCCGACAAACCGGGAAAAACCGGCAGAAAAATAAGCGTGAGTGACTTAACGTAAGTGGCGCTGAATCCCACCATTGCCAGAACGAGAAGAATCGAAGCAGTTCGTCCCATCGCCGGGCCGTATCGATCAGTGAAGAGTTCCGCTACCGACAGTCGATCAAATCGCTTCCAGTGGCGGGCGACCGAGAGCGTGTACCACCCGAGCCCTATCAGAAATACGAATGAAAGTCCCAGCGCCATGGGCCCAACCCGATAGGCGACTCCGGAAAAGGCCAGCAGTGTGGAAGTATTAAATTCGGTCATGACTAGAGTCGCCGTGAGCGCGAATAGCCCGACCGAACGATTAGCCACCAGATAGGACGTCTTCTTAGAAACCGATTGGAAAGAGATCACCGCCAGAATGGATAAGACAGCGGCGAATGCGATCCAATCAGAGGCTGTCATTTACCTAGTGCTTCTCCCGAGTTCCGATTTTCAGGTGTTGCAAATGGGCTTGAGACTCCGACTTTGAATTATCGCTGTCCGCGAAAACCCAGAGACCAATGGATTCAAGCCGGGAACTCGCCAGGGATTTGAGCGGGATGACGCTTTGCAGATCCGTTAAAGGGAACGCTCGAACTTCGGATAACTTCTTACCGGCCAAGCGAAGGCAGTTAATCACGCGTTCGCTGAATGGATTTAGCAGGCACTTTCCGGACCAATCCTTTTTGTTCGTGGCCGAATAGAAAACGACATAAGAAACATTTCCCCCGAGGTTCCGGACCGCGTCCTTGAGGCTGTCGGGCAGCTTCACTTCCCCGTCCCCTCGAATAAGTACCCCCACCCTGAGCGCATAATCATCGGCCTCCTTATCCAAGGGTGAGGCCTCCGACGGATTGGGGAAACGGTCGACACTCCAATTCCAGACGACTTCAACCTCCGACAGCGGTGATCGCTGGTTCTGTGACAGAAGGTAGGTAAATCCGCCAGCCGTGCCTTTTGTGCGAATCTCCCATCCTGAATTTTCAGAATGCACTTCTGGAAGGCTCGAAGAGCCGATGCGAACAGGTGTCCATTGACTCAATATCAGGGGGATTGTCGCAAAAGAAAATAATGTGTTTTGGAGCCGGTATTTCGTATCAGCCTCGCTTTTTCATTAGGCACGCCGCCAGGAATGAAACTTCTTAAGCCATCTGAGCGCCCACTCCGGAGCGTGGGCCCGCTTCCAATTCCCGGCCACGTACTTGTTAGATTCAGCGAGCGTCGGGTAAATATGAATCGTCCCCAGAATCTTGTTCAGTCCGAAGCCGTGTTTCATGGCGGCGACATACTCCGCAATGATGTCGCCCGCATGGTGTCCGACAATCGTCACTCCCAGAACTTTGTCTTTTCCGGGGACCGTCAGCACTTTAATGAACCCGTGCGCTTCTTCTTCGGCGATGGCTCGATCCAGATCGTCAATTTCATAAGTTGTGACTTCATACGCAATGCCCTTTTCCTTCGCCTCAATCTCATTTAGTCCAACACGCGCCACTTCGGGATCGGTGAACGTACACCAAGGAATCACGCGGTAGTCGGCCCGGTAAGATTTCAGCGGTGAGAAAAGCGCGTTCACCGAGGCATACCAAGCCTGGTGCGCCGCCGTGTGAGTAAACTGATAGGGGCCCGCGACATCGCCACAGACGTAGATATTGGGAATATTTGTACGCAGGAAAGGATCTGACGCGATGGTTCCGCGATTAGAGATCTCAACGCCCAACTCCTCCAGGCCAAATCCTTTTGTATTGGCCTTTCGACCGAGGGCTACTAGCACTTCGTCAAACGCGACTCTAACTTCTTTTCCCTCGTGCTCGCAGATGAGAACTTTGTCGTTTCCTTCTTTAAGAAACTGCTTCGCCTTGTGCCCCACAAGAAGTTTCACTCCTTCTTTCTGAAACACTTCGGAAACAGCGCGAGAAGCCTCTTCGTCCTCACGGGAAAGAATTCGCGGAAGCATTTCAACCTGAGTAACCTCGGAGCCAAACCGGGCGAAGCTCTGCGCAAGCTCACAGCCAATCGGCCCTCCGCCCAATACGACCAATCGTTTTGGGAGAGAAGGAATGTCCCATACATTATCGCTCGTCAGACAACCGATCTCTTTGAGTCCTGGA
>JBGSIC010000002.1:0-4135 GCA_041751875.1 Bdellovibrionota bacterium
GGGCGGTTAGCTCAGTTGGATAGAGCATTTGGCTTCGAACCAAAGGGTCAGAGGTTCGAGTCCTCTACCGCCCACTTCTTTTTTGAAATCGAATGAGCGAGAAATCCCTACAAGAAACCTACGCCGCTCACAGCACTTGCTATGGTTGTGGCCCTTCGAATCCGGATGGACTTAAAGTCAGGACGATGGTGGATGGAGATAAGACCAAAGCCGTTTGGACTCCGCAACTCAAGTATGAAGCGTTTCCCAATGTATTAAACGGCGGGATTATCGGGTCCCTGCTCGACTGTCACTGCAACTGGACAGCGGCGTGGCACCTGATGAAAAAAGCGGGAGTAGATCATCCGCCGTGCACGGTCACAGCGAAGTACTCGATCGAGCTCTTGCGCCCCACTCCGACAAATGGCCCAGTGGAACTCTCGGCTTGGGTAAAGGAATCCACTGACGATCGGGCCACTATCGAAGCCGTTCTCACCGCGAATGGAAAACCCTGCGCAAAATGTGTGGGCGTTTTCGTAGCGGTTAAACCGGGTCATCCGGCCTATCACCGCTGGTAGTTATAATTTCTGGATCTCGTGTTCCATTCCCAAGAGCTGACCGTCTTTCACCCAGTGAAAGTTTTGGAAACGTTGTTCGCCAGTCGCGAATTCTTCCCAACGATAGTATTCGGGTCCTTCTACGCCTTCGGCGAGAATGTCGTACGTCGTAACATCGCCTTCTACACGCTCGTAGACGGCGACAGTAGGCGTGTCCCAGTAAAGATAAATAGGATCGCAGAAATTGGGTAAGCAATACTGAAAACTCACCAAGCTATAGCCATCTCCTACTTCAACAAAACCTTCGTCTTTCCCCGTTTCCGGAGTTGTCAGTGCGGTTTTGATCAGTTTGTAATTTCCGGCTCGCTGATTAAAGAACGACGCCGTATCGACCAAGTTCCCCGGCGATTTCCCTGTGCTCACATCGAAAGACGTTTGCTCACAAACGTTGGCTGAATCACAGGTTTTTGCAATGATCTGCATGTATCCGTCGCCACTGAGATAGGTGATCAAAACGCTACCCGCCGCCGACTGAAACGTTTGCGAAATTAGGCCCCCGTTTTCGACAATCTGGGTAACGTTCGGAGCGGTCAAAAGGCGCTTGTCCATTATAGGATTAGAAACCAACGCCAATCCCTCAGCTTTTATTCCTACCGAAGTGGCATCGGAAACAATTTCGATAAATCCCGCTGCGTTGTGGGCGTTTTGAGTAAGAACCGGATAGCGTCCCGTTAGAGAAGTAATCGGATTTCCAAAAGCGGAAATCCCCAAAAAAGCTAAACCCGAAGCTAACCGTAGAATTGAACGTCTCATGTGCCCCTCCCAATTGTGATCCATATTCATCTTTTCGGGATTAGACAAAATTTACTAGAAGTCGCTGGGAAAGAAAGACGACACTTGTTAAGAAGTGAGCCGCGTTGGACTCGAACCAACGACCCCCTCCTTAAAAGGGAGGTGCTCTACCGACTGAGCTAGCGGCCCATGACACGATGCCTTTAGTAACGGCTCTTATACGCGGTCAGCCGCCATCTTGCAATTGCAGAAAAACGGGCACTTACCGCACTGGGGGCCTCTGTCGGCGACCCGTGAGCCCTGTGCTAAAATGGACCCCTAGTGCGACACCTATCCCTCCTTATCCTCTTTGTCCTATGCCTCTCTTTCACTCACTGCACCCGCAAAGGGCCCCGGTATGTTCCTGCCATGACCGTCAACCTGTACAGCGGCATTCGAGACGTGGCCTACATAGGTGAACTCGAAGAAGACGTGCTTAAGCGCCCCTGGGATCGAAAAACCATTTCCCTCGAAGAAAACGCCAGCCTACGCACCATCGGCATCCTGGGAGGAATTGATTTTGAAGATTTAGGGGTTCGTATCTACTTCCAGCGGGGCTTGGTGAAACTCATTGAAGTGGTTCAACCCTTTCCGGGCCCCATCTTGGGTGACAAATTTGCTTTTTTCTCGTCGGTTAAACCGCAAAATGAAGAATGGCGTGATTTTCTGATTAAACGCTTCGGCAAACCGCTCGACGAAGCGCTTGGGGGAGGACTACTCAAATCACGCATCTTGATCTACGCGTGGGGAGATATCGTCTACAATCGCGTGGGACCAACCCAACTCACCCTGTACCGCGATCCGGAACTGCAGAAACTACGACGAACAACTTTTGCGGGCGAGTTGCAGCTGTTTAATCAGTGAGGCTGTAAAAAAACCGGTTCCCATCCACGAAGAATGCCTTCGTTGTCAAAGGTCAGAGTGAGAACATCCATGTTTTCGTAGGGAGAGAGGTCAGGCCCAAATCCAGGCTGCGGACGATAAACCGAAGGGCGCGGCCCATTCTGGCCTTTGGCCGTATGAAACTCGCAGGTCTCTACCGCTTCTTTCTTCTCACAGACATTTTTCCCATCCGCGATTTCACACCGCTCTGTCGCTTCCTTGCGCTCGCAGCTCTTGGGAGCGCCCAAAAGGGTAGCAACCGTACGCTTATTGCTTGCTCCAACATGAGAGTCGAGCAGAGCGTTGTAGCGCTTTATCGGAGATTGGGCACAAGAAACCACCAAAAAGAAAGGAAGAGCCATTAGGAGAATGCGGAACATTCTGACATTATAGCAGTGCCATCAAATGCTTTCACATTCTCAACTTCCTTTTCGTCTATAGGTTAGGTAGGTTTAAATGATGCGTTGCAATATTTTACTCGTTTTGTGTCTGATGTCGGCGTGGGGATGCTCCTCCAATAAGAGCAAAACGGACCGGGCCCTTTGGGAAAGGCCCTCCCAGCCAGCTTTCCTTTCGCCGGGTGCCCCCCCGAAAGCGCCTCTGGCCGCTATTGATCGCGACCTATCCCGCGAGGTGTGGTCGTCGGACTACCGGGCCGTGGTGACCCCTCTGACCATTCCCTTAATCACTCGGATGGTAGTTTTGGATTGCGAAAGAGTCAGCTGCAAGTCGGAACAACAACGTATTATCATCGAAAAACTTTCTCGAAAATTTGCTGCTCAGAAATCCTGTTTTTACTTTTTTGTGAGCGATACGGCGACATCACCTCATGAGGCAAAAGGCATGCAATACTTTCTTTCCTACGCAACGGAAAAGGGAGTTCCCCAGCCAGCACTTCGCCCTTTGTCTGAAGAGAGAACAAAAGCCGAGTACAAAGTGCAGAGCAAACTGCTCGAACGTTATTTGCCTCACGGGTCGCAAAGCCAACTTCGAAACACGTTGGGTTTTGTGGGGGCCAATGCAGAAATCGTTTGTGGCAATCAAATTGATTTTCGAAAGCCCTTTAGCTTCCGCATCGCTCCACAAGGCGAAGAGAACGAAACGGCACTTTTGAAGTGGACTGACAGAAGCTCTGAATAGCTACTTAGAAACCATTCTAAAATATTTGAGCGCCTGTTTTTTTTCTGCCACCGTCTGCGAATCGGCCCACCCCAGCTCTTCTTTCATTAGTTCCGCCACTCGCGGAATTGCCGCCGCAGCGGCTTTTGCATCGAGAAACGCCAGGCGCAACCGTCGAGCAAGGACATCTACTACTGTGCACGCACCTTCCTCACGACAGGCATAACCCACTTCGCACTCCAAGAAGGGGTGGCCAGGAACGAGCAAAACGTTTCCCTTCCCTTCCGCACATACTGCTTCCGCTTTGCTCCCATAGTAGTAGCAAAGATGACGAGCAGAGGCCTCACTGATTGAACATTTCTGCGCTAGGCGCTTCCAATTCTTTTCCTTGGGTTCTTCCGCGCCGACCAACGGAAGTTCGTGGGTCTTAGAATCTTTCACACCATTAAACTTTCCGACTTCAATGACTTTATCCACAGTTTCCTTTGCCATCAGGCGATAGGTCGTCCACTTACCGCCGACAATAGAAACCAATCGTGAATCAGTTACCTCAATCAAATGATCGCGAGAAAGTTTTGCGGTGTCGCTCTCGCTACTTTGGGCCACCAACGGCCGTAGACCTGCCCAACTGGAAAGAATATGCTTTTTGGTGAGCTTAAGAGAAAAGTATTTGTTTACGTGCTTGAGAATGTAATCCAGATCCTGCGCAGTCGGATGGGGGTTATCCTCGAGTTTACTCGGGCTATCAGTGGTTCCGACGAGCGTAT
>JBGSIC010000003.1:0-126643 GCA_041751875.1 Bdellovibrionota bacterium
TTCGAAGAAAGCCGGCGCCCTTCCCGCTTGGCTCGAAGTGAAATCCGATTGCACCCTAACCGGCATGCCGCAAACTGCCGACTTAGGTCCCTACACCACCACCTTCGTTGTTACCGATGGTCTGAGTAGTGCGGAAACAGATGGCAAAGGAACCGTGATTAAGGGCAATCGTCCCCCGACGATTAACCCCGCCATTGTGCTTCAAGTGCGCGAAGACGAAACTCTCGTCAAAGATCTGCATCACCCTGATTTCTTATGGGACGCAGACGGCGAAGAAATCTCGTGCATGGCTCTTGAGGTTAAAGACTTCATCACTCTCGCCGAAGATTGCACGATCACGCTTAGCCCGAAACACAAAGATTTAGGCTTTCACACCTACCGTATTCGCGTAAGCGATGCAGCCGAGACTGTGGACGGCATGATCGGCATCGAAGTGCTTGAAGGAGCCGAGCCTCCTTACTGGAAGAAAAATCCCATCGACTTAGTCGCCCGCGTTAACCAGCCCTTCAACCATTGCGTGGGCAACCAGGCGGTCGATCCCAAAAATCGCCCGCTCACGTTTAGCTGCACCGGCGAGCCGCCCTTCGTGAAGTGCCAAACCAACGGCTGCCTCCAAGGAACCGCGACACAAATGGACTTAGGCCTTAAGCAGTTCAACCTGATTGCGAGCAACGGCACTCAAACTGCCGAAACCCTCGTTCGCCTCATGGTGGTCGAAGGCCAGGAAAACAAACGCATTCGCTTAGGGGAACCGGTACCCGGAGCCCGCGCGGAAAACTTGTGGCTCGTCGACACTTCTCCGTATAGTTGCCCGCTCGTAAAGGCGGTGCGAAATAACATCGGCGTGTACTACCAAGCGCTGCGCAACGCCCAAATTAACCACACCGGAATTTTCTTGAGCACCGACGCTCGGCCTCGTCCCGATGGATTTGCGGGAAGGCCCATTGAAGCAGGAGGAAGAAAGCTGATTCACTGGCAAGATGCCAACTTGGTATCCGACTTCCTTACCCGTACCGAAGTCGCGTACTCGAACAACTGCTACAGCACACCGACTTGGACCTCAAAGCTGTTCTACAACTTGCTTCCTAGTATGGGCGACATCTACAAAACAAAATTCTTCGAGCCCAGTGTTCCCATGGATGCCATCACGGTCACCTGCCAACGCGATCACTATGAACGCTATACGGGCGGATACTCACCGGAGCGCTTTGCGGAAGAATTCGTCGCTATTCACCAGGCGGAAGGAAAACAATACCGTTTCAACGTAATTGCTCCCTCACCTTCGCAACTGGACAACAACAGCGGTGGGACATCGACGTTGGGACCCGCCGATACGTACGAACGCATCGCGGATGCGACCCAAGGCAAGTACTACGACGACGGCATTCTCAACGACATGAACAGCATCTTAAGAGACATCGCCTCGCGCGTGATCTTAAGTGCATACATTCACGCCAGAAAGGTCATCCCGCTCAACCCGGCTCCTTCGAATCCGTCTACCATTACGGTGACTCTCGCAGGCCAAGCCCTTACGGGAAATACCGGAAGCGCGGATGATGCATGGACCTATCAGGCGAGCCCCGCGGCCATTGTCATGCATTGGGATCGGGTGGATCTCTCCAATGTGGACGGCAATCACTATTTGGAAATTGAATACACGGCTCGTGGGAAGAATAGGCAACGTCTCTCGAAGAACTAACCCCAGAGCCTCGCTCCGCCCCTTGGTCACCTCAATTTAACGCACCGCGCTAGTGCTTTTTCCGTAGCCTAAGCCTCTCTTACCTCCTATAGTACCCAGCAGTTAGGGATGACACATCGCTCGTGCTTTGAGCCCGCAACTTGCTTTAACCGATGTTCATATCCTTTATATGAACCCGTTTAGGAAGGGCCCCAAAGCCAGTAGAGTTGTGTCTGCTGTGTTGGATGGGTGTTTTTCCACGAGGGGGCGGGCTGTTGAAACTGCTTTCAAAAAAGCTGTGTCTGCTTTTTCTTGGCTTGGTCACATGGTCGACCTTTGCTCACGCACAGGTTCAAAATGCATGTGAGCTCTCGGCTGCCGGATACAGTTTCCGCGTTGTCGCTGGCCAACAGAATGAAATTTCTCTTCGCACTCTTTTAAAAAACCCGCAAACGAACGCTCAACTTTCTTGGGGACTCATTCAACCCGCGCCTAGCTGGGTGTCCATCGATACGCTTCAACAAACACTCAAACTTTCTCCTGGCCAGCAGGACTTGCAGGGCGCCAAATTTTCTCTCGGCGTAAGTTGTGGCGGCGACGCCGGACAGCTCGCTGAAATCACCGTAAGCGTTTACATTCAGCCCCGCTGGAAACATCAGGGTGTCCTTCAGCTCCCTCCGATTTATGAGAACGAAGACGGTTCGATAGAACTCTTAGACAATGTGGTGAGTCCGGTAGGAATGGACGAGCTGCAATTCTCTGCAGTGGGACTCAAGGAGAATGCGCCGTGGTTGAGCCTAACCAACAAAGGCAAACTCTCTGGTCGTCCGCTCGCCCACAACGTCGGCCCCTTTGGAAATATTCAGATCACCGTGAAACATCCCAGTGGAGGTTTTGCCACCACGTTGGTTCAAGGTGAAGTCATTAAGGCGGTTGCTCGTCCAAAATGGACTCAGGTGCCACTCGTTGCAGCCAACGCAACCGAAGATGTGCCTTACCTCTTTGATACCAAGCATCTTGTCCTGCACAGTGAAAAAGATCCGTTAACCTTTTCTCTCCTCAATGCACCTGACTGGTTAGAGATCAACCCGTTTAGTGGCCAACTCGGCGGAACACCTCGTCGGCTTCACGCTGGCCCGTTGCCAAAAGACACGCAAATCCGAGTTTATTTTCAGCGCCCCGATGGACGCGTCTATGAAGATGTGGCGCAGCTTCAGCTCAACGTGCTGAAAGTGAATAAACCGCCAAAATGGATTGCTCCCACTATTGATTTACTTCCGGGAGCCACAGGCGCTGATTACTCGCAAAGTTTAGCCGGCTCAGCTTCTGATCCGGACAACGACAAAATTACGTTCAGTCTCAAACCCGGTACCGGACCCGCGTGGGGAAACGTTAAACCCAACGGCGAATTTTATGGCAAGCCGGGCCTGGATAACGCGGGCCAAAACGTATGGACTGCAATCGCTTCCGACGGCAAGCTGGAAATCGAAGCCCAGGTACGCGTGTTTGTAGAGCGCACCAATCAGCCGCCCATCGTAAAGCTTCCCATTAACCTCCCCTCAGCGAAGGAGGATCAGGAGTACAGTCAGTCACTCGCTCCTTTTGTCACGGAGGTCGATGCGGGTGACAAGCTCACCTTCTCTCTCGCGCCAAATGGCAGCCCCTGGGCGAAGATTAATGCGGATGGGCTCATCACAGGGAAACCCAACGCAAATCATTTAGGTGCGCAGAAGATCGTATTCAATGTCGGAGACGGGCGCCCCGGTCACACTCTCACGGTCCAGGCCAATATCACGGTCGATCATGTAAACCATGCCCCAGCATGGAAAACGCCTTCGATGAAAGTGACGCTTAAAGTAGGCCAGTCACTTAACGTAAATCTGAAGAATCAAATTTATGACCCCGACGCCAATGACCGCTGGACCTTCAGCATGGCCGATGAGCCGAGCTGGGTGACTCTAGAGGCCGATACGGGCCTCATGGGGGGAGTGGCTGCCGACCCAGGCGTCTATCCGATTACGGTAACTGTCACCGACAACGCCGGCGAAATCGATCGCGGTACCCTCGTTGTGACCGTGACCGGCGTCAATCGGAAGCCCTATTGGGATAACGCGCCTAACGTTCACATCAACGACGCTCCTGCCGGCAAACCTTACATCTTTGACCTACGTTTTGAAGCGCGCGACCCGGATGGGGACAAACTGGAATTTACCGTGGATCCCAACGGCAAACCTAACTGGTTGACCGTCACACCGGCGGGTCTTGTCACGGGCACTCCACCGCTGGATCAGATTGGGAAGGTGGTGGTACTCACCATCACGGCTGCTGACAAGGAACCCCTCACGGCAACCGCGATTGTCGACTTTACAATCGTGGAAAGCGGCTCGAGCAATCAGGCCCCGTACTGGCGTGATCCGAACTTGAAACTGGGTCAGGTGCGACCAGGCGACGCCTTTGATTTTGATCTTGTCCCCTGGGCGATTGATAAGGAAAAGGAACAACTCACCTTTACGCTTTTACCCGGTTCTGCGGCTTGGCTATCAATCGACAATCGCGGTCACTTGATCGGAACGGTTCCCACATTCCAGGGAGAATTTCTCGCAAACCTAGAAGTAAAGGATCCTGCCGGCGGAACGGACATCACCAATGCCAAGGGAATGATTTCCAGTGCCGGCACGCTGACCAAACCGGTTTGGCAGAGAAACATCACGTTTACGGCAACTCTCGGCCAGGATTTCAGCGGCACACTGCGAGGTAAAGCGACTGATAACGGAACTAACGCGATTACCTTTGCGGGTGTAGGTGACAACAAATGGCTTAGTATCAAGCAAGATGGAACCATTGAAGGTAAGCCACCAACGCCCGGCCTACACACTTTTAATGCGCGTGCGTTTAACGCCGCGGGAGCCTCAGACGGTACTTTCGATATTAATGTGATTGGCGGTCCTACGAACCAACCGCCCGTGTGGAAGTTGCCGGTTAAACTCAGCGCTCCGTTGGGATCATCAGTCGCCATTTCCTTGCTTCCGAGTGTGGACGATCCCGAAAACCAACCCCTCACCTTCTTGAAGGTGAAGGCGGACGGCAGCCAGGGCTCAACAGATGCCCCGTGGGTTACCGTAACCGGTACCGGCATGGTGCAAGGAATTCCTCCTGCCGCTGGCGTATACAACTTTTTCGTAAAGGCCACCGACTCGGGCAATCTTTCCGCCGTAGCAGCCGTCGAGTTTACAGTCACCGAAGGCGGTCAGAACCGTGCGCCTGTTTGGAAAGCCAATGGCGGCGTCGATCCCTCCGATTTCCGCTCAATCTCTCCAAATGCGCTTTTTGAAGTGGATCTCAACTCCTTAGTCTCCGATCCGGATGGCGATAAACTGCTGATAAGCGCTCCGACACTTCCGCCTTTTTTAGGTATTCGTCCTGACGGAAAACTGCGCGGCACACCCTCCGCCAGCCAAGTGGGCATCTACAACTTTAGCTTACGGGCTTCCGACGGACAGCTCGTCACAACGATTAAAACGCGTATCGAAGTAAAAGCCGGCGGGCAAAACGGGGCGCCTCAGTGGCGTAAACCCCTTCTTTATAGCCTAACGGCCAACCAGCCCTCGCAAATTCAACTCAATGACAATCATGTGGTGCTCGAGCCCCAAGGTCAGGCCATGATCTTTGCCCTCCAAGGCAATGTTCCGCCTTTTGTCAGACTTGAGGGCAGTGTTCTTAAGATCGATGCCAAATCAGAGCACGCTGGCCAAAGTTATATCCTGACTGTGCGTGCGACGGACACGGATCTCAACTTTGCGATCGGCGAGATCACATTGAACGTCACTGGAGGCGCGACCAATCAGCGACCTCCTATCTGGCTCATCGACCCGCTTAAGATAACCGTCGCAGGCAACGTCTCTCTTAACGTCGCAAAGACCGCAAAAGATCTCAACTCGCCTCCACAGACAATGGTGTTCCGCAAATCATCGGAGCACCCTTGGCTTGTGCTCAGTTCGGACGGGCAATTGACAGGCACCCCTCCAGCTCCGGGGCGCTATGATTTCCAGGTATTTGCGAAAAATTCTGCGGGGGAAACCCAAGGGAGCGTGCAACTCACGGTCAACGCGAATGTGGTGCGCAAAAACGATCGCTTGAATCGGACAGTTCTCAAAGCGCCCACGGAAACCATTTGGGTTATTGATAATTCGTGGAGCAATGTCTACGGGTCGAAACTCACCAACGCATTTTTCAAAGCGCTCCCGAAATATTCTCAAACATTGGATAACTCTGAGCTGGAACACACCAGTGTGTTTCTCTCGAGCGATGCGCAAACCTGGACGCTCCCTGTGTCTGACGGACAGAAGCGCTATATCCTAGGTCCGAGCAGTCGCTGGTTGAGTGAATTTAAAGCGCGTACGGACCAAACCAAAACGGGCCAAGCTCTCAGTTCACCATTCTGGTCGCTACTCACATTCCATAAGAGTCTTACGCAAATGACCAACGTATACGGAAAAGGCTTTGGAGAGGATCACGCCCCCGTAGAAGTCGTTGTGGTCACTCCGCAGGTAGACCAGTTCCGCCGGTATGCGGCTGAGCGAAAAGAAGCTTGGAGCGCCGAGAAGTTTGTCGAAACCTTTGCCGCTCTTCACGCGGCTCAGGAAAAGCCTTTCCGCTTTAATGCGATCGCGGCTCACTGCCCGCGTTTAGGCGATCCTTACTCGGATAAAGCGACAGCCAGCGCTGAGACGGATTATTTCCGCGCCACGCGCAAGACGGGCGGTAGCTATATTAAGTGGACCTGTGAGGCTGAACTGGGACCCGCTATGCTCGCCTATGCCAAAGACGTGGTATGGCGTGCGAATGCTCAGGCCAAGCAAGAAATTTTGTTGGATAGCACTCCCCAAGATCCAGGAGCGATTACCCTCATTGTAGGAGGGTTTGTGATTCCCGGGAACACGGGCTCGGATGAAGACAGGTGGGCCTACGATGCGAACCGCAACAGCGTTCGTCTATACTGGTGGAAGATGGATCTAGGTCGCCTCATCGGTGACGAGAACATAAGCGTTTTCTATTGATGGGGACGAGATTGCTTCGTCGCTCGCGCTCCTCGCAATGACGGTCTTATCGGCGCTCCTCGCAATGACAGTCTTCCCGCGCCTAGCGCGACCGTTTAATTTTTCCCCTGGAAATAGGCTTTGGTGGCGGTGTTTTTAAGGAAATAGGCCAGCCAAATCGTGGTGGCCATCACCAGAACCTCCGTGGAGAACCACCACAGCCACAAAAGGCTCACATCCCGATGGAGAACGTACCGAGCCAGTTCGACCAGCCCAATCACAAAATTTAGCCCCACAAAGGCAACTAGGCATTTATAGGCGATGGCACTGGGGCGTTTGAGAAAGTAAGCCGATAGCAAAAAGCCCAACCACCATACCTCGATACCAATCAGACTTCCGATGGGTTCACCCTTCCCCATTGCGTACACGATTGGCAGTACGACCTGTGTCAGCAACCCGTAAAGACCCAATACAAAGCAGATGGTGGCAAAGTTATCAGCACGCTCGTCAGGAGCCGCCCCGTATCCTTTTTTCTGACGGGTCAGCATGATGGCGCCCAAAACTAGGCCAATCGGAATGAGCGTCCGCCAAAAATAAAATCCACCGGAGCGAGACAGGTAGCGAATGGGGGTTTCGATAGGAGAAAGAATATCGTTAATGACAAACAGCGGAATAAATATCGCTACCGCGACAAACGAGGAAAATAAATAACTCTTGTCGGTCTTTTCAAATAACAAAGTACCCAGAACCAATGGCGGAACCACCAAAAGCAACGCCTCGTGAGCATCCATCAAAGAGGTCAGCCCTCCTCGAAAAGACACAAAAGAAAGCAGTGGAGGCGTGAGAAGTAAAAGAACCAAAAATACGCGCCTGGCTTCGGATCCGGAGCCGCGCATTTTTTTCGAAAACTGAGGGTAAACAAGACTCGCTATCGGAGTCACCAAAATCACGTGAACACCTAAGAAAACGGCTACGAAGTAGCCCAAAAGCGAAGGGCTCAGCGGCTGTACGTCAAAACTACAAAGTCCCACAATGGAAGTGATGGGGAGATAAAGGAACAAACCGGCTAGTCCGGCTAACCACGCTCCCCAGGCTAATCGGGGTGCTAAGTAAATGGGTTCTTCTTCATGCATGATGTGAACTCCGGGTGATGGCGCACGACCGCGTTACCAAGTCCTAAATAGTATAGCAGGTGACTGCCACCTTTTGACCCTCTCGGCACTTAAAGTTAAGATGCCCCATGCCTCAACGTACCCCTTGTTCTCCTGAACTTTTTTTCAGAGGTCGTCCGGGCGACCCACGCCTCGGCGAATGGGTTAGTATCATTGAATCACCCGGCATCTTTGAGCCCTCCCAAAAGCATGCTTTTGTCCTTTATGGGTGCCCCGATGACAAAGGTGTTGAACTCAATAAAGGGCGTAAAGGCGCAGCGCAAGGTCCGGATGGAATTCGCAAGCAGTTCTACAAAATGACTGCGCCGATGGACAGTGCTTGGGAAAAGAAGCTCGCGCTCGGAGATTGGGGCAATTGTGGTGTCGACAAGAATATCCTCACCACTCATTCTCACGCCGAAGCGATGGCGAGCGCCATTGCGGAAGTTGGTCACGGAGTGATTGTTTTGGGAGGAGGACACGATTTTGTCGCCCCCAATTTTTCAGGCTTTGTGAAGGGGCAAAAAGGCAAAACGAAATGCGGGCTCATTAATATTGACCCCCACCTAGACGTACGTCCTTGGGAGAATAAGCTTCCTCACAGTGGAACGGGTTTTCGCACGCTTCTGGAAACCAAACAGCTAGCCCCCAAACACTTTATCGAATTTGGGGCTCGATCCAATCGAAACGCTGTCGAGCATTTTCAGTATTGCAAGAAACTCGGGGTCCCCGTGGTGACTTTTGAGAATATTCGCAAGTCGGGTAGCGCTCTCTCGCATTTCAGTAAAGCGCTGAAAAAACTCGCTCAGGGGGTGGATAAGGTAGGCGTGTCCTTTGATATGGATGCGTGCTCCGAAATAGAAGGGGTCAGCGCGCCAACGGTAGTGGGTTTTAGTGCTTGGGAGTTTTGCGAATTTGCTTATTTGGCGGGGAAAACGTCGAAAGTAGGTTATCTGGAAATTGCCGAAGTCGCCCCTACTCTTGATCCCAGCGAACGCACCACTCGGCTAGCAGCCGAAGTGCTCTACTATTTCCTGCGCGGCCGCGCAGAAATCTAAAAGGTGCCTATCTACTTCCCGGCCGGAAAAGTGCCAGGTACTTACCCGCTACCTTTTCGGCCGGGAAGTAGATAGGCACCTTTTGGAACTAAGCGCGGACGCTACAGTGGACCGGATCGGTCAAGGGAATCGTGAATTCGCGAGTCGGCGTAACATCGGGGGCTACCAGCCCGTTGCACTTTATTCCCAAATCGAACGAAGAAAGAACTCCGTTGGCGTTCGTTTTGAGATTGAAAAATCCGAGCGTGCAGAAGCTATCAGGACGTTCCTCATCAATCGACCAACGTGCCCCGAACTTATCCCAGAAATCGAGTTCACCCCAGCTCGAATGCTTGAGTAAAAACCGGTTATTGAGATTGTACTCTGCGTAAGTTTTCAGTTCGATCTTAACGGAGTTAGGACGACCGACTTTACCGACTTCGATGACCAAGTTCTGCCCTTCAATGCGGCAGCTAGCCTGATCTATAGTAACGGGTTTTTCGTTGGGGGGAGGCGTGATCAATACCGCCGCGGAAGCGCTAAGTGAAAGTGAGAAAGCCCCGAGGGCCGCGAAAGAAAACAAAATCCGATTCAGCATCATCAACCCCTGCCTTTAATGTGCCCCTAAAACTGAACGTGAAACGAGTAAATTGGAGAACGTAATGTACCTGAATTAGCGCACTGAGTCAAGACTTAAGAGGCCGTAAATGCCCTCAAATCGCCAAATGAAGCCCTTTTAACGCACTTCGCCCCCTAAGGTCTAGGGCCCATTTTTGTCACCTCTGTGTGCCCCCTGTACGCGCTCTTTAAGTGGACTACTCGATATTCCACGAGAATTCAGTTGGTCCGTGCCTTGCTCTCTACACACACGGACGCCCCCGTAGCGATCGAGGATGGGGGCGATGAGGCTTGGTGGTAGTAGATGAAACGTAGCGTACCGACAATTAGCCGGGTTCTATTGGCAGCCCTTCTTTTGAGTTTGCTGGGGCAAGCTCCGCTTGCGGCTCCGTACCGTTATTTGGCGGAAAATCCCCACTCAGACAGCGAAGAGTTTATCGATACGGGTACCGACCCGATGGAAAAGAAACTTTTCCAAATTCTCAAGTTTGTTGAGGATCCCACCGATCCCGAAGCCCAAGAAGATATTCAGACGGCTGCTGTGGTGACCGCGCTGCTGTTCTTTGGTCTTCCCGCCATGAAGGGAACCGGCAGCCAGATATTCGGTCTCATTCCTTTGGCCTGGAAACACATTACCAACCGCGCGAAGACCCCAGAGGCACGAAGAGCATTCTTGCGGCATCACGAAGCACGCCTTCGACAGATTGAGAACCAACTGAAAGGTTTTTTTGAGTTACAAAACAGCAAAAGTAAGAAAATAAAGCCCGCGGAGAAAAAAGCGCAGCTTAAAAACATGGCGCAAAAAATTATCGCCAATATTGATGCGCTCGCCAAAGAAGAAGATGCTCGCTTGGAAATAAAGCGCACTAAACCACGCGCACGTTTGAGCTACGACGACGAAAACGGGCATTTTGTGTCGGAAGAAGAAGGCCGTGACCCCAGGCCCATTAAGAGCCCGCCCGAAACAGTTCGCTCCGTGATGCGCAACCATGTCAATAACTGCAATAATTCCTACGCGGCGCTTATGGAAAACAACAAGGCACTCCGGCACCAATACGCAAAAAACTGGATCGCTCCTATCGGCAACACAGCTGGCTTCGTATTGGCTGTAAAGTACACCCAGAAAATGATGGCTGATTATAAAGAGCGTGAAGGCAAGTCGAAACAGCAGATGGAAATGGAAAAACTCATCGACGCCCAACGAAAAATGGCTAAGAAGACGCTTATTGAAAACGAGCTAGAAAAGCTGCCGCCCGAAGAGCGCGCGAAATTCGACGAGTTTTATCACATCATTCACCAAACGATGCTGGATAACCGCGTCTTGATGGCGGACTACTTCAAGGAAAACTTGCCTGAAGAACTCAAGCAAAGTTTGAACATCGACAAAATGATTGCCGACCAGCTCGATGCCTCTGATGCGCAAGCTCGCCTCCAGGTGGCGATGCGTTTTGCTCTCGGTAAGAGTATTCGCAACTTTGAAGGAAGTGGCGCGACGATTCAGGACATTCTTAGCTATATCGCCACAAATGATCCCGCAAAACAGTCCACAACGGCGACCACCTTCATGATTCAGGTTTATACGGACACGATCGCCCAGCTTTTCCCGAAGCTCGCCTTCGATGCGACTCCAAAGAGTAAGCAAATGAGCTTGGTCAGTCCTCTTCTGGAAGCCTCCCTGAAGAAAATGTGGAAGCTAAAGAAAGAGATCATCAAAGAGAGCTCCGAGGTTCCCAAAACCTCGGCCGCGCCCCCTGTAATGCCGGCAACGGGGCTGGGTGTTCCGGCCACCTCGGCTCCTATTACTCAAGTGGATATTGTTTTTCCAAAAACTCCTGCGATGAGACTCGATGCGCCCCATCGGCAATCTCCCACGTCACTCAACTCGCTTGCGACAACGCTCGCGCCCTAGAACTTCAGAAACAGCGCAGCGCATTGTATATCCTTTATGTAACAGTGCTTGCTAGAAAACCTCAAAACCGCAATAGCGCGTTCTTTACGATTTTTTCATAATTGCAATTAACGGGGTAAAACGAAATGCAGCTTACCTTGAAAGTTATCCACACCCTGTGGGTAATGTAAGTAAGTAGCTAATCTTACTTTTGTTTATTCATTCTGATCGAGAATCCCTGTTTTTGGGGCTTTGCGCGTGGGGCCCCACGTCAACACATAACATTTCAAGCAGTTGGCGCTGTGGATGGCGTTGTTGATGAAAATGCGATCCCGGCGAAATTTGGCCTTTTGCTCCCGCAACGCACCTACCCCTATAACGTGAGTTTTGGCTTTTATGTCTCAGCTTGATTGGAACGCCACGATAGACACCATTCGGGAGTCGGTGCCGCAGGCACAATTTCAGAACTGGTTTAAACCTTTGAGGTTAATACGGTGCGACGACAAATCTGTTGTCTTAGGCGTACCGAACCGTTTTCACGAAGAGTGGCTTAAAACCAACTACTCCGACAAGCTTTCCCAAGCCATTCGCCAGCAACTCGGCACTGAGCGTCAGCTCGAATTTGAGATCGTATTAAAGGAAGAAAACCAAGCGGCGTCGCTTTCCGATCCATCATCGCTAAATACCCCGCCGCCGCAGATGGGCCAGGCTCAAACACAGCGCCCAGTTTTGCGGGTCGTCGAAAGCAGCGAAGTTGTCCCGATGGGCGAACTCGCTTCGGCTCAACCCGCCGCACCCACAGCTCCGGTCGCGGACCCTTCCCCTCAGCTTCCGGTTTTTAACGACCCTTTTATTGAAATGGATTTCAACACGGTTGCGGTCCAATGCGCCAAGATGTTCGCCACCGGGCGTGAGCTTCCCTTGAATCCTCTAGTCTTTGTTTCGGGCGTCGGCATGGGTAAGACCCACCTGATCTCGGAAATGGGCCAACAGATGCACAACTTCGACAAGAAGCTTCGCATTCGTTACACGGATGCTGAATCCTTCACGGCGGAGATGGTCCGAGCGATTAAGTCGAATACGATTTACCTCTTCAAACAAAAGTACGGCGAAGATACCGACGTCCTTTTGTTTGATGATGTACATGGACTGAGCAAGCGCCTAAAGACACAGGAAGAGCTGCTTCATATCTTCAACCAGATTGTCGCCCGCGGGGGCCGCATCTGTTTCACCAGTTCGGTACCGCCGCACCTTCTGGAGAATTTCATTGAGCCCATGAAGTCGCGCATTTTATCGGGCGTCATTTCTGAGCTCCAGTACCCCAGTTATGAATCGCGCGTCGAGCTTCTTAATCGCAAGTGCGCCCTGGATAAGCTCATCATGGCTCCTGAGATTCTTCGTTCCTTGGCCGACAAGGGACAAAAAGATATCCGCGAGCTACTAGGTTCGCTGATTCGCCTGCATTTGCACGCCAGACTCGAAAACCGCCCAGTCGACCACGAATTTTTGGCGAAAAAGGGCTGGGTTCAGGAAACCAAGAAGCACGCCACCACCATGGAAGAGATCGTATCCCTGGTGGAACATAATTTCGGCATTGGCCGGGAAGAGCTCATTTCCAAGTCCCGCAAAAGCGTCGTGGCTTGGGCCCGGCAAGTTGCCATGTATCTCGCCAGGCACCATACTCTCCTTTCGTTGGAAGAGATTGGGAAGCGCTTCGGTCGGGACCACGCGACGGTGATTCACGCCTTTGGTAAGGTGAAAGAAACTATTGCTTCGCACCCCAACCGCCGGTACGAAATTGAGTACCTTGAAGCCAAGCTTTCCTCTCAGGGGCATCGCCCGGTAAACTAAATTTTGGGCGGTTTCGTGAAGCGAAACGGACAAAATTTATCCTGAGGTGAAGCCGAAGGATCTCTTGCATAGGCAGAGAT
The DNA here is from genome assembly GCA_041751875.1 of Bdellovibrionota bacterium. Lineage (GTDB taxonomy): Bacteria > Bdellovibrionota > FAC87 > UBA2466 > JACKAF01 > JBGSIC01. The sequence continues at coordinate 13,340 of JBGSIC010000003.1, forward strand.
CGTATTGGTGCGCGCCCATTGGAGGTTCACATGTTGTACAGCTACATTTTAGCGATTCACGTCATTGCCATCATTTGTTGGATGGCGGGGCTTTTGTATCTTTGGCGGCTGTTTGTGTACCACCGCGCGGAAACAGAACAAGTGGTGAAGGACCGTTTCCAGATCATGGAGTACCGGCTTTACACCTACATCACCATGCCTTCGATGCTAGTGTCTTTTATATTGGGAGTTTGGATGCTAGCCCTCCGCCCTGAACTTCTGACTTTCCACTGGATGCAGGTAAAAATTGCCGCAGTCGTCGGCTTGATAGGGGTCACTCATTACGCCAAGCGCAACATGCGCCAGCTTAAGCAAAATGCGTCCCCGCACACTGAGAAATTCTTTCGCATTCTTAACGAGCTTCCGACCATTTTAATGATCATCGTGGTCATTATGGTTATCGTAAGGCCGTTTTAGCGGGTCATTCTGTTTTCTTGCCGATCGCCCCATCTGCTGAAAGGATGGGCCCGATGTGGGAAAGCACACCAATTAGAGAGAGTCAGCCGAGCTTCGGTATGGGCGCAACCGCGGACTGGCGGCAGAACGTGCCTTCGGTTTCGCAACTAAACCGATCGCTACGCGGCCACATCGAGGGCACCTTTTTCGATGTTTTTGTTCGAGGTGAAATTAGCACCTTTCGGCGTCCCGGGTCGGGACACGGTTACTTCGTTCTGAAAGACGCCGCATCTCAACTTAAAGCCGTTATCTTTAGACCGTCCTTATCGCGGATCAAATTCGCCATCGAAGAGGGCATGGAGGTCATCCTCCATGGAAAATTGACCGTTTACGAAGCACGCGGCGACTACCAAATCGTTTGCGATCATATCGAACCGTTAGGATTGGGGGCTCTTCAACTTGCCTTCGAACAACTTAAGAAAAAATTACAGGGTGAAGGTTTATTTGATGAGACAAGAAAGAAAACTCTCCCTCATCTTCCCGAGCGAATTGGGGTAATCACTTCGTCGACGGGCGCCGCCTTTCACGATATTTGCCACGTCCTAGCCCGTCGCTTTCCCAAACGCGAAATCATTTTGATCCCCTCTAGCGTTCAGGGAGAAAAAGCAGCAGCCGAGCTTTGCGCGGCTCTCAAGCGCGCCGAGCAGTGGAACACCCGCTTTCCCGATCAAAGCATCGACCTTCTCATTTTTGGAAGAGGCGGAGGATCGCTCGAAGATCTTTGGCCCTTCAATGAAGAAGTGGTGGCTCGTGCCGTGGCGGCTTGTGGCATTCCCATCATCTCAGCGGTAGGCCACGAAGTGGATTTTACGATTTCTGATTTCGTTGCGGACTTGCGGGCCCCGACTCCATCGGCCGCAGCAGAACTGGCCGTTCCTCTTTTTGAAGAGCTCGTGCAAAAAGTGAAAGACAAGGAACGCGCTTTGGTGCGAGCCCTTCGTCACACGTGGGAGCAAAAGCAGATGCACTTGCAGCATCTCACTTTGCGCTTGGTCGACCCGCGCCAACGGCTAGCCGAACAACGGGATCAAGTTCAGCAACTTTTGGCGCGCTTGCACCGTGCCGCGCGTAGCCAGTTTCAACGCGCTTCCTCACGCTTTCAAAATTCTCTTTCTACTCTAGAAGCGCTTTCTCCGTTAGCTGTACTGCAGCGCGGCTACAGCCTTACACTCCAATCAAAGGGCGAAATCATCAATAGTTACGAGCAGGTAAAAAGTGGGGACGAGATCGTAACCCGCCTCCACGACGGACTGGTGCGCTCCAAAGTCCTTTGTTGCGAGCCGCTTCCACGTTAAAATAGAAGGAAGGGCACCCCGCCCCTTCTTCCTCCTTTTACTCACTCCCAATTTAGCGGAATCTCATGACCAGTGCGGCGCATAGCCTCCCCGAGGCCCACATCGAAAGTCTCCAAAGCCTCGAAGCGGGCTATTGGTGGTACGTGGGCCGGGTCGAGTGGGCGTGTTCGATTTTAACTTCTCAATACAGTAAAACTCTCCCCCTCAAACGCTACGCCGACCTAGGCTGCGGCACCGGCGGCTTTGCGAAGGAACTGGATACCCGATTTGGTTTTGAAAAAGTGGCGTTGGTAGATCTGGACCCGGCCATGCTTAAGCGTGTTCCGCTGAGCCCCCATTTCGATGTGCTATCGCGCGATTTCTCAAAACCCTTCACCCTCCCCTGGAAAGCCGATGTGATTTCTTGCATGGATGTACTCGAACACATTGAAGACGACTCGGGATTTCTCAGCTGCGCGCGATCGCAACTGAAAGAGAACGGTCTTCTCGTATTGTCGGTTCCCGCGCACCAAGCTCTCTACTCCGATTGGGACCGCCAACTCGGCCATTACCGACGGTATAACAAACATACTCTACACGCCTGTCTCGACAAGGCCGGCTTCCAGGTTTTGGAATCTTCGTATCAATGGAGTTTCTTAAGTCCCATCGCCCCCTACCGTAAACTGCGCCAGCGCTTTCAGCGTCAGCGTATCGAGTTTCCCAAAGTTTCTCCCTGGGTAAACAATCAGTTGATCAGAGCCTCACGGTGGGAACGCCGACTGAGTCGCGTTCTGCCCGCCCCCTTCGGTACCTCGCTCATGATCGGAGCGACACCCAAAGGACCGTCTAAATGAGTATTAAAATGAAAAAGCGAACCCTTCCGCATATCGAAGTGGTCCTACCCATCTTTAATGAAGTGAAAAATATTCTCCCCCTTGTCGACCAACTCGACGCGGTGAAGAGGCAGCTCGCAGAGCAAGCCTCGATGAGCTATCTCTTTGTGGATGATGGTTCTATCGACGGTTCCAATGAGTTATTGCAAAGACTTTTTCGAGAACGGGATGATATCCGCATTGTGGATCTGATTCACAATTTCGGTCACGGAGCCGGTATCACCTGCGGGCTAAAGTACTTTAAAGGCGATATTGCTATTCTCATGGACGCCGATCTGCAGGACGATCCCGCCGCTATTCCTGAAATGTTTGCCAAGTGGAAACAAGGGGCTCGCACCGTGGTTGCGGAACGCGGTACCCGCAAAGAAAGAAACCAGTTTCTCTTTCGCGCCTTTTACTTCGTCTTGCACAAGATCACGCGTGCCATTCCTCCCATCCAGTTTGGTACGTTTTCTCTCCTCGATCGCTCCGTTGTAGGCCGTTTCATGCACCTGCGAGAGCGGAATCGGTATTTCCCTGGGCTTTTAAGTTACGCCTCCGAGCAGATTCATTCGGTTCGGGTAAACCGTAACCCCCGAGCGCACGGCAAATCCCGTGTGGGAACACTCGGATTGGTCCAACTCGCTATCACCGCGTTTGTGAGTTTTTCTAGCACGCCTATTCGTGTGGTTTCTTTCTTGGGTTTGATGGCCGCAGCCGGTGCGTTCTTCGCCGCTTTTGCGATCATTAGCGTGCGTTTATTTACCGAGCACGCCATTCCCGGTTGGGCCTCCACCATGACCGCGGTGGCGTTTGCGAGTGCTGTGCAACTTCTTTGTTTAGGGATTATCGGCGAATATGTCGCACGCATGTACGATGAAGTGAAGCGCCGGCCCTTGTTCCTCGTGGACAAGATCTACGAAAAACGCACTGAAAAGGCCACCGAGGCTGCTTGAGCCTCTCCCCACCTGTACAGAAACCTGACGCCAACCGCGTTTTCCTCAATGGCAATCACGCTGTAGCTACGTTCGCTATTCCAATTGTGGCTGTACAGACAAAATTGCTACAATTTCTGTATTGGAGACTATGTTCATGCGGACGTTAGTTGTAGTCACATTTGCTCTGATTTTGTCAGCGTGTTCGAACGCAACTTTGGACTGGGACGCTGGTTCCCATTCTTCACGTCTTGATAATGACCTCGATTCTGATCAACCGGCTTCCCAACCAAATTTTGAATCTACTACTGGAAGATCGCTCATTGATTTCGCAACCGCGGCTTCTCCAAACGTTGTAGCCACTCAATTCATAGTCCAAGGGGGCGTTGAAGGCTTTTCCCGAATTGATGGAACTCTTTCACGTGTCTCGTTGCAAAACTTGAATGACGTAGTTAGTACGACGGAAGCACCCCAATCGATCAAATTTCCTCATACGGGTAGTTATGGGCACGCGAGCCCCCGCACCGATTTGGATCCGTCGATCAGGCCGACTATTAACTTTACGCGGTTAGTGCTGACGTTAACGGCGGACCAGTCGCCGCTCAGGGCAGACATTCCGGGTGATACAGCAAAACAATTCGCAAAGACAATGGAGTTTTCGATTGTATTCGATGCGACCCAAGAGCTGACTTTTTGCGAAGGCGTGACTTTTAAAGCAGAGCTTCCTCAAAATTTCTGGCAAGAAGTTTTTGCTGATTATGAAGCCTTCGAAGAGAAAACTTGCTTCGGCTTATTCACACGGCAAGATTGCAGCGAACAGCTTCTTCTAGCGACGCCTTACTCCGAAACCTTCCCCAAGGGGAGAATTTCGGTCTTCTCAGGTGCATGCACGGCCCTCGAAGCCAATCAGATCCCCTTTGCTCCCCTAGGGCCTGATCTCGAAGCCACTGCGATCCCCGTTGCTCCCCTAGGGCCTGATCTCGAAGCCACTGAGATACTGGTTGCTCCCGAAGGGGAGGATCTTGAAGCCACTAAGGTCCTGGTTGCTCCCGAAGGAGAGGATCTTAAAGCCACCGAGGACCTGTTTGCTCCCCAAGCAACGGAACTTGAAGCCAATGAGCTCCCGGCCGAGCTCCTAGAAGCGACCCAGTACTAATCATTGGCCATGCTGGGGAAATTATTCCCTTGCCGCTTCAATCTGATTTCATTAGTTTTTTCGCCTATAGTTTTTTTGTGTGCGCCAACGTAGCTCAGTTGGCCAAGCGGCGAAGCCGCAATTAGAGAGACAACTCAAATGAGTTGCTCTACGGTTTGAGAACGTTTTTGGAGCTGGAACGATAATTTTTTGTGTGCGCCGACGTAGCTCAGTTGGTAGAGCAACTCATTCGTAATGAGTAGGTCACCGGTTCAAATCCGGTCGTCGGCTTAGACTCCACCCTTGCTTCTAAACAGAATCTTCCCTCTCTCGCCTTCTTGGACCACCACAAATGTAGGGTCATTTTAGGAGCAGAAAAAGAGAAGTCCCGAAAGCCGCTCCTACTATAGGTGCCAACTGTTCTTAAGAATTGTTGATAGGGCAATGTAGGGTAGTTTTTCAGTGAGATTGCTTCGTCGCCTTCGGCTCCTCGCAATGACAATTTAAGGAGAATGGGTAAGTACTTTGCGAATGGTTTGAAGGGGGGCGGCCAATATCGGCTGGCCTGCGTCTCGCTTCCCGCAAGGGTGATCGAGTACCAGCTTTGTGGTGGTGGTGACGCGTTTTCCGCGGGCATCTTTAGGCCCGTAAACCAGTTCAATTTCTCCGCTTGCCGTGCGCGCCTGATCCGCAAGCACTGAAGTCACATCGGCGATGCTCTTGTTCGCCATATTTTCACCATTGATTGAAATAATGGGATCGCCCGCTTTAAGCCCCAGCTTTTCGGCCGGGCTTCCTGGCAACACATAGCTCACGGTCACCATATTAAAAACTGACCCATCCGGGTTTCTATAGGGCATTTGCCGTAGCGTTACTCCCAAAGCCAGTTTCTGCGGTTCGATGGAAAACCTCTTCACGGAAGTCGGCTTGCCGTTTACCGTTCGGGTTTCTTCCTTCATGCCAATAATAAACTTGGTGGGAAACTTCCCCGATTTCAAACTGCTCTCAATGAGATCAACCGGCACGCCTTGAGGAAATTCGAATTCCACCCCCAGCTGTGTGCCACTGATATCAATAGGAATATTGAGCTGCGGCTTGGGAGGGGCCCGGTGATGGTATTTCGCCTCAATCATTTGTTTCGCGAACCAGTAAAAATTAAAACCTGTCGTCTCTTGAGCAAAGTTGATGGCCTTGTGCAGATTTACGGTACGTCCTTCGGTGCGCTTTTCGCGGCATGAAGGCTCTTTAAAGACCGGGCCGCTTTCGTGCAACACTTCTTTCAAAAATTTGTCCGCTCGGGCACGCCCTTCCGTTTCGATCTGCTCGCGAAGGGAATCTTTCATTCCGTTATACTTTCCATGAGCCTTCCCTTTCACTTTGCTGATTACGCGTGCGGCGATTCGCCGGCCGATGGGACCGTTCGGTAAACGTTTGTCCACTTCTCTTCGAATCAGCGGGTAGGCGCCGGTCACGATCACATTATGGGCTATTTCGTCGAGTTGCTGTTGGCTGATGCAGCTAAGAAGGGCTTCGGTGTCGCCCGTGTTGAAAATGCCATCCAGCCCCCCCATGGGCTTTATCAGATCATCCCAGTAACGTTTCACGACTTCCATTTTGGCTTTCAACGCATCGTTGCTCTCAGCGCCTTTTGCCTTCTTCGCCATATCCATAATGGCTTGCACCGTTTCTAGCTTTTGTTTTCGGTCCCCCTTGATGCATCCTAGAGCCGTCATCACATTGCGTGATTTGGATTCGAAGGTATCTCCTTCAATATTTTCAAGCTGCGTGAAAAGACCCGCCGTAATGTCGGGCATGTTTTGCAACACTTGGTAAATATTTTGGACCGCCCCGTCCGTAACAGCGCCGGTGGCATCCACATCCGGCATGCCGAGCTCGTTGCCGAAAACATTGAGCGACGCCAACGCCAAGATGGCCCACCAGAATCTATGTAAAAGGATTTTCCCCATTTGGTGCGTCTCTAAACCCAATAGAGACACCTCCCCTTACCTCACGATAGAGCAAGGTACGTTCCACAATCTTAGGCACGAAATAGGAGGAGATTTAGGTTTAGCGACGCTATCTATTAGCCTAGTAGTGTAACTATTTAGAACTATGTGGTAATTATCGCCCAACCGGTGGACAGGACCTGCTTCCACTCTGTATTCAAACAGTGAGCTCTGTAAACCTTAGGGTTTGCCGCAGGGGATGGGGCGGTATGCGTCGGTTTGCTTGAAAGTATTAGAGGTCGCCACGCAGGCTTCAAACGCGACCATCTGGATTTTCAGATTGGTTTTCTCCGTGGGGTGCTCGTGTCCTAAGTTGTGTAACATCCCGTGAATCAACGCACCGGCGATCTGTTTTTTATCTTTCCCGTCTAGAAGGCTTTGATTAATCGCCACTTCAAAAGTGCCTTCCACGTTCGCCGACTCAAGCAGGTCGGGAAACACCATCGCGCGGTTAGCTCTTACTAATTCGTTTATGGGGCCTTTGAAGGCACGCACTTTTACTTTCGGAAAATTCTCCGGGTAAGCCGCTAAGTGAAACCACTGCAGTTCAATGAGGGAACGTAGTGTGCGTTCGTCATTAGGAAAGGAAAACTTATCAAGATAGTCTTGGCTAACTGAAGGCAACCGCCCGCTAGCAGAACATTCATACGTCGCACCGGTGTTGAGACTTTTCTCAAGAACCTGCACCGCCTCTTTAAGTTTCTTTGCCTGACTCGCCGTAAAGGCAGAATCCAAAGTAGCAGTGAGCTCAATCGCCAACGCAGAAGTAGCGACGAGCAAGAAGGAAATAATTAAAGATAGCTTTTGCATGGAACGCCCTTTCGGACCGCGGGTTGTATCACAGCGGGGCGCACTTCATCAATCCCAAGTCAGGTAAGTACTTGTTTTTACTTTCTTTTTACAAGTCATCGTATGACAGACCTCCTTTTTTAGTCCGCGCTCCTAACCAGATTGTCGCATAACTATTATTATCGACGACAATCAGGCGATCGATACCGGTGCAGAGATTCTCTATTTCTGCCTAGCCCAAGCGAAGATCGTCCGGTATATTCCTGAAATTTCTTAGGGTTCCTTTGTGAGGAGAGGTTAGGCATGCGACTCAATTCGTTCGTCCAAAAGTGTTTTTCATTCATGGGGCATAAGGCCCCCTTAGCAACCCTGGCGGTTGCGTTACTTCTCCCCTCTTTGGGAATGGCAAGCGAAGCCGACATTCTGTTGCCCTCGCTCACCGGGAACTACTCGGTTCTGGGATGGAACACCACAGGGCACGGAATGCTCTGGGCAGGCATTGGCGTTTGCTTGCTGGGCATGCTCTTTGGGGCTTACATCATTTTCGCCATCCACAGACTGCCCGCTCACAAATCGATGCTGGAAGTCTCCGCTCTTATTTATAAGACCTGCAAAACTTACATGATTCAGCAGGGAAAAATGCTCCTGGTCTTTGAGATCTTCATTGGCGCCTGCATTGTTTATTACTTTTTGCAACTTCAACAGATGCCTTTCTCAAAGGTCATGTTGATTTTGATGTGGTCGGTATTGGGAATTGCTGGTTCCTACACGGTGGCGTGGTTCGGCATCCGCATTAATACCTACGCCAACAGCCGCACGGCCTTTGCCTCTCTCAAAGGCAAGGCCTGGCCCCTGATGGACATCCCGCTCAAAGCTGGCATGTCGATTGGTGTGCTTTTGATTTCGGTCGAGCTCATTATGATGATGCTCATCCTTCTTTTCGTCGCTCCTGAAAACGCGGGCGCGTGCTTTATCGGCTTTGCCATCGGTGAGTCGTTGGGCGCATCGGTGCTGCGAATTTGCGGGGGTATTTTCACTAAGATCGCCGACATTGGTTCTGACTTAATGAAAATCGTCTTCGACGTGAAGGAAGACGATGCACGCAATCCGGGCGTCATTGCCGACTGCACGGGCGACAATGCCGGTGACTCGGTTGGCCCGACCGCCGATGGTTTTGAAACCTACGGCGTAACCGGTGTGGCGCTGATTAGCTTTATCGCACTGGCAGTGGGAACCCAGATGAGCGCCGACGGTCACCCGGTGGCCACCGCGGATGGTGCTGCTATCCAAGCCCGTTTGATTTTGTGGATTTTCCTGATGCGCATTCTGATGATCGGCGCTTCAGTGTTCTCTTACGGCCTTAACCATGTCGTCACCAAGGCGATTTATGGTTCGCGTAAGCGTTTTGATTTCGAAATTCCTCTCACCTCTTTGGTTTGGGTGACTTCGATTGTTTCCATTTTGATCACCTACGCAGTGAGCTACTCGTTCCTACAGGAACTGGGCGGCAATATTTGGTTTCGACTCGCAACCATCATCAGCTGCGGAACGCTTGCCGCCGCGCTTATTCCGGAACTCACAAAGGTCTTTACCTCTGCAAAATCCAAGCACGTCGCGGAAATCGTAACAGCTTCGCGTGAAGGCGGCGCCTCGCTGACCATTCTTTCTGGTTTGGTAGCGGGTAACTTCAGCGTGTTCTGGAAAGGCATGGCGCTGATGGGTTTGATGTTTGTGGCCTACTTGGCTTCCAATGTGGAACTTGGTGCGCTGATGGTTTACCCTTCAGTGTTCGCGTTCGGTCTGGTCGCTTTCGGCATGCTGAGCATGGGACCGGTGACGATTGCGGTCGACAGTTACGGTCCGGTAACGGACAACGCCCAATCGGTGTTCGAACTTTCTCAGATCGAATCTATCAAAGGAATCAACGCCGACATTAAGAGTAACTTTGGGTTCACGCCTGACTTTGAGAAAGGGAAACATCTCCTCGAAGAAAACGATTCGGCGGGCAATACCTTTAAAGCCACAGCAAAACCCGTACTCATTGGTACCGCAGTGATTGGCGCGACCACGATGATTTTCTCGATCATTTTGCTCCTCAATCTGCGCCTGGATCTACTGGATCCGAAAGTGCTCTTCGGCTTAATCGCGGGCGGCGCGGTCGTGTACTGGTTCACGGGCGCCTCGATGCAGGCGGTCACCACGGGCGCGTATCGTGCGGTGGACTTCATCAAAAAGAATATGAAGCTCGACAGCAAATCGACCAAGGCGTCTGAAAAGGACTCCAACACAGTGGTTCGCATCTGCACTCAGTTCGCGCAAGCGGGCATGGTGAATATTTTCGGCGTCGTGTTCTGCCTTACACTGGCTTTTGCTTGCTTCGACTCAACCTTCTTCGCTAGCTACCTTATCTCGATTGCGGCAGTGGGTTTGTTCCAGGCCTTGTTTATGGCCAACGCGGGTGGCGCCTGGGATAACGCGAAGAAAGTCGTGGAAGTGGACTTAAGAGAGAAAAACACCCCGCTTCACGCAGCCACAGTTATCGGCGACACCGTGGGCGACCCGTTCAAGGATACGTCTTCGGTAGCCCTGAACCCCATCATCAAGTTCACCACGTTGTTTGGGCTTTTGGCAGTTGAAATCGCGGTAAAGGCGGGCCCGATCGCTCAGTACTGGGGCGTGGCCTTCTTGTTGGTAGGTTTGTTCTTCGTGTGGCGTTCCTTTTACGGCATGCGCATCGAGCGGGCTTAATAGCTTAGTGAAGCTGGCAGGGTCAGCGCCAAAGGCTCGAACCTTTCGCCATCGCGCACATCTAAAAGGGGATCAGCGACGTTTAGTCTTTGCTCGTTTTCCTTGAGATAGCGGAGAAAACGGTCGTTTTCTACCCACCAGTAGTGCCTTCCTTTGAGCAGCTCTTTCAGCCGAATGCCTGAGCGCCGGCGGACGGTGCGATCCCATTTGAAATGGTGCACCTTCACAAATAACTCTTCCTTCGGACAAGGTCGTGCTCCCGGCTCAGCGAAATGTTGGCCCAAATTGTTTTTAACCCACGCCCGGCAGAGTACGACCTTGTCACAACAGGCCTTCATTATATTTTCTGTAACTTTTGCCTCAAGCGGAAACTGGTTCCATAGGTCGTCAGGCCGCAAAACGGGAAAACGTCCATCCCGGCTAATGCGATCGATCACCCCACCCGTAACATAGTCATAGCCTTTTCTTTCACAATACTCGACCATCGCGGTAACGGCCTGGGGGTAGATATGAAATTCATCGATATCAGAGGTCACCACCCAATCCTCTTTCGCACAATGGGCTTGCAAAACCTCTTCGCGAATCAAATGTTGCTTAGCGTTCCAATCGGTTTCAACCCATACTTTCGCCAAAAGAGCCCCGCTCTCATAAACGATCTTTCGAGCCCGGGAAATACTGCGATCAAAAGGAGAGCGCGTGTTAAGCACAACAAGGCGCTGTTCGAGTCCCAGATTGCGGTAGTGTTGAAGCAGCGGGGGTAACAAGCGTAAATCGCTTCCCACGCAGGTGTAGTAGAAAATCAAAGTTTTGCCCTTGTGTCCTTCAATTTTACCAAGTCATAGCAAAGCGCTCAATGGGCTTACTTAACGCGGCTCTGATTCGTAGTGTTGAGGAAGAAGGCGTTCGAAGAAGAACAAACCGCCCTCGGCACGCGGTGTGAGAAACCAGGGTAAATCGAACCAGAACGTACGTTCATCAGCCGAGAGAAATCCGGGGCCATCTTGTTGGGCCTCCAACTTCACGGGATTTTTTACAAGATGGAGATCGAAAATCTCCCCTCGGGAACCAAGCGAAACCACACAGATGTAGTAGTTCATCTGGCTTTTGCCTGCATAAACGTTCGCCATGCGCGCTTCATGCCGAGAAATCGCAATTTCATTCGAACGATGAAACTTTCCTTTCACTTCAATCAGACGGACTTCGCCGGTTCTAAAGTCGATAGAGAATAAATCGTAGCCCATGCGTGGGTTGGCTGACACATCCTGCACATAACGCCCGTACCCACGAAAACGCCGGGGTAACACCTCGGTCGCTATCGTGGAAAACATGCTCAGCGCTTCCGAGGAACGTCGAAGTTCCTCTGCCGCTCCCTCCACGCCCTTGTTTCTCGCAAGCGTGGCATCCCGCTGAAAAGCCAGGATGGGAGCCGGAATGGTGAAAGGAGAAATCAGCTGCCCTGGCACCAACCCGAAGGTCTTTAAAAACTCTGTGACGGACGCGTGGAGGATCGGGCCGTGCCGCTCCGCCAACTGCTGCTCCGCCTGCTTCGCCGCTTGTTGAACCGCTGGAGAAACCGTACCGAGTTCGGCTAACCGCAACAGGTTCGCTACCCCTTCCGTGTCGTAACCGGGTATGCGCGATAGAGGCGCTGCCAAGGCGAGTCGTATGCGCGGGTTTACTTTCTCATCGAGAAGAACGCGCCCTGCAGCTACGATCCGTTCGATCAGAACGTAATCAAGATCCTGAGGATCTATTTCTCCCAACGACAAATAGGAAGAGAGAAAAGTCATGGCATGTTCCGCCACCGAGCCTTCGCCCACTGCTGCGTTGAGTGCGACTAGCGTAATTTCTGCAGGAGAGAGTAGAGGAAGTTTTTCAAGCTTAAGTAACTCCTCTTTTAGTTTTTCCTGGGTGCGATCACCCACGCCGTGCTGACTTTCCAATAGGATCAGCTGTCGGAGAGCTTGGCTGCGCACCTTTTCACGCGACGAATTAATTCCCAGCTTAAGAAGCGATTCGGTTAGTTCGTCCAAAGTAGCCGCGCTTTCCGCGGTCAAGAAAAACGCCAACTTTTCGTCCACCAAAAACAGGCCTACGCGTTCTCCTGCGACCTGCTGGGAATCGAGAGCCTTTAGGATCTGAGAAAGGGGAAGCTTTTCCCAACATTTCTTTAAACCGGTAAGAAGAACTTGGCGCTTTGGGTCCTCCTCGGGAAGTCGGGATTCCGCGTTGCGCGCCAAATGAACCAATTCTTTCAAATGCGGAAAAGTGATTTGCTCAACCTGAGCATCGAGCACGGCAAACGCTTTTTCCGCGACTTCAAGCGTACTTTGTTCTGCGTAGAGACGGCTGAGATCCGTAACCGCTCGGTCCAGAGTCATCACTTCCGGCAACGAGACAGATGAATCGGAGGCGGCGGTCGACGCTTCCTTCGTTTTTTCGGGTGCCCGGCGTAGGCGACGACGTTCGCGTCGCTGTTCCTGTTCTTCCAAATACAACGCTGCTTGCGCGTTTCCGATCGCAGCGCCCAGGGCGACAATCCCGTGCACACGGGGTCGGTACACGGGCGACTGCCGAACCAAAAAGAGAGCAAAGGCGACAGCATCCTCGGGCGGATCCACTTTTTCTACGTAGTCTTGGGCTTCGTCGGCGAGTTCATGTTCTTCAATAATTTTCTCAATAAGCGTACGCGCTTTCTGCCCGACTTCCCCCTCGGAATGGTGCTCCAGCAGACGCATGGCCCCACCTAAAAAGGATCGAACAGCCAGCTTGCCGGTGATCGGTCTTGCTAAAAAGAAAGTCGCGACTCTGTTATGTGCGGAAGACTCCTCGGCTTCAACCGCACCTTCCAAAAGACTTTCATAAAAAGGGCGGGCTCGAGCTAACAGCTCCGTGTGCACCCTATCTATTGTTTGAGCGACTAGTTCATTGTATTCGGTCGCTAGCGCTTTGCGCATCCGGTAGATGCCTTCCACCACAGCTACGACGTCTTCGCTCTGCAGATCCTTGCTGACGGAAAGCGCAATGATGGCACTTACAACTTCCGTGGGAGCACTTGAATCAATTGCCGAATGTCGCATGCGTTCTCGGTCTGCGCTAGTGAAAGGGAGTCGCATTTTTCCTGGCGAAGAATGCAGGTAGCTCATCGTAATCCGAATCCCGAGATTTCTTGTGAGAGCCGGATCGTCTGTCTCGATGAAAAGAGTGACCAGTTGTTTGAACGAGGCGTGCTGTCCCAGATAGTAAACGGCTTGCTTTTTGATGTTGCTCCAGGCCTCCGAGTCTTCTCCTTCTCCCTTGAAACGGCACACGTTTAAGAACATATCGACGTGTTCGGGAGTAACCATTTCCTCTGGAAGGCCCAGTAGCGCCAATACAACCACGCCTTTTTGGCGCAGGTTACCTGTCTCTAGCACCTGATGGGCGCGCCGATGCGCAACCGCCTCTTGAAGGAGTGCAGGTGAAGCAATTCCTAGAGCAATCGCGATTTTCGTGGGGTCATTTTCCGATTGGTCCTCGAGTATTTCCCGGATAACCTTGTCGATTCGCTCTCGATTTTCCGGGGGATGTTTTCGAATCACCGCTTGAAACAACTGGAAGTTGTCCTGATAGCGCAGCGAAGTAATCGTTTGCGCCAAAACAGCTTGCCCTGCTTCGATTGATTCGGCGTCGTTGCGCGAAAGAATAAGGGCGATAGCAGATACAAAACGTACCCAAGGATCCTCATCCTTCAGGCAGCGAACAAACAGGTCGTGGTGCACGTAAGTAAGAGGAGGTTCAAAAGCCAGATAAACAATATTGAGCGCAACCAACGTACGGTATGCCTCTTCATTAAAGCCCTCTGGTTTCTTTTCGATTAGTTCGGTAAGACGCGTGCTGTGAATAAATCCTTTTTCCGTGAACTCGCTCATCGCAAAATCGTACAGGGATGGCGAGACGGCAGAGATGAAAGTAAAGGCTTCGCCAGGCGAAACAAGGTTCCAATCCTTGGCGAGATTGTGCCGTGTGAGGACTTCACGCAGTAAGGCCTTTTGTCGGTTGAGGGAAAGGTCCGAGTTATCTTGAGAAAGGCGACTGAGTTCGGAGGCGGCCTCAGCCAAATGTCGGTTGTATCGGTTTAGTAACTGATTCTGAAACCGATTCACCTGGGCACCAAAATAATCTGCAGCCTGTTGTCGGCCTCCACGCGTAAGGGTTGAAAACGCGTTACTCTTCTCCGAAAGCTCCCGTGCGTGAGGCATCACGATGGCAAGTAGCTCATTTTCGGTCGCTTCCTGAGTGCGACGTGTTTGCCTCGCAAGATACGCGATATCAAAATTGTTCTGAATCCACGCACGCATGCGCTTTTTCGTTTCACTTTCCTGATTGAGATTTTTGAGGTCTTTCCTTTTCTTTTCGTCCCGGGCCTTTTTACGCTTTTCTTCTTTTTTGCGACGGTTCTTGTCGTTGTCGCGGGCCGAACTCGGTGGGTGGACGCGCTTTGCTTGCGGCGCCTGCGCGGCCAAGCGGAAACGGCAACGCGAGCGACTGCCCCCAAAAGCGGAGTTGTCCCCTACGCCTATAAGAATAGTAATAAAAATCAGAAACGAAATTCGCATGTGCTATTAGCCGCCCGAGAAGACTAGAGAAATCGGCGAACCATAGCAATTTTGGCGTACTGCGTCAATTAATAGAGAGTAAGGATTACGACGGCTTAGGCCGGATTCCGGGTAAACGCGTTGCCTGTTTCCGTCGCTGAGAGCTTTGGGCGCTGCGATCCCTTGTGGGATTTGCGCGCAACCTTCTCGCTCGAAGCGCCATGAAAAGTGGAAAAGAGCGTAAGAAACCCCAAAAGAAAGAGAAAGCCGAGCGTGTTGACTGCCTTTTCGTCCATCTGAAACATGCATCCCCCGTTGCTTAACGTTCCGTTAGAAGCCGCGGGACTGACGCCCCGTCGACTTCGCATTTTGTTTAACTGCACTAGGACCATTGCAACGAAAGTGCCGTTTCTCCAGCCTTTGTATTCTGATGGAATAACTTTGAAGCTGTCACGGCGTTAAACACACGGCGATGTTTTTGGCGGCGAAAAAAGCCTCTCCTCTTTTTTCGCCTTGGGTAACCGACCGGTTTTCTTTAGCTTCGAGCGAGCCCTTTCTGATGGGGTGGATAGGCTGCGCAAAAAATAGGCGAAACCCCGTATTCCAACAGAAATCACGCGGGCAACCTTTAACGCTTCGGCACATTTGTTTTGACCGCCCATTGCATAGAATAGCGAGCATGCATGACCCCGCGCCCGAACCCGAATCGAAAGGCATCTCCCCGCGTTTTGCTTTTCTTCTCACTCTGCACTGCGCGATCCTTTTCGGTGCCATGGCGGTGGAAAACTGGCGCCAAACAAAGGGCCCTTGGGGAGGCTACCTCGATCTGTTCGCCAGTCGTCAACAATGGAAAATATTTCGAGAGATTCCAACCTGTGTGACACCCGAGATCCTATTTTTTACTCCTGAGAAAAGAACGGGCCAGGCCCCCTGGCTTAAATCAAGCCCCTCTTCCCTCGCTCAGCCGACACGCGAACTTGCGCTCCTTTCGCACGCGATTGAGAGCAAAACGAATGGCTACCTAGAAAGCTATGTCGGGCGCTGGTGCAAAACCCATGATCTCATTTCTTCCACGCCTGTATTGGTGTCACACATTTGCGGCCCAAGCATTCATTTAAGGACCGTACCATGCGCCTAGCGGTCTGGTTCTGGAGCCCTCCTCTCTCACACCGAGCGTCGCGTGTCGCTCACCAACTGTTCGGACTGCTTACGATAGGAACACTCGTTTTTTCTTTTCCCGAACCGGTTTCTTTTTACTGGGGGGAAAGCGGACTTTTCGCTCCTCCTTCATTTAGCGGCGCTTCCCTTTGGGGAAATTTAATGTTTGCTCTGGCGTGGATGGCTGCACTGGGACTTAGCGCTGGTTATTATCTTCGTTTTTTTACCGCAGTCGCCCTGCTCTGGCACATGACGGTGTTTCACCTTTTTGCGCTAGCGGGGTGGCATCTCGATGCGATGATGGTGGCGCTGAATTTTTCGCTCTTCTTTCTCCCCTCGCCTTGTTCGGAGACGCGAAGGAAAGACTCCACGGCACCCGCTCCTGGCTTGCGCTATGTTCAACTGTACTTGAGTTTTGTTTATCTCGTGTCCGCCTTGGCGAAGCTGAAACTTCCCACCTGGAGAAGTGGTGAAGCCATTTCCCACTTTTTTGCTTCGTGGTTGGTCGAAGTAACGCTTAGCTTCCCCGCCTTTTTTGCTCTAGGGATCGCGTGGGGCGTGATGGTGGGTGAGTTGGCTTTGGCGTTTCTTCTCTGGTTCCCACGTACCCAAAAGTTAGCTTTTCGTTTAGCCTTGCTTTTTCACGGGAGTGTTTTCTTTTTCACGAAAATTAAGTGGTTCTCAGTCGTGATGCTTTGTTCCCATCTTTGCTACGCATACCGCTGGGTACCTGATTTAGCCGGGAAACAAGTGGGGCGACGCCTTCAAACGAGGATAGCGTCGCTCAAGCGTTCGTTGCGCCAGCGCTCGACTTAAGCGCGCCCCTTCTTCTTTCAGAAACGAACGGAAACGGTTATTGGGATGCAGGCCTTTATGCGCGGCAAAAGTCGCGTCAAACAATTGCTCCCAGTGGTCTCCCACTCTTAAAAAGAGATCAACAGCCTCGACCGCCGTCCAATGAGGATCGTAACCGCCAGCTTGAACGATCGCGTTTTTTCTCCAGGTAGAGGCACTATGAACCACACTGTAGTCGGTACATAAATCCCAGCCGTGTTGATACCCAAAAGCGGGCATCACTGTGCAGAGATTATCATCGACCTCAATCGTCGCTCGCCCCCACACCACACCTGCCCGCGGAGCAGAATTGAGCAAAGCAGCGTGCCGAACAACCTTTTGCGGAAAAAGCCAGTCGTCGGCATCCGCAATGGAGATAAACTCGCCTCGCGCTCGTTCAAGCAAGAAGTTACGCCCATAAGTGAGTCCTCGGCGCACTTTGAAACGAAATAGGTGAAGACCGGGAAAGAAGAGAGAGCGCAACTTATCCCAAGTTCCGTCAGTTGAGCCGTCATCGAGAACCAGGCACTCCCACCTGCCCTCTTGGATACGCACAGAAGCCAGAGTCCTTTCGAGAGTTTGCCCCATGTTGTGAGTACAGATCAGTACACTCGTAAGGGGCGCAGGGGCCTTCTTACTGGTCAGCTGCTCTTGGCTGCTCAACTAGATCACCTCGGGAAAAAATCGATAGGGGACTCTCATTTTGTACCGGGCGTACTGGGGATCCGACTCGAGGAAAAACTCTTCCTGAAAGGCCTTCATGACGAGTAGTCCCAAACCCGTGAACCAGATTGTGAGGGCGGGGATGGAAAAGTGGCTCAGTAGGAACGCCAGACTGGTCATCAGGGAAGAGGTGTACAGGGGATGTCGCATAAACCGGTATGCGCCCCCTTCAACCAGCTCACGCTGGGCGGGAACAATCCCAAAGTTGCGTCCTAAGCTAATGCGCGCCCAAATGAAAAGCAGCGTTCCGACGAACGCCAAGCCCGAGGTGATCCAATCCGGTAGCAGAGCCGTGGTGGGGACCCCCTTCAATAGAACGTACCAAAGATGCCAGTTCGCCCCCGCAAGCGCGAGGAACCACACCCACAAACGGGGACTGACTCGCTGAGGGTGGTGACGAAACAAAAGCAGTCCGTTGTGAATCACCAGGTTCACTAACATGACAGTCAGCGCAAAGCCTCTTTTGTCCTCGATGGACCCTAATGCCAATTGCACTGTCACCAAAACTAAGACAAACGCCACCCACCGGTCGACCGTTGGTAAGCACCAAAATTTCTGCCACTTTGTTTGCATGATTTGACCAGGAAAGGACAAACTAAAGACAACTGGCCCTGATTTTAATACAATGCAGGGAGATTCCTTAGACCCTCCGCACTATGAAACCGAACCAAAACATTCTGATCCACCTAGAAGGGGAAGCCATAGGGGGATACGAAACCCAGTTGTGGGAACTCACTCGTGCGCTGGTGGCTGAGCAGCGCTCCGTTACGATTATTTGTCCAAAGGGCGCCGTCGCGACTCTATTTCGCAATCTGAGGGTACCGGTCCTTCCTTCGCCTAAAACACGCGATGAATGGTCCCACATTATGGAAAAGGAAAAAGTAACGCTTCTGATCACCGTTCAAGGAGAAATTGGTTCCGCCGCAACCGCAGCCAAGCGCCTCGGAATTGCCGTTTTTTGGATCTGCGGCTTTCCGCCCGACGGGCATCCCGACCTCCCCTCTCTGCGCGCCTTGGCCCCACTCCTTTTTGATCGCGTCCTGGTGCCGTCTCATTTCATGAAAAAAACAGTGGAAAACATTCTTGGTGCCGCAGCCGAAGTGCTGACGGTTGGAGTAGACACAAATGTTTTTCACAAATCTAATGACCGAAATGCCCTTCGGCTTTCGATGGGAATTCCCTATAACGCTTTTGTCGTCGGCTACGCCGCTCGTTTTGCGCCTCACAAGAGGCATCGCGATTTGATTCAGCTTTTAAAGAAGGCCCACCAAGACGGTCACCCGCTTCATCTTCTGCTTTTGGGCTGGGGACAAGAGAGATACCGCGCACACTTTGAAAGTCTTTGGAATGAAGTACAAACCATGAACCTTTTGGCGTATACGCACTTTGTGACCGTGCGAGAAGATATGCCGGCCTTCTATTCCGCGATGGATGTTTTTGTTTCTCCCGCCCAAGCCGAAGGTTTGGGATGTTCTCTTTTGGAGGCCATGGCTTGCTCGGTTCCGGTGCTCATCGCCGATTCTGGTGGCGCCCCAGAGGTCCTCAAACATCCTGATGCGGGGAAGTTGTTTCCGTTGGGAGAAACGGCTGAGTTGTGGCGCGAAATAAAATCGCTCATGCAGGAAAACGAAATGGCATCTCGGCAACGATCTTTTCACGCTCGGCAAGTGGTCGAAAAGCATTTCTCTTGTGCTTCACTTCATGAAAGTTTTGAGCGAATCGAGGCATCACTTCGCAACGCGGCTTGCTAGGTCACCATGAAAAACTTATGCTTGCCTCGAGACCCACGTCTTAATGGCCCAAAACAAAATTAGCATACTGATTCCGGTTTTTAATTCGCCACCCTATTTGCGGGAATCCGTCTTAAGCCTTTTAAAAGATCCTCATCCAGAGAAAGAAATTCTTATTATCGATGATGGCTCGTCTGCTTCACCGAAAAAGCTTGTGGGTGACTTACCGGTCCGCTTTATTGAATCCGAAATCAATCACGGTCCCGCTCATGCCCTAAACCTGGGCCTGAGAGAGGCAACGGGTGATTTTGTCGCCTTCATGGATCAAGATGACATTCTGGCTCCAGGAGGAATTTCCTGGCGGTGGCAGTGGCTTCATACTCATCCCGCGACTCAAGCGGTGATGGGGGGACTTGCGGGAGTCATTGATCAACGTTCCGAGAGAATTAGCACGTACCGGATGCTACTCAAGCGGAAGATACTTTCTCTTCCTGAAACCTTAACACTTAACTTCTTTCGTCAAGGTGGGTGGGTTCCTTTGAGTCCACTTTCGCTCTGCCTGTTCCGAAGAGAGCTCTTAAGTGAAGTCGGCTTTTTCGATGAGTCACTCAGGGCGGCCCATGACCGAGAATATCTTTATCGGATTCTACACAAAACACGCATTCCGCATGTTCCCCGTTCGGTGCTTTTTTACCGCCTGCATGAGAGCAACTTATCCGTGAAAATAGAGCGAGGGAAAATTATCCCGAAACGCCGCACGGTAGCGGAACTTTTTTTGATCAATCTTGCCCATGGCATCCCCTTCCCACAGGCCTGACCCTCCCCGCGTCTCCGAACGGGTACGCTCGGTGGCCTACCACCTTGTTCAACCTGCACCTTTCGGCTATCTAGCTCGTACCGTCTATGAATCCGTAGCGAAACATTGTGCAATCAAAATGAGTTCTCACTCATCCGTGAAGGCGTTTTACTTACGCGGGGGAGCGAGCACAAGATGTGCTCCCGTCCTCTCCGATCTCGATTTCAGTATCGGCCTTAATCTACCTGCTCATTCTCCCGAGTTTGGTCAAGTCATGGCAAATCTCGCTCAACGTTACGCTCACCTAAAACACCGTTTCTTCCTACCGGGCGAGGTTTTGGTACACACTCCTCAAAGCCAAGCTTGGCCAAATCCGCTTCTCGCCTACGCGATGCAGGGTGCGCAACGATGGAAGCAAGACGAATGGGTCCCGCTTTCCGTCCCCCTACCCGATCACGGTAGTCTTCCCCATTTGGCTGTTTGCCTTCAGCAGTGGCTAGGCTGTCTGGAAAGTTTGCGACAGATTTTGAAATACGGTGAGAATTCTTTTTGGAGAGCCAGATTTGATCGGGACATGGCGAAACTCGAGCGCTGGATGGATCCCACCACAAATTGTCCAACCAAGGATATCGGCCCTCGCCTTGGACGCGCTTTTACCCATCTGAACGCCTTGGCCGCCTTTTCACCGTCAATTGAAGAATCACCCCGAGGGTCTTCTCCTCCAGAAATCAGGGCGATGGAATCGGCATGGAAACGATCGTTTGAGAGAGCCACCGGATTGAAATTAAAGTTTGGATTTGCACGCGCCCCTTTTGTGCTTCTTTTGGAACCGGACGAAGCACCCACTTTTTTTGAACGGCTAGCTCTTTTTTTTCGTAATCATGTTTCTCTTGCGGCTGCCACTCCCATTCAGTTTTTGTCTCCGGCCCTTTGGGAAGCCTATCGTTGTGGGTGGTCAGGCTGGACGAGGGCACAGGCCTTCCATCCAGACTGGTTTACAGAAGGTCCGTCGCCCAGTCAGAACGGCAAACTCATCGAAGCCACCAAGACTCGTCTCTTGATGCGCTTACCCGTACTTCTCGGGGAGAGTTTGAGCCCGCGCAAAAACTGGCATCTCCATCTTAAGAGTCTTTGTGAAGAGTTGAAACGGCTTGACGGTAACTCCGAGAAACCGGGTGTCATTTCGCTCGAAAAAGCCACCGATCGGCCTGCTCTGAGTCACAACGCATTAAGAGAAAGTTTCTGGAAGGCCTACCCTGAGATGGAAGCATCTTGTCAGGCTTGGCATAAAGAAGTAAAATTTTGAGCAGCGGGGGAGGAAAATTTGGCTGAACTCTGCTACCAAGTACCTGAATCAACGATTTATCGGAAGGTTTCTGAAGAGCTTGTTTTGATACAGCTTGATACCGGAAAGTTTTACTATTTCAATCCGGAGACAGAAGCTTTCTTAGATTTTTTCAAAGCACCTCGATCTTTGTCTACCGAAGATCCCGATCTTCACACCTTTGTGGAGTTTTTGCTTCAGAATAAAATCCTGAAAAAGACAAAGCCCTTGGATTCAACGGATTCGGATGGCTTTCCGGAAGGAAAACCGGCACTTCTTCGTGAAGGCGAAAAGAATCTCGATGAGATTACCTTTCTCTGCCCCTAGGAGACTTACTTCGTTAAGCTGAAAATCATCTTCGGGAGCGAAGTATCTAACTTATTACCCTGCCAGTCTCCCCAGATTGCCTTTACCTTAAAGCCCGCTTCACTGAGTAAATGATGCCATTTTTGAAGCGGCAAAATCATGATCTGCGTTTTAAGAAACGTGTAATGAAAAAGATTCTGGGTCACGGCGTGCTCCCAGATGACTTCGTTTTCTTTCTTACCCGCTTTGGTTCGTGCCCACACACGGTATCGTTTCCCGTTATGAACAAAGTCCTGGGTGTACTCCCAGTTGCCAGCCTTCCAATGAGGGGTCCGATCCCAATAGTTGGGGTAGTGGACGTCTACATAAAAAGACCCTTCGGGATGCAAATGGTCCCTTACTCGCTTGAGCGCCTGCCCGATGGCATACTCATCGCAGAGATGTTCCAACCCGTTGTTGATTGAAAACGCACAGATAAATTCCCGACCCAACTGAAGTTGGCTGATATCTTGAGGGTAAATTTTGAGAAGAGGGCTTAGTTTGGGACCTAGCTCTTTTTTTCTTCGTCGCGCAATTTCCAACATGGTCACAGATTTGTCGACGAGGGCAACTTCGCGCCCCATCTCAACGACTTGCTTTGAGAACCTCCCCGCTCCACCCGCAAGATCCAGGATGGCGCCCTCTCTCTTAGGAATGAGATTCGCGGCAGCCGTGATATCACTTTCATCACGGCAAAAGATCTCCTCGTAGAGATAACCGTGACCATAATCTCCTCCGTGGAAGACTAAGGAAGAATTTTCCCGATCGGGAGGTTTCACCAGGCTGTTAAAAACGAAACCGCCTACACTTTTGCGAACATCAATCAACATGGTGACCTACCGATTTAACAGGGTCCAAGGAGAAAAAATAAATCCGAACATTCCCGAAAAGACAGGACGTGGCCCAGCCACGCTTTCTCTCACATCGCGCGCCCTAACGCCCCATCGCGACAAAAAGAGCGCTTCGTAGCAGGCCCACTGGAATCGTGAGTGCCAGTAGAATAGCAGTGATAGCTGCTTTAGGGGAAAGCGTTGAAGGGAGGTGCCGTTAATCCATTCCACGCGACCTTGCATACGGTACGCGGGGATCCATCCATCGGCTTGAAGCTTTCCGTCGCCTTTCATGAAAAACCAGCGAAGGCCGCGCTCGTCTTTTATTTTTAGAACGCGATGACAAACCTGAATGTGTTTCCCATCAAAAACAGCAAGATCACCACAACGGTACTTCGCAATGTCCACTTTCCGGAGGGTGAGTTCGAAGCCATTTTTCACCAACGGCCACAAGCTTGATCCGATGCCTAAGAGATTCTGTTTGGTTTGAGTCATGGAAAGATCCGTTTAAGGGCGAATGCCTTACCCCAGAATGTTACCACACTTATAAAGTCGGCTCGGAGCGAAATGGAAATAGTAGACTCTCATGCTATAATTTGTGACGCCGCATTAAGCAGGTAGGCTAAATCACGCACAGCAGGTTTGGGTAATGAGTCTGTCACTTTCATTTGAGGAAGTAGGCAAGTCTTTCCGCACTCAGTGCCGTGGCCGAGGTCTGCGCGGGTTGTTCTTTTTTCCAAAAAAAGAAAATAAGCCACTCTTTTCAGGCCTCTGTTTTGTCATTGAACCTGGCGAAAGAGTCTTGTTTTTGGGGCCCAACGGTTCGGGTAAAACTACCGTCCTCAAGCTTGCGGGCGGACTCATGACTCCCAGCTCGGGAAAAGTCTTTGTCGAGAACCTCGAGGCGCAGCATTTTCCAAAGAAAAAAATGGGTGTGATGCTCAGCACTCAGCTCCTCTACACGGGCCTGACCGGGTATCAAAATCTTGAGTTCGCTACTCGCCTGCACGGCACGGGAAGCACTCAAAAAGCGATTCAGCATGCGATTAGGCGTTGGAAACTGGAGACTTTTGTCGACGATATTGTCGAATCCTACTCCAATGGTCAGCGGGCACTTCTGGCACTGGCTCGCGCCACCCTCATGGATCCGCCCCTGGTCTTACTCGATGAGCCCACTGCCTTTTTAGATGTCCCTCACCGCAGCTTATTCTGGCGTTACTTAAGAACAACCCCAAGCACGGTGCTTATCACCAGCCAGGAAAACTTTCCCGAAGGGACGATTGGCCGGGTGATTCACCTATGAAATTAATCCGCCAACTCTACGGGATCTTTCTTAAGGAGCTCGCCCTACAGAGCCGCTCTCGCTTGAACATTCTTAACCGCCTTTTGATCGGACCGGTGATCAGTTCACTTACCGTCGGGATGCTCTACGCCGGCTTCTTTCGCTACAACCATTCGGCTCAACTCGGCCCACTCTCCGCGACTAATTTTATCCCCTCGCTCGCTCTGGGTTTTCTTGCGCACACTTACATGAACGCCGGATATTATTTTCTCTCCAACAAAATTCTATCGGAATGGATTGGACGCACACTCCCTTTGATCTGGCTGGCACCTTGCGGCAGAAGTGTCTTATTTCTCGGCATGATAATCGTGGAGGCCCTACGCTGCTCCCTAATCACCTTTTTCGTTTTTCTGTTTCTCGCGCAGTCGACAACTCTTTCTCTGCCTCTGCTGTTTTCTCCTTTTCTTTTCTTGCCAGGATTTTTACTTTTGGGTGCCGCACTAGGACTGCTACGTAGTTATGTTTTCCTTCTCAATGAAGGCCGCGCAGAGCTTATGGATCACTGCTATCTTGGTATGATTTTCCTCGGATGCTTTTATATTCCTCAACCTTTGTTGCCCTCATTCCTGCAACCTTTTTGCTTTCTCAACCCCGCTTTCCATGGAATGACGGCGTGGCAATCCTTGGAGACGGGCACCTTGGCTTGGTCATCGGTAGGAGGACTTTTCGCTGGGCTCATTGTGCTGTTCCTCCTCTCCCAGATTCTTTGGGTCGCGCGCAAATCGCAGATCCTGGAAAGGTCCTACGGTTGAAAGCGTGAAACATAATGCTTTCCCAATTATTTTTGGTTTCGCTCTGTTTTTAGTTCTGAGTCTTTGCGGAGCGGGTTACTTCGACACCATTGATGCCGAAGCTTCCTTTGAAACAGCGCGCGCTCTTTACAACGATCGCAGTTTTTACTCCGACCCGTTACGCCCCGATGGCATGCTCTACGCGCAAAGAGCTGACGGACAATCGGTTTCCAAGTTG
Organism: Bdellovibrionota bacterium; assembly: GCA_041751875.1. Classification (GTDB taxonomy): domain Bacteria; phylum Bdellovibrionota; class FAC87; order UBA2466; family JACKAF01; genus JBGSIC01. The sequence goes on from JBGSIC010000003.1 coordinate 38,222, forward strand.
GGACTTGCTCTCCCTGTGTTCTACCTGGCCCCAGTTGCGCTAGGAGCGTGGGTGGCCCAGCTACTTCATCTCCCCGAACGCGAGACCCAGGAATTTTTGATTACTTTCGTCAATCCGCTGTTCACAGCTCTTTTAATTTTTCTTATCTATACTTATGCGCGCTCTTGGAGCCGCCGGAGGGCGGCACTGGGACTATCGCTGATTCTGGGTTTTGCCACGCTTCTTTTCCCTTATAGTAAAACCGCGCATCGTGAACCCCTTCTCGCCCTCACTCTTTTTGCCTGCGCACTCGCGTTTCATCCCTCGCCTGCCCGGCGATCTCGAACGTCTTTGTTTTGGGCGGGCAGCGCCGCCGGTATCGCTTTCCTATGCAAGAACGCGATCGTCGTTCCGCTTGCGCCCCTGGTTCTCTACGGCCTATCCACAAAAAAGAGAGAGTTCGTTTTCTTTCTTTTTCCCTTCAGTGTCGCTCTGTTCATTCAAGGCGCTTTTTCCTATTTCACATGGGGAACAGTTTGGGGTACCGGATACAGTGAGGCCGTCACAACTTTCCACTCGTCCGTGTGGAGCACTCCCTTTTGGAACGGACTCTATCTCCAACTTTTCTCGCCGCGCTCAGGCTTGGTTTTCTACTGTCCTTTGATCATTGGCATTGGATTGATTGCCGCACACAAGATCAAAACAAAATCCTTTTCCCATTTTGATGCCTCCGTCGTGGCGGCATTCTGCCTTCAGGCCATGTTGTACGCGAAGTGGTGGGCTCCCACGGGCGGCGAGGCTTTGGGACCGCGACACCTTTTGCCAGTTCTGCCGCTCCTTTTTCTTCTTCTCGACAAAGAAAATCTGCCGTGGCTCTGGAGGCGTTTTCGCGTCAGTACTGTTTTGCTCGTGGTGCTTTCTTTTTCTTTTCAGATTCTGCACGTAAGCGTAAAGCCTCAGCAGTTTTGGACTCTCGAGCAGTACGCCCGTCAGCCCCTACCGTACCCGCCTTGGGCGACTAATCTCGTTTTCTTCATGCAAAAATGGAAGCGGGCACCCGAGATCTACGCGGGCAATGTGGGGTTACCGCCGATGCGGCCCGTCGATTTGAGCCCATTTGAGACGCTTCAAGGCTTTAATTATTGGTGGATGCACCTGATGCGAGCCCGATCCCTTGAAAAGACTTCCCTCCCGAATGATTCCGAAAAGAGCGCGCCAGAACCCGAATCCGTAAGCTAGATGCACCACAGACGTAAGTCCTGTCACGGCAATCCATTCTTTAGCTCCCAAACGTTCTCGTTTCACAACGTAGCGGGCAGCCACAGCACTTAACATCAAATGCAAGAATCCCAGACAGAGAAATAACAATCTTCCCACGGGAGTTAGTATCAATCCCCACATCAGCGGCCATAAAAATACCGGTACCAAAAACAGCCGGTAGCTGGGGTGCCAACCCGCCTGGATCTGTTGCGCCCGACCAAACCCGTAGGAGCTCACTTGCTTAACAAAACGAGAAAGCCTATCGCGCCGATGGTGGTAAACGTAAAGATCGCGATGATAAAGCGCTTTAGCTCCGCCATCTATCGCACGTCGTAGAAATAGATTTTCCTCGTTGCTTCTCAAATGCGACTCAAAGCGAGGCGCGCGCACTTTATTTTTTCGGATCGCAAGATTGCAGAACATCAACTCGAACTCTGTGGCCGGCTGGGTGTCTGCGTGCAAACTGGCGCCGTAGCGCCTGCGAACGCGGGGCGCCGCGAACGGGCTCAGCATGACGGCACCAAAGACCGTTGGCCAAAATGCTGAGGGTTGGGGAGTGAGATTGGGGCCCCCCAAGATTGCCAGTTCGGGATCCGCTCGAAAGAGTTCAAGCGCCTGCTCAAAAAGATGGAGCGGCACTTGAACGTCATCGTCTAGGCAATATAAAATTTCTCCACGCGCTATGTCCAACGCCACATTTCGGGCCTGCGCCAAGGATCCCTTGGGAAGCACATGCCAACGAAAGGCGGGATGCGCAAACTCTTCAAGCCACGCTTCCGCGGTTTTATCTTCACCGTTGATCAAAACCAGCACTTCGGTATCCAGCGGTAAGGCCCGCGCCACACTCAAACAACACTGAGCGAACACTTCCGGGCGCTGACGAGTGACAATGTTGATCGTAGCTCGCATCAGGCTTCTGCTCCCGCCCCTAGCTTGAAGAACTGCATAAATTCCTGGCAGGACCGGTCTGGCCCGTGCGCCAAGTTCAGCTCCACCAACCGGCAACTTTTCAGCAGCGAGGACATAACTTTTATTCGGCTGAAGAGAATGCGGCTCTTCGCATGGATATCGGTCCAATTGAAACGCAAATAAAGCTGCCAGATCTGGGGTGTCTCGTAGCCCACGACTAACCACTTCACCAAGGGCCACACGGCTTTCCAACGAGCAAGAGGTCGGAGCCCTCCCTTACGTTTCGGATCTCGCTTCGCAAAAACCAGCCAACGAGCGGGTAGTTCTGTGGGAATGCGATCTTTGAAAAAATCACTCCCCACGACAAATTTTTCTCCATGCTTTACGCGCGAAAACTGCCGAATGTAAGAATGGTCGATTGCCGGTCGTTCTTTCAACGCTATTCGCTGAGGAAAGGAACGCAGTTTAGCGCGGTGATTTACAAGCGGCGTATCGTCCGAAAGAATTTGCCACCCAGGCTGCGTAATTAGACGAATAGCAAGAGTGCTTTTGCCGGTTCCCGAAGCCGCCAGAACGACGCCGCCCCAGCCTTCTTTACCAAAACCAAAACCGTGAAGGCGGTGCCAGCCTCTGCGATCAAGTGATTCACCGATAAAAGATAGCAAAGCGAGATAACATACTTCGTAGCTGATCTTTTCATCTTCACAGTAGATATCACAAAGCCCGTCATTGAAATGGTAGCGCACCCAGGCTTGATCGAAAAAACAGACTCGCCTTTCGCCAGAAGCACTTCGAAAAAGAGAGGAACCTCGAAATCGCAGCCACTGCCGCCAATGCTGGGCCGGACGGGCATCACTCACCACACGCACACGCAGATTGAGCGTGGGAACGGTTTCCACCACAAAATAATTAAAATCGTGCGCAGCATCTTCCACCACGCTGGTGTAATCGCTTTCGATTTCGATTCCGATGCCGTGTATATCCAGACGCAAACTCACCGGCCTATTCTAAAGCCCGATAGCCCAGATGGGTGGGACGGGTGCGTTATGCCCGGAAAGGTGCCTACGCAAAGGTGCCTGTGCACTTTTGGGCGAAGCGCAAAAGTGACCTGGCACCTTTGCACCACCTTTGCGTAGGCACCTTTACACCTCTGCAAACAAGCGACACTGGCTAAAAAGCTAAACGCACTTACTGTATACTAGACAGTCACTTTTCCTTCTAAGTAATTGAATATACTTGTTTTTATATCTGCGGCCTGACCTCTTGCCTGGCCCTGGCCTTGCACTCTTATGGGGTGAACGTGATAGGGGTATCACGCTAGGGGGTTCATCATGGTTCGGGGCAACTTACTTTCTATCCTATTAGTGTCTTTTTTGATCATCAGCTGCAGCATCAACGATGAGGGCCAACGTTGCGCGCTCGATTCCTTTACTTGCGGTGACGGGGGAAGCGAAACACTTTCCGCCGGCGGCTTCTACTGCACCGCCACTCCCGAAACCAGCGTCGTGGAAGTCGATACACGCTTTAACGTGACCATTACTGCGGCAGGGGGCATGGAGCCGTATGTTTTGCCTACCCGTTCGGGTGGGAAACGATTTTCGACCTCTGTTACCATCAGTGGCGGCTACGTCACGACGGGCCAGAAAAGCGAATACATCACTCTTTACGATGCGGAAGGCGCACAAACCTCGTGCTTACTCAACGTTACCGTTGAGTAGTAAGTTCCCTACGGGACTTTTGCCAAACAGGCCATTCCTTGAGAAGATCACCTTCCTAAAATAAAAACGAGTCAGCGCTCGCGCTTTCTCTTTTGGGGAAGGAAACACACCCAAAGTGATCCCTTTTGAATCTGTCACTGAAGCTCGTTCTCTTATTCAGGCTTACATCCAACCCACGCCCCTCGTGCACCTGGAAAATCTGGACAAGATTGCAGGCCGCCGCCTCTTACTAAAGGCAGAGAATTTTCAACGAACAGGTTCTTTTAAAATACGAGGGGCCGCCAACTTCGCACTCCACCATTTGGCTGAAGCTAAGAAAAAAGGAATCGTCGCGGCGTCGGCAGGAAATCATTCCCAAGGGGTCGCTGCCATTTGCAGCGAACTAGGGGTGGAAAGTACCATTGTGATGCCGACCTTCACACCGGCGGTGAAAATTGAAAACACAAAACGCTGGGGTGCAAAGGTTGTTTTGTACGGAAAAGATTTAGACGAAGCGCTAGCTCACGCCAAGGAACTTTCAGAGTCCAAACACTATCTGCTCGCGCACGCATTTCATGATCCTTTGATCATGGCAGGACACGGAACACTCGCCCTTGAACTCATGGAAGAAGAAGACTTCGACAAAGTCGAAGCCATCGTTGTCTCGGTGGGTGGAGGAGGCCTCATCTCCGGTTGTATTGCTGCGCTTAAAAAACATCGCCCGGATATTAAAATATATGGTGTTTCCGCTCAGAACGCTCCGGGGGCTTGGCTGACCTATCACGGCAAACAACCTCCCGATGGCCCGTTGGGATATACGCTCGCTGAAGGTGTCGCGCTCAAACGTCCTTTGAAACCTATTCTCGATTACCTGAAAGAAAACCTCGAAGACTTTTTTTGTATCGGGGAAGAAGCTATCGCTCACGCGGTGAGCCTGCTGGCAGAATACGGGAAAATGGTGGTGGAAGGCGCGGGCGCCCTTCCCTTGGCCGCCGTTCTCGAAGGCCATCTGAAAGAAAAAAATATAGCGCTTATCGTCTCCGGCGGAAATATTGACCCCTCTGCCCTGTCTCGCGTTTTGCAAAGGGGCATGGTGGAGCAGGGACGGCTGGCGCGGCTCTTAATCAAAGGCCCCGACCGACCAGGGATGTTGCATGGCATCACCAAGGTACTCGCCGAAATGCAGGCCAACGTAATTCAAGTGCAACACACCCGCGGGACCCTTGAAATTGGAGTCGGAGACACCCAAATCGAAGTCGATATTGAAACCCGATCCTCAAGTCACACCGAAGAGATCATTGCAAAACTGGAAGAGAATGCGCTACGAGTAAAACGTGTCTATTAGAGTCTTCTTCCTCTTACTATGTTGTGTACCGGCGGCCACGGCCGCACCTTGGGACTTGAGCGTTCGCTACCGTTCGCCCGCTTACCGAGCCGATGTGCTGGATCAAAGTCTCTCCACTCAGTTCCCGGTCGGAAGCTTTTTGGAGTTGAACATTGGCGGCCGACTCTCTCAATCGCATTGGCGCCCCTACGCCTTTTCTTATCTTGCCGAGTTCTCCAGCCCGCGACGTCATTTTTTATGGGTCGGTGCGCGTCTGTTTCATTTGATTAACACCGCTGATCAATTGGCCACTTCACAAATCCTTTTTCATGGGCAGTTTCACTTTGCGGTCCTGCAATCCCTACACTTCTTCCTCGATGGGGGGTGGCACACTCAGCGAACCAATCTCAATGGCAACACGGTACTGCCTGTTTTCTCGAATGCTTCGTTGCTCGCAAACAATTGGGCTTTACGCGTGGGCTTTCTCTTTCCGGTCAGCGAATCGTGGGGGGGCAAACTTTGGCTCGGCACATTTGATGACTTTGAAGCTTACAATCTTAATCACCCCTTTATCCAGAGTGAGATTTCGTTTAGCGATTCGAACCGCCAGTACACCCTTTTTGCCCGCTATCATTTCGCACTGGGCTTCGGGCGCTTGGCAGAGTTTCTATTGGGTGGCCAAGTAAGATTTAACCTAACCACACCCGAACCCAACCTTCTGATGACCTCCGATACCCTTTCCTAATATCAGTTGGCGTGCCTTTCTAAAGGCGCTAAAATTTGGCCTTCTTTTTAGCTCCCTTATCAGTTCGGAGAGATCGTGGAATCGCACACGCCGTTACTAACGAGTATTCTGCTTCTCATCATCGGCGCACGCTTTCTAGGCGAACTCGTCAAGCGCCTCGGTCAACCCGCCATCGTCGGGGAAATTCTAGCCGGTATTTTACTGGGCCCAGCGGTTCTCGATATCGTACGCCCCAACGACCACCTAGCGGGAATTTCTGAACTCAGTGTTTTTCTCATTGTCTTGGCTGCCGGCCTAGAAATGGAATTTACCGATGTGATGAAAGCGCTGCGAGGAAGGGGCTTCATTACGGCGCTGGTTGATATCCTCCTTCCTTTAGCGGGAGGCTTACTTATCGGACTCATGTTCTGGACAACGCCCATCTACGCCATCTTCCTGGGTCTTTGTCTTTCTATCACCGCACTTCCCGTCGCAATTCGCATTCTCGAGGGCTTTAATTTGCTTAACTCGGGCATTGCACGCTACTCGATCGCGACAGCCATTTTGAATGATATTGTCGCCCTGCTCTTTTTAGGAATTATTTTGGATATGGCGGGTGCCGAAAGCGCCGGCTCGCTCGAAGTAGTAGGCACCGCTCTTTTGAAGTCGGCGGCAGGCTTGGCTCTTTTTGCTTTTCTCGTATTTCTCGCCTTCCGGCTACTCATTTGGGGAGGTAGTCAGACCCAGTTTATCGAACGTTCCATTCGAAAGATCATGAATCTGTTTGGCAGGGAAGCGCTTTTCGGTATCGCTATCATTTTTGTGCTCGCCTTCGGATCAATTAGCGAAGCGATTGGTTCCCATTTCGTGATTGGAACTTTCTTTGCGGGTCTGCTTATTAGCCGAGATGTTTTTGGGACCACGCTTTACGCCGAACTTGAAAATACACTCCACTCCATCACCGATGGCTTTTTGGCTCCGATATTCTTCGCGTATCTCGGATTGTATTTCTCGCTCGATACCTTTGCCTCTCTCCTGTTTGTTATCGTCTTAGTCATCGTAGCGATCGCGGTTAAAGTCGGGGCGGGATACTTCGGTGCGCGGTGGCTAAAAATGGGGCACTACGAAGCTTTGGGAATTGGAATTGTTCTTAACGGACGAGGAATCATGGAACTCGTCGTGGCAAACATCGCGCTACAAAGAGGGTTTGTGGATCAAAAGGCCTTCTCGGCCCTGGTGTTCATGGGCGTTTTCACGACCGTTATCACACCGATTCTCTTCAAGAGGCAGGTACTTCCGTATCTGGAGCTGGAACCCGAAACGGAATCCGCTATTCCGGACGAAGACGACGATACAAATCATCCGTGAGGGGAAGTTCACGTACCGTGACTTCGAGCATGCGATTCTTGCAATACAACGTAACCGGCACCCCGTCTTTTAAGAGCACCCGAGAGCCCCCAGGTTTTGTCTTTCCCAAACGGTAACCATTTCCTAAACTGCCGTTCAACCGGGCGACTCGCTTGGGAAGCACGATTTCCAGCTCCCTGACTTCTATGTCCGGCGAGTACACGGCGCTAAGTCCCACCCAGCTACTCAGCAGCTGACGTAAGGCATGAGCGATATCGACGTTAGGGTTGTGGGGATTGGCAAACTTCAGTTCCCGCAAAACAAACTCGGACGCGGCACTGCTCCAGCGAATGCTTAGGAAATCGGCCGCGTAAGGTAATTTGCTCATTCGCCCATTTTCTACTCGAAAGAGGTGAAAAAACTGGCGCACACTCGTGTCGTCTAAACCCAGTACGTATTCTTTCGGGTATTGCTTCGCGAGCTGCTGGGCGACCCAAACAAGAGACTTGGGAAGCGAAAAAAAAGAGAAAAGACGGCCGTTGTTGAACTTAAGTTCGCGTTTCGTAGAGATAGGGTAATCCAACACCGGAATTTCAAATGTTTCATTTGAGTTCGTGGGCTGAATCAACTCCACCGTCACCCCCGTGTTCGGATTGGTGGAGGTTTCCGGCTGAGGATCGGACGGTAAAGGTCCGTAGATTCGAATGCCTTTTTCTTCCAGACGCAACAACATGCGACGAGCCGGAGTGCGCACCGTGACCCGTCCCGTATCCACATCGTAATGCGTGTGGAGCTCGTTCGACATAGTTTCATCGAAATCATCTAGCCGTTCGAGCGTCCATTCCCGATTGCCTGCCTTTGCTCCCCTGTCATACTGGTCAGCCACCCACGCCATACGCGCAGCAAAGTAGGCCAAAGCCAAATCGTCTTTCGGCGCATCAGTAAGATGGGCGTGGCTGCGATCCAACAGATAAAACTGCTCCACCGCACGCTCGATATCGTCGTAACTTTCCGCCCAGATGGTAACCCCTCTCAGAAAGCGGCTTGCCGCAAATTTTCCATCGTAATAAGGAGTGCCTTCGATACGGGCGCGATGCCCCTGAAAGGTATGCAAAAGTTTACTGATGATCAGGTCAAAGTCTGCTTGCTTTACGCCGCCTTTGTCGACAACGCGGTAAAACAGCGCCTGGTATTCGTCCGCGCTTTGTTCGAGATAATTCCAAAGCAGCTCTGCGTAACCCGTTAGGATGCGGGCGCATTCATCGGCGGCGTACGACTGGGGGGCAGTTAGGCTGCCAAGTCGCACTTTTTTGAGAGGGGTAGACGCGCTCGAGAGCGAGAAACTCAGTGCGAGAATCGCCAAAAAGAACCGGATACGTTTGCAGCAAAAAAGCATAACGCACGGTATAAACGTTTAGCTAAAAATAGCAACTCTCTCCCTGGAGGCTTTGGCTTTTGCTTGTATTACTAGCGGTTTGGCGCGCTTTCATTGAAGGCTCGCAGATGAAAACTCACGTCCTCGCCCGCTATCTGGGCCTGGACGTAAAAGTTCTCTCTGATTGGATCCATGCGCCGTCCGCCCGCTCCTCCCGCCACGAGGTACCAAGTGTCTTCTATTTTTTCGGCCAGATAGGAATGGTAGTGGGCCCCAAACCATGCGGTCACGCGATAGGTCTTGGCCCACTTCATAATCTGATTGGCCTCTTCTTGGCTCGCTAGCTTCAGGTAGGTGGTAATGCCTGGAACCAGCGGCATGTAGTGGCTCGCCAAAAACAGATGCGTCGGTCTCGGTTTAGCGAGTTCCGCTTCCAACCAGCGCATCTGATCCTCGCCCACCAAGCCATCTGCCGTATCAAAGATGACAAATTTCGCATTCCCCATTTCCACTGCGTAGTGGTTAGGGCCGAGATGCGTACGGTAGTGCTGCCACCCGTTATAAAAAACGTCGTGATTTCCCAGAACAGGGAAGGCTTTCCCGTTCCAGCCTTTATTTACTAAGAGCTGCTGGTAAGCCAAAAAGTCACTCTCTTCGCCGGTGTCTACGATATCACCCAAAAAAAGGCTGAAAGCATCTCCAGCGGCAATGCTTTGATCCACGATGCGCTCCATTGCATCGACATGTGCGTGAGCGATGTGCAAATCCCCCACTAAAGAGAAGCTAAAATTCTGCGGGTCGACGAGACTGACGGTGTGAGCGGGCGCCCCGACATCAACGCTTTGGTAGTACCTCTCGCGCGGGTGGCTGCGCGCTACACAGCCCACTAGACCCACCCCTAATAAAAAGACAAAAAAACGCATCCCCATGGGCAGAAATCTTAATAGAGACAGTGAGCTGTGTCCAACTGCTTGCCGAATAGGCGCCCCTTCGCCTACACTCCTCGCCTATGAACCATGCCCGCTTTCTCACAAAAGAGCTCGAGCAGCTTTGGGAAGATTACGGCGTGGAAGGCACGCGCATCCGGGAGTCTGTCATGGCCAATCGTTTAAGCACCCACACCACAAAATCTAAAAAAGTTCCGCTGAAAGCTAAGGGTTCAAAGTCTGAAGTTCCTCCCAAGATCAAAACGCTGGAAGACATTCGCGCGTGGATCGGAGACTGCATGCGCTGCGGTCTTTGCGAGCAAAGAAATAAAATCGTTTTTGGTTCAGGAAATCCTAAAGCACGCTTGATGTTTGTGGGTGAAGGCCCCGGGGCAAACGAAGATGCTTCGGGCTTGCCCTTTGTAGGCCGTGCGGGAAATTTGCTGACGAAGATTATTGAAGCGATGGGCTACACGCGAGAGGAAGTCTATATAGCTAATGTGGTCAAGTGCCGGCCGCCGGAAAACCGCGCTCCTTTGCCTGCTGAAGTAGAAGCCTGTTCCCCGTTCTTACGAGAACAATTGCGGGTGATTCAACCTGAAGTGATTGTGGCGCTGGGTCTGTCGGCAGCAAACCTTTTGGTGGGAACTCCCACCAGTATGGCGAATCTACGTTCGAAGTTTCATCCGTTGCCTTGGGACGAACGCATTCAGATCATGCCGACCTATCATCCGGCGTACCTGCTTCGCAATCCACCCGCGAAAAAGTTTGTGTGGGACGATATGAAGCTGGTTAAGGCTCGGCTGGAAAAACTGCACTAGGTTCCGAAAGGTGCCTGGCACTTTTTGGAACTCTAAGAAGTTGGGCATTCCAGGGCAGGAGTCTGTTGAAACACCTTTTCGCCTATCCACGCGTACTTTCCAGGAGCGATGTTATTCCCCTGATAGCAGAACCGCTCGGGCATGTAGAAAAACGTTGCCACATGATCCGCAAAGTCCTCGGAAGGGTCGTTATTTTTCAGAGATTCTTCGTAGCTCTTAGCTAGCACAAAACCTTCTGTTTTGGCTTTTTGGCCTTCTTTAGATCCGTCACTCACATAAATGGTGTCCGGTAAAATGGAGTAACGGGAATTTTTTGAAAGCTGAGTCAGAGCATCATCGCGCGTTCCAGCCAAGCGTCTCGTCGTAATACTCCACTTCCCTTTTGCGTCTTTTTTCCATCCTCCGACTTTGGCGTAATCGCCTACCCAGTCTTGGCGCCGAAACACCCAGGCGCCTTGAGCCGCAACATGCGCCAGTTCGTGCGCGATCACTAAACGGTGGAGCAAATTGGGTTTATCGAGCAGATCGGAGGAAAGGACCAAAACTGCGACTTCGGGCACATAGAGCGCGGTACCGGGTTGATCTCGCACAACGACTTTGTAGACCAGTTTGGGGTCCCAAAAGAGGCAGGCCGCGCTCGCTTTGCACAATTCCCCCACGACGGTGCTTAGGTGCTCAAACTGAGCGGGCGAAGCGCCGAACACCGGAACCCCGGAGAGTTTTCGGACATTTCCGAACAACCGCGGAAGAAGATCGTCCGCGCCTACCACCGCAGGTTTAAGCGCCGCGAGTTGCTGCTTCAGGGGGGCTATCTCAGCTTTAAAAGCTAAAAGGCCCCGAAAAAGTTTATCCACTTCTTCCGATTTTAACGAGTCGGAAAGAATTCCCAGATGCCCAAGATAGGCACGGTTTAGCTGCTCACGCAAAGCACTGGCTTTTTTGTGTTCCGGACAAAGCACTTCATATTCCTGATCGAGTTCCACGCTGACTTTAATGAGAAAATCAGTGGAGAAAGTAGCGAGCTTCTTCTGCAAAGAAAGAGAATCATCCGTTCTCAAATAAAGAGACGTTTCGTTCATCTCAAAAAGACTGTGAAGATCGGTGAGGTGATCCAGTCGTTCCTTACATACGGGCGACGCGGCACCATGACGAAACTGATAGTAAGCAGAATTTTTGGCGAAGGCGGAGGTGCACACGCAAAGGAGTGACCACACCAAGAATGTTCTTGATCGAAAACCCATGTATTGAGGTGAAACTGTATGAAAGTTTAAACGCGCGGCTGGTATCGGCGCTCTATGCCATCCAAAAACTCATAGAGAGCGTCTAAGCTCTTTTGAGCCGCTAGCAAAGCGCTTTGCTTGCTATCTTCATCTTCGCATAACTGTGTCAAAAGCGAAATCTCTGTTTCGGAATGCAGTACATCAACCGCTTGATGCACCTTAAAAAATTCCACAGGCCGGTCGTCGGTGAGTCCGTAGAAGCGACGCAAGCCGTCGACTTTTTGGCGAGCCACATCGGGCTGTTGGCGCTCATAAACGTACAGGGCGGCAAGTCCGTTTACGACATTGCCTGACGTGCAGTGGTTACGGTAGTTACGCATCAAAAATTCGGTCTCATCAGAATGAAAATGGTTTTTGACTTGGTCGCGTTCTAAGCCCAAGCCTTCGGCAAAGCGGAGCCAAAGTTCAGGATGATTATTTTCACCGCGTTCTTCTTCGATCAAATTCTCGAGCAAGCTTTGGCGGTGTTCGATATTCTCTGTGTTCGAATGAATGGAACTGATGAAGCGAGGAAACTCTTTTTCAAAGGCGTAGTACTCGCACGCGTAGCCCTTTAATTCTTCCTTGGAAAGTTCACCCGCCGTCCAGCGCGTGTAGAAAGAATGCGAGAGCAAATGCTTCGATTGAATAAGTTCTTCAAGTTTTATACGTAAGGATTCCATGGACTACCGCCTTTTAGCCAGACGGTAGTAAGGGGCGATTTTCTTGTCAACTTAAAGGGCTGGAAACCCGCTCGGGCCTGGCCTTTTAAAGCCTAGCGGCGGCGACGGCCCCGTTTACGAACCGCTTTGCGGTACTTGCGCGAAGCCGTACCCTTGGAATAGCCACGGGAATAGCCCTTGCGACCATAAGCCCACTCACGAATGGGCTTTCCTACGAGAGGAATCCCACCATAAACTCGGCCCACGGCGGGCTTTACGCCTCTAAAAGCGCCCACTTCATAAAAACGGTAACCAGACCAGCCCGCAAATACGACAAACGCCCACAGCAAAATTGTTCTTACATTGTTATTCATCACTAGCCTCCTAAACGGCTCACTCCACCAGGCCCGTAGGGAGAGATCGCAAGAGGTGTGCCGAACCTGCGTATTCTTTAAGGTGGCAATTTAACTCTGTTTTCGTGTTTCGGTGATCCGCCGTGGTGGCCATTTTACGTCGATTTCCTTTGCACCGGTGACGCTTTAGGGCTGTCCCAGGGCAATGCTTGAATTTGAGTGCTTCGGTGATTACATTGCTCACTCACTAGGAGGGACGGTGGCTGAAAACCTTTTTACTGACTACCCCGAGCGCATCGACACACTGAAAAAATACTCGCATACGAAGGACCTGTTGGTCCCACTCGAAGAAGCTTTCGGCGAAGCGGGCTTTTTTAAGTCGTCAGAAGAAGGGATGGAGATCTACTTAGGTACGCTTGAGGAACTGGGCAAGTTTTCTTCCCAGGACCTCAAACCTCACGCCGCCGCCATCGACGAAGAAGGACTCAAACGAGTCGGGAACGATGTCGAACTTCCTAAAAAACTTCAGGAACACTTACAGAAAGCCGCCGCGCTGGGCGTTTTTTCTGGGGGCATCGACAAAAAGCACGGTGGGCTGAATATGCCTCGTGCGGTCTTAAGTATTGGCATCGAAATGTTCGGTCACGCGTGTCCTAACACCGCACTGACCATTGCCGCGTTTTCCATGGGCGAATGGTTTGTGCGTTACGCTACCGACGAGCAAAATAAACTTTATCTGGAAGGCATCATGACCGCCCAACTCCAGACCTCCATGGCGCTCACGGAGCCCAACGCGGGATCCGATTTAGGAAACTTGCGCACTAAGGCAGTCAAACGCGGTGACCACTATATTATTAACGGGACGAAACAGTTTATTACCAATGGAAACGGCGATCTCGCTTTCACGTTGGCTCGTACCGATCCTGAGAGTACCGGATTGAAGGGTCTCTCCGTTTTCATCGTGCCCAAGAAAGTCGAGGGCCGCGAAGATCTCAACGTGAAGCTAGCCAAAGTGGAAGACAAAGTCTGCTTGCACGCTTCACCCACCTGCGAACTCGTATACGAGGATTCCGTGGGATACCTTCTTGGCCCCGAAGGAGACGGTTTTAAAGTGATGGCGGATCTGATGAACGCCGCCCGGCTCGCCATGTCCGCAATCGCGCTGGGCCTTTGCACTTCTGCACGAGAGGAAGCCAAGCAGTACGCCAAAGCGCGAGTCACGATGGGCAAGCCCATCATCCAGCACCCCATGGTGGCGGATATGCTTTACGAGATGGAAGTGGAAATCCGCGCGATGCGGGCGCTTGTCACCGAAGCGAGTTGCTCTTACGACTGGATGAATATCTACCAGGCTAAAGGTGACACCAAAAACTTCAAGCGTTGGCAGAAACGCTACCGACGCCTGACTCCGCTCACCAAATATATGTGTTGCGAGAAAGCGGTTCACATCACGCGTAACGCGCTTCAGATCTTTGGTGGGTATGGTGTGTGCCGTGAGTACCCGGCAGAACGCCTCTACCGCGAAGCCATCATTTACCCGATCTACGAGGGAACTTCGCAGATTCAGTCCCTGATGGTGCTTAAAGATACGCTCAAAGACGTCGCGACTCACGCGACAGGTTTTTTGGGCTCTCTGGCGGGTGCCTGGACAGAATCCAAGCTCACGATGGATCCGGTGAAGTCGAAGCTGCTTCAGGCCCGGAACGAACTTAATCAGTCGATTCGTGTGGTTTTGCTTTCGATTCTCAAAACAAAATTCAAGTCAGATATTCAGGGTTTGAAAGAGAAGAAAATCCAATCCTTCTTGAAGGATTTCTCGTTGCAGTTACTCACGCCCGAAACAGATCTCACGTATCCGTTTCTGGTAGCGGAACGCCTCACGCGTAACGTCTGTGATTATTACGCGCTTAAGTGCATGATTGATCACTGCCCGAGCGGCGACAAAGAATACGAGAAGTGGATCCTAGAATTCGCCGAACTGGCTATTCCCCGCATGCGATTGGAAAACCATTACATGGTGAACCGCTTGCCATCGACTCTAGACTATTTGAAAGAACAAGCGGCCACCGCCTAAGCACTAGGGGCCTAGCAAGCGAAAGATCGACGGTTGGGAAGCGGGTCGGTGCGCGACGACCAAAAGCTCTCCCGTAGCGTCTTGACCAAATGCGGCCACCGGCTCTTTTGAATCCAAAAGCAAACGACGGCTCCAAGATCCCCCAGGCGTTTGTTTGATCGCCCAAATTTTTTGCGAGGCGAAATCGGCAAAAACGTACTCGCCCTGAAGTTCCTTAATTTTCTTTCCCCGGTAGACAAAACCTCCCGTTACGGACTGTCCCTCGCTGTGAGAATATTCCGCGATGGGATCGGTTAGTCCCTGTGACGAACAAGTTTCGCTGTCATAACAGTGGGCGCCTTCTCGCACTCGCCAGCCATAATTCTTACCCTTCTCCACGATGTCGATTTCTTCCCAGAGATTTTGCCCCACGTCGGCGGCGAAAAGACGTCCTGTGGGTTTATCGAAGCTAAAGCGCCATGGATTACGAAGGCCCCAGGCAAAAATCTCCGGCCGCCCTTTTTTCCCCACCAGCGGATTGTCGGGTGGAATAGCGTAGGGCTCGGCTCGGTTGATGTCGATTCGCAGCATTTTACCGAGCAAAGAATCGAGGTTCTGGCTGTGATTGTGGGGATCCCCTCCTGAACCTCCGTCTCCCATTCCTATATATAGATAGCCCTGCTTATCAAACGCCAACTGCCCACCGTTGTGGTTGGAATACGGCTGGTCGATACTGAGGATCTCGCGCTCTTTTTTCTCCGGAAGCTTGATCTCGGCAACCACCGTCCGCCGACGCGGTTGGGAGGTCGTGTAGTTTACAAAGAGTCGCCCCGCGTTTTTTCCGGCCTTGTTGAACTCGGGGTGGAAAACCAACCCCAGTAGGCCTTGCTCCCCGCCCGACAGGACGTGATCGCTCAAGTCGAGGAGAGGCGTGGGGTCCCATTTTCCGTTGCGCAGAATGCGAACTCTACCGGCTTTCTCGACGACGTAAGTCGTGCCGGGATCGCCAGGCGCCAGAACCGCCTCCACCGGATAATCCGCACCGCTGGCAAGGGGTTCCAAGCGATAGGCAGCGCTCCCCGAGAGCGCCCCAAAGAGAGCCACCCAACCGATCATTTTTACGCGTAATGTCATCCTGGGATCCTTTCTGTAAACGCCTCACCAGAGGCACCGTAGCGCCAAAACTCGGGTCCGAAAAGAAATGAAAAACACGAAAGCCACTGGTAGGTTAGGCTCATGATTACCACCACCGTCTTGGCAGCCGCCGGCGCTGGGGCTGTCGCGGCGCTGGCCCTTGTATGGTTCGCCTTCCAACGCCTACAGAACCAAACCCGCGCCTTCAATCAGCAGCTCGAAGTGTTTCAACGACAGTGGACGGTCGCGCAACATGAAACAGTGCGATCGGACGAAAATAAAAACAGTTTGTTGCGTTCCGAAATTTCTCAGGAGCTGCAAAAAAACCGCGTCGAGCTTCAGAACGGGCTTTTACAAACCAAGGAACTTTTGGAAAAGCGGGTCGCCGGAATGGACGAAAAGCTTGATCTTCGTCTCCAAGACCTCACACTCGGCGTGCAAGATAAGCTGGAACGCAACCTCAAGGAAGGCTTCACGCACTTTGAAAAAGTACAGGAGCACCTAAAGTTTTCGGGTTTGCAGCTTCAAAATTTGTCGGCGGTTGGGCAATCAATTAATGATTTGAACAACCTCCTGAAAATGCCCCATCTAAGAGGCAGTTTTGGGGAAGCGTCTCTGGAACGTTTGTTGTCTGATTTGTTACCCGCGCAGAGCTTTGAATTGCAGTACCGGATTGTTCCCAACTCGACGGAACGGGTCGACGCGGTCATCAAGTACCCCAAGCATTTGCTGCCGGTGGATAGCAAGTTTCCTCGCGAACAAGTGCTACCGCTTTTTGAAAGCAATGACCCGGTTGTGCTGGAAAATGCTCGCGCCCAACTGAGCGAAGTCATGCGGACGCTCGCGCGCCAGATCAAGGAAAAGTACATCCGCCCCGAGCATGGCACCACCGACATGGCACTTCTCTTTGTGCCCAGTGAAACGCTTTACTTTGAAATTATTCGCAACACGAAATTATGCGAAGCGCTTTCTAAACTTCGTGTGTTCGCCGTGTCCCCCAATACGCTGGCGATCAGTCTTCAAGCCATTTCGGTGGCACGCGACTACTATGAGATGGCAAAAGGCGTGGAAACAACCGTTGCAGAAATCAAAAAAGCGCAAAAACATTACGACAACTTTGCCCGGCGGTTTGAAGAAATTGAGAAACACCTCAAGCGTTCCAGCGACGCGTTTGATACGGCCTCCACACACCTCAACCGCTACACCGGAAGCGTTAATCGCTTAATCGGGGGAGAAGTCGGCGCGCTGGGCGAAGCCAGTGCGCCTGATGCTCAGCCTGATTCTGAGGCCACTTCCCTGCCGAGTCCGACGGTATGAGAGTTCTTTGCGCACGGCCCAGAGTTTTGCTATTTGAGATTTAACAGATGATGAACCATTCCCCCATTCCCCCCCAGAACCTGGAAGCTGAGCAGTCGGTTTTAGGCGGTATTTTGATCGACAACCAGACCTTCCACAAGGTGGTCGATCTCATCGTAGAAGAAGACTTTTACCGGCCCGCGCATGGAAAGATTTATTCTGCGATGAGCGCGCTCTCCGCACGCGGGGAGCCCGTCGATATCGTCACGCTCACCGCGAAAATGAAAGAACTCGAGGTCTTCGAGGAAGCCGGCGGGGCGACTTACCTAGCCGAGCTGCTCGAACGAGTGCCTACTGCGATTAACGCAGAGTATCATGCCAAGCTAGTAAGCGAGCAGGCACTGAAACGCCGCCTGGTGAGTATTTGTACGGAACTTGGGAAAAAAGGGTTGGATCCGGCAGAACAGTCGGTCGAGCTACTGGACTACGCCGAACAACAAATTTTTGGTCTGAGTTCATCGAAGGGTGACCGACGAATGGCTCCCATTCGCGATATCGTCCGCGGTGCTTTCATCGAACTGGAAAAACGTTTTGAGAACCAAAATGATATTACAGGCGTTCCGTCCGGCTATATTGAACTCGATAAAATGACGGCGGGCTTTCAACGTACAGACATGATCGTGGTTGCCTGTCGCCCGAGTATGGGAAAAACAAGTTTGGCATTGGGCGCCGCTCGTCACGCGGCGGTGCACGCCAAACTTCCGGTGGTTTTCTTTTCTCTAGAAATGTCCAAAGAGTCCATCGTGACTCGTTTGCTAGCAGCGGAAGCGAAAGTGGATCAGCACAAAATCCGCACCGGCAAACTAACGGAAAACGATTGGGCGAAACTTACCCGTGCGGCGGGAGCCCTTTCTGAAGCGCCTATCTACATAGATGACACCCCGGCGCTGACCGTACTGGAAATGCGAGGTAAGGCCAGGCGTCTGAAAGCCGAAGTCGGAGACCTGGGGCTGGTTATCGTCGACTACCTTCAGATTATGGGCGCCCCGAAGTCAGAAAGCCGGGAAAAGGCAATTTCTGATATGTCCCGCTCCCTTAAGGCACTCGCCAAGGAACTCAATGTGCCCGTGATGGCGCTCTCTCAGCTCAATCGAAATATTGACCTAAGACAGGACAAACGGCCCATGCTCGCCGATTTGCGCGAATCTGGCGCTATCGAGCAGGACGCGGATTTGATTTTATTTATTCATAGAGAAGATGTAGAGGCGATGGCGCAGCCAAATATGGCCTCGGTAGCTGAATTTATCATCGGTAAACACCGTAACGGCCCGCGGGGAACGGTGAAAGTCGCTTGGCTGGGGCAGTATGCGAGCTTTGAGAATCTTGCACAAGGCGGGCCAATTAACGACGCGCCCGGAATCGCTTCTTAAAAGTTGAACGGAAGAAGATCTTGATTGCCTGGACGCCTATGATAGCATTTCGGCACCATCGAAAATTAGGCAGATTTGAAAACCGATTCGGAAAAAAATAACCGCACAAAAGGCAAAGACCTTTTCGATCAGGTCGTGCGCTTAACCGGCATCCCCGCCAAAACAATACACAAAGAACTTCAAGCTATTTTGGCTAAGAAGAATCTCGACCTCAATACACTGACGTTAGATCAGCTTCGTCTGGTCGTTGCAAGTTATCTCCGCGAGATCATGAGCCTGCGCGTCACCCGCAATAACGAAGAATAAAACGAATCCACTCCATGAGTTGTAGAATACCGGCGCGTCAAACCGCTATAATAAAAGCGATCTGATTCACATAATCATGTATTGGATCGTCCTGCATGTTCCAGGCTATGAAATTGAAATCATTTAAATTGCTCTCCTGGTTAACAGTGGCGCTAATTGTCTCTTCGTGCGCGTCCCTATTACCCTCCCGCCCCCAGACTCAAGCGATCGTAGCCCCCCCCCCAAACGTAAAGACCGTCCCGACGCCCTCGACAAAAGTTTCCAAAGTCACCGAACCGATTCCTCTGACGGATGCGGAACATGTTGAACAGATTGAAGCGCTGACAATTGACGACGTAGTCCAACAAGCTGAACCGAGCGCTCACAATTTATACGACAATAGCCGGTATGATTTCCCGATTACGCTCAATGCGAAGGTCGAACAGTACATGGACTACTTCACCGGTCGCGGCCGTCCTCATTTCGAGCGCTATTTGGCGCGCTCAAGTCGCTACATTCCCCTGATGCGCCAAATTCTGAAGAACGAAGGATTACCCGAGGATCTCGTCTACCTAGCGATGATTGAAAGTGGCTTCAATTTGACGGCCTTTTCCCGCGCCAAAGCCGTGGGCCCGTGGCAATTCATGTCGGGAACAGGGAAACGCTACGGTTTAAAAATTGATTCTTACGTCGATGAACGGCAGGACCCCATTCGTGCCACGGTCGCGGCCGCGCGGTACCTAAAAGATCTCTACCTCATGTTTGAATCTTGGTACCTGGCTGCTGCGGCCTACAACGCGGGCGAGTACCGCATTCTTCGCGCCACGAAAGCGCTCAACACAAACAACTACTGGGCCATTGCTCAAAGTAATCACATTCGCCGTGAAACCAAAGACTATGTCCCTAAACTTATTGCCGCCGCTATTTTGGCGAAAAACGCGGAAAAGTACAACTTTACCCGCATCGACTACCAAGAGCCTTTTGATTTTGAAACAGTCACGCTCAGCTACCCGCTACGACTAAATGATCTCGCACGCTACATCGATATCTCCCCAGGGGAAGTAACAGGCCTTAACCCTGAGCTGAAGCGAGGAATGGTGCCCCCTTACGCACGCGATTATGCGCTTAGAGTTCCGGTCGGAACTTCGGTGCTCGTCGAGCGCGCTCTAGCGACCCACAAAGATACGCTCTCTCGCCCCGCCCGGCCGCGCGAGTACGTGATCAAAAAGGGAGACCATCTGCACGCGGTTGCAAAAAAAATGGGCGTGTCGCTGCAGGAATTAGTCAGTCTGAACAATCTCAACCGACGCAACAAGGTTTACCCGGGTCAACGCTTGCGCCTGCCCCCCGATGCTTACACGCTTGTGTCGGGGCAACCCGAGCGCACTATTGCGAAAACACGTGCTCGTAAGCCGACTCCGAAAGCCGTCCCCAAGGTCAAAGTTGTTGTCCACACGGTCAAGCAGGGAGAATCTCTCTGGTCGATAGCCGAAAAATATGAAGTGACCGTGGACCACATCTATCGCAAAAACCAACTGCGCAACTCCAAGATCATTCCCGGTCGCCGCCTCACCATCCAACCCAACGCATAGGGTTCTAAAAGGTGCCTAGCACCTCTCGGAACCTAACGAGTTCCGAGAGGTGCTAGGCACCTTTTAGAACCTTATAAAGAACCGATGGAGAAGTAGAACTGAAGGCTTTTGCCGTCCGGGCCCATACCGTGTGCAAAATCCACGGCCAATGGGCCTACTGGAGTGAGATAACGTGCCCCGATTCCCACGCCGTCATGGCGGTTGTAGGAAGTTGAATTTGAGAGTTTGGGAAATAGCTGACCGGAATCCGCAAACGCCACCAACTTAAACTTCTCCGCGAGCAAAATACCTAGCTCCACGCGAGCATTGATAAACGCCGTCTCGCGCGCGTTTCCATCAGGCTGAAACTGGCGAATCGTGAAACCCCGTATACTTGGCTGGCCTCCCAGAGACAATTCGTTGACCAAACGAGCACGAGGAATGGCCGCGTTCCCAAAAAGGGATCGCGCGTACCCACCGGCGACAAAAGCCTGCATTGAAAAGGGAGCGACAAGGGGAAAATAAAACGAATTACGAGAAAGCGCCATCACAAAAGCAATATTAGATTCCGAAAGCAAATACGGGTGAGCAAACTCAATATCAAATAGGTGATAGCTTCCCTTGGTGGGATTAAAGAGATCATTACGAAGATCGATGATAATACCCGGCCCCGTGGAACCGATCGTGTCTTTCTCGCTCGTCAAAAGAACGTGATTGAGATCGAAGGTTTCGATATTCGTTCTTTCCAAACGATAGATACGAAAAAACGTAGTAACCCTTCGACTAAGCACCTTCTCTAGTTTTAGTTCAAAGCGGGCGCGCGTCTTTAAGTCACGAGAAGTGTTTCTGAAAGCTACCTGAAAGCTATCCAAGCCAAACTGCGCGGATAGGTTCGCCGGAAGTCCTCCGATATAGGGCGCCACATACCCTAACGTGGCAAAGTACTCAAGAAACGGAAACACTTTACTTCCTGAAATCGGAAAACGAATTTCGCCGCGTACTGTAGAAGTGTTGTTCAGCCCAAAAAGGTTGCTATATCCAACGCCTCCAAACGCACGCAAACGGAAAAGCGGATCTTCGTACGTAGCCCCGGCCCCAAACTCGGCTAGCCCCGGCGCAATTTCTCTTAAGGAGACCGTGACGTCTTTGAACCCTGGCTTGTCCGGCGTGTCCTCCGCCAGGATTTCAACCCGTGAAAACAGTCCCAAGAGTGAAATCGCTTCTTCGGACTCGGCAACCGCCTGAGGACTGAATAGACCTCCCGCCTTAACTTTGAGCTTCCGTTCGATTACCGAGTCTTGGGTTTTAGTATTTCCCTCAATCGCCACTTGGTTGACGCGAAACTGCAACCCTTCCTCGATCCTAAATTTAATCAGCGCACTCTCCTGGTCGCGTGAAATCTGCAAATCACTCGCAGGATCATTTTCCACTTTAACATCGACATATCCATTTTTTTGATAGAAGAGTGTAAGAGCTACCACTCCTTCTTCAACGCGGGAGGGGTTGTAGTCGTCGCCTACTCGAAAGGGAAGTTTCGCGATCAGTTCCTTGTTTTCATAGGCGTGGTTGTTGATACACTGAATGCCGGTGACCTTCGTCCGAGTACCGAGTTCGATATCAACAAAAATATCGGCACGCTCTTTGTTCTCCGAAAAGAACGTTTTGGGTTCTCCAATGCGCGCACTGGAAAAGCCCATCTCATTAAGTCGGCTAGAAAAGTTACGTACCGCTTCCTGGAAACCTTGTTCCCAGTAGAGTTTTCGGCTGAGCACACCCGGGGCCCCTTCGAAAAACAGCTTACTCAGTTCCTTGTCCTTCATACCAATGCCAGACCCTAGCAGCTGCAAACGACGGGAAAAATCAACTCGCCCGATGCGAACTTTGGGACCCTCTTCTATCTCGAGATAAACAATATTAGTATGGTCATACTCATTGAATTCTTCGCGTACATTCACTTTACAAAAATGATAGCCAACTTCCTGGTACTTCCTTTCGATTTGGGAGGCGACGTTTGAGACTGCATTAATGCTCTGCAACTCATCATTGTTGAGAAACTCTCTTAACTGCCATTCCGGAAACACCGTGTTGCCCGTCAGAACAAACTGGTACCGATTACCCAGTTTGATAAATAGGTTAATAGTCACCTCACTTCGGTCTTCGTTGTATTCAAGGGTGCGTTGCTCTAGCCGAGCCCCATAGTAGCGGTTTTGACGGAGATATTCCGTCACCATTCGCATGCGTTGCTCTAGCTTGTCGAGCTCGAACGGGGCGCCCTTTTTGAGCCCGAAAACTTCAAGCAGTTCGGGGACCAGCTTGGTTTCCACACCAAGCATATTTACCTTTGCCACCAGCGTTCGTGTTCCGGCTACCGCACTAATCTCCACGTCCGCGCTCTGGGTTTTAGCGATCGGGCGGACTTTCACAACGACTTGTACTTCGTAAAAACCACGGCGATGGAAGGCATCTTTAACCTGCTCTTTTAGTTCAGCAAGGATTCGACTATCCGTAATCTCACCAGCCTTCAGCACGATATTGCCCCGCGCTTCTTCGATGATATCGTTCGGAATGCCGCTGAATTTGATGTCGCGAATCTTCTGGGGTATCCGGCCGCGAAGGTCCACCTGCAAGCGCGTACCTTGCTGCTGGACGTCTACAAACAGAGACTCCACCATTGCCTCTTTAACCAACTTACGGATTCCTTCATCCATTTTTTCTGGGATAAGAGGTTGCCCCACGGCAATGCCCAGTCCTTTTTTGATCTTTTCCAGGTCGGCGCCGCTGAAACTACTGGACACAACCGCACTGACGGGCAAATCGCGCCACCGCGGACGAGCCCCCAAGGCGCTGTAAGCGCTCAAAAGGCCGACGAGTAAAATGAAAAACATCTGTTTCACGTTATTCAAATTTAAAGCGGTACCGGAAATCTAGACCGTATGACTGGACGGTCTGCGTATCTGTGGTTCCTTGAGCCTTATCCACGAAGGAACCGTTTACCGTTACATGATCCCCCAGTTCATGCTCCACCTTCACACGACGCACCGGAGAGCCGGCGATGCTGTTTGAGTAAGAAAGCGTGGTCTTATCACCAATCTGTTTCTGAATTTCCACCATGGGAACTGTTACATCCGTTGCAGGATCCTGTGGTGAAGTAACGCGGACAGCCGAGGCATCATCTGTCTGAGGGGCAACGTTAATCTCAACGCCGAGTTGTTCTTCGAGTTTCGATTGGATCGGAACCTGGCCCACCAGCGCGGTCCCCAGCTCAACATAGTTGCCGTCTTGGGTTCGTTCGGTGACTCCGAGTACGAGTAGCGAAATAATGGCGGACTCAGCGAGGGCCGGTGTCGAGCTGAGCAATATTTTATAATCTTCCGGAACCCCAACGGCCTTAATGTTCACCTCGTATTCCTGGGGACTGTCCGTTTTCTTTTCTTTCACAATAGTTGCCCCGGCGAAATCAAACCGAGGCGCAATCTTGTCTCGAGATTCAAAACGAACCTGGCCGGTGCGCAAAGCGAACTCTGTCTTTCGGAAGAATAATTTACCGTTGATCATGTCTACCGTTCCAAGCAACCCTGTGCGGTGCGAATCTCCCACGATGTGAAAATTGCCCCGAAAATCAGCGGCGATCGTATCGGTCATAACCAAGAGATTTCGCGGAGCTGCACACCGAATATCAAACTTAAAAAGAGGGGCTGACACCGGGGCGGGACTGGCCTTCATCTCCAAGTTGGTCAACCGCGCTTCCGAGAGTGCGCAATTACCGTTGAGTGCATAAGGAGCTGCGCTTCCACGAATGGTAAAATCCCCAGTAAACTGAGTGGAGAGGGCCTGGTAAAGCGACATGCGCACACGATTTGTGTTGAGCGTTAAATTGGGAATGAGGTTTTTTTCTTTTCCGATACGCACATCTCCCTGAATATTTAAGCTCCCCCCGTTTACCTTGGCGGTAAACTTGTCGAAGTCGATACGGTTTTGGCTAAGACTGAGCTGAATTTGAGCGCTGCGAAATTCGTCGTTCAACCCAGACAATCTAAATGCCCCGTCTTCCAGCACCGCGTTGCCGAGCAAATCAAAATGAGGAGGCTTACCCGAAATACGAATACCCATCGACACCATTCCAGAACCAGCATCCAGTCCCGGAATAAACGGTTGTAAAAACTGAAGATCGATTTTTCCGTCAAGACTAGCTTGGACACGTTCTTCGGGTTGATATACAAGCCCTACCAATAGCTGTCCGTCTCGGCCTTCGAGATTGAACTGGTTAACTCTTACAGTACCGTTGTCTACCTTAATCTCGAGAGGTCGACGATTGATCATGGGAGTCCCTTTCAAACCCACATCCAAATGCGAAATGGTCCCCCCGCCCTTCATTGCCTTCCAATCCCGTAAACGCCCCGTTAACGCGATATCTCCCGTCGCAGTCACATCAGAGAAAGTTCCAATATCCTTCCCCATGGCCATGGTGATAAGCGGCGTGAAATCAAACTTTTTGAACTCAAGACCCAGTTTCCAGTTTTCCTTGTTCTTTAGGTTACGTGACCAGATGCCCTGAAGCTTGTCCCCGAGGAAGTTGGCTTTTACCTCAACAGCTCCCTCGGAGGTCTGCATTTCAAGAATGGAGTCGGGAATTTTTTCACCGCGGAACGAAGCTTCCGCCAAACGAATATTTCCCCCGCCAATGGGGTAAGGAAATTCTCCCTCAAGCCGCACGCCCCCGATAAGTTGGCCGGCAAGCGGCGCGCCGCCCACCCAATCAAGTTCTTCTACTCTCAGTCCGCGGCTGCTGAGATTAAGGGTGGCTTGATTTTCTTTAAACCGGGCAGTGATATCCAGAGCACCGGACTTCTTAAAAAGCACCACTTTGTTCAACATGAAATCATCCGGACGGTATTCAATATCAAACTTGGAGGAACTCCACTTCTCGCCGTACCAGTTAAAGTTACGGGCCTCCCCCGAGGCTTTTAGCTCAATGCCGCTGTTTTTCTTGCCCCCTTCAAAATTAACCATTGCCGCCACTTCACCGCCTTTTGGGGGCTCAAAACTGAGCGGAGTGCCGCGAAACATATTAAACACTTCGTCCATGGCAATGCGCTGGCTTCTGACACGAAACTTGTAGTGAGACCCTTCCCGGAAATCGACAAAGCCACTACCCTGCACAGAATCCAAACTTGTTTTAAGGCTTAAGTCCTCGAAGGAAAGTAACTCGTTTTCATAGTGAGCCAACCCCTTCAGGTTTCCGAAATAGAGGTCCGCAATCTCAGCATCGGTCACGTCGAGAGACCCGCTTACTTTCGCCGATTTGCCCACCACATCGATATCGGCCACGAGATCAGTTTTTCCGCCGACCTGAAGGTTCGCAATATGTGATAACTCGGTTAGTGACAAACCTTCCGCGCGTACGCGAATGCGGGCTTTATTGTCAAAGCTCAGTGAGCCTTCTGTTTGGGCTTTCCCCGCAAGTGCTCCTACAATGGCAGAAAAATCCATTCGATCTTCAAAGAAGGTTAACGTCCCGTCGATCTTGCCTTGCTTGAACGCGACGATGTCATCACGCTTCCCACCTTCTTCATCGTAAACCGTAAAGTCGCTCAAATCGCCCAAGAGCTTTGTGGCCAAACGAAATGGCCCCGTAAACTGACCAGAGAGATCAATATTGGTATCAACTCGAAGGGTGACCGGTGCAGGCGTCGCATTTACATTCGCCAAAATTCCGGTGAGCTGCAAGCCGTTCGCACGCAGGTTTCCCGCGACGGTCACAGGTTCACCCAACACGAACTGCACATCATCGGAAAGGAGTTCGCCCCCAGCCCATTTCAAGTTAACCGCAGAAAGGTTGACGTTGCGATTTGCCAGAGAGAAGGCCGTTTCACCACTTTCGATCTGATACCCATCTACGCTGACTTGGTTGTATTTCACGCGTCCCGCACCCGTATAATTGCGGTTGACGAGTTTAACGGTTCCTGAGGAAGCCACGGTGCCCTCCAGTACGGGGGCACCTAATTCAGGTATATCGTTGAGAATGGCAAGTGGCACACTCATTTGGTAGGAGACGTTGATGTTGTCGGGCAACGCCCCCGTTTTTTTGGGGAGCGACATCGTCCCCTTCATATCAAGAAAAAGTTCCTCTCCCTCAATCAGCGCTTGGTTGAGTCGCAGGCTGGTCGTGGAAACATCGACATCGACGTCCACGTTGTTAAGCACTGCTGAAAGTTTCTTGCGATCGATTTCCAAGTCCACTGTTTTAAGAGACACATTCTTTTGGTTCTGCACGTCATTAACCAAGAAGGAGGTGAGGCTTCTGGAGCGAACAGCGAAAGGAGGATCAACTGAGACGACGTTAAACAGGGCGTCAATCACGCCTATTTTCTGAATTACCAGTGTAAAGCTACCTCCTTCCATTTCGATCTGCTTTTGATCCTTGAGCAACGTTTCCACCTTGCGGTAGAGGCGGTCAGCACGGGGAAGAATCAGTTTCGGATTGTAGAGCGCAGCTTCTTTTATAACGATCTTACGATACAAAAGACCAAAAGGAGAAAACTCAATCTTGAGCTTGTCCACTGTCAGTGGCACCTCAAGATTAATTTCCGCATTGGGATTGGAACTGATGGTTACCTTGTTTAAGTAGACTTTCGGCGAGAACGCGGAGAACTCGATGCTTTCTATCTTTAGATTGAAGCCATATTTTTCCAGCGCTTTGGTGATTTCTTCCACCACGCGCTGCTGAACGGGGCTGCTTCCCAATGCCAAATGCAACGCCCAGTAGAGGGCGGCGCATATGCAGAGAAATATGAAAAGACCCTTCTTCATTTCAGCTGGCTACCTTCATTTCAGAAATCTTAGTTTCAATAACTTCTCGCAGAGCCTTAAATTCGCGATAATTAGCGTGTCGGTTTTTGATTTGTTCTGAAAGTTCCCACGCCCGACGGACATCTCCGAGACGCACGTAGATTTGTATGAGCGAATAACAGGCATCCACAGCTAATGCGGAATCGGGATTGGCGTAACGCAAACAGTTCTGGAAGTACGGCAAAGCGAGCAAATCTTTCCCTTCGGACAAATAAAATGTGCCACTCAAACTTTGGGCGAGCCAGTAATGCGCATCGCGTTTAGAGATTGAAGCAAGCAAGTGAATCGCGCAATCGGTGAGGCCCATTTCGTTGCAACCCACGGCGAGGTCAACTTTTAGGGCGCCGTCTTTCTCGGTCTGCTCCATCAGCTGTCTCTCGAATTCGGGCATCCATTCTTCAGCGAGCAGACTTTCCACCTGATTATCAATTCCGAGTTCTTTTTCCAACGCGAGCACCATGCGCGTAAGATCCTCATCTCCTAGTACAGACGTTTCAGCGCGCGGCGTGTTTCGCCCTTCTGACAATAAAAGCACCATTTCAGGCCGAGAAATTTTCCCTTCTTCAAATTGCTGCAGGTAAAACAGCGCCTCCATCTGGTTTAAGCCTTCCAGAGCCTGGCGCATCAGTCCGATCACTTCTCCCCGACGAGTACCGGTTCGCAAGGCATCTACCAACACGTCCTTGGCGCGCGTGTATCCCTGTTGCGCGATCAGCGCGCGCGCCAGGCCGAGATACGGTCCCGCTTCGCCTGCTTCTTGGTCTAGGAACAATCTAAAGTACTTCTCGCGGAGCCGAGGGTAGGCGGCAAGTTTCGCTTCGACCAAAACGGCGTATTCGCGCATTTTTCGCTTCTGCTGGGCGATCTTCACGAAAGCCGAAAGGCTTTCTTCGGCCTCTCGTCCCCGGTTCAAATGGGCTTCGCAGAGGGCTTTTTCAAGGTACACCCGGGGAGCTGACGCATTGAGTTGAATGGCCCGCTTCAGGAGGCGCTCGGCCTCCTCAGGCTTGCCACGTCGCAGTAAGTAGCTGGCAATTTTAGCGTATTTTCGAGACGCAGGAACGGCGAGGCCCTCGGCCTCGTCTTTCTGCGCTTGAATAAATACCGCTTTTGGGTTGAAACCCGGCATGCAAACTCCCCCGCCAACTTTTCGTCAAATATATGAATTTACTTTAGTTTTCGTTTAATTTGGGCAGATAAAACGGGGACAGAAAAAAGGACGAAAATCAAAGTTCAGCGGACTTTTATTTTATTTTTTCTACGTACGAACCGTCTCGCGTATCGATTTTCAGTAGCTCGTCTTGCTTGATGTGAAACGGAACCGTTACGGTAAGACCCGTGGACATCTGTGCGGGTTTGCCACCGCCACTCGCGGTATCGCCCTTGATGCCAGGTTCTGTGTAAACAACCTTAAGTTGAACAAAGTTGGGAACTTCAAGCGCGATCGGCTTGTTGTTGAAGTACAAAATCTCGACCTGTAGGTTGTCTGTCAGATAAAACTTTCTGTCGCCAATGAGATCCTCGTTCAACGTAAGCTGCTCAAACGACTCCATGTCCATGAACTGGTAGCCATCAGCGTCTTTGTATAAAAACTGGGTCTGCTTGTGATCGAGATTGGGCTCGTCGACCCTTTCACCCGATTTAAACGTCTTGTCGATCACGTTTCCGTTAGTGAGGTTCTTGATGCGGCTCCGTATGAAGGCGTTTCCTTTGCCCGGCTTTACATGCTGGCATTCGACAATCATGTAGGGGATCTTTTCGATCTCGATGAAAAGGCCTTTTTTGAAATCTGACGTTGGGATCATAGCCCCTGTAGCTATCCAAGCCCTTGATAAAAGGCAAGAAGAAGGTGCCACAACCCCCTGTGAGGGAACCCACCTACTTTTCAGCTGAAAAGGTGCTAGGTGCGAATTAGTTTCATAGGTGCCAGGTCACTTTCCGTACTTCGTCCGGAAAGTGCACAGGCACCTATGCACCCGATACCCTTTCAGCTGAAAAGTAGATAGGCACCTTTTAAAGGGAAACGTCGTCGGTCTTGGAGTCGTGAAGACGGTCTAGGATTCCTTTGAGCAGTTCAATCTTTTTCCCCTGCTCATCGCCCTCTTCTCCTACGCCCAGGCGGGCGCGAGCGGCTTCGATTTTTTGGACGAGTGAAACTGAATTGCGCTCTTTCTGGATTTTTTCGAAGATGCGCAGGCACCGCTCGTACTGCCCTTGCGCAAAGTACAGGTCACCGAGGGTTTCCGTATTAATTTCTGAGTCTTTCTTCTCTTCTTCAAAAACAGCTTGAATGGATTCGACTTGAAAAGCGTCTTCCTCTTCGTCATCACCACCCAAAAGATTTTCAATGCTGGCGAAATTGTGTTCCTCACCCATAGGAACAAGCTCGATACTACCGTCATCGCCAATAAGAGGGATCATCTCCATTTCAGGTTCGGTTGCGCGTGAGACCGGAGCTTCCATTGCACTGGGATTTGTTTGATTAAACTCCGCCACCATCGATTGCGTGCCTGTCGGCGGCAGACTCACGGCAGGAGCTTGCACATTGTCCAACTCGCTTGAACCGTCCTCTTTTTCCAGCTGTTGGATTTTCTGAGCAAGTGCAGCGTCATCGGGAGCAATTCGCAATGCCATTTGGTAAGCTTCCAGCGCGGTGACTTGATCACCTAATGCCAGACTTACATCGCCTAAAAGTTTTTGCGCCAGTAAATTTTCTGGAATGCTTTCCACCACCCGCTCGAGTTGATCCTTAGCGAGCGCAAATTCTTTTTTATCGTAGTAACATTTCGCTAGCGCAACTCTCCCGCCAGCAAAATCTGGATGATGAGAAAGACCTTCAAGACAGATTTGAATGGCCTCATCGAGTTTTCCTAGCCGACGATAAGCTTCCGCGAGCGGAGCGAACACTCGGCTCTTCGGATCCTCTTGGTAACGGCGGAGGTACTCGCGAAAGTACGGTGTCTGGCCATCATAGATCCGCGATAAGGCTTCGCGAATTCTGTTGGTTCCGGGATTTTTGTTTGTTGCCATGAATGTTTCTTTGTGTCGCTTGATGTGACACGCCTAGATTAACACCCGGCCTATTGGGGGGCAAATGTTTAGGTGCATGCCGCCGCCGCGCGAAAGAGACATTAAACGATTGCGCGGCGAGTAAAAATACGAGCAACAGGAAACTTTGGATCAAAATGACTTCGAGCCAGGTGGGACAAACCACACTGCTGAAAAAAGGATCCACCCACGGGAGCGCCCGCTCATGCGCCCCCACGAAACTTTTCCACAACCGTGCAAGCGCTGCCTGAATAGGTGAGCTCACAAAGGATGGCAGACACTTTACGATCGGTAGCAAAAAACCCACGGGAATCCAAAACGCGTCCCAAAGCCAGGCCACAACAAGCGCGCTCAACGGAGACAACCAAGAAACCTTCGCAAAATAGAAAGCGGTGGCAGGAAAGAGAAGAAGCGGCAAAAAGACCGTAATCCCTAGATACGATCGCAACCACCGAGTTGGTTGGCTAACCAGAAAAAGCAAAAGCAAAGTGGCGAGCGCACTGAAAACAAAACCAGGTTGCAGAAAATAGCGCGGATCAATCAAACAAAGACAAGCCACACTTGAAGCGGCCCACTGAAAGGGCGTTGCGGAAAGGGCGCGGTAAGAAAGAACCCATACGCCTAGAGCCATCGCAAGCGTGCGAGCCATTGAGGGCGCTCCTCCACTCGTGAAAAAAAGTAGGCCTGCGCAGAACACAGGAAGTGCCCGCAACCCATGCCACCACAGCGCTCCTCGAGGTTTCCTTCTCAGGCTGCCAAACACCAATCGGCCGAGCAAATACAAAGCGCCCCGAACAAGCAGCACAAGAATGACCACGTGCTGTCCGCTGAGGGCGATCACATGTAAAAGGCCGCACTTAAGATAAAAGTCTTCCAGGGTTTTTGGTAGAGCGCTGGCTCTGCCAGTCCAAACGGCTCCAAAAAGAGGACGTAGTGCTGGAATCGGCTGGAATAGATCCCCCCAATGGGTTGCGGCCCGGACCACCCGCCATTTCGGCCGAAAGCCTGCACTGAGTTTGGAAACGGAGGGCAAAAACCGGTCTCGGGCAACGGCGGCTGGATTGCGGTAAGGAGGGATGCACCTGAGTTTTCCCCATACCCTGACCACGTCCCCGCGCTTGAGCCCTTCTGCCTGAAGGGAAAGTTCACCTGAAAATTTGCGCTTAGCTCCCCCTTCCCAAACCGAAACTCCCCCTAATTTTGCCCCCCAAGGTTTCAATTCCGTGACCGTTCCTTGAACCTGACGGACAGGAAAGCGGCCTTTTTGAGACCATTTAGCGCAAAGAGCCTCGTCCTGGTCGGTCTGAAAACGGGCCCAGCGCAGGAGCCCAAACGAAAGAAAAAGGAGTAAAAAGAACGGAAGAGTAGAACGTAGGCGAGAGGCGGTCACCCGCTCTGGGACTGCAAGAGCGGTGCCTATTAAACACTTGACTATACTTGCTAATCTAAAATAGAGATAGGGATTCTGTGAGAGGTGGGACGACGAGTCCCTGTTCTAGGGCCCTATCCTAAGGAGTGAGGCGTGTACGCGGTAGTTAGAACCGGCAGCAAACAGTATCGAATTGAGCCGGGCGTAGAATTTTTAGTTGAGAAACTTAAAGCCGAACCTGGTGATACGGTGAAGCTGGACGATATCCTCGCGTTTAGCGATGGAACTTCGGTTGTCTTCGGAACTCCCACGGTGGGCGCGCTGATTGAATGCCTTTGTGTCGGACACGAAAAAGGCGTCAAGAAGCACACGGTGAAATACCGTCGGCGAAAAAATTATCGCCGCACGATGGGACACCGTCAGGAATATACGCGTTTACGCGTTTCAAAATTGGAAAAGCAGGGTTAAGCCATGGCACATAAAAAAGCGGGTGGTAGTACACGAAACGGACGAGATAGCGCGGGCCAGCGGCTCGGCGTAAAAAGATTTGGTGGCGAACTCGTTAAGGCGGGAAATATTTTGGTCCGCCAACGTGGCACTCGTTTTCATGCCGGAACCAACGTAGGCATCGGCCGTGACTGGACTCTATTTGCACTCATCTCCGGCGAGGTCAGGTTTGAACGGCATGCTAAGACCAAAAAACGGATTAGCGTAGTCCCCGTGGCCGCTGCTGCTTCATAGAAATTCCACACCCTGTTCGCAAATGCTTTAGTACGGCCCAATAAACACTTTTCGTTCTACGTTACCGTGACACCTTGTTTTGTCGGGAATAGTCCCGGCTTTGATAAAAGGCTGATTAGCCCTCCGATTTTATGTTTGTCGATGAAGTAGAAATACGCGTTCAATCGGGCGGCGGTGGCAACGGCTGCGTCAGTTTCCGTCGCGAAAAGTTTATCCCCTTTGGCGGTCCCAATGGCGGCAATGGTGGCAAGGGCGGCGATGTCTGGGTGGTTGCCACGCGTAACAAGCAAAGCCTACTGGATTTTAAGTTTCAGCCCTTCTACCGCGCCGACCGCGGCGAACACGGCATGGGCAAAGAAATGGATGGGCGCTCCGGAGAGGA
This sequence comes from Bdellovibrionota bacterium, assembly GCA_041751875.1. Lineage (GTDB taxonomy): Bacteria > Bdellovibrionota > FAC87 > UBA2466 > JACKAF01 > JBGSIC01. The sequence goes on from JBGSIC010000003.1 coordinate 71,016, forward strand.
TCTCATCATCCAAGTGCCTCCCGGCACCATCGTTTACGATACGGAGCAAGGCGAGCGCATTGCCGACTTAACGGAAGTCGATACTCCCTTTCTCATTGCAAAAGGCGGACGAGGCGGTCGCGGCAATAAGACTTTTAAAAGTTCTGTTCAACGCGCACCCCGTTTTGCGACCCCTGGAAAATTGGGTGAAGCGCGAAGCTTGCGCCTGGAACTTCAGCTTCTAGCGGATGTAGGCTTGGTAGGACTACCCAACGCCGGCAAATCTTCTTTTTTACGTTCTATTTCTCGCGCCCAACCCAAAGTCGCGGACTACCCTTTCACGACTCTCGATCCGCATCTCGGTGTGGCTTCTCACAAGGGCTGTCAGATTGTCGTTGCCGATTTGCCGGGACTGATTGAAGGCGCCTCTCAAGGCGCAGGTTTGGGGCACAAGTTTCTTCGGCATGTCGCGCGAAACCGCCTCCTTTTGCATGTCGTGGACTGTTCCCCTGAAGTCGACGCTATCACGCACAATATTGAAGTGGTGGAGCACGAACTCAAAGAACATGATCCTGAACTGGCTGAACGCCCCCTCATTTACGTTTTTTCCAAGATCGACTTGCTCGCGCCGGCAGAACGTCGGCACAAAGCAATGGTCTTGAAAGAACGAGGCTATGAAGGCTTCTACGTGAGTAACCCCACCGGCGAGGGCTTTCCTGTTCTTCTGGATGAACTCGCGGAGCGCTCTGTACAATGGAATCCTCCCCCCGAAGAAATTCTTCCGAACTAATCGCCGTTCTCGGCGGTAGTTTTGATCCCATTCACTTAGGCCATGTGCGTGCGTTGGAACAAGTTCGAGCGCACTACCAGCCCACCACCTTTTTAATCGTGCCGACTGCGCAAAATCCACACAAAGGAACGGCCTCGGCCCCGGCGGAGCATCGCTTGGCCATGGTGCGTTTGGCGCTAGAAGGCAAACCCTTTGAAGTTTTGGATTGGGAGATGAAAGAAGCCGGACCGCAATACACTTTGCCCACGCTCGAGAAGGTGCGCCGCGAGTACGCGGCAAATTCGAGTGCCGAGCTTCTCTTGGTGTTGGGCGATGATAGCTTTGCTGACTTTGCGAGTTGGAAAGAACCGAAAAGTATTCTTCAGATGGCCAACGTCGCGGTGATCTTACGTTCGCCGGAAGAACCGGGAACCCTCGTTGAAATCGTACGCCGCTGCGGCATTCCTAATTTGGTTGTGGTGAAAAACCGTATAATGCATTCCAACAACTTGAAGTTTGTGGAGCCACTGGAGATCGATATCCTGCCTTTTTCGTCGACCTTGCTTAGAGCGCAGATTGCTAAATGCTGGAAAGAAAAAAATATGACTCGGGTCCCCATGGGAATCGATCCGAAAGTCTGGTCTTACATTAAGGAAAATCAGCTCTATTCCGTAGCACAGTGAGGAGGCACGAGGATGGGTGAAGGAAGACTAAAATTTAATCCGCTGATTAAGAAAACCGCCAACAACAAATTGGATGCAATGGTGAGCTTTGGTTCGGAAACGAAGGACAAAGACAGCCAGTACCACGAACGCATCAAGAAGATCATCAAGAAGCTGCAAGAGATTTCCGAGCGCGTTGATAAGCTCGCTGGCGCCTAAGCTCTATTATATATAGAGAGATCCCTTGCCTAGATCTGCATCTCCACGCCCAGCGAATGGGCGACACGCCGACGCAAGAAAAACTGCCCTCTCGGATCCGATCCCGTATAGAAATTGTAGAAAATTCTAAACGAACGGAAGGGTTCGTACGAGTGGTTGAGTGCAATGCCCAGCTGTAGGTTCAGGCAGGGATTGAAATTCGTTTCCTGTTTCCATTTCAAATCAAACGCCGCAAACGGCGCAATCTTAGAAAACCGCCAATCAGGAAACACGCTGGCTCCGGTTTGCAAGGCCCATGTAGGAACCGAGGGGCTTGAATTTACCGTCGCTATCGCACTCGCGTACGCGTGCCACAAGTCACCATAAACATAGCCCACTTTCGCGGTCACATATTCCCGGCTGTATACAATGGCAGGTTCCGTGCTTCCATCTGCCATGTGTGCGGAAAGATGGGTGTAGCGAACCTGGAATTGCCAGGGGCCGTGTGCGCCCTCCACGTAAAGTCCCAGTAAGCCATCGGTGTGCTCAAGCGGGAATTTTGCCCCCTGCTGACGCATGCTAAAGTAGCCGGCTCCCTCAAGCCCCAAAAACCATTTTGCGTCCTCATTGCCATAAGAGAGGAGCGAAAAATAGTTCCCTATCATCGCATCGATGTGTTGGCTGGCACCAAACTGCAAACCCATTCCAATCTCGCGAGGATCAGCGATGGCGAGTCTAGCCGCTCGGCCCTTGGGGATCAGCGACCATTCCGCTTCGTTCGACGGAATACCTTCGGTTGCCGCGGTCAAAGACGCGCAGAAGAACAGGGATAGGAACACCAGGTGTTTGTGGGTCATGCAGAATTTGGGTTGATGGGTGGGCGGGTAAAACGCCCGAGGTATCTATAAGGATACCACAGGGTCCGCGCTAGTTTGTGGCCCGGTGTAGCGCGCCGGAATGTTCTATGATACTGGGGAGTCCATGAGCCAAACACACCAGAAAAGGGCCGTGGCCTTGCTTTCAGCGGGACTCGATTCCACCGTTTCGCTGCTTCTGGCAAAGCAAGACGGCTGGGATATTCAACTGGCCATCACCTTTGATTATGGGCAAAGGGCTGCCGTACAGGAAAATAGCCGCGCCGCGTATTTAGCCATGCACTACGGGGTGCCGCACCAGTCGATTAGCCTGCCCTGGTTTGCCGAATTTAAAAGCGGGGGCGCCCTACTCAATCGGCATGAAGCCTTACCCAACCCGGACGCCTCGGAACTCTCCGATACTATCATCGGCAAGACGCACGCTTCTCAAGTTTGGGTGCCCAACCGCAACGGGGTGATGGTCGAAATTGCAGCCGCCTTTGCGGAAGATTTGGGCGCGTCTGCCGTCATCGTGGGATTCAACAAAGAAGAAGCAGCCACTTTTCCGGATAATTCAAAAGACTATCTAGACGCGCTCAACCGTAGTCTGTCGTTTTCCACCCAACAAAAGGTTCAAGTGGTTTCCCCTACTCTCACCTGGGACAAAGTCCAAATCGTGAAAGTGGCCACTGACAGAAATCTCCCTTTGCATCTTCTCTGGAGTTGCTACGAAAACAGAGACAAGATGTGTGGTCTTTGTGAGTCTTGCATGCGCTTAAAGCGTTCGCTCAAAGAGAACGAGGTAAGTTTTGAATCCTACTTTGAAGACCCTTTATATTGATACGCCGACCACCTACGACGGCACTCAGTTGCGTTCGCACTGGATCTACGAGCAAACGGGCGTGCTAGGTAACGCCCTTGTCGCTTTTACTGGCCCGGCTGACGTCAAATTGGATCACATGGTGGACCTGGAAGATGTGCGCCAAAAAGCCCCCATCTACAGCCCGCTCATGCTGCATTTTTTGGGCGAGTGGTTTGATGACTCCCTCGAAAAAGCGATTTTGTACCAACATTTTTTTGCGGCCAATGTTTACGAACTGCTTTGGGAGAAAGGCGTCAAGGGACTGCGCCGCCGCGGAAACGATATCTACTGCACGGAGAAAAAACTTTCCGTTTCGATAGCCACCCGCAGCCCCGTATCGCTACTGGTGCATGTAGGGCTTAACATCCAAACGGAAAACACTCCGGTTCCTACTGCAGGACTATCGGAGCTCGGAATTCAGACAGAAACTTTTGGGAAAGAATGTCTGGACCGGTTTGAAAACGACTTCACCATCTGGGCCAAGGCGCGCGTGAAAGTGCGGCCTCGTTGATTCACCCTAGCTGAAACGCAAATGACCAAACGAGTTCTCACTGCTTTGAAGTTTTTCTTTCTAGCCGACGAGACGCGCTTAAAGTGGCTACTCATTCTATCGACGCTTCTGCTTTTTTATATGCCTGAGAGAGTGGGCATGAAAGTGGACCCTGCCGTTTATGGAGGTTTGGCAAAACAAGTTTGGGTGAACGGCTGGTGGCCCCTCGGTCTATTCGAATCGTTTTTTCCCCAGTTCTACGAACACCCCCCCGGCGTCGTATGGCTGATGGCTTTGTTCTTAAAATTGCCCTTGCGCGACGAATGGACCGTTCACCTATTTAGCCGTCTCTGCGGTTTGCTCACCTTGATAGTCGGTATCCACTGTTGTCGCCTTAGCACGCCTTTCGAAGAGCGCTGGCAGCAAAGAGCCGCACTCTTTGTTTTTTTCTGCGTGAGCTGGATGGGCTGGCTCAAGTATGTGGGAAGCGGGCAGCTTGAAGGCCCTCTGGGACTGTTGATCATGCTTACCCTAATGATTTTGCTGCTGGGCTATTCCCAATCTTCAAACCATCGTCCCATGCGATCTTTTCGTTTTCTTCTGGGCTGGCTCGCCTTGGGTTTTTTGGGCTTCTTTTTCAAAGGGGTATTTTTCCTGCCTGTTCTTGCCGGAGCAGTTCTGGCCAACCTTCTTTGGGAAGGGATTAGGAAAACCATCCCTTCCATCGGGCTCCCCCTTGTAGGCTTTTTGGGTTGGGCTCTCGGTACGGCGCTGATTTATGTGTTGGATTGGCAAACCAATACTCATTTTGTGTCTTCGTACTTTGGCCAACAAGTGTTTGGAACCGTGGTTGAGGGCACACAAAGAGGGGCAGAAAGTCTGTCACTCGATTTGGGAAGATTTTTTAGAGCTTTCGTTTCCTATCTCACCCTTGAAGCTCGTTTTAACTTCCTGTGGTCTCTTCCGATCCTTTTAGCGCTTGTGGCTTTCTTCGCACGCTTTCGCAACCACAAATATTCTTCCCTCTCGGTGGCTTCTGCTTCTTTGTACCTCGCCTTTATTGCTCCGATAGCGCTTTCGGCCTTCAAACTTCCTCATTGGGGAGTTCCCGCGTTTGGGGTGGGCGCCTGTTTTCTGGCGAGCGTTTTTCCCCTAGCAAGGCTTCCTCATTCTCCAAATGCCACTCGGAATCTTAAACGATTGACCCTTTTGCTGGCCGTGGTGCTAGCGACTGTTCCGATTTCCTCTCCCCGCGCGGGACGCGGCGAGGAGTGGTCCGATCACCGTAGCTTATTTCTAAACAGTCCCGGTATGTATGATGAGTTGTGGATTGTGGAAGATGACGAAAGTCTGGGGCTCTGGACGGCGAAATGTTACGCCAGTTTTTACTTTCTTCCTTTCTCGACAGTCACGACAGCGCGAGAAGCCGACTTTCACAAACAAGCGTGTCGTCCGCGGACCGTCGTTGCCGCTATCGATAGTCTTGCCCGAGTCAGACAACACGAGTGGGAACGTCTGGGGTGGGTGGAAAGCGGGTCAAACCGAGGTCAGTTTAGATTCTTTACCTGTTATGAACCTCACCGCCCCTAGTGACGCTTTAGAGTAATCACATTGCTCTTGCGACTGCCTGCTAAGAAAGAATTCTCCACCCGTCCCCCGCTCTGGGAATGGCAAGACAGACAAGTGGTCTTTTCGGTGGGCTTGGTTCCTTTCTGATCTTCCTGCGTGCCCTTCTCGTAATCACGAGCGGCGACGCGGCGGAACTGGAAAATGCCCGCGGCATCGTAAACGTCCTCAATCACTTCGCGCCTCCTGATACGCCCCTGCCTATCCAAGGTTTCTGCGACGGAAATCAGAAATCTCCCCGTATCATCAAACTTGCGGTACACGCGGCGGCGTGTATTGGCGCGCGTGAGCCCAGGGTTGTTTCGGCCAAGTCCCGTGGGCAGGAGCGATTCGGACTTCCCCTCATTAACCACCCCTGCTTGGCCCCACCGTTTATAGTTGGCCCATGGCCCCCCATCGGCAAAGTTTTTCACGATATAGTCGTCCAACGGTAATACTTTTTTGAAAAGAGCTTGAAGCGCGTCTTCTCCGAGGCCGTCATTGTTAAGATCACGGATGACTGCATCGACATCCGCTCTAAGCGCTTCGGGCACTTTTTCTCTGTCAACCACCAAAAGTTTCGAAGACTGCTTGTCGTTGGGATTTTCGTAACCCCGGTCAACATCAATGAGTTTAACTGCACTGTTATCGACGTTAAGTACGTTATTTAGTTTGCGGTAGGCCTTGTCCATGATTTCAGTGCGGGGCGTAGAAGCTGTCATGCTGTCCACAAGCTGGGCAAGCGACATATCGCATCTCACTGTCACTTGTCCTAAGAAAGGTTTCATTTTTTTGAAGAGAGCCGGTTGATCTTTTTCGATCGCACCTAGGTCGGGATACTTTTCAATCATCCCTTTCGCGGCAGCTTTTGCATCTGCCGGTTCCTCCACCCCGTGCTGAACAAACCACACTTTAAAGAGCCCTTCCATTCCGGCCAGTTTTCCTGTTCGCGGTAGTTTTGTTTGTGGCAGGCTGTCTTCGCCTAAAGCAGACTGAATCAGAAAACCGAAAAACAGAATAAAAAGAAGTTTCATGCTTTTATTATATCAGGGGCCCGTTTTAAGGCATCGTGAGAAGAACAGCTTCCAATCTATCGAAAATCTCTTCATTCGCCCGAACGATATAGTTTTTTACCCGCTCGCATTCTTCTATGGAGCCAAAACGCATGTGGTAATCGAGTTGCGTTTCGCCTCCGCCCAAGGCCGATAAAGTGACTCTCGTGTGAAACTGGTGCATCGGTCGAAGGTGATCAAATACAATGAGCGCGGGGCGAACGACCTCTAGGAAGACACTTTCGTTCGGGTAGTTTTTGCCATCCGGGCCGTGCATCGTAAAAATCCAGCGCCCTCCCGGACGAATCTCACACAGCTCAAAGGTGTTGGTAAAGCCATTAGGACCCCACCAACGCTCCAAGAGTTTTGGGTCGGTCCAAGCATCGAAGAGCTTTTCGCGCGAGCACGAAAAGACCCGTGAGGAGAGAATGTCTTCCTTCTCGACCTTCATAGAGTATTTCTACCACGAAATGGCGGCTGGTTCTTTCGCCAAGCTCTTTGTATGATGGGTCTAGGGGCGCTTCCATGGACTTGCATCAATATCAGCTCACACGACAAAAACAGCTCGAACAGGCTTGGCAGCCCCGCCCGTGCTGCCCTAACTGCAAAAACCCCCGCCCCATTTGCTATTGTTCCAAAGTCCGGCCCTTCGCTTCAAGCCTCACTTTCGTGATTCTTATTCATCGTGGGGAGGCCCGCCGGAGTATCGCCACAGGCAGAATGGCTCACCTGATTCTTTCGAATTCCTATCTCTTTGAAGGTTTAAATTATTCCGATGACCGGCGCATAAACGCCCTTATTGAAGATCCCGAAAACTTTCCAGTGGTGCTCTACCCTGGGGAGGATTCCATGAATCTTTCTCAGATGGATCCCATCGCACGACAAAGCTTTTTTCCAAAAGATAAAAAGCCGGTGGTGTTTATTCTGGATGGGACTTGGAACTATGCTAAGCGGATGAAACGGGTTAGTCGCAACCTTAACAAGCTGCCCATGATTCAGTTCACCCCGAAGACCCCGTCCAATTTTAGAGTCAGAAAGCAGCCTAATGATTTTTGCTACTCCACCATCGAAGCGGTTCATGAACTAAGCCGCCTGATGGACGTCGACTCACCCGACTCGCGTGCGAATCTTCTCGAAGTGTTTGATTACCTAGTTAACGAACAAATCCGCTGCCAAATCCGGAATGGGTTTATGGGTAGGCGGAACATTGTGGTGTAACGCGACAAAAGGACTATTCCTCCTGAGAAATAGTCGTATCACCCGACGCGATGGCAGCACTGACAACGTCAATATCGGCCTGAGTGAGCTCCCCGTCGCCATTTATATCGACCCTTGCTCTGAATGTCTTAGACAAAAAGGAAGGCAGGTTCCCTTCCAGAGCCATTGTAATCACCAGAGTTACCGTATTCAGGTCGTCAGCTTCGATGACACCATTCACATTCACATCACCCGGTAGCACGAGAACCGAAAAAGATTTGCTTCTCTTTCCATCTGTCACTTTAACAGTGAGCTCATCAACCACATTAAGCGCGGGAGAAATAGAATAGGTCACGCTCTGCGAAGTCTTCTCAAGGACGGTAAGCGTGTAAGAGTGGAACTTGCCAGTCACTTCAATACTCGTGCTGTTGAGAAGTGCCGCTGGCACTTGTGTAAGTTCAAAGCGGTTTGCCTGCATGATGGGAAGGAGTATTGCTTCCTGCGAAAGCCCTATGTCCTGCGAGAACTTCATTGCATGCATCCATGTCGAGCCGGAAACCGAAAAGACAATTGGCGTCTTGTAACGAAGCTGTAGGTACGAGTAGAGCGCATCGCTCTCTTCCCCAACGTTCCAAATCTTTAGCCGCACAAACGCATGCGGATGCGAAAAAAGGCCTTCACTCCGAAGCCCGAAAGCAGCGCCCTTTGTGGGCCGCTCTCCCCGCTTCACCGTGCGCCATAGGTTTAGGCGATCACAGTCGGTCACCAGCTTCGGTCCACCAGAGCAAATATCGATTTCCCATTTCAGGTGATCACCCATGGCACGACCGTTAAAAGCATCAAACCGAATAGGCAGAGCTTTTCCAAAATCCTCTTCCACTACGTCAAACCACTTCCCAAGTTCACCCTCTAGAGGGGATCCAAAACGGCCGGAGTGTCCCTTATCCACATAAAGTCTGACCGCTAGAGGACTATAAAGCGGATCCCCATAAAGAGTTCCTGATTCTCCTCCGCCCGTGACTTGAACGCTCTCGCCTAAACTTCTGCCCGAAGTCAAAGAGGCAAAATGTGCGGCGCTCGATGAAAAGCCCCACCCTCCGGTAATGTGATGGCCACCACTCCCCCAAAACGCAATCCCCCCGAGCCGATCAATCACATTCGCCGCATAGTCTCCGCTCGTTAGATAGTTTCCCTCATAGGGAAGCGCAAAGCTTCCCATCGATATCGGAATCAGACTTGTTTCACCAGGAAGTGAGAAAGCCTCCGCCGCATCAATGTCAATCATTCCACGTAAGTCATCGGTGAGGGATGATTCCAAACTAAGCTGTGCGTACTTGAGAACCGTGCCGGCGGGATTTTTATCATCAGCGGGGGGGAGATTGACGGCAGAAGCAGCTCCTTCCACTTCCAACGACTCCCAACCCCCTGAGCCGTTAGCGGCGATCACGGTCGTTGAGGCAAAGTGCTCTCCCCCGCCCTCTTTTACGAAGGGCCGGAAATATTCGTCTTGAAACCGTATTCGCAGATGAAACTTTCCCGGTGTTCCAGGCTTCACACGGTAGCGAAGCCGAAAGCGAGCACTGTAGGAACTCGAGGTGCCTGCCAAGAGTACGTTCACGGGTTGAGAACGATAGATATAAAGGGGCACTCGTTCGAGACACTGCTGTTCGCTGCCATCTTGGCCAAGGCACCGGGAATCCGACGTTAAAGCCGTGTCACCAAAGCGTAGGAAATAGTTGTCCTGAAAAACAGAATCCTGATAGGCGTCACCCTCCAGCCGAACGGGCGGCGTTTTCTCAATATCGCCACCTCCGTGGGCCATCCATCCCTGGGGGAACATCCCGTAATAAGAAACGGTATAGGAGCGTGTTTGATGGCCCATAAACCCGCGTCCCACTCCGACACAGTCCGTATTGAGCTCTTTAAAAATATCAGATGAACGCGCCTTGCATGCCGTTTGTTCTTCTAACGTCGGAAATTCCCGACAAAGTGGGGTGCATGCACTTGCTGTTTTTCTCCAACCCAACAGACGATTGAAATCCCCATTGAAGGCGGCTTGGCCGTTGGGATAAGGGTTTGATCCGTAGAATAGCCCCACATTCACAGCGCGAGCGAGAGATCCGGAGCGGGCGGGAACGATTTCATCGGAACCGATTCCAGCCCGACAATCCTCGTACGGCCATTCCAGAGCTGGACTAGCTTCGTTATAGGTAAGGCATTGCTGTGAAGTGGACCTCACAAAGCCCCTAAGAAGATGCGACGTAGTTTTTGCGTTTTTGCTAGCTTCAACCACATTTCCCGTAAACCCCTTGCGCTCCGAATCGAGCGTTCGTTCGATTAAGGCTTTGGTTCGCTCCGTGGTCATCGCCTCTACTCGGCCATAGACCACCATGCGATCGCGCGCAGGGTCGACCGGCACTTGGAGCATTCCCCATTCAGAGACCAGACCACCGGAGCCCGATTGGCTCGTGTAACGAGGGCCCGAGAGCAGACCTGTCGTACCTGGGCCGAAAATCTCAGATTCAGGGCGATATAGCGATACCGCCAAGTAAAAATCAAAAGAGGGATCCTGACCACCAATCGGCCAACCAACTGAGAACAGACGATGCGGAACGCCTTTCACAATGACCATGTGGCTGATTGGGGACTTCTCAGCAATTTCGTTGATGTTTGCCAAAGTGCATGGATTTGGCCGTTGTCCTTCTGGAATCAAAGGGCAAATGCAGTCTTCAACAATGGTTCGCCGAGCACCCAATAGTTCTTCTTTTTTGGCGTAACCGCCCGGGGGAAGGCGAACCGAACAAAGAGCCGATGTCGGCATCTTGCGTTGAGCTACATAATAGTTTGCGATCTCTTGAGCGTCCCGAGCATTGGAATTGTAGAGTACGATGGTTTTATTCAAGAGGGGGTTTTGGCTGACATCAATGTTGGTGATAGGTTCCGGTGGACTGATTGTTAAGTTTATCGTTCGGAGGGCCGATGTTGTGCCATTTGCCGTAAGAGTAAAAGAGAAGCTATCAGGGCCGAAATATTCTGGATCGGCCATATAGCGAACGAGACCCGCCTCCTGACTTACCCATTCCAAAACGCCATGTTTCGGTTCTTCGACGATTTTGATTAACGTGTCTTCGGGAGCGTCATCCGGCAAAAGAGTCAGGACGGGCGCGGAGTTTGCGTCATCAACAACGATAGAAAATGAGGCTCCTACGCGCCATTTTTCTAGCCCAGAGTTCGTGCACGCCGGCAGCACAAGTAGAGCCAGCAGAACAACGAGCAAACTCCGTAAAGTCCCACTTTTCTTCACAATTTAGGCACCTTTTAGCTTTGACACACTTAAATGAATGCAAAGGGGGGACCCGAAAACAATCGCTTCCCAGGCTGCCTCGAAATGGGGCTGAGAGGTCGAATCGCACAAGATTTAGGCATCCCAAAGGAAAAGTAATTATTTAGGAATGGGTGGGCTTAGTTAAGGACTGTATAGAGCTTAGGCACCACTGTCGAACAAGGTTGCAAGTTCAATCATATAGACCGTCGAATGGATACGTTGCCGAGACTTTTTCTTTTGGAAAGAAACGGAAGCTTTCTCGAAGTATTTGATTACCTTGTGGACGAACAAATTCGCCGCCAAATCCGGAATGGGTTTATGGCAAACGGGTCGTGGCACGAACACGACCCGCCTACTCATTCCCAATCTCTCTATGCATCTTGATTTCAGCGCTTGCTTTCAAAGTGTTCGTCAATCTTAGCGTGCAGTGATTTTATTTCTTGAATGATATGCTTGTACTCGCGAATGGTAACTTTTTCATTGTCGATAATTGTCTCGGCCGTCCGCGAAAGAATTCCAGACACGAGAACCGCTGTAAATCCTACAAACGTTGTGGCACCTGTTAACATCAGTACGATGCCCACCAGCCGTCCCATCTGCGTGACCGGCGCAATATCGCCGTAGCCGACTGTTGTCACCGTACAGAAAGCCCACCAGATGGCGTCAAACAATTCGTGCACTTGCGGGTTTAAGCCTTTTTCCAGTCTAAAGAAGGCATACGCGCAAATCATAAGGGTTAGATTGCCTACTAACACAAAAACCCAGATGAGTGGATTGAACAACGAATGAATAAAAGCCTGGGTAACGTTAGGAATCATTTTCATTTGCATTTGCATTTGCATTTCTACTTTCCATAGTGTGGTAGCTCTCTATTGTATCTGATTGGTAACCACAATAAAGAATAATGGTTCCCAGCATTCTGGATTTGATTTCCGAAGGTTCCAAATGGGAGAAAAACCATGGGGTAAGCCAAACGACGCAGGTTTTTCCTTCTCGCGCGGAGCCGAGTTTTGAAGGACTGACGTGTAGTTCGGCTACGCCGAATGACTGAAAAGCGAAGGCGACAAAGCAAGATGGGAAAGAGGCAAAGTATGTCCCGCCACCCTTTTCCCCAAACTTCTAGTCTCGTGCCTACCTTCTCCCTTTCAATTTTCCTGCGCCCCCAGGTTTATTTGAAATTTAATGCTATTTCCCTTGTCTGGAAGTTAACTTTACAGCCCCTCTCAGCGGCGCTACATCTTGGCTATTGAGGAAGAGTGCTATGGAAACAACACAAATAGTCAGGCTTACCGAACGTCATCTGGGCGGAATTATCGACCGGCGCCTTGTGACCCAATTCCATGTCACCAGTATTTTAGCCGATTCGCCTACTATCAAGGCAGGAATCGAGGCTTTACTTCGGGCGATCGGCCAAGGAATGGATTGGGATTTTGGGGAATTCTGGAAGTTGGATGAACAGAAAGGTGTGCTTGTCTTTAACAGCCATTGGTCTCGTCCCGGGACTGAAGCTTCAGAGCTTCTTGAATTTAACAAAACGCATACCTTTGAGAAAGGCAGTGGCACTCCGGGTCTTGCGTGGGCGATGAAACAACCGCTTTGGACGGAGGAGATAACCACTGATGCGTGTTTCTATAGGAAAACACTCGCTGCGACGCATGGTCTCCATACCTCCATCGCATTTCCGGTTACACAGGGGGGGAAGGTCTTAGGCATCATCCTGTTTTTCACAAGATTAAAAAAGCAGTACGACGAAGAACTGAAACGTATTTTGGGAGACATCGGTAGCCAGATAGGCCACTTTATTCATCGCAAAGAGCAAGAGATCGAACTTAGACGGCTAAATGAGGAACTGAGCGCTTTTACGCGAACCGTATCCCATGACTTAAAGGACCCCCTAAGCACCATCATTGGGCATCTCTCCATTTCTTTGGAAGGAAGCAACTCTCCTGAAACTAGGCACCATATTGAGCGGGCACTTGAAAGGTGCAGTGGAATGGCAACCTTTATCAACGATTTACTAGAGTTTTGCTACGTGGAAAACGAGGCGAGAGATATTGAACGCATAGATTTGAACCAAATCGTTGAGGAAGTGCTTCTACTTTTGGAGGCGAAAATCAATGAAGCTGGGGCTACCATAAACATTCTATCTTCACTACCAAAGGTACATATGGAAAAGGCCTGTGCTGTTTTGCTTTTTCAAAATTTGATCAGTAACGCGATAAAGTATCGTTCTCCAAACCGACGCCCTGAAATTACGTTAGATGCGAAGTCGGACGACGTTAGCTGGCAGATAGTGCTAAAGGACAATGGGGTGGGCATCCCCGAAGAGGATCGCAGTAAGATTTTTGATCCCTTCACCAGGGGAACGTACGCCCATCAACTAGATGCCCATGGACATGGGCTCGGCTTGGCCACTTGTAGACGAATAGTGGACCGTTATAAGGGCACCATATGGTGTGAATCTCAAGTGGAAGAAGGGACAACTTTCTTTTTCCAGGTACCTGACTATCGTTAGACCCGTAACCCATTATTTCTGGTTCCCAGTAAGTGCCGTAGACGAACCTATTGGTTAGTGGCTCTTCTGCGGTCCACTACCAGCGAAATGACGACCGAGGCGCCAATCAAGCCAGCGATGATTCCAAGCGACCAGTTAATGGGGAACTTCCCGCCGAAGGCTTCATTGAGCCAAACCATCTTTAAACCTACAAATACAAGGACTGAAGCCAGCCCGTACTTTATGTACATGAACCTATCCATAACTCCAGCGAGCATAAAGTACATCGAGCGAAGTCCCAGAATAGCAAATATGTTCGAGGTGAAGACAATAAGTGGCTCTTTGGTTAGCGCAAAAATCGCAGGTACGGAATCGACCGCAAAAATAATATCGCTCAACTCAAGAAAAATCAGCGCTAAAAACAAAGGCGTTACAAAGGTGAGTCCATTCTTCTTTACAAAGAATCTGTCACCTTCGATATAAGGATGGACTCTAAAAACTTTTTTGAGTTGCCTAACAATAAAGTTGTTTTCAAGATTTTGCGGTTTTGTTCCAGCAAAAAACATTTTGATACCGGTTAGAATCAATAGCGCTCCGAAAAATATCACCACCCACTGGTATTGCATAAGCACCGAACCCATAGCTATGAAGATAGCTCTGAAAACTAATGCCCCCAAAATCCCCCAAAAAAGAACTCGATGCTGATACATCTTGGGAATGCCGAAGTAAGCAAACACGACTGCAAATACGAAAATGTTGTCGATGGCTAGGGATTTCTCAACGACAAAACCCGTTAAAAACTCCAAAGCGGTCGTCTTTGCCTGTGTGTTAGGGTCAAATCCGGCAAGTGAGGTGTACCGTTCATCTGTTGAAAAACGGTATTGCGCGTATAAGTAAAATAGATAGTTACAAACAAGAGCTAAACTTATCCAAACCGTGGTCCAAATTGAAGCTTCTCTGAAGCCTACCTCATGGGCTTTTTTATGAAATACGCCCAGGTCAAGGGCAAGCACACCAAGAACAAAAACTGTGAACCCTAAATAGAACCACCAATATTCATAAAAAGGGAATAGCATCATTTCTCAATGTCTCCTTTTAATCCGTCCTACTACTTTCGTTGGAAAGGGCGCATCATTCAACTCGATAATAGCCCATAGAAGATGCAAAGAAGGTCGGTAATTAAGAAGTTAACCAACCATCCGGTAACAGTATCTAATCCGCTCCGCAAACGAATACGAGTTGGACAAAGGACAAATGCTGGGCAGATTGCACCTAAGGGAGGGAAACGTTTTGAAGCACGAGAGCGAAAGGTTGGGACAGAGCCTGAAGGAAAGTGAGGCAAGTATGTCCCGAGGCCGCTGGATTTAAATAACTTATTGTCGTGAAAATATTTTGGTGGTTTACAGAAAGGAATCAGACAAATGTGGGAGAGGATATGGCCCGAGTCAGTCTTTTTGTTGGTTTATTTGCGTTTGCCGTGGGTTCGCTAGGCGCCTCTTACCAAAACAACCCCTATTACCACCGAAACCCCTACACGAAACGTGCTCCTGCTAGGCAAAAACAGAACACGCCACCCAAACCTATAGGCTACCCAGCTCTTGGGGGAATCCTATTTACCGTACCTGTCGGGCAACCACGAACGGATATTTTCGGAAACATCTACCAGCGCACATCTGAGAACGTAGGGTTCGTTAATGGAAAACTGTTCTATAGAACAGATTCGGGCTTTATAAACGAAGACGCTCAGGGCTTTCAGAGCAACTCCGACCGCACCCCCAACGTATCGGAATTCGCCTATACAAACCGCTTTGCCGGTCAGCCGCCAAAGCAGTTCCAAGAGACCGCACAAAACTATCAAGCTGACCGGAGGCGAGCCCATGAGACCTCCGATCGCTACCGCCAATCTTTGCCCGAACAGTACCGACGCCACCCCTATCACAATAACTAGGATGGGGGGCCCTTCGAACACAACAGTCGTCGAGCATGCTGTCTCGGCGAAGGATACCTCAACCAGACGCCGCAGATTTTCTCTTCTCGCGAGGAGCCAAGCTTTGAAGGAGTGAGGCGTAGGTGGGCTACGTTGAACGACTGAAAGGCGAAGGCGACAAAGCGAGAAGGGAAAAGATGGAGTATGCCCCGTTGGGGACGCTACAGTCGCCGAGGATTTTTTCCTTTGGCGAGGAGCGCGACGACGAGAAGCGGAGGCGTATGAGTGATACGTCGAGCTTTGAGAAGGAGCAGCGACGACGCCAAAGGGAAAAAGACTCAAGAATGGCGTCCCCAACGGGAGTCGAACCCGTGTCTTGTCCGTGAAAGGGACATGTCCTAGGCCACTAGACGATGGGGACCCTAAGAAAGGTCGGATTCTCTCCATCGAGGGGTGGGTTGGCAACCACTTTTGCTAAAAAATTGGCGGTTTTAGGACCGTTTTGAAGGCGTTAGACCCGTTTCAAAAGCCGCGGCAGCATAATCCCAATGAGTTCTTTGCCGTGCTGACGTAAAGAATCGTGTTGCCATTCGGGATGGACGTAAGCCCTCGCCGCTCCGGTCTCCTTGACCGCTTTTAGGGAAAACGGGTGGGAAATATAATAATCCTGCTGATAGACCAGGCATTCCACCGGTACCTTGTTCTTGGCCAATTTCGCGGGGTCGTAGAGTGGCTTCCAGTCTTCTTTTTCTGCCAATCGGTGGGCTACCGGCCGAAAAGGCACTAGCCCCGCGCAATCGGTAAAGAGCGAGGGCACGACCGTTTCCCCGTACAAACAAATCTTCTTCGCCTCTAAACCAAAGCCCCCATGCTCCTTTAAAACGCGCGCGGCAGACCAATGGGTGGACATGGCGTTCGCGTAAACCGCCTCCTGCAAAAAGGCATAAATGGGGTGCGACTCAAAATCCAAGAAAGCCAGAGAATCGGTGCAGGCTTTAAGAAACTGATAGGAAAGCTTGGTCCGGTTGGCATCGCCAAAGGCGCAGTCCAAAAAGGCATGCATCACGCTGGCGTAGCGGGTAGATCCCAAAATCGAAGTCCCCACAAAGCGGAAGCGATCGGGAGAAAGTTTACCCCCATCGGCCGTTTTCACGGGGTCATTTACCAGCACGTCCATGATGCGCTTAATGATATCTACATGTTTGGGAAACGTCCGGTACCACTCTTGGTTTCGCTTGTAACAAATACTTACGAGCTCTTTATAAATCTTGTCGACAGAATCAATATGCCAGGGGGGAACACCGCCTGTGGTAATCACGCCTTTTAAACCGTGGGGCGCGAAACTTAAGTAAGTAAAAGAACAAAACCCGCCGTAACTTTGGCCGAGCAGAAACCATTTCTTGATCTTAAAAACATTTTCCCGGAAATACTCCGCGTCCTTCACAATGCTATCGGCGCGAAAGCAACTTAAGTGACGCTCGAGCCTGTCCATCTCAGCGACATCCCTAACCAGGCTTGGCTGAATTACGGAGCTACGCCCGGTACCCCGTTGATCGAGAAAAAAGACGCGGAAGTTTTTTAAAACTTCAGGAATCCATTCATAGGCTTCTGGGTCGCGCGGACACTGGTGGCCAGGTCCCCCTTGAAGAAAAACAAACACATCTTTCTTGGCGTTCTTGGGCAGGTAGACCATCCGCCCGAAGACTTTGAGCGTCCCGAAGGTCGGATCGTCCCAGTCCACAGGGACTTCTGCGGTCCACTCCTCGGTCTGATATTTCCCGAGTGTTTGCTTTAGCTTTGAATGCGGCGATTGGGGGGAGAGTTTGGCCATGTGAGCTTAAGTATCCTGTATAGACCTTGTAGCAATCCCAACTGGTTCCTTCAAGCCGCACGCGGATGGCTACCCCGGCTCAAAAGAAGCCCCCACAAAAAGCTTGTCGCTCAGGGGGTTTTTCTTTAATCCTTTCAGGATGTCCTTAGAGTTGCGGGGTCTGTCGAAAGACTTCGGAGGCTTCCAGCTCCGACCCATTGATCTCACCATCCAAAGTGGTGAGTTTTTCTCTCTGCTCGGCCCCAGCGGCTGCGGAAAGACCACCCTGCTGCGCCTTATTGGCGGATTTGAAAAGCCCACCACGGGGCAAATTATTCTAAACGGGCAGGACATCACCAATCTTCCCCCGCACAGGCGTTTGATCCATACCGTTTTTCAACGCTACGCCCTTTTTCCGCATCTTTCGGTTTTCGATAATGTGGCTTTTAGTCTGCGCATTCAGGAAAAAAAGAAATCCGAAATCGAAAGCCGTGTGACTGAGACTTTGCGTTTGGTGGAAATCGAATCACTCAAAGCTCGTCGCGTTCCCCAGTTGAGCGGTGGACAAGCACAACGCGTGGCGCTGGCTCGCGCCTTGGTAGATCAGCCTCAAATTCTTTTGCTCGATGAACCGCTTTCTGCGCTCGACCCTTCGCTGCGTGTGCGAATGCGCGAAGAACTCAAAGCGCTGTGCCGAAAAGTGTCCTCTACCTTTGTGCTAGTGACCCACGACCAGGAAGAAGCTCTTCAACTATCCGACCGTATTGCCGTGCTTCGCGACGGACGTTGTTTACAGGTCGGAGCGCCCAAAGCCATTTATGAAGATCCCGTGGATGCCTATGTTGCCGCCTTTATTGGCCCGACCAACGAAATTCCTGGGCGTATCGCCGACGACCCGGGCGAGCACTATCTTTTGGAGTCTGCGTTAGGGCATTTCAAAATTAAGAAAAACGGGACTCCGCCTGGGCAAGAGGCGCTTCTCATCCTACGCCCCGAAAAGATGCGGCTCCTGCGTAACAAGGTGGCCCAGGCTAATATAATAGAGGGACAAATCCTCGACCTGACCTACCTAGGCTCACGCACGGAATATACGGTACGCATCCAGAACCAAGCCTTTAAGGTTTTCGAGCAGGAGGCGGACCGGTCGAAAAAGCGCCTTTTGAATGTGGGCGATAAAATTCATCTCACCTGGCGAACGGAAGACGGCATGGTGCTGGGGGCTCAGGCTTGAAGGCCGTTGTGAAAAGGTGGGAGGGCCTTCCGCTACCCGCGGTGTTTTTTCTCACCTGGCTCCTTCTTCTTACTCTCGTTCCTTTTCTCGTTATTTTAACGATGAGCTTTTTAACTCGTACTCCCGAAGGAACGGTGCAGGGCACGTTTACCTTGGAGAACTACGCGCGTTGTTTTAATTGGATTTACGTGAAAATGCTTTTGCGTACGATGTGGCTCGCAAGCGGCGCCACCCTTTCCTGTCTCATTATCGGTTTCCCGGTGGCGTACTACCTTGCGCGCTCACGCGGTTTCAAACGCCAGATAGGATTGGTACTTATCTTTGTGCCCTTTTGGACGAATTTTATTCTGCGCGTGCACGGCATGATCTCTGTGATGGGAAACCATGGGCTGATTAACCAAGCGCTCCTTTCAATGGGCTTAATCGACGAACCACTAACCCTTCTCTACACCAGAACCGGCGTATACATCGGGCTCGTGTACAACTACCTGCCCTTTCTCGTGGTACCCATTTATTCAGCGCTAGAAAAACTCGACGGCTCGCTTCGAGAGGCGGCATTTGATCTCGGGGCAAACCGCATTCAAACGTTCTGGAAAGTGGTTGTTCCTAATATTAAAGAAGGAGTCACCATCGGCTCACTCTTCGTGTTTATTCCCATGATGGGGGAATACGTCATTCCTGACATGCTGGGTGGGGCAAAAGAAATCTTCTTAGGAAAACTCATGGTCGACCAGTTCTACACCATGCAAGACTGGCCTTTTGGGTCCGCCATCGCAGGGCTCTTGTCAGTGCTTTTACTCCTAGCGCTTTGGATGCAAAAACGTTGGTCCTTATCAAAAAGTGCCGCCGGTAAACCTATCGCCGAACCTCTATTCCAAGACTGGGAAAATAAAACCCAAGAGGCCTACAGCTAATGGGTAGTTCCGTCCCTCAACGCAATCTCTTTGTGGCCTGTATCTTCTGGGCCGTTATTGTCTTTCTCTATTCGCCACTGGCGTATCTCATGTATCAAGCCTTTTTGGTTGATCCGAATAACTTATCCAGCGGCTTTACTCTGCAATGGATTCACAAACTCTTACAAAGCCACACGCTTTGGGAACCGCTGATGACCAGTCTCGAAATTGGGGTCGCTTCGGCCACACTTTCGGTGGTGGTCGGAACGGTTGGCGCTGTGGGGTTAAGCCATATAAAAAGGCAGCTTCCCTCCTTCCTGCAGACACTCATCATGCTCCCCATTCTGGTGCCAGAGGTCATTACGGGGCTATCTTTGCTTTTGTTTTTTTTGCTTTGCCGGGTAGAGCTTGGAAAGTTCACGGTCATTATCGCGCATGCGAGTTTTTCTGCTAGTTTCGTCTACTTTATTCTGGTCGAACAACTGCGAAAGCTCGATCCGCAGATGCTCGAAGCCGCGCAAGACTTGGGTGCCCCTCCGGGGGATGTCTTTTGGAAAGTCACCCTACCGAATGTCATTCCGGGGTTGGTGGGGGGCTGGCTACTTGCGTTTACGATCTCGTTTGATGACTTTCTAATCTCATTCTTCACAAGCGGGGCCGGTTTGACCACTCTACCCCTTAAGATTCACTCGCTTATGCGAATGGGAATCAGCCCCGAGCTCAGCGGACTCTCTTTGGTAATGATTTGCTTTTCGGCCGTCTTGGTTCTAACCCTCTTCTCAACGGAGCAAAGTCGTAAATGGGCACTAAAAGGATAGTCGGTCTTGGAACACTCCTCGTGGTCGTGGTCGTCGCGATTTTTGTTCTCAAACCGAAAAGGGAAGGAAAAGAGCCGCTGCGAATTTGCACGTGGAGTAATTATTACCCGGAAGAAGTCCTAAACGCCTTTGAAGAAGAAACAGGAATCGCAATCGAACTTTCCTTTATCTCCAGTAACGAAGAGTTACTGGCTAAACTGAAAGCGGGCGCGACTGGCTTCGATATCATTCACCCCTCTGACTACATGGTTCGTCAGATGGACCGACTCGGGATGCTTCAACGTGTTGATCACACTCAGCTCCCCAACCTTGTTCATATTGATGACTACTACAAGAATCTGCCCTACGACCCAGGCTTGAAGGTTTCTATTCCTTTCACTTGGGGTACGACCGGAATCGCGGTAAACACCGCCAAGGTGAAAGTGCCGGAAGGCGGCGCCAGTTGGAATCTTCTTTTTCGATCGCCCGATTTCAAACACACTTCGCTTTTGGATGACATGCGGGAAGCGTTTGCGGCGGCGTTGTTTTTGCGTCCTGGAGCGAACATAAATACGACTGACATCACTACTCTATCCCAAGCGCGTGATGACCTGGGCAAGTTACGATCACAAATCCTGATGTTTTCCTCTGAACCGCGTCCCCTTTTGGTCAAAGGGGAACTCACCGTAGCACATGCTTACTCCACCGATGGGATTCAGGCTGGGGTAAGCAATCCCGCCATCAAGTACTTTATCCCAAAAGAAGGCGCGGTACTCTGGACCGATAATTTCGCCATCCCTAAGCAGTCGGAGCGTGTAGTAGATGCGCACCGTTTTATGAACTATTTTCTTTCACCTGATACCGCGGTAACGATTTCGACTCAGAACCATCTAGCGACCCCTAACAAAACAGCGCGTAAACAATTACCGCCCGAGCAACTGAATAACCCAGGTCTTTACCCGCCACCAGAGGTGCTTAAACGCTTGCAACTGATGGACGACTTGGGAGGATCACTTTCCGAGGTAAATCGTCTCTGGAATGATTTGAAGAGCTCTTAGGCTCATGGGTGTTTGGGAAACTCCGAGTGCGAATCGATAAAGTATTCCAGCGCAATCGCAAGCCCTTTGCGCGGTCGGTTCGTCAAAAAAAACAAAACCAGCGCCGATAGCCCAATCGCAATGCGTCCCCAAATCTGACTTGTGGGGGTAAAAAGAAACATCGCAATAATATAAGTTCCTGTAATCAGCCCAGCACTCATATACATAAAGAACCAAGTGTGCTCACTGCGGGCTTCAAACGCGCACGCGCAAAATGAACATGATTCATTGAGAAAGTGCCAGGTACGAAACAGTTTGCCTTGCCCACATCGGGGACAGCGGCCCCGCAGGCCGTTGCCAAGAACACGACGTAGTTCGGCTCTGTCTTTTTTCTCCACTAAGGCCATGAGAATCGAATATACTCAATCTTTACGGCCGGTAAACAATGAAACTCTTTTGGCTCATTTCATTTATCACCTTCTTTCTGACCGCTTGTGCAGCGAAACCTGTTTTTCGCGCTGACGTTTCTTTAATCGAACCCTATTCGCCCGCGTTAGAAAAAAAGGAACCCTTTCCTTTTCAAGCTTCTCTTTCCCTCTTCAAAAAGGGGGATCGGCAACTTGTGTACATTGCCGCCAATCATGAAAATAGTATTGAGTCCCCTACCTTTCGCCTAATCAAAAAAGTATTCGCCGTTTACCCCATCGAAGTGGCGCTGATTGAGGGAGTCGAAGCGGCCTCCCCGCAGATGCGTTTTCTTGATCAACTTAGAGAGTCCCCTCCCACTGATTTTTATAAAGGAGGTGAGCCAGCGTATACGGCTCTACTAGCCGACCAACGTTACATTCCCTTCGAGGGAATGGAACCAAGTGAAGAAATCCTGCTCAAAGCCGTGTTGAAGAGCGGCTTTAGCTATGAAGATCTGATGGGCTTTTATGTCGTTCGACAAATCCCACAATGGAGGCGCCAAGGGAAGTTTGATAATCAACCCTTTGAAGATGTTTTTCAGCTTTTCGTGCAGAACTATTACGCCCGTTGGGGACCGGTCGCCCCATGGACATTTACGCTGGCCGATTTCAAAGCGTGGTACCAAAAGGGCAATGGTAAACCTTTCTCGCTGGAGAAAATGGATCCCGAAGAAGCGGCCCCCCTGCCAGGAAGTAAGCTGTTAACGCATAAGCTGTCGCGTATTGTTGGCCGGATCCGCAATCAATACATTGTCACCCGAATTGCCAACCAACTCAGTGAAAAACGCACTGTTTTAGTAGTAATTGGCTACAGCCATTTGCCTACCCAACGTAAAGCGATTGAAGAGATGATGGGAAAAGCGGTACTGGTGACTAAAGCGAGCTAATTGCTGAGTATCGGTCTACCCTTTGGATTCTTTTCTCCGAAGTTCGGGAACGGGTTCTCCCACATTGAGTGAAGTCACATTTCCGGGGATTTGGACGGGTTGATTTGTTTTGCGCAGAACATCACTCACGCGTCTGGCTAAACGGCGCAAGCGCCCGAGAAAGCGCCAACGGTGCAGTGCCTTTCCGTATAGGCAGTGCCAGCCCTCGTGTAGATTGGGTTTACGGCATACCGGCATCCTTAACGCCCGCGCTCCCAAGGGTCGCATGAGGCCCAACTCGCAAAGCTGTTCACTATTGTGAAACCCCACGGATTTTTCGTAGTAAAAACTCAAATTGGGATTGGCCTTAAGCTTTACGAGGAAGGCTTCATACTCAGAAAGGTGGAAGCCGCGATCATCTGCTTTGATGGTTTCACCGACAAGTGTTGGAAATGAGGCGATGTACTTTACATGCAAAATGCAGCCTTGCATCGGAGAGAAACGTACATTTCTCACAAAATGGGTCCCGCGCTTAACATCGACAGCACGACTGAATTTGATCAGGGGCACCTTGTTCAAAAACGGCTCGATTTGAAAAATACGTCCGCGTACTCCGCCTACAATCACATTGTATTCTGTTCCAAGGCGCTCAAGCCGACAGTCCTCATAAATATAGTGGCTGGCCGGATCAAAGTGGCTACAGACTTCCAAGGGATCCTGCCCCGCACGGTAGACCGCTTCTCGGATAGGGCCTTTCGAGTAAAGATCTAGCTGAACGCTGTACATCGCCGTGTAATTTCGGTTATCGAGCTCGCGAGTCAGATCAGGAAGTAGTTTGGTCTCGCAGTTGGGGTACTTCAACAACTCATCGGCATCCACAAGAAGGCACCACCGATTCTCCCCGTGCTCCTCGAGAAGCGGGCGCAACCATACCTGGCCGCAATCCGAGTCCCAAAAACTTCCCTCTACTTCGTACAATTGAACATCAGGTTGAGTTTTCAGATACTCAGAGGTTCCGTCAGTCGATATGTGGCTAACAATGAAAAATCTTTCGACACCAAGTTCCCGGTAATAATCTAAGAAAAACGGCAGGCGCAAGCGCTCGTTGTGGCAAACCATAAATAGCAGCACCCCATTCTGCGAAAGGGACCTGCTCGCGGCTTTAATTTGCTTCGCTCTACTCATCGTGTGGAGTTTCCGCGTTTCTTCATTTCTACTTGTAGCTGTTCAGGTAGGGCTGGCTTACTCACCTTGTTCCGGTTCTTATAGGCAGCACTAGACTCAATCAGCAGGTGCAAGGGATAGGTGCGACGATTCTGAATATCATAGTTGATCGCAGCCAAGAGAAATTCGATTCCCACAAAAATCGGCATCACGGATAACACAATCAATCCAAACTCTGTCGGTACGCCTGTAGAAAGACCGTGCAGCCAATGATACAAACTAAGCCCCATCCCGGTTCCAAATGCTATCGCACCGAGAAAGAATTGCAATGACGCCAGACTAAAATCACGGATGTAGTACTCATAAACAAAGCGGCGAAAGAGATTCTTGCTGTGCTTTCTGACGAAAGGCCCAATGACTTTCAAAATCCGTAGATTGCTTTTTTCATCGCCATAGGTCGCTTGAGTGGGCACGTCGATCACGACGGCTCCCAGAAAGCGCAGCTGAAAAAGAAGATCCGTTTCGAAAAAGTAGCCGTTGTCGATGGCCTGAGGATTGAGCTGAGCCCCAACGGATGCGTGAATCGCAACAAAGCCGTTGGTGGGATCCATCACATGCCAGTACCCTGTTGTTGCTTTGGTCATGAACGAGAGGACCGAGTTTCCAAACATGCGCACGTTTGGCATGGATCGCAAATGTCCCCAACTAAAAAAGCGATTTCCTTTTGCGTAATCGGCAACGCCTCGTTCGATGGGCGAAACCAGTTTGGGGATTTCTTTGGGATCCATCTGTCCGTCGCCATCGACCTTAACAATAATATCTGCCCCATCCGCGATCGCCTCGGCCATACCATGCTTGGTCGCTCCGCCGACGCCGAGATTGACCGGGTTAAACAGAACCCGCACCCTGGGATCGCTGCAATTCTGTTGAATGAATTTCCCGCTCTGTTCTGGACACGCATCGTCAACAGCGTAAATGAAACGCACTTCGGGCCCGATTTCCGAAATAACGCGCAACACAAACTCTTTCACGCGGTAGCAAGGAATCACAACAGCTATGCAGGGATCACTCATCGAAAGTGCCTCAAATCCCGATAATGTTTAAGGAAGAGGGATACGCCCTCTCAAGATTTCCTATCGGCATTTTGATGCGGTGAGTTGAGGCTAATGTCAGAGAGACCCAACAAGCTATTTCTCCTGGAATTAAACGAGTTTAGCCTATCACTCGTACGCGAGGCAGCCGCTAGCCTGAGCCTTCCGGGTTTTGAAACGATATTAGGGTTTAAAGAGAGTACGACTTCAACTGCGGACACCAACGAAAATTTGCTACTCGATCCTTGGGTTCAATGGGTTTCCGTCCACACCGGACAACCCGCTTCTACCCACGGCGTTCGTCACCTGGGAGAACCACCGCAGGAAACGCACAAGCAGATCTGGGACCTTCTTGCCGAACAAGGCAAAACAGTCGGCGTTTGGGGGGCACTAAATGCAGTTTCTCGAAGCCCCGAAAACACCGCTTTCTTCGTGCCCGATCCCTGGACCTTTTCGGAACAAGCCTCTCCCAAAAAGTTAAACGGCTTTGTCGAGCTTCCCCGCTACGCCGCTCGGAACTACCTCAAACTCAGTGTTCCCGCTCTTCTTAGAGGCGGCCTAAAATTCCTAGTTAACATCGCTTCCTTCTCTAATGCGTTTAAGGTGATGAAAATGGCGCCCGCTCTTCTTTGGCGCATCATGAATCATCCGTTTAAAGCCTATCCCTACTTTACATTGGCTGAGTACCTTGCGGGACGTGCTTGCTTGAAAGAGTTCAAAAAATCTCAGCCCGATTTCACTCTACTTTTCGCAAACAGTCTCGCACATGTTCAGCATTACTATTGGAAGGCGCGCCCAGTTCACCGCATTCCCGAAATCTGTTTCGTGTTGCGCGTAATGGATGAACTCATCCGAGAAATTCTTGATACCTTGCCGGAAGGAACCACCTTTGTTGTGGCCAATGGGTTGTCGCAGCGAAACGCCTCGCACGACGAGCCTTGGGTCATGTACCGACAAATTGACCACAAACGCGTCCTTAATGCGTTGAAAGTCTCTGTCGAAAGCATAGAGCCTCTAATGACCCATGACGCGCACCTCTTTTTCAGCTCAACCGAAAAAGCCGCCCACGCCTTTAAAACTTTGAGTGAAGTAAAAGTTTTGGATGAGCCCCTGTTCTACGTGGAAAAAGTCACCCCCACTCGACTCTTTTACCGCATTGCTTTTACAAAGCCACTACCGACCGAAGCCACTTTTGAATCAGAAGAGAATGATTTCCTCTTCTCTGATTACTTCAAAACGATTGTTCAACGTACCGGAGTGCACATCCAGAGAGGAACGCTTTTCTGCAACGAGGCCATATTCCCGGGGAAACTAAAGAATCACGAAATCTATCATGCCCTCTCCCGCTTCTTCGAGAAAGGTGGACGAAGCTATGCAGGTCAAGATAAGGCCAGCTGATCGTCACCTTACTCTAGTCGAAACCAAGGCTGCGCCCAGCGCCTCGGGCTCTCTGATCTGGAACTATCTCAGTGTCGCTCTCTTGGGAGTCACGGGTCTTCTTCTAAACTATCTCGTCGCTCTTCTTTACGATGCCAGTGCTTTAGGCGTGCTCAACCAAGCTCTCGCAGTCTTTGTTTTCGCAGGACAACTTGCAAGCGCCGGGATTGGCCATTCCCTTCTTGCCCATCTGCCGAAGGATCCCCACTCGTCTGTGATCGTTAAAGGGGCTCTCCTGCCAGCATTCTTGAGCGCCGTAACCGTTTCCACTTTGACTTTTCTTTTGGCGGGTTGGATCGGTGGGGCGCTAAGTAGCCCCTCGGTCACCACCGCCATCTACTATCTTGTCCCGGGAATTTTTTTCTTTGGAATGAACAAGGTCTTGCTCTCGGTTGTAAACGCTCAAAATCGCATGGTTCACTTTGGCATGTATAGCGTGGCTCGCTATGGCTTACTTTTAGTTGCCTTAATCGCGGTCATTAGTCAGCACTTCCCAGGAAACACCTTAACAGTAATTTTTAGCTTGTCTGAAGGAGTTCTATTTCTCGTTCTCAGCGCTGATACTTTCGTCTCATTAAGAAGAAGAACGGCAAGCGCCTTTTCAGATATGCCGCACGACTGGCGTCTACGTCATTTAGTGTTCGGCTTAAAAAGTGTCGTCAGTGGTCTTGCCCTTGAAGCGAACTCACGCGTCGATATTCTCATCCTCGGACTGTTTCTCGATGACGGCGCAGTCGGTGTCTATTCTGTTGCCGCGCTAATGGCTGAAGGTTTCTTACAAATGATTGTGGTTGTGCAGAACCTCAATCACCCCATTGTCTCCCGTTTACACGCCAAGGGCCGACGAAAAGAACTCGAAACTTACGCATGGAAAGTGAAACGACTCACCTGGGTGGGGGCGCTAGCCATCGGAAGTTTAGCGGTGGTAGCTTACCCGAGCTTGATTGAGCTCATCTTTCCTTCAGGGGCCTATGGAGCCAGTTTTTGGCCCTTTGCTTTGTTGATGGCGGGAATTGTCGTGGCTTCGGGCGCTCTCGGCTTTCAGCACAGTTTGCTCGTAACAGGCTTTCCCCTACTACACTCGACTTACATTTGTGGTCTATTGATTCTCAACGTGGTTTTTAACTACGCGTTGGTCCCCACCTACGGGATGGAAGGATCTGCCATGGCGACCGCGCTAGCTTTTGTGACAACGATTCCGCTACAACACTTTCTCTTTAGGCACTTCGCTCGTATCAAGCTATAGACAGACAACAAGCGAAGCGATCTAAGCGACTTTAGCGCTCTTCGCAGCGCGCACGCCTACCGCCTTCACCTGGCGATGATGATACATCTTCTTGAAGTTTTGTATGGCGTTGATAACTTCCGTAAAGCTGAGCCCACAAAGTTCAAGGTACTCACGAATAGAATCCCAACGGGGAGGCGCGTACATCTTAGCCCGTTGTATGGCTTCCTGGCGAGTCAGGTACCCCGACCGGATCATGTTTGAAAGCATTACTTCGTCTTCGTTAAAGCCCGCGATCATCTGATAAACATAGTTGTAGAAAGCCGCGGTAGCGTCACCGATGCGCCAAGTGGAAAGAGTGTCTTTCGCGACTTCCCAGTCGTATTCTTTGCGAATGGTAGAAACAATCTGTTGCTCATTCCACTCGACGTAGTGGTACAGGTAAAGAAAATCATCCTTCGCGACAAAAGTGGAATAGTACGCAAAAATACTATCAATCAGAGACTCGTTGAAATAGCGCGGATTTAACAGCGCCTCTTTCGCAAAGTATTTGAGTAGCAAGATCTTGTTCCAGAGAGAGACTCCCGTGAGGGTCATCCCGTGATCCGACTCCCTAAACCCGCAGAATCCCGTTTTGTAGGGGGTATCTTCGAGCATGTTCCCCGTACAAAATACGACTAACTTGATTCCCGTTTCTTTGCGGAGCTTTCGAGCGTAGTGGTAGAACTCTTTATCCCCTGCTGTAAAAAGCGTCATGATTCCCAGTTCGGGACGCTTCAACCAAGCTTCCACGTTTTTGCGAATGTACCGACGTTTGGTTACTATATCCGCAGAACGAATAATGTGTTCGACACCCAGCTTTCCACAAATACGTGCTTGGTTTCGGCGCGCGAGATCCGTCACCATTCCCCAGTCGTAGGTGAAAGCCACTGGGTTCATTTCGTACTTCGTTTTAATCAGGTGCAAGCCGTAGGCGCTGTCTCTCCCCCCGCTGAACGCCACAATACAATCAGGAGAGCCGTCTTTGCTGCGATACTGATCAAGCGTTTTTTCCAAAGTGGCATGCGGACGTAGAGAAGTTGGCTTATAGTTGCGGCAATAGTAGCAAATCCCTTCCGCATCAATCTCAATGAGTGGATGAGTATCGGGCAGAATGCACTTTTTGCACCTCTTCATGCTGTCCCAATCAAACTCGTGGCTGATGGCGAACACATTCTTGGATTTCTTTGGTACCAAGTCTACTTTTTCGGTGGCCGTAGAAAGCTTGAAGTCTCGAGAAGAATGACCACCAAGCTCGATCACCTTCATGGTTCCCGGTTCAACGTGGGAAAACTCGATATGCTCCATATCTAAAGGAAGAGACCGCAGAACGGATTCCAGAATGTATTGTTCGGAGGCGAATACCACAAATTCATTTTTGGATTCTGCGACAAATAAGGAGCCCGTGTTCGTACCCAAAAAGAGAAAGGGATGCTGAGCCGGAAATGCGGCTACCGCAAAGGAGCCTTCCAGCGAACAAAGTGCCTTAGCAAAAGCGCGCACGGGATCTTTTTCCGGATTCTTATCGGCAAAAAGACCAGCGATCACCGCCGAGTCTAACTCTGGGATTTCTTTGACTCCCAGACTTTTCCAAAGTTCGTGATAGTTCACGATAATCCCGTTGTGCACGAGTGCCATGCTTTCGTGCAAAACGGGTTGGTTGTTGAGATCGGTTGTTTGGCCGCCGTTTGTGGCCAAACGTGAATGTCCAATGAACGAAAAGGACGGCAAGGCTGGATCAGAACGATACTCTTCTCGTGCTTCCTGCATGGCTTCTTTGAATTCAGGTGAATCGAGAAGACGGGAACTCTTTACCCCCTTCTTCAAGGCGTAAATATTCTTCGACGTATTAATGGCAATGCCGCTAGCGTCTTGGCCGCGCTCACCTGCCGCTCGCATCAGCTGCTCGACAAAAGACGAAACGCGGTCTTCTTCCCGACTGATCGGCCCAAAGAAAACCCCTCCCACAATTCCACACATAGCGATCTCCCTACTATATGTATCGGTAACCTAAGTACGGTAAATGACAAAAAGAACACTCTTACCGTCGCCAAATTGCCGCCATGCGTTGCATCGCCGTTTTCCTTTTCATCCCGCGGGTATTTTCCTGATACAATCATGAGAACCCAATTAATTGACGCGTCACGCTATGCGATTTCTATCACGACCCCTGTCCCGCATTGAAGTTGGCTTACTGCTTGTTGCCGTTATCTTGCGGCTCTACCTCGTCTATCATCGAGGAGTTTTGTGGACGGCTGATGCCACATCCTACGATTCCGCAGCCCTGACGTTCGCTCAAGAAGGTACCCTTCTCGCCCCTTCGCTGGCCGAGTCGTTCGACCTTTCACCCGCACTAAAAGCCGCTTCGCCGCGCTTAGTTCCGTTAAATGACTTTGCAATCGGTTTTTCAGTCTACATCGCGTTCTTCTATAAGTTTTTTAGCGAAGACCACGCCGTAATGATTGCGATGCTTTCACTCGCATTTTTTGCCGCCACCATTTTACCCATCGCAAGTCGCGAGCTCTTTCTTCGATTGTTCAAGAAGCAGAACCAGTCCTACTGGCATGTTGCCGTGATGGGATCCATTGCCTTCTGGCCAGGTAGTTTGGAGATGTCCAATTACTACCTTTCTGAAAACCTCACAGTAGTGGTGCTCACTCTCTGGGTCCTGGGGAGCGTGATCCTGATGCAAAGCATGCCTCTTCGGTTGCGCTGGCACATGCTCTGGGCACTCTTCACTGGTTTTCTCTTTCTCACTCGCGTTGAGTATGGCATCGCAATGGCGCTGACTTATTTGTGGGTTTACGGAAGAGCACTACTCTCGAGTAAAAAAGAAAACCTCTACCATGCGCGTTTGCGACAAGCTGTCGGAACGGGGGCCGTCCTTTTTTGTTTTTTCGTCACCCCTTCCGTTCGTAACTACTACCACTTTCAGGAATTTATTCCCGCCACCGCAGGAGGCAGTTTTGCGTTGTGGCACGCCTACCTGCAATCAGGAGACGCAAACTTCCGCGGAGAGTACAAACCCATTCTCGAGAACGCCTACGTGCCGGGAAAACCCGGAGCTACTGACGCCAACCTTACAGCCATCACCATGAAAGGCATTAAGGCAGAACCTTTGCATTTCCTACAGGGCATGGCCCGTCGAATTTATCGAGTGCATTTTCACGCCTTCGGCGAACCGCCGCTGCAGGGACAAGGCCCTTTAGTTTGGTTTAAAAAGCTAATGATTCGTGGCTCTCATGTCGCTGCGGCCTTCCTCTTCATTTTTTCACTTTTTAAGTTTTGGCAACCAGCTATGTTTCCCATCGTCGCCGTGTACGTAACGAAGTTTTTGATCATTCATACGATCTATCATTTTGAGCCTCGCATGTTTTACACCTTTTTCCCCGTGGTGACGGCCATGGCCATTGGGGGACTTGCCTACCTCACAGAAAGGCGTCGCCGTTCTGTTCCGAACTCAGCCAATAAGCAGGAATGGTCTCCTCCCTCTCGCTTAGCTCAAGGCAAGGATCGGGCCTGAGGTTTCTTTCTCTAGAATTTATTTGGGTTCCCAGCTTTCCGCTTGTACAATCTCGCCTTTTAAGGAGGATCTCATGTTGAAAAGACAACCTATCGTTTCGGTAGGATGCGCTCTGGCTTTTTTCAGTTTAGCCGCTTTCGGGAAAGTAGAACCCTTTGCCGTGGACGCAGCTCATTCTTCAGCGCGTTTTGAAGTGCAACATTTAGTTATCACCACCGTCGATGGAAGGTTTGGTGAGATTGGTGGCGACGTCGCTTTTGATACTGATGCGTTTGCAGCGGGAAAAGATTTGAACCAGATGAAGTTCAACCTTTGGGCCAACACCGGTTCAATAGACACCGGCAATGAAAAGCGTGATGCGCACCTTAAGGGCGAAGACTTTTTTAGTGCCACAAAGAAAGGGAACGATAAGATAACTTTCGTGAGCAAAACTCTTAGCAAAAAGGGTTCGACACTAACGGTCACCGGCGATCTGACCATGAACGGCGTCACCAAACCCGTTACTTTCAAGGGAAACTATAAAGGCACCGCCAGCCTCGGTCCCAAGAAAAAAATTGGTTTTGGCCTGGAAACGGAAATTAAGCGCGCTGATTGGGGTATCACGTGGAATAACATTGTGGAAAAGGTACCTGCGATTGGTGACACCGTTAAAATCGTTTTCAATATCGAAGCCCAAAAGGACTCAGGCACAAAAACCTGATTCTTCACTTTAATAAAGTATGACGAAGGGTTCGCTCGCATTTGAGCGGACCCTTTTTGTTTGACGCATCGCCTCCCCACTCTCCCCACGCGTCTTTCCTGGCGTGATACAATTTATCTTTCCCCTCTTTTCTTCTTCAAGGAATCCCATGGGCTGGAAACAGATTGTCGCTACTTCCCTTCTGTCGCGCGATTTTGTCCGCGGAATCAAACGCGAACGCACGCTTCTTTGGTGGCGTTTTCTTTGCTTCACGCCGTCAAATTTAATGAAACTCATTCGCTACCGAAAAGCCACCGGGTTAAAAGTGAACATTGGAGCTGGCAAGCATCAGTTAAACGGATGGGTGAATATTGACCTCTCGGCCAGTACAGGCTTTCGATGGGATGTGCGGTGGGGCCTTCCGCTAAAAACAGCAAGCGTAAGCGCCATCCACTGCGAGCATTTCTTGGAGCACCTAGATTACCCCCACGATGCGGACCGCTTCTTGAGAGAATGTCGTCGGGTACTTGTCAGGGGCGGCGAGTTTCGTTTAATCGTTCCCGACGCTGCTAAATATATCCACGCTTACTCAAAGAAGGACTCTCGCTACTGGCAGGCACTCCAAGATCTGGGCGGCGGCCCCCGGCCCTTTGAAACAGAAATCGAAATTATGAACCAGGCCTTTCGCATGGGGGGGGATCATCATTTCGCCTACGATCGCGTCACTCTACAAAAGGCTCTCCAAAGAGCAGGTTTTGGCGAAATCGAGACGAGCGACCATGCCCCAGACCGATTTCAAGATCAGTCCGACAAGTGGCGCCTGGTGGAATCACTCTATTTGACGGTGCACGCTTAGGCTGTTGTAACTAAGAACTCGATGAAACCTACTCTCGCCAATGCCGTGCGCGCCATTGATCGCGACGGCGCTCTGCTTACCTTCCCGATCAACAATCAGCCCGAGCCCGCCTCGCTTTGGTCGCGTTTCTATCCACGAACGAAAATGAAATGGGAATGGGATGAGAACGGTGACTACGCCGTTTCGGACCTTTGGCATCTGCGCGAGCGCCTCTCACGATCTGGAAAAGTGGTTTACGCCAAATGGTTTCAGTATCGCGCCACTTTTTTTTCTCGCGACCTTTTTCCCGCGTGGCTTTTTCGAACACATCAGGGGCGGCCCGATAAAGTTCCCTTAAGCCACTCGGCCCAAAAAATACTCACACTGCTCGAGGAAGACTCTCCCTTATCTTCGAAAATCCTCAAAGCGCGCGCTAAAGAAATCGGTGTGACAACGAAACCCTTTGAGAAAGCGCTCAAGGAACTCTGGGCCTGTCTATATGTTGTAGGTTACGGCGAGGTGGATGACGGGGCCTTTCCTTCACTGGCCATAGGCGCCACCAGTTTAATGTTCGATGACCTTTGGACGAAGTCGTTGTCACTCTCCCCCGAAAAGGCGGACAAGATCATCCGCGAGTTTCCCGTCATGGAAACGCGCTTCTACGAGTATCTTCTAAGAATGAATAAGAAGATGAGCTTAGAACCCCGCAAGCTACCCAAAACCCTAACCTACGACCAACTCAGTCGTTTTAAGTAATACATCGGACTCGACAGCCCTCGCTAGCGTCGAAATGAATTCGAGGCTGGCGCGGACGCACAAGCAAGGCGGCGGAGGCGTGCATGAGAGCACGTCGAGCAAGCCGAGCGCGGAGGACAAAGCCAGCGTTGAATTCGGTCGACGCTAGTATCGGTAATAGCTGGGTTTGAACGGCCCTTTGGGACTCAAACCGAGATACTTGGATTGTTTGTCGGACAGCTTCGTGAGCGTCACGCCAATTTTTTCCAAGTGCAAGGAAGCGACTTTCTCATCTAGTTCCTTGGGCAACTGATAAATTTTCACTTCTTTGTACTGGCTGTTGTTCTTGTAGAGTTCGAGTTGCGCAAGCACCTGGTTGGTGAACGAGTTGCTCATCACGAAGGACGGATGTCCCGTCGCGCAACCCAAGTTTACCAGGCGGCCTTTAGCCAACACGACGATCTTGCGGCCATTCTTCAGAACGTGTTCATCGACCTGAGGCTTGATTTCCTCCATCTTGGAGTTTTTGTTCAGCCACGCCATATCGATTTCAATATCGAAATGGCCGATGTTGCACACAATCACGCCGCTCTTCATTTTTGTGAAGTGCTTCTCTGTAATGATGTCGCAGCATCCTGTCGTGGTCACGAAAATGTCGGCAACCGGAGCGGCTGTCTCCATGGTGACGACTTCAAAACCTTCCATCGCGGCCTGAAGCGCACAGATAGGATCGATTTCTGTCACAAGAACGCGGGCACCGTAGCTTGCCATCGACTGGGCGCAACCTTTACCGACATCGCCATAACCAGCAACCACTACCACCTTACCGGCAAGCATGACATCAGTGGCACGCTTGATTCCGTCGGCAAGCGACTCGCGGCAACCGTATAGGTTGTCGAACTTGGATTTGGTCACCGAATCGTTCACGTTGATCGCAGGCACTTTAAGTTTGCCTTTGGCGAGCAAGGTTTCGAGATTATGAATGCCAGTGGTGGTTTCTTCCGACAGCCCAATAATATTTTTCATCTCTTTGGCGAAACGGGGCTCGTGCATCATGTTCGTCAAATCGCCACCGTCGTCCAAAATCAGGTTGAAGCCCTTGGGGCCCCAGCCGGTGATCGTTTGTTCGATGCACCAGACAGCTTCTTCTTCCGTTTCACCCTTCCAGGCAAAAACCGGAACGCCCGCTGCCGCCACTGCGACTGCAGCGTGATCTTGCGTGGAGAAAATATTGCACGAAGACCACCGCACTTCCGCGCCGAGTTTCGTCAGCGTTTCAATCAACACCGCTGTTTGAATCGTCATGTGCAAGCAACCCGCGATGCGAGCGCCTTTGAGTGGCTGCGATTTACCAAATTCTTTGCGCAGAGACATTAGTCCCGGCATTTCTTCTTCTGCGATCTCAATTTCTTTGCGTCCCCAACGAGCCAGTTCAGCAAAACGTTTGGGATCTTCCATCGCTTCCTTGCAAACGCGGTAGTCTTTGTTGAGAGCGGTTGCTTTAACGGGCTTCGGCTTAGATTTAGGTGCCATGGAGACTCTTTCTGTACGATTAGTTCGGGCTGAACGGGCAGTTTGCATGATCGGTCTTCTTCCTTATTAAGGGTAAATTTAACCGGAAAAGCATACTATCGGCTGGTAGTTAGAGCAAGTTCGTATGGGCAAGAAGCGTAAGTTCGCCTACTCGGCGATGGCAGGGGAAGCAGGAGGCTTACCGGCCGCAATCAGGTTCTTGAGCGCCTCTTTTACCGTGTTCGTGACAAAGCCATCGAGCAATTCGGCCTCCGCTTTGGCCTGAACCTGCACGACCTTCGATTCCATGATTTTGCGCATATCACTTTCGGGAATCTCTCGGTACAGGGCGTAGCCGGGTCGTTTGTTCGGATCCGAGTAACGAAAAGCTTCTCCATCGGCACGAATAAAAAGCGAATCCTCCCCCCCCATCACAAAAGGCGAGCCCTCCACGCGAATCGAGTAGTTGGCCTTGCCATCCGGGGTCATTGTCTTGGAGGCTTCAAGCCAGGCATCTGCTTCCAGTGCCCGAGCGGTATATTTTCTTCCCCAAATGGAATGAGCTTCACTCGACTCGAGCTCCGGTTCGTCTGACTGGGTCAGGCGCATAATTCCCGTGCGATAAATCACATCCCCTGTGAAAGTATCGAAGCTTTCGCTAATTTTCGTAGAGGCACAGCCTACTAGAACAAAAAAGGCGAATAGGGTTCCAACTATTTTTTCTAACATCGAGGTGTGATAACACGTCGCATCTTTCGCTTCAACTTGCTGCGGGAAAAACGGGGCGGAAACCGTTGGTAAACAGGTACTTAGAGCGTTAGGGCAATAGCTCGTCAAAGCGGGGAAGCGGCTGCTGGGACAGCTCCCGATGACGGATCTGGCGTTTATACAAAAGAAGCGCGACGAAGTCATAAACCCCGTGAACAAAGGCGGGAACAAAGAGATTTTGACCCACCGATTCGTAAAGGCTTCCCAAGTAAAAGCCCATTAACATGGCCACAATAAAATAGGTGGGAGTGAGCGCGTGAAGGAGTCCAAATATAATGGACGCTATCGTGAGCCCCCACCAGCCCTGAAACGCGCCACGGAAAAGGATTTCCTCCCCGACACCCGCAGCCAGAGAAACTAAGGCGAGCTGGGCCAGGCTGGCTTCGCGGATAAAACTTCCCAAAAAACTCTTCTCAATAATCTCAAA
Organism: Bdellovibrionota bacterium; assembly: GCA_041751875.1. Taxonomy (GTDB): domain Bacteria; phylum Bdellovibrionota; class FAC87; order UBA2466; family JACKAF01; genus JBGSIC01. Next base: position 106,966 of record JBGSIC010000003.1, read on the forward strand.
AATCCGCTTGAGGGGCCCCCAGCGCAATCCCCTAGAGGAAGTCACCACAAAAGCAAAAAGTAGAGCCGGAATGGTATAAAAAACGGCAGCCCTAACAGATGTTTCATCAACTACCCACACGACTCTCCACGCTCCTTCGACGAGTCGGATGAGTAGGAGCCCGAACAAACCCGCTCCCGCTTCAAAAAACACGAGACTCAAAAACGTAGTGGGTTTAATCCCTCTCACCGCAAGCAGCATGACTTCCCCTTCGCCGTTACTCTACGTTAGAGTCGGGACATTGAACATTTTTGATGGAGAATAAAATGAATGTGATTGCTGACCTTTGTGTCGTTCCCTTGGGAGTAGGCGTTTCCGTTTCTTCCTACGTGGCAAAGTGCGAAGAAATTCTAAAGAAGGCGGAACTTAAAACACACCTGCACGCTTACGGAACAAACATCGAAGGGGAATGGGACAAAGTCTTTGCGGCTATCAAGGAGTGCCACGAAGCCATTCACAAAATGGGGGCCCCTCGCATTTCTTCTACATTGAAGTTCGGGACGCGCACCGATCGCACGCAAACAATGGAAGACAAAGTCCGCAGCGTTGAGAATAAATTAAAACCCTAACGCGTGGGCGGCTCGGGTTGAGGCTCCTCGGGGCCTGGCTCAACCGGTGGCTCTGGTTGTGGCTGATCTGGCTCCGGCTCGGGTGCCGGGAGAGGCGGCAGATTCGGGTCCGGCTGGGGCTCAGGGTCGGGCACAACGGGAACGGTTCCAAACTGATGATAAGTCATGGAAGCCGTGCAAACCGCACTTCGGAAGCCATCGCACTGGCAATTCCAAGGATCATCTAATTGAAACTTGGTAATCGCAAAATTTCGCGAAGCCTGACTAGCCGAGCGGTACATCTTTAAGATCGCGTCGTACTTTGCCTGCCAGCAGGTGTAACCAAATCCGCGAAAGTAAGCGAAATCCGTTCTGGGTGTTTTCTCGTAGCTCAAACCATCTTCGTAGCGCGCTTTTCCTGGGCAAACCGCGTGCGCCCCAGGTGTTCCCCCGTAACAAAAACAGTACTCTTGGCCGCAGGTAGGAGGTTCCGTAACGATATAGTTACTCGTAAACCAGTCCATCTCTCGTATGCACGCAGTTTGTGCGTTGAAGACCGCCTGCCGACATTGATAGCCGCGTCCCTCAAACGCTCCAATGGCGTAGCGCTCAATAGCGATGCCCGAGCGCGAAATCAAAAAAATAACGGCTAGTAAAAAGAGTTTGTTTCGTCCCATGTTTTCCCCCACCCCATGTTCAGCCACATTAAAAGGGCACTTCGGAAATGACAATCCCAAAAGCCGCGCCCAGCGCAGACGCAGCGCGCATCAGCCGTCTTCTGGCACCGTTCTAAAGAGTGTGATAACTGATGGGCACCCGTGAATCGCCCTTCCGCTCTCATTTTGCTTGGTGCCCTTTTTTTAGGGTTCGCTCCTATATTCGTAAAGCTACTTCACCTTTCCCCATCGTTGATGGGAGCTTATCGTTGTGCTTTAGGCGCGCTTTTTTTTGGCGTGGCTTGGAAAGCGAAACGCGCCCCAGGAATTACCGATCGCGCAGTGTGGGGATGGGTCGTTGCGGCGGGTGTGGTCTTCGCTGCCGATCTTTATGTCTGGCACCGTTCCGTTCTTTACGTTGGAGCCGGGCTCGGAACGCTTCTCGGAAACACCCAGGTTTTTTATGTTTCGCTCATCGGTATTTTGTTTCTCGGCGAGAAACCCACATGGCGTTTTTTTACGAGTGTGGGAATTGCCTTCATCGGTATCTTACTTTTGATTTCTCCAGAGGCGCCTACCAATAGTCCGTTGTACGGACGAGGAATACTTTTTGGCCTAGCGACGGGCGGTTTGTACGCGATGTACGTGCTCATCATTCGCCGTATTGGCGAACGCGCCAAAGGAGCAGATACGCTTCTACTTGCCGGCGTGTCGGCGGTTTGTTCCGCGTCGTTGTTTTTGGTGTCTGCGACCGAAGGCGCCATCACGATTCCCTCGCCGATCGACTGGCTATGGTTGTTAGGTCTCGCGTTTTTTAGTCAGTTCCTGGGATGGTACTTCATCATCACTCAGATCAGCCGTGTGCCGACTTCGCGCACAGGGCTTTTGTTACTCGGCCAGCCGCTTCTCGCCGTGCTCTTGGGCGCGTGGCTTTTCTCGGAAACCATGACCCCGCTCCAATTATTCGGCGCGTTACTCACTCTGGTGGGCATCTACTGGGGTGGTCAACGTCGCGCCTAAAGAGTTCGTCCCCTTCGCACCGATAAGACTAAGACACAGGGGGATTCGTGAAACTTATTCTTTGCGCACTACTTTTTGTCTCGCAGATGGGGATCGCCAAAACGGACCCCGAATTAGAAAAGTACGCGCTAAAAATTATTCGTCTTACGCTTACCCAATCAAGCGAACTGGAAGTCTTTCACAAGACTTTCAAACAACTCATTCAAAAGAATGACAAGTTAGACAAGGCCAAGAAAGCCCACATCATCGGCAGCGTCGAGAAACAGATAAACCGCAGCAATATGGAATCGCTCTTTGTGCCGGTCTATGTAAAGCACTACACACTAGAGGATATGAAAGCTCTTTTAGCTTTCTACGAAAGCCCAGCAGGAAAAAAGCTCGTAAAAGTTGACCCGCTGTTGCGTAAGGAACTCGCTCAAGCTGGTTTGGAATACGGCAAGCGAGTCATGTCTGACATCGCTCTGCAAATCCAAATCGAATCGAGCGGCCCGCGCAAGCCAGCCGAGAAAAAATAGGTAAAACGGCGAGTTTAGAAACCTGCGGCTAAGCCAATTCCGATCTCTAGAAGCTTATCAGCCGTCCCGGTCGTCATCGACTTGGTCAGACCAAATCGTACCCAAGTTCCAAAGCCCAACGAAAAGTTTCCCGACACCTTGAAGAGCGTTTTAGCACCCAAGTTCAAACCAAAAGAAGTGCTCGCCGTATGGGACGTGAGGGTCGGTGTCTTGAAATCACTCAAGGGAAGCGATACGTACCCGCCGATCAAGAGGGTATCCTCGGCGCTATCTTTAAAAAGAGCCGACGTGCGCCGAAAGGCTAAACCAAACGGCACATCAAGAAAGCTTGCTGAGGACGTTTCGGTTGAAACCAGCCTAAACCCACGTGTAACGAAATGGCCGCCTACAAATACACCGACCTGTTCGACGAAATAAGCTTGAAGATCTAGACCACCGTCAAAGCCAATCCGGTTAGTGGTTGTTCCTCCGTTGCCGATGAAACTGGAGAGAATGTTTGCCCCCACATAAGCGCCAAGGGTAATGGGTCGGTATTCGTTGGCAGGTGCCGCACCAGCGGGCTCCTCAGCCGGCGACGTTTCTTCGTCTGCAAAAATGGGAGCCGAAACAAGAAGAACACCTAAACCAATCAAAAACAACCGGCGCATAAGAACCTCTTACTCTATGGTTTAGAAGAAGACTTTTACTCCGAGCGCGATACCCGTGAAGTTATCGGGGTCGGGAACGGTTCCTGTAATCACCGTCTCTCCTTCTGTGAAGTAACTGGCGTAGACGCGCAGCACCCTGTAGTCAACAAACACAGAGCCCTCCCAACGGGACCCTTCGGTATCAATACCGGCATCGTTGGTAAGTGGCCGGAAGTAGTGACGGTATAAGCCCTCAAATCCAAAGTACTTTCCGATGTAAATAGTCATCGTGCCGCCCACAAACGGGCTGCGGTAGATGGTAGGGTTTTCCTGGGAACGCAGGCCGCCGTGTAGAGTGATATTAGTAGACTGCACATTGAACCCAAACACACGCAGGTTAAAGACGCCCGACCACATCTCTTTGCGAAATTCTTTCTCTAAAGCCAAACCAAAAATGGATACGTAAGCAGCGACCGACATGCGCCATGTCTGCCCCGAGAAGCGACTCGAACCATTGGGTTGCGCCCAAACATAGTCCCCGCCCAAATAAAATTCGTACGGACTTGGTGCGTGAATAGCGAGAAAAAGATCCTGAATCTGAATCTGGGAACGCTGGCTACCAAACCAATCAGAAACACTAAAGCGGGTTTTCACTTTCGTATTCTGTTTGCGAACCATGTCGCTAACTATGTCGACCCGGGCATGGGCAGTGGAAGTCCACATCCCCAACAGTAGAAAAACACACACTGATACTGCAAATCGATGGCGCCCCATAGTCGAACCTCGCTGAGATTTTTTATGGGACTCCTTTTTCTTTTAACTGTCAATTTAATGATGGTTGCGTATACTAGAGCGCATGAAAACTTTCACTTTCCGTACTTTTGGTGCCGCAATTTTTACTTTTCTTTTCTTATTCGCAGCCTGCACTAAGAAAAATGTGACCGAGCTGCAATCAGAAGTCATCACGAAGGGAACCGGTGCGAAACCGACCTCGGGACAAACAGTGAAAGTTCACTACACGGGATGGCTTACCGACGGAACAAAGTTTGATTCCTCGGTGGACCGTGGTCAGCCCTTCGAATTCGAATTGGGCACGGGCAAAGTGATCGCCGGTTGGGACAAAGGCGTCGCCGAAATGCAGGTCGGAGAAAAGCGCAAGCTTACCATTCCCGCAAGCCTTGGCTACGGTGACCGCGCGGTAGGTCCGATTCCGGCTAATTCAACTCTGGTTTTTGAAGTCGAACTACTCGGTATCAATTAGTTTTTTGCCGCACTCCCGATAACAACCCCGTTAAGCAAAGCACAGCCTTTTCGCTCTCCCCAAATGGCGGAAAAGTTGCACAATTGGGCTCCAATTGTGAAGAAATCTTCTTCGGTCTCTCACTCTAAATTCGCTTCCCCTCTGTAAGCTATATTTATTGCTCATCGAACCACAGCTCGATTTCACAGAATTGCCCTTCGGGTGTTTCCTCCTGGATTTTTGAAAGTTTTTAACCGTCCATGACAATTTACCAGGAGGGTAAAGAATGCGTCAGTCCCATTTGAATTTTGTCTACTCGTTGTTGGTAGGCCTGGCAGTCCTCGGGCTCACGGCTTGCGGACAAGTCGATCCGCTCAATGAATTTGAATCGGATTTATTGAGCGATATCAGCACCCAGGAAACGCAACAGGAGATTCACCAGGTAATGGAAGTCGTTCAATCGACGATCGTTGCCGGTCTGACCGACCAACAGTCGGTGGTAGCGGGAGACTGCAAACCGAAGTTCAACATGAGCTTCTCAGGCGTGGGTTTCACTTTTGCTAACGACGGCACCTGCAAACTGAGTGGTGACGTTTCGATCAAGTTCTTCCCCGTTCGTGCGGTGGTCGATCTTGATGTAATCGGAATGAAGCACATCGAATCGATGAGCTTTGAAGCCGATATCGACATCTCGGGCTCGAAAGTCGTGACGGTCGATTGGGAGCTACTCAACGGACGGATTGAACTTAAAGACTTCAAGCTGTTTCCGATGGGTGAATTGGTTTTGAACGGTCGCGCCCACGCCGAAATCGGCAAGGGAACGTTCATCGTGCAAGCGCGTACCAACGCTTTTGCGGGTGACACGGGCTTCGGGTTCGCCGTTTTGAGTGCGTTTAATAAAACAGATCGTTCTCTGCAAGCTTGCTTGCTCACCGGAGGCGTCGGCAACGACCCTATGGCGGGTGAGACCAAAGCGTGCATGGCGATCATCAAGTAGCGCTTTGTCGCAAAGGAGGAGTCGGTGAAACTTGTCTTGGGGTTCTCCCTTATTTTGACAGGAATACTGTACTCCTCCTCAGCACATGCTGCTGAAAGCGAAGCGAGCAGAATTATTCGCAAGGGAGAGAAAATCCTTCGCGGAAACAGTACGCAAGCGTTGATGACTATGATCATTCAACGCCCTTCTTATTCCCGAACGCTGGAACTGCGTTCTTGGACGGTCGGAAACAAACAAGCTCTCGTCGAAATCCTCGCGCCTCACAAAGAGTTGGGCGTTTCGTCTTTGCGCGTTGAAACCAATATGTGGAACTACCTACCAAAGGTAGATCAAGTCGTCCGCGTACCAACTTCCCTCATGCTCCAGCCCTGGATGGGAAGCGACTTCACTAACGACGATTTGATGAAGGCAAGTTCTCTCGTCCGTGACTACACACACAAGATTGTTAAGAAAGATAAGAGTGGAACCCTCATTGTGTGCACGCCCAAGCCGGGTGCGCCGGTGGTTTGGGGTAAGCTCGAGTACTGGGCTCGTCCCGACAGTTTGCCCACTAAGCAGAAGTTTTATGACGAAGACGGCCAGTGGGTGCGTACCATCACGTTTGATCGCTTCAAAAAGATGGATGACCGGATCATCCCCACGCGCATGAGTGTTCAGCTCGCCGAGGAGCCTAAAAACCGCACCGTCGTGACGTATCACAAGATTCTTTACGATAAGAAAATTGATTCCGAACTTTTCCAGACGGAGAAGCTCAGAAAAAACTCTCAGAGGGGCCAGGTCATCACCGCGGGGTGGTCGATGATCTCCTTGGGTAAGAGAAAATAGTAGGGGTACCCATGAACAGTTTCTTTTGGAAGTTGTGCTGGAAGAATATTTGGCGCAACAAGCGACGCACTTTTTTGGCCGTTAACGCAATTGCCATTGGTGCGACCTTCCTTATTTATATTCACAACTATCAAGACGCCCTGCATGAGCAGTTCATTTCGAATGCGATTCGCTTTCAAAATGGTCACATCATGATCTCAAAGCCTGGTTTTCATGAATACAAGGAATCCAAGCGCTTTATCCGTAGCACCACCCGCCTGGACAAGTGGCTCGCCACCAACCCGGCAGTTAAGGCGGCCAGTCCTCAAATCATCGCACAAGGTCTTTTGTCTTCCGCCAAAGGGGGCGCCAACATTTTTTATGTGGGAATCGATCCCACCAAGGAACGCCTCACCACCCACTACCACGAACGCATGGTGGAAGGTTCCTACTTTGAAAACCTGAAAAAGGCGGGCAAACCGATTGTCATCGGTGTAGGCCTCAAAGAACGTTTGAAAGTACGATTGGGGTCCAAACTGGTCGCCCTCACGCAAGGGGTGGATGGCTCTATCGGCAATGAACTCTTCTACGTTGCGGGCATCTTTAACACCGAGTCAGACCTCGACAAGTCGCTCGCTTTTATTCAGCTCAAAGACGCCCGTGCCCTTCTGAGCATGGGCCCGCAAGCAATTCACCAAGTTTCGATTTTATTGAAGCAGGAAACAACCTTGGATGAAGTGCAGTCACAATTGAAAACGACTTTCCCCCGTGCGGAAGTGATGAGCTGGAAAGAAGTACAGAAACATTTGATGGCCTCAATTGAGGTTTATCACAGCGCGACCAGCTTTTTCATGTTCATCATTCTCTTTATTTCGGCGGTGGGTATTTCCAACTCCATTCTCATGGGCATCATGGAACGAACACGAGAATTCGGCGTCATGATGGCAATCGGAACGGCCAAAGCCGATATGGTCCGCATGGTGCTTGCCGAAACTTTGCTTCTTAGCGCCGTGGGTATTTTCATTGGAAACGTAGTGGGCCTGGGCATTACGCTCTATTTTCACTACCAGGGCTTTGATCTAGCGTGGTTAACGACGCAAGAGGTCCGAATGAACGGAGCGCTCGTGCAAACGGTGACCTACCCGGCTATTCACTATATCCACAACGTGACGATCACCAGCATCATTTTACTTCTATCGCTCGTTGCCGCTCTGATTCCGATTCAGTTTATCAGCAAATTAAAAGCGACTACGGCGCTCAAAAGCCACTAAGGAGAGGGTCATGGAGATCGTTCGGTTAATTGGGGTCACAAAAAGCTACACCGGTATTGAAACAGCGCTCAAAGAAGTCAGCTTTACTATTAAGCACGGGGAATTTGCTGCGTTGGCCGGCCCTTCTGGCTCGGGTAAAACCACGATTCTTAACCTCGCCGCGGGACTCGATGAAGTCTCGGCCGGTAAAATCGTTCTTTGCAACAAGGATTTAAGTAAAATGTCGACGGCGGATGTCGCAAGCCTTCGCCGTAAAATGGTAGGCTTTGTCTTCCAGGCCTATAACCTCTTTCCCGTCCTTACCGCCCTGGAAAACGTGATGTACCCCTTGGCACTTAATCATGTCAGCCCCAGGGAACGCAAAGAACGTGGAATGGCGGCGCTAAAAGACATCGGTTTGGAAGAACTGGCTCACCGTATGCCCAAGGAACTTTCCGGCGGGCAACAACAACGTGTCGCCATAGCGCGTGCGATCGTTAACCGTCCGGCGATCGTGTTCGCTGATGAACCCACCGCAAACGTAGACAGCACCAACGCGATTAAAATTCTCGACCTATTCAATCAGCTCAACGAGCAAAAAGGAATTACCTTTTTGTTTTCTTCTCATGACCCGCGCGTCCTTGAACGCGCAAACCGTATTCTGCACGTCGGAGACGGCACCGTTCAGAGAGAAGAAAAGAAAACGCCTCTACACGCTGTTGAGGCAATTGCTGCATGATCACCTGGGGTGCCAGGCTTAGTTTCCTTTGCCTTGCACTCTTTCTCTATCTTCGACCTACCCTGGCGCACGCCCGCTCCGTCGGAACGATCAGGGCGGGAGGCGAATCTGATTACATAAGTCCATGGAACTTTCACACCTGGGGATCGTATAAATCTATCGCGGCAGTAACCTACTTACGCCAAGAAGGTCTTTACCCAAAAGATACTTCGCCCTTTGCCGAGCAGCGCTTTCGTTTTGCCGGTTCCTTGTCACGGGACTGGTTTCGTTTTGAATTTGCCAATCAGTTAAATCTGATGACCCAAGTTGCCAACGATCCCTATTTGCCCGTGCCGTCCTTTAATCCGACGCCTGCGTTTAATACGGAAACCCTACTCTACTCGTCCTCCTCGGTTCGCCTCACTAATCTGGTCGACCGAGCGTTCGTGCACATGCAGCTGGATCCCGTCGAAATCACCATCGGGAAGCAGGTCATTGGCATGGGTGTCGGACATATTTTCTCCGCGGTTTCACAGGTACCTCGGCTTCCTTTTGTTATCGTCGACTCGGAATTTCCGTTCACTGAAGACGCCATCACGCTCTCGTACGTGGGCCCGCTGGTCGTCCAAGCCCGTTTTCTTCCTAAGGTTTCCGGTCAGCAGGGCCACAACTTTCATCTCCGGCTCGGCGAAAGCACCCCCGGCTATGACTTTGTCATGACCATGGGACAGTCAGACGACAAGATGTTCCTAGGCCTTGAAGCCGCGAAGAATTTAGGTGGCTTTGTGCTCCGTGGGGAGTTTGTGGGGTATGAATTCGAACGTGACGGACGCTTTCAGGGACTTCTAGGAATCGATCGCGCATTCACCGCCGAATTTGGTTTGGAAGCGGAGCTTTTCTACAATGGTTTTGGAGCGGATAATTCTCTGTACTACCAGATTGCAAGCGATCACCGCTCATCACCGTACAAAGGGCAGTGGTACGCAGGATTAAAAATAAACGCGACGTTACATCCCCTGGTGAGAACGAGCTTGGTTGCCGTGAACAACCTCAATGATGCTTCGACGCTTCTTAATTTATCTGTGACGTACTCGTTGTCAGACGATTTAGAGCTCTTATTCGGACAATATCTAAGCGTCCATTCGGATCCGTACGCGGAATACGGCGGAAGTTTCCCTGTAACGCCTACTCTGGCGAGCGGCATTCCCGATCTGACCTATCTTTTACTCAAACTACACTTTTAAAAAGAGCAAACCCAGGCGCGCACGTCGCAGTCGGTGGCACCTTTGGAGCGACATCCTCTAACAGCCGTACTTTTCGCGTGGCTTTTTGAATGCGAGTAAGCCCATGAGGCCTGTTGTTTTTCTGCGCTCGTCACCAAAGCCGCGCAACCCCCTTGCACCCAAACCACTGGTTGGCAGTCGGCTCCGCAACCTGCCTGTGCAGCAGAAGTCGCCTCTCCTCGCGAGTAGTACCCGTACGCGTAGTTCACGCTATCGGTCGTTGAGGAATAAACGATTGCCCCATAAGTCGGCTCGGGCTGATACGTCGGGTACGGATAATAACCGGGGTAAGGATAGTTCGGATATGTGTAATAGGGCGCGTAAGAGAAACCGCCGAAATAATAAGGCGAGTAAATTACCGGCGGGTAGCCTACTCCCCAACCCCAGTAGCCGTGAGCAAAGGGTCGACCGTAATAATATCCACTTGCGGAATAAGCGGAGACTCCAATTACCACACGGCGAGCTTCCGCCTTTTGAACCGTGACTAAAGTGAGCACGAAAACTACTAAACCCAAAATCCCATGTCTCATGAAAGCCTCCAATTAGCTGACAGTGACACATTGGGGAGAAGCGAGCCGTCAGTAAAGACGCGCAGCGTTTCTAGCGGCGCGCTCTTGGCTATAAACAGAGCGAATACATCTTCACTGTCGCACCCTTGCGTGTGTGACCATTTGAACGGCAGCATTAAATGGAAGTCGGGAGGTGCGAAACTCTGGCTATGCAAGTGCTACTGGCAACAGCGCTTTTCACTGCGCCAGACCTCGTATTCTTCCTGTCCCGTGGCACTGGGCTTGCAGTCAGTTATCGCCGATGTCCTTATATGCGCGCATTTTAATAGCGGCTACGGCTGCTTTTTCTTTTTTAGCGCCCCTGCGAGCTGAACCGCCGCAGTCTTTGCAGCTTCCGACCAATCCGGCTGTACGCCGCACTTTGGATCGGGCGCTGCGCCCTCTTGTTCCTGGTATTATTTCGGCTGACTTAACTCAGTGGACCCCTGAAGAATTAGAACGCCTAGGTATTGCGCCTGAGGATTTGCTAACGGAACTCGCGTGGCGAGGGAGCAAGTCTTTTACAAAGAGACTCGAGAAAGGAAAACAGTTTCAAGAAAAGTACTTAACAAAAATAGATGAGGCCGCCCAAAAGCGACTTGAGCTTTCGGGCAGTGATTTAGAGGTCCCCCAAGGAGTCTTACGCAGTTATATTGCCTTTCTAAGAGCACAAAAAGCCCTCAAGCATGCGCCTCTCCTTCCTATCGAAATCGCTGTGCGGGCACGTCAGGACACGGAGAACCGCTACGGTGGACCCGCCTTTGTAGACTGGAACGATCCTGAAGTCCGGCGCTACTTCCAAAAAAGAGAAAATAAGTACGAGCAAGAAGAGCTCCCTCGCCAGGATGCGCGCATCGGCGCGGATGGTTTTGAGATCTGGAGAGCGCAGGAGCTCAAGAAAATTGAAAAAGCGATTAGCCAAAATTACCAGGACGCGCTTCGGATTGTCTTGAAAGATGTTTCCTCTGTCCGGATTGAAGTGCCCGAGGAAGGGGTGGCCAGTCGGCTTGGCCGCTGGGTCTCTAAGAAAATAGGACTCTCTCGTCCGGAGACGGGCCTTGTTTTTGAAGTAAGGCATCAAAAAGGCAAACCCCAGGTTGAAGTTCTCTACAACGGCCAGCCGGTGAAAGTGCGGGTAAAAGACTTTCCCCAACTCGAAGCTTTTCTCAATGGAGAAGACTCTTCTAAACCGTGGGTGGGGGCTCTTAGCGAAAATGCTCAAGGGTCTCAGGGGGCAGTAAAGCGTCTGGATCTTCTCAATCAAACTCTCTCGCAGCAATACCGCATGGTCTCGGTCGCCTCTTCTGAGGATCCTCCGCAGAAACTGCATCAGCAACTTAAGAACGAAGTTCAGCACTATGTCGATAACCACAAGACGACCGCGTCGATGTATGTTTCTCAGAGTCAAAACATTCGGTTTGGAAAGGTCTTTTCAAATCTCATCTGGTCCGGGCACGCCAAAGGGAAAAACCACTGGCGCAATCGGGAAAGCCGCGCGCGCAAGAACCCCTTCGCGCAAACTTTAAGCCACTCCCTTTCCAAAAAGCCCATCCGGGAGGGCTTTTTTAAAGTGATGCTGCCTTTTATCCTAGCCGGAACTGTTACGATGGAAGGTGGAAAGCTTGCTTACGAAGAGGGCTATCTTGATCCTGCGATTGAAAGAGGAACGACTGTGGCGATGCAGGCCGTGGAGCTTGCGGATGAGGCCATGGCGCGCGGTGCCTTTTACTACTCGCAAGCCAAAGACCATCTATTCGGAGAGAAGAAACTTGAGTTACCTGCTTTTGGGCTTCCCGATGCGCCGGGTAGGGAATTTCGGCCGGAGATAAGCCAGGACGGTAAGCAGCCAAACCCGTTTATGGTGCGCTCCCACGGCAATACCACCTTGAATGACATCCCACCGTTTGCTTTTCTCCCGACCGCCGATGATCTGCAATCCGATCTGAAGGTCTACCCGACTAAGCCCGCGTCTCACGGTCAGAAAGACTTTGAAGTGCGTTCCGCTCCGAGGGTATACCCTGACGGGCTTGTCCCCTTGGTGCTTCCCGAGCATTCAACGCTACTCAATGCTGACGTCGCGATCGCTCGCGATTCTAAGTTCGGTAGAGGTTTTTCAGTGGATTTACCCGGCGCCGATGGCATGCAGGGGTACTACCTCGAAACTCAAGGTGATTATAAGGTTCTTCAGACCAAAGACGGCATTCCTGTTTTGAAATTAGGAGAAAACTTGCGAGACTCACCCGTTACCGTCGTCGGTAACTATAAACTCAACCCTTCCGATGAGCAGCTTGTTCTCATTCCTCGAGACAGAGTCCTCACTCTTGCGCTTGTCTTAGCGCAAGCCGGATTTACCGAGGCCGCTCAACCTCTCGTAGAAGCCGCCTCGCATCCAGATTCCCCCTACATGACACCCGATCAAATAGAAGAGACTCTCAAGAAAGGTTCACTTTATAGCTACCATCCTCCAGGGCCCCCCAACCGTCACGTTCCCTCTGGAAACCCTTTTTCGGATCTCACGGGATTTTTGCATGAAGGAAAGTTTTGCACACAGTGTTCGGGAGCCGGCACACTCCTCCAGCGCTCTTTTGAGCTGGTCCTTAAGGGCGAAGACTTCAAGGTAGAACCTGTCGTCGGCGTGCTGCGCCAAGGGGAAAACTATGTGTACCCTCCTCACGCGCGGGTGGGCCTAAGCCGAGACAACCCGCGAGCGCACCTTTATGACAGTACCCCTAGCGAGCGGGACCCGCGCGCACCCGAGCCTTTAAGCCCAAGTAAAATCCGCTATGCCCTTGAAATGGCGCGACGAAAAACCAATCAAGACGCTGCCGAAGAGAAAGCGAAGAAGGCAGAAATAGAATCCCGGGATGATGTCGTAGAAAACACCGAAGAAAAAGAAATGGCACAAACAACAACAGAGAAGAAAGAAAAGCTTCCTCAACACACCCCCCAAAAGGAAACGGAAAACGTTCCAAGCATCGAAGCCGTGAAGCAATCCCCCCTCCCGCTTCCTAACAAAGCCGCATCGGTTGCGGGCGGACCTATTTTTCAAAACGGAAGAGAAACTTCCGACCAGGGTCCCCGGCAAATGCCAGCAGACCATAGGCTCGTAAATCCCGGCGAAGCCGTGATTGTCACACCCAAAGAGCCGCCTCCAGAACCTAAACCCATCAAACTAATTCTTCCCAACGAAGAAGCTATCGAGGCGCTTGAGAAAGTCTTTAAAAAGCTTTTCGAGCACCCTTACACCAAAAGCTTAAGTAAAACCCTCCAAAGAGGGAGTTACCCTTCGGATGACGCGTTACGGATTACTCGCGCGCTACTTGAGTACGCCCGCACAGGAGAGGGCTTTGAAAAACTTCGGGACCTGATTGAGAAACTCGATCGCAATAACGAATTGCCGTCGCTTACTTCAGAAGACGATCTGAAAAACGTGCTGGCGGCGTTACCGGCTCTGGTTGAAAAAGACTTACTGCGCCATCGGAACAAATTCTTAAGCCGGCATACCCGAAACGCTCCTCAATTAGTTAATCCCGGCTACGCCGGACTTATAGTCGGTGTCTTTGAAGCAATGACAGAAAAAGACTGGAAGCCGGAAGTGAAATGGATCTATGAGGACGGCACACCCGTACCCAAAAAGCTCTGCACAGAACTGGGGAGGCTTGCCGGATGAGGCGCTTTCTTTCCATTCTTTTTTTAAGCACACTAAGCTCTCATTCAGCTCGGGCTTTGCCTGTGCACGCTGTTTCCATCGATGAGGGCGGGCGTCCCCCCATGCCTGAACCGTACAAAACCCCCGAGGTTCCCCCGGAGTGGAAAGCGGCTCTTAAAGAAATCGAAATCACTTTTTGTGGAAGCCTTCTGCAGACGGGGCCTCAAAGAGAGGCAGCCAAGCGCTTTTTTGAAAAAGACTTCTCTCAAGCCCCCCCGGTTGTGCGCCAGGTATTCACCGCGCTTCGGTATTTTGATTTAAAAGAGTCGCTTACCGATGAGCGCAAACTCTATGAGGATATTAAAGAGCTCCAATTTCATTTAAAACAATTCGGCCTCTCTAAACCCAACCCCAGTCTTGCGGAAACGTTTCGAAAGCGCGCGGCGCGCTCCCACTCCCCTTCGGTGCAAGTGGTCGCTAACAGTATGGCGCAATTTTTGGAGCACAAACGTCCCGATGAAGAAAAGCTCCTAAGGGCGCTTGAACAGCTTGTTCTCCCCGACTTGGAAGATTATCACAACACACTCTGCCAGCTTTTTCCCACCCGGTCTCAGGGATTTGCGACGTCCCCGCTTCTTACCTTAAGAGAGCTTCTTGTGGCTCTTCCCCTATTCCAAGGCGGAAGGCTGAGCAAAACAGCCAAATCGCACCTTGAGCACATCACCCGAAACGATATCTCGGGAAATCATATTTTTTCCCTCCGCAAGGTACTCTCCCCGCACTTTGAAGCACTTATTAACGATAGATTTACTGACTCGGAACGTGGAAGTTTTTCGAACGAATTTACCCACGCGCTTTCTGAAAAACTTCTAAGTGAGAATATCCCCCATGGAGTACCCACGCAGTTTGAAGTCCCCCCCTATGTGGCAGGAAAGATCTTTGGGTTTAAAGACGATCCCTTCCGGGGAGCTCTTATTGTGCCCAAAAGATGTGGAGAGGGGCGTGACTCCTTTATTTTTGGTCACGCGAAAGCCAGTTCGCCGGAGGCTATTGACCCTATTCCTAACATGGGCTCACTGCATTGGGATGAGCGTCTCCAAGCTAGTATTTTTGAGTATGAAGTCCCCCCAGAGCACCGAAACCGTTACTACGTTGAGTACAGTCTGAAATTAAACTGTGAGGGTGCTAACAGTTATTTTTCCATCGAACACGTGATGAATCCCGATAAAGATCCAAAGGACTTTATCTCCCAGTCTATAAATATCCCGTACTACAAATACACCCAAAACGGCACGATGGTTTTGTGGTTTTCAAAAAAGGAATCTCCAGAGCTTATTAAACAGCTGGAAGCCTCGGGCTTCCGATGCGAAAAGGATTCGATATTCCCTTTAAAGCGCATGCTGATTTATCTTCTGGCCAATAAAGAAAAGCCGGTTGACTACCTTATTACCCCCGTTGAAAAAATCTGGCGGGACACAGACCTCTACGAACTTAAAAAAATGGGGAAGCTCAGGCACTGCAAAAGGGGACATGAAGAAGTGGCTCTTCTTACCGAGTATGAAACGGAAGATCGCGGGACAGACACCTTAAGCCGCCGCGAAATGGAGAGCGCACTTCACCGAACCAAAGACGCTCCTTTACTTTGGGTAGATGCAGTAGAAAGCTTGGCAAGTTACAAAATCGCCCGCGCTCTGCATGAATTCCACCCCAAGCAAATCGACCTCGTCGCTCCCGAAACCGGCAATACGGAAAAAGCCGAAGTCGTCTCCCTATCAACACTTCTCGCTCTGTTAAACAAAAAACCGCTCCATGAAAAAGATCTCTCAAAAGACCTCCCCCTTTTGCGCTCCGGGAATGTTGAAAACGAGGAGCGGCTAATAAAGGAGCTTAAGAACCTCAAAAACTCTCACTACGCCTCACGCCTGTCATCCTCGCGCTTCTCCGTTCCGGAAGATCCTTGGCTTAAAACCTTTGAGGAAGGTGGGGAATACATCCCCGGCGTTTACGTAAACCCCAATCGCTCCTACTCGCATGAAAAAACTCACCCCGAATGGGCGGCGCTACTTAACGAGGTGGCTCACTCTGATTTCACGCCGGAATTGAGACTCGACCAGATTCGGGCCCTAAGTCACTACTTTAGGTTCATGCCTCCGGGAGTGGAAAAAACACGGCGAGCGCGCTGGCTCCAGGCAGGCTTGAGCCTTCCCAAAGAAGCTCAAAGAATGGATCGAAGAGCTTTCTACGCCAATCTTTCGGATCCATTAACCCAGCTCTTCGTTCATACGCTGGAAGACGAAGCTGCCCCCATTCTTGAAAAAGCCCTCTTGAGTGCCAACAAAGGGATTAACGTTGATGCCTTAAATTTCTTGACCCACAAGCCAAGTCTTGCCAAAGACCCCCATATCCAAGAGGCGCTTCTGCTACTTCTTGAAAGCGAGGGCGATATTAACGGCCTAGTTCTTCCCCTCTTAGAAGACGCTTCTAAGGAAAGACTCCCGGAAAAATCCGTCTTCCACGAAAGTGGTCTTAGTTTCGAAGAAGAACACCTGTCCGAACTAAGAAGCTATGGTCTGCAGTGGCAAGAAGGAGAGCCCACCGATAAACTCATCAAAGAGCTTACCCAAATCCTCCCGAATGCTTGGGCGAAAGAAAAAGAACTTGAGGATAAACCCGCTCTTTCTAAAATCTACGGCGTCGGGGAAGAGCTTCTCGAAAAAGCTGACCCCAATGGCAAAGCCTTTTTTAAAACCATCTACCACTCCCCCCAGCACGCTGAGCTTTTGAGAAACGCGGCCTGGTATCAGCTTGCTCGCGACGGAAAACGCTCCCTTCCTCCGCTTGTTCTCCAAAGATTTAAAGAAGGAAAAGCCGAGGAGTTTGACGGAAAGCTTTTGCGCCGGGCTTCCGAAAAAGATATCCCCGCCTTTATTGAAATCCTGCGCGCCCAAAAAGACGACACGGTCCGAGCGCAGATACTGGTCACACTTTCAAACCTGGGAGAAAAAGCCCTTAGCGCGCAGCCCGCGCTTGAAGAGATCCTTCAAGAGAACACAAAACAGAAACGGAATAACATTTTCGTTCTTACCACTCTATTTAACATCGCAAAGAAAACCTCCCCTCCCCTCGCGGAACAGTTCTCCCTATTGCCCAAAAGTGAAAAGGAACTCTCCATTGCAGGCCTACTGAAGTTTGGAAACGAAGGACAAAAAGAGAAAGGCCTTCAAAAACTCCGGGCTCTCGGTCCATCCATCTTCGATAACCGCAGCCCCTTCGTAGCAAAGCTTGCCAAAGCCATCTCCGACAGCCCCGACCTCCAGCGCCAAGTATCTGAAATGGTCTTTACGAGAAAGGGAGAGCTCGAAGGCTACTCCTCGGGAAGAGTCGAGCTTCTCAAAGCGATGGATCCTAAAGTGGCGATCCCTGTCTTTAAAATTCTCTTGGAGAGAGGTACCAATTGGCAAAAAGAAATTGCGCTCTCCACCCTTTATGAAAAGCCCGACTGGGCGACGGAAATGGTGCCTAAGCTCAACAGCATGGCGATGGAAGAGAAAGACCTAGACCTGGCCAGACTGGCGGCAAAGGTGTTGTTCGAGAGAGTGGGCTTACACAGGTAAACGTCGCAATTTAGCCGGGAGGGCGCCCAATCATCACGCGCGCAGGGCGAATGATCTGGGGGCGGAAATAAGCATTAAGCACATCATCAATGCCTTGAACCGTGTCCAAGTATGATTGTGTCAATGAGGGTCCTTCGTCCAGTGACCCCTCCGGCATCCAGATGCCATCGATCTGCACCAGCCTTGAGGGCGATTTGCGTGATTTAGCAAAAGGAAGACCGCGGAGAAGGTCCCCGTCGAAGTACAGCATTTTTGTTACCGGATCGGAAAGATCCGCCCCCTCATCCATCAAATACGTAAAAGACTCCAGCGAGGAAACTTCCTCTTCATTCACCACATGGTTGAAACCAAAAACGGGGATTGTTCGGCTCACCAAAGGAATTGTACTTTGATAGAGGAGCACTCCTTCCACTTCGCCACGGTAACCAGCTGATTGGGCTATCTGACCGACTGCCTCAGGTACGCTTCCTAAAAAACCGGTATCGACTACAATGAGCTTGTCGCCGTCAAATACGCGGTGTTGCTCCAGGTAGGCTCTTGCTTGGTCTTGCGGGCGCGGCCCGGCATGGGCCAAACGGCGCCAACCGTTTCTCCCCAATTCCACGCGATAGGTAGGCCTCTCGCCTGAGTTGCCACGCACCTTATGAATGCCCAAAATTTTTTCTGTTAAATAAAGAAAGTGGAGCCTGACGTTTAGTTGGGGACGACGGGCGAAGTAACCCTCCAACAAAGTCCCTAGATGTTCCGCACCGCCCAGCGCAATAACGATATCGGTTCGCCCCTCTTCAAGAACAGCGTCCTCTACGAAGCGGGCAAAGCGGACGCCAAATTTATGCGTAAAATCGCGGGCAAGTACGTAACTTTCCGAGCGGCGATCGACGAGCTCGGAGCCACGTGCCTTTTCTTGAACGGCATCACGGCAAAGCTTTGCCCCCACAGAAAGGGCAGCGAAACTCGGAATGCTGCCGACCAATAAAGAGACGGAAAGGAATGACCAGAAAAAATGCCGCATTTGAAATCTCACACCTCTTCCCCCTTGGGAAGAGTCCACTTATCGGCCGCGAACCTACCATGAAACTAGGGACTTAGGGAAGAACCCAAGAAACCGCTTTAGCGGGGAGGAGTGCGAAAAAACTATTTTTTATGTACATTGTTTCAACGACTTAAGGTATTTTCGCGACCATGCAAACGACCCAAAATCTCAAGATTGCCCTGGTACAGACCCAAGCGGGGGCTCACTCTGCGGCTGCCAACCTGGAAAGAGCCATTTCCTCGATCGGGGAGGCCGCTAAAAACGGAGCGAAACTCATTTGTCTGCCTGAGCTTTTCCTTTCGCCTTATTTCTGTCAGGTACCCGATGATGAGCTTTTCAATTCAGCCGAACTCATTCCTGGCCCCACTACGGAAGCCATTTCACGGGTGGCAAAAAAAGAAAACGTCGCCGTAGTGGTACCGCTATTCGAGCGTAGAGCGCCCGGCATTTATCACAACAGCGCGGCGGTGATTGATACCGATGGGTCTCTCGCTGGTGTCTACCGCAAAATGCACATTCCCGACGATCCAGGCTACGGAGAGAAATACTATTTCACGCCGGGCGACCTGGGTTTCCAGAGCATCAAAACCAAAGTCGGAAACGTGGGTGTCCTGATTTGCTGGGACCAGTGGTTCCCGGAAGGCGCACGCATTACAGCACTCAAGGGTGCCGACGTACTCATCTATCCGACGGCGATTGGATGGCATCCTCACGAAAAAGAAAAGTACGGAAAAAACCAGTTTCAGGCGTGGCAAACCGTCCAGCGAGGTCACGCGGTGGCCAATGGCATTTATGTGGCGGCGATTAACCGCGTGGGATTTGAAAAATCCCCCACCGGAAATTCGGGTATCGAATTCTGGGGCCAAAGCTTTCTTTGTGGTCCGCAAGGACAACTTCTCGCCGAAGGAAGCCCCTCGGAAGAGCAAATCCTTTACGGTGAAGTGGATCGCACCAAGATGGAAACCACGCGACGCAACTGGCCTTTCTTCCGCGACCGACGCATCGATGCCTACGACGGAATTGAAAAGCGCTTCCTGGATACCTAATGAAAACGCCCGCAGACCTCGGATACCGCTACCCCGCCGAGTGGGAACCGCACCGCGCTACCTGGATCGGTTGGCCGCACAATCCTGCGGAC
>JBGSIC010000004.1:0-276825 GCA_041751875.1 Bdellovibrionota bacterium
CCCGATAGTCCGTGAAATTGTAAATGTTGGACGGTGTGTTCATTTTTGCGCTCCCCCTAAAAATTTCCTTCTCTACCCCAGAACCACACCCGTTAGTTTTGCAAGCCCTAGGCCACCACCCCCTTCCCCATTTCTCCTGTATTCTGGCTAGTTTAACGTTCGTTCCAACCCTTTACACTTTTGACAGTGCTGTCTAATCTCAAGCCACCCAAACCTAACTACTTGATATCTTTCAATCCAAACTGTATGGCCTGTTGACAGGGCAACTGTTTGAAAAATTCACTGCAAGAAATTTTAGAAAGACGCGGACGCGAGAAAAACATTCGCTATGATCTCGCACGGATCCGCGAAGCGCTTGCGAGCTACGACAACCCCGAACGTTGCGGGCGCACACTAATAGTTGGCGGAACGAATGGAAAAGGATCAACCACACTTTTTCTGACAGCACTGCTCAAAGAGACGGGTCACAGCGTAGCAACCTTTCTCTCGCCGCATCTTCAATGCCTAAGTGAGAGGTTCCTGCTCAATCTAAATCCCATCGATCCGGGGGAGCTTGAGAGCTTAGCGCGTGCCTACGAAGGCACAGCGGAAAAGTTTTCCCTCACCTACTTCGAATACTTGACGTTCCTCTATTATATGTGGGCGAACTCGCGCAGGCCTGATTTCCTCGTTACAGAGGTAGGCTTGGGAGGGAAGTTAGATGCGACCAACGTCACTAATCCGATTGCGAGCGTGCTGACAAACGTGGGTCTCGACCATCAGAAATATCTGGGAGACACCCTCCAGGAAATTCTGGCCGACAAGCTGCACATCACACGTCCAGAAGGACTTCTCTTTACCGGCCTGGAAGATCCCACGCTCATTCAGCAAGCGATTGAGCATTGCGACAAGGAAGATACTATTTACTACTTATCGCGAGAATTAAAACTCAAGCGAAAGAAGGTGAGTTGGGATGGTCAAGAAGTGGAAATAAATGGCCACCCCATTTGGCTTCAGAATCCGAGCAAAGGGCATCTCAAAAACGCCGCCCTCGCTTTTTTGGTGGCGCGTATCGTGTTTCCCAAGATCCCTCTTCCCACTATTCAAAACGCGTTTGCGAAGGTGGTAAATCCAGGGAGACTTGAGGTGGTGCAAAATAAGCCTCGAGTTGTGCTCTCAGCCGATCACAATCCTCACGGTCAGGAAAGTTTGTTTGAATCTTTGGGGGATCTTCCCACAGGCAAGTTGCACATTTTATGTGCTTTCTCTCTGGATAAACCCTACAGGGAAATGTATCGGCGCTTAAACGAAAAAGCCGATTCTGTTTTACTGACTCGCGTTCCGGATACCGACCCGCCCACTGACTACCTTGCGTTGGGAGAGTATGAACCAAACCCTTTAAGAGCCGTAGAAAGAGCACTCGCCCGGTGCCCATCGCAAGATACGCTCGTCATCACGGGTTCAACCTACCTGGTGGGCGCCGTGCGCCGTCTGTGGCACTCCAATGTGAACTTTATTGGAGAAGGTTCCACCGCTGCTTTTTTTTACGAAAAGGATACCTCCCTAGGCAGTCTTCCCTCTCATTAGGCTTTAGATAGGTGGGGACCTAGGGCGTTCCGTCCCAATGGGAAATGAAGTTGGCTCGGTTGGAAAAACTCACGGAGATACCCTCGCCCGCATCCAACCAAGCGCTGCGGTTAGCTTCCACGCTCAGATCTGTATTTGCCGTCGCGGGAAAACCCTTATCGTCAGCGGTTTCTACCCAAGTGTCATTGGCTCGGACACCAAAAGCAAAACCCATGATGCCAGCTTTTGTGTTGAGCGAATCGGAGACTTGCCCAGAACAGGTTCCCCCACTCGCCGGTTCGGGATCGCCCGTGGTATCCCCTACCACCGCGGCTCCCGTGGTAAAGGTAGAGCATAGGTTGCCAAGCCAGATATCTCCGTCCGTTCGAAGCTGCCTTAGGCTAACCGTTCCCTCAGTCTCTGTGGAAAGAGGCGTATAGAGCGCGTACTGCAAGTAATCTGCCGAGTCGTCCGCGGGATCGGCTTTACCCGTCCAGCCATAAACGTAAGTTTTGCCTCCCGTCCCCTCAATGAAAGCGCGAAAAATTTCCAGATTGCCATTGTCTTGGTCTTCGTTGGTATCGCTTACGTACTCAAAGGAAAAAGCACCCGTGGTTTTGTTCCACTTAAGCACGTTAAGCGACATGGAATCCTTATCACCATCGTCATCCGCATCTCGCCCTTCTTGCATCATGAAATTAAGTTCCGAACTCGTGGCACGCACCCACATAAGGGTATCAACCCTCACTGCCTCGCCGCCATCCACTTGCCCGTTACTGTTGGTGTCGCTAAACCCAATGAGGTCAATTTTGCGATCGTAATAGGTGGAGTCACTCGTTGCCGTAACCGAAGCCAAAATGCGTAATGCCTGCGAGTCTACCGTATAGTTGACGCTGTACTCGCCGGTGGCGGGAAGCCCATCGGCATCAACCGTAATGCCAGCGGATTCCATATGTCCCAATATATCGGTCAGGCTATCAAATCGTCCGAACACGGTCGGGCGCGTCGTTCCACCGTCCGAAGCGCGCTTGAAAGCCGGATCGAGGGCCATCTTCATATAGTCCCGGTAGTTGACCTTGGTCGGCAAGGCGGCACCTTCATAGTTGGGTTCCCCACCCGGGTCGGAGACCACTCCGCCAGGAGGATCAATGAGGTCACCCGGCGTTGTGCTAGACCAAACCGACGGGGTGATAAATTCTGTGTCGCGGCTGGCCGCGCTCATAACAAACCGCTTACCTCGCCCTATGTCGTTCTCGTAATCCGGAATGGCGTCTCCGAGATATACCGCAGCCTCATTGATGAGGTCACTTAACGTCGAGACCTGAGCTTCGTCAGAGCAACTTAAGACAAAAAGAGCGGACACCACGACAAATACATTCCTCAAAAAGGGCATAGATTCTCCAGTACATTTACAACGGCTTCCAGCGTACTTTTCTTAAGGACAATAGGACGCTACGGAACGCTCCGCATTAATGCTTCAGCTACGCGATGGGAAATCTCCGTCGATTAAAAATCCTTCGCTGCTAAACACCGTGAAAGGAAAAGGCAGATTCAACTTGGATTTGGAACACTCATTGCAGACACAAACGCTTGTGAGTGTAGCGGCCACAAGTCGTCCCAGTCTCAACACGACGTTTTACTCCGAAAGGAAAATGGATATAGAGCATCATTACTGGTGGATGAGCCCGCCGCTAGTCACTAAAAAGCGGAGATCGCGCCCTCTATCGAATCGCCGTACACGAGTTTTCCAAGGGGTTTTCCGACTACCGCTTTGTCAACGCGATTTGTTTCATACCTGTTCTGATTTAGAGACTGTAGAGCATTTCACACGCGGTCTTCTGTCAGTGGAGCAAAATGAGTACCAGGAGTTCAAACTGAGAATCCGAACAGGACAAGGGACCAGTGTTTGTCTTTATTTGACTGCTTCCTTCCATTTACCAGACCTCGTGTTTTTTAAGTCCGTTCCTGGAAGTCCCCTTCTGCTAGATGGTCAAATGATCTTCGAAAACAGACTAAGGGAAAATCAGACGCGAGTTGCCGTTCTCTTCCATTATGAAGCACGGGATATGACACACTTCTTTGAAGTGCTATTGCGACGGCTTGCCCATGGTATGCAATTGGAAAGAGACGAACAGCTAGAAAAGCGGCTTGCTGACCTGGCGCAGCGGCCCCCCGGGAAGCTTCATCAGCGCGCCTCGTAGTTCCCATGCCGTGTGGCCTGTTTGAGGATCGCGCCAATCGGGCCACACTTCAGCCAAAGGAACCATTACAAAATCACGTTCCCTCAGATGCGGATGGGGAACTCTCAACCCCGGCTGATTCCAAGTCTCCTCACCGTAACAAAGTAGGTCTAAATCGATGATGCGCGAGCCATTTTTTTCTGAAGACACCCTTCCCAGTTCCCGCTCGAGATCCTGCAAAAAACTTAAAGCCGCTGGCGCCTTCCATTCCGTCACACCTACCACGACCGTGTTGAGATAATCGGGTTGCAGGCGGCCCAACCAGGGAGAGGACTCATATACAGAGGCGCAGCGTGCTTCTTCCAGTAGATCCTCAGCCAAACGCGAAGCGGCTCGTCGCAAAAAAAGCAGCCGGTCGCCAAGATTGCTACCGAGACCAATTGCCAATCGCTGGCGTTGATTCAATGCAAGGCCTCTGAGGAAAAGGAAGCGGCTGGAACAGTTTTGCCAAAGTACTGAGCCCCCGAATGGGCCTTTTCTTTTACTTCGACACAGTAAAGGGGAAAAAACGGATCGAGTTGTTCCCAAATCCACTGGGCCAAATTTTCGGAAGTGGGGTAAGAAAAACGCTGATCGAGGTCACTATTTTCAAGCTCCTGTTTAACGACGCGCTGAAAAATGCGTTTTACGGCGCGAAAATCACAAATAAACCCTTCTTCGTTGGGTTCTCCCACCATGCTCAAGATAACGCGAAAATCGTGCTCGTGGGGTGGCTCGAAAAGCATGCCATGATGGGAATGGCGCGCGCGGAAGGTAATTTCTCTCCTTACGATCACGACTGAGTCTCTCGCAGGACAGCCCATACGCGAAGCGCCCGCTTCATTTCCCCTACATCGTGGACGCGAAAAACCGATGCCCCGTTTTCAAACGCCAGAATGTGCGCCGCTAAAGTAGCCCCTCCGCGCTTTTCCATCGCTAGGTCGGGGTTGTTCAAAATTTTAGCGAGAAAAGACTTACGGCTAGCACCAATGACCAAACGATGCCCAATCCCTTGGAGCGAACGCAGGCTTCTCAAAATTTCGCTGTTTTGCTCAAGCGTCTTGCCAAAGCCGATACCCGGGTCGACCCAGATCTTTTCCCTTCGCACTCCCAGTTCTTCAAAAGCGGCTACGCGCCAGGAAAGATAGGAACGCACTTCTTGCACGACGCCGCGAGGATAAGACGGAGCGACTTGCATCGTTTGAGGCGTTCCCTGCATGTGCATGAGAATCACTTCCAACTGATGGCGGGCCACCAACTGCGCCATGCGAATATCGCGCCCCCCGCTAATGTCGTTGATAATCCGCGCACCCAATCGCACCGCCTCAGCAGCCACTTCGTACTTGCACGTATCAATGGAGACAGCTACCTCGCTCTGTTTGGCGAGGGTTTCAACTACCGGCAGCACCCGATCCATTTCCTCTTGTGCGCTTACGGGTTCTGCTCCGGGACGTGTCGACTCCCCACCAATATCCAGGATATCGGCGCCATCAGAAATCAATGTTTCAGCATGTTTAAGAGCAGAGTCAGAGCTTAAAAATTGGCCCCCATCGGAAAACGAATCAGGAGTGACGTTAATCACGCCCATAATAAGGGGCCTTGAACGCATGGCCGGTAATGTACTGACCCTGGCTGAAAAAGCAATGAATCGATCGGGTTTTGCCCGGTCCTTTCGTGCCTTAAGCGTCAGCTAATCGGACGGTAAGAATCTTCAGGGCTTGCTCGCGGAGGTTGTGTTTGTGAATGAATGAGTAGAGGAGGGAAAACTCTTTCTTCTGAAGAAGTTGCTTCAACGAGGGAGTCTTTCCTCGTGCTCCTTTGGGAGCGACGTACACGGATTTCTTCTTAGCGCTTACAACGGTTTTCTGCTTCAAGCGAACCCCCTAAAAACGAAACTTAATTATTTGTGACCGAGAATGCCCGACAAGTGGAAGAGCAGTATATGACACCATGTGTTAAAATGCAAACAATTTTATCTATTTACCCCACTTTTTCTGACAAAAATTGTCACCTTTTTTGAAAAAGCCGACCCCAGAAACATTATTTGCCCTACGTTACGCCTATGCTAGAGAAGAGCCGTGCTCTCCCTATTCAATTTCGATCTCGGAGCCACGCTGGTGATTGGGGCTCTTTTGGCCACTGCGCTTTTAGGAGCTCGCTCCGCTCACCGCCCAGCGAATCTCTGGCTGATTGGCATTATCGCTCTCGTGACCTACTTCAACTCCTTCTTGATATTCCGTCTCCAGGGAACACTCCACCAGTACCCTTGGTTGCTCCCCGCTACCCAGCCCATCCGGCTTATCGCGGGGCCCATCATGTTCTTTTTTATCCGCTCTCTCACCGCGGGAAAGCCTGCACCACGTAAGTGGGAGTGGCTTTATTTCGTTCCCGCTTCGGTTTGGCTCCTCGACTCTCTTTTCTTTCACGCATGGGAGTGGCCCAATGCGCATCGGCTTGACCCCAACTTTTCCCCGGGGTTTCGCCCTTATGACTTTCTGATCGCAACCTTCAACCTGCCCTTTTTCTTGATGGCAGGAATCCGCCTATTGCAACACCAACGGCAAATCGAAAGGTATTTTTCCAATCTGGATCAAGTGCGACTTCATTGGGCGTTTCTCTTTTGGCTTACTTTCTGTGTGAGCTGGACGATTAACATGCTGGGAATCGTGGCACCAGACAGGACCTCACTGGATGCCACCATCATCGTTTTATTTAGCGCGTGTATTTACGGCGCGACTTTCTACGCACTGAAACAATCCATCGTTTTGTTCGACATCTTGGAGAAGGAAAAGCCTCAGTACCAGAGTTCCCGCCTGGAAGCGGAGAAACTCGAAAGACTGAAGGCCGACGTACAAGCGCTATTTGCTTCCGAGAAGCTCTACCTGGATCCGAACCTCAATCTCTTTCAGGTAGCCGAGAAATTGAACATCGATAATCACACTCTTTCGCAGCTGCTGAATCTGGGATTTGGCAAAAATTTTTATCGCTTCATTAATGAATACCGCGTGAATGAGGCAAAAAAGTTACTCAAAGATCCACAGGCCGGGACCAAAATCCTCTCTGTAGCGTACGACTGCGGATTCAACAGTAAGTCCGCGTTCAATGCAGCCTTTAAACAGATCGTGGGAAAAACCCCATCCGCGTTCAGGGCAACAGATGCGACTCTAGACGTTTAACCACGTCTTCCGTTTCGAAGGGGATAGGTATAATGGCGTCTGCCCCCATGGCTTCGATGTCCTTGCGCGCATCGGCGAATCCCGAGCTGTGATTGGGCACAAAACAGAAAAACAGAATTTTCCGTTCCTGGCGCCTAACAAGGGAGAGCAAGTACATCGCTCCTCCACCGGAAACGTGCAGATCGGCCAAAATGGCGTGGGGTTCAGCCGCCTCAACCAGCTTCATCGCCTGATTTACGTGGCCGGACTTGAGAACTCGACTCCCGCGCTGCGCACAGGCCTCCCAGACGGGGTTGAGGACGTTGATTTCATCGACGAATAACAAAGTATGATTTTTAGTGACCATGTTCCCATAGTGGAAGAAAGGCGGACCCGCGTCGTCTCCCCCAAGGGAAAAAGACCCTTTTTCCAAAAAATCTTATAACTTGCGGGGCCTTTCCTTGACGGATGGGGACCACCTCCAATAGATTCCGGGAGCTGTGTCGCACCCCGTCTTCGAAAAGCTGCGGATCTTTGCTCCTGGCCCAACTCCAGTTCCTGAAGAGGTTCTAGCCGAACTCTCGAAGTCACCCCTGCACCATCGGACGCCTGAATTTGAAAATATCCTGGCCCGTGTGCGAGAGGGCTTAAAATTTTTATTCCAAACCGAACAGCCCGTTTACGTGCTGGCCGCCTCGGGAACAGGGGCGATGGAAGCCACCATCGTAAACCTTTTTTCGCCTGGCGATGAAGTCATCGTGGTCGACGGCGGAAAGTTCGGAGAGCGCTGGCGCAAAATTTCTACTCAATATGGACTGACGGTTCATCCTATTCAGGTGGAATGGGGTCAGGCGGTCACCGTCAGCCAAGTCGAGGAAGCCCTTAAGGCGCATCCGAAGGCGGCGGCCGTGATGCTCCAGGCTTCAGAAACTTCCACGGGCGCGTATCATCCCGTTAAGGAGGTCGCTCAAGCGGTTCACAAGGCAAGCGACGCCCTGGTGATTGTCGATGCGATCACGGCTTTAGGGGTAAGCCCCTTACCCATGGACGAATGGGCACTGGACGTTGTGGTGAGCGGATCTCAAAAAGCCCTCATGCTTCCGCCGGGACTGGCGTTCCTGGCGTTTTCCGCCAAAGCAAAAGCCAGACGCGAGAAAAGCACCCTGCCCAAGTTTTACTTCAATTTGAACGCGGAAGATAAAGCCGCAGCCACCGGCCAAACTGCGTGGACTCCGGCGGTGAGTCTGATCACTGCCTTAGACAAAATCTTGCAGAATATTCAAAAGTGCGGCCTGGATGCCATGTTTCGCTATCACGACCGCTTGGCCACAGCGACGCGCACGGGTGCCAAAGCGATGGGCCTCAAACTTTTTGCTCCCACCCATCCTTCGACCGCTGTGACCGCTCTTTTGGTACCGGAAAAAGTGGAAGGGAAAAAGATTGTAAGTTACCTTCGTGACCGCTTTGGCGTAACGATCGCAGGTGGCCAAGATGCGTGGAAAGGAAAAATCTTCCGCATTGGTCACTTGGGTTTTTACGATGAGCTCGACATCCTAACCATTCTTGCCGCCACGGAATTTACGTTACGCAAGCTGGGACATTCCTCTCCGCCGGGAGCTGGGGTGGCCGCCGCTAGTACTTATCTTTTAGAAAATGAATAATACTTTATCGATTTTGATTGCAGACGGACTAGGCAACGAGGGTTTGGACAAGTTGCGCTCCTTACCCGGAGTGGAGGTCGTTGATTCCACCGGCATCTCCCGCGACGATCTCATCAAAAAGCTACCCCATACAGATATTCTGATCGTGAGATCACGCACGGAGGTCGACAAAGCCCTTATCGAATCTGCCGGCGACCGCTTAAAGATAGTGGTGCGAGCTGGGATCGGGCTGGATAACATTGACGTGGAAACCGCTTCCGATCGCGGCGTAGTCGTGATGAACGCGCCCACCGGGAACACCGTCACCACCGCTGAACACGCGATTGCGATGATGTTTTCCGTATCTCGTCGCATTCCGGCTGCCGACGCAAGCATGCGCGCGGGTAAGTGGGAAAAGAAAAAGTTTCAAGGAAGTCAGCTCGCCGGAAAAACACTTGGCGTGGTGGGCTTAGGAAAAATTGGCAAAACGGTTGCCAAACAAGGCCAAGGTCTAGGCATGAAGGTCATTGGCTTTGATCCCTACGTGACGGTCGAACATGCGACGAAGAATAATATTCGGTTGGTTTCTCTGGAACAACTTTATGCTGAGAGCCACTACATCACCTTGCACGTTCCTCTGATCGACAGTACTCAGCACCTCATCAGCGATAAAGCTTTTGCGCTGATGAAAAATAAACCTTATTTGATCAATTGCGCGCGCGGCGGAATAGTCGACGAAAAAGCCCTTGAGAACGCGTTGGAAAAAGGACAAATCAGCGGCGTTGCGCTGGACGTGTTTGAAACCGAACCCCCTCCGGCCCAGTTCCCGCTCTACTCACGCGACAATGTCGTGGTGACACCGCATCTGGGCGCAAGCACCGATGAAGCGCAAACTCTTGTGGGCTTAGAAGTGGCCGAAGCCCTTACTCAGTATGTGGTCGATGGCGTTTACAAGAATGCCGTCAACGTTCCCAATCTTTCGCTGGAGCAGCTCCAAACGCTCAAGCCCTTCATTGTGCTGTGCGAACGGTTAGGTGCCTTTGTCGGAAACCTTTCGCCTAAGAGCGTGAGTAAAATCATCGTGCACTACGAAGGCGCGATTGCTGAAGAACATAACGACGTACTGACACTTTCTGTGTTGAAGGGTTATCTCACGCCTCTTCTTTCTACTGCCGTGAATTTCGTTAATGCCCGCCAGCTCAGTAAAGACCGCGGCGTAAAGGTAGAAGAAACTTTTTCAGAAGAATGTGCGAATTTTGCCAGCCTTGTGACCTTGACCGTGGAAGGCAGCCACTCGATCAGCTGTGCCGGCTCAATTTTCGGCAAAGAGGAACCCCGCATTGTGAGTATCGACGGCGTCACCATCGATGCCATTCCCGCCGGTTGTTTACTTTATACCCGCAACTACGACCACCCTGGTGTCATCGGATGGATGGGCACTACGCTGGGCACAGGTGGAATCAACATCTCCCGTATGGCCCTCGGACTGGATAAGAAGAAGAACGAAGCGATAGCGCTTATCAACATCGACTCGGAAGTTCCGCAGCCGTTGTTGCAGAAACTCAGCCAGTCCAAAGACATGATTACCGTCCAACAAATTTTCCTATAGGAGTGCTCTGATGCCTCAAGCTGTCGTCGTCATAGGTGTGCAATGGGGAGATGAAGGAAAGGGTAAGATTGTTGATACCTATTCCGAGTGGGCAGACGCTGTCGCGCGCTTCCAGGGTGGAAACAATGCCGGCCACACGCTCGTGGTAAACGGCAAACAAACCATATTGCATCTCATTCCCTCGGGCGTGTTGCATCCCCATACGCAGTGTCTAATCGGTTCAGGCGTTGTCGTGGATCCCGAAGCTTTCCTAAAAGAAATCGCCACGCTCAAAGCAGCTGGGCAAGCCGATCTCGAAAAACGGGTGCTCTTAAGCGACCGCTGTCATCTCATTTTGGAATACCATAAGGCTTTGGACGCCGCTCGCGAGGGTCACAAGGGTGGCCTAGGAACCACGAAACGTGGCATAGGGCCAGCCTATGAAGACCGCGCTTCTCGCCGTGGTCTACGAGTCGTGGATCTTTTGAATCCTGAAGTTTTTATCACGAAGGTCAAAGAAAACCTCGCGGAGAAAAATGTTCTTCTCAAGCACCTCTACGGAGCGCCCGAGATCGACATGAAAGAAACTATCGAGAAGTACCGTGAGCTGGCGGAAGCGATTCGTCCTTTTGTGCATGATGTTGCGGCTGTCATTGATGATCACATTCAGTCGGGTAACAAGATTCTCTATGAGGGAGCTCAGGGCATTCTTTTGGATGTCGATTACGGCACGTACCCGTTTGTAACTTCTTCGCATACACTTCCCTCACAGTGCGCTCTTGGCTTGGGCGCCCGTAAGCCCAAAGACACGGTATTTGTGGGAGTGATGAAGGCTTACACGACCCGCGTGGGTGAAGGGCCCTTCCCTACCGAACTCAAAGACGCGTTGGGAGAAAAGCTCCGGGAAAGTGGTTCGGAGTTTGGCGCGACCACCGGCCGCCCGCGCCGCTGTGGTTGGCTTGATTTGATAGCGGTGCGTTACGCTATTCGCGTCTCAGGCATTCGGCATCTTACGATGACCAAGGCGGATGTGCTTTCCGGAATGGAAACCCTAAAAGTGTGCGTGGGCTATCGCTACAAGGGTAAGACGCTTGAAACCTTCCCCGCAGACACTTCCGTGCTGTGGGAAGTTGAACCAGTGTACGAAACTGTGCCTGGTTGGAAGGAAGACCTAAAACAAATCCAATCCGAAAAAGCGATGCCGTCGGGCCTTAGGGACTATATCGCCTTCATCGAAAAATTTACGGGCGCCAAGGTGGGATCCGTTTCTACGGGACCTGGCCGCGAACAAGTCATCGAGATTGAGCGGCCGTTCTAAGTAAACCCACGCCTCCCCAACTCGTTGAATGCGCGGATAGAGTGCGTGCGTTTTCAAGGGAACCGTTAGCAAGCTCCCCTTCAAAACGCGCGAATTAGTCCCAACTTCCTATAAGTCTTATGCCGCGGGTTGATTTTGCGTGGGTTTAATCTAAAATACGTTACTTCACTGACACAGGGAGAATTACATGGCTAAAACATTATTTGGTCTGATTGGCCTTTTATTGCTTATCACCGGCTGCTCCACGCTCTCGGAAGAACAGTGCCGGTTGGGCGATTGGCAAGCGGTAGGGTATCAGGATGGTGTGAACGGACGTGACCCTATGTACTTAAGCAAGCACCTAGACGCTTGCACCGATTACGGCATCAGTCCCGACAAAAAAGCCTACTCACTCGGGCGCGACGAAGGCCTCAAACAGTTTTGCACATATGACAACGGTCTCAGCTTTGGAAAAAGTAACCGTGGCTACGCCAATGTCTGCCCCGCGGAACTCGCGAAAGACTTTTTGCGCGGCTATGAAAAGGGCAAGAAAGTGGCCAAGGTGCAGGAAGAAATCTATCAGGTCTCCAGTGACATCCGCACGCTGGAAGATCAAATGGACAAGGAACAGGATCTCGGTCGCAAAGTAAGCATGCGGACCCAGATTCGCATGTTGCAGCGGCAGCAGGAACGCTTAAATGACGAAGCCCGGGAAATCGAAGCTGGCGCTTAAAGGTGCCAAAACCCCCTGAGAGGGAACCCACCTACTTTTCAGCTGAAAAGGTAGCGGGTAAATAAACACACGCCGCGGCCTAGATCTACTAGATGACTGAAATGTTGTTCGCGCGTTTTTAAGGAAGCTTTCTAGAAAGTATCCCTTGAAAACGCACGCACAGCGTCCGAGTTTTCTAAAAGCTGGTAGAGCGTGGGTTTATCACGGAAAAAACCCTCTCCAGAGCATGGCGCGAGAAATGTGCTCAATGGCGACGATAAAAGCCGAAATACGCATCCCGGCTTTTTTCTGTTGGCTGGTTTCATAGACGCGGTTAAACGCGTTGGAGATAATTTCCCAGAGCTTGTTGTTAACGTCTTTTTCGCTCCAGAAAAAGTTCTGCATCCCTTGCACCCATTCGAAGTACGAGACAATCACACCGCCGGAGTTGGCGAGAATGTCGGGGATGATAAAGACACCGTTGTCTTCCAAAATTTTCGTGGCGGCTAAAGTGGTAGGCCCGTTCGCGCCTTCCGCCAAAATCTTACATTTGATCTTAGAAGCATTATCAACGGTGATCTGATTGTCCAAAGCTGCGGGAATAAGGATATCTACCGGCAACTCGAGGAGCTCCTCGTTGGTGATAAACTCACCGTAAGGGGCACCCTTTAATACTTTGTGCTCCGCCACCCACTTTGTAAGGTCGTTGAGATTCAACCCTTCGGGATTATAAAGTCCACCCGAGATGTCGCTCACCGCAACCACCTTGCAGCCAATGTTGGAGATGATCTTAGCGGAATAAAAACCCACGTTACCAAAGCCCTGAACGGCCACTTTGGTTTCCGATCCCAGGTCGTAGCCCAAGCGCTTACATGCTTCGATAATACAATAAACCACGCCTCGACCCGTCGCATCCAAACGGCCGAGTGAGCCTCCAATTTCAATCGGCTTCCCCGTCACGACTCCAGGAATCGCGTAACCTGACTGGGCGCTGTAGGTATCCATCATCCAGGCCATGGTTTGGGGGTCGGTCCCAATATCGGGTGCCGGGATGTCCTTATCCGGGCCGATGAACATATGAATTTCCGAAGTGTACCGACGGGTCAGCGCCTGCTTCTCACGACGGGACAAAAGCGTGGGATCCACCCGAATTCCGCCCTTGGCACCGCCCAAAGGGAGCCGAACCAGAGCGTTCTTAAAAGACATCAAAAGCGCGAGAGCCGCCGTTTCGGCAAGCGTAACGTGAGGATGGTAGCGTATGCCCCCTTTTCCGGGGCCCAGGGTGGTGTTGTGATGCACCCGATAACCGTCAAAGGTCTTAATCGACCCGTCGTCCATTCGAACTGGTACCGAAACGTAAAGGCAGCGCCTGGGTTTGGCCAAGCGGGCATAAACGTTCTCGTCAAAATCGATAACTTGCATCGCCGCGTCCATAATGGACAGCGCGTTCTTATAAAGCGGGTTGGTTTCTAGCGTTGAGGTAATCATACTTGGCTCAAGCCCAGGCAAATCTATTATTTAGAGGCCCCAAAGTCACTATAGATCTTCTTTAGTAACATCCTGACGTTAGAATGCGAAGCCAAAATATTCGCTAGCGCTTGGATGACAGCAAGAACCTCCCGTTCGGGCAGCTGGCGTGCTTTGGGCCGGCGTATCGCCATAGCGCCTAAAACCTCCGACTGAAAACGCACCGGAAAGACCATCACCGAGCCAATCGAAATGCTCTTCACTTTGTCTTTGATCCGGTTGGTCATCTGATTCGTGCTGACGTCATCAATGAGCACAATCGATCCCGTGTTAAGTACGTGCTGCACTTCGGGGTACCGGCTCAAATCGACTGGAAAGTCTTTGAACTTCGGATCGTCACTCGAGGCTAAAGCCAAACCCGAAGTCTCGCCAGAGCCTCCCACGATAAGAGACGTCCGATTGGATTCAAGTAACACGGCAAGCTTTTGAAGCACTCCCAGTATTCCTTGATGGGCATCATCTCGATTCGTACGGCTTAGTACTTCAATGGCTTCCAAAAGCAAAACAACATAGCTCTGTTCCGGCTTGCCCGGCTCAAAGTTGTCGGTCGGTACCTCTTGAACCAACGTTTTGGGTGCAAGGTGATAAAGAATCCGCTGGTAGATATCTTCAAGTTCGAAGGGTTCTGCGACAAAATCGTCCGCGCCAGCTTTGATCGCATTTTCAATATTCACGCGCTGAACCTGCTTGCTCACCACTACGACTTTGAGTTCCACATTCTTGCCGGCCGCGCGCACGTCCGCGAGAAGCTTGTTGGGCCCAATTCCGCCCAGAAGGAGATTCACAATGCATAAATCAAAGGCAGAGGTAGAGAGTTGATGCAAACACTTCTCAGTATCTGTCGCCGTAATACACTCAATCCCTAACGTCTTCCACTTAGCGATGGCAGCATCAAACTTAAGCGGAGCAAAGTCGGCTATCAAAATACGGTGCTTTTTATTTATCTCAGACATGAATACTTTCTAAAACGTGAGCCTAGTGGGCAGCGGAAGAAAGTCCGCGAAATGGTGATAGGAGAAGCCGCTGCCGACTATGCATCCCGCTCTTTTGCTTCTTTGCCGTCAAAACTGAGGATCTTTGGCTGAGAGTTGTACTTGGTCAAAAGGTTTACGGGACGGCGCCAGAACACGTAGATACTCTTTACGGTATCGAGAGCTTTCTCGTAATCAAGCTCCATGCCTTCAAACTTGTGGTCAATGAGTAGTTCGCCACGGTTCTCGAAGTTGGCGTCAACAATGTTGATTACCGGATTTCCAAAATTGGTGAGTGAGAAGAGGAGTTGCTTCTTCACCTTGCGCCAGTCGCGATCGACAATTTCGTACATGCCGGTGCGGCGATTAAAGGCATAGGTAAAAAGTTTCTGGGCTTCGCAGAACTCCTCGTTCATGAAGGTATCGATGAACGTAACGTCGTTGTGGAGCTTGCGGACTTCAAATACTTTTTCGCGGCCCTTCCCGAGCTGCTTGTCCCAACGCTTCTTCTCCGAGAGATCGTCGCACTCGTCGTACTCTTTCCCGAACTTTCCCTTGTTCCAACGATCTTCAATATCGCGAAAAAGCTCAATGCCAATCTTGTACGGGTTAATCTGACCGGGACTCGTCGCCAAAGTACCGCTGTGGTGATCTGCAAAATCGATGACTTCCGAATCCTTCAAAATATGCCGGGTCATGAGGAATGAATGCCAGTACGACGCCCAGCCTTCGTTCATGATCTTCGTCTGCCCTTGCGGCGCGAAATAGTAGGCTTCGTTGCGCATGATGGAGAGGAGCTCCTGCTGCCAGGGCTCCATCGGTGCGTTTTCGATCAAAAACTTCATGATGTCGCGCTCGGGATGAGCGGGAAAGCGCTTCGATTTCTCCGAGTCATCCGAAAGCTTGTCTTGCTCGGAATCTAAAAACTCCTTCGGGTTCACATACGAATCAAGATAGTCGCGAGCGTTTCGCAGCTTCTTCACCCCGGGCCCTTCGCCCCCAATCGATTGCAGCAAGCCCCGTTCCTGAGTCGGACTGATAAAGGCGCTGTGCGGATCAATTAGGTTATCTATCGATAGGCAACAATCAATAAAATCTTCTACGCGTTCCACTCCGTAACGATCTTGATAAGAGCGTATCTTGGAACCGTGGTTAGCCATCTGATCAAGCATCTTGCGGTTCGTTTTGGAGAACCACATGTTGTTCTTAAAGAAGTCGCAGTGACCATACACGTGAGCCATCACGAGTTTCTGGTCGACAATCATGTTGCCGCGCTGAAGATAGGCGTAGCAGGGGTCGTTGTTGATGACTAATTCGTAAATTTTCTGCAGTCCCCAGGTGTAGCCTTTGTGAAGGTAGTCGTACTCCATTCCAAAGCGCCAGTGGGGGTAGCGATTGGGGAAACCGCCAAGAGCGGCCACTTCATTGATTTCGTCGTAGTCGACCAGTTCAAAGATCGTTTCAAAGACATCGAGTCCGTAGCTTTTGGCTAGAGCCAAAATTTCCGCTTGCGCCTGCTGAAGATCATGAGGAAGTGTACGGATCATTTGCCTTTTCCTAAGAAGTCTTTAAGACAACGGTAAATGGCCTCACGGTTTTCAATTTTGGAGGTCACTAACTTGTCGTCCGCCTTGAAAAAACCGTTCAAATCTTTAATAAACTGGCCACTCCCGTAGCGACTTTCGACCTGGCCATAACAGAAGAGATTACACTTAGGGACAAGCTGATTCTTCAAAAGATCGACGCAGAATTTAGTGTCTTCTCCCGACCAGTTATCACCGTCAGAAAAATGAAAAGCGTAAATATTCCAGTCGCTCACCGGAAACTCTTTGTCGATGATGTCGTTGCAAAGACGATAAGCTGAACTAATGAGCGTCCCACCGCTTTCGCGCGTGTGATAGAAAGTGTTCTGGTCCACTTCCTTCGCTGTGGCATCGTGAATAATGTAGCGCACCTTAATGTCCTGATACTGGGACTGAATCCAGGTATCGATCCAAAACGAAGCGGTGCGGACGATTTCTTTTTGTTCATCGCCCATACTTCCGGACACGTCCATCATGTACAAGATGAGCGCATTATTCTGGGGCGTTTGGATATTTTTCCAATACCGGTAGCGAAAGTCGCGGCGGATGGGAATAATGCGCGGATCCTCGGGGTTGTAGATTCCCGTCATGATCTGGCGCTTCAAGGCTTCTTTGTAGGTGCGGCGGGCGTGTCGAAGTGAGTTGGGGCCCGTAATATTAATCCCGCTGTATTTGCGGTGATTGGAATTAATCTGCCCGTTCCCTTTGGGCTCGATGCGTGGCAGTTCAAGCTCTTCGGCGAGCATCTCAGCGAGTTCCTGGAGGGTCACGTCGACGTCTAATAGATGGCGTCCTTCACCCTGTCCCGCTTGCTGGGCTTCGCCCTCTTGCTGACCAGGTCCCAACGGCGTGCCAGGTTCACCGTCACCCTGGCCGACACCACCTTGCTGCTTTTTTCCGAACTTGAATCGGGGAAGGTCAATCTGCTGGATGGGGATGCTGACGAATTCCTTACCCTGGCGTCCTATCATCTCGCCTTGGGTAATATACTTGCGCAGATTCTTCTTTATCTTACCTTTTACGATTTGCTTGAAGCGTAAGTGATCTCGCTTGATACCTGCGATCATGAATTCCCCTTAAAGGTGTCCGTTACACTTTTTAGACGAACACACAGGTGTCAATCACCTTTTGGTACTTCGTCCCAAAAGCGTGATAGACGCCTTACTTACGCTTTACATCGCCTCGAGCAAAAATGGAGGCAACAAAGGTCAAGATATCCGTCGAGCAGATTTCACAGTACCCGTAGTTCTTGATCAATCGACTCTTTACGATGTCGATCTTTTCTTGGGTGCTTTGATCCACCACGTTGGAAACAAGACTGGTTAGCTTGATTGAATCTTTTTGGTCTTCAAACAGCTTCAGTTCCAGAGCTTTATGAAGGCGCTCATTGGTCTTGTAATCGAAGGGACGACCTTCCAAAGCCAAAGCACCGATGTAGTTCATCACCTCACGGCGGAAATCATCTTTGCGGCTTTCCGGAATGTCGATCTTGTCTTCGATCGAGCGCATGAGTCTTTCATCAGGCTCTTCGTCTTGGCCGGTGTACTTGTTTTTCACGCGTTCGCGCTGAGTGTAGGCTTTGACGTTATCGATATAGTTGGAGCAAAGACGTGCCATGGCTTCTTCATCAGCCGAAATCGCTCGCTGCACTTCACTCTTAACGATATCTTCGAACTCTTGCTTAACGACAGCAAGAAGCTCTCGGTAGTGCTTTTTGCGATCTTCCGAAGAGATAAGCGAATGGCTCTTTAAACCCGCTTCAAGTTCGTTCAAGACCATGAAGGGGTTAATACAACCCACATCGCCCGTCTTGGTATTCACCAAGGCGTTGGAGATCTTGTCCTGAATATAGCGAGGCGAAATGCCTTCCATCGCTTCTCGCGTGGCTTCTTTACGAAGTTCGCGGACGTTGTCTTCCGTGAAACCAGCGAGCGTCTTGCCATTGTAGAGTTTGAGTTTCTGCAAGAGCGTAAGATTGGCCTTCTTCGGAATTTCCAACCGGGTCAGCACCGCCCACATGGACGCCATATCGATGGTGTGAGGCGCGATATGCTTGCCCTTAATGGTGTTCGGATTGAAATCCTTGAGATAAATTTTAACTTCCTCACTGAGGCGCGTGATGTACGGCACATCCACCTTCACCGTACGATCGCGCAAGGCTTCCATAAACTCGTTGTTCTGAAGCTTTCGGTATTCCGGCTCGTTGGTGTGACCAATGATGACTTCGTCGATGTCGGTTTGCGCAAATTTCTTCGGCTTCACCTTGTGTTCCTGTGAAGCGCCCAAGAGGTCGTACAAGAACGCGACGTCGAGCTTGAGAACTTCAATGAACTCGATGATGCCGCGGTTAGCGACGTTAAATTCACCGTCAAAGTTGAAAGCGCGAGGATCGGAATCTGAACCATACTCGGCAATCTTACGGTAGTTGATATCACCTGTAAGCTCCGTGGAGTCCTGGTTCTTTTCGTCTTTGGGCTGGAACGTGCCAATACCTACTCGGCCCTTTTCTGAAAGGATAAGACGGGTAACACTCACGTGTTCAATCGCCTTGGTCCAGTCGCCTTTGTAGAGATCCAGAAGCTGCTCGAAAATATAGTTACAAGGAGGGCAAAGATCGCCGGTGATATTCACTCGGTGTTCGCCATCCTTACGTCCGCGGTTCATCTCTTCCATGAACTTCTTGCGGTAATCAGGAGCAATGAGCTTCAAAGGTTCTTCGTGCATCGGGCAGGCGAACTCTTCGAGATTGCCCAAAAACTTCACGGCTTCCTTCGAGCCATTAGCCTTCCAGTAAAAGGTATAAGCCGCCCCTTCATCCGTTTTGGAATAATGCTCTAGGCCCTTTTTCAAAAGGCGTACGATTGTGCTCTTGGAGCTACCGACCGGTCCGTGAAGCAAAATCACGCGCTTCTCTGGGCCGTAACCTTCGGCGGCAGCCCGAATGATGTTCACAAACTTC
This sequence comes from Bdellovibrionota bacterium, assembly GCA_041751875.1. Lineage (GTDB taxonomy): Bacteria > Bdellovibrionota > FAC87 > UBA2466 > JACKAF01 > JBGSIC01. The sequence goes on from JBGSIC010000004.1 coordinate 19,197, forward strand.
ATGAGCTGAACATCCAAGCCAAAGACGGCATCTTTGCCGTTATCAAAGGGATCTTTAAAGTAGTTGTAGGAGATCACCTTCTTTTTGAAGTCGGTGTATTCCTCACTGCCGTAGCTAATAATCAAATCGTGCAGGCGCTGAAATGCGTTTCGGGTGACCTCGGGCTTTCCGCGAACGATATCTACGTATGCTTGAAAGCCACCTTCCCAATGCGCTTGTTCGAACGCACTGAGATTCTGAAGTTCTCCAATGAAGTTTTTGATGTTCAAAGAGGACCCTGCCATGAAATCTCCTTCAGATTTTGCTTGAGACATAGAAATCAGCGAAAGGAAGCCGGGGCGCTGGATTCTATGCCACCCTACCTTGCTTTCATTATGAGGGGTTACAGCGAATTAGACAATGGTTTTGAAAACTTGCAATGCAATCGGGTGTCATTGCGAACCCGCAACGCGGGTGAAGCAATCTCAATGGGATTGCTTCGCTTCGCTCGCAATGACAATCCGCTCCTAGAGCGGCTCATGACAATGCGCACCAAGATCGTCTTCTCGACCCGCTGCAATACGGGCACCCCACGAGCGGGCTTCTTCGATGAGAGCCTTTTCGTCCAGTGTGGTAAGCCGACGGTTTTCCATGAGTACCTTGCCTGCTACCACGGTATGCCGAACATCGGAACCCGATGCGGCGTAAACCACGTGAGAATAGGGATCGTATAGAGGTGCCGCGTGAGGATGATTGAGATCCAGTGCGATGAGGTCGGCAGCCTTACCCACTTCGAGCGAACCCAACATGTCTTCTAGATGAAGAGCGCGCGCGCCTTCACGCGTGAGTAAACTCACGGCATCACAAGCTTTGAGTGCTCCCACGCCACTTTGGTAAGTTTGTAGCTTCGCCGCCGTATCAATTTCTTGGAATAGGTCGAGATTATTATTACTGGCCGAGCCGTCCGTCCCAATACTCACGGGAACACCCGCTTCGCGCAGTTCCTTTACGCGACAGATCTGCGTGGCCAGCTTCATATTCGATTCCGGGTTGTGCACCACACCCGCACGGTACTTGCCCATGAGTTTGCGATCTTCATCAGACAACACGGCTCCGTGTGCTGAGATAGTAGGAAGTTCAAAAAGTCCCAACGATTCACAGTAAGCAGGAGGACTCATGCCGGTTTGCTCTCGGCACTCGCGCACTTCTCTTTCCGTTTCAGAGAGATGCAGATGCATCCGCAAACCACGCTTTTCGGCAAACCCAATCAGAGTACGCCAGGTTTTCTCCGTGACCCCGTAAACGGAGTGCGGCGCAATGGCGGGAATCACAAGCGGGTAACCCGATACCGCTTCGAGGTAGGCATCAAAATCGCGCAGCAGGTTCGAGGAGTCTTGCACCTGGCTAATCTCCACGACTGTCTGTCCTAAGATACCCCGCATGCCAACTTCATGAACCGCTCGCGCGGCCGCTTCTTCAAAGTAGTACATGTCGTTTAACGTGGTCGTGCCACTTTTGATCATCTCTGCACAAGCGAGTTTCGCCCCGAAATAAACAAACTCAGGGGTGCCCCATTTACGTTCCGCGGGGAAAATGACTTTGGTGAGCCAATCATGAACCGGCAAATCTTCGGTCATGCCACGAAGAAGAGTCATCCCGATGTGGGTGTGACCGTTAACCAGCCCCGGAAGCACCAAGGTGTGAGTGGCATCGAGAACCTGAGCCCCCGCGGGAGCCTTAAAGTCCTTCTGTGATTTGATCTCGAAAATCTTTCCCGCGCGAATTCCAATCACCGCGTCTTTCACGATGTCCCAATTTGAGTTCATCGTCACCGCAAGCCCACCGACAATGTACAGTTCCTGACTCATTTCCCCACGTGCTCCCGCATGAAACTCCCCGGCAAAAGTTCACTCAATCTGGTTTCCAACCACTTCTGCGTGGAAAGTTGAACCGCTAGCACTTTGGTCGTCCCACCAAACTCATACAAATACTGACGACAAAATCCGCAGGGAAAGATGGCTTCGGGGGCTTCGGTTACCACCGCGACCCGTTCCGGCTTTTGGCAACCGCCGCTTACCATTTTGCCTATCGCCACCATTTCGGCGTGCAAGGAATTGTTGTACCCCACGGTTTCGATGTTACACCCTTCATAAGTTTTTCCATCGGCTCCGAGAATGGAAACACCCACATTGAAATTCGAGTAAGGAGCGTACGCACGCTGTCGGATGGCGATGGCTTTTTCCACAAGTGATTTCCACGTGGCATCAAGCGTTTCGAAACCTTGTCCTTGCTTCACCTGCATCAGATGCTCACCGCCTTTACAAACTCTTTAACCAAATCGGCAAATCCTTTGTGGCCGCCCTTCGCAATCTCCAAAACTTCATCGTGTACGAGCGGTTTATTACCAACGCCAGCCGCTAGGTTGGTCACACAAGAAATACCTAAAATCTTTTTCCCCATGTGATTAAGTGCAATCACTTCCGGAACGGTGGACATCCCCACGACATCGGCCCCTAGAGTGCGATACGCTCTGATTTCTGCGGGAGTCTCATAAGAGGGTCCATGAATTCCCAGGTAAACCCCTTCACGCATTTTCACGCCAACCTTTTTTGCACAAGAAAGAAGAAGGGTTCGCAACGCCGGAGAATAAGCTGTCGACATGTCAGGGAACCGATCGCCCAACTCCTGCACGTTTGCGCCTTCCAAGGGATTTGCCCCCATCATATTGATATGATCAGTAAGAAGTACGAGATCGCTGGGAACCATGTCCGCATGCAGGCCGCCCGCCGCGTTGGTAACAATAAATGTTTCCGCTCCCGACCACGCGAACGCCCGATAGGGAAACACGACATCTTGCATGCTGTAACCTTCATAAAAATGAAGGCGCCCTTGCATGCACGCCACACGGACCCCACCCAACTTCCCAATAACCAATTTTCCCTCATGCCCAATCACCGTGGAAGGTTTCATGAAAGGAATATCCCGGTAAGGAATTTCGACTTCCTTCTCCAAATCCGCCAGGACGTTGCTCAAGCCACTTCCTAGAACAATACAAATTTTTGGAAAGCTTCCGCACTTTCGAAGCAAAACGCTTTTCGTTTCATTTAGGTTGGCAATCAGTTGATTCATGTCAGCGTTTCTCCCACCCAGCATGTTTTCTCTACCGGGGTCGGGCTAATCACGTAAAGATCGCCTGGCCGTTCGGCTTTCTTTCCCTGACTTGAGGCATGCACACGCATCAGCTCTTCCCCTTTTTGGACCGGATCGCCCACTTTCTTTCTCAAAATCGCGCCGACCGAAAAGTCGATCTTATCGTCGACTTTAGACCGTCCTCCGCCGAGGGCTCCCAGATATTCACCGAGCAATCTCGGTTGGATTCTTTCGACGTACCCAGTTGCGGGCGACTCTAGCACAGAAACTAGGGTGCTGGAGGCCACTTTGCCCACCCCTTTTTCCCAAGTGTTGAAGTCCCCACCCTGGGCCTCAAACATCTCACGAAAAATCGCATTTACGCCTGAGGCTTTGAGTTCTTCTTCACAGGCCGAACGCGCTTCGGCGGAAGAAACCTTTCCCCTACCCGCCAACTGCACCATTGCCGAACCTAAGGCGAGTACGACCGCGTGCATCCCCTCTTCCCGGTTGTCGCCCTGTAGATAGCGGTAGCACTCTTCGACTTCGAGTTGGTGTCCCACTGACCAACCCATTGGTTCTTGCATACTCGTTAGGATGCCTTGGGCTTGGACACCGCAGCGCTTAGCGACCCCTACAAGCGCTTTGCCCAAGACTTTTGCTTTCTCGGCGGTATCCATAAAGGCTCCCGCTCCCCATTTCAGATCTAAAACGAGACCGTCCAAACTTTCCGAAAGCTTCTTGCTCATGATGCTCGATACAATCAAAGGAATACTTTCGACTGTTCCCGTCGTATCGCGCAGAGCATAGAGACGTCTATCGGCGGGAGCCAGGTCCTTGGTTTGGCCCATCATGAAGTAGCCATTTTTTTCCAAAAGCGGCAGCGCCTTGTCGAGCTCAATACGGGGAGAAAAGCCCGAAACCGTTTCCAATTTGTCGAGCGTCCCACCGGTATGCCCCAGCCCTCTCCCTGAGATCATGGGAATTTTCACCTGCCCCTTCCCGTAAAGCCGTTCGCAAGCGGCTGTTACCAGAGGCACTAAAATCAGTGAGGTCTTATCGCCCACGCCGCCCGTGCTGTGCTTGTCCACCCAGAAGCCCTCGCGGTGGGGACGCGGCAGGCTCACCCCCGACTTCCACATAAGCTCCGTCAGCACTTGAGTTTCCTCTTCCGAGAGCCCCTTAAAGTAGACCGCCATCAGCCAGGCTGCGACCTGGTAGTCGGGAATGGAATCACGCACGAATCCCTCGATAAGGAAGGTGAGTTCTTCCCGGGAGAGTGGCTTACCTGCCCGAGTCTTTAATATGAGGTGATGAGCTCGCATCGTTACAATATAGACGTGGCTCGGAAGTACACGGGGGGTGGGCTAACCGTCAATCCCAGGATAGCCAGGATCTCTCTGAGTAGAGAAGCGAAGAATTTACTTGAGCGAGACGGATCCGAAAACACCAGAGACGATGGTAAAGCCGAGCTGTCCCCAGGAACATTGGGGCAAACACCCGATCTGTAAAGCTTTTTCCCAAATTCCTTGAACGTAACTGGCTCCCGCGTTCAGAAAAATGCGAGGCCGTCCCTCGTTCAAACGCAGACTAGTTGAGCTTTCGAAATAGAGGGACAATTGATCTAGTCCTCCGGCACCGAGGAAGCTCATTTGCTTGCCATCCCCGTCCAAAATCAGACTATAGCCGTCACCCATGGCTCCGTAGAGGACAACTTTTTCTATGTTGGTTAAGCGGCTCACATTCAGCCTCGTTCCTTTGATGGTGTTCACGGCAGAATAGTCAAAGCTAATCGTTTCGTGAATCTCTGTGCTTGCCGACTTTTTGCCAACCTCTCCCGAGCCCCATATGGAAATAGAGTCAAGATAGAACTCAGTTCCCCACTGGAACTCAGGCGAAAGCTCAATTTCGATTGTAGCGTTGTCAAACTCGATAACCGACGCCCGGAGGCTATGTAATGAAGATGAAGTAAAAGCGCTTTGGGTCGGACTTGCATATGACCCGGACAACTCGCCGGTGAAATCACTACAAGCCGAGATCGCAAGCACAAGTAGGCTTGGAACAAAAAACGTACTACGCATGCCCTTATTTTACCGAAACGGAGCCTCTCTAACAACTTAACCGCAACATAAGTTGCTGTTATTAATATAATTTTAATTAACCTCTTCACAGTTGGTGTCTAAGAAAATGCCGTCGGAGCAGCCATGATCCTCGCCATTGCACAGCACACCAAAGCGGGGTTATTCCATTTGCATGCAATCCATTACTCGCTACTGGCGGATCTCTGGGAAGGTTCAAGGCGTGGGATTTCGCTATCACACCCAAATCAAAGCAAATGAACTGAAGCTAGTGGGATGGGTCCGCAATACAGAGGATGGAGCCGTTGAAGTGGCAGTCTGCGGGCCTACCATGCAGGTAGAAACTTTCCGTGCGTGGTGCGAACAAGGGCCCCCGAGTGCCGCGGTTTCTCAGGTCGAGGAACAACCGGGCCCTCCAATTTCCTCTCCGGGTTCCACATTTCAAATTAAACGCTAACGCCAACACTTAAGAAGCCGCGTTTAACTCGCGCAAACATTCAAGCTGGCGACTCGCTTCAAGCTCTTTTTCCACGTCAAACTTGCCCCTGTAAAAGTGCTTAAAGTAACGAATGGAAATTTCGTTGAATTCCATGGGTAAAACTCCCGACGTAAGTACGAATTGTGAATTCCTCCCCAACTGTATCTTCGCTGCCTCGACTCTGGGGTAAAACCCCACCTTCAGCTCGAAACGTAACCCATTCGATAAACTAGCTCTGAGATCCTTCCTAGTCAGACGCGAATAGATTTTACGAATATTGACTGCTCCCTCGTTGTAATTAAAAAGAATCGCCCCGACCGTTTTCCCCGGATTGAGCTCAGTCAATGCCGTATGACTCATGAAATACGTTCCCGGCTGTTTTACTTGCTCTCCCCGTATCTGAGCCGCCGCGATGGCATTCTCGAATCCTTCTCGAATTTGCTGCCAAGTGCCTGGTTGCTGCTTCCGCCCTTCCCCTTGCATCCCTTGAAGGCTACCCACCCAGCGAATTTCATAAAAAAAATCTTCTACTTCTCTCACAGTCCAAGAGTCGAAAAGATCGTGCGCTCTCTGGGGACCAAGCACCTGCTGGCAGATGCCGTAGAAGTTATTAATCTTCCCCAAGTTTGAAGGAAGCGCATAAGCGTGAAGAGACAAGAGCACGCCGGCCGCGCACAAGAGTTTCGGCATAAAAAGCTTCACCAATTTCTGAAGATACTTAAGGCTTAAGCGGAACGACCACACCCAATGACTTCAAAAGGTCATCGGCGCCGTAAATGGTACGAAGAATTTCGGTCATCCCGCGCACATCCACCGCAACGGTTCGGTTCTGCTCTCCGTTAAATCGGTACTCGCTATCAAACGAGTAACGGTTTCCATCGAAGACCAATCCAATAAGTTCCAGATTCCGGTCAACCATCGGACTTCCCGAATTACCACCAGTAATGTCGTTTGTGGTCGTCAAATTGAACGGTACATCAGCAAGTACGGCCTTCTTGCTCAACCATGACTGGGGCAACGCAAAGTCCTTGTTACCCGGCTGTGCGGCTGCGTGAGGGAAAATTCCTTGTGTCGTAGTGAAGGGCTCGATGTACTGCCCTTCCTGCTCAAAGCCTTCCACTTTGCCGAACGAAAAACGCAAGCTAAAGGTAGCGTCGGGATAGTGCGTCTTGGTGGTATCCGCCAAATGACGTTTACCCAACAATACGCGGCCCTCTGCCTTGTAAGCTTCCACATCTTCTTCGTATTGCTTACGAAGCTGGCGGGAATAGGGATCAACTAAGATGGCAAGCTGAACAAAACTGTCGCTTTCATTCTTGAGATCTTCCAAACTCAAAGCCGCAAGGCGTTTGCGTTCTTCCACTTGGTTGAGTTTACTACCCGCAACAAGTTCTTCGGCTTTCTCGACCGGCGTTTTTCCGCCCAGTACAGCCTGCACGTTCACATTGTTGGCACCGAGGTTTGCCACCAGCGTTTCCAGCCCCTTCGTCAACGTGAACTTTTCCATTTCCGGATAGATTTCCGCTTCCGAGAAGAGCTCAAGCTCTAGCGAAGCGCGACGAGAATCCTGGTACTCACGCAGGCGCTGCGCATCGGGTTTTTGGTCCTCTTGCTTCATGCGCAAAATATGACGAGCTGCCATGAAATACTTCCCGCTGTACCCACCAAAGGCTTGTGTCCAAGTGCTCAAAACACGATCTTCACGGAAGTTCTCAAACAGCCGGTAGGTCTCAAGCATTTGCTCCTGGGTTTTCAAGCCCTGGGAGATCTGGTCAAGAGCCTTTTTAAGGGGTTGCCCTGGGACGTTTTGGTCCGCTGCCAACTCAGCAGCTTCTTCCTTCTTTTTGTCGTCAATAAAGCTGCTCTGAAGGAAAGGCTCGAAACCCTTGTAGACTTTCAAACTGTTCTCAAAACTAAACTTGTACGGCTGGATCTGGCGTTTCTGTTCGTCCCCACGCTGAGCGTATTCTTCAGCATCCTGGATAAACTTCTCAAGGAGCTTAATTGTTTTCGCCACCGCGATATCTCTTTCGTAAACCAGTTCGGTAACGGTTAGGTGACGAGACGTTCCGCCCGGATGACCTGAAACAATCGTCAAATCGCCCTTCTGGGTTCCTGTGGAGGACCACTTCAAATAGTGCTTCGGTTGATAGGGTTGGTTGTTCTCGTAAACACGCAGAAGTGTCATGTCGAGGTTGTACCGAGGAAACTCAAAGTTATCTTTGTCCCCACCGAAGAAACCGATCACGTTCTCTGGGGCGAAGACCACACGAACGTCGGTAAATTTCTTGTAACGGTAGAGATGATAGCGAGCGCCATCGAAGAAGGCCATCACGTCGCCACGCAACTTCGTTTTTGCCAAACAATCGGCTTCAATCTCCGCAATCTTAATCTGACGCGCTTTGAAATTGTCAGAGGCACTTGCCGTGGGCTGTACAACCGATTCCACGTCGGCTGTGACGTCTTGAATGGAATCCAAAACATTTAATTCAAGACTGGGAACTTTAAGCTCCACACGTTTTCCGTTCTCAACTTTATTAAAGCCTTCTTCAACATAGTTATTATTCTTATCTGAAAGCTGATCCAGCGCGTCGAGTGCAACGTGATGATTGGTGAGAACCAAACCATCGGGAGAAACAAACGAGCCGGAGCCTCCGTTGTTCAATCGAACCGATGCCCCTTTGAGTTTTTCAATTTTTTCGGGAGTGAGTTCAAAACTGTATTCCTGCATGAGGATCTGATTAGGCGGCATTTCATAAAGCCACATGCCTTCATCAGCAAAAGACGGAGAGTTATTTATAGACATAATGATGAGCCCCACCAAAGGTACGAATGCGCGCATGAATCCTCCATTTGGAAATCCGCGCGAGAATACCATAAAAGTAGCGCAGAGCGTAAGAACAGGAAATCAATTAATGATTTTGATTATTTACGTTTGTCGGGGCGGGATTTGAAGATGTTGCTTCCCTCGCGCTTCGTGATGCCCGTCGCCGCTACGGTGGCTTCGTCTTCTTCATCATGGGCTTGGGAGCTAAAGGCCACCGGAGGCGTGTCCTCTTTTTTTGCAGGCAAAGGGGGCGGTGTGCGCACGGTCATGGGGCCAGTCGGCGGCGCCGAATGCCCCGGCAAAGGAGGCGGAGGTACCAAACCCGCAGGCGGTGTTTTCACTTCCCGCGTGTTGGTCATCTCTAAAACTTCATCCGCGTGATCTATCGGGTTTTGCGATTCTGGCTTTTTTGGCTCTACGGGTGCGGGGATCGTAGGCGGTTGCGGGACCATCGGCTTATCAAACTCGTTGTAATCAACTTCATCATTCGCGGCGGCAGCAAAATCCCAGTCATCGCCGGGTTGCTCCGTACGAATCGGCGTGCTCGGCTTTGCAGGCTCGCGACTAACAATTTCGATCATGCGCTGAAGCGCTTCGATTTCATTATCGAGTTCGCTCGGCTCTTCTTGAGGAGGCACCGGAGCGCTCTCTACCGGAACTTCAGGCAGCGGAGGCGGGAAGTGTACGGCAATCGGCGGCTTGGCGGGAAGCGTTGGTAAAGTCGGCGGCATGCCCCACAATTCCGTCTCAGTGGGTTCGGCAACGTTGTACGGATTTTCTACGCTAAGCTTCACAGGCGATACCGGTTTCGCACCTTGCGAAGACGGCGAGAGAATTTCAAAAGCCAAAGTGCGTCCCGAGCCGGATGAATTGGGCTGAAGATGAACGTGGCAAACAGCGAGCAGGTTTTCGGAGAATGCCTCACCTGGAAAAGCACTAGAAACGGATTCGGCGACTTTATGCATCGCTTGGGTGCCGTTACCGGCGGTAACTCCAGCAATCACTAGGTGTCCGGCTTGCGCAGCCGCAACAGCCCAACGCATACTCACAGCATCGCGAAGTTCGCCGACCACGATGACGTCGCAGTTTTGGTGCATGGCTTGCTTCAAACCTTGCGTGACACTCTGACAGTGCGTGCCTACTTCACGCTGGCTAATTAATGACTTCTTATTCTCAAAAATAAATTCCACAGGTTCTTCGAGCGTCATGATGTGACGACTCGTTTCCCGGTTCATGAAATCCACAAACGAAGCAAGTGTCGTGGTCTTTCCGGACCCACTTGCGCCGCTGACGAGAAGTAACCCTTTAGCCCCTGTAAGATAAGAACGAATGCTTTCGCTGATGCTTAAATTTTCCAACGGCAGAATTTGGGGGAGCACACGAATGGCAACGCCCAACCCTTCGCGCGACCAGTAGAAGTGTGCGCGAAAGAAACCTTCCCCGTTCAGACAATAGCCTTTCTGCACGCTCTGTTTTTCTTCTAAGCGAGTCTCTTCAGCAGGAGAAAGGATTTCGTAGAGCAAGTCTTTAAGCATTTCAGGCGGGTGGGGTTTTTCATTCACCGCGAAAAGCGTTCCATCGACACGCAGATAGGCCGGGGCATGCGCTCCGAATAGGAGATCGGAAGCGTGCTCCTTTAAAGCCAGGCGTAAATATTCATCGATACGAGCCATAGTGACTTAACTATCCCTGCTCGGGGGTCGCGTGGTTTTTTGCCCAGCGAAAGAGAATGAATAGCGCCAGGGGCAACACAACCGCGGCAAACCCTACCGTGTAGAGCTCCGCGTTCGTGTAGACATGATGCAATAGCCATTCAAACCGAGCGACCATAGAGCGTTCTCCTCAGGTTCTTATCGGTAGAACCCAAGGGATACTTGATGCTCGGCGTCACTCTCTAAGATACGGTTCTTAAACGCGTTTTTTATTCTGGTGAGGGATCTGCGCTTCGATGTCCTGCGCGAGGCGCTCGCCACGCGGGCCGTCCAGACCGTGGGCCTTGTGGTGACCTTTGCGCTTGTCGCGTTCACGCTTGAGCTGATTTTCCATCTTCTCAACCGCTTGATCGATTGAAGCGTAAAGATCCTCTGACTCTGCCAATGCGGAGAGCTCTTTGTGCTCGGCGTGACACTTGATTTCCGCGCACTGTAAGTGTCTTTCGACAAACAGCACGACGTTGACCTTAAGCGGGTAGCTTACGTACTTGTGCAAACGCTCGACGTGTTTGTACACAAATTCTTTGATCGCATCGGTTGCTTCCATGTGTTGAAAGCTGATGTGAATATCGTCGTTGGGCATGGAGACCTCCCCGATGGGCCCTAAAATTAGGGCGGTTAGAATACCTTCTTGCGTTTCGAAGACGGCAAGATGCCTAGCATCTCGCGGTACTTCGCAACGGTTCGGCGGGCAATATCAATATTGTCCTTCAAAAGAATCTCAGCAATTTTCTGATCACTAAACGGCTTAGCCGGCTCTTCGGTAGAGATGATGGCTTTGACTTTTTCCTTCACACTTTCACTTGCCACCGCCGACCCTTGTACTCGGCTGATACCGCTGTTGAAAAAGAATTTCAGTTCAAAAATGCCTCGCGGAGTATGCACGTACTTGGCCGTAGTCACTCGGCTGATCGTAGACTCATGCATGCCGATATCGTTAGCAACATCCCGCAAAACCATCGGCTTTAAAAACGCGATCCCTTTTTCGAAAAAGTCGTACTGCTGCTTTACGATACTTTCCGTTACGCGATAAATCGTACGCTGGCGTTGGTGAATACTGCGGATGAGCCAGACAGCGGATTTGAGTTTCCCGCGAATGTACTCCTTGGTGTCCGCCTGCTGAGAAGAATTTTTTTCCAAAAGGGTTTTGTAGAACGCGGAAACCTTGAGCTTAGGAAGACCGTCTTCGTTGAGCATCACCACGTATTCGCCATTTCTTTTGGCGACGTAGATGTCAGGGATAATGTAGTGCGCGCTGGACCCACCAAACGCACGTCCCGGTTTGGGTTCCAAATCCTGGATCACACGAACGCGCTTGATCACGTCTTCCAGGGTGATGCCAAGCGTTTTGGCAACTACAGCGTAGTTCTTCTTTTCCAAATCACTGAGATGGTTTTCTACAATGCGTTCTAAAATTTCGTCTTTCTCATTCAGATCATAAATCTGAACCAAAAGACATTCTTTGAGATCGCGTGACCCCACACCAATCGGATCAAATTCTTGAATGCGGTAGAGCACGGCTTCCACTTCATGAGGGTCCCAACCGTTGCGTTCTGAAATCGATTCCACGGAATCTTGCAGATAGCCGTCATCGTTAATATTCCCAATGATGGACCTGCCAATATTCTTTTGGTCTTCTGTGAGATCACTTAAGTTCAACTGCCAAACTACGTGATCCGCCAGAGAAGCGGTTTCGGAAAGCGTGTTTTCGTAGGTCGGAAGTTCATCATCACCCCCACGATAGACAGGGAGCGCCGGTGTGGAACGGAAATTTTCCAGGTAGCTTGCCCAATCGAAGTCTTCCGCTTGCTGGGGATTCTCGGCGGTCGCAACTTCCTTTTCCTGCATTTCTTCCAAGCTTTTCGTCGTCGCCTCGGAATCAGGAGTTTCCTCGAGCATGGGGTTTTCCACCATCTCGGTGTTCACTAGGTTTTCAAGCTCCATCCGAGACAACTGCAGCAGTTTGATCGCCTGCTGTAGCTGAGGAGTCATCACCAGACTCTGACTCAGATTCAAAACTTGTTTCATCCCGAGTGCCATAGTTACAACCTAAAACTTTCTCCTAAATAGAACTGCCTCGCCGCATCATTTTCAACAATTTCATGCGGCCGTCCGTGAATCCACACCACTCCATCTCGAATTAAGTAGGCGGTGTCACACGTACTTAATGTTTCACGCACATTGTGATCGGTAATCAGTATCCCGATCCCTTTGTTTCGTAAATTGTTAATAATACTTTGTATTTCATTAACGGCGATAGGATCAATTCCTGCGTACGGCTCATCCAAGAGCAGGAACTTGGGTTCCATCACCAGGGCGCGGGCTATTTCTAGCCTTCTCCGCTCCCCGCCGCTCAGCGTAAAAGCCTTTTGGTTAGCCAAACGGCTGATGCCGAGCTCCTCCAGCGCATGGCTGGCACGGGCCCTCTTATTTAATCGGCCAATTTTCAAATTATCCAAAATCAGAAGTAAATTTTCTTCGACCGTCAGCTTTCGGAACACAGAGGGCTCCTGAGGCAGGTAGGCGAGCCCCAATCGTGCCCTCTTGTAAATGGGGAGCTGCGAAAGATCCTCTCCCCCCAAAGTTACCCTTCCCTGGTCCGGCATGACCAGGCCTACAATCATGTAGAAAGTGGTGGTTTTGCCTGCCCCGTTTGGACCGAGTAGGCCCACCGCAGTCCCTTCGGCAACCTGCAGGGAAACTTCCGACACCACTTTCCGGCCGCGGTAACTCTTAGAGATTTTCTCAATCCTAAGTTCCACGTTTCACCCTACCCTTGGCGCCCACGACTTCCACGCGGTCTTCGTCCATAAAAAGAAGAATTTGCGAACCTTGAAGACGGTCGCCTTTCGAAGAAACCGAAGCCGCTCCTTTGAGATCAATTCGGTTAGATCCCACATCAATAATGGCTTTATCCGCGATACCTATTTTGTCTTTGTGCTTCAACTTAACTTTTCCGCTCGCCACAAGTACTTCGCGATTCTCCGCCATTTCCACCTGCAGCTTACCACTCTCCATTTTTAGGTCGGGTAGTTGAGAGCGAACATTTCCGCGAAAAATAGCACGTTTCTCTCGTACGAGAAACTGTCCTCGTTCCGCTTCGATGGTCAGCCACCGTTTATTATTCAACTTTTTCCGTCCGGTGACGTCTTCGCTTAACGTAAATTCTTCCGAGTTAATTTTTCCAACCAAACCTCTGCCCTGCAATTTTAGAGTCGGATCGCTACCGACTCCTTGGACTTTCACCCAATCGTCGGAACGCAGTTCATGTCGTTTGCCGTTGTAGATCAATTTATCCATTCGAAAGTCGTAGCCCTGTTCCGTTCGGATAAGTACATTCCCTTCGAGTTCCACAACTTTCTCTTGAGTTTCGGAACGCCCGACATCACCACGCGAGCGAATAATTTCACCCGATGGTTGCGAGTAAAAATCGGCTTCCACTTCTTTCAAAAACGTGTAATCCGCGTTGCGGTAGAATTCCGCAAACTGCGATCGCACGTTCCAATACTTTTGCCCCTCGCGACTTTCATAAAGATGAAAACCCAAAATTCCGAAATTGCCATCCGTGAGCGGCGCTTCGAATAAGCGTGCACGCGAACCCGCCGCGACTTCTTCTTCTTCGACGGGAAGCGGGCTTCGAATCGTTGCCGGCCAAAAAATAATCGCAGCGCTCCAAACCCCCAAGCCCACCAATGAGGCGACTCCAACGATCTTGCTGCGTGTCATCAGGAAAGAGTAACAGACGCGTGTGTGAAAGGAAACTCGGGTGGCATAGAACCTGCAAAGAAAGGCGCGTCATTGCGAGGAGCCGGAGGCGACGCGCCAGCCACACCGTCATTGCGAGAAGCGGAGCGACGAAGCAATCCCCGTGCGTGCGAGATTGCTTCGCTTTGCTCGCAATGACAGCTACAATATAAGGAGTACTTTTCTTCCACTTAATCCCAATTCCCCATGAAAAAAGCGATATTCAGTTTTCTCGCGATAACTTTATTCGTGCACAGCGCGCCCGCTTTGGCGACAGAAACACTCGACGAGCTTTACGCTTCGAAAGTGATTGTGCCTCTCGTACTCAACCGCGAACGCTACCCGGTTTATGGCGACTACATCGAAAAAGAAATCGAGAAACGTCTCACCGCCGCTTCGCAGTTTACTTTCTCTAAACGCGCTCTAGACCTTGGCGTTGCGGAACTTGAAAAGCTTGGTCCCATTACTCTCACTGGCAACAAAGAAGGTGTCGCTCTTCAGACGAACAAAGACGAAAAAGATGGCGAAATCGATCTCGAAGCGATCGCACCTCTATTGAACCTGATGGCTGGCATCGGCGTTCACGCTGCCATTTTGGGGGAAATTTTCACTCAAGAAAATACCTACGGTATCACCTTTCATCTCGTTAACGTTCGTACTCTCGAGCGCCTTCACACCAGCCAAAGCTTAGTACAAGATAAATTCTCTCTAGAAAGTTTTTCGTACGCCGCCGACCAAGCTTTTCAAGATTTGGTAAAGTCCATTCCCTTTGATGGCACAGTGATTAAACGTGAAGGTTACCGAGTCATTTTGGATCGCGGCGATCACATGGCTGTCGGCGATATCATTTCGGCTTACACCGTTGAGTTCAGCGGTGGCGATATCATGCTGCAAGAAACGGGCGAAATTGAACTCACTCAAGTCGAAGGCCGTCTCGCCTTTGGAAAAGTGATTGTAGAAAAGAAACCTCGTGAAGTACTCCAAGGGAATAAGTTTCGCATTCCTGCGCTTCACCCTGTCAACGATCCCATGGCACCGGGGACGGATGCGCAACGCGATCTGGCCGCGAAGCCCGAATACGTCGGCCCTCGTCGCGCGCTAGGTTATGTAAACCTTAACTTGGGTGCAAGTTTGGTATCGGTAAATAGCCGCACGGCCGGGGGAGCAGGACCTAGCCAGAATCTGATGTATCCCGGCGGAAACCTAAGCGCCGAACTGTGGCTGACCAAGGATCTTTTCTTCGATTTAGATTTTCAAATGGGAATTACTTCTGTGGCCGATGGTGGCTCAAGTTTAAATTCCAATATCAACGGGCTACGAGCAATTTTTGGGTACCGTTTGGCGTTTGACTCAACCGCCATGACTCCAGTTGCGGCGGTAAAGCTTGGCTTTGCACGCCGCCAATTTAAAATTGATAATTCGTCCGATCCGAATTCATTTGTAACCACAAACTATTCCGGAATTCTAATTGGCGGCGCATTTTTGATGCCGCTCAACCCTCGCTTCGGATTGGGATTTGATGTGCACGCGAATCTTTTAAATTCCGTCAGCGAAAGCCCCTTAGATAGCGGGAAAGTTTTGGGCGCCTCTTCGTTCGATCTCTCTGTGCGCGCACTTTATAAATTTAACTCTGTCGTTGACCTCGAAGCCCGTGTGCAGCTCAGTCACAACAGCGCGGAATTCGATGGTCTCGGCACTCGCCCACTTCCCATCACTTCTTCCACGCAGACCACCACGACGGCCTACTTGGGCCTTCTTTATTACTTCTAGTCAAATTGCTTCACACCTTGCACAAAGCTCTGTATTCACTCTGCATACGAGAAGCCCTTTAGATTGCTCATGTTTCCAACTTCCCAGCTTTTCTGTAGATTCTGCCGACAACTACCGAAGCCTTTCCGAGCCTAAAACAGGTTGGCATTAGCTTTGCTCATTAGTCGTATGTGAAACACATACGGCATATATTCCTCCTTGTCTCTTTTGTTCTCCTCGCAACCGGATGCGCCAACGAATCAGAGTCCGAAGGGGAACTTCAAACGAACCTTAGCTTTCCAAAACGATCCGCCGCAAAGCGTGCCTACGCTTTGCCTGGCCAGTGCGTGCAAGAGGATTCGCTGGTTTTGGCTTTTAGTGATGGCGGTAACCCGCTTTCCAATTCAACGGGAAATTATGTCGGTGTCGGCTTTGACACCGCGGCAACAGTAGGAAAATGGTATGTTCTCAGCTCCCCCGCACCAAACGGCGACCCATTAAGTGTGGAACTGCGTATTCGACAAACAGGCATGCCCTTCTTCTTTGAACTCAAGGGAACAAAATGGAAAGGTAAAAAAATCCGAAGAGGTGCAATTAAAGTGCTTAAAGCGGCGCGAGAAATAGGCGAAAAAATAGAAGCCTTGTTGGTTTTGGAGTTTTCGTCAGGGGACAGGATGCAGGCCCAGGTTTCAGTTTCAATCACGGAAGTAAATTCGGATTTAGGCTGCTTCAACTAATTGGAAACATTCATCTTTTGTGAGTTTGTTCGAAGTGGCAGTTCACTGACACCTTAAAACCTAATTTTTACAAACAGTTAGGTAATTTGCTCTCTTTTTGATAATCCGACGCACATTTCTTGTGTGTTGGGACGGCTGAAATTCTGGCACAGATTTCGGATACCTAAAGCCTATGGGAACTGAACACCGCCCCCTTCGTTCTTCGTCGAGTCCTCGGCCTTCCCTACCTGGAAAGTCCGGTCATTGGGACATGGAAGAAAATGAAGACAGCAACGATCCCACACAGTGGGTCGACAGCCGAGATTCGTTTTACAACGTCTACCTTTCTGCGATCCCGTTCATTTTCTTGGAATACGCTGCCGAATCATTCATCACTCTGATGCCTTCGGGCGTGGTCTTTCCTTTCGGCTTTCTGCTTTTTTGGGCTTTTTACTACACCTACTACAAACCCGGTTTTTTGGAGAACCGGCTTTCCAACACCGAGGAGTGGAGTTTTGTCAGTATCCCCACCGTCCTATTGGGTGTGGTGGTTTGGTTTGTAAAAGTCACCGTGGTGGGGGCTATTCATTTGATTCTTTCGCAATTGGGAATTGGACCGAAGGCGGGCACGAACTCACAGCACCAAGAACTGCCGCGCCCCAAAGCGCCAGCCACCAAGCCACGCGAGTTCACCTATTCCGGTCCGGCTCCTTTACCGGCGGATGTACAAGATGCTTTGATTATTCTCGGAGCAGCGAACGTGCGGGATTGGAATACCATTCACAGCCGCTACCGAGAACTTGCCAAGAAGTACCACCCGGATCTCAATCCCAATGATACGGGGTTGGGCTCACGCTTCATGAAGTACGACCGTGCTTATAAGCGTTTGGCTCAAGTCCGAAAAATTTATTTCACTTAAATTATTTCCGCGGAGATTTCTGAGACGCCAACCCACGAAGCGCGCCTTTGGCTTTTGCGCTATAGATTCCCGTAGGATCATCTTTCACTGTTCGCTGGAAAAAAGTCTGCGCCTTCTGGAGCTGATTGATTTTTTCAAAGTTGCTCGCCAGGTAAAACTCTATCTCGGCTAGATCAGCGCGCATTCCCGTCGGGGTCGCCGCCATCGCAGTAGTTAGCTGCTCAATCGATTCTGCGTAACGTCCCCCCTGGTAAAAGTAGATACCGTAGAGGAGAGGCAGATGAAACTCCAAGTAGAGTTTTTCCTCTTTTAGAATATCTTCATCGGCTTGACGTGTGCTGAGCGCACTCTTGGCAGCCGCAAGTAAACGTGGCACTTCTGAAACCGATTTTTCCCAAAACAGATAAAGTTTGGCCAGTTCGTAGTTGGAATTAAAATCGGCGGGATTGGCTTTGAGCACTTCTACGTATTCTTTTTCTGCTGAAGCGAAGGCTTCTTCCTTCTTCTTGTTATCTCCCAGCTGCGAGTAGCTCAAACCTAAAAAGAAAAAGACCTGGGGCTGGCGCCCCTCAAACTCCAGTGCACGCTGGAAGTTTTCCACGGCCCCCGGATACTGGCCCATCCACAATTGCGCGAGCCCCACCTGCTGGTACGATAAAAACTCATAAGGGCGTTTCTGCACCAGCACACCAGCGAGCTTGAAAGCCTCTTCATAGCGACCGACCGCCATGTAACAATAATAGAGAATGTGCTCGATCCAATCGTCCTCGTTCTCGGGATTGAGAGCCAAGTACAATTCAATGTCCTGAATGGTTCCTAAGAAATTGCCCTGTAGGTAGTGCGCTTGAGCACGTTGGCGCAAAGGTTCGCCCAAAGCTTTATCGGCTCCCTTTTCCCCAATGTCTGCATCCGGTAAGTCATAGGGACTTACCGCTAGCGACCCTTGCACTTTTTTGGAAGCGCAAGATGAGGTCACTAAAAGAGCAAAAAGGAAGATACTGAAATAAAGCCGTTTGTTTTTACCCATGTAAAAAATAGACTATCCAATGCCGGAGGAGTTGTCACCCTGCGTTGCAGCGGTTACTTGACGACCTTCGTACCCGGTGACAGGCTGGTGCGCATACATGGTTTGGTATGGGAGGGGGCTTTCATGTCAGCGTTACGTTTCTATTTTGGGGTTCTTGGTACACTTTTAATTTTTTCGGCGACGAGCTTCGCGGGTAATCCCGAGGGCTTCGACGACGCTACCTTAGCAAAGGCGCTTCAAGGCGAGACTGTCCTTGAAACTCTTAAGGATACCGGGGATGAGTACCACATCTTCCAGCGTACTTACTTCGCCAACGTTTCCTCTGATGCCTATATCGAACTCGCTGTAAATCATCCGAAGTACGTCGATATGTTTGATGAGGTGGAAGCGGCGCAAACACTTAGCATCAACAACGACCGCACCAACTTCAAGTACAGCTTGAATCTGAAAGTGAAAGTCGGCTTTGCTACTTTCTACATGGACGGCGAAGGCGAACAAAAAGTCACTTATGCCCCTGCACCGGATGAAGAAGCACTGATTAAAAACACGCTTGTCGGTCATCAAGACAAGGTGAAACACCTTTATCAAAACACGCGAATGATTCCTTATCAGGGCGGCATCTTGATCGAAGAAGAGTTGCACCTGAAAATGCAAAAGGCGAGCACCACGAACACAATGATCAAGAACTACCTCAAAGGGTTCTTTAGTCGTTATGTCGTCGCTTTCCGCAAGGAACTAGGCGGGGAAGTTTAGGTGTCTGTGCACTTTTGGGATGAAATACCAAAAGTGACCTGACACCTTTTATGTATCCTAGGAGATCATCATGAAAAAGCATCTATTGGCATTGGTACTACTCTTGGGTTTAGCACCCGCCGCGCACGCAGGCTTTCAGGTTGGCGCTAACGTCAACGTCTTCGATTTCTTTTACTTGCCCAAAAACAGTTCGGGCGTAACCACGTCGGCGAACTTCGGCTTGGGATCAGTCTACGGCGGCTATTCACTCAGCGATGTCTTTGCCGTCCGCGTGGTGCTCGGTTCGGACAACACCGGCACTCTAACCGCTTCAGGACAGGACCTCTTCGGCCAACCCTTAAACGCGAGCGGAAAGTTTAAAGTCTTTCTGACTTCCGCTGAAATCTTTCTCGCGCCTCCTTTTTTCCCTCTCTATATCAAAGCGGGAGCAGGAATTGGAAAGCTGAGCACCGATCTCCCGGCACCTTTTGATGGACTAAAAATGAAAGCCGCGTTCTACGGCGGACTGGGAATCACTTTTGGAGTCAGTAAATTTAAAATCTCAGGCGGCCTGGACTTGGTTTACGTCAGTGTCGACCCAGGCTCCACTGGTCTAGACCTTTCGGGTTTCCCTTACTTCCGAACGGTTGTGGGTGTGACTTACAGTCTGTAGTCACGCTCCCCATAAACGCTTGAGGGCCAAGCCCCGGGAGGCTATGGTGGCCCCCTATGAAAGCCCGCCGTCTAGGTGAACTAGCGCTCTTAACCGGCCTCTTTTCAGGCTACAGCCCTGTTGCCTCGGGGACCATGGGAACTCTCGTAGGCGCCCTTCTGATTTGGTTCATTCCCCTTCCTCTTTGGATTCATGTCGCACTGTGTCTAGTTTTTCTTTTTGTGGGAGTGCGTTTGTCAGATAAGTTTTGCAGTGAGTGGAAGGAAGCGGATTCTTCTAAAATCGTGCTCGATGAAATTGTCGGGATACTGGTGACTATGATAGGAATCCCTGTGACAGGGTACTATTTGATCGTTGGCTTCTTTGTTTTTCGCTTCTTCGATATCGTCAAACTGCCCCCTGCTAATTATTTCGATCAGAAACTGAAGAACGGTTGGGGCGTCATGCTCGATGATGTAGCGGCTGGCATCTACGGAAACGTGCTTTTACACCTCATGGTCCGAGCCAACTTTTAAGGAGACACCAATGGAAAACATAGAATCTACGAAGAACTTAGAGTCTACAAATAAGCAAAAAGCAGTAGAAGTCGCATTACTCAGTATTGAAAAGCAGTTTGGAAAAGGTTCCATCATGAAGCTCGGGGATGGGACTCACCCGAACTTTGGTACCGGCGTTGTTTCCACGGGTTGCTTATCTTTAGATATTGCGATGGGCGTGGGCGGTTTGCCTCGCGGTCGCATAACGGAAATTTTTGGACCTGAAGCGTCTGGTAAAACCACCATCGCACTCATGACAGCCGCCAATGCGCAACGCAACGGTGGTGTCGCAGCTTTCATCGATGCAGAACACGCGCTCGATGTAGCTTACGCGACGAAGCTTGGGGTCAATGTGGGAGACCTTTTAATTTCCCAACCGGACACTGGTGAGCAAGCTTTAGAAATTGCGGAAATCTTAGTTCGAAGCGGTGGCATTGATGTCATTGTCATCGACTCGGTTGCGGCTCTCGTGCCTCGCGCGGAACTCGAAGGCGAAATGGGCGACTCTCATATGGGTCTTCAAGCCCGTCTGATGTCACAAGCTCTTCGTAAGCTAACAGGTTGCGTGAGCAAATCCAAAACGGCGCTTATTTTTATCAACCAACTGCGTATGAAAATTGGCGTCATGTTCGGCAATCCTGAAACCACCACCGGTGGTAACGCGCTCAAGTTTTATGCTTCAGCACGGTTGGATATCCGTCGCATCTCGGCTTTGAAAAAAGGCGAAGAAGTGATCGGTAGCCGCACTCGTTTGAAAGTCGTGAAAAATAAAATGGCGCCTCCGTTTAAGCAAACAGAGTTCGACATGATTTACGGCGAAGGCATTTCGCGTGAAGGCGACTTGCTGGATCTGGCGACGAACTACAATGTCGTGGATAAGAGCGGTTCGTGGTTCAGCTTTGAAGGTGAGCGTCTGGGCCAAGGCCGAGACAGCACCCGCATCTTCCTCAAAGAAAACCCCAAGATTTTCACCAAAATCTATAAGGTTCTTGAGGCAAAGCTGGCGAAGGATGGCGTGTACACGCCACCAGCAGCAATCGACAAGAAAGTCGCGCAGGCAGCCGATCCGA
This sequence comes from Bdellovibrionota bacterium, assembly GCA_041751875.1. GTDB lineage: Bacteria > Bdellovibrionota > FAC87 > UBA2466 > JACKAF01 > JBGSIC01. Next base: position 40,566 of record JBGSIC010000004.1, read on the forward strand.
CGTCTGTTCCTAAGGACGAGAAGGCTTCCAAAAAACACTAACTTTAACTTTTACTAAAAGGGCCCGCCACCGAGCGGGCCTTTTTTTTGTCCTCCACCAGACTTGCCATACGAACTGTTCACGTGAACAGTTAAGAGCCCAAAATCCGCTCTGGCAGCAGCTTTTCGTCTTAGGAAAAGGTTTGGCGGCTCTGTTGGCAATCTCTTTTCCCGCTAAGGGAATTCTCATATTTGAGAAAAAGGTGCTTCACCAAAACAAAACGTAGCCTTAAATCCCCTGGCACGCCCGTTGCAATATTCCCTTTAGGGAGTTCACACACTACTGGAGGTTAGATGGCTGCCACCAGCCTACGAGCACCGCGCTCGGATCGTTACACCGTTCAAAGCGGAGACTGCTTAGCTAATATTGCCCGCAACCAATACGGCGACGAAAAGCTTTGGTCTTTGCTCGCCCATACCAACCGTATTAGCAACCCAAATCTTCTCTTCATCGGACAAAGCCTCAAGCTGCCATCCCTAGATACAAAGCCTTTCCCCTCGTTTGGGAAGAGTTTCGGAAGTGGTGGAGGGCGCGCACCCGCAACGGCTGTTGTGGCTCCGGCCTATACATTTAACTTTCCCGATAATCATCCCCGCGTTGTCCGGACCGGCTTACTTACCATTACCTTGAAGCTGAAAGCTTCAATCACCATCCAAAAGAAAGACACTTTAAAAGCGTTTACGGTAAAAAACCTTCATTCGATCGAGGCGTCATATAGGAATGAAGCCACGACAGCGGCAAATAGTCTTTACAACGACCTCGGTGTAGACTTCGATCTCAAGACCAGAAAGCTCACGATGAATTTCGCGGCGGTCGCTAATATAAAAACGCCGGGCGGCGGCAACCTCGTGGTAACGACGAAAGTAATTTCTCCCACCAAAATTCAATTCTCTTGCACCCAACAACCAATTAAAGGCGATTACAAGGGCTTCGCCTTTGAAGGCAAGTTTGGGTTCGACGTTACCGTTGAGGGCGAAGAGCTACGCCGGCTACAACCTGCTCCCGTGTATATTTACGATTGGCGTCCTGTCTCACCAAATTGGAATAGGGTTGCGGTATTTTTCATCGGTGCTTTGGTTCTTGTGGCAGTCGTTGTTTATTTTGCCAGCGGTGCTGGCTTTGTGACCGCAGGTCTTGCCGCCGGTGCCACGGCCTTTCTGACTATGCTCAATCAGGTCGGTGAATCTTCAAAATTCCCAGAAAGAAACTTATGAACCAATATTGCTTCGAACATCCAGAACGCGCTTCTCTTCAAACATGTAAACAATGCGGCAAAACCTATTGCGGCGATTGTTTAAGTTTGGTCGGAGCGATTCGAGTTCCTTTTTGTTCCAACTGTCTCATTGTTTTTCAAACGCACCGGGCAAGAAAAGAAAAAGCGGCTCTCGCGTTGATTGTTCTGTCACCCTTAATGTTTATCGCCACCGTTGTAGGTTTATCGACGGAAGAAGCCCTAAACTGGGTAGTCATCGACGCAGTCTTGCTTCTTGCTTCCATTGGTACTTTTGTCTTGGGTTTAGTCGGCTATCTAAAAGCAAAGCGCGGAAAACCTGTACTTCCTTACGAGACAAAGCTCTAACGTTACCCCGCACAGCCCGGTTTACACGTCTTTAGGCGGAGAGGCTGACTTTCTCGCCTGCTCCAAGAACGGCTTAAACAGGTCGATGGGAATGGGAAATATGGTTGTGGAATTGTTTTCCGAAGCAATTTCGGAGAGCGTTTGCAAATAGCGTAACTGCAACGCCGCCGGAGCCTTCTCCATGCGCTGGGCTGCTTCCACCAACTTTTCCGCTGCTTGGAATTCGCCAGCGGCCGCGATGACTTTCGCGCGCCTTTGTCTTTCGGCTTCCGCTTGCTGTGCCATCGCTCTTTGCATCTCGGCGGGCAAGTCGACCTGCTTAATTTCCACCGCTGAAACCTTAATTCCCCACGGCTCTGTGTGCTGATCCAAGATTTGCTGGATTTTGTTGTTCAGCGCTTCGCGTTCCGCTAGTACTTCGTCTAGTTCCGCTGCACCGAGCACGGAGCGCAATGTCGTTTGAGCGTACTGAAAAGTACTCTCAAGATAATCTTCCACATTGTTAATCGCTCTGACTGAATCCACGACGCGGAAAAGAATCACAGCGTTTACTTTGATGGAAACGTTGTCTTTTGTGATGACATCCTGTGTAGGCACATCAGTGGTAATAATGCGCTGGCTGACGCGCACCATGTGATCAATGCCTGGAATGACGATGATCATTCCCGGGCCCTTCGGCCCCAACAGTCTGCCCAACCGAAAAACGACGGCTCGCTCATATTCTCGAATCACTTTTACTGCAGAAAGCAGAACTAAGACCACAAGACCTAGGGCGAAAGGTAAGCTTAAAAATTCCATTTGTTACTCCTCAACTTAATGACTCGACTCCACTCAATAAAACTCTCATGTCCCTTCCACGACCAGCAGCAAACCCCGCACCTCTTTAACCACGACTTCAGTCCCTACACCAAGGACATCCTCCCGCTCAGTGCAAGCATTCCAGAGTTCGCCCTCCACAAATACCTTCCCGGGATGGGTTTTGCTCACGGGTTCGCGCACTTGAGCGCGAAGGCCCAGTAGAGCTTCGGTCCCAGAGGCAATCGGCAGACGACGCGACTTCCACACCAAGCGCACCAGAACCAATGCACTTAAGCCTAAGATCAAAGCAATAGGGAGAATGACGTAGAGAGAAATTTGCAAAGCCGGCACCGAAGTATCCATCAAAAAGATCGAACCAAAAATAAAAGAGACAATTCCCCCTAGGCCTAAAGCCCCGAATGAAGGGACAAAGGCTTCCGCGATGATCAAAACCAAGCCCAAAATCACAAAGGACATCGCTCCCCAATGAATGGGCAGAAATTGAAAGGCGACGGCGCTCAGTATGGCGCAAATAGCTCCCAGTATTCCCGGAAACAGCAATCCCGGATTCGTGAGTTCCACCCAGAAACACAGCCCCGCAAAAGACATAAGAATGTAGGCAACATTGGGATTGGAAAAGAAGGACACAAACCGCTGTTTGAGATTCATTTCGCGTTTCTCAAACGTGGGCGTTTCCGCTGGCAACCGCTTGGTTTGTCCCTTCGCCACACGCAAGGGGTAGGCCTTCAGTTTATCGGCAAGCTCACCGGAATCAGCCGCAATCAAATCAATCACGTTGTTTTTCAGCGCCGCCTCGGCGGTGATTGAAGCACTTTCTTTGACCGCGAGTATCGCCCAAGCAGCGTTTCTCTTTTTGGTCACAGCTAAGCTCTCGGCAAACGCGGAGGTGTCGTTCGCCATTTTGTCAGTCATCACCTTATCTACTTTTTGTTCACCGCCCACGACGGGGTGCGCGGCCCCAATATTCGAACCCGGCGCCATCACAGCCACATCAGCGGCAAAGGTAATTAACGCTCCCGCTGATCCTGCCTGCGCTCCTTGCGGGGCGACGTAGACCACGATGGGAACAGGGGAGTTGAGCATCCCCTGCACAATTTCACGGGTCGCTGAGAGTAATCCCCCGGGAGTATCGAGCCTTAAAACCAAATAAGGCGCCTTTTCCTGCTCCGCTTCGGCAATCCGAGAAAGAATGTAATCCGCCGTACCCGGATTAATGGTATCGGCGATATCGATCCAAGGAATGGAGACGGCAAGACCGCTTCGGCAAAACCAAAGACAGAGAATGAATAATTTAAGTTTCATAGTTGAAGAAAACCTCTTTCGCGCACGGGACGTTTGTAAGGGGTACCCACCTGATCTACGACATAGCGAGGCACCAGATACCCCGGCAATCCCTCGCGCAACCGTTCATAAATCTTCTCGCCCTGTTCGAAAGACACCCAAAAATGAGACGTGCCGGAGGCGCAATCGGGGTGGTGCAAATAATAAGGTAGGACGCCCACTTCAAACAAACGCTCACTCAGTGTGTGGAGCGTAGCACTGTCGTTGTTAACGCCTTTCAGTAGCACAGACTGGTTGAGAAGGGTTACTCCAGACGCTTTAAGTCGGTTCAGCGCGCGAATACTCTGTGAGGTGATTTCGCGTGGATGATTGAAATGATTCACCACGACCGTCGGCAGAGGTGAGCGGGAAAGGACATGGCAGAGTTCTTCTGTAATGCGCATCGGGAAAGTCACCGGAACACGCGTATGAAAACGCAGGCGTCGCACGTGCACCAATTTGCCCAATTCTCTTAGCGTCTGTTCGAGGGCCTCATCGGAAACCATCAGTGGGTCGCCGCCAGAAAAAATGACTTCTCTGATCTCGGGGTGTTTTCCGATGTAGTCCAGTCCCTCGTTCAACCGACCAGCTAAAAAACTATGGCTCTGCTCATTTAAGAGTGTCTTGCGAAAACAATACCGGCAGACCATCGAGCAGTTAGTAGTCAGGTGCAAAAGCACGCGGTTAGCGTACCGGTGAGTAATCCGAGGAGCGGCTTGATGCTTAAGATCAGACAAGGGATCCGGCACAAAACCAGGAGCGTTTTCGAGCTCTCCAGGTTGAGGGATCGCCTGCAAACGAATGGGACAAGCCTCATCCGTAAAATCAATCAAAGAAGCGTAGTAACGCGGCAAACGGAAAGCGTAGCGTTCGGTCACTTTCTCAAAAGCGGGTGTTTCTTCAGGCGTAAGAAGTCCCCAAGCTACTAAATCATCCGCACTCTGCAGGCAGGCTGCCCACTCGGCACGCCAGTTCTCCTCGTCAGTCCCCAAAGGCCTCTGGGATTGTCTCTCCACGCTTTCCATCCCATGGGAGTCGTTGAGGCGTCGCCGCTTGTCAACCTTTGGCATATGCAGGGATTTTAGGTATGGTGTCTGTGGGTTACGGGGGAAATGTCATGGGAGAAAACGTTATCAAAAAGAAGGCGGCAGGTGCTGCCACAAGTTCATCCGCCAAGCAGCCATACCTCTACCGCTACTACTCTGACTTTCAGGACCCCGATTGGCGCCGTCTCCCGGGTTATAAGAATGTTACCGACGCCGAGTGGAACTCCGCGTTATGGCAGCGCCGCAACTTCGTTCAGTCAGTAAAAAAGCTCAAAGAAGTGATGGGCGATTCCCTCACCGATGAGTGGGCAAATGACATTTTAAAAGATCAAGCCGAGCGCTCCACCATGTCGATGATGGTGCCGCCTCAGATGATCAACACCATCAATGAAAAGAATTTTGTAAAGGATCCTATCCGTCGCTACATGATTCCGATGTACTCGGATCGTTTGAAGGAGTGGCACACACATCCTTACGCGACACGCGATAGTCTGCACGAAATGGACATGTGGGTTGTCGAAGGGTTGACCCATCGCTATCCGACCAAGGTGCTCGCGGAACTTCTCTCCACGTGCCCACAATATTGTGGGCACTGCACGCGTATGGATCTGGTCGGACAAAGTGTCCCTCAAGTTGAGAAACGAAAGTTTGCGATCCCTCAGAAAGATCGTCACGGCCTTATTTTGGATTACCTGCGGGGAAATCCCACGGTACGTGACGTGGTCGTTTCTGGCGGCGACATTGCCAATCTACCGGCGGCAACGCTCGATCACTTTATCAATGGCCTTCTGGACATCGAACACATCCGCGACATCCGGCTTGCTACCAAAGGCCTGATGGGCATCCCTCAGCACTTTCAGCAGGATGATGTGCGTAGAGTAATGGAAAAACTCGCCGTTCGTGCGAATAAGCAAAGTGTTTCCATCGCCGTCCACACCCATATCAATCACGTCAATTCGCTTACGCACAACGTTTGCGAAGTCGCCAGAGATCTTCTTTCCATGGGCTATCGCGCAGTCCGTAACCAAGGGGTGCTGCTCGGTGGGGTGAACGACACGCCGGAAGCGCTACTGGATTTATGTTTTAGGCTGGTCGATCATGCCAGTATCGTCCCGTACTACTTTTACATGTGCGATATGATCCCGAACTCAGAGCATTGGCGACTATCTTTGGAGCAAGCCCAGTACCTGCAACACTCCATCATGGGTTACTTGCCAGGATTTTCGACCCCCCGTTTGCTGTGTGACGTTCCGTTCGTGGGCAAACGGTGGGTACATCAAGTGGATCATTATGATCGGGTGAAGGGAATCTCTTATTGGAAGAAGAATTACCTCACTTCAATTGAATGGGACACCCCGGAAGTGATCGATAAACTTTATGAGTATCAAGATCCGATCGACAGGCTACCGCCCGAGGGGCAGGAGTACTGGCGGAAAATCGCCAAGCAGGGTTAGTCCCCGAAGAGAATCCCTCTCTTCTTCGCTGCCTTTAGAAAAAAAGAGTCAGGATCGACGTATCGGTTCTTGCCGGCACCTGTCTCTAAAGGCACCACTGTCACCGTATCGTTTTGGTAAGCAATCATTGAGTCAAAACGGCCTTCCATCACCGCATTTACGGCGGCGACTCCAAAACGACTTGCCAGTACGCGGTCAAACGCCACGGGTGAACCGCCCCTTAGCAAATGGCCTAGGACGATCGCTCGGGTTTCCCGCTTTGTAAGTCGTTCCAATTCGGCCGCCACTTGATGGGCTACTCCACCCAAGCGAACCTTCTCCGGAGAGTCTTCGATAATTTGCCGAACAGTAACTTCCCCACCGACGGGTTTGGCCCCTTCTGCGACCACGACAATCGAGTAACGCTTATCGGAGTGATAAGAATCGTTGAGACCCTCAGCGACCTTTTTCAGATCGAAAGGAATTTCAGGAATCAAAATCGCATCCGCATCGCCGCCTAAGCCCGCAAACAAAGCAATCCAGCCCGCGTTGCGGCCCATGACCTCCACCACCATGATGCGCTGGTGAGATTCCGCGGTTGTGTGCAATTTGTCGAGAGCCTCAACCGCAGTGCCCACTGCGGTAAAAAAACCAATCGTGAATTCCGTGCCGTTTAAATCGTTATCAATCGTCTTGGGAATGCCTACAATTTTCACTCCCAGTTCGTTGAGCCGGTGAGAAATCGCTTGGGTACCATCGCCACCCACGACAATCATGGCGTCCACGCGGGCTTCGCGGAGGTTCTTAATGACTTCTTCGGAGCGGTCCTCGTAAGTCTTCTTGCCGTTTTTTACCACCGGAACCGAAAAAGGCGTGTCGACGTTGGAGGAACCCAAAATGGTGCCGCCCTTGGCCAGAATCCCAGTCGTATTTTGCAAGGAAAGTGGAACAAACTTATTTTCGAGCAAGCCTTTAAATCCGTCCGGGATTCCTACAACGGTTAGGTTGTGGTGAATAGCGGTTTGAACCACCGCGCGGATGGCGGCGTTTAAGCCGGGGCAATCACCGCCGCCGGTGAGAATCGCTAACTTTTTTACTGCACTCATCTTGGGGCCTAATTCCTAAACTTGATGGCAAAGGCTTCCATCTCACTCAAAAAACCAACGGGGCGAAAATGAATATCGGTGATGGCATCGGCATGGAGCTTTTGCCCTCCGTCTATCAAGCGTTGAAGCGCCCCTTTGTACGACCAGCCACGCACTTTCACCCGGCCCAGATAATCGAACGGCTTAGTAACCGTGCGGCTCGTCCAAAGGATTTCAGGGGGCTGGGTAACTTCGTTCTGCGCTACAAACGCGGTCTTGGGCGATTCAATGAGCTGAGTGCTGGTGCACCCCGCTAATCCCAGAAAAGCCATCAAAAACACGGATTTCATGAGACTCCTTATATCCTGAATCCAATAAACGGCAACCCTTAAAGACCGTACCAGGCGAAGCTTCGCCGCCCCCACCTCGATCCCTTTGACCGATATAGTTTCAGCCTATCGCAGAAATACCAACCTTTAATTTTCCTTATACCTAAACCCCCCGTAACTTTAACTCATGGGCAAAACACCCAACTACTTGGAGGCCAAAAATATGAAAACAGTTTCACGGCGCGAGGTTTTAAAAACGTCAGTTATTGGTTCGGTATTGGGGATGATTCCTTTCAGCGCGTTTGGGTTGACCCCTCCGCAGACGGAGGGCCCATTCCATCCGGGGAACCTCGATACCGATCTCACTCGCAAGTCACCCAATGGAGCAAAGGCCAAAGGGCAGATCATTTACCTCAATGGCCAAGTCGTGGATGAACAGAATCAACCGGTTTCCAACGCTCTGGTGGAACTTTGGCAAGCGGGGGACAACGGCCGCTACAATCATCCGACGGATCCCAACCCCCTACCCATCGACCCCAATTTTCAGTATTGGGGCCGTGCCACAACAAACGCGCGCGGACAGTACCAATTTAAAACCATTGTTCCGGGTCATTACCCTGCAACCGATGATTGGATGCGCCCCGCGCATATTCATTTTCGTGTGATGAGACGCGGATTTCATGACCTAACCACCCAGATGTATTTCAAAGCAAATACCGCCAGCGAACAAAATTTGCTGGATAAGGATGCCATCCTGCAGGCGCTCTCGCCTACGGACCAAGCGAAGGTCGTTATCGATTTTCAACCTGCCCCGGCCACTGGAGGATTTGAGGCGAATTCCAAGGTCGGTTTCTTCAAAATTGAAATAGATTCTGTACGCCGACGTTAAACTTACGGGGCGTGTCCTTCGATAGGTATTCGTCGCGAGACAGTGTTGAATATCTCAGTTCCGAGGACGCACAAGGAAGCCACCGCAAGCAACCCCCAAGGGTCGTTGAGGATGGCGACCGCGGAGGACGAAGGAGATGGGATATTCAATACTGGCACAGCAGAACACCTATCGGAGGACACGCCTAATGCGTTCCTGGGCCACGGCCTGGGAACGTCCTACTTTCAGTTTTCAATAACGTGGGTTTCGATGAATTTCGCAATCGCGCGACTGGCTTTGGATTTCTGAGCATCAGCGCGAAACACGAGACAGTGAAGGTCGAAGAAATTGACTCCGATGGGAAACGGTTTGAGATTGAATCTTCGTGCCACCCGGCCCGGCAAAATTCCCACTCCCATTCCCGTGGAAACTAGCTCTCCTATGACTTCTAGATTCGGAGAGGTCAGCATCCGCCCAAACTTACTTTTCTTTTTCGATAGCTGGCGCAAAATAGCTTGGGTCTGAAGCAAGTCTGGATCACAAAGGAGCATTTTCTCCAAATCGGCTTCGGGGCTCTTACTGTTAGGCGACGACCAGAGTGTCACTTCATCTTTGCATAACTGGCGAATCACTAGATCGGGATGCTTCCAGGGGTTCACGACTATGCCAAAATCAATCTTGAAACTGATGACGTCCTCGGTAATTCGCCGAGAAAGATCGTGAACCAAGCGTATTTCCAGACCTGGATTTTCTGAAAGAAGATCGGGCAGAAAAGCAGGAAGTGCGTATAAGGCAACGCTAGGGTGGCACCCCACCGTGTAAGTACCGCGGAGCTCAGATTCATCCTTCACCGCGCTGTCACGCAAACGTTCCCACTCCCTTAATAGTTCAAGAGAGTGCTTTTGAAACTTCGCGCCAGCCGGGGTGAGCTTCACTCCCGATTTCGTGCGAAGCAAAAGCGGAAGACCAAAGCTGTCTTCCAGTCGCTTGATCGCCAAGCTGAGCGTAGGCTGGCTAACCCCGAGGCGTTCTGCCGCACGGGAGATATTGAGAGTTTGTGCCACTTCAACGAAATAGGTGATTTCAGAAGACGTAGGTAACATTCAAAACACCCTACCACAGGCGCTTCGCTGGGTAGAAGGCTCTTTGGGATTGAGGGTATTTGTGGTAACAAATCGAGGCTCTTAAGCAGTGCCCCCATCGTCTAGTGGCCTAGGACGTCGCCCTCTCACGGCGAAAACACCGGTTCGAAACCGGTTGGGGGCGCCAAATACCGGAGGGTCTACCCGCGGCTCGATCGTGTCTTTTCCGCCGCCCTTTCGCATGGTATTTTCCTGAGCGTGAAACCTAATTTTAAGCCCACGCACTACACTTCTTTGTCGCCCTACTTGATCGTCAACAACTGTTCGAATCTGGTGGGATTCCTAACCAAGGTCTTTAAGGCAAAGGAATTGCGCCGTTACGATATGCCCGATGGAACAATTGGACATATTGAGGTTCAAATAGATGACTCGGTCGTGATGCTGGGCGATTGTAGCCCTGAATTTCCTGCCTTCGATTCCCTCCTCCATGTTTACGTGCAGAACGTAGACGAGGTGTTCGATTTAGCTATCCAGAATGGGGCAACGATTGTGAAAAAACCCATGGTAAAGGAGGGGGACTCCGATCGGCGCGGGAGTTTCAAAGACCCCAGCGGAAATACTTGGGCGGTTGCTACCCAGGAAAGCGTTGGGTAGTGGCTGGACTCCTTAAGCCGGCTCTTTAACTGTTCTTAAGAATCGTTCATATGGTCACATAGGGCCACGACCAGCTCGCTACGAAAAAAAAGAGTTCCCGGCATTTATTTCCGCTAATATCGGGCCTGCATGAAGGACATCACCCTATTCGAACTCGACGTTTTTACGGAATTAAGCAAGAGCCAAACCTTGCGTTCCGTTGCGCGTGCAAAAAGCCTGACACCCAGCCATGTTTCAAAAATACTTACGCGGCTTGAGAAGAAACTGGATTCCAATCTATTCAAAAGGTGTGCTTCCGGGCTGATGCTCACCCCCGAGGGGCGGAACCTCATCGGCTACGCGGAGAAGATTTTGCATGAGGCCAAGGCCTTCGATGGACCCGCTCTTTCCAACAACCCCCAGCGTTTGATTGGAATCGGCGGCATCAACTTCCTGATTAATCGGCTCATGGTTCCCATAATTCAGTCGTTGACCACCAAGTATCCCAACACCCGTTTTCGTTTGATGAATCTGATACCCGATCACGTCATGCCTTCGGGAATGTTGGGAGCCTATGAAATTGCGCTGCATATGGGCCAGCTACCTTGGCCAAGCACCTGGGCGTCGGTCACGCTAGGCAAAATGCCCTTTCAACTCGTCGCGCGTGCCTCTCATCCGCTGTCAACCCAGACAACGGAAAAGGAAGTCCAAAAATACCCTTTCGTCGTGCCGAATTATTGGTCTTCAGAAGGTTTTTACACGGGAAATGATTCCTGTCCGCTTTCGTGGAACCAACGTATTCGAGGCCATGAAGTCTCTCAGGCAGAAAATGCGATTGCGATCGCCCGACACACGGACCATTTAGTGTTCGGCCCTCTCCTCATCTCACAGCCTTGGCTGCGAACAGGAGAACTAAAAGCGATTGAAGTAAAGGAATGGACGACTTCGGTGTCAAAGCCTGTTTGCCTAACCGTTCAAGGTCTCAATATCAGCAAGTCGTTGCAGCTCTACTTGATAAAAAAGCTGAAGGCTGAACTTAAAGATGGTTTGTCTTTAAAGCCCAGCCTTCAGTGATCTTCATCCAACTAAAAAATAACAACGAAATGCTATGGCACTGTCTTGCGTCCCATCACAAAGCTGAGCGCGAAAGCGATCAACCCGACGAAAAACAAGATTTTTGCCAAGCTCGCTGCGGTGCCGGCTAACCCAAAAAATCCGAACACGCCAGCTACTAGGGCAACTATAAGAAAGGTGAGAGCCCAACTAAACATAACAACCTCCTAAAAAATGGACACAAACATATACGAATAGAGTGCAAGCCATATGCCAGAGAAATACGATTTTTCTGCTCCACTTTGTGCAGCGATCGTCACCCCGCTATTCTCTGCAAGAGACAAGGTGTAACCTTTTAGCTTCGCTGCGCACCGCGTTCTTTCGCTTTATCAGGCACGTTTGAGTGGCACCAATCCTGCATTTTTGTTCCGTGTGGTCTTTTCCACTGGTTGGAGGTGGGATCACAGACAAACCGGAAAGGAAACGAACAATGAACAAAGATCAAATTCAAGGCAAGTTGAAACAATTTAAAGGTAAGGTGAAACAGAAATGGGGAAAACTTACCGATGATGAACTCGACCAAGTGGAAGGGAACATGGATGTACTAGCCGGCAAGTTGCAAGAGCACTACGGCTACACAAAGGAAGAAGCGAGCGAAGAGGTCAAACGCTTTCGTGGAACGGAGCTACGCGCTTCGTAATCCGGAGACGGAAAAACTCACTGACACAAGAGAAGAGGGAGAACCGCGAGGCTCTCCCTCTTTTTTTGATCTAAGTTTTGCCTAGAGAAAGGCGATGAATATTTTTCTGTAGATAAATTCCCAATCCGCCCGTGACGAGTGCCGGAAAAACCCAGTTCCAATCGAAGTCCACCAGAGCAGGAATTGAGACAATGAGAAGTAAGAAAGCCGTTAGAGACGCAAAAAACTGATAACCAATGGCTCCGGCAAGAACCATCAAGAGTACAAGAAAGCTCTGCACGACGGTGAGATCGAAGTTCCACAGAGCCAAATCAGTGGGTTGCCAGGTCACAGTCCAATTGGGAAGAACGGAAATCAACTTCGGCGGTGCGGGTTGAATCGAAAGGTCAGGGTATTTCATGAATGAGAACGGCAGTCGCGTTCCCCCACCAATGGCCAACTTCAGTGCAAGCGACAGAAAGGTGAAGTTCAAGAAAGCCAACAGCCAACCAAGGGGCTTCGGAAACACGAGTGAGCCACGGTGATAGGCGAGACCCACAAGAAGCGCTCCCATCACGATCTGGTAGTAGTGGTTGGGAACGCCAAAACTTCGATAAGAAAAGAATACGGAAGTAGCCATCAAGGCGACAGATACCACCCACCACGACTGAGAGAGAGAACCTGTAGCCGGTACGGTCGTTCCCAGCAAAGCTTCTAAGCGATCAAGCCGTTGCAAAACATCGCCGCGTTCAAGTTTAACGTTGTCATTCATCGAGGTGCCTTTCTTTTTGCGTTCCAAGCGATAGGAGGACGAGGGCGGATGCCCCGCCGTAAAGTTTGCGGAGGATTGAACATAATCGCCCGCTGTACGATGCGGTAAAGATGGGTACTCTTGCGCCCCAGCTGCTCGACGCTGACATCTTGGGCGACGGGCACTCCGGCCTTCGTCGCAATGGAAAGCAGCGTGCCCTGCGGACCCACTTTAAATTCGATAGAGTAACCTTCCCGTTCCACAAATCCTAGCGACGGATAAGGATTGCGAAGGGGGAGCGGATTGTAGCGGGGAATGGCGGCTTCGGCCCCAATGCACGTAAGCCAAAGTCCCAAACACACGAGTTTTGTCTGCATAGAATTAAGTATACCGCAGGCCCATCATGCACGGGGCGCACCGCGCCAAGTAGCAAAGGGCATTACTTCTTCTTAGGTTTGACGTCAGATTTCTTCAGCGACTGAGGGGCACGGGTGGCAGGACTGGTGGGAATGCGACCTTCTAAGAGCGGGCTTTGGCAGCCGGCCTGATAACCTAGGCGGCAAGATTCCGTTACATATTGAAGCGCGTCGCTCTTTCGGTCCGCCTGGAGCATAACTTGTCCGACCACGTACAGGGCTTCGGGATAATAGGGATCTTTTGGATTGCGCGTACCAATTTCAATTACCTTTTGAAGATACGGAACAGCGCCGACAGCATCTTTCTGGCTAATCTTCAAATAAGCCATCACCAGATAAGCTTTGGCTGAGTCAGGAGAAACACCAATCCACTTTTTGAAAACGGTTTCCGCTCCCGCGTAGTCCTTCAAGCGGTACTTCGCCAAAGCTAAGTTTTCGATTACCCAGAGATCGTTTTGATCCAGGTTCATCGCGCCTTCAAGAGCAGCCACGGCTTGTGCTAACTGGTTTAGTTTGAGCTGCACCTGTGCTTCGAGTTTGAAACCCACTGGACTATCCGGGGCGATGTCTCTCTGCAACGCACGTCCCACGAGGATCATCTGCTCCACAGGTTCGTCCAATTCTTTAAAACGCAAAAAGAGTTCGGCCGTTCCAACAAACAAGTCGCGAACGGCAGGATTTTGTTTTACGAAGTCGACAGGCTTTATGTTTTCTTGAGTAATGGCAGTGCTCAGGCTTTTACCCGCCTCGCCAATTGCCTCGGCCACTTTCGCAAACTCACCGCGCATCTGCTCTTTCCAATGATTACGATCTTCATCCGTGCTCGCTTGCAAATTGAATCGGAGATAAATTTCCATCAGATGAACGTGAAGGATCGGATCCACAGGAGGAAGCGAGCTAGCTTTTTTGTAGAGTTCGAGAGCCGTACTTTCTTCACCTCGTTGCAAACTCAAGTCACCCAAAAGGATATAGACCGGACCTGCGTCAGGATATTTTTCTTTGAGAGCCTCGGCAGCACGCTCACCACCAGCCATGTCTCCCGCTTTCACTAGCGCGCGCACTTCCTGGATCTTCGCGTAGAGCTCCGCGGAATCGGGTGTTCCACCAGAAAGTAAGTAGTAGCATCCGAAAATCACTAAAATTCCGGCGAGCATTTGCGTGCGACGGCGAGGCGGAACTTTTCCGTACCAGGTGCGAATAATTTTGGTGTAACTCGACTCTCGCTTGGGTCGGCTTTTAGCGGAAGCCGCAACTTTTTCTTTTTCTTTTCGAGGAGAGGCGGAGGTTTTTTTTCCTTCGAGAACCGGTTCCTTCTCCTTGGGAAGCTCAGGCTCTTTTCTTTTCTTGTGCAGTTCCTTCGGCGCCGATTCTTCCATCTGACAGTCAAAAATGGTTTCTCCCACACGGAGTTGATCGCCATCTTTTATTTCGCCGGTCTGGACAGGTTCTTCGTTAAGGAAGGTTCCGTTCAAGCTCTTAAGATCGGTGAAGGTCACCTTCCCCGTTTTCTTGTCGAATTCAATCGCCACATGTGAACGGGAAAGCCGGGCGTCCTGAATGATGATGTCGCCTTTGGACCGGCCGATGATGACCGTACCTTCTTCGAGCGAAATGACTTTCCCCTTATCCTGCCCTTCGATTACGACAAGGTGGGGAACGAATTTAGGTTTTGAGGCCATCGTAACTCGTTTCGGCAAAAACCGAAAAAACCTTTAATTTCATACAGGAAGGTCGTAAAGCCCGCTAAATCCGGGTCTAGAAGGGGTTTACAGGAGGGCAGATTTCCAGAGGCTAGGCGGCCTTTTTGAGGGCTAGAGGGGCCGCGGCGATACCGCGGATTTTCAGGCTGCCGTCAACGATGGCGCCTGCGCGAACCTCAATAGCGGGGGCTTCTAAGACCCCACGGATGGTGGCGGTGGGCATGAGTTGGATTTTCACTTTGGACTGAATGTTCCCGTCCACCCTTCCTTCGATCAGCACCACACCTTGGGAAGAGATCGATCCACTAATCCAACCAGTGCGCCCAATCTGGAGGGGCTCTTCTGACTGTTGGAAAACGTCGCCTTCAACCATCCCAAATACCTGGGCGAGTGAAACAAAAGTCACTTCACCGGAAACGCGTGTAGCTTCGGCGATCAATGTGGGAAAGGTGGCTTCCTGAATCATGGGAACCTCACAAATAAAACAGACTACGGGATTGTCTCGGCGTCGCGGCGACGGTGAGTCACAAGCTGGCCGTTGGTATCGTAAACATACGCATCCAGCCCCACCGGCATCAGGCTTTGGCCCACGAAGAAGGTGACAGAAGACTGTAGGGCACTTGAAAACTTAAAGGGCTTTCCATCGAAGTTCGCGAGCGTAGCCGGAGAAACGGCGTCCAGTTCTTCGAAGCCAGGGTAGACAATAAACCGTTTGATGGTCTGGTCGGTATGCGTTGCCGTACCGATTCTTTTGACTTGAGTTTCTAGCACTAAAAGAAGTTTGCCTTGAGCGGAACCCGGCCGGGAAGGAACCATACTCACAGTAACGGCACACTGTTTGTCTTTGCACTCCATGCCCAAATCAGTCAGTCGCGCGCGAACGGGTGAGAAAGCGGGTAATCCCACAGGGGCGGGTTCGGTTGTCATCGCGGGAGCCGCAGGAGCGGGAGCCGAAGCGACGACACCCACCGGAGGAACTACCGGAATAGAAGCGGGGGCAGGACCGGAACTGGCCGCTGCGGGAGGCGGCACCACGGTCGCCACTTCATTGGCAAGCTTATGCTTGCCGGAAACTTCCAGCGCGAGGATGCGCTCTTGAAACAGACGCGAAATCTCGTACTCACGGAAGAACATCAATGTGCCCAAGAACAGTAGTCCAAGTAGAGCGATAAATAAGGAGAGAAAGGACAGGATTCGCGGCACATCGAGGCGCAACGCGTAAGGAGCGCCGTGACCGTTGTAGACCAAAACTTGCAGAAATTTCCGCGTGGTTAGCAGCTTATATAGTTTCATGAGATAGCTGGGGTTGAGATATGACAGGGAGAGCGGAACCTGTTTCGAAACAGGCTCTGGCTTGATACTATTTTAACTCCTTTCTTCATGGAAAGCACGCCACCACTGGCAGGACACCGCATCATGGCAACAGCAGCAACACACGAGTCAGAAAAAAGCATTCAGCTGGCCTCGCTCATCATGGTGATTAGCGTCTTGCTCTCACGGGTGATTGGATTCGTACGCGAGTGGGCTCTAGCCAGAACGGTTGGTGCAAGCGCACTCACCGACGTTTACTCGGCGTCCTTTACCATTCCCGACTTCCTCAACTATCTCATGGCCGCGGGGGCTCTCAGCATTACGTTCATCCCGATTCTGGCTCAGTTTATCGCCGATGAGGAAAAGGAACTGGGTAATAGTGTCTTTCGGAGCATCGCCACCTACATGGGGTTGATTCTGATCGCCCTTATCATTATCGGAATGATTTTCTCTCGCTCGCTTGCGGTCGTCGTCGCACCTGGTTTTTCGGAAGGCCAACTCGATCTTCTTTCCACTCTCTTGAAGATCATTCTTCCCGCGCAGTTCTTTTTCTATTGGGGAGGACTAGCCATTGCCGTGCAGTACGCCCATGGGCAGTTTTTCTACGCCGCCGTCGCCCCGTTGATTTACAACCTCGGCATTATTATTTTCGGCGTCGTATTCCATAAAACATGGGGAGTGATGGCTTTTAGTGTGGGTGTGCTCGTGGGCGCACTTTGCAGTCACGGACTGCTGCAATGGATTGCGCTCAAACGACTAGGTTATAAAATTGCCCCCAAGTTCACGCTCACAGAACCGATCAAGGTGGCGATGAAGCGCTACCTTTGGCTAACCTTCCCCATCATGTTGGGCTTTTCGATGGTGGTAGCAGAAGAATGGCTCAGTAAATATTTCGCTAGTTCTCTTGAGCCCCGCTCCATCAGTTGGTTACACTACGCACGCATTGAAATGCGAATCCCGGTTGCGGTCATTGGCGGAGCAGCGGGGATTGCAAGCTTCCCTTACCTCTCGCGGCTCTGGGCAAAGGGCGACTTCGAACAATACACCTACACGCTACTGCGCCAGATCCAAAAACTGTGGGCCACCGCTCCGCTCGCCGCCATCTTGTTTTACGATCATGCCCAACCCATCACCTACTTTGTCTTCGGTGCCACCAAGTTCAGTCCTGAAGATCTCAATAACACCGCTGACGCGCTTAAGATGTTTAGCTTGGGAATTTTCTTTTGGTCCGTCCAAATGATTCTCTCTCGAGGCTTTTACGCCGCACAAAAAACTTGGCTTCCGTCCTTAATGGGCACAATTGTGTGCGTTCTTTGCATTCCACTCTACATGTACCTAGGGAAGCGCTTTGGCTTTCAAGGCTTGGCACTAGCAGGCAGCATCGGTATTGCTGTTTACGCGACCATTCTGTGGGGGATGTTAAAACGTCATCTTAAAGACTGCGCACCAGGAGTATCGTTGGGACGCTTCTACAAGTTCTGCTTCGGCTGGGTGTTGGTGCTTATTGTCGCGGTCTTTTTATCCCACGCAATTAATTTATTGGAGATTTTCCAGTTTGATCAGTATTCGGCGCTCTGCCACATCACCGTAGCAACAGCAGCTCTCATACTTCTCGGGTGGGGGGCTCTCCGTACCGTGTTTGTGAAACTTACCGACGGAAAACCGCTTTACTGATTAGCGTGCCGTCCGTAGACACCAACCAGTGTGGTGACGATCTCCCCCAAGCTCGCCTTGGCTTTCACCGCTTCTAAAACAAACGGCATCACATTTTTTTCTTCTTTGGTGGCTTGTAGCAGATTCTTTTGGGCTAGCTCACAGGCCTTTTTATCACGCGAAGCACGGAAGGCTTGCAGCCGTGCGACCTGATCCTTCTCAACTTTGTCATCGATAGCAAACACAGGAGTGGGTTCAGCCTGTTTGCTTTTGAATTTGTTTTGGCCAACAACAATGCGTTTCTCGCTTTCAATATCCATCTGATAGCGATAGGCAGAATCTTGAATGAGCTTTTGTTGGAAGCCCTCTTCCAGACACTTCACCACACCACCCTTTTTCTCAATCTGTTCAATCAGGGCTCTTGCTTCGCTCTCAAGCTGATCGGTCATTTTTTCAATGAGCTCTCCTCCTCCCAAGGGATCTACATGCTTAGTAATTCCCGATTCATAAGCAATAACCTGCTGTGTTCGCAGAGCAAGCGTAGCCGCGTCCTCTGTCGGCAACCCTAGTGCTTCATCTCGGGAATTAGTGTGAATGGACTGCGCGCCGCCCAACACGGCTGCCAAACACTGCAACGTCACCCGCACCACGTTCGTATCAACTTGCGAGGCAATTAACGAGCTACCCGCCGTTTGCGCATGGAAGCGCAACCAAAGTGAACGATCATCCTTAGGTTGGTAGCGCTCGCGAATCAATTTTGCCCACAAACGCCGTGCCGCCCTGAACTTTGCGACCTCTTCAATAAAATCGTTGTGTACGTTAAAGAAGAAGGAAAGGCGTGACGCAAATTCATCAATCTTGAGCCCACGCGCAAGCGCCGCTTGGACGTAGGCGAGCCCATCGGAAAGAGTCAGTCCCAATTCTTGTGCGGCTGTACTTCCCGCTTCGCGAATGTGGTAACCGCTGATTGAAATACTATTCCACTGCGGAAGTTCTTCTTTGCAATAAGCAATGAGATCAGTCGCAAGTTTTAAACTGGGCCCCGGCGGAAACACATACGTTCCGCGTGCCATATACTCTTTCAAGACGTCATTTTGAACCGTGCCCCGTAGCTTCTCTAACCCAACGCCTTTTTCCTGCGCGACCGCTACGTACAACGCCAGCAAGATCGGAGCCGTCGCGTTGATCGTCATGGAAGAACTAACCGTATCCAGAGGAATCCCCTCCAGCACAAGTTTCATGTCTTCCAACGAGCTAATCGCGACTCCCACTCTTCCCACTTCTCCCAAGGCGTGCGAGTCGTCGGCGTCGTAGCCCATCTGTGTAGGAAGATCGAAAGCGATACTCAAACCCGTAATGCCCTGACTTAACAAGTAGCGATAACGTGCGTTTGAAGCTTTCGCGTCGCCAAAGCCGGCGTATTGGCGCATCGTCCACAGCTTCTTCCGGTACATATCGGCGTGAACGCCGCGCGTGTAAGGGAAAGCGCCCGCTTTTTCCTCAGTGCTTGACATTGGAAGACAGTCTATTGAACGCCGATGCAGAACTCAAGCTCGCTCTCTTGCTCTGTCCGAGATGGCGCTTGCGAGCTTTTGGGCCCCTTTGGTAAAGTGGCCCCCGGTGGTTGGGGAAGCTGAGGGATCTATGAGCTCGCAAATTGAACGTTTTCTATCTGACGGTCACGAACAGGTTCTGTTTTGCCAAGACAAAGCGGTGGGGCTTAAATGCCTTATCGCGATTCATAACACGCTTCTTGGCCCTGCTTTGGGCGGAGTGCGCATGTGGCCGTACGAAGATACCCAGCAGGCTTACGAAGACGTCTTAAGACTCTCTAAGGGGATGACATACAAGGCCTCTATTGCCGGATTAAACCTAGGGGGCGGTAAGGCTGTCATCATCGCCGATCCCAAGAAAGATAAATCTGAAAGTTTGTTTAGAAGTTTCGGAGCATTCGTTGAATCGCTCAACTCACGCTACATCACCGCTGAAGACGTCGGTACCGACGTGCGGGACATGGAATATATCTTCATGGAAACCAATCACGTGGTTGGTGTCGCGCGCACACACGGTGGCTCAGGGGATCCTTCGCCGTGGACAGCGAAAGGTGTGATGGAGGGAATTCGTGCGTGTGTTGAGTTCAAGCTGCAGAAGAAATCTTTGAATGGTCTATCGATCGCCATTCAGGGAGCCGGGCATGTGGGACGCGAACTCGTGCGCTTGGCGCTTGCGAATAAGATGCATGTGTTTGTTTGTGACATTGATAGTGCGCGTTGCGATGAGTACCGTGACAACCCCGGCGTAACGGTTGTTTCAACGGACGAAATCTACGAATGTGACGTCGACATTTTTTGTCCCTCGGCTTTGGGAGCAGTCATCAACGAAAAAACGCTACCAAAGCTCAAATGCAAGATAGTGGCGGGAAGTGCAAATAATCAACTTGCTTCCCCCGAGTGCGGAGATGAGCTTTACAAAAAAAAGATTCTGTACGCTCCCGACTATGCGATCAATGCGGGAGGGTTAATGAATGTGTCTATTGAGTTAGAGGGTTACGACGAACTTCGCGCCAATCGCATGATTCGCAATATTTATTACGTAATGAAAAATATTCTTCATCATTCCGCCAAGGAGAACCTCCCTGAGTACCGATGCGCCGACCGCGTTGCCGAGCAGCGCATCGCCGATATCAGCCGCATCCGGGGGCGCTTCAACGCAAACACCCGTCGTGACGTATACGGCCGTCGACGCTAGCTGAAAGGGTTGCTCATGGAACTAGAAATGTTTCTCGGAGTGGTCTCTGCCTCCATCTTTCTTATCGCTGTGGGAGGGTTCATCCTCAAATCCGGTAAGCGCTTTGTAAAAAGGTCCCCTACCATTCGCGCAGAAGTTGAGAACCCTCAAGAACTGGCAAGAGCCGAGGCCGAACTTAAGGCAGAAGGGGCGGGAACTTGGGTAACAATTGCTAGCACCAGCACCCATAAAGGTTTTCGAGAGGCGGACTTGCAGGGCGCGGTTGCTTTTCTGGGAGCCAACGATGTGCCTGCAACTTACCGAACGTCTGCATCTGCTGAGGGAATTCAGGACTTCGCCCTTCAGGTTGCTCCCGAGCATTTAAACCAGGCGCGCGCTCTACTGGCGGAGTTCTTGAAGAAATAGGCCTTTCGACACCGCTGCCCATGACGATCTTCGGCTTCCGTAGCTAGAATAGCTTTTCCATTAGAGGATACGGTTCATGCGACACGTCTGCTTTCTGAGCCTGATGTTTACTTTGTCCCTTTTTAGCGCGCAGGAAACCGATCTCACCCGTCCCACCAGCGCAGAGTGCACTCAATGTTTGGGCGATTTCCTGGCGGCCCTCTCCGTGGAACCCAGTAAAAAAACCTTCTCTCTTCGCTTTCGTGGTGTGGACACCCGAGCTGCCCTTCTCACTGTCCCCATCAGCGTGTTGAGTACCGGGAAGGACCGTCTCCGTTTAGTTGCCTACCTAAAGCGTTTAGAAGACGTGACCCTAGAGGCTCAGCTCTCGACAGAAAGTCCGGCAAATGAAGTTCTTCAAAAGTATGAGTGGAAGAATGATCGAATTATTCAAATAACTGACAGGAACTCGAACAAGTCCTCGCTCCGCAAGGAACTTGCCGGGCAGATTCGGGAGCTAGAAGCCCATATTAAGGTGATTGGGGGAAACACCGTCATGATCAAAGAAGTCCTACGAATGGTCAAAGAAGGCTCAACGGACTTTCCAGCGGAAGAGTTTCGCCTGCACCTCGTACAACATTTTTCTACTGCGACTGATCTTAGCGATGGCCATCGCAACGAGATCAATGAAAGAATTGAAATGCTGGCTAAAACCTATTCTGACCTTCGCCAGGCCGATCCCATCTTGCCTACGGGACCTTGATTAAATTGGATTGAAGCCAATGATGGCTTGGACGGTGTACCACCGACGGCCAGGCGCATCGGGCGCATCACCGTCGATCCATTGGTAGCTCGCAAAATGAATGCGAGTGTGAGGAAGAGCGCGGAAGCTAAGGCCGTATGTGTACGAACCCTGATAGTAACCCGCACGAATGCTAAAGGCTTTTAAGTTCATTTCCATTCCAAAATGCAGATGCTTGAATAGGAAATCATCTCCCAAAAAGTCTCGCCAGTCCGCCAGAATATTAAAAGTCGAGTCTTTAGAAAGCTTGTAGTTAAATGCCGTCCCCAGGTTAAAAGTCATCGGCAAACTATCGGGTGCGTCAAATCCATCCAAGGATGTAAAGCTAGTTCCTGCGACGTTCTCGACCGTGGCTGCTATTTTCCAATCCACGTTTTTATCCTTTATGGGGACTCGGAGCAGAGCTCCTGCGTTTAAACCAATTGCAAAGCCGTATCGTTGTTCATTTTCAAGTTGTGTGTAGACTGCGCTCAAAAAGTCATTCGGATCTACCAAACCCAGGTCTGCTAATAACTGAGCTGGCGTTTTTGTGAGATCGATTGAGCTTCTCAAAAATGCCCGAACTGAGGCGCCAAAAGAGAGATCGGGGCCAACGGGTAAGCCTGCTCCCACTATCGCGCCAAGATCGCCCACTGAGGTGATATCCACCTCAGACCCCGTGAGATTTTCAATCTTTAGATAGGCCTGCTCGCGCGCGTATAGGGAAAAAGCGGCGTTAGGAAAAACAAACGTGGGTGCCACACGCATGCGGGCGTACTGAATATCGGTACGTACAGCGTCATCGAAATCGCCCCCAAATATCGCATCGGCGAAACGATTCATCGTATCTACCGAATCCACGCCCAACTCCAGGTCCGCGACGTGAAAGGCAAACTTCTTATTTCGTGCAAGACCTGCCGGGTTGTACCATAGGGCATTCTCATCATCCACCAACCCCAGGAACGCATTACCCATTCCAAGTGTACGAATGCTTTCATACTCGGAACGCAACACTCGCGCATCGCTCGTTGCGGTCCAAAGAGTAAATAGCACAACTAATAGTAAGGCACTCTTCATTTAGAAAAACCCAACTGTGTAACGCAGCATGATTCGCCGGTCTGCTTCCGCCAATGCCCCCGGTGCTTTGTCTTGCGCATAGGTCACCAACTCTAGGTTTCCGCCGGGTAGATTTAGCCCGACTCCGCCGCACGGATAGAGCTGATTTAGGCCTAGCCAAATATAAAATTTACGCTTTCGTTCCAGACTGAAAAGTTGCAAGCCCACGTGCAGACGTTTGGTGAAAGGAAGATCCGTTCGCTCCAAATGTTTCAGATCCACTGACAAACGAGTTTGCCAAATTCGAGAAAAACGCGGGTTAATCGAAAATCCTACGTCAAACGATCGTGCAATCGAATCAGGCGTACCCGTGGCTTGCGAGTTTAGGATGTTGGAGGAAGTGAAACTAGTGTTTAGCACGTCTCGGGCCACCACTCCGAGACTCGGTAGATACTTCATCGGCAAGGTCACCATGAGTCCCACGTCGATCCCAAACCCTATGCCTTCTCGGCTGTTGGCCGCAACGTCATCTTCTGTCGCGAGGATGCCGTGCGCAAACTCGCCTTTTAGTTCGTCACGAATGAGAAATTTCCCAGCGACCCCAAGCTTCACAAGATTGCCTGCCATGTTGCGCGCGAAGCCGACAGTCAGTCCCATATCAGTATGCGACTTGACGTCCACGTTCCCTCCGTCTGAAAGGGCGGCGGTTTCATGATTAGCTAGAACGGAAAGAGAAAAGCCACGCAGGGCAATGGAAGGAAGTGCGGTGTAACGAAGGTAGCTATAGGTGCCGGGGCTCGTTTGCAGGTCGCCCAAAAAAGCAGCGACATCGATTTTTCTTAACGAAACCATCTGCCCAAGGGCGGCAAAGTTTGCGGCGCTTTCCAGCGCAATCGCGTTGAGCTCCATCCGATTTTTGGGCATCTTGGCCAAACCGGCGGGGTTATAGTAATTGGAGAGATAGCCGGAGGCGTCGGCAACCATGGCGTTCCCCATGGCCAAAGCCTGCGGCGCGTTATAGACTGCAAACAACTCGTCGAGAGCATAGACGGGGGAGGCGATTATTCCGCAAAGTAGGAACAAATTTACGAATTTTGATCTAGGACTCAGCATAGTGCGCGCTCACTGCCCCGCCATTTTTTTGACACACCCTACTTGTCTATTTCGGCGGACCGGGTCGAAATCTTGTGGGGCGGCGCGTTGACTCTCCAGCCATCACGAGAGGTCCCTGTTGAGTCGCAGTTCCGATCTTCTGATCTGCCGCTCGCCCGTTGGGCGACTCCCATACTGCGGTTCCTCAAAACAGCAGAGGTACTCTTTTTCAAAGGTCTGCAGTTCTTGGCCATTTTTCGTCCGCGCAAATCGATCTTGGGATTGCCTTCTATCGCCACGTCGCAGTTCACCCTATTTCAAGCTCTGGTGAACAATGGAACGCAGGAGGAAGTTTTAGGATTTCGCCCGCGAAGGCTGCTTCATCGAATTCTCAAAGGTATCCCTGATGTGGAAATGTTTGAACACGTTGAGTTCACCCTTTCCTACGGGCCTCACGCGATGCACACCGTTGTGGGAAGTACTGACACGCGCGGCTTTATCCACTTACAAGTCCCTTTCGAAATTCCTCGCAATGTTCCCGACACGGCCTGGTTGCGTATGCGACCGCTCGGAGTAGATACCTTGTTGGGCCGTATCCAGCTCGGCGATTACGAAGTGGTCAGCACACCCATTTTCTTTCTCACGCCACGCGTGAAGTGGGTCGTAGTCTCTGATATCGACGATACAATCAAGGATAGTAATATTGCCGAGACGACTTCGCTTAAGAGCATTTTGCAGGGACTCTTTCGTGGAAACTTCTACACCTACGCGCCGATTGTGGGCATGGCTAAGCTTTACAAGGAACTCATTGCAAGAGGCAGTCTCATTGTTTATCTCACGAGCACGCCCTACCAGCTCGGGCCCTTCTTACTGAAGTTTTTGCGTGACTGTGGATTTCCTGAGGGTCCCGTTTTTTTGCGATGGTTGGGTTACGGTCGCGTTCGTCACAAGTGGCGAAGCCTGTTGCGGTTGATTGAGAGTCTAGGAGAAGAGCAACAATGCCTGCTGATTGGTGATAGCGGAGAGAAGGATCTTCATATTTATCGCCGTCTCTGCGACCATCCCCGTCTTGGAAAAAAAGTATCGAAGATTCTCATTCGTCACGTGCCTGGAACTCCTGTTCAGAGTCCCATCAATGACAAAGAAGTTTTTTATAACCGCATAGAAGAACTTGCTGAACATTTGCACGCCATCGTGGGACCGTAGAGACGTGGTAAAATAAAGCCGCACCTTTTCTCAAGGAAACATTCATGAAACGCTTTCTCATCTTGACCGCATTGCTCACGCTTCCCAAAATGAGTTCCGCTTTAACGACGGCTTACGTCAGTTTTGAACAACCCGCGGGATGGGAATGTGAACTCTCAAGTGGGGTTTGGATTTGTCAGAGCAACCAAGAAGGAGACAGGAAAGAGTCGGTACTTCTTTCCATCGCTTCACAAGCCACGCAGTGGGACTCCCTGGACAACTATGAAACTTACTTGAAAAAGCCTCGAGAAATTCAAGATGACACAGGTCGCAAGGTCACCTCAACTGTAACTTACGCGCGGCGCCGCGACATCAACGGACATCCGTGGATTGATTCATTGCAGAAAAATTCCGAGTTGCCAGGGTTTTGGGCCCGTTACCTGGCGACCATCAAGGAAACCAAGACCACGAAGCTAGCCATTCTCATCACCTACATCATTTCCGACGAAAAATATGCCAAGCTCGCCCCGCAGTTTGAGCGCTTGGTTGCCTCTCTGAAGCCCCGCGCCGATTTCGATGCCACTGTCGCCTCCAAGCAGGGCAGCAATCAAATTCTGCCCGGCTCCACCGTGATGGGACAGATGCAAGACAGCATCCGCTCGCGCCTAGCTCCCCGCCCCCAGCTCGCGACAGACGGCCAAGTCACCGTGACGGAAGAAGGCTCCCACTGGGGCCTGATTGTGGCTCTCCTTTTAGGTGCCATTGGTTATGTCATTTGGCGTCGTAAGAAAAAGAACTGATCAATGCTAGACACACCGCTTCTACGCCCTTTTTCTCTGAAACGGGTGTAAACTTAAGTATCTAATCTCAGATACAAAAGCCTCAGTTTCCGGCTTAAGAAAACTCTCTTTTCCCTAGATCAGTAATTCATCACGGAGCGATCATGTCTCAATCGGCTGGGCAAGATGCCTTACCCATTCTTAATACGCGTTCCATCCTTGCCATTTTGTTTCTTTGTATGGGGTTCAGTTACCTGTCTCTACATTTTTCAGAAACAGAGCAAGGAATTTGGCCGATTCTTTTTCTGATTCTCATTCAGCTCACCCCAATTCTCCTAGCCGTTACCACCGGACGAATAAACTTCATCGCGCTGGTAATGCTCAACGAACTGGTTTCGTACTCTCTCGCCAAGCTCAATCAGCTTTTTAACATTTACAAAGTTTCTGCGATCTACCCCGAAGCTCTCATAGCGGTTCGCGAGCTCACCATCTGTTCGATGTTGATCCTAGCGAGTTATTACCTATTCCGTTATCTCCTTATTCGCCATGATACGACCGCAGAGTTCAAGCAGCTCAATCTGCCCAACAAGATGCTCCACTACGTGGGGCTTCTCTGTGCAACCCATATTTATCTTTCCACCATTGTACCGAAATCCACCGTCACCCTGCTCCTCGTGTTTTATCTCATAGGACTTGTACTTCTGTTCTCCTCGACAGCAACGCAGGCCCCGCGGCTTCTGATGTTTTATCGCATTCTGGCTCTCGCCAGCGCCGCGAACACTTTCCTTAAGTGGGGAACGCTTTCCTTGGTGGGTAGCATCGGTAGTATTTTGTTTATCTTGCTATTTCTCCATCGCAAACGAATCAACATATTTTTGATCGTGACACTGGTAACGGCGTTCTGCGTTCTTCAGCCGGTCAAGGGTCACTACCGACGATTCCTCCGCTATTCACCCGACTTAAGCGTGGTCAAGAAAGTGGAAGTGCTCTATGCGCTGATCGCCTGGAAGTATTTTGATGCTCAAGTGGATGAAGACACGATCGAACGCGCGGGTATCGATGTGGTCACCGCCAAAGCGATAGAAGAGGGGTATGAAGAGGAAGAGGTGGACCGCGCCGACAACACGGAAACTCTCGCGCGTGGTTTTGCGCGTATCGGCGATGACTCACTGGAACGCGTGTTGGCCTGGACACCAGAAAAAGTTCCTTTCTGGAACGGTGAAAGCTACAAGAACGTTCCGTACATGTTTATTCCACGCTTCTTGTGGCCGGACAAACCGGAATGGAAGTTCTGGAACGAGTTTGGTCGAACTTACGGCTTTTTAAGTAGTGATGACTATCAAACCAGCGTGGGTATTGGTTATCTCGGTGAAGCTTACATGAACTTCGGCTATCTAGGCATGTACGCCTGCGCGATGTTTATGGGCCTGCTCATCGTCTTCGTTGAGAAACTCTCGTTCACCTTCCTTGGTGGAAACTACATGGTAACGTTTATATGTTTCGTTACTACGGTTGCTACTTCGCACCGAAGTATGGGTCCGATTCTCAACTCGATCTTCCTCACGATTGTCGCCTTGGCGCTCATCCGGCCCGTGCTAATGAGATTACGCAAACAGTCCCCTGCATAGTAAAGCAACGGTAGTTAGTTGTACTATTGACTCGGGCGCCTTTGCCGCAGAACACGAGTAGAAGGCGGCAAACGTAATACAAAACTAACAAAGCGTTTCCCGCTCTCTTCAATTTCATTCCAATGCATACTTGGCTCGCCTCCCACAGGCCAATCGGAAACGATCAAGCGCGGAAGTGCTGCCACCATCTTCATGGTTCCGATTCCTCTGATGCCTCGCTCGTTGTTTCGTTCTGAATCTGGAACAGCCTCGGGCACACTCCTTGGGGTAAACACTTTTCCCGCCAAAGAAACTGGCAACGGTCGTAGACGGGCATTCCTTATTTCTATCTCGATCCAGCCATCTGGAGTCTGAGTCACTTGGTAAGAAACGTTTGATCCTGCACCATTTGAGCCGTGGCCTGCCGCATTTTCAAATGCAAACTCTAGCAGTCCATTGAGGGGGTCCGGTTGGATGTGGGGGTGCTCTTTTACAATAATCGATGACACCTGCTGTGCACTTTTTTTTACCTCCCCAATGTATTGGTACCAGCCCTCAGGAAATAAAGAGCTCATTCTTTCTAAAAGAAACTTACAAGGCTGCCCATAGAGCAAGGTGCCCCAGCTGAGAACTACAATAAGAAGTTTCAACTTGATTCTCTTATTTTGCGTTCGGCGTCGGCTTAGCGTCTGGTTCTTCATCCGTGTTATTATTTACTCGGCCCGTAACGGCGGGCTGCGCTTCGGCTGATTGAGAGACCGCTCCGTACCGAAGATCCGTCACTTCGCCGCCGATGGCGTGACTGAGATTAGCGAGGGCCATATTATGTGCAAAAACTGTCTCGATGTAGTTCTTCTTTGCTAAACTATCGCCTTCTAGGGAATCCATCAGATCACGGGCCTTCGCAATCCCTAACGTCCATCCGGACGCGTTGGACATGAACCACTTGTGGGCGGTCTTCTGACGGCGCTTAGCAATTTCCAGTCCCTCAATCGTTTTTTCCACTTCCCAGTAGGCTTTCTTCACTTGCAGATCAATTCCTGGAACCGCGTACATTTCCTTTGCTTTCAACTTCATCCGTTGTGCTTCTTCTTCCGCTGCTTCAGCCGCGTGACGCGCGAATTCCAAATCGAGTTTAAAGCCTACACCGGCACCACCGAGGATCCGGTTGAAGGGATCGTTCAGAAAGATGGAGGGCTGTTTGTTGGCCATGTCCGTCCAAGCAAATCCTAGCTGTCCTCCAAAGAAAAACGAAGGATAGCTCTGAGCGCGTTTCGCATCTCTCAAGGAGGCTCGCGCGGCTTGACCTGCCTCCAAAGCCTTAAACTCAGGTCGCTGTCGACGAGCGGCATCCAAATATTCTTCCATCGATTTCTTTTCGAAAGACTCGGCCTTCAATTTTTTTTGAGGTAGCTCAGTAAAGTTCGCTCCAGAAATCCAGGCGATAGCTTTTTCAGCCGTTTTTCTTCCCGCGATGGCCTGTAGTCGTAGCTGGCGGATATTGTCGACTTCGGTCTTAAGCTGATAAACATCGTTGAGCGAAACCTTCGAGCCCTTCTTATTCATCTTCTTGTCGGAGTCTTTTTCCGCTTCTTCTAAAATTTCCAGCACCGAGTCCACCAGCTTTTCTAAACCCACCGCCATCAGGTACTGATAATAGAGTTCCTTTGTGCGAAGAATGACTTCCGAGCGCTTCATTTTGGCTAGTTCTTGATTGGCCGTAATTTGGTTGTCCGCGGCATTTTTGTAGCCACCGATTTGGCCGAAAGTGTAAAGCGGAAGGGCGAACTGAATAGAGCCCGTAACAAACGGTCCCCACTTTCCTGTATCCGTGTTGGAAACCGTATGATCTCCCTGAATTTCCGGCAGAGGCGCACCAATCACTGTGGCTGAACCCATCGGCCAAGCTGCCGCGCTGGCACGATCCTTTTGGGCAACCGCGATCGCGACATCTTGTTCGACTTCCTTAATTTCGCCGTTCTTCTGGAGGGCACTCGAAATCAAGTCTTCCAAACCCATTTCCGTGGGACTTGCCTGGGCGGCGCACACAAGGCCACCTATTAATAGGAGGGACAATCGTGAAATGGAGGAAAGTCGAATCATTTAAGCGATCTCAAGAGCGTATCGGCCTCTTTTGCCCCGGACTTTCGTGCCCAGAGCGCGCCTAAAGCTAACATAAAAGAGCGACTCGGTGCAAAAAGGTGAGCTAATACGACGAAAGAACCGGCGAAATTGCCCTTAGTTGAAGGGAGAAGATGGTACTTTTTGCCCTCCTCTTTTCGCTCTTGATGAGGGGTGTTAAACCCAAGGGATGGAAAGTTGGATCCGCCACCCCGCTGTGGCTGGCACATTTTACCCAGAAAAAGCCGCCTCCCTCCGAACCCTTCTTGAGGGATACCAAAAATTTGAAAAACTTCCCCGCAAGCGAGTCCGCGGAATCATGGTGCCCCACGCAGGTTACATTTATTCAGGCGCGATTGCAGCGCAGGCTTACGCACGCATCTTAGCTCCCTCGACAGCCATCGTCCTGGGTCCGAATCACACCGGAGACGGACCCAAAATATCGGTGTGGGCTTCGGGGGCTTGGACCTCGCCACTAGGAAACATACGCGTTGATGAAACAATTGCAGGGCGGTTACTCTCAGCACTCAATGTGCGAGCCGATAGGGAAGCGCACCGACGCGAACACGCCATCGAGGTTCAGGTTCCTTTCCTACAAACACTCAGTACCGATATTAAAATAGTTCCGGTGGTTCTCGGCCATCTCTCCTTGCCAGAGTGTCTACGCGTGGGGCACGTCCTATCGCAAATATCCCAAGCTTTTCCAGAAACCCTTCTGGTCGCTAGCACTGACATGAGCCACTACGTTTCAGCGGAAGAAGCGAAGCAAAAAGATTCCCTCGCCTTGAAGTGCGTAGATAAGCTCGATGGGACTGCGCTGTACGAAACGGTTCGCCAAGAATCCATTTCGATGTGCGGATTTATACCGACGACAAGCGTACTGGAAGCCGTCCGTTCCATGGGAACAACTTGGGCCGAGCAAGTCCAGTATGGAAATAGCGGCGAACACAGCGGGGACTTTGACCACGTAGTGGGTTACGCTTCAACGTTATTCCCTTAAAACGACTCGAGCTTCTCAACTTCTAAGTGCAGACTCTCAAGGGGTCGAGAATCGAGTTCGTAGAGTTCCGAATCGCTCCCTTCACGATAAGCGCAGTGCTCGATAGCCTGAAAACCGGCTTCACGTAACAGGTTAACCAAAGTCGGCAGATCATACATATAGCAGTGGTGCGCGCCCTTGCGCCCCTTGCGAAAATAATTGCCTGCTACCGTGTCCAGAAACTCGTCGTGCGCGCTTCTATCCATCGTGAGTTTCTTTTGCGCAAGAAGGGCTCGGGTTTTCTCTACGTAGCGTTCGGCGTGAAAGAGAAGGTCAGGCACCACCAGCCTCATCCTGCCACCCGGTCGTAAGACTCGAAAACACTCCCCAACCACATGCTTTCCTTTTTTCTCTGGGATGTGTTCGAGAAAGTGCGAGGAGTAGATTTTCTCCACCGAATCGTCAGCGAAAGGCAACCCCCGGGTGACGTCTTTCCACGTGACCCCGGACCAATCGGCACTGCCTTGCGCTCCTTTAAGCCATCCCGATTGGTACAACAACCGGCGAACCCGCGGAAATTTTGCCACCCATACGGAGGGAGAATTATCGAGATTAAGGAAGGCCGGTACGACTCGCGTGCCCGACCCAATATTAAGTTTAATGCCGTCCATGTGCCTGTCCCTTAGGTGTAACCTTTTTTTACCCGCCCCGGTAGCCACGCCCTGGCAAGGCTCACAGCCTGGAAAACCGTGCTGGTCTAGGATGGCGCCCCGGGCCAGTTCCTTGACTTCAATATAACCCGGTGATTTTATTGGCGGCTTATGAATACTGAGCAGCGAGCAGAATTGCTCCGCAAAAAGCATCTGGAAGCGGAGATCGGGGGCGGTCCGGAACGAGTGGAAGCCCAACACAAGCAAGGCAAAATGACCGCGCGCGAGCGCATCCAGTTTCTATTGGATGAAAACAGTTTTGTAGAGCTGGATAAATTCGTCACCCACCGGTGCACGGATTTCGGCATGGAGAACAAGAAGGTTCTCGGTGACGGTGTCGTCACCGGTTACGGTCGAATCAACGGCCGCTACATCTATATATTCGCACAGGATTTTACCGTTTTTGGTGGCTCCCTTTCAGGCACACAATCACGCAAAATTTGTAAGCTGTTTGACCTCGCGCTGAAAAATGGGAAACCCATTATCGGCCTGACGGATTCGGGCGGCGCGCGGATCCAAGAAGGTGTGGAATCGCTCGGTGGGTACGCGGATCTCTTCTTAAAGAACACGATGTCTTCCGGAGTGGTGCCGCAAATCTCGGTCGTCATGGGCCCCTGTGCGGGTGGCGCGGTTTATAGCCCAGGCATCACGGACTTTATTTTCATGGTTAAGAACACAAGTCATATGTTCTTAACGGGACCCGACGTCATCAAAACGGTCACCCACGAAGAAGTGACGAAGGAAGACTTGGGTGGCGCGGTCACTCACAGCGCGAAGAGCGGAGTTTGCCACTTTGCCTGCGATGACGAGAAGTCTTGTTTACTTCTTATCCGCGAGCTTTTGAGCTATCTCCCCTCGAATAATGTGGATGATATCCCGGTGGTCAGAAACAGTGACCCCATCACGCGGACAGAGCCCAAAATTGCTTCGCTCATCCCGGAGAACCCGCGTACTCCGTACGACGTCCGTGAGGTGATTGAGCCCATCGTAGATGATCATTACTTTTTTGAAGTACATAAGGACTTCGCCCAAAACATCGTGGTGGGCTTTTCCCGGTTGAATGGGCGAACCGTAGGAATCGTAGCCAACCAGCCCAAAATTCTCGCTGGCTGCCTGGACAACAACGCCTCTGTGAAAGCAGCGCGGTTCGTGCGCTTTTGCGATGCCTTTAATATTCCTATTTTGACGTTGGTAGACGTACCAGGATTTTTACCGGGCGTAGAACAAGAATATGGCGGAATTATCCGTCATGGCGCAAAACTTTTGTATGCTTACGCGGAAGCGACGGTGCCGAAAATCACGGTGATTCTGCGTAAAGCTTACGGCGGCGCTTACTGCGTGATGGCGAGTAAACACCTCAAAGCGGATATCAACTACGCCTACCCCGCCTCCGAAATCGCGGTGATGGGACCCGACGGCGCAGTCGCGATCATTTTTAAAAACGAGATCAACGCCGCGTCTGACAAAGATGCGGAAAAACAACGCTTGGTCGCCGACTACACGGAAAAGTTTGCTTCGCCTCATAAAGCAGCGGAACTCGGTTATATCGATGAAATTATTTTCCCAGAGAACACGCGTCCCAAAGTGATTCAGGCTTTGGAAATGCTCAAAAACAAACGGGACAAGATGCCCTCTAAAAAGCATGGAAATATTCCCCTGTGAAAAGCGAAGCACCCAAACGCATTCTGGTCGCCAACCGCGGTGAAATCGCACTGCGCGTGATGCGCGCCGCACGCGAGTTAGGTCATAGCCCTGTTGCCATTTACTCGACGGCAGATCGTAAAAGCATGCACGTGGCTCACAGCGATGCCGCCTACTGCGTTGGTGAAGGCCCTTCAGTCCACAGTTATTTGAAAATCGATACCGTATTAGAGGCCGCCAAAGCCCTCAAAGCGGATGCGATCCACCCCGGGTACGGTTTTCTCTCTGAGAACGCAAAGTTTGCCCAAGCTGTTGCCGATGCCGGCATGATTTTTATCGGTCCTTCGCCCGAAGTGATCTCCACAATGGGCGACAAGGTCTCGGCGCGAAACGCCATGGAAAAAGCAGGATTGCCGCTTGTTCCGGGCACCAAAGAAGGCACCACTGACGAGGCGTCGGCTTTTAAACAAGCTAAAGAAATCGGTTTTCCGGTGATGATCAAAGCCTCTGCGGGTGGCGGTGGTCGCGGCATGCGTCGTGTGGACGATGAAAAACAGTTTCTAGACCTTTTTCGCCGCGCTCACAGCGAAAGCCAGAAGGCGTTTGGTGACGGGCGTTTGTATTTGGAAAAGTTTGTTTCCTCGCCGCACCATATCGAAGTGCAAATCATGGCGGACAACCACGGCAATGTTTGTCACGTTTTTGAACGTGAGTGCTCTGTGCAGCGGCGACACCAGAAGGTTATCGAGGAATCCCCTAGTCCTTTCCTGAACGCCGAAACCCGCAAGGCCGTCTGCGAAGCAGCCGTCACCGCTTGTAAGAATATCGGCTATCGCAACGCGGGGACCATTGAATTCTTAGTCGACGACAAACAAAACTTTTACTTCATGGAGATGAATACTCGCCTTCAGGTTGAGCATCCTGTGACCGAATGGATTTCGGGTCTGGATCTGGCGAAGGAGCAAATTCAGGTCGCTTTTGGAGCGCCTCTTTCGTTTAAGCAAAGTGACATACGACCAAACGGCCACTCTATTGAGTTTCGCATCTACGCCGAGGACCCTGAGAAGTTTTTGCCTCAAGCTGGTCTATTGAGAGGCGCGACCCTTCCGAGCGGAATTGGTGTGCGGGTAGACTCACATGTTTATCGGGGGTACGAAATTCCTGTTTTCTACGATTCGATGATTGCCAAAATTTCGGTATGGGGACGCGACCGCAATGAAGCCATGAAACGGGGCGAAGTAGCGCTCAAGGGAACCGTGCTCAACGGCATACGGACCAACGTACCTCTCCACTTACAGTTGTTGCGTCATCCCGATTTCATGAAGGGCAATTACACGACGCGCATGATTGAGGATAATTTCAAGTTTGAAGCGGTCAAACCGGAAGTGAATCAACTCAAGATGGGTATGATTGCCGTGGCAGTCTCTGCTTACGCGACCGAGTTCGAATCCTCCACGATGGATTCCGATGAGACTTCTCGCTGGAAGTCTGTCTCCCGAACGGAGGCGCTCCGCTAATGCTATTTTACGTGAAATACGACAACGAGGAGCATCGCGTTCGCGTCGAGAACCGCCGGGGAAAGCTTTTTGTCTCTTTCGATGATGAACCGGAAGAAGAAGTCGACTTGGTTTACCAAGGAAATGATTGTTCCTTTATCCGTAATCACGAAGTCTTTTTTGCCAATGTGGTTGGCCAACAAAGCGAATACACGGTTTGGAACCCCGCAAAGAATATGCAGTTTTCCGTGGAGAGTGAGTACCGCCGCATCGTCGGTAAACTTCGGGGCCAAGATCTACAGCAGGACAACCGGGTAACAGCTAAAATGCCGGGGAAAATAGCTCGTATCATGGTCAAGGAAGGTGGGACGGTTAAGCCGGGAGATGGGCTCATCGTGATGGAAGCCATGAAGATGGAAAACGAGATTCACTCGACCATCGCGGGAACCGTGAAGCGTATTCGTGTGAAGGAAGGCCAGGCCGTAGAAAGCGGTGCGCTTCTTATCGAACTCAATCCTAGCTAGCTCGCCGATTTCGACTTCAGTGCTTGTTCGTTTAACCAAGTCAGCGTAGGAAACTGGAAATAAAGCATCAGTTTCTTTTTTGAGTTGGCGTGCCGCGGCTTTAACTTCGAACAATCCCGAATAATCACGGGAATGGGGTTCGGATGATGAATTGCCCACATCTGGTAGAGGCCGGCTTCAAAACCAATCACGCGGTCGAAGTTCAAATCGGGATAGGCCGGGTTAACACAGTTAAAAACGACAATCTCATCCACCGATTCATCCGGCAGACTGGCAATAATTTGTTGCGCATAAACTTGGCTGGGCTTCCATTCCCACCAACGCAGTTCGTAGAGTCGGTAGGCGACCGGTATCAAGCTGAGTAAAAGCACCAAAGTAGCGCTCACTCGCAGTGCCTGCCAAGCGGGTGTGATCCCGGCGCGGTGTCCCGCTAAGGCGAGTACAAAGAAAAAGTAGTACGCCGGTACCATGAACCAACCCGGAGAGAAAAAAGAGTGGCCCAAATAGGGTACGAGGCACAGAGCCAAAAAGCCCGCGTAGGGAAGTTGTTTTAGTAGAGCCTGAGAGTAGCGACGCGCAGATTCCTTGGAAGACACCACCAGTACCCCAAACCAGATGAGCAACGGCCCAAGGTAAGCCGCAATGAGCACCGCAATTTCTCTGCTTATTTCGGCTAAATTCCACTTGGGAACATAGTAAGGGTTAATGGGCATCACAATCAGGCGTACATAAAGAAATGCTAGGGTGAAAATGGCTAACGGAAGAATGACAAAGGTTTTTGACTTGAGCGAACGTGAGTCAAAGGTAGGTGAGAGGAGCAGCAACAAAGCCAAGAAAACTCCATGAAAAATACTCGATTCTTTAAATCCCACCGCGATGAGAAGAGCCGCCCAACTCAATGCTTGCCATCCGAAGAACCTTTTTCCCTTCTCTCTCAGAGAACACAGAAATGCGTAAGTACAAGCGGAAAGGAAGAAAAGCTGGGGACAATTCATCATCCCTTCACCGACCCAAAAAAGGCTACCAAAGTGCAGGTGAACCGAAGAGACAAACAGAAGCACAGAAAAAGTAGACCAAAAAATGGATTGGGTTAGTAAGCGTACACTTTGATAGGTAAACCAAAACGAGGCGACCGTAAATCCAAGCAGACTAGCCAACCACAAATAATAATTGAGGCCGAGGGTATTAAAAAATATCAGCGGAAGAATCTTAAAGAACGGCCTAAAAAACCAAACTACTTCTTCATTCAGAAAATAGAGGGTGGGAGCAAAGGCGAACGACCAGTCATCCGCAAAATGCCGAACCGCATTTCCCAAAATCAGCCAATCGTCGTGACGAAAATACGCAAGAGGATAAATAACGGCGAGATAGCCCGCGAGAAAAAAGAAAAATACAAACCGGCCAGTATGAAACATTCGGGAGGCGCCTTGCATAGCCCACTATTGTATCAGGGGAAATGGGCCGCGTGACGAGATCAGTTAGCAAAACGAACGGATTTCACTGCCGCGTTGCTTCTGAAGTAGGGAATCAAGAAGTTATCAAACAGGTTCCCTCGACCGTTCTTGATAGCGTAGTCGCACTCAGCCAATTGACTCAATGCTTCTTCAATGGTTTTCGCTGAATGCCCCTTGGACTGACGCAGAATATTGTTCACAAAGAACGGATGCGCTCCCACTTCAGAGGCAATCGCCTTGGCGTCGTCCATTCCCTGGGCTTTGAGCGACAGCGCCTGCCAGATCAAGCGGAACTGTCGAATCAAAAGGGAAAGAATTTTTATCTCGTTTTCCCCATCATCCAATAGTTGGTAATAGCGCTTCAATGCGGAAATTTTTTTGCGAGAAAGGACATCCTCTGCGAACTTGAAAACATTCTCCGCGGAGAGATTCGTACAGCAAGCCTGTACCGCCCCTAACTCAATTACCTGCGCTTCTCCAACGTAAGTTGCCACCTTATCCAACTCATTCCACAGTGCGCTAAGTTTACGATCGCCAAACTCGACTAACGCGTTCCATGCTTCAGGACTTATGCGCTTACCAATTTTTTTTTCAAAATACCCCTGCCACTTCGGCCAGTCTCGGTCGTGCGGTTCAGCCACTTCAATGACGTATCCGTTTGCATCAATCGCTTTGTACCAAGCTTTGTTTTTCTTCGCTTTAACTGCGGTCATGACAAAGCATGTGGTTTCAGCGGGACGGCTTAGGTAGTTCGTTAGCTCCGTGAGCGAAGACTCTGGCGCCTTATCCAGCTCCGTACACAGGATGACTCTACGGTCACCCTCCTCGCTAAAGAGCCCAGGAAGCGTATCTAACGAAGCCACCAACTCATTCGCCTGGAGGCCCTGCCCGTCAAAACGCTCAAAATTAAAATCGGAAGACGCGTTCTCGCCCGTCTTGATGAAAAAAGCCTTCAATCGATCGGTAATTTCTTTGGTCTGGAAGGGCTCTTCCCCCACAATCAGATACAGGGGCTGAATCTTTCCGTCCTTAAGCTCCTGAAAAACTTTCTGCGCGCTCACTACCATTTAGAAAACCCCTACCATCGCATCGTACACGTCTCGCATAATCATACGAGCTATTTCAGGATACTGATCTTCCCAAGCAGACTGGGTCAAAATACCCACCGAACTTGGCGCTTCGTAATCGAAAGTGCGGTCGGTCGGCGCCTTCACCCGGCGAAAACCCGCGAAAGTCTCCCGCCACACCGACTCCTCTGTTCCCTTTTTGACAAGGTTCAGCTCGACCGTCACGCGCACACCCAATTCGCTGGGAAGCCGTTGGTAGCTCTGCAACCCACCACGCCCCAAGGGCGTAAGAATGGTATTGGTGATTTCTATGCTACGAAGCTTACCCTTCAATTCCAAAGCCGCGTTTGAACGAGACGTCAGCTGAATTTCGCCTCGACTTGCCAGTTCGCGAATCAACGCGTTAGTAAAAATACGTTCCGCCCCCACTTCCTTTGTCGCGTTATCAAAAACAGGGACAAAGATGCCTCCAGGGGTTAAAAACACCTCTTTCACTCGGTGGTTCAAACTATAACCACAGCCGTGAAATCCGCTCGCTATTCCCAGAAGAAGAAAAAATGCAGAGATCTTTCTCATACCACTATATTAATGAGGCGATTGGGAACCACGATGACGCGTTTGGGAGTTTTTCCTTCCAGAAATTTCTGTACCTTGTCTGAAGCCAAAGCCATCTTCTCTATTTCCGCGCTGCTCAAGTCTCGCGGCAACTCGAGTTTTTCCCGCAGCTTCCCGTTCACCTGAACAGGGATAGTTACGGTATCTTCAATGCAAAGCGCTTCGTCAAACGTAGGCCAAGCGGCATTCGAGGCAAGTCCCTTCAAAGCCAGTTTCTCCCACAATTCTTCCACTAGATGAGGAGCATAGGGACAAAGCAGACTTAAAAAACGAGACAGGGTTTCCTTCGGCAAGGTTTTGCACTGGCCCGCTTCATTCACAAACACCATCATCTGAGAAATAGCGGTATTGAACTGCAGGTTGTCCGTGTTCTCTGAAACCTTCTTGATTGTCTTGTGCAAAGTTTTCCAAAGCGGAAGTTCGCTGTCACCCGGCGCAACGCTCAGCTTCGGGGTCAGGTTACCGGAAGACTCTTCAACCACCAGGCGCCAAACGCGCGACAGAAAACGCGAGATGCCTTCAACACCGTCCATCTGCCAAGGCTTGGCCTGATCCAAGGGGCCCATGAAAAGTTCGTAGAGGCGAAGTGCGTCTGCACCATACTGGTCCACCACTTCATCGAGGTTGACGACGTTTAATTTGGACTTCGACATTTTCTCAACTTGCGACTCAAGCGGCTCAGCGGAACCTTTTAAAAAGGCTCTGTTCCCTTTCCACTCAATCGCTTCAGGTCCATGATATTTGCCACGCTCGTCGCGAAAACTGTGCGCAAGAATCATTCCCTGATTGAAAAGCTTAGGGAAAGGTTCCTTGTTTTTCACCAAACCGCAGTCAAAAAGCACTTTGTGCCAGAAGCGCGCGTAGAGCAGATGAAGAACCGCGTGTTCCACGCCGCCCACGTACAGATCCACCGGTAACCAGTAATCAGCGACTTCTTTGGACCAAGGCTCTTTCGTATTCTTGGGATCAATATAACGCAGGTAGTACCAACAGGAGCCTGCCCACTGTGGCATCGTATTGACTTCACGGCGTCCCACTTTTCCGTTTACCGAAACTTGCAACCAATCTTCAGGCGCACGCGCCAGAGGCGGCTGACCGTCCTCAGTCGGTTTGTATTCATCAATCGGCGGAAGCGTTACAGGAAGCGCAGACTCCGGTAAGGGAGTTAACGTACCGTCCTGCATATGGGCAATAGGAAACGGTTCACCCCAATAGCGCTGGCGCGAAAAAAGCCAGTCTCGTAAGCGGTAGCGCACTCGCCCCTTCCCCTTTTTCTCTTTTTCTAGCCATTCCGTAACAGTGAGCTGGGCTTGTTCAACTGTTTTACCGTCGAGAAATCCTGAGTTAACCAGTTTGCCATCCCCCTCGTGGGCAGCTTCGGAAACTGGTTTGGCCCCGCCCGAAATCACCTCGACGATGGGAAGCTTAAACTTCGTCGCAAACGCGTGATCGCGCGGGTCATGCGCAGGTACGGCCATAATCGCACCGGTCCCGTAGGAAAGCAGAACATAATCGGCGATCCAAATCGGCAACGCCTTTTGCGTCACCGGGTTAATCGCAAACGCTCCTGTAAAAACACCCGTCTTTTCTTTGGCCAGTTCGGTGCGTGCCATTTCCGATTTGTTTTTGGTTTGCGTAACGTAGGCATCGACAGCGGATTTCTGTGCTGAAGTCACAATCGAGCTCACCAGCGCGTGTTCGGGAGCAAGCACACAGTAGGTCGCACCAAACAAAGTATCCGGACGCGTGGTGAAAACAGTAAACTTTTTATCCGAGCCTTGAATCGCAAATTCGACATCCGCCCCCAAGGATTTCCCAATCCAGTGGCGCTGCATCTCAATCACGCCCTCTGGCCAATCCAATTCTTTGAGATCCTCCAGCAACCGTTCCGCGTAGGCAGTTATTTTCAGCATCCACTGCTTCATCAGACGTCGCTCTACCGGATCGCCTGTTTCAACGTATTTTCCGTCTTTTACTTCTTCGTTCGCGAGAACGGTTCCCATCGCCGGGCACCAATTTACCGGAACTTCCGCCATGTAAGCGAGTCCCTTCTCGTACAAGCGCAAAAAGATCCACTGTGTCCAGCGATAGTACTCCGGCGAAGACGTGTTAATTTCACGTTCCCAGTCGTAACTAAATCCCAATCGTTTTACTTGCCTGCGGAAGTTGTCCACGTTGCGTTTGGTGATAATGGCCGGATGAATGTTTTCCCGGACCGCTGCGCGTTCTGCTGGCAACCCAAACGCGTCCCAGCCCATCGGATGCAACACATTGAAGCCCTGCATACGCTTCTTACGCGAAAGCACATCCGTCGCTGTGTAACCTTCCGTGTGACCCACATGTAGTCCCGCACCCGAGGGATAGGGAAACATATCGAGAGCATAAAACTTCGGTTTCTGTTTTAGCGTCGCCACGTCGGTGGGCAAAACGAAGGTCTTTTCTCGGTCCCAAACACTCTGCCATTTGGGTTCAATTTTGGATGGATCGTACTGCATGCTTCTTTCCGGTTTGGCTCGTCGCACTTGCCTAGCCTGCCCCTTCAAACTAATTTGGGGGCGCGATAAAATTTTTCGGCAGTTTAGCTGAGGAGAGCACAGAATGAAAGACGTAGTCATCGTAGCCGCCGCCCGCACCGCCACAGGGGCCTATCAAGGGGGATTGGAGCCCATTCCGGCCCCGCGCCTGGGAGCAACAGCTATTGAAGCCGCAGTCAAAAAGAGCCAAATGACTAAGGAGAGCATCGAGCAGTGCTACATGGGCTGTGTGCTTCCCGCCGGGCTAGGCCAGGCCCCGGCGCGTCAGGCTTCTATTCACGCCGGTCTTCCTCACTCTGTTTGTGCGACCACCATTAACAGAGTCTGTGGGAGTGGACTCAAAGCCGTGATGCTAGCGACCCAATCCATTCAGACGGGCGAATCTTCTGTGATTGTCGCGGGCGGAATGGAATCGATGAGCCGCGTACCCTTCGCGCTCGATAAAGCCAGATTTGGTTACCGTATGGGCCACGGCAAGCTAATGGATCTGATGGTTCACGACGGACTTTGGGACGTCTACAACGATTTTCACATGGGAATGGCGGGAGAGCTTTGCGCGAAAGAATACAAATTCACTCGCGAGGAACAAGATCGTTTCGCCAAAGAGAGCTATCGCAAAGCCCTGCATGCGATTGAAGCCGGCCTATTCAAGGAAGAAATTGCCCCAGTTTCTGTGGTTACCAAAAAAGGAACGGAACTTTTTGCCACCGACGAAGAACCCTTCAAAGCAAAAATGGATAAATTTGGTGAGCTTCGTCCCGCGTTTGATAAATCAGGGACGATCACCGCGGCCAACGCCAGTTCGCTCAGCGATGGTGCTGCGGCCTTGGTCATCGCTTCAGCTGAGGCAGCACAAAAGCAAGGCGCCAAACCGATGGCAAAGATCTTATCGTTTGCGAGTCACGCGCAATCACCCGAGTGGTTTACCACTGCGCCGGTGGGAGCCATTAACAAAGCACTTGAGAAGGCCAAACTTTCAGCCTCAGATATTGATCTCTGGGAAATTAACGAGGCTTTCGCTGTCGTGCCTCTTGCAGCCATGCGCGATATTAAGATTCCCGAGAATAAGGTGAATGTCTGCGGTGGCGCGATCGCGCTCGGTCATCCCCTGGGAGCCAGTGGGGCTAAAATTCTCACAACGCTGGTGTACGCACTTAAGCGCGAAAAGAAACGCTACGGGGTCGTCGCATTATGTATCGGTGGCGGAGAAGGTTCGGCCTTGGTCATCGAAGCGCTATGAGCGATAAAAAGCGCTTTCTGGAAACGCTAGACCGTTACGCGGAGATTTGGCTGGGGCCTTTCCCCGACCGGGAAAATCATTACGGACGGCTTCGCACTTTCGTCGAAAAGGAAAAGGAATGCTTTTCACGGGGTTTACTCAAAGGACACGTAACAGGTTCCGCACTCATCGTGAACCAAGATGAAACCAAGGTGCTTCTGACTCATCACCGCAAACTCAACAAATGGCTCCAACTTGGTGGACACCTCGATGCCGGTGAAGCGGTTCACGAGGGCGCGCTTAGGGAAGCCAAAGAAGAGTCAGGTTTAAAGGTGGTGGATTTTCTTCCCTACCAGACCCGCTTCGTTCCTTGGCCTTCGCCCATTCCCTTTGACGTGGATATTCATCCCATTCCGCAGCGGGGAAACGAGCCTGATCATTTTCACTACGATGTGGCTTTTTTGTTTAAGACACCGTCGGAAGAGATTGTGATGTCAGATGAGTCGCACGCACTGAAGTGGTTTACTTGGGAAGAGGCGCACGGAGTGACAGAGGAACTCAGTATGAGGCGGCAGTTTGAGAAGTTCGCATGGCTGAAGGAACCGATCTAGCTCTCAACCTGAATGTGCACGCCTTGTTTGACGGCGACTGTTCCTAGAATTTGGATCTTCTCAGCTAGGCAACGCGCGCGAATCCCTTCAAGTTCGGAAGGATCCGCTAAGACGAGAAGACTTCCGCCTTGGGCCGCACCACAAACCTTGCGTCCCAAAAGAGGTTGGGTATCTAAAAACTTCACAATGCCGTCGAGACGGGGCGTGTTCACCCGGAAAGCTTCCCGTCGTATTTCCCAGTCTTCACTAAGACAACGCCCTATCTGGGCCCAGTCAGGTTGATCTTGGGAAAGCTGCTCGTGCAAAAAGTCCGCTAGACCTTTTAAGTTGCGAAACCCTTGCTCAAGTCCGGTGTCTCCCTCAAACAATGCCTTATAGACTTCCCAGTTGCTCAAACCACTGTGATGCGATTCACCTGAGTTGAGAATAAGACAGCGCTTCGAAAATTCCGACAACATGTCGATGGAGTATTCGCGCTCCTGAATATTGCCGAGCGCAAACTCATATGACCGCAATCCCCCAAATATCGCCGCCAGGTAGTCCTGATTTCCGGTTGGTAAACGCAAGAACTCCGCTTCGACATCGCGAACCCAACGTAGCAAATTCCACTGCCATCCTACTTCGCCGTAATCTCCAAAAATACGGGCCATACCGCGGGCGATCGCAACACAGAGCGCGGACGAGCCACCAAGCCCACTGCCGGAGGGCACGTCACTCTCCAAACGAAGTTGCAAACTTTTCTTCGGTAGAACGGTCTTTTTCGCCAAGTAGGCGCTCACGACAGCGGCGGGAAACTTTAATTGAGGCGGCAACCGGCTGATTTCTTCGGCGCTCATGGGACGTTTGAAAACCGGCGTCTCGGCCTGAGCCGCTTGGATTTTCATTTGAAATTTTGTCGACTCTTCTACGTCAAAGTGAGCTTTCTGGTAAAGATCCAGGGCCACGTTGATCGTACGGGTGCCAGAAAAAAGACAATTGACTGGCCAGATGTCGAGTGTTCCACCTGCGAGGTCAGCTCGGGTGGGAGCACGTACGGTGAATTTTTCCATAAGTTACCGCCGTAAAATCAGTCGAATTCTATCACCGTTTCGTCAGGACGCACATAACCCAGAACTTCTCGTACCAAGAGTTCCTGTTTGCGCGGATCGCGAGCCAACAAAGCAATATTCGACTCTAGCTCTTGATTTCTTTTTTCCAAAAGATCGATATTACCGCTGAGCTGCTGATTTTGCTTTACGATACGGTGCCAATCCAACCAACCGCGCTTAAAGAACACACTCGATATGAGCAAATACACGATCGCGGAAAGTAGGCAGAAGCGAAGGAAATGATCCACACGGATCTCAGAAGGATTCATGGGACGGATGCTCCGAAGGACAGTTTTTGTAGGAAAGAGCGGAATGCTTGCTTCTATTTTAACTTTTTAACGAGAAAGAAGCAATTTAACACTGTGCATCACGCGCCAACTTTGGTGCCGCAAGCCTAAAAAAGCCATACCCCGCGTGCCATGCCCGCCGCAGCAAAAGGAATGAGAAAGAGAAGAACCAATTCCATGTGATTTAGGGAAAATAATTTATCCAACAAGGACGGTGTCAGGGGAATGCGCTGCCCTTTTTTCAGTTTGATTCGAGCCTGGATAAGTTTCACCATGGGAACAAGTTCGATCAGAAAAATAGCCAGGAACAGGCCCATCTTCAGCCAGAAAAAGCCATTACCCCAGTAGAAGGATGGCGTTTTCTCCAAGCCCCCAAAAAGGCGGGCCAGACCAGTCGCAATCCAAAGAAAGGCAGAAATTCCCCAGAAATTGTCGGAGAGAAACAGAGCCGAAAGCAATTTAGGATTTTGCGGGTTCTGTTTAAGTGCCTTGAAGCAGCGGCCGCGCACAAAGAGCGCTCCCAAGCCAATGCCGAGTGCTAAGTAGTGAAGGGCGGCGAGAAGGATGCTTAAAATCATTTCTTAAATTTTGTGAATCTTGATGGCATTCGCGGACCCCTGTACCAAGCCCGGTAGGCCCGCCGTAATCACCACGGTGTCACCGCTATTGACCAGTGACATCGCTAGCAAGCGGTGTCCGATCGCATCGAAGACGGTCGTGTGGGACAACAGTTCCTCAAGGTCTTCCATCCATAAACCGTACACGCCCCACTTCAAGGAAAATTGCCGATAAACGTTGAG
This sequence comes from Bdellovibrionota bacterium, assembly GCA_041751875.1. Taxonomy (GTDB): domain Bacteria; phylum Bdellovibrionota; class FAC87; order UBA2466; family JACKAF01; genus JBGSIC01. The sequence continues at coordinate 85,140 of JBGSIC010000004.1, forward strand.
GTTTCCCGTTACCGCATAAACCGGATTGTCCGGTCGGCATTTTGAAATGAGTAAAGAAGAGGCACCCGAACGGGTCACCACGACTATGGCTCGCGCTTTAAGAATCGAAGCAAGACGAACCGCACTTTGAAGGAGTGCCACTTCCGACTGACCGGCAGCACTGAGTTCCCACTCGTTGTACAAAATGGCTTGGGGGCGCGGCTCCGCTTCCATCTCCAGCACAATCCGGTTCATCATCTGAACCGCCTCAAGCGGGTAGCGACCCATCGCCGTTTCATTAGAAAGCATGATGGCGTCAGCACCATCGACAATGGCGTTTGCGACATCAGAGGCCTCCGCGCGTGTGGGCCTAGGGCTATCAACCATCGACATGAGCATTTGCGTGGCAATGATAACGGGTTTCCCTTTCAGGTTACATCGCCGGACAATCTTTTTCTGAAGAACCGGAACACGTGGGCTGCCAATTTCCACCGCCAGGTCTCCTCGCGCCACCAAAATACCGTCCGAGGTATCAATGATTTCTTCCAAGCAGGCTTCAGCCTCTCGCATTTCTATTTTTGAAATCACCTGGATCGAGGAGTTGCGCGAATCTAAAAAACTCTTGAGATGGCGTACCTCCTGCGCGGAACGCACGAAGGAAAGCGCGATAAAATCCACCTTCGCGTTTACGCAGAAAAGAATATCCGCGTAATCTTTCTCGGTAATTGCGTGTACTGAGAAAGTCACTTCGGGAACGTTGATCCCTTTGTGATTACGTAAAATGCCACCGATGATGACCTCACACTTGAGGCGCTCTTTGACTTTCTCGACGACCAAGACTTCGAGCAAACCGTCGTCAAAAAGTACTGTGGTTCCCACGCCAACGTCTTTGGAAAAGTCTTTATAGGTGGTAGGAATGATCGTGTCATTTCCGATGAGCCCACCTTCAGCATTGTCCGTGATAATCCAAACAGTGTCGCCTTCTTTCAAAAGAAGTTCGCCACCTTTAAGTTTACCGACTCGAATCTTGGGTCCCTGAACATCTCCCAAAATGCCAATGGGCTTGCGGAACTTTTTCTCGAGTTCTCTAATTTCTTGGATAATACGTCGGAAGTCTTCGTGATTGCCGTGAGAGAAATTGAGTCGCGCAACGTCCATTCCTTCACGGACGAGCTTCTCGAGCATTTCGGGGCTCGAGACAGAGGGACCGATGGTACACACCATCTTTGTACGGCGTTTAGTCACGGCGCCCCATCCTAGTGCAGGCGGGTGGCTCCGTCCATACCTACGACAATTTATTGAAGGAAAAAGGTGGTGAAGTGAACTCGCCGAATGGCGGCTTTTCGGAAGAACTCGTTCAAACGGCTCACGAGCTCTTCTTTGAAGTAGAGTTTGCCGTCCAGGGTGTTCAAGCGGTTGAAATCCTGCGAACGGGCAGTTTCAATGACGGTGTGCTTTACGCCCGCTAATTGCCGTTCCACCTGACTGCGCGTCTCGGGTTCAAAAAGTTCCAACTCGAGTTTTAGACGAAAAAGATGATTGGTAACAACCTTGTCCTGGTTGATATTAACGAGAACTTCATCCAAAGAATAAAGAACCATTTCTTCAGGTTTTGCCGATGCCATCGGGTCTTGCGGCTTCGAGGCAATGTCGCGGGCCACACTGGTAGTAGCCAGTTCGGGAAATTTATTCAGGACCATGCGGTACGAGAAAAACGAATGCCAAAGGACATAAGCCCCCACAGCAAGCGTCAGCCCCGCCACCGAAGCCGATAAAATGTAAGTGATCGGCCAACGCACCCCCGAACCTCCTCGCCTCATTATAGCTGAGTTTGATGCACGGTATTAAATGTCCCCAACTATTCATATTTGGAGTGAGGGGAAAGGCAGGCCCCATGATAAAATGAAAGCAAATCTCAATAGATACCATGCTGCGTGCCTACCATTTAAATTGTGCAAGGACCTTAACGATCGGATGGCTATTTTTTGCCGTCGGGGTTTTTGCGGCTGAAACTCCCGCTCTGGAAAATGAAAAACTCGGTTCCGAAACAGTAGAAACCACAGAAGTAGGGTCAGAAACTTCCCGCCGGTGGGATACTTTGCACCCTTCCGTATCAGGTGGCGCGGGCATTTTTCGCACACGTTCGGCGGAAGGCTTACCGCCCGGATCCTTCACGTTCGGCATCGGCGGCGAGTTTTATTCTGTAAACAATGTTCCGCTGACAGGTGGCGGAGTGAAAGCGCAGACCATCGCAGAAAGTCTTTTCGTCGGCTTTAGCCCGGCAAAAGACCTCACCCTCTCCATCATGCGTCGCGGATCTTCCACCACGTACGGTAATCCCAGCAATCTAGTTTCTTCCCTAGGAGACTTTAATTTTTCAGGGCAGTACTCCATACCGGTAAACGACTCGCTGACCATTGCTCCGATCTTAAATGTGCTGATTGCTTCTGACTTTAATAATCTGTCGCCTTCAGGACAAACGATGAGCGTGGGCGGCGGACTGGCTGCGACTTACGGATTTGACTGGATGGCAGGCCTGCCGCTCTACTTACACGCCAACCTGCTCTACCACATGCCTCAGATTCGCGGTGTCGGGCCTGGTGGCATTACCACACAGAACTTTTTCAAGTTCAGCCGCTTTCATACGGTGGAACTGAATGTGGCCGCGGAATTCAAACTGGGCGACTTTATTCCCTTCGTCGAATTCAATCAAACGGCTCAACTTTCCAGCGGTATCTCATGGGCAAGTGCGCCTTCCCGATTGTCGCTCGGCCTTCGCGTCACCCCCCTAACCAACAAAAGCTTAGCCATCTTGCTGGGCGGAGATATTGGTTTGGGTAAGGGCCTGGTTTCGGGCATTCCCTATACGCCAGGTGGACAGGTCATCGGCATGGTGAGCTACACGGTCGCTCTTTCTCAAACAGAGCGTAAGCATTACTACACCAACGAGGACGTCAACATTGTCGACCGCAAATTTGATATCAACAGGAACATTGAGTTTGAACTCAATAGCGACAAGCTCACTGCAGACGGTGAGAACCTCGTCGACTCCATCGCAGATGTGATTAAAAAGAATAAGGTCAACAACCTGATGATCGTGGGACATACGGATGCCACCCACACTGCCGACTACAACTTGAAGCTCTCCAAGCGCCGCGCAGAATCCGTAAAAGCCAGGCTGGTAAAAAATGGCATTGATAAAGACGGCATTCTCACTGATGGCATCGGCAAAATGAAACCCATTGCTTCAAACGACTCGGACGCTGGACGGGCCAAAAACCGTCGCGTCGAATTCTTCATTTTGAACTAACTCCCCTTTTGCGCTACAAAAAACTGCTTAGCGGTGCAAGCGCATTCGGCCGGCCAGACACTGTGCCCACATATCCATCAGGAAGCGATTTTGTTCGAGTGGGGGAAGCTCTTCTACCTGTCTCGCGGCTATTTTTCTTTCAATAAAAGTACGGCCAAACCGCGTATCGGCCATCAGCCTATTGTGCGTACGGCACAAGAGCCGAACATTCGCCGAATCATCTGATTTGCCTCCCTGAGCGAAGGGCTGGATATGATCCCATTCCAAAAAGTGGGTGGACTCACACTTCTGGCCACTGGGAGAAATATAAGCGCATCTGCCCTTGTCTCTTTTCCAAATTTCCTCCTTAACAGTTTTGGGAATGTGGCGTGTGAAAGAAAGAGTTTTTCTAGGCTTTACGGATTCATGCGCGCGTTCCTTTTCTCTCAAGCATGCTTCCAGCGCGTCACCCACAAAATCCTTTAACGTTCCGTGAGGGTACTTATGACTGAGCCTGGCTTTGACCTTTTGGAGTTTCTCCATAAAGGACTTGTCTACTACGAAGCTTAAGTGGGTACGTTCCCCAGCCAAGGGCTTGCACAAATCGGAAGGGAATTCTCTAGGCACCAAATCACAGATTAGAACCTCTACTTCCCGCACACTTTTCCCTTGTACCTGTCTTAACAAATCAGGCGCGGACTTCGCGTTGAGATGGGGACAGATTTTCGAAAGGGCACTAAGGGAAACTTTATTCTCTTCCACCAGTGAATAGATGTCCGGAAAACGCATGGCTGTTCTGGCTATTTGAATTCTCTTTAGCGCGGAGCTTTCTGAGAGACCTAGAGTCTGAGTCACGAAACTAAACAACGAAGAATACCCTTCCACGGCATAAAGCCTTCTTCTATCGATTTCACCCAAAAACACTAAGAAGTCTTTCTGAGTCTTTCGCTCCTTCTTTACGAGCTGGGAAATTCCCTTGAGAAGGGCGCTTGAACTCAGGTTCTGAATGGCGAATGGTTTCATGGGGCATCCTTTGGCTAAGTGTTCTTCAACGCTTTAAACCTACACCCGGAATTTCGAGACGCTTGGCTGGCCTCTCACTGCAATAAGTATAGGAAAAACACTCCGCCTCCCATGAAGTGAGACTAAATGCCGTGAAGAGGCAAAAAAAAGGAAACAACGTGAGTTTAATGCAGTTTCAAGAAGATAAAGGAAAAGAGAAAGTGTGAAGAAAAAAAACTGTCAAGAGCTTCAGGGGAGCGCGCGCGCTAACTGTTTTATTTAGGTCATGCCCAACATGAAGTAGCCGCCTCGCAATGACTCGAAAGACGTCAAACCATCTTCTTGGGATCAAGAAGCGCGTCGAGCTCTTCTTCCGCTAAATCCACCATCTCGCGTGCAACCTGCCGTACCGTCTTATTTTCTTTGTAGGCTTTCTTAGCAATGGCAGCTGCCTGATCATAGCCCACCGCCGGAGCGAGAGCGGTTGCAAGCATCAAGCCCTGCTCGATGAGGGAAGAAATCTTTTCGGTATCGGCCTCGAGACCCACTACACACTTCTCGGCAAACATCTTGCTCGCATTGGAAAGTAGGTTGATGGATTCCAGCAAGTTGTGCGCGATTACCGGCATCATGACGTTAAGTTCGAAGTTTCCCGAGGCTCCGCCCAAGGTCACCGCCACATCATTTCCGATCACTTGCACACAAACCTGAAGAAGGGCTTCCGGGATCACCGGATTTACTTTCCCCGGCATGATGCTACTTCCCGGCTGCACCTCAGGGAGCTTCAACTCCGCGAGTCCGCAGCGCGGACCGCAACCCAGCAAGCGAATGTCGTTTGCAATTTTGAAAAGGGAAGCAGCGACGGTTTTAAGAACCCCGCTCATCTCCACGCAGGCATCTTTGCTCGCCTGCGCTTCGAAATGGTTCTCCGCCTCTTTGAACGGCATCCCCAGTTTTTTTGCGAGTTTTTCGCTCACACGCTTTCCAAACTCTGGGTGCGTATTAATGCCCGTACCAACAGCGGTTCCCCCAATGGCAAGTTCACACAAGGAAGGCAACGCGGCTTGGAGTCTTTCGCGTGATTTCTTAACTTGATTAGCGTAGCCAGAAAACTCCTGTCCCAATGTCATGGGGGTGGCGTCCTGCAAATGCGTGCGCCCCGTTTTCACAATCTTTGCAAAGGCTTTCGCTTTGGCATCGAGTGCTTGAAACAAAATCTGGAGAGAAGGAAGTAGCTTTTCGTGAACGGCTACCGCGGCGGCCAAGTGAATCGCCGTCGGGATGGCATCGTTACTCGACTGCCCCATGTTCACATGATCATTCGGGTGAACGGGCGTTTTACTTCCTACGGCTGAGCCCAACTTACGATTGGCAATATTAGAAGCCACTTCGTTGAAGTTCATATTCGTGCTCGTACCCGAACCCGTCTGGAAAATATCTACTACAAAGTGCTCGTCATAACTGCCTTCCGCAATTTCCTGAGAGGCCGACCGAATGGCTTCGGCGATTTTCGGATCAAGCTTCTTAAGCTCCAAATTCACTTCGGCGCAAGAAGCTTTGAGCACCGCTAGTAGCCGAATAAAGTCGCGACCGAAGCGCAAATCGCTGACAGGAAAATTTTCCACCGCCCGCTGCGTGGAAGCGCCATAAAGATAATGAGAAGGAATTTTCATCTCTCCCATGGAATCTTTCTCGATGCGGAAATCTTGTGCCATAGCGTGCGGGCTCCTTTCGAATTTGAGCCAACTTAACCTCAGCTTGGATCGAATTCAATGCTGTAAGCCGTGAGAATAAGACTCAAAAAATTAGTTAAGCGATGCGTCAAATCAACCGAAGAGCCCCATAAGAACCCGAACGTTTTAGGAGTCCTATGGAAATGTTTAGAGTGCTCATGACAGTGTTGGTGGCTTTTAGCTTCAGTGGGCTTAACGCGCACGCGAAAGACACGGGGGCAAAAACAGGGGCTCCGACCAAGGGATACTCAGTGGTTCAGCGGACCAATGCCTCTCAGCCTTCCATCCTGGGCGACTACCGCACCGATGCGGAAAACGCCAAACGTTATGGTCTTTCGCGAAACCTGGCGTCGGGCAATGTTGACCAAGACTTGGATCACTATCGCAACCTGGGCCGACGCCTTGGTATCGACCTTGGTCTCATGATTCCCATGGGAAGCTTCACGGACGTCGCGGGAACGTCCCCGATGCTCGGTTTACACTTTGTCTGGGAAGCCATCGAACCTTTCAGCTTCACCGTAAACTACCGTCGTGCGTCTGCTGACAACAAGACCACCCCAGGTAACGGAAAATTGAGCGTCAACTACATCAGCTTAGGCGCCCAAGCTTCTTTTTCTCAGGGCCGTTTTGTTCCCTTCGTAAAGCTCGAAGGCGGTTTGTATTTCAACGACTTGCGTGACAACGCCAACGCCATCACTGGCGACGACGCCCTTCTCACCACGGTAGGAGCGAGTGCGGGTGTCGGCTTTGATTTCATCGTTGGCCGTGAAGTGAGCATTGGCTTCGATGCCATGTACCACTTCGCCGTACCCCGCAACGTAACTCGCGGTGGCGCAGGCAACTTCAACTTGGGCAGCAGTTTCGCCACGGTTGGCTTTCGTCTCAATTTCTAATCAAATCCAATAGTTACTGAGATTTTTGCTGACGGCTTTGCCGTTGAATTCCCGGTACGCTCAGCGTATCCTCCCCCACTATGTTTCGAGGGATCGATCTCTTCAGCGACACGGCCACGCGCCCTTCGTCTGAAATGAAAAAAGCCATGATGGCGGCGGAAACCGGGGATGAACAACGGGGCGAAGATCCGACCACACGCGCCCTTGAAGATAAAATGGCCGAGACGCTGGGTTTTAGCGCCGCTCTCTTCTTCCCTTCTTCCACGCAGTGTAACCAAATCGCCATCTCCGTCCATTGCTCGGTCGGCGAACAAATCGTGGCGTCCGATAGCGCTCACATTTTCACCGCTGAAGCGGGTGCATATGCCGCTCATGCACGGGCCGTTGCCAACATGATCCAAAGCCCGAATGGAATTTTTGCGGGCGAGCAGGTACGCAGTCATATTCAATTTAGTCACGGCCCCCACTCTCCGCCCGCGCGTTTACTTAGCGTGGAGAACACAACCAATATGGGGGGAGGCGTTCCCTGGTCGCGTTCCGAACTCGATTCCGTACTCATCGCAGCAAAAGACCTGGGCTTGCGCACTCATCTGGACGGTTCCCGTCTCTTCAACGCGGCAGTAGCAGGCAACGTCTCTCCTGCTTCGCTAGCGAAGGGTTTTGACACGGTCACGATTTGCCTTTCGAAGGGATTGGGTTGCCCCTTCGGCGCGGTATTAGCATTCGATAAAAAGCATTTTTCGCAGATTCGCCGACTCAAACAAATGTTTGGAGGCGCGCTTCGCCAAAGCGGTATTGTCGCGGCCGCCGGCCTCTATGCGCTGGAGCATAATGTCGATAGGCTCGCAGATGACCATGCCAACGCGCGAGCGCTTTTTGAGGGGTTGAGCGCCCTAAAAGGGCTCGAAGTCGAGGCGGCGCCGGCGACCAATATGGTCTTTTTCCGCCCGCTTCAGCTTTCTCCGGAAGCTTTTGCCGACGCTTGTGCTAAACAACAGTTACGTTTCAGTCAGGTGGGGAAGAATCGGTTTCGTGCTGTTACCCACCTAGATATTTCCAGAGAAGATATTGTAAAGTGCCTCAGCATTCTTAAGAACATCGTAGGATAGTGATTACCATTCATGGAAAACTCCAAAGACAATACTGAAAAGAAAACACTAAAAGAAAAGATCAAGGCCAACCTGCCTCTGGTTTATCTGATCATCGCGTTACTGGCGCTGAGATGGACCATCGTGGAACCCTACGTTGTTCCCACGGGCTCAATGGAACCCACGTTAAAAAAAGGCGACCGCTTATATGCGCTCAAATGCGCCTATGACATCCGCTTTCCTTTTACAGACTACACCTTGGTGCAACTTGGGAAGGTCAAACGGGGAGACGTGATTTTATTCCGCGCCCCACCCAACCCGAGTGTGACTTACGTTAAGCGCGCGGTGGCAATCGAAGGCGACACGGTTGAATTTCGCGATGGCATTTTGTCAGTGAATGGGCAAGCAATGACACGTGAAGAGATTCCCTCTCACGAGTTAATGAACGACATTGAGGAAAACAACTTAAAATCTCTTTTTGTGGAAACCATCGACGGAGTTCGCCACTGGACGATACTTTACAAGTACTACCCGTATGAGGGCGACCCCAAGGTACGCAATTTTGGCCCCACTGTAGTCCCGCCCGGACATGTTTTTGCCGTCGGGGATAATCGCGACGAGAGTTACGATGGAAGATTTTGGGGCTTTGTGCCCAATGAAAATTTAAAAGGGAAAGCCATGTTTATTTGGTTTTCTAGTTATGATTGGAAGCCGCGCTGGGATCGCATCGGCACGCTTATCCAATAGCGGCAGTACATGAACGCTGATTTTACACACTTACATTTACACTCTCAGTATAGTCTTCTTGATAGCACGCTCAGGTTCGATTCCCTTTTCGAAGCGGCAGTAGCAGACAAGATGGAAGCGCTTGCTATCACCGATCATGGAAACATGTTCGGCGCGCTGGAGTTCTACACCAAGGCGAAAAGTTATGGAGTCAAACCGATCATCGGCTGCGAAGTCTATCTCGCGCCCGGTAGTCGGCTGATGAAAAATGCACCGTTCAACATGAACGAAGAAGTGGCCCCTTACGCCACCCAACGTTCCGGCATGCACCATCTTATCTTGTTGTGCATGAATGAGACGGGCTACCACAACCTATGCAAAATCGTGAGCACGGGTTTCTTGGAGGGTTTTTACTACCGTCCGCGCGTAGACAAAGAAATCCTCGAAAAATATAGCGAAGGCCTCATCGCCACCTCGGCGTGCTTGAAAGGCGAAGTTACGAGTCTCGCGCTCATGGGCGACATGGACCGTGCCCGCAAAGCGGCCGAGTGGTACCAGAAAGTTTATAAGGACAACTTCTATCTCGAATTGCAGCAAAGTGGTTTGCCACAACAGATGGTCGTGAATCAGCGCTTTCAGGAACTCGCCAAGTCGATGAACATCCCCTTGGTAGCCACCGCCGACTGCCACTATCTGAAAAAAGAAGACGCGCTAAACCATGAAGTCTTGATGGCGATTCAGACCGGCAAGGTCATCGAAGACATGGCGAACCACCATGCGCCAAGCGAGGAATTTTATTTCAAGCCGCAATCGGTGATTAAAGAGGAATTCGCTTTCTGTCCCCAAGCGATAGAAAGCACGCGAGAAATCGCGAAGAAATGTACCTTTGAGTTCAAGCTTACTGACGATAAAGGCCGCCAGATTTATCACTTTCCGCGTTTTGAACCACCCGCGGGCGAAACGCTTGAAACCTTGCTCATAAAAAAGGCCCGCATCTCGCTAGCTGAGAAAATTGTCTTCTTAGAGGAATGGCACAAAAAACCGTTCACGCCTGAAAAACGCGCCGAATATGAAGCGCGATTAGAAAAAGAGCTCTCCGTTATTAATGACATGGGCTTTGCGGGTTACTACCTCATCGTTGCGGATTTCATCGCGTTTGGTAAAGACAATAACATTCCTGTCGGACCGGGTCGCGGTTCTGGTGCGGGAAGTCTTGTGGCTTATGTGCTTAAGATTACCGATCTCGATCCCATCGAGCACGGTCTCCTTTTTGAACGATTCTTAAATCCCGAACGCGTCAGCCTTCCCGACTTTGACGTCGATTTCTGTATGGAAAAGCGCGATCAGATGATCGAGTACGTTTCCCAGAAATACGGCAAGGAATGCGTCGCCCAAATTATTACTTTTGGTAAACTGCAAGCCCGAGGGGTGATTCGCGACGTGGGCCGTGTCTTTGGTTTTTTGCCTTCAGAAACCGATCGCGTTTCCAAACTCGTTCCCAATACGCTAAACATCACCCTCGACGAGGCCCTCGCGCAAGAACCGCGCCTTAAAATCCTAGGCGACACCGATCCTCGTATAGCGCAGCTTTTCAATGTTTGCCGCGCTCTGGAAGGTTTGTGCCGACACGCTTCAATTCACGCCGCTGGGGTTGTGATCTCAAACGAACCCATGGTCGAGCACTGCCCTCTCTACCGGGGTAAGGAAGGCGAAGCCGTCATTCAGTTCGACATGACGAATGCGGAACGCATGGGTCTTATCAAGTTCGACTTTTTGGGACTCAAGACTCTCACGTTCTTGCAAAAAGCACAGGACCTCGTCAATCTTCGGCACCCGGATCGCAAACTGGATTTGGCGCGGCTCGAACTTAACGACAAGAAAACTTATGAACTTCTCGGGCGCGGCGATACGCTTGGCATCTTCCAGCTGGAAAGTAGCGGAATGCAGGACCTGTTACGAAAGGTACATCCTGACGCCTTTGCCGATATCGTCGCTATCAGCGCGCTCTACCGACCCGGCCCCATTGGTAGCGGCATGTTGGACGACTTCATCGCCCGTAAGCACGGTGACGTATCCGTGCAATACGATTTCCCGGCGCTTGAGCCCATTTTGAAGGAAACCTACGGCGTTATTGTTTACCAAGAACAAGTGCAGCAAATCGCGGTGACTCTTGCCAACTACACGCTCGGTGGCGCGGATCTTCTACGCCGCGCGATGGGTAAGAAAAAAGTATCCGAGATGCAAAAGCAGAAAGAGCGCTTTATCTCTGGCGGTCTGGCGAACAAGTACGATCAGGCCAAAATTGAACGCACTTTCGATCTCATGGAAAAGTTCGCGGGTTACGGCTTTAATAAGTCGCATTCCGCCGCTTATTCCATGATCACTTTCCAAACCGCTTATCTGAAAGCCCACTACCCCGTAGAATTTTTCGCGGCTTTGCTCACGGTAGAAAAGGAAAATACAGACAAGATCACGCGCTATATCGCCGATGCGAGAAAACATGGCATCAGCGTGCTGGGACCGGACATCAATGAAAGCCAAACCGACTTCACGGCTCTTTCGAAAACTCAAATTCGTTTCGGATTTGGCGCTATCAAGGGTTTAGGCGGAACGGCTATCGAATCGATTTGTGAGGCACGAGGCGCGGGCCCCTACGAAGATCTTTTTGATCTCTGCGCACGCACCAATAACCGCCTCGTCAATAAACGCGCCCTGGAAGCCTTGGTTAAAGCGGGTGCGATGGATTTCTCCAAGATAAACCGGGCCACGCTTTTTGGCGCGATTGATACCGCGCTGGAATCGGGTTCGAGCCTCCAAAAAAGCCGCGACGACAACCAGGCAAGCTTTTCGGATCTCTTCGGAGAAGAAGACCAAAGCTTTTCTCAACGAGAAGTCAGTTACGAGCAGAAAGCGCCCTGGCCTCGGCTTCAAGAGCTCAAGTATGAAAAAGAAACGATCGGCTTTTTTGTTTCCGGCCACCCGTTGGGAGATTTTGAGACCGAACTTAAAAAGTACACCACATTCACGGTTGCCGACTGTGTGAGTGGCTCATCGTCCAAAGAAGTGTTTGTGGGCGGTACGGTCAGCGCACTGCGGGAAATCATCACCAAGCGCGGCGATCGCATGGCGTTTGTAACACTTGAAGATCAGTACGCCCAAATCGAGGTAGTGGTTTTTTCGGATGTTTACCTAGTCGCCGAGCTCACTTTGAAATCAGGCGAACCCGTGTGGATCAAAGGGCAATTAGAGATTGAGGAAAACGGGGGGAAACTCCTTCTTTCAAAAAAAGGTAACGCGAAAGTTCTTCCGCTTCGTTATGCTTACGAAGAACTCGCACGCGAGATTCACCTCCATCTGCCGATGAGCGCGTGGGAAGAATACGTAAATGGGGGCAATGTCTCGGATTTCCGGTCCTTTTTGACCGGGGCGCACGACAAGGCCGGCGCGCCGGTGTTCCTCCACCTTAAACTTGATGAGAAGGCCGAGACTGTTCTAAGGTTAAAGACGCTTGTTCCTATTCGGCGCGATTTAGTAGGAAAGATTAAAGGGTACTTTGAAGACAAAGGGGCACAAATTGAGTTTCGTTAAAAATGCGTTTGCTGTTTGCGTTTTAGCCTTGAGCTTCACGCTCTCATTGAGCGTGCTCGCTGAAGGCGACCCCTTTAAAATTTCAGGGCCCATTCCAGAGGACAAACCTGGGACGTACGCAAATGAATTGAAACACGAAGCGGTGACTCGCTGGTTGAAAAATCACCTCAAAGAAAAATACGCCGAGGTCGAAGAACAGGTCACACCTGAATTCACCGAAAAATACATTCTCGATTTCTCTCAAAGGCGTTTCGCGTCGGGTGAAAAGGTCCATCTTGAAGTGAGCGGCCATCTCGATGCGGACGCTCTCGACAAATGGAGCAAGCGCGTCTCCATGAATTCGGAGACTCCCGCTTATAATCCCTTATATATTTTGTCGTCGGATTTTCCCTCAAATGAGATCAACCCTCAACAGACCGCCACGCGCGTCGCTGACAATATTTATGCTCGTACCCTAACCCAAGTTGTTTCGCAGTCCATGAAACACTCCGGTATGAGCCTTAATATAATGAATTTGTTTAGCCTGCCCGCGCTCCAACCGGTCAGGACAAAGGAAAAATTGGAAGCCTTGGAGCAGATCTCGTTGGCGGCTGGTTCAAAAACGGCACTCTGGTTTAACTTGTCGTCGTGCTACCAGTGTGGGGGCGCCAAGATCGAAATGTATCTTTACCGCTTTGAGCCTGCCCGAGTGGCGCTAACGGATTCCGCGGATCTCAAACTGAGTCAAAGTGATCTCACCAACGCTGAGACTCTTAAAACGGTCCTCACCCCCGCGGTGGAAAGGTTTCGGACGCTTATCGATAGCGCCATCAGCAAAGGCACCTTGATCGACTCCTCTCTGAAGCTAGTGATTCGAGGTCTACCGTTTACCAAACACCGCGAAATCGAGCAGGCGCTAGCCAAACTCAAGTTTGTCGGTAGTGTCGTTCCGCAGGCCGTAACCTCCGACGCGGCGCAATTTGAAGTCACCACCAAGCTGAATGTGCAGGAGTTTTCGCAACGCATCGGGCGGGCGCAGTTTGCCGACTTTAACATGAAGGTCCTGCGCGTTGATTCCAATACCCTGATCATGCGATACTGGAAGACACAAGGCTGATGCCGCGGACAGCGCGTTAGCGTCCGCGATTTCCTTCCATTCACAGGCACAAAAATGATCACCTCCTTCAGACATTTTTTTCTTATTCTGTTCACATGCGCGCTGGTCATCGGTTGCGGGTCGAAGAAAGTTGTCTCAGAAGACGACTTGAGTTCTTCTTCCGGCACTCCGGCGCACCTCCAGAAACGCGTACTGGTGATGATGCCTCAGAACAAAACCGGTTCGGGTGGTGAGGCACTCGCCAAAGATGCGCTCGAACTCATCGAAAAGTGGATGGGACGTCACTCTGAATTTATTTATGTTTCTCAAAAAGAAGTGGATCCCGACAAAACGTTTCTAACGGAAGAAGGCGCCTACGACCTGCCTGCCATCTTTGACGCCGGCAATGAAGCGGGAGTCGCTGCTTTACTCCTTACTGAAATCGAAGAAATTGAACTCAAAGAATCCGGTGAAGAAACCGGCTTTTTCCGGAATCGCGAAACGGCTACAACCGCTCGCGTACGCCTGCGCGTTTACGACCTGCGCACACAAAAAGAGATTTTAGGAAAACGAAAAACGGCAACCTACTCTGAAGAAAACGTACAGCTCATGGGTAGCGGGGGAGAACCCGTTTTTGATGCGAAACACGGCAAGGCGGCCGTGAAAAAGGCTATCGTCGACATTCTGGAATTGCTTCCGAAATACGCCAAACGAATCGATTGGGCCGGGCAAATTGCCCGAATCGACGGCCAGCGGATTTACATCGACGCCGGACGCGTGACCGGATTGCAGCGTGGCCAAATCCTTCAGGTCTTCGGTCCCGAAGCCGAAGTGCCAAACAAAGCGAGTGGAAAGCCGTTGGGTTTCACCCCAGGTCGGTTGAAAGGCACGGTTCGCATCTACGAACTAATGGGTGAAGACGCCGCGATCGCGCTAGCCTATTCCGGGATGGGCTTTAACGAGTCCGACCGCGTGGAGCTTTATCTTCCTCGCGATAAGAACTAGCCTCCTTTACTTACTCCACCGAAAATCTCGACCTTTTCGCGCTAGTGCTCTGTCAGGTAAGTTTTTTTCATGAATCGAGACGTATATTGAGCTGCCGCGAGACGTGCGAGAAAAAATGCGCGCAAGCGGCCAGATGGGCCGTTGAGCACATTTTTCGAGCACAACGAAGTGGCAGCTCGATATACGCGAGAGAACGGAAAAAAGTTACCTGATAGAGCGCTACTGGGTTAAGTCTAGGGCGTGATTCGCATTGAACACCAAATCCACCGTGGCATCCCTTGGGCGGCTCTAGAGGCGCACCAGGCGGAAGGCGCTCTGAAAGTCGCCGAGAGCGGAGGTCACTCCGCCATCCTTCTCGCCTCGGAACCCGAGCCCACCTACACTTTCGGCCGGTCGGCCAATCCACAACAGCGGCCCCTCAACCCAACAGCACGCATCGAACCCGTTAGCCGTGGCGGGAAGTGGACCTACCACGGGCCGGGGCAACTCCTGCTCTACCCCCTTTTTCAATTGGAGAGTTTTGGCTATGACCGGCGCCAGGTGCGTCGGTTTGCTGGGGATCTCCGTTCCGCACTAAAGGAGGCTCTCAAAGAAATAGGCCTGGAAACGGAGAGCCGGGATGAACCCTACGGCCTTTTTGTCGGCGGTGCGAAGCTCGCGTCGTTTGGAATCGCTATTCGAGACGGCATTTGCCATCATGGGCTGGCGCTCTACGTAAAGGATCAATCAGCCCCTTTTGCCGCTATCGATCCTTGCGGGGTGCCTGGTCAGGCGGTGACCAGTCTGGAGCAGCTCGGTTTTGCCCTGGAATGGGAAGCTGCAGCGCAACAAGTCATTGAAACTGTTAAAAATTATTTTTGCCATTCGCGTGATCGGCTTATAATCTAGGGCGTTTCCTCATTTGAGGTTCCTGAATTTAACCGGAGAAAACCATGGCGAAGAATAAAGACAATGTGAAAATTGCAGCAGCCGCTGTAGTCGGTCTCGTGCTCGGCGCAGTTGTCACATTTTTGTTTGAACAATCAGGGGGAAGCAATAATCCCGCTGTAGCCAAAATCGATGGCAAGACCTACAACGCCGATGAAGTTTTTCAACCCATCAGCACACGCCTTTTTGATTTGGAAGAAGAAATCTTCCGCTTGAAAGAACGCGCGGTCACCGATTTTATCGAAGACAAGTTGCTCCGAGCTGAGAGCGAAAAGAAAGGGATTCCTATCCCAGAACTCGTCGATAAGGAAATGGGCGCAGAAGTCGCCGCCGTTAACGATAAGGAAATCGAAGAGTTCTTAAGCTCGAAAGGGCTTTCTCTGAGTGATCCCCGCATCAAGAAAGATGACGTGCGGGATTATCTCACTTTCCGTAAGCGCCACGAAAAGCGTCAAGCTTACGTTGCGAAACTCAAAGAAACTTCAAACGTAAAGATGCTCTTGAAGGAACCTGAGTCCCCCAAACTTTCGGTGGGCACATCTGGTTATCCTTCCTGGGGAAATGAAGGCGCTCCGGTCACCATCGTAACCTTCTCTGATTTCGAGTGCCCTTACTGCTCACGCGTTACCCCTACGATCACGCGTTTGAAGAAAGAGTACGGTCCCGAGAAAATCCGTATCGTATTCCGCGACATGCCGCTACCGTCGCATCCGCGCGCTGTACCCGCCGCTATGGCGAGCCACTGCGCTGACGAGCAAGGCAAGTTCTGGGAATACCACGATATGCTTTTCGACAATCAGAGAAAGCTCTCTGACGCCGATCTCAAGACCTACGCAAAGAACTTGAAATTGGATGAAAAGAAATTCGATGATTGTGTGGCTTCCAAAAAGCACCAATCGAAGATCGATGCTAGCCAGTCTGAAGCGCAACAAGCGGGCATTCAAGCCACGCCTTCCTTCGTGATCAATGGGACGCTCCTCCAAGGCGCGCAGCCCTTTGAGAAGTTCAAGGAAAAGATCGATCGCGCTTTGAGTAAAGGCTAGGAAGGCTAGGTGCCTATCTACTTCCGGGCCCAAAAGGTGCCGGGTAAGTAGAAGCGCCGAGCATAGAATCCTTAAAGGGAGCAGAGAAATCTGCTCCCTTTTTTTATTGTTTTGCCAATCGTAGAGGATGAACGGTAGTTACCCGCAACCTTTTGGGCCCGGAAGTAGATAGGCACCTTACAAGGTGATTTGGGCGGAAGAGGAGTTGCGGCGTTTCATCCCGCGGGGAGTGAAAGTTTCTTTTGCTCCCACTTTCGCTTTTCCCTTTTTAAGGCTCTGGCGATGCACCAAGGCGGCTTTGATAAAGCCGATAAACAAGGGATGCGGCTCGAAGGGCTTGGAACGGAATTCGGGATGGAACTGGCATCCCACAAACCAGGGATGCGTGGGCAGCTCGATCATCTCGACCAGGTTGAGCTCAGAATTGATTCCCGAAAACACTAAACCCGCTTTTTCCAAGGTTTCTCGGTAGTGGTTGTTCACTTCGTACCGGTGACGGTGACGTTCTGAAATTTTGTGCGTTCCGTAAATTTTGGAAGCGAGAGACTTCGGAGTCAGTTGGCAAAGGTAGGAGCCCAGGCGCATGCTGCCACCCAATTTTTCCACCCCTTTTTGCTCTTCCATGAGGTCGATAACAAATTCGCCCGTATTAGAAAACTCGCGACTCGTTGCTTTGGCCAAGCCACACCGATGGCGAGCGTACTCAACGATCGCAAGCTGAAGGCCGATGCAAATACCAAAATAGGGAATCTGTTTTTCACGGGCAAAACGAATCGCCTGAATTTTTCCTGCCACACCTCGGGTGCCAAACCCACCGGGAACCAAAATGCCCGACAAGCCTTCTAACTGTTCGAGGGCCCCTGCCCCTTCCAGTTTTTCCGAGTCTATATAATGAATATTCAAACGGCACTGGTTAGCGATACTGCCATGAATGAGCGCTTCGCTCACGCTCTTGTACGATTCGGTCAAATCAACATACTTACCTACAATCGCAACGTTCACGTCCCCGTTACGCGGCGATGACATCGTATCGACAATGCGCGACCATTTTTTGAGGCCCTGCGAACGCTTCTTCAAATGCAAACGCTTACAAATCTTCTCGTCGAGTCCCTGCTCGTAAAACACGATGGGCACTTCATAGATGTTAGAAACATCTTTTGCCGCAATCACATCGTCCGCACTCAAGTTACAAAAGAGTGCTATTTTATCGCGAATATCTTTGGGTAAAGTTCTGTCTGTACGGCAGACAAGAAAATCGGGTTGAATACCAATTTCACGCAGCTTCTGAACACTGTGCTGAGTAGGCTTGGTTTTTAACTCACCACTCACACCAAGGTAAGGCACCAGGGTGAGATGGATGAACAAAACGTTTTCGGGTCCCGCTTCGATGCGAAACTGACGTATGGCTTCCAGGAACGGGAGCGATTCGATGTCGCCGACTGTGCCGCCAATTTCTACGATGGCGAGCTCTTTGCCTTTGGCAGCCGTACGAATGCGGGTCTTGATTTCATCGGTGATATGCGGAATTACCTGAACTGTCCCACCTAGGTATTCACCGCGACGCTCTTTCGCAATAACGGCTTCGTAAACCTGACCAGCGGTGACGCTATTTTCACGTTTCAGAGCGACGTTGGTAAAACGCTCATAGTGCCCCAAATCCAGATCGGTTTCGGCCCCGTCTTCCGTCACAAAAACTTCACCGTGCTGAAAGGGGTTCATCGTGCCGGGATCCACATTCAGGTAGGGATCCATTTTCATCATCGTGATTTTGAGTCCCCGATTCTCCATCAGAGAGCCAATGGATGCCGATGTGAGGCCTTTCCCCAAAGAGGACAAAACACCCCCGGTTACAAAGATGTATTTTGTCTTCATGGCGCGATAACCTCCATCCCCGCAAAGTTTGCTTTAAGGACCGATTCTACCGCAAGAATGTCCTCTGGGACATCAACTCCTATAGTGTCATTAGTCGTTTCCACCACTTTGATCCGGATTCCATTTTCTAACGCGCGCAACTGCTCCAAGCTTTCCGCCTGTTCGAGCGCACTTGCCTCGAGTTCACAAAATCGCAGAAGCGCTTGTTGGCGAAAGGCGTAAATGCCGATGTGTTTGAGAAAGCTATGATCGGAATGACTCGCCAAAGGCGTGCGGGAAAAATAAAGGGCATGCCCCTCACGCGAAGTGACCACTTTTACGACATTGCGGTTGTTGAAGGCTTCTTCATCCTGCTTGCGAACCGCCAAAGTCGCCATCTGCGCGGTTTCGTCTTTTTCTAAACTCTCGATCAAGCGATCAATGTCCCGCGCACTGACAAGGGGTTCATCACCCTGAATATTGAGGATGATGCCTTCTGCGCTTCCCCCCGCCTCGCGGGCAACCCACGCCACCCGCTCGGTCCCCGTGGCACAGGTCATGGGAGTGAGCACGGCAAACGCACCAAAGCCTTCAGCCACACGCTGGATCTCGGGGGAATCGGTGGCAATGACCAAATCGGCGAGCTTTTGAGAGCGTGAAGCTGCCTCCCAAACATACTGAATCATTGGTTTTTTAAGAATTTGGGCGAGCGGTTTACTGGGGAACCGGGTCGACCCCAAACGCACGGGAATGACGCCTAGGGGATAAGCCACTCTAGAGCGCATCTCAAAACCTATCCGCGTTTACGAGGCTGTGCGAGCCGATTTCTGACGAGGACGCACAAGCGAGGCAACGCAGGCGTGCCCATCGGCACGTCGAGTAGCCGAGTGCGGAGGACGAAGTCAGAAGTAGGCGCAGCCAGCCACGGTAGCGGGGGGTTTTGGGATGCGCTCTAACCATAAGCCCCCATCTATAGCTTTTTTAAGAGAGCGTGGTCAAGGGCGGGTTGTCTTTGATTGCGAAGGGTTAGTAAACCGCACGTGGGCCGTCTTGAAGGCACATATCGCGGATCTGCTTGATCTCATAAACAACGCGATCTTTAAAACGCAAACCCGCTGGAGAAAGTGAGGTGCCTTTGATGGTCTGATAGATATCGAGCGCTTCCACCAGGCTGTAGAAGTGCTTTTTTGAACCTTCTGATAACCCCGAGAGGAAACCTTTTACATCGAATTCCACTCCCATTGGCTGCGGTGCACTAGAGGCCGTCACTACATCCACTGCCGCTAGAGATAAATCAGATTTCTCACTGCGTTGGAAAAGCTGGGCGCAGTAAATGAGATGCTGCAGCACAGAAAGTTCTTCTTCGTCGCTCGGGACGATGGACTCAAGCACTTTACTGACTTTAACGCCGGAAAAGATAATCATAAATTGGAGTTGGGGTGTGTATTAGCTATATCGGTGCTTGCCCAAAAAATTTTACCCCTAACCCGTAACTCTTTTTACCGAGAGTTGAGGAGCGTCGCAAGAAATAAGTCGGGGAATTTATGCTCTGGAAGCGCGAATCAGGCCCGCCGCCATCGCGGGTTCGGCAAGAACTTCAACCTGGTTGAACCCATTTTCTTTCAGCTTGGCCACGATAAACTCGGAGATGGGTTCAGAACGCGTGTGTTTGACGCCGTCATGATACTCGACAGCCACTTTTTTGATCCGCTTGAGATCACCTGCCGAGGCACCTTCAAAAATGTCTGACTCGGCGCCTTCTACGTCCATTTTCATCACATCGATGCTGGGCGCCTGGCATAAATCGAGCGCTTGGCCCAGGGAAATACACTGCACCGTTTCGGTTTTATCTTTCTGGACACTCGGTGATTCGTAGAGTGACCGCGAGCCAGCATACTTCGCCGCAAAAAGCTTTCGGTCTTGCTCCTGGCTCGACAATCCAAACGGGTAAACAGAAATGCGGTCCCTTAACCCATTGATGGAGATGTTCTCCTGAAGGCGCATCCGCGTCTCGGAGGCAGGTTCGAAGCAATGGACCCTCACGCCGGGACAGCGATACTGGCAATGCAAAGCAAACATCCCGATATTCGCCCCTACGTCCATGATCACCTGATTGGGTTGCAGCTTGTGAAAGCCGCCCGCGAAGTAGCAATCTTGAACAAAAATCTCAAAAAAGAGCACATGAATGGGGTCCGCCTTGGAATACCGTAGTCGATACCCATTACGAAAGCGCAGTTCTTGAATGCCGTTTGGCTCAGCGCGGCTATAGGTCACCGGCCAGTTGCGTAGGTAGTAGAAGCGCTTAAGAAAACTTTGAAAACGCTGGGGAATTTCGCCGGCCGCAAGCTTTGGGATCATAGAAGTCTCGAAAGTTGAGCTACCCCCACTTTTCGACACTTCTATCTGATTTGATTAATTCGTGCCTGAATTACTGGCTAATACAATAGAGATGGTAACGATCGTCACAGTCTTCTTCGTCATCCCCAATCCACTCATCGTCTAAATCGCCCGTGTCACCCACCCGGCCTTCATCGTCATCATCCGCTGAAGTCCAGTTGTTGCAAGTATCGCCGCTCCGGTTGCCACCTGCATTGGATCCAGTCCAGACATCTACGGAAGGGGCAAACGCACCATTAATAAGGGGAATGACTTGAGCGATACTGCCGGCCCAAAGTCCGCCGGGCTGAGATACGAGCTGTCCCGCGGTACCATAAACAGGGCCTACCAAAGCGATCCTATCTCTCGCGCTGATCGAAGTGGTGGAAAGAATCGCTTTCCAAGGACGATCCGCGCGCTTGCCCACGGCTCGAGCCTGGAAGGTACAAATCGCATCGGCGCGGTCAACGCCTGAGAGATGCGCGACTGCCGCATTTTCCCCTGCGTAGAAATTAGAGCCAACCATATTTCCATGGTAGGCATCGACCGTTCGAAAAGCCCAATGATCCGTAGGACCGGCCACGGAGACCGACACTGTTCTTGATACACCTCCGGAACAGTTCAAAGTATAAACGGTGTTTTGCACAAGATTGCTGTCCGTAAAACTTCCTGAATTGCCTGAGCCTTTAGCGGTATCAACACCCCCGCGGTAAACTGAGCAGCCCGAGGCGTTCGTCGTACTCCAAGTAACTGTCGTGGAACCGTTATAAACAATGCTCAAAGGACTCGCGCTGATATTCAAAACTGGAAGAGGATCCGCAACTGGTACTGATTGAGATACTTCCGCGAAGTTAGGTTTCGAATCGCGGCATTTCACTTTGAAAGTGGAAGTAGATTGAAGATTGGTAACCGTGAAGGTTCCTTGAGCTGCGCGTTCTCCACCGATAGCGTTAGAACCATTAAAAAGAACGCAAGCATCCGCGTCGGTTGAGCTCCAGACCAGGTCGACCTGTCCACCAATGGCCAAGGGGCTCGGCTTATTGGCCCAATTTAAAGTCAAGGCGGCTGTCGGCGCAGGACTTGCAGAAATGCCCACGGTCGCGGAGGCGTTTCCGTAAGAGCCCGTGCAAGTAGCTTGGTATATATACGAGCCCGCAGTTAATTCTCCTGTGGAGAACGTACCGGTGGGCTCGCTGGAAAGGTTCGTTAACGGGAGTCCGTTTTTCGTAAACGAACAAGTCGAAACATCGGTTCCAATCCAGGCAATCGTGAGATCACCACGGAAAGGTACTTCATCTACGCTCACCAAGTTTTCGGTGAAGAATTCTACTTTGGGAGTGATGGTGACAGGGGGAAGACTGACTTCAACCGAGCCGCTGCATGTTTCATTGGAGCCCGCCAACTCAACTTCAAATTCATAAGTGCCGATCTTTCCCAATGTCACATCGAGTGTATGATTTGAGCGGCTAGAAGTAGGAAGCGCGGTTTCAAGTTCATACGGTAAACCAGACTCTTCGTTCACAACAGATACGCGCGCCGGGCCGTCTTCTATGCCAACTCGAAGTTTTACTGCGGCTGGGTTCGTTAAAACTCCCAACGTATTAGCTTCCGCCGTAACAGAAGACGGACTAAAAGAAAGTTCGCAAGTCGCCTGCGTAACCACGGGCACCGATGGAAACTCGGGGACATCATTATCGCCACCAACGATACTGGCTTGGCGATTGTTGCAACCCGCTCCAAAAACAAGGGCAAGATTGCAAAGAAACAAAACCTGGAGAAATCGTTTCGGTGTTGTCATTTTCATAAAGATTCCCGACGAGTGAAATTGCAAAAGCAGGTTGAGGTTTCAAAGGGTGAGGCGGATCTTAGGATGCGTTCCAAGCGCAGTAGAGTGCAAGGCGTATACCACTGGGACTCAGCCTGAGGGGCTGGAGGGGCGCACGAACAGTGTGGGCATCCGAAGCGCGACGGTGAGTAACCGTGAATTAACTCAATTACTTACCTCAATGTTGAAGCTTCAGGCGGGCCTGTAAAGAGGCTGAGCGAAAGGTGTGCCTAGGAGGATTTGCGTTCGGACCACGAAGCCCGTTCGGCAAGCAAAAGGTCTAGGCCTTCGGCCAAGGAAAGCGTGGAATGAAAGCCTAACCAGGCTTCGGCTCGCGCGGGACTTCCCACCGAGGCAAGAATTTCCCCAGTTCGCGCTTTTTCAAAAAGAGTCGGAAGCTGCTTGAGTTGCGGATACAAGCGCGCAGTATTTTCGCGAATTTGTTTTAGCAGCGTGGCTACACTGACAGATTTGCCCGTTGCCACATTACACACTTGTCCCAACATAGCGCCTGATTCGGTCAACGCTGCTAAAAGGTTGGCGCGCACGACTTCTTCCACGAAAATAAAATCGCGCGTTTGCTCCCCGTTCCCAAAAATCGTGGGCGCCTTTTCCGTGAGTACACACTCGATAAACTTGGGGATCACTGCTGCGTAGGTGCCTTGAGGATTCTGTCGTGGGCCATACACATTGAAGTATCGAAGTCCTACCGTCTCCAGGTCGTAGCGTTCAAAGTAAGCATGAGCATCCTGTTCATTGTGCATCTTCGAAAGTCCATAAGGAGAAAGCGGCTTTAGGGGATCCGTCTCCTCCTGGATTTTTTTCGTGGAATCCCCGTAAACCGCAGAACTCGACGCATACACGACTCGCTTCACGCGTGACCATCGAGCTGCTTCCAGAATATTTTGAAATCCTTTTCGGTTGATGCGATCTGTGCGCGCAGGGTCCTTCATGCATTCCACCACACTCACCAAGGCAGCATGATGGAAAATGAAGTCGACCTTCTCAGTTGCTTTCTGGCAGGTGGGAAAACTTTCAATGGAGCCTTCAATGATTTTGAATCGTTCGCGCCCGATAAGACCGTTCAGATTCTCCCGCTTTCCCGAGCTAAGATTGTCCAGGCAAACCACTTCGCATCCCAGTTCATGGAGTGAAGCACAGAGGTGCGATCCAATAAATCCCGCTCCTCCGGTTACCAGAACGCGGGAGCGTGGAAAACGAAGCGAATGATTTTTAGTTTCACGCGTCACGGGATTGTCCTCTTCACTGGACTTTTCGGAAGCTAGACAGATAAAATGAACCGTCAGTTCGAATTACCCCGTTCTCTTAACGCTTTATCTAACCTTCGAGGCTTCTCTGGCCCGCGTCCTCTATATGATTACCGCGTCGCGTTCGGCGCTTTTGTTACGCGGTCAGTTAAGCTTTCTCCAGGCAAATGGCTTTACGATTGGCCTTGTGGCCTCCGATGGCCCTCAACTTCGCAAGACGGCAGAGGAGGAAGGGGTGGAAGTCTTCCCCCTCCCTTTTGAACGAGAAATGAGCCCGTTACGCGATGCCGTCGCTCTTCTCCAGCTTCATTCTCTTATCCGTTCCTGGAAACCCGATGTGGTCATCGCAGCGACACCGAAAGCAGGCCTTCTCGGCATGCTCGCCGCGAAACAAGCCGGAGTTCCGCACCGCATCTACCATCTCTGGGGGCTTCCGTGGGAAAGCCGGTCAGGAATTAAGAAAAGAATCTTGGGGGCAACGGAAAAACTGGCCTCTGCATGCGCCCATGAAGTCTGGCCGGTGAGTCACTCCTTGCAGGAGAGTTATGTGGGTGCTGACTTTTGCTCGCTGGAAAAAACGCATGTCATCGCACAAGGTTCTTCGAATGGAATCAATCCGGAACTGTTCGCGCCTCCCTCTGTAATTCAACGAGAAAAGTTGCGCGCAGAACTGGAACTACCCAGCAATGTCCCTGTTCTGGGCTACGTGGGAAGACTGACCCCGGACAAAGGTTTCCGTGCTCTGTGGGAAAGCTATCTCAATACGCGAAAGTCTTTTCCCAAAACCCATCTACTTGTTGTGGGAGATGTCGATTTTTCCACGCCAGCCATGGAAAGTATTCTGCACGAGATGCGGAACGATTCTCAAGTGCGCCTTACAGGACTCATTGAGAATCCCGCGCCTTACTATGGGCTGATGACTCTCTTGGTATTCCCATCCCACCGGGAAGGATTCCCCAATGTGGTACTTGAAGCCGCACTCAACGAAGTTCCCGCGGTAGGTTACCGGGTAACTGGTGTTATGGATGCCATCATTGACGGGGAAACAGGACGAGTCGTCCCCTTCCTCGAGCAAAGTGCGCTGAACAGCGCGGTTGCCTCGTATTTGACAAACCCTTCTTTGAAGAAGTTGCATGGCGCGAACGCCCGACAAAGAGCCATAAGTAAATTTCACTGTGAGATTATTTGGCGAGCGATCAAAGAAGCAATCGATAGGCGGCTGCAATATCCGGTAACGAGTAAAAGTAATCCCTTGCGAACTCGTGCGTCTTAGGCTGAGTGTTTGAGTTTGTAGTCTTTCCCTCGTTGCAATGCCTCGATCAGGGTATTGAGGTTAAAGGGCTTGGCAACGCAATCGTCACACCCAGCGGCCAAACAATTTTCCTTTTCCTCGGTCAAAATACGCGCCGTCAACGCGACGATCGGTTTCTTAAAACCCTTCTCACGCAAAATTCGCGTAGCCGCGTATCCATCCATCACAGGCATTTGAATGTCCATCAAGATGATATCAGGGTTGAGCTGAAGCGCTTGCTCCACACCCTTTTTTCCATTCTCCGCGAACTGGCATTTCGCACCTAGGAACTCAAGGAAGTTGTGTATGAGAAGTAGGATCTCCTCAGAGTCCTCCACTACGAGAACCCGCATTCCCTTAAATTGAGTACGGATCTCCGTGCTAATTTCTGCTCCCGGCTTTATCGCAGAACGGATCATCGTAGGGAGCTTCTCCTTTTCCTCTACTAAAGGCCCAATCCCTATCGTAATTCTAAAAGTGGACCCTTTGCCGGGCGTGCTTTCCAGAAGTTCAACGTCGCCTCCCAAGGCTCGGGCCAGTTTGCGAGAGAGGACCAACCCCAAACCGGTTCCGCCGTGTGCGCGAGTCGAGCTGCTGTCCGCCTGTACAAACGGCTGAAAAATCTTTCCCCGTTGCAACGGAGTCAGGCCTGTCCCCGTGTCAGTCACCAACAATTCAACCTGAGCATCTGCAGAAGATACCTTTTGTAGTAACCTGACTCCGATATCGATCGTTCCTTGATCCGTAAACTTGATTGCATTACCTACAATATTATTGACGATCTGCCGCAGCTTAACCGGATCGGTGTACACGTTGGCCGGCACCGCCTCATCAATATGGATATGCATCTGCAATCCTTTTACTCCGGCCTGGCTGCGAAGAATCTCCAAAACTTCCCGCAGTTCCGTCGCGATGGGGAAGTGGACTTTATCGATTTCTATTTTGCCTGCCTCGACCTTCGACAGATCCAAAATATCGTCAATCAGCTCTTTGAGATGACGCGCGTTCGACTGAATGCGAGAAACATACTCACCGCGTTCTTCACGTGAGCAATCGTCGGTCACCATAATCTCAGAAAAACCCACGATGGCTGTCAGGGGAGTGCGAATTTCATGGCTCATATTGGCTAAAAAATCACTCTTTGCGCGGTTTGCTTTCTCTGCTACCTCTTTGGCCTGAGAAAGGCGGCTCTCAGCGAGTTTTTGGTCGTGAATGTCGGTACACGTACCGTACCATCTGACAATGTTCTCGGACTCATCAAAGATCGGAACGGCCCTTCCCAAGAACCACCGATAGTCGCCCGTATGCCGATCTTTAAAGCGGTACTCTGCTTCGAAATTTCTCTTTTCTCGAACAGCGCTATCCCAGTCCTTTTTTGCACGCTCTTTGTCGTCAGGGTGGATCACCTCAATGAAGTGCCATTTGTTTTCGGATTCCGCAACAACGCCCGTGTATTCGTGCCAACGTCGATTAAAATACTCAGTCACTCCGTCGGGACGCGCGGTCCAAACAATCTGCGGCATACTATCTGCCAACTGCCGAAATTTCTGTTCACTTTCACGAAGGGCGATTTCCATTTTCTTGCGCACGCCAATATCTTGCTCAATGGAAGAAATGCCGACAACCTTTCCATTGCCTTCCTTAATCGGAGAGAGAGACACCAAAACGCTGAGTCGTTCGCCACTTTTGGTTACGCGAATCGTTTCGAATGGCTTCACCATCTCGCCCTCAAAAACTCTTCGGTAAATTTCCTGCAAAGAGTGACTTCGACCAACTGGCACGGTGGGATCGATGTGCCCTCCAATCACCTCTTGTGCACTAAAACCATAGATGCGTTCCGCGCCCGCGTTCCAACTCAGAATCCGCCCCTCGATAGTCTTACCCACCACCGCGTCTTGCGAAGAATCTACAATTGCCGCCAGGTGTTCGCGTTGCTTCTCCATGTGACGAAGCTCGGTGATGTCATTTGCCAAAACATAAAATCCTCGTACCTCCCCGTTCCCTTCCAAACAGGGAACAAAAGTAACGTGATTAATGCGTGGGCCCTTGAGTCGATGAATGTGCTCGCGCTCAAAAGAGGCAATCTGGCCTGAAAGAGCCTGCTTGATCTGAGGCGCGATACCCTCCACATATTCTTGGCCGAACACGTCCGTCAGACGTTTGCCTTGGATATCTTCCTGACCCCAACCAAACCACTCTTCATACTGATTGTTGTTAAAAACGTAGACCAGGTTGCGATCTATAAACGATATCAGCGCCGGCAAAGCGTCCGCTAAGCTGCGAAGCTGCGTTTCGCTTACTTTCAGCGCTTCGCTTTCTCTTTGCACAGCGGCCGTTTTTGCTTTGAGCTCCAGTTCGACTTCATGCCGTCGAATACAATTAAATAGAGTAGAGAAAAGAGTGTGATGGCTGAGTTCGTCTTTCTTCAGGTAGCCGTAGGCCCCCTTTGAGATCAAGCCCAGCGCAAGACCTTCTTCTCCCAAACCACTGAGGATAACAACAGGGAGACCAGGAGCGATTTCGACTAGTCCGGTAAAAGTGCTTTCGCCTCGACTGTCGTGCAAATTGAGATCAAGAAGAACAGCGTCGGGCGATTCCGTGCGAACAATTTCTTTTGCTTCTCCGAGACTAGTCGTGTGCAGAATCGCCAACGGACCCAACGGAAACTCACGGAGCAACTTTTTGACGAAAAAAGCATCTCCTTCGTTGTCTTCTACGAGGAGAACTTTGTGAGAGGGAGCTTTCGCATTGAGCCGAAGCTTCTTCTCAGCGTCCTTTTTGGTTTCCGTATCGTTTCCAACCAAGCTCATGTAAGAGTTCCTATGCCCTAAGTCTACGCGCCTAAAAACCAATATTGCATGACGCTCCGCCTTGCCCTACCCGTCGATTAACTCCGGCAACTTTGCGGCGTTAAACCAGAAGCGATCAATGGCATCACCGATACGATTAAACTCCTCTATGCGCATGGGTTTTGCCAAGTACGCATTTGCTTGAAACTTATAACTGTCTAAAATGTCGTTTTGCGCTTCGGAAGACGTGAAAATGATCACGGGAATATAGGAGATCTCTGGGTTCGATTTAATCCCTTTTAAGACTTCCATTCCGCTTTTCTGTGGCAGATTCAAGTCCAAAAAAATCAAATCAGGCCGGGAAGCATTTTCGTACTTTCCCTTCCGCGCCAAAAAATGTTCCGCTTCTACACCGGTAGTCACCACTTCGACCGTAACGCCCGCCTGACACCTTTCAACCATTTGCTTCACCAAATGAATATCTCCAGGGTTGTCTTCGACTAATAGCAGTCGCAATTGAGCCAACGTGCCTCCCTTGCTTTTACTGGGCTGCCGGTTAATTTTTGATAAACCAACGTTTTCATTTTTGAACTCGAATTCTTTACGCCGTGCCCAAAACCTAACTCCAAAATCGCCATTACACAACGGTATCTCATTCCCGACGTCAAATTTAGGTGGGTTTAGTAAAAACGCTTAGATCTCGGGCACTTGGGCTTCGCAAAAGGAATAAATTATTCTAGCATTCGTGAGCGGGGGAATAGGCAGAGCGGGGCGATGTGTGAAACTGGGTATGGCCGGAACAGTTAATCACCACACACTGTCCCGCTTTGATACGGCCGCTCTGGCACAACTTGAGAAATCCAGCGCACGCGGCTGCGGCCGCCGGCTCCATGGAAACTCCCTCTTTCCGCGCGAGTAGAGAAAGCGCGTGGAAAGATTCGGCGTCAGACACAGATTCCATGGTCCCTCCATAGTTGTCTACCACTCCCTTTAATAGAGGATAGACTTCGCCTGGATTGCCCGTAGAGAGAGGCGCAATTAACGTATTGGGGCGTTTCACTGGCTCAACTCGTACGAGTTGTCGCTGGAAGCTTCGCACGAGCGGGGCGCAACCCTCGGACTGAATGAGCGCAAAACGGGGTATATTCTCGATAAACTTCATCTTTGCTAATTCGACAAAACCTTTCCAAACTCCCACCGGCCCGAGGCCCCCGCTTACTGCTTGCACATACCAATCGGGCGCGACGAATAAAAGGTCACGGTTTCCCAATTGCTCCGCCATCTCAAACGCGATGGTTTTCATGGCCTCCTTACCAGCGAGTTCTCGAACGCCCTCATCCAAATAGAATCCTTTGTCCTTCGAAAAAGTTCGTGCGGCCTCTTTCGTCGCGTCGTATGTTCCGTGGCACTCTTTTACTTTTGCGCCATACAGAGCGCATTCCCTTTTTTTCTCCTTTGGAACATCCTGATTGAGAAAAAGCCAAAGCTGCACACCCGCCCGCGCTGCATAGGCAGAATAAGCGAGAGCGGCGTTTCCCGCGGACGCGATCACCAGATCACGAATCCGTTTTTCTCTGCAATAACTTAGCGCCACCGAAGCTTGGCGATCCTTAAACGAATGTGTGGGACCTCGTCGCTCATCTTTAAGGTAAACCCGAGATCCTTCTACCCACGAACTCAATAAAGAAGAATAGAGTAAGGGCGACCCACCCTCCCCCATCGTAATAGCAAGTTCCGGTTTCAGAACGGGGAGAAGTTCCCAGTATTTCCATAGCGAAAAATTTCGCTTTGAAAGTTCTCTTCTCCAAATCTGCGCAACCGATGCGTAGTCATAGTGAGGATGCAGCCACGGTTCAAATAGGGGAGACGCCGCCAAACCAGACAAAATAGGGGGATAAGTCGCGACGGTGGGCATGGGATTAACGTTAAAAATACCCCATCCTAGGGCTGATGCGGTACGCAAAACCGCAACGGAGTAGGGCATTGTTTTCGCAACGGAAAATTGTTAACTCAAAGGGCATGAAGTGCTCACGCTGCTGGAAACCGACTCTGCTCTGCCTTTGCGATGCCATCCGGCCCGCTCCGGCTCCTTTGCGCCTTTTGATCCTGCAGCACCCTCAAGAAGCTAGAAATCCCAATAGTACCTCACGGTTACTTTCTCTTTCGATTGATAATTCCGTTCATCGCGTAGGGCTCTCGTGGCGATCTTTGGGAGCAGCCCTCGGAGAAGAGGCCAGCCCCAAGGACTGGGCAGTCCTTTACGCTGGCCAAGCGAAAGAAGCCCAAGCATTAGCGACCGACCAAACGGTTCATCTCCTCTCCCCCGGAAAAAAGCTCCGCGATCTTCGTGGCGTTATTTTGCTCGATGGTAACTGGAAACAAGCAAAAACTTTGTGGTGGAGAAACGCGTGGCTCACGCGCCTCACTCGTATCGTACTAACGCCCCCGAACACGTCACTTTTTAATTCAGTAGGAAGGCAGCCTAGAAAACACTGCGTATGCACACTTGAGGCTGCGCTCGAAATTCTTCGTGCGTTTGGAAACGCTCAGGAGGCGGAAGCCAGCTTAGATCATGTGTTCCAGGCTTTTATGGGATCGCCATCCGCTTTGTCGCCGACACAAGATCCTCTCTGACACAAAAGCGATCGATTTTTCTGACCCGCTTGGTACACAAAGTGCATTTCACGTCTTCCGACAAACAAATTTAACGGAGGATCGATGGAAACATATACAAGAGACAATGGTTCGAACGTCGAAGTCCCAAGACGAGTGTCCTGGGGAGCGATTTTTGCGGGGCTGGTGACTGCCCTAGCGGTACAGCTCGTTCTAGGGCTTTTCGCCTCCTCCTGGGGCTCGGGCACCCTGGATTTTGCTCAAGAAAAACAACCGTTTTCAGGCCTAGGAACGGGCACCATCATCTGGGCGGTCGTAAGCAGTCTGCTTTCCCTCTTTGCTGGTGGATGGGTTGCAAGTCATCTGGCTGGACGCTCACGCCAAACGGATCACGTTCTTCATGGCGTAGTGACGTGGGGTCTCACCTCGCTCGCGATGTTCTACCTACTTACCACAACCGTAGGTGCCGTACTCACCGGAGCCTTCGGTGTGATTGGCAAAAGCGTGTCGTTCCTTGGACGGGGTGTTACGCAAGCGGTTCAGGCTGCCGGGCTTGGAGAAATGCCGAGTCTCGATCTGAGCGAGATAAAGCAAGAAGCCAAAACTCTTTTAGCGCAAACCGGAAAGAAAGAGTTGCAGCCCGATCAGCTCGAAAGCACAGCAAAGCGAATGGGGAACCAAGCTGAAGCAGGAGCCGAGTCCGCGGCAAAAAACCCGCAGCAGGCTGACCAAACGATAGAAGGCGTTATTGATCGCGTGCTAGCAAGATCGGAGAACGTGCTGGAAGAGGTGGATCAAGAGGCCATCGTGAATGTTCTCGTCGCGCGCACAGACATGTCGAAAGTGGAAGCCCAGAAAACCGTTTCTCGATGGACGCAAACGGCACAAGATGCGGCTCAAAAGGTGAAAGCACTCCGCGTTCAAGCCGAGGAGCAGGCCATTGCGGCAGCGGATGAAACGGCTCGTGCGGTTTCCCAAGCGAGCTTATGGGCCGCCATTTTTCTCCTTATCAGTGGCATCGCTGCTGCCTTAGGCGGCTACGTAGGTGGTTTACCTGACAAAAAGTCAGTGACCCCAAACCCGTTCACTCGTTCGGAGCCTGAACCCCGACGCGCGAGCGCCTAACGAATGAAATCAAGGCGCGCTTTCTTTGCTTTGGCGAAGAAAGCGCGTTTTCTATTTCTGATTTTACTTCTGGTTTTACTTTTGGCCCTCATCCCAGATCACTTCCCACTTTGCCTGTCTTTTTCTTTGCTCAGGCCAAGAAGCGGGGCCCAACCACTGTTTCCGCCATTTGGCAGAGCGCAAGTTTAACTGCCTGTCAGTTTCTCCCTCCACAGGTTCATCGCTGTCCAACCAATCTGGGAAAGCGGAAGTATCTGCCCAACTTTGGGACCCCCGAAAGAAAGCGCCCCAGCGCCTTAATCGCCAGCGGTTGTTCTCTGCTAGGAGGGCAACCGCTCTTTCCATCTCGGCCTGTGGAAGGGCATGCGACTTTTTCTCCACGCGCATGCCTTCAAGGGAAGCCCAAAAGAAACACACGTCTCCAAAACCCAGAGGGGTATACATCGGGGTTTCATGAAGCCGTCCCTGACATTGCCAACCTGCGCGGGAATCATTGCCAATTTTTACTTCTGACAGCAGTCGATCGTTTACTTCACGGATCATGGTACGCGTCGCCGTGAAAGGATCCCGTTTGTACGCAAATTCTCCATCACTAGGTTCCACTTTAATTGCTGTCGCATGGTAAAGCGTGGCGGCATCATCGACCGCAATCACTTTGGAAAGTACGACCTTGCCGGTTGCTACAAACCCATCAAAAGGGAGCGACTGTATGGTATGGAGAGGTTCTCCTTCGAATCCTGCGTTAATATGTTTCCACAACCAAAACCACATTCTGCATTTTCCCGCTTCGCAGCGGATCGATTGGAACGGTTTGCCAAGATAGTTGTCGCTCACCCAATTGAATTGCTGGTCATCTTCCTCCCCGGGTAGGCCATAATAAAACCAAGGCCAGTTGATGGGGGATGGTCTTTCAGGATTAAAGAAATTGTCTCGTGCCATGACCCGCACATTTCGATCTCCGGCAAGCTGACTCAACACCGACTCCGCCTCTTCACCTTCCATTTCCACGACGACAGAGGGGGGAAGCTCGCCGGAAGCAGAGAAATAGGTCGTTTCGTAACCCTGCATCGGTTCGCAGACAAACGAACTCAAAAGAAAGCCCCAGGCCACTACAACGAATCGGTTTGTTACTCTGTTCAACACGACGTGCCTCCCTCTCAATTAAGTGGGTTCTTGATAAAGTACTGTGTTCCCCGCTCCACTTTTTTTGAAACAGGAAAAAGGTATGTGTGTGCCTTTGCGGGATCGCGGCAGTCTCGTGTTCCTGCTTTAATCACAACTTCCAGAAACACTTCTGGTCCGTTGGGTCCCCTGTCATTCGACTGCAAGAGTTTAAGAGGCAGTCTTCCACAAGAGCCCACCACAACACTCAGGCGCGAACTCACCTCGCCCGGTGCGGCTTTGTCTTCCACAAAAGAAATATCGGGACGAGATATTGAAACCGGAACCATTTCGTCCTCCGCAAACGCCAACAAAGGTTGTAGTAGAAAGGCGGTTACCAATAAAACATGCTTTGTACTCATCTGTTTCTCCTCAGAACTGCCGCACACAGATGACTTCTCCGTAGAGCTGTCGGTGTGTCGGGTAAATATTAATTTTGGGATGCTTGAAAGGTTGAAACATCGCTACCGCATCGTTCCCCATCAAAGGGGCTGGGCCCGAATCGGCGGTATAAAACTTAGGTTGCCCGGAAGCAAAGTAGGGCGAAAAAGTTTCATAAATCTTAGGCCAGTACTCGCGCGTGCGGTACGGATCAATTTTCACTACTTTTCCCTGATGGGTGTGGACGTCCATGAAGGAATTGACTCGAGCCAACTGAAAGCCCATGGAAGCACAAACACCTTCTGCTTCTCCCAAACTGCGTGCCACCTCCGTCTGCCCTCCCCGGCTTTGGTGCCGCTGAATCGCCCACTGTAGGCGCAAATCATGATCGGTAAGTACCACTTGGTCGTTCGTGGTTTGAACTTCCCACCGTTGCGCGGCTTTGGCCGGTCTGACGACGCCACCCACGGTGGGCGCCGACCCTGTGCCGCCGGGTTGTTTGGCAGCATCCCGTTTGGCGAGAAAGCCTGCCGGGACCTCCACCACCTCATCCAGCGCAATCGCTCCCCAACACTCAAAGTAGTGAGGTTTCTCATCCTCAAACGCGACAGGATGGTCTTCTCCGTCCCCTTCGGCGTTCACTCCCGTTTTGCACCGAAGAATCACAGTCGCATCGGGTTCTTCGGTAATTTCTTTGGTAGGAAAGTAGGTTTCTCGTCCATTGGCATCCACTCCTTCTCGCTCACTCGGGAGTACATCCCACATATCGTACATATGTTCAGCCGAAGGCCCCCGAAACTTGGCGACGATATACTTTCTTCCCCGGATACTTACCCGACTAAGCTGGGTCTCATTGAGGTAACTGGGAAAGGCAATGTGAACGAAACCGAATGTGACGTCTCTGCTGTCATCACACCCCAAAGCAAACGCAGCATCGCTGGTGAAAAAGGTTTTGCCGGTTTTGCCCATGCCAAACTGCTGCACATGACCCTCTTTTGTTTTGCCTTGGTTATGCGCCGTCCACAGCGGGCAAATTCGCTTGGCTTCTTCCAGTGAAAAAACCGCAAAATAAGATGCAGGAAACTGCCAATGCGAACCTGGTTGGTAATGAAGTACACGCGTCTTGGCGAGATTAGCGGCAAGTTCGGGAGGCGGAGCGGCAAAGGCACTGAGTACGAACACCGCAGAGAACAACCAGGTTTTCATTTCACGACCTCTTTCTGAACAATGGAAATATAGGGCTCCAAGTGACTTTCACTTTGTGAGTCCAACAAAATTCGACACAGACCAACCGTACTGAGTAAAACAGTGAGAGCGGCAAAAAACCAAAGCGTGAGTCCCGCATCGGAGAATACCGAACTGATTCCCATGAGAAGCGCTCCGGCAACGTGTTCCAAAAAGGAGCCGAACGACAAAATGGTGGCACGTTCTCCGCTTTGAATCAAAGCGTGCTTCAGACTATCAGAAAGAGAAGTGAGCACACTGGGAATCGCCCTGTGCCAAGCAAGAAGCGACATGAAAAGAGTAAACTGTAAAGGAGACTGTCCCCCGTCACCGTAGTGGGAAAGAATAAGGATGGGCACCGCAATGAGAAGCGTAAAGGCGCTATAAAAACCCACAAGCGGAGTGACCTGGTTCCTAGTTGAGCAGGCCTTGCGTAACCAATAGCGCGAAAAGAGCCAGTTGCCCAATAGCGTGGAGAGCCCCAATACGAGAGTCAAGGCCATCCAATGCCAGGAGAGTTTGCTCATGTCCAAAAAGGAAAAGCGCTCATGAGCGACGACGGGCCATAGGTACCCGACCACGCCAACCAAGGCGACCACCATCGCCTGCGTCAAGAATAGAGCACACAAGGATTTATTCTGACGTAAACCTTGCCACGCGCTTCCCATGCAATGACCAACCGAACGACGGAGAAAACAAACCATCCCTAAGGACTGCGGTGAACGCATCTTGGGAGATTCGTCCATCCAAACAGTTAAAGGAATGGTAGCGGCGAGACAGAGGAGTGCCGCCAGCGTATAGAGCAAAAGAATGTGACCAGTCAAAAAAGCGGCCATTCCGAGTAGCGAGCCGACTAAAAAGCAGACGTGATACCAGTTTTGCCCCATAAAAAGCATGTGGCTCACATGTTCGCTGTTACCCCGATCACTCATGTGATCGCTGAGCCAAGCTAAAAAAGCGCCGTTAATCAGCGTAAAGTACAGTGCGTAGGTGAATTCTCCTCCCGCTGCCAAAAGAAGAACCCACTTCGAATCTGGGGCAAGGTGAACGCCCGCAAAGAACAGGAAGGTTAAGGCAAAAAAGCACAGACTCAAAAGCACGGCTTTTCTGCGTCCCAAAATGTCGGCTAACACGCCCGTGGGGATCTCAAACACCCCGCCCAAAAAAACTCCTAGGGCGAAGAGAAAAGCCACCCATTGCACCGGAGCGAGTCCAAAGAGTTCGCTAAATCCGTACGTTGTCAGACGATTTAGGATGACGAGTGCTGCCGTCTGAAGAAAAACCCCTTGGCAGAAACCTCGGGTGCTTCTTGAGACAATCACCACTCGTCGCGCAACTATGCTTTCTCGCCCTCCCACACGCTCTCCCTGTGGCAAACTGGCTAATTCCTAGCTGGCAATTCCTGCTGGATCTCGACTCGGTACTGAAGGGTCGGATCGCCAGACGAGGGCTCCATCACCAAGTTGATCGTATTGTCCTTGGTAAACTCCGCATGAATGACCTCAGGTCCACAGGCATCGGAATCATCAATTCGGAAGGCGGTTACCTCTTCTCTGCCCTTTGCCGGCCGAGCAAATTTCAGTTTCTCCGTCGGCTCCATGTTGGGAACAATCAGCTCGGTAAGGATGGCTTCCGCGCTGATCGACATTTGGTATCCGCCGCCCTCTTTTTGCCGCACATTGCAAAGAGCGACTTTCACGGTTTCGCCGTTGTCGCGAGGAATCACAATGGCGCCGGAACGTTCCCGGTGATGAAAACGGGCATCGAATCCTGAAAGACTTCCCACCACACGTTCATCGCCTTCAGCGACACCGGTGCGGGACTCGTAGACCTCCATGCGAAGCGGTAGGCGTTCAAAATGGGCACGGTAAATAGCCGCGCCTCCCGCTCTAGAATCTTGATAGCTCTCGAATTTTTCACGAATGTCTTCAAGTTCGCCCAGTTCTACCAACACTGATTCTTCCACCATGTCGATGCTCTTACCGCCCGTAACGCGTTTGGTTTGGGCGATATGTTGCTCTATCTCATCGGCGACATCGACTTCCATGGAACCCGCCGGGAGTTCGGATACCGCGTTGCGCTCTTTATCCAGTAGAAACCAACGATTGGGTGAATTTAGTTCATAAGAAGAAAGGGCTTTAGGCAGGTCGAAAAAGGAGAACTTATCGGTCAGTTTGTCTTTTCCCACAAGCTCCTGCATGCGACCCAAGAACGCTTTTCGGCCCGAGCTATCGAGTGAATGGTAGCTATTACTACCCACCACCGTTAGCACCCATGAGCCGCTCCGATTGTTAGGGTCGATGGTGAAAACGCCCTTTTCTAGTTCGGTGACCTTGCGTCCAAAATCGACGCTATCCCAAAAATCTCCGAGGACCTCGCCCTGGTCCGCCTCCGAAATGCGCGCTTTGGTGATCACCATGGCGCCTTTCTTATCGGTCTGGTAGGCACCCTCACAAACGGATCCGGCACCCACGATCACTACACATACAAACGCAAAGAACCACTTATTCATTGTTTTCTCCTTCGGCACTAATCATTTCATTTCTTGTGATGTCGGAATCAAAAACTTCTTTTCCAATCGTGAAGGCGTCTTCATCGGCGCCGTACCACTCAATTCGTCGCAACCCAGGATGCGAAACCACGATGCCTTCGCGCGCGACGCTCATTCCCGAGAGAAAACGGTCCCGTGCGATCCACACGCGGGCGGCACTTCTTTTTTTAATATCGACAAAAAATAATCCCCGGCTGTCCTTGGCGTTGTCTGAGGCTTCATAAACGAGCCACCCGCCAGGCGCGGCTTGCGTGAACTGCGGCTGACGAAAGGCCATGCGATCGAATCCCACTTCCGAGACGCGCCCCATCGGTTCCTGACTTCCTACTCGCTCAGGAGGGACTTCCTCCTTTAGGTGGTAAATCCACCATTCCGGAAACACCCGGCCCCCCGCCTGAACCACGAGAAATTCCCCATCCGACGTCACGAAAAGACGGCTGAGTTTTTCAGCCATCTGCCCATCGGTTTCCACGGGGTAGGGTAACAAAGCCCGATCGGAATAAGCGTCTAGGTATAACTTGCCGCTCGCCTGCGCCTGGTCCAGAAATGTCCAAAGTCCGCCTCGAAACTCATCTCCTTGTGGCACCGGAGAAGTCTCGTCTTCCGTGTAATCGGAAATAAATTTCATGCGCGTGCGGTGATCACTTTGCAGCTCAATAGGTGCTTGCTCCAAAGGAACAAACCTATCTCCTTGCCACCAACTCACCTTCTGGTCATGTAAAACGTAAAGGTCGCGATCGTTTACATGCAGCTCTTCTACGCAATCCAGCTTAGCGATGCGCGAGGGTTTTCTTTCCGCATCGAGCAAATCGATGGCGTAAACGTTTCGCGCAAGACATCTCTTATTACCCGTCCACTCCGCAAAGTAGAGTTTGTCTTCCGCTAGAACCGCGAGCCCTGGGGAAAACGGGAGCTTATCTGCAAGAGTCACTTGCCATTCGGGACGCACAAACCCTTCATTGGCGAAACTCCAACTGCAAACAATCGCAAGCAGTACTGTGCAACTT
This sequence comes from Bdellovibrionota bacterium, assembly GCA_041751875.1. GTDB lineage: Bacteria > Bdellovibrionota > FAC87 > UBA2466 > JACKAF01 > JBGSIC01. The sequence continues at coordinate 122,950 of JBGSIC010000004.1, forward strand.
CTCATCTCTGCTCTCCCTTGATGAGGCGATTAAGGTCTAAGGCATGATCCTTCCAACCCTTCTCACTAAACGCCTCTGTCTCAATCCATCCTTCCGGATGAACCACAATTTCGTATGAGCTTTCTCCGCTAATCCGTGTCGCAAAACCATCGCCACTCTGTTTGAGTCCGCCAAATTTTTTGTTCTTCGGTGGTCGCCCAATCAAACGAAGCTCTTCACCTACCAATAAAACCAACGCCTGAGAGGCTTCACTCGCATTGGGGGGCGAAGAAATGAGGCTTTTTCGAAGGGAATCTGTTTTTGCCGAACCTATCTGCACGCCGTTAGTGAGAGCGATGACGCTTTGTGAACCGAAACTCACCGACTCGACGCCGTTTAAAGTAACAAGAGGGCTCTTTGCTTCGGGTGATGCATAGATCGCCAGACTGTTCACGTCGACCCACCGGCCGCCATAAGAAGAGCCATAAGATTCGAGAGATAAGTTTCTGGGGAAGAGTTCTTCTCCGTTAACTCCAATCCCTTTGGTGGGAGCTCGGCGGTCAGACGCGAGTCTGAACACGGGCGTCTCGTCCAAAAGTTGGCTTGCCCGCACCGAACCGTAATCGGCGGCGGTATGAGCAACCTCTTCTATCCATAGTCTCGTTGCTGTTCCGCGGGCCTGGCTCAAACTTTCTATATCCGCTTCCGTTTCCGCTCGCTCGTTTGCCAAAACGGCCCATTCTCCTGAAGGAAGGCAGTCGAAGCTTCTCAACCCACCAAACCACACAGGTTTACCCTTGGTATCTAGTGCTGACACGATCCCGTCGGGCCGTAATGCGACTTTGCGCTTCTCACACTGCGGACGCTCGACCAGCTTAAGCAACAGCTCATTTCCCGTCGTGGGAGAAAATCCAATGACGGCGTCGTTGTTGACGAATCCCACTTCTAGTTTAGATCCCTCCACACGAATGGAAGCAGGTTCAAACCAATGAGGATGGTGTAGCTGCTTGAGTTTTCCGGAGCGGAAAGCCCAAAAAACGATGGCTTGGCCCTTGTTAGAGAGCAACGTGTCACCTGCTACTACGGCTTTTGCGATCGCAAAAACAGCATCCTTCGTGCAGTAGAGATCACCAAAACCTTCCATTTCAATAAATAAGCGTTCTGCTCCCGAGTCTTCTACATACGTAAGTGCCAACTGCTTATCTCTGCGTTGCAGGCGATAACCAAACCGTATGCAGTTTTCGTTGAGCGCAAGTTGCGGACGAACGACGAGTTCCTTTGTCGCAAAGACTAGTTCCTCGGACTCCTTTGAATCGGCTACTTGAAGCATCAGTCCCGTAGTTGAGGGCTTGACTGCCTCAACACCTTTCGAGCTGCGTACGAAGGCTAAAGACTTTCCTGACAACACGACAAAGGGAGCCGACTGAGCAGGTTCCCATGTCTCTGATGCGGCCCAGGATTTCGTCTTGTCTAATGCGGGTTCACTATAAATAGCGCTCGCAGAAAGCGCGATCCCGCCAGGAACGGGGGTAATGCTCTCCAACTTTTCTACACGTACTAACGCTTCCTCGCCTTGCCCAACGGCGGCAAAGGTCACTTCGAGACTGCCCATCGGACTGATTCGCAGATCATAGCCCGCCTTCTGCACCTCGGCCCGCAACGGTGAGATAGGGCGTAAAACGCGATTTTTTCCCCACGCGCTGACCTCAAGAACCGCGTCTTTCTGATCACTGAACGAAAGAATCGCTTTTTCTCCCTGCCAGTTTACACTGGAAGCGAGACCTTCTTTATTCTCATAGGCAAAACGCAGCTTGTCTCCGTCGATCAAGTACAAAGTGACTTCTTCGCCAGCGATCGCTCCAGAGGGTTGCTCAGAAACGTTGCTCGCTTGGTCTATTTGCGCAACGGCATTGCCCGGACGAAAACTGTAGGCGAGAAACGCCAAGCGATTGCCCACACAATGGGCTTCCTGCAATCCCTCAATTTCGCCCAAGGAGCGCTCTCCACCTGATTCTAGACGGGTAAGCGCAAACTGATAGTCACTCACATACTGTAATCGAAACGGAGAAGCCCCCTCGCAGCGCCATTTGTCGAGTTGAGGTCGCCTCGCCAGAGCACCATTAGTGCCAACTTCAAGCTGCAGATTCGCACCCTGCACATTGATGCTAAACAGCAATCCCGATTTAGGATCCAAGCTCACGGAACGATCCAAATTGTATTTGGTACCTGGCACTTGGGTACGCGCTGCGATGAGATCCGTCCCCCTAACAACAAAGATGGCCCCCGTGTGCCGATAGGCCTTATCGTTCGCCAGTTTTACATTGCTGCCTTTGGCCAGGTTCTGAAGACCTAGTTGTTCCACCGCCAACTCAGAAGCTTGTATCAAGACGTAGGCCCCGTGGCACCGGAAGCGAAAATCTGACAACTTTTTAAACGGCACTTTTGCCAGCGGAGTTTTGCCGTAAGAAATGCGAACCCAGTCCGGGTCAGAAACACTAAACTGGTAGTCACCGCATTGTTGGTTCAGGTGTCGATTCATTACGAAAGGATAGACCAGTTCTTGGGGAGCAATAGAAAGCGGTCTCACCTGGCCATTGATCTTGTTCACTACAGAAGTGAATTTTGCCAATCGCGGTTCAACGTAGGCCGCTTTCACATGCGCTTGAAAGCGGCGGCGAATATTCTCCAGGGAAGGCGCATCAAAGGCATAACTCCGATCACCGACCTGGTATTGAAAATCGAAGCCCAGATCGACGCCGTTCACGCTAATTCCGTAGGAGCTTGTCGGTGCTAAATAGGGAACATCCTTTCCTTCCCAAAACGCAGGCAAGAGATCGCGTAACGTTGCCGACGGTACGGTCCAACGCACATCTGTTCCGTGATAAGTGAGTAAATCGTCCTGTAGTCCACTGTACTCCCTAGCTGGGTGAACAGGCGGCAACTCTCTCGGATCGTGAACATAGAGATGTGGTGGTGCTTCATGACCGAGCTTCTGCCGCATCGATTCGCCGGGGTACAGGAAACGAGGGGTCTGTTCCCACACGCCCTGGTAATTCTCCGGCATGGGTTCGTAATAGTACATGGTCGCGCCCTTCGGAACGGGGCTTCCGTTTACCGCACTCGTTCGGTAATGAATGCGTCCAAGTTGCGCTTTTTCCCACCATTCGCGCGTATCGGGGCGCCGGCGAGCTGGCGAGGCAGGGCTGTAACCATAACCACCGCCATAACCCTGATAACCCGATCCAAACTGGGCGTGCGCCGACATTCCTAGGCAGAGAGTGCCAAGCCCAATGAGCAGTAACAGCATTTTATCTCGCATATCTAACTCCTATGCCTTCCCGTTAAATCCGAGCCAAACCGGGTTTGTAGTGTTCGCAGCTTGATCACGCTGACCTCGTCAAAAGTCTGATTCCACAAAATCTTGTCGTCTTCTGAACCGCCCACCAACGACCCCAGCATTCCCAGCGCCATCCAATTCCCATCCCTTCCGCGCGCGACGAGCGGCGAACCCGCCATGCCAGCTTTAAAAAGACAGCGACTCATTCCCCAAGCCGTCATCTCAAGACCCCATTCTTTTTCTTTGGTCCGGCAAAACGAACAACTTTCGCGCGCAAGGACGCAATTCTTGGAGTAATAGCGGCTACCGAGCTCCGAGTACCCGACAACTGCCCACTCTCTCGGACGTGGGCTGCCTTTTTCGAGCGCCCCAATCTTGAGGTACTCTGGGTGGCTTCCTTCGATTTCGTAGACGATAAAGCCGTAGCGCGGGTTGCTTTGCATCACACGCCGCACACGGTAAGCGCCCTTTCCGCCCTTGCGATCCTTTAAGGCCTGCACCCGAGAGGTGTAGATGCGCACGGAAGAAGCCTCAGGTACCTCGAGCGAATCCGGACTACGCACGCTCAAAAAAAGAGAGGGGCTAATAAAAAATCCGGACGCCAGTTTTAAATGACTAGCGTTGTAAGTTTGATTGAGCGTTTGCACCTCAATTGTTTTGGAAGATTGAGTTCGCTCGACAAAGCCTATTGCTCCGAGCAAGTTAGCCTCGCGTTCCACCAACTCGGGAAAATCTGTTCCCACTGAATCGTCGGCAATGCTGAAGAGTTCAGGGTCTGCTCCCCAAAGCGAAACGACACTGAACCAGCAGAATAGTAGAGCGACTGTCTTCACCCTTCTTCTCCCTGTTCTGTGTGTGCTTCCCATTCCTCCACACTTTCTTGAATGCTCTGCGCCTCTTCGGGAAATTTCGCTCTAAACTCAGCGGCCGAAATAACGTGTACAGGTGTTCTGACAAAGTCGTCCGGCATAAACTCGTGGGTCTTTCCGTGAACATCTGTTTCGGTTGTTCCGGAAAGTACGCTCGAAAGGATTCCAGAGAGATAAATCTTCTTTCCTTCCAGTCGGAAAAGGCCCGACCCGCTCTGGCCTTCCTCGGCAAACCCATCAAAGTATCCGCCGTACTGTCTCGAAGCGTGGGCACAGCTACCTGTGGCACACCCTGTTGTCGGGCAACTTCCTGTCGTGCAGTTCGCATTGGGCGAGGTGGTGGAGGCGCTGGAAGAAGGCGCGGGAGTGGAGAAGCTGTCAGCCAGTGCATGCCGTAGCGCCGCCTGATCCCCTCGGATGGTCCCTGAATTGCGCGCACTGTAGCCACCAGTAGGCCAAAACAAATGACTCAGATCGGGTGAGGATTGAGAAGCAGTGTTCGAGTTCCCTTGGCCGGGCACGGGACACGTACCACCTGGACACGTCGCCATGCTACCGGCTTCGCCGGCGAGACAAGCACTTGATTGGCTTCCCCGTGCGAGCATCTCGATATTCTCGACAAAAGATCCATAACCTTGCACTAGGTACGATACAGAGGTGTAAGCCCGGCCGGACTGAAAACTTCTCGGGTCGAGCGGCACATAGTGTGCGCTTGGAGGAGACACTTCAATAAGCGCCAAATCAAGTACCGGATCTTGGACCACGACTTCCACGCATTGGTGCCGTTTCCCGTCCCGTGCGCGGCTCAAGGATCCACCCGCGAGCATACGACCCGAAACTAAAGTCCGAATTTCCAATTCCTCGCATTTTCCGCTCGCGACAACATGATTCGCCGTTAGGTAATGGCGAGGGGAAACAAAGACCCCGTTCCCCCAGTTACTTTCCAGCTGAGTCGTTCCCGTTGCACGAAACAGTTTATCCAACGGCACTTCAGGATGACGCCGAATAAGCGTTTGCCACTTCGCTGTGTGGAGTTTTACCGCGGCCTGCCCAGGGCACTGAACCCATAGGAAAGAGACTAGCAGGAGTGAAGCGATCCGCATTACTCCTCCTCCTTTTTAGGAGCGAGTGAAAACTCTAGTTTCCCGTTGAATGCTGCAATTACGATCGTGCGATTCTTCACATTCTGCGAACGCATCTCCGGCTGACGGCAGAACAGTTGCAGCTTCGAGTACACCTGTTTTGTAAGCAAATCCTTCGCGGCTCGGGCCCCCAGATCAAATGCATTTCTGCCTTCGGGTCCCCAAGCCTGTTCCAACAACAAGGCTTCGGCCGCAGGCGTAAAACTCAAATTCAGCTGATAGTTCTCCTTGAACTTTTTCGTAACGATCCCTTGGAACGTATGAACAAGCTCTTTCACATCCTCTTTACTAAAATGGTGCAAGATCACGACGTTGTCGTACCCAATGCGCCCAATAACCTGAGGACTGATTTTTCCCGTATCAATCAAGTCGCTGATGAGCTCACGCTTAAGATCTTCTTCGCTCCATGTCTTGATAACTGATTCGCGTGGCTCGATACCGTTGAGCTTCCAGTTGTCGTACTGGTCAATTAGGTCAGAGGTTTCCACACTCGACGATTGAACCCGTTCCTGTTCATTCCCTTGAGCGCCAAAGTTAGAGGTGAGAAAAACCAGACCGCGTGTCCAGCGAACATTGTGCAAGTGCGCATCTTGAAAACGGCCCCGCTCCAAGAAAGGATAAAGCGTCTGCAAGACCGAGACATGGGCCTTATCGATTTCCTCAAACACCAAAATCGCCTGCGGGTTGTCACGCAGCATTTGAATAAACTTACTCCCCTCTTCCATAAATCCCACGTATCCGGGGCGAGATCCTGTCAGCGTCGCGGAGGACGACTGGTCCGAGGCGGCACTCAACTCCACAGGCAACCAGGGCCACTCCACACCATTTTCTTTAAGCGCCTGTGAAAGTTGTTCGGGAATGAAACTTTTTCCCACGCCAGAAGGGCCTAAGAAAAGCATCACAGGCACCCCCAGCTCGCCACCGTCGCCGTCGGTCTCCAAGGGCTTATCGTCTGCCACCAGGAGAAGCTGCCTCAAAACTGCTTCTTTAGCGGGTTTCAGGCCAACTATTCGTTTGTCCATTTCCTTATAGAAATTTTCGGGCACGGTGAATTTTCTCAAGCCCTCTTCATCGTTCTGCTCGGCAATGGTGGTAATCCGCGTGACTTCTGCAAGATAGCGCCGCACCAATCGCTCATCGGCCAGACGTTTACCGTTCTCCCTGGTCTTAAGAATTTCCCCTTCTTTCAAATAGCTTTGAGAGTTACGTGCTACCGAAAGCATCAGGTGCATCGACTTCTGAGGCTGAGCGACTTTTTCTTCGGGAATAAACTGATTCGTTAAACGGATGATTTCATCCACCGTCGTATCGGAAAAGGCGATCCCATATTGCCTTTCTAATTTCGTCGCATAGTCTTTCAGAATTGTTGCTAGTGCTTCCCCCTCCGCAGGCGCAACGCTAATCTGAGAGAAAGCACCCAGAAAGTCGGTGGCTCGCCCCTGTAGAAGATTGAGTCCACCGGCATCGGTCCGTCCAATCACGATGACACGACCTGTTTCAATATCCCGCTGCATCGCCGCCGTGGCGTCCTTCTTTTCTCCCGACTTAGTCACACCCAGGTCTTTCAGGTTCTCGATTGCGGGAATATATAGAATGACTTTCTTTTGTCGGGCGATGTCGAACAGCTTGTTCACTTTTCCCACGGTGACATCTACATACCCCTCCGCACCAAGCACCTTCCAGTTGATCTCAAATAGTTTCCAGCCACTTTCACCAAAAACAGTTTCTTTGCCCGAGAGTGCAGAAGCTAGCTGATAGACTACCTGCTCAGCCTCAGCTCCCACTTTCTGGTCAATGAGGAGCACACTGCTACGACCTGAAGCCGAAAAATGGCGAAGGACCTGATCGGCATAACTTCCGAAGAAGGGGTGTGAGTCGATTCTACCCAGTTTCGCTTCTTGCGTGAGATCCACTGCCTGAAAATCTTCTTTCAAGGAAGTTACATTCTCCGGGGTCAAGTCATAGAACTGCGTTTGTCCCTCAGTTTGTTTTCCTTCCTGGTCGTAAAAAGTTCGCGTTAGCCGAAAATCGACCATCACCTTATCGGCAAGTAGTTCCACCTTGACGTCCCCGGTGCGGACATCTGCCGTGCTGGCTTTGGTGATCGATACGGTCCCCTTCTCCTTAATATAGGAGGCCACCACCACGGATGAACCTGCTACCGCAGTAAAAAAGAACCCACTACTGTGCAAGGAAAGCTGACTCACCCCACTGGTGAACCTAAAAGGACGGTCCCCCTCAAGCTGCAACGAAAGCAAAGATTCGGCGGTTTTTCCTGGCTCCAACAGTATGACTCCGCCCATGCGTTGTCCGTCCTGCACCACCGATCGGCTTGGGAGTTTCAAAATACAGTGTTCGACAGCGGGATCTTCCACGAGCTCTACTTTGTCTGGCTGCTTGATACTCTCAATGAGTTTTTTCGAGAGCGCGGGGACCTTCTGATCCTCTTTTACCCAATCGTAATCAAGGCCCTTACCCACTTGAAGAGTCCAATCGGTTGGACCTGACGTTTTCTTCCCCTCACGTAACCCAAGTTCAATACCCAGAGCGGAAAATCCAATGAACAAAAACACCGAAACAGCGCATGCGCTTAGTTTAATCATCGCCCCGATTCCTCTCGTTCCTTCTTTTGTTCACTCTCTAGCCGTGCTCGTGCCCTTTCTCTCTCGCGTTTCTTGGCAGCACCATCCGATTCCTCTGCGTCTCCTGCTCCTTGAGCAATTTGCTTGTTGCGTCTTGCTCGCAAGGAAGCGCGCAAACGGCTCTTGTCCTTCGCCTTGCGCGCGATTTCTGAAAGAGCTTTGTTTGCCTCTTCCGCAGTCTCCGCAAAGTAGGTTTTGCCGTGAGTCATTTCACTTAGCTTTTCGAGGCTCTGAACTACGGTTTGATCGACCGACGAAGTGATTACGTTGATCTCCATACAGAATGCGTCAGAATCCAGAATTTCCATTCCCGGATTGCCTTCGCAGGTGTCAAAGTTGTCGGTAAATAAAGCAACTTGCGGACAGAGATCTGTTTGTTCCATCACCCCGCGCGCCACTCGTAGGGCGCCCGCGAGATCCGTATCCCCATCTGCTTCCAAAGAGGAGAGGCTACTTTTAATCGCATCCGCGTTTCCCCTCTTTAAGGCGGGACCATAAACGATAGATTCTGGTCCGCACCCCGAAAAGTGTATGAGACCAGCGGGATCCTGGGGTCCAAGACGATCCAAGAGACTTGCTGCTTGAGTCTTCACGCTTCCGAGTTGGTCCCACATACTTCCAGACCGATCCACCACAATGAGTACGCCCTCACTCTTTTTGCTGACTTCCTCCACCCTCTGTTGCGCTTCCGCCGAATCCAACATCCCCCAAAAACTAAGGACTAAAAAAAAGAATCTCATTTGCCCTCCTGGCAAAACCGCTGCACATAGTCTTCGAATTCTTTCTCCGAAACAGAGACATCCAATACGCCGGCGTTGTCTCGCAAGTACTGACAGACAAACTTTTGGTCCTGCTTCTCTGTCCAGCCTGATAAATCCGGAAGCAATGAGCTGTCGCTCCAAAGATCGGCAAACCCCTCATCCAGGTTGGAGAGAACGACAAACGGTTCTGAGGAAAGAGCGTCTTCATTCTGGATAATGGCTAAATCCGTGACATCTGCTTTGACAAAGGGCCTTAGGAAAACGGGCTGACTAAAAATGCTGTCACCCAAACGATTCTTGATGGAGCGAGCCCCGGCACGAGCGTCTTTCTCCTGTGAAACCAATTCCATGATGAGATTGGGATCAACTCGCACATTTTTGGAATTCTGCCTCCGTAGTTCCATAATCCGATTCTTCGCCAACACAATGCCTAACTCTAGGAGTTGAGGGGTTGAAAATGGACGAAAAGGAAACACGGTGGACTCGATGCGCCCCCAAATGCGGGGCTTAAGAATGGCCGGGTCGCCATTTTGCCCCCTCGTTAGAGCCAAGCCGATTTCATCCCTTATCGAGGAGTCCGTTACATCCCCTCGGTTGATAATCTCTTCCCCCCAGTTGGCGGTCCAGAAAACCATCGTATTGGAGAAATCGAGCTCGACTTCTGTCCCTTCCCCGTAGATGCCGTTATCCATGATCCCTGCTAGGCGGTCGATCGCCAGGCGGTTGTCTTCTATTTGATCCACGTCATCAAAAAGCACTATGCGGATATCCGTCTCGGCCTCTTTGATCTTTCGATAGATAGGAGAGTCGGCTGTGATTCTCGAAAACTCGCTCATATCAACTTTTACAATCGAGTCTTTCCCCGAAATAAGTTCCGCAAGACGTTCTGGAATGAAGGTTTTCCCTGCCCCGGTCGGCCCCAAGAAAATGAACTTTGCCAACGGACCCGTTTCGTAGATGCGATTGCCGGATTTAATGGCGTCCAAAGCAACACAAACGGCGTCGATGATTTCATCATGCGAAACCACATCTGTACGAAGCTGCTCGCAAACCTTTTTGGGGTTCAAGCGTTTTCTGAAAGTGTCTTGGCCGCTTCGATAAGACAGCCAATCCTGCATAGCAGCTCGATCGATTGTGCTCGAATCTGCAGAAAAGGTTTCCAGGTAGTCGAAAAGATCTTCCATCGCGATCATTTCTCGACGTGGAGACTGCAAACGACTACCCATTCCTTGCGAAACTACGAAGTTGGTGAATACTTCGTATCCGTCCTTGGAGAATCGCTTTCCTTTTCTTCTCTCCAGATCTGCCCGGTACCCTTCGACTACCTTAAGAATTTCTTCCGGGGTGAGGTTGGGGACGCTCACTTTTTCCGCGTACTGAAACACGCCCGGAAATTGCGCGCGTAGTTCTTTGTACACATCCGCGCGCATTGAGAGAACCACTCGTGATTCTCCGCTCAAAATGCTCTTCTGAAAATAGTTCCAAAAATCGGAGAACAAGGATTCCCCATTCCCTCGGGAAACCTGATGAACTTCACTACTAGGAAAATCGCTGAGATAGACGATGGAACGCCGACCACTCACTGCCTCATGCAATACTTCCAGTCGATCGGTGATTTCTTCGCGGTCCTCGAAATCGAACGCGGAAGGGGCTAAGCGATATACCCGCTCTAGCTCTGAGAGAGACTCCGAAGTTGGGATACTCTGCGTGACGGTCTTCCAAACAAAGTCGCTTACCAATTGATCCGGTAGCTGACCGTCTTCATAGACGATCAAGGCAAACGTTCTCTGAGAGCTTCCGAGAATGCGACTGAGTTGCTTGGCAATATCAGCGTTGCTGTAAACAGAAAGGTGCCCACCCGATTGGATCTCAGGTAACCAATCCACGGGGGTATCCACTCCAGCATCCAACTGGAATAGCTCCATTTGTGAGTCTTCCTCAACCCCCAATCCGGTAAAACGGCTCCGCTCGCTTACGTAGGCTACAAGAGTATTATCTTTGGACAAAGTGTAGGGGCGCCTGCGCGTTCCAGTCGTATTTCCCTTCTCGATATAGAATCGAAATCCGTAGGTAAGAAACGTTTCGTCTTTCTCCATTTCTCTAATGACAGAACGCTCTCCCGAGAAGCTTTTCTGGCCCCAATCGATCGCTCGCAGAAAAACCTTTCCCTTCTCGGACGAGTAAATCCCATCGGGGGTGAGTGCCACTGGCCATTTCACTCCTGATTCGAGAAGCTTTCCTTTCCCTGTAGCGAGATCGATAAGCGCCACTCCCATGGACTCACATGCGGGGAAAGAATCAGGATTCGAGTCGGGACGCGTGTCGGGAGGACACGTCATCATGAGCACCTGGTTGCTATGGGTGTGATGAAAAGCCAAGGGCGTCGGACGCGAGTTAATGTTCTTCACCGCAACCATGGGTTGGGTTTCGTTTTTATCTCCCTCAACAGAAACTAAAATGGGTTGACCCTCGGTTTCTTGACGATCGGTCGAAGCCATCGCCAGATTGGGGTGCTTTTTAATGAAAGGACGCCATACCCGATTGAACCAGAAAACCCCTCCATTCACGGCCTTCCAATGCTCATCTGATTCAGGGAAAGGAAGAAAACGCTCCGGGTGCCATTTGCCGTCGCGCTTTTGCGCCAAGCGGTATCGCTGCTGTCCCGGCAGGAGTAACCACAACTCGGGACTCTTAGGATCTCCCTTCGGGTAAACAATTCCCAGATGAGAGGTGCCCACCAAACCCGGCAACTCAAACCTGACCTCCGAAATGAGTTGGCCCTTATGAATGTCTGGGCGCGACCAGGCGTCACGGTGATCTTGGAGATAGAGACCCGTAGGTAAACGGAGGCCCTCAAACTCCTCAGTGCGCAGGCGCTCGCGTATCACCGAACAACGTTCATGCGTAAGCGGTAAATACCAACTACGTGGGTAGCGCTCCGTACTTTCGACGGCTTCCGCACACACGGAGATTAGAAAAACCATTCCAACCAATAGCAATCCACAAAGTCTCATGCATTCCATCCATTCATAGTGACGCGTTACGTTACTCTTAGCGGAGACAGTTTTTTTTTAGAAGAGAAAAACAACATCGAAACCAAAAATTGTTTAGTTTCTGAAACACTCGACAGTAATCTTTGTAAAATTAGACACTTGCATAAAACTGATGATTACTGTTTTAGACAGTTGAATAAGAAACAAAACGACGCCGTTGACAAGACGCGGTAACTACGAGCAAGAATGTGCCTTGAGGTGATTGGAGGAGTCGGGTGGCGCAGGACCAATGTAAGTTGGAAAATGAAGGATTCGAGCTCAGCGCCGTACTTTCCGGCGGGCAGGCTTCAAACTACCGAGAATGGCTTCTTAACATCCTCAAAGAACGAAAAAAGCTTCGTCCCCGGTATTCGCTCCGTGCCCTAGCCCAAAGCCTGGGTATTTCCCCTGCCACTTTTTCTCAGGTGCTCTCTGGCAAAAGGCGTCTTACTGAAAAAAGCGCGATGAAAATCGCTAAGTGCCTGGGCCTATCGCCACTGGAACGCGACGCGCTTTTGGAGCTCTGCCACAAGGAAGATTTTCCGGAGCTTCCCCCGCCGCGTGACAACACCCGAGACTGGACGATAGTCAGCGACGATCTCTTTCGAATCATTTCCCATTGGTACCATTATGCCATCTTGGAGATGACGGATATTGAGAACCACCAAGGCGATCCGGAATGGATGGGTAAGAAGTTAGGTATTTCTCTCGAAGATGCTTCTTCCGCCTTAAACCGTTTACTTAAATTGGGACTCCTCCAACGCATGCCAGAAGGCAAGCTGAAGCGAACATCGAAGCCTCTAACCGTGGGAGACAATATTCCCAGTGAGGCGATTCGAGAACACCATCTTTCTCAGCTACTCAAGGCAAGCTACTCGTTGCGCCACCACAGCATGAACGAACGCTACTTCTCCTCAGGGACGATGGCGATTGATTCCAAAAATCTTCCTAAGGCTCAGGAAGCGATTAAAAGTTTCAGAAGAAAGCTTTGTAAGATGCTACAAGGCGGAAAGCCCGACCGCGTCTACATCGCCTCCTTCCAGTTGTTCCCCGCTTCTCAAGAGGTTATATGAAAATACTTACCGCTATTGTTTTTTTACATTGTATTGTGGTCCAGGCCGATCCGCTCGGTCTTCCAGCACTTCTTCTAGACCGAGCAGCCAATCCTCTTGGACGACATATTCCGCAACTGGGAAGTGAGTGCAACAACGGCGGCAATCAAACAGAAAACGCTTACCGTTCTCGCGGCTTTGCTCTTGTCGAGCAAATGAAGCAGTTTAATCGTCTCTACGTCGAGCATCCCGAAAAACAAATCCCGCCAGAATATATCGATCGGTTTGAAAAGAAAGTTCAAGACAGTCGGGTTTATGCTTGGGAAGTACGGCCCACTTGGAAGGGAATGCCACGCAACGCGGGGATTTTCCCTGACCCAGCTGACAGTTCTCGGTTTGCTATCGCGATCCACCGAGAAACTTTTGAAGAGTGGATCAAATTGGGTGTGAACTTTGACGACAATGTTCTTCACGAGTACGCGCTGCTAGCGGAATTCGAGGATGATTTCTATGATGTTACCGCGCCTATTATGGGTAAACTCCAAACCCATCCACTTTCGCGTTCTGTGGTACCAGCAAGTCTCAACCCCACCCTTCCGGGGCGCTTGATCTACTTCAAGAGCACGGAGTTCACGCCTAACGCGCTGGCCGTCTACCTTTCGGAACGCGATTCCGCCCAAATGTGGGGTAGCCTTTCTCGTCCTCAGCTCGTCACCTGGTTTATCAACGAGAGTGCTTCGACCGTATTCACCCTACGAGAATCACCTGCCGTTGACTGGAAGGCCAGACCGGATGGAGAGCGTGGATTTGTTCTACCCGATCAAAACGGCGATCCTCTGCTGAGTTTGCGCTGCTCACTTAACCAACAGGGTAAACCACAGTGTGTCGTCTGGTACTGGAGAATCAATCAAACGCTTCCCGACGAACTAAATGAGGTCGCTTTCAAGAAAGGAACACTAACCGCCACTTTTTCCGATGACGAAATTGCCGCCACGGTGTTTCACTCCCTCGATCTCTTTACTCGTTTTGAAAAAGAACATGCAGAGCCTAGTGAGCGGGTGGCGACGCGCATCTTTCAATCCAGCGATGGGACAACGCTCTCGCTGCAATGTAGCATGCTGATGGATTTCCAACCCGTCCGCTACTTATGTCGGTTTGAATCGGAACTAGGAGTACACGGAGAAGTGGCTCCTGCTTCTAATTTGCACTTATCCGTACTGGCTTTCCGGGAGCAGCAGGAGCAACTGAAGGTCCTGGGACACTTCAAGTCGCTCCTCACTGAGCAATTGACTCAAGGGGGTGACGATACCAATACGATCCAAACCTCTGAGCGGCTTCAGGATCTCTTGGGCGCGTTTCGCGAGCGCGATCTAAACTTTCAGGTGCCGTAGATCGTAGACGATTTAGAAAAAAGACGCTCATTAAGGCTACATCGCACTTATGATCTCAAGGGGCGTCCGCGTTTTCCACAGTCCGCGCGTGAAGTCTGGAAAATCAACCGGACGCGATCGGTTAGCCACGGATAGTTCGGTTAAACCCGAAACCACCGTCCAATCAGCAGCATCATACACGTCCATGTCGGTAGGCAAACCTTGTTGAAGACACTCGATCAATCTAAACAGTTCCAAGAAATCCGCTCCTTCATGTGCAAACGGGGCCGCTTTCTTTTTGTGGGCCTCATAGTACGGATGCTCAAATTCGTTGGCGTAGTTTATTAAAGGTTCCCACTTTTCGGCCGGGCTTCGTCCTTCTACATAGATCAGATTGGAATGAGTGAGGTCGCCAAACCCCTGAGTGATGGCGTGGGTCCCTTGGACAAGATTGATGCGGCTGTAGGGACGCGGGAGGTTCGTGTCGTGCACCAGATGAATGGTTTTGCCGTTTACCGTCTTGATTAATGTGCTGTTAACGTCACCCAATTTATATTGAGCCTTTGCAAATTTGTGTTCCTGACCGAGGTTTTTGTTTACGTACTCCTGCAACCCTTTCGAGGGAGAACTCATTGAAACAAGATAATCAAAACGGTCGCCCCGGTTTACATTCATGCATTGGGCAATGGGGCCCAAGCCATGTGTAGGATAGAGGTTTCCGTTTCGTTTCATGGAGTGGTAAACGCGCCAATCCTGCTCGTAAACACCGCCTAGTTTGTGATGGCGCAAGTCATGATTGTAGGCGCCCTCTCCGTGGAGGAGCTCACCGAAGAGTCCCTTTCGTACCATGTGGAGAATCATCATTTCTGCGCGCATGTAACAGACATTCTCCAACATCACGCAATGCTTCTGAAATTTTTCGGCCGTCTCAACTAGTTCCCAACATCCCTCCACCGTGACGGCTGCCGGAACTTCGGTGGCCGCATGGCTCCCTGTTCGCATGGCCTCGACGCAAACAGGAACATGCCAATCCCAAGGGGTCGCGGTGACAACCAGATCCAATTCCTCTTGCGCGCACATGCGCTTGAAATCGTTTTCCCCACGGGAGTAACCGATGGGTATTGCCTTGCCAGCGGCTTGAGCGAGAGCCTGCATGGCGTTCACTTTTTTCTCCACCGGATCGCAAACTGCTTGTAGTTCTACTCCGTCCATCACGAGCAAACTTTTCACGTGGCTCGCTCCCTGATTTCCCACCCCCACGACCCCTACACGCACGACAGGCAAGGGCGAAACCTTCAAAGGACCCACGGATCCTTGCACTTCTCGCGCGCACCGAGATATGGTTGTAGAACCCGCCACCGTAATCCCTACGCTGGCCACCGTGCTCATCTTGAGAAAGTCACGGCGAGTGAGTTCGTTTTTCTTGGGATCGTCCACGGATCGCTCCAGAAAACGTTAATAACTATAATGCTGGGACAAAGTCGGTCAGAAACAAAAAAGCCAAGACAGCTTCGACCTATTCAACCTAAGAGTCTGACAGTCTTCCCGAATATTTCAAGCGAGCAGAAAATGGAGAACTGACTCGACGCTTCCCTTCCCAAGTAGCATTCCAACCCTTTAAGGGTGTTCCGTCGATTCTGAGAAAATGTTCCAGATTCTTCCCAAACCCATCTCACCTGAGGTATAGCCAGGGTAGCTCATTTGGTAGCCATGCCCGCGGAGCGGGCCATTAGATAGACAGCTTAGCTGATGCGATTAGATTCTGCGCAAGCGTGGTCTGTTTGATGGTAAGTATTTCGGAGTGCGGGAGTAGCTCAGTTGGTAGAGCATCAGCTTCCCAAGCTGAGGGTCGCGAGTTCGAACCTCGTCTCCCGCTCCATTTAAAGGTTTTGAGTCGAGTGGTTCGGTTGCTCGACAGCTCCATCGCCATACCTTGCCATATGGACTGTTCACGTGAACAGTAACTTTGCTACTCCTGCTTATATCGGGTAAAAAATGGTAACAGTAATAGAATCATCAACTTCGGTGGGCTAGTTTGGGTTCCTCAATCAAAGAAAAAATCGGCGATTTTCTCCAAAGTCTTCGCCGGCTCAACTATAAACAGATTCTTGAGTTTCAACTAAGCGGGCGCCCCTATCTTCAGAGCGTGCCGTACTGGACGGCTGCTGCGATCGTCGGTGTCGTGGCCGTTATTTTTTCTGGATTGTTCTCCTTAGCCGTCTACCTACCCCAGCTGATTTTAGAAACGAATCCCTATATCCTTTTTCTGACTTCACCCATTTGCTTTTTCTTCGCCACCTGGATTGTCGAAAAATATGCAAAGCCGGCGGGAGGTACAGGCGTACCTCAGGTTATTCACGCCCTTTCTTTGAAAGCACCAGAACAACAAACAGAGATTGATAGGTACCTCAACCTCCGAGTCGCTGTTGTTATCGTCGCAAGTTCCCTGCTCTGCGTGCTCGGCGCCGGAGGACTGGGCCGTGAAGGCCCCGTCGTGCACATCGCCGCCTGCCTCTTTTATTTTGTAGGCCGTCACTTCACGCAACTTAGCCCTTACCGCGAACACCGATCGTGGATCATGGCGGGGGGCGCGGCGGGAGTCGCGGCGGCGTTCAATGCCCCGCTGGCCGGAGTTGTGTTCGTCCTGGAGGAGCTCGCCCAGCAACACTTTCATCAGTTCAAAACGGCCGTGATTTCCGCTGCCATTATTGGGGGCATGATCTCCCAGTGGCTTTCCGGAAAGTACCTCTATTTTGGCTACCCTAATATTGGTCCGGTGAGTTTCAGCGCCGTTCCGTGGGCCATTTTTGTCGGCGTGATGTGCGGCCTTTTTGCTTTTCCTTTCCAAAAAATGCTCACCTCCAAGTGGCGAGATCGCTTTCGGCTTCATCTCAACACGCGTTTGAAAATTGCCGTATTCACCGGTCTCTGTATGGCGGCTCTCGCCAACTTTGTTGGTCCGGGAACCATCGGCGGTGGAATGTCTGTAATTGAGGAACTTCTTTTCCACGATGGTCGGGCCTCTTGGAGTTTGGTTTTGGGAAGGTTATTCGGCCCCGTGCTTTCTCACCTAAGCGGTTGTGCTGGCGGCTTTCTCGCTCCCTCCCTTGCGTTGGGTGCCACCATTGGCTCCAAACTTTCGACACTAGTTTCATACGAAAACCACAATTTACTCGTCTTAGTCGGTATGACGGCTTTCTTGAGTGCTAACCTGCGAGCGCCCTTTACTGCTTGGGTAATCGTGATGGAGATGACAGGAAGTCATCACACGATTTTTTCACTCATGGTAGCGTCGTTGGCAGGCCATGCCACCCTCGAGTTTTTGCTGGACCGGAAAAAGTTTATGCGAATCCCCCCGGTTGAGCCCCCACCGGGTTCGCCTTCGAAAGGTGGAAGCTAAAATGCGTCTCTCTCATTTTGTTACGATCGTAGTGCTTATTCCGATCCTCGACTACTTCTGGCTGGGATGGGCAATGAAAAGTTTTTACATAAAGCAGTTGGGCCCCATCGCCCGTCTTACAGAGAGTGGGAATTTCGCGCCTCTTTTAGTGCCTGCACTGATTGTCTATGTGATCCTGGCTTTTAGCCTTTCCTTTTTTGTCCTGCCTCGTGCGGGTACGGTTCTCCAAGCTTTTATTTTTGGCGCGCTACTGGGGGGGTGTATCTACGGCGTCTATGACTTTACCAATCTTTCAACTCTCAAGAACTGGACCTTAGCGATGGCTATCGTTGATACGGCGTGGGGCGCCACTGTCAGCGGCATTGTGTCAGCAACTGCCAAAAAGCTCTTTCCCTGAATCCATACCGATAAGGCATCTACAGATGACTCGGCGCAATCTTTCGCATGTCTAAAAATGCCATGCGCAAAAAACCAGATTGCAGTACAGTGGGCTAAGGGTTCAGCCCGTTATAACCGTAATATAGAGAGGAGCTTGAAGGAAGTTACCTATCCTCTCCCCTTATCTTATGCGCGCAGCGTTACTTAGTTTTGTCTTGGGTGTGCTCTTAGCTGGCCCGTCCTTCTCTCACTCGGCTCGTGCGGAACATCATTCCGTCGCCCATAAAAATGCTCTTGAATCCTTGAATCCCATTTTGTCCACCTCCGAGAGTCAGCCCCCTTCGAAAAGTGCCTGCATGACTTGTGAGGTCGAATGCTTTGAGGAAAGTGTAAAAAAACTAGCCTCGGTTGAAGCGGGAACCCTTATTTTTTTCCGCCCTATACCGCGCCCCTTTGAATGGACACAAAATCTCCAGGGTAGAACCTCAGATGTTTTCGCCCGCCTCCATTCCGGTCTCTCTCCCCCTCTTTCTATCTAATTTGATCTCGTTCGGCCGAACGCCCGCATTCCGCCGTTTTTACGACACATCTTTAGATACATTTTGGGAGAGTCATGGAAACGCAAAAACAATCACTCGTTGTAACTAACCCAGTTGAATTGAGCCTAAAGAAGGATCTCATTTCGGGATTTTTGGTCTTTCTTATTGCGCTGCCCCTTTGCCTGGGCATTTCACTAGCAAGTGGCTACCCTGCGATTGCAGGAATTTTTACCGCGATTGTGGGTGGTCTGGTTACTCCTTGGCTCAGTAACTCTCAACTCACGATTAAAGGACCGGCAGCGGGTCTCATTGTGATTGCTCTGGGTTGCGTTTTGGACTTCGGATTTACCGGCGGCTCAAATATGATCGCCGACTTTCAGGCCTATCGCATGGCACTCGCAGTGGGTGTGGTGGCTGGAATCATCCAAATTATCTTTGCCCTTCTTCGCAGCGGCATCCTAGGCGAGTTTTTTCCCCTCTCGGCTGTTCATGGCATGTTGGCAGCAATCGGTATCATTATTATCGCGAAGCAATTGCCCGTCGCTTTAGGTGTCAGTGCCACTGGGTCGCCACTTCATCTCTTATTAGAAATTCCCCACCACCTGCAGAACTTAAATCCAGAAATCGCACTAATCGGAGCTGTCAGCTTACTCGTCCTTTTCGGATTGCCGATGATTAAGTCTACCTGGCTAAAGAAAATCCCTGCTCCCATGGTCGTCGTATTGATCGCTATCCCAATGGGCTTATACTTTGATTTGAGTCACGAGCACACTTACACGTTCGCAGCCCATAAGTATCACGTTGGCGAAGCTTTCTTAGTCAACGTGCCGGCAAATCTTTTCAACGCGATTGCCTTCCCAGATTTTTCCGCGCTCATGCTACCCAAAGCTTGGAAATGGATCATGATGTTTGCTCTCATCGGAAGTCTGGAATCTCTCCTAAGCGCGCGCGCCGTCGATCTCATTGATCCGTGGAAGCGCAAAACAAACCTCGACCGAGATCTCTTGGCAGTCGGTTTAGCTAACACTCTCGTGGCATGTATCGGCGGATTGCCCATGATCTCCGAAATTGTTCGTAGCCGCGCCAATATTGATAATGGCGCGACCTCCCGCTTTGCGAATCTGTTTCATGGGTTGTTTCTCATGCTTTTCGTGCTCCTAGTTCCTTCTTGGATTCACCGTATCCCTCTTGCGGCTTTAGCAGCAATGCTCGTTTATACGGGATACCGCCTGGCACATCCACGAGAGTTTGCACATATCTTGCAAATCGGAAAAGAACAGCTCGCCATTTATATCACCACCATCATCATGACGCTTGCTACTGATCTGCTTATTGGCATCGGAGCGGGTATTGGCCTCAAGATAATTTTTCACTTCTATCATGGTGCTTCGCTTAAAACATTGTTTCGTCCTCGCCTACGAATGGAAAAGCAAGACCACCAGTCCACCATAGTTCGGGTGACTGACATAATGGTGTTCAGCAACTGGATTCCTGTGAAGTCACAACTGGAAAAACTTGCCTCTGAAAATCAAAAGACTATCGTAATTGATTTTTCTACCGCGCACTTTATCGACCACAGTGTAATGGCGCGGTTAGATGAACTAAGAGCAGAGCTAGAGCTAAAGAACGTTGTGCTTAGAGTGGAAGGTTTGGAGGAACACCAAAGCTTTTCAGCACACCCGCTTTCCGCGCGTAAAACCAAGGCGAATCGCTAGTGAGAGAAACCACACTTATGTCGGAAACTCAGACAGAGAAAGAAGGTGCCCAAGCGAACTCTTTTGATTTACACAAAGTAGTTTCGCGTATTTCCCACTGGCTTCCCAGTCAGGGACCGCTCAAAGATTTCATTCATCACAATACGTTGCACGCCTTTCAAGATCGTCCCTTTCATCAGGGGTTGGAGGCCGCTTCGCAGCTTTTGGGAACCCATAATTATCTTCCCCTACAAACCTATCTCGACTGGTTTGAGGCCGGAAAGATTAGCCAAGCTGCGTTTGAGAAAATTGTGAGCGACCACTCCAGCTCGCCCAAAGAGAAAATGCATTTATCGCAGCAACTTTTACAAAGCGGGACAGACAAGGCTTCACTAATACACCGGCCGAGAATGCGCTCCCACTGGAAGAAGACCCTGGGAGTAGACCTCGACCTCGTGGTTCATCCTCAGCTTTTTCAGCTATTGGGCAACTACCTGGACCAAGGAATCGCTTTGTGGCGCATGCCTCACGCAAACCAGACTCTGTGGAATGCAGTAGCTAAACTTACGAGTGAAAGCTTTCTCCCCTTCCTTCCTTTCAGCACAAAGTACTGCCGGCAACTACTGCACATGACTCCCGAGAATGCTATTCAGTTCTGCCTAAACAAAATAGTTGGTGAAGAACGTCTTTTTGAATCCTATCTGCAAGAGATGTTATTGGCTCACCCCGGATGGTCGGGCATGGTGCATATGGTGGAAAGCGCCCCCCAAACTCTCGCCGTACCTCGGCCAATCAAACTAATCGACGTCATCGCTATTGAGCTTATTCTGGAGTACGCCGCGCTTTCAAAAAAGCACATAGACTTCCCGCCGATTAGTTCCAGTCCTGAATGGAGAAACGATTCTGAAGTGAAAGTGAATAGCGCCTCACTCAAGCCAGAAGTCTTGTGGCAAGAAGCGCTGGAATGGACAGTCTACGAAGATATTTGCAAAGGCCTTATCGCGAACCGTGCGGCCCCCCTGCAACTCCCCGGCGGGGCATCGGCCCAGGCTTTCTTTTGCATTGATGACAGGGAATGCTCCCTGCGTCGCCATTTGGAAGAAACTGATCCAAGCATCGAAACTTTCTCTATTGCCGGGTTTTTTGGCTTGGATTGGCTCTTTCAAGGGGTTGATCAAGTTGCCCCCACCAAACTTTGTCCCGTTCCGGTAACCCCCAAATATTTAGTAAAAGAAACTACCGCTCTCAGCGTAAACACCAAAAAACCTACCGTGCTCCAGCTACTTCATCTTTCCCCCTCGAATACCCTGTTTCGTGGTTGGGCCATCACTCAAGTGCTCGGTCTATGGCACGCCCTCACTCTCGCGTTCCAAGTATTTCGTCCGGGATCCAAGCGAGCCGTAGACCAGATCTTGAGTCATATCGAATCGTCAGGGTCATTGAATCTGCTCCGCGAAAACAATACGCTAAATAAACAAGGTCTCTACGAAGGCTACAACTACGATGAAATGGCAGACAGAGTCGCTGGTGTACTAAAGAGCACAGGATGTACTAAACACTTTTCGGACCTCATCGTGTTCGTTGCCCACGGTGCTAGTAGCGTTAACAATCCTTACTTCGCCGCTTATGATTGTGGAGCCTGCTCCGGTCGTCCAGGAGCACCCAACGCACGTGCCATTTCCTGGATGGCCAATCAAAAAGAAGTTCGGACCCGTTTGCAATCGGAAGGGATTCATCTGCCAGAAAGCTCTCATGTGATCGGCGCTATGCACGACACCACTCGCGACGAAGTCATCTATTTTGATCTAGAAACCTTACCATCTCGATTGCAGGCCACCTTTGAAGCATTCCGTACTACCATGGACACCAGTCTCAAGAAAAATGCCAAAGAACGATGTAGACGTTTTCAATCTGCAGGGAAAGTCACCCCCGAATTGGCTCTTAATCACGTACGCCAGAGAGGCGCATCCATTTTTGAACCGCGTCCAGAGCTTAACCACGCCACCAATTCGTCCTGCATTGTGGGGCGCCGGTCACTCACTCGCGGTCTGTTCCTTGATCGTCGAGCCTTTCTTAATTCGTACGATCCTATGGAGGATCCCTCCGGAACTATCCTCAACGGAATCCTTTCCGCGGTAGTCCCCGTTTGTGGAGGAATTAATTTAGAGTACTACTTCTCGCGTATGGATCCCGAACGCTACGGGGCCGGTACCAAGCTCCCTCACAACGTGGTCGGCTTAATTGGGGTCGCCAATGGAATTCAGGGAGATTTATTGACCGGTCTTCCGACACAAATGACCGAGTTTCACGATCCTGTTCGTTTGCTTGTCGTTGTGGAGCAAGAACCGGAGCTGGTTTTTAAAACAATTCGAGGCAACGACAGTGTGTGGGAATGGGTGAACAATGAGTGGATCCGCTTGGCTTGCCTCTCTCCTCACACCGCGAATCTTTATTTCTTTGAAAAAGGAATCTTTAACCCCGTCGAAATAGATGCCGCCATTCCTTTGGTTTCGTCGTCTGATAACTTCTGTGGTCCCAACCTGGAGTGGATACGTACTCACCTCATCCGAGGCAACAAAACATGAACATTTTGCTGTTTTCTCTTTTGGCAATTCCTCTTTTTGGTTCCGCACTCACTGCGCTCCTTTCTTTATTCGCGCATTCCGAGAAACGGGTGGCAAGATGTTTGGTGGGCATTAAGATTGGTTATCTCGGGGTTTTGGCTTCCCTGCTCCTTGTATGGGCGAAATCTGGCTTCGTTCCCTACGAATGGCGCGCGGGTAATCTCTATCAGAGCAAAGACTACGTCTATCCGATTGTCCTTTATCTCGATCATGTTGGTGCCGTTTTTCTAGTCATGACTGGTTATATATCGGCAATCATCATTCGCTTCTGTCGCTACTACATGCACCGCGAGGAAGGCTATGCTCGATTTTTCTCGAAGATTTTACTCTTCCTATTTGGCATGACCTTTCTCACCGTGGCGGGCACAGTCGATTTGTTATTTGCGGCGTGGGAAATCTTGGGACTGGCTTCATTCCTGCTAATCGCATTTTATCGACACCGGGTTACACCCGTGCGTAGTGCCCTAACGGCCTACTCAGTCTACCGGGTGTGCGACTTAGGGGTACTGTTAGGAGCTTGGCTGAGCTTTCATATTTGGCATTCGATCACCTATTTCAGTCAGCTCCCTCAGTTGATGGCGAACACTTCACTCGCCTACATGCCTCAAATCCAAGTCTTAAGTTTACTACTGCTTTTGGCAGCCGCAGGAAAATCAGCTCAGTTTCCCTTCATCTTTTGGCTTCCAAGGGCGATGGAAGGGCCCACGCCGTCTAGCGCAATTTTTTATGGGGCATTGTCCATTCATGCGGGTGTTTTTCTTCTGCTAAGGACGTACCCTATTTGGCACGCGACCCAAGTAACGGCCTTGTTGGTAGGATTGATTGGAGGGTTATCCGCTTTTTTAGCAACGATAGCAGGGCGAACTCAATCAAGTATTAAGGGCCAAATCGCTTATGCTTCGATAACCCAGGTGGGTCTCATGTTGATCGAACTGGCACTGGGCTTTAAAACTCTTGTGCTTTTTCATTTTGTCGCTAACGCAAGCCTTCGTTGCTACCAGCTTCTCGTTTCTCCTTCGGTGGTGGCTCAGATTCTGCGCATGCAGGGACAGGCCGGTACCGGCGCACGTGTTTCGGATTGGTCCATCGAACGTATCTTACCCGTACGCTTGCGCAGCACGTTCTACGTTCTCGCTTTTAACGAGGGCTATTTGTTGCAGATTATTCGGGCAATTGTTCTTTACCCCGTTCAAAGATTCGGACGCTTCGTACACACTCTGGACAAGTCAATCAAGGGCACACTCCCCCTATTTTTGATCGCCCTCCTCAGCGGGTGCCTATATTTTCACCTACCTTCAAGCACCACGGTTTGCGCGCTGCTGGCACTGGCAGCCTCTCTTGCGGCATTTGCCGAAAAACATTCTGCGCATCGATCGTGGAACGCAATTGGATTGAGTTGTTTGCTCGGCGGAGTTTCAGTTTGGATCTTAGACGGAGTTTCGTCCCAAGATGTCTACACCTATCTATTTGGCATTCTTGTGCCCTGGTTAATTGGTCTGTTTGTAGTCCTTAAGCTGGAGAAAAAAGAAGCAGCCTTGGAGCTGGACTTCCTAGGTACCGCGAACGGTCGTCCGACAATCGCACTTCTTTGCCTAATTTGCTGTTTGGGACTTGCGGCTTTCCCAATTGGTCCCGCCTTTGTTGGGGAAGATGCGCTGCTGCACCACGCTGTGGGAAAACACCTTTGGCTAGGAATATCTTTAACAACTTCATTTGTGCTAAACGGAATCAGCGTGGCCCGCTTGTACGCACACCTTTGTCTCGGACCGCTGCCCGAACAGACGGTTGTTACGGGTATCCAGGTAGAACAGAATTAACTTTCTCGAGACGCGGCCGAATCAATCTCATTTTTCCTTCTATCGAAAAGTTCAGAGAGGGCTTTCTGACTCGCTTTGGAAAATTCGAGCGAACGCGTGGGAAACGGAAACTCTATTCCTTCCTTTGCAAAGGCCAGCTTTAGACGCCTTTTATATTCCCGGCCAAGCTCATACTGCTTATTAGGACGTGTCTTGAGACGCGCCTTAATCGCAATGCCAGATGCCCTAAACTCATCCAAACCATAGATTGTGATGGGCTCTAGAATATACTTTCCAAACTTTTCATCCGCCTGCATCTCCTCGGACACCTTTCTCATGACCTGCATGACGTGATCCGGATCTTCTTTGTACGCCACCTCAACAAACATGAGATGCCCGGACCACCGCCGTGTCTCGTTGGAGAGAAGAGTAATTGTCCCGTTCGGGAAGAAATGAACAATTCCGCTGATATCACGTACTACCAACGTACGAAAATTTACTTCTTCCACGGTACCACTCACGTTGTTTACAATGACCATGTCACCCACGCGAACCTGATTCTCGAGTAACATGAAAAAGCCGGAAATGACGTCGCGAACCAGGTTCTGCGCGCCAAACCCTATTGCCAGTCCAATGACTCCCGCGCTAGCGAGAATAGGACCAATGGAAATTCCGAGTTCTTTTAAAATACCGAGCCCAACCACAGCAGCCATTCCCAAGAAAACTCCCTGCTGGACGAGACGACTTAAGGTATCAACACGTTTCTCTCGTTCACTTGCCGGCTCTCCCTCACGGTGGTGTTTGTGAAGGAGCTGTTTCTCAAAACGCCTGATCATCGCCCTAACAACGATCCACGAAAACCACATCGCTGCCAGCCAAACCAGAATGCGAAGGCAAGCCACTCCAATCTCAGCAAGCTTGGCTTCCGTAAAAAATCCAGTAATCAGGTTCACGTATCCTCCGTAATGTGGGCGGCATTGTAACGAGTCATGCCATAAGTGCAAGAACTTGCACTATCGTGGAACAGAAAAACTCCAAAAAAGCTTGTCGCCAGAGGGGTTTGCTTGTTCCCAGAAAGATACAGAAAATCCAAAAACCAACGTCGCTTTACTCGCATTCCATGCCTGCAGGCTATGGCACACGCGTTGCACATCTACACCGTAAACAGAACGCGTAACCTAAGCGCGGAAATTTCGCTAACCCTCAAGGAGGAAACATGAAACCAGAACAACGCCGAGATGGCCAAAATGATCCGCAGAACAAAGAAAAAGACCAACAGAAAAGAAATCCAGGACAAGAAAACCGAAGTCAGGACATCGACTCGGAAGACCGGGATTCTGAAGGTCAAAACCAAACGCAAGGAAAGAACTTCAATCAGCGAGGGCAGAACCAGCCCGAAGCTCAAGCTTCTTAAATTCGTTTAGTTCTTAAAAAAATGCCTGAGGAAACGCCACTTAGCAAAATAGGCGTTGCTTCAGGCATTTTTTATTTCGTGTCGCCCGGAAGTTCGTTTGAGGCAAGGGTCGATTGGGCTCTGCGATCAATCTCAAATGCCGCATTGATGATGCCTACGTGCGAGTAGGTTTGAGGAAAATTTCCCCACTGCTGCAGAGTAACCGGATCGATATCTTCACTGAGCAGGCCTAAGTGATTTCGCAAGCCCATGTAAAAATCAAAGGTCTTTCTCGCTTTCTCCAAGTAGCCCAACCGCGCCAACGCTTCCACATACCACAAGCCACAAACGGTAAAGGTGGTTGTCGGTTTGCCAAAATCGTCCGCGTGAAGATAACGATAGACGAGGCCTTTCTCGTCGACCAATCCTTTTTCCAGGGCTTGCAAATGTTCATGCGCATGCCGCAGAGTCGGAAACTGGTACGGTAAATTGATAATGGCAAAAAGTGAGGCATCTAAGTGGGACGTGTTAGGAGCCTGACGATAACATCGCGCTTCTTGATCCCAACACTCTTCGTCAAGTATTTGGGCGGAACGCTTGGCAATTGCTGAGGCCTTCTCCGCGAGATCAGATCGATCGTGACGTAGCGCGATCTGCTCAGCTTTTTTGGCTCCCAAATAATGCATCAAAACGGAAAAAGAGTGCACCTGCTCCTTACCGCGAAATTCCCAGGGACCTGCGTCCGGCACTTCGAGCATTTTCCCAATAAAATCGACCAGAATTTCGATCAGGTGCATCGGGGCCATATCGCCGACAAAACGTTCATCTAAGAACAAAGGGCTAATCGCCAAGATCATTTCGCCATAGATGTCGTTTTGAATGTGCTGATAGGCTTGATTTCCGATCCGCACGGGCTGATTGCCCCGGTATCCGGACACTGTCTCCAGAATAATCTCAGTTAGCTCACTCTCCCCACTAATTCCGTACACTGGTTGCAGACGCTCGGGCTTTGTACGCGCTATAATATTTCTTAAGTAGGCGACAAATTCTTCCATCTCTTCGAACTTTCCCAAGCGGCCCAAAGCGGAAAGCGAAAAGTAGGCGTCGCGCAACCAGCAAAATCGATAATCCCAATTTCGCGTCGAACCGTCCGCTTCGGGAAGACTCGTGGTAGTCGCCGCGATGATGGCGCCAGTATCCTCATACTGGTGAAGCTTAAGCACGAGAGCGGAACGAATCACCTCTTCTTGGTACACGGAAGGCAGCGCGCAGTGTTTCACCCAAAGTCGCCAATATTTTTTTGTCTTATTAAAGTACGCTTCACATGTTTCTTCCAAGGGCGTTTCCATCGGGGTGCCCCAACTCAACGCTAGATAAATTGGCTTCATCAAAAAAAATGAACGCTTTTCCCGAAGATAGGCGAGAGGGGCGTTGGTTGACAGCCGAAGAGGTTCGGGAAATCCCTCGAATTCAACGTGGTGGCTTTCCCATCTGACATCTGGAGTAACTGCGCCGTACATATAGCGGGGCGTGCAATCTACTTGAATGGAGGACTCACCGGAGATGGGTCGAACACAGCGAATCAGTTGAGTGGGACGAAAACGCGTTTCTTGAAGCGAATAGCGAGGAGCAAAGTCCATGACTTCAAACTTACCCCGCTGGGTGGTGAACTCCGTTCGCAAGATATTTGTGTTTCGAACGTACTCCTGTTGGGAACTAAAATCCCGTTCGCCGGGCAAAATAGAGAAGTAGCCGCCTTTCTCTTCATCAATAAGAGAACCGAAAACGCTACCGCTATCTAAGCGCGGCCAACACAACCATACCACCTTCGCCTGAGCGTCGATGAGAGCGCTGTACTGACAATTACCGACTATTCCTAAGCTCATCTGAGATGCAGTGTACGCGAGTTGGCCTCGCAGTCAAAATTTTGATTCTGCGCGTAATTTCTGTTAGCGTGCGCCCACGGTATCGTTGCGGGCGGCGCGAACCGCCCTCTCCGCATTACCGAAAGATACTCATGCCTGATACTGAAAAGAAAACTCGTGAGCGCTGGATTTTAGCCACAAATCGCCTCCCTTATTCCTGGGATTCGGACTCCCAAGAGTTCCGCTCTTCCTCGGGTGGCCTTATTTCTGCCGTCACGGCCATTCAAACAGAAGCCGAACGCGTCTGGGTAGGAGCCTTTAGCAAAGAAAGCGAGTCAATCGTCCGGTCCGGAAAGGGCTTTCCCCCTATCCCGGGCATCGATTCGATAGTTCCGGTCTGGCTTGAGGATACACTGTACGATCGTTACTACAACGGAATGGCCAACTCAGTGCTATGGCCTCTATTTCATTACGAAGGTATCGACACCGAATTTCATGACATGGATTGGGATGCCTATGTTGCAGTCAACCGTCTCTTCGCGGAAGAAGTGGCAAAAAATGCTCGCCCAGGTGACCTGGTTTGGGTGCACGATTTTCACCTATTTCTCCTTCCTCAGTTTCTTAAGGAGCTCAACCCGGACTTGCGCGTAGGCTTCTTTCTCCATATTCCCTTTCCGAGTTCGGAAATTTTCCGTGAATTGCCCGTAAGAGAGGAACTACTCAAGGCACTTCTGCACGCGGATTTGGTAGGTTTTCACGATTACTCTTACCTTCGTCATTTTTGTTCCACTATCCAAGCAGTTTTGGGAATTACTTCCAGCACCCTAACCGTTTCATTCAAGGGACATGAAGTTAAGTTGGGGGTTTTCCCAGTTGGTATTGATACCCCCGGTTTCAAGGAACTGGCCGCAGGACCGGAAGTGGAAAACCGGGTTCGTGAACTTCGCGCTCACATCACGACGCCCCAGCTACTTCTGGGAGTCGATCGACTCGACTACATTAAAGGAATTGATCTGAAGCTTCAGGCGTTCTCAGAATTTCTCACTCGCTATCCTGAGGCCCGGGGTCAGGTGAGCCTGCTCCAAATTGCCGTTCCCACTCGCACGGACGTCGTACGGTACCGCAAGTTGCGCAACCATATTGAACAGCTCGTGGGGAAAATTAACGGCACCTTTGGGAGGCCGGGATATACCCCTGTCAATTATATGTATTCTACGCTGCCCAAGACGGATCTCATCGCGCTCTACCGAATGGCGCAAGCGCTCTTGATCACCAGCAAACGAGATGGCATGAATCTCGTTGCGCTAGAGTATCTCGCCTCCCAAGACCCCAACAATCCGGGCAGTGTTCTTTTGAGCGAGTTTACAGGAGCTGTCTCGACTTTGAGTGATGCCATTACCATTAATCCATGGGATCTCTCATCGGTTGCCGAGAACATTCGACTTGCCCTGGACAAATCGTCAGGAGATCGCATCTTTGGCTACGCCCGAATGATGGAATATTTAGATAAGTACACCGCCACCGAATGGGCGCGCGTTTTCATGAAAGTCCTTCGCGAGGGCGGAGCAAAACCGCTTCGGCCAGCGCGAACTCTGCCGGATGGAGTTTACTCTGACATTTCGAAGGACTGGGCCGAGCGACTGCGCGAAGAACCTCTGACTCTTCTGCTAGATTTTGACGGGACACTGGTTCCCCTCGAAAACCACCACGATCAGGTGCGTCTTCCCGATTCCACTCGAGAGTTGGTGGGACGCTTAGCTGCACTCGATGAAGTGGAAGTGGTGGTGCTGAGCGGACGCCCAAAGGAATTTTTAGAAGAACAGCTAGCTGACCTGGATGTTTATATCGCCGCGGAACATGGGGCGCAGTTTCGAGACAAAACAACAGGTAAGTGGGAAACCTTTGTCCGGACAGATTACAAACGATGGTACAAAGCGGCCCTCAATGTCATTGAGGACTACTACCGGCGCGTACCGGGCAGCATGGTAGAGAAGAAAAACTTCGGCGTCTGTTTCCACTATCGATTGTCTCCGAAAGAGTTTGCCTCCTATCAAGTGAAAAAGCTCATCATGGATTTAGAAGAACTTCTTACCAACATGCCGGTTTCAGTTTTGTCTGGTCATTGCGTGGTCGAAGTTCGAGCTGTGGAGGCAAATAAGGGAGCCTTTGCCCGTTGGTTCCTCGACCACCATCCCGGCTCCTTGGCTGTAGCAATAGGGGACGATGTGACAGATGAAGAGATGTTCGCGGCGCTACCGCCGCAAAGCATGAGCATTCGCGTGGGCAACGTCCACACGCTAGCGCGCCATCGGTTGGATAACCAGAACGAAGTCGTGCCTTTCTTCCAGCGCCTGCTAGATTCTCGGAGTGGCGATCCGACTCCCCATTCGGGTCTAGATAGATCTGATCATACGCGCGCGTTCTCGGCCCCCATGTAAGTTCATACCCTGCTTCCTTTTTGAATCACACCTACTCAAAGGAGACAGGTTTTTGCGACCCTCAAGCGCTAAAATGATTGGCATTTAATTTGCTCCTGTAACCTCTCATGAAAACGAGCCAACAAGTTAAAGACAGTTTTCTCCACCTCGTTCATTCCCTGGATCCCCGCACGAGCGAGGAGTGGGAAAAACTTCGTGTTTTCCTATGCGAAGTGCAAGATGGCTGCACACATTTTCTTGAGATGACCAGCACCAAATCGGGAGCGTGGGCGACCCAGCTCAAAGAAGAGCTTTTGGTGGAATTGGAAAACGGTCCCAAGGACTTCCTGGGGGCCCTTGAAGAAGCGATCGAAATTCATTGCGCCCACACTCACTCAAGACTGTCGCCTACTCTTATCGACGAAGAAGTCCTTGAGCATATTCGCAGCCTCCAGAAGGTTTGCTTGGCGCGCCAAACACTCTACTCGGTGGCGGAAGATGGACGGTAAGAAACCTATTCAGCCCATTCACCCCGAACCCCCTCCTAGCGAGGAGTGTTCACAATTTCATTTTTGAGGACGTCGGAGAGCCTGTTCTTTCGAACGCGCCTAGAACGGGTACTCAGCCAACGCCTGCAAACAGAGACAGAGGAATGTGTAACCACCAGGTTCCATTCCTCTGTTTCTGCTTAAGATGTAAGAAAAACTACATCCCTGACGCACGACGAGGTTCCTCGATTGCAAAGTACCCATAACCCGCTTTCGATTGAACAAATCGCTCGGCCATTGTTCGCAATTCATCGCGGTCGAAAGCCATTCGCAGAAGACGGAAGCCTTTTTTCTCTTCTTCCAGGGCGTGATGCTCAATATTTCTGCGGAGAGACTCAAAGCGCCCTTTCCATTCCTTGCTTTTTTCATCAACTACGGCCAACTCGTCGAAGGAGCGGCGAATATTTTCACAGTCTTTCTCAAAATCGGCGGCTGCCGTTTTCGTCTCTTCCCTCTTTTTGAGAAGCGGGTGCAAAACCCGTTCTTCCACCTCTGCGTGTCTTAGGACTTCACTGCGTAGTAGTTTGAATCCTTTTTTTAGCTGGGTTGTCTCCTCACCGTTTTGAATTTGGTCGATAATCTCTCGAACACGCTTGTGATCTTCTTTAATCAGATGAAAAATATCCTCTTTACAGTTACGTTCGCGCATTTTTTCCTCCTGAGTTCGATAGCCGCACTTCAATCACTTTTTTTACGTCTGGAAATCATCCGGTGCATATTTCATGCCGCCAGCCTCTTCCGCCTTTGAAATCCTTACCAGGGTTGAAAAGACGTAAAGGCGCCAACCTAATCATGCGCAGGGGGAAGGCGACTTATCTGTCTCCAAATTCCTACATTACCGTTCCGTCATCAAAAGCTAAGACTCGGGCTTCCTTTTGTCGCCTGCTTCCATCCCTCTTTACCAAACCGGTAGTCATACACGTTGGTATATCCGAGGTCCTCAAGCTTTCGGGCTGCTTTCGCCGAAGCTTCACAGCGTTCATCTTTGCAGTACACAACGACAGGATGCTGTTTCTCTGGCACT
Organism: Bdellovibrionota bacterium; assembly: GCA_041751875.1. GTDB lineage: Bacteria > Bdellovibrionota > FAC87 > UBA2466 > JACKAF01 > JBGSIC01. The sequence goes on from JBGSIC010000004.1 coordinate 154,812, forward strand.
TTTTTGAGGATATTTTTTTCGAAGTCCTCATCGAGAGGAACATTCTCCGCTTTAGGCAGATGAAACTGCGCGAAAGATTCGCTACTCAGAACATCAATAATCTTCACCGGTCGATCCGAATCCATTTGATGTTGAAGCTCAATAGTCGAGATTTGCTGCACCATAACTTCCTCCTGTGACTTTTCGAGGAGTGAGTTTGCAACTTGCGTACCATGCAACGAAAAATAAAGTGTTAAAGCACGCTTAGAACCCTTTAAAGCTCCGTTCTTGCTTGCGCATTATCGGCATCTTTTCTAAACTATCTTCTGTTGTTGACCGATGAATTCGCTTCTTGGTTTACCTGAGCCACTTATCCACTAAATAAAACCATGATTGGACTCACTGCATCAATATGAATTCTACAATGAAACAGGACCTTTCCGCTGGTATTGTCGTTTTTGTCGTTGCCTTGCCTCTGTGTCTTGGCATCGCGCTTGCCTCCGGTGCCCCTCTTGCCTCGGGTTTGATCGCCGGCGTAGTTGGCGGACTCTTGGTGGCTTGGCTTTCGGGCTCTGAACTTAGCGTTAGCGGTCCTGCGGCTGGTCTAACCATGGTCGTGGCCGGGGCAATTGCGCAACTGGGTACCTTCGAACGTGTGCTTGGAGCCATTTTCCTATCCGGGGTTTTCCAGCTCATTTTTGGATTTATTCAGTCAGGCAGTCTCAGCGGCTTTTTTCCCAACGCTGTTATTAAAGGCATGCTCGCCGCCATCGGCATCGTGATTATTCTTAAGCAAATTCCTCACGCGCTGGGTCGAGACACCGACTACGAAGGTGATCTGAGTTTTTGGCAGTTCACAGACAAGGAAAATACTTTTACCGAGATAGTTCACAGCATCGCGAGCTTTAGCCCTCCGGTCCTTTTTGTTGCAGTCACCTCTTTGGCTTTGATGCTCCTGTGGCCACGTATTCAGAAACTTTCACCCACAATGAATTTCGTGCCTCCTTCCATTGTCGCGGTGGTCGGCGGTACGGTGATTTCCCAAGTCATGGGGGGAATCAATTCAGCTTGGGGAATCTCCGCAGAACATTTAGTACGGCTTCCGTCGCAGGACACTTTGCAGATGCTTTTTTCAGGTACAGCCCTTCCCGGGTTGTCGCTGCTAACAGATGCTAAGGTATGGACGATGGGCCTAACCATCGCTCTGATTGGATCCATTGAAACCTTGCTCTGCTTGGAAGCGACTGACCGTTTGGATCCCAAGCGTCGGACCTCGGATCCCAACCGGGAGCTTCTGGCCCAAGGTGTGGGGAACATGGTTTGTGGAATTTTGGGCGGCCTCCCCATCACGAGCGTGGTGGTACGAAGTTCGGCAAATATCTATGCGGGGGCTCAGACGCGATGGGCCTGTTTTTTTCATGGCGTGTTTCTTTTAGGTGCGGTGCTACTTTTCCCTCGATTCTTGAATCTTATTCCGCTCGCGAGCCTAGCGGCAGTCCTCTTTGCCGTTGGGTACAAACTCGCCGATGTGAAAATTTTTAAAGACATGACTCGGCGGGGAATGGACCAACTACTTCCATTTGCCGTCACCTGTATCACCATCGTGTTTTCCGATATTCTCACGGGAGTCGCGGTGGGCGTCTTCCTAAGCCTCATCGTTATCGCGCTCACGAGTCACTTCGGAGCTATCACCATCGTCAATGAAAGTAATGACTACCTCGTTCGCTTTTCCAAAGACGTCTCATTTGCGAATAAAATTTTTCTGCGTAAAAGCCTCGCTAAGATCCCTAACGGCGCTCACGTGACTGTGGACGGCACGCGAACTATGTTTATCGACAATGATATTTACGACATTTTGCAAGACTTCCGAGGCTCCGCAATACACCGCAAAATAACGGTCCAGCTCAGGGGTGTGCGCGGAAAACGTTTTGGGATGGGTAACCGAAGGAGAATACGAAGCCGTGGAACTTTTAAAACGGATGTTGCTTAGCAACCGCGCCTGGGTACAGGAAAAATTGAATGTTCGCTCGAGCTTCTTTCACAAGATGCGCCGAGGACAACGCCCCAAAGTTTTATGGATTGGGTGCGCTGACAGTCGTGTGCCGGCCGAGGAAGTGACCGGCTGTGACGCTGGCGATTTGTTCGTCCATCGCAATATCGCTAACCGCTTTTGCGAAGATGACTTAAGTGCGATGAGCGTTCTGGAGTACGCGGTTAACGTTCTCAAGGTGGAATCAATAGTCGTTTGTGGGCACACCGGTTGTGGGGGCATGCTCGCAGCAAAAGAAGGTACTACCTTACCGATCGTTTCCCAGTGGATCGCTCCGCTCAGGCAAGCAGCGGCCAACTCACCCACCGTTTTGGATCTTACCAAATTCAATATCCTCCAGGGAGTGGAACGGTTGAGCCAAACGCCCATTGTGCAAAAGGCCTGGATGAATCGCCAGCCTTTGACGCTGACGGGATGGCTTTACGACACGGCTTCGGGACTCTTGGTAGAACTCACGCGAGAGACTTCGGCGAAAGACCACTCGGAACCTCTCGTCATTCAGGAGAATCTCTCATACCACGTGGTCGGTTCCTGACCGGACAAGACTCTATTTTTTTTATTTTGTTCCGCCATCTGCTATAGTCCTCCCCAACGCGATTAAGTTTTCAGCTCAATTCGCTTGAAAAGGACTTTTCATGACGACCAGTTCCTCGCCCCCATCGCTTACCCCTCACGAACGACTTCATTACCGAAACTTTATCCTTGTCGCCCTCTGCGGGGTTTTCCTCTATTTGATAATGGATTTCGTAGCCCCCCTCGTTCTGGGAGCGGTGTTTGCCATTGTCATGTTCCCGCTGTTTAGACGTTTTATGTCTTTCGGCATGAAAAGAACGCTCGCGGGCTTGCTCGTTACCTTTATCTTCGGCGTAGCTTTTCTTATTCCAGTTGGCGGGCTGATCTTCGCAGGTGCTGATGCTGGCGTAGACGAGATGGAGATATTACGTGAGAAGCTAAAGGGTGCGGAAAACGAATCTGCCGGGGAACTCATCAATCGCCTTGGTTTGAATCATTTAATGAACCAAATCGATAAATACCTCCCAGGCGATAGAGCCGACTTTTTCCGGATGGTAAAGCAAGGCGCGGCGACTACCGCTAGGGTATTGGCCAATGTCCTTAAGAAACTCCTTACCCAGATACCCAACGTGATGATTGCTTCGATGGTCATTATCTTTGCGGTTTACTATTTCCTCGTGGACGGCGAACGAATTGCTAAGTGGCTGGCAAACCATTCTCTGATGACAAAGCGAAATACCACCAATTTATTTGAAACGATTCAAGGGGCCTGCCGCTCCGCTATCTTAGCGTCCGTTCTCACCGGGCTTTTGCAGACAGCCATCATGGCGATCGGTTGCATCATTACCGGCGTACCAAACCTGCTGCTCGTCCTACTTTTTACCTTTATCACCTCTTTTCTGCCGATGTTGGGAACCATGCCTGTGACGGCGGTCATTTTGCTCTATTTTGCCGTGCAATCGGCCTGGACAAAGTTGTTTGTGTTTCTCGGTATTGCGGTCATTATCGGCCTTTCGGATAACTTCGCGCGCCCTTTCTTTATTGGGCGAGGAACGGAAATTCACCCGCTTCTTGCCTTCGTGTTTACTTTTGGCGCCGTTGCCACCATCGGTTTTTATGGTTTGTTCATCGGACCGGTAGCGGCCGGCACTTTCGTGGGCCTTGTTTCAGTGATCGATAAAGGAAAGAAAATCGAAAGCTGATTGGGTTTTGAGAGAGTTTGAATCTTATTAGAGACACCTTGTATCTGCGTAAGTGCCTAAAACTGCATCGCTAAAGGCCAATAAGGTGGCACCGCCCTTGCACTATCCCTAGCTAAACCGAGAACTGGCTTGTTTATTCCGGGGCGAAGATGGTAAATGCCAAAGCCCAGCTAGTCTCACTAAAGCAGAATTGTTGAGGAGATCACATGTTGAAAAAATTAGGGTTATCAGTAGGAGTCGCCATTACGACTTTGAGTTTTCTTTTGCCGACAACGGCGGTTGCCGCGGAATCGGAGTATGACGATCGCAACAGCTCCAGCGCCAGCTTTGGCGTGCAGGGCGGTATCAATACGATGAGTGCGGACGTCACGGGCACGAGCAGTGATGACATGGGGTTCTTGGTAGGCCTCACTTACGACGCTCCCATTCTTGGTCCCCTGTCCATTCAGCCGGAATTGAACCTCAACCGTGTAGGCGCTAACAGTGACTCGCTTAGCGTAGCAGGGGTCACGCGCTTTACTTACCTCGAAGTACCTCTCCTTCTCAAAGCGCTTATTCGCCTAGGTGGAGTGGGCGTTCATGCGGTAGCCGGTCCCAAGATCGCGTTCTTGCTGGATACCGATGGTCCTGCCGTCGACTTCGATCGTGAAGATTTTGAAGTTGGCTTGTACCTTGGTGCGGGCCTGAGTTTTGCGATAAGCGATACTTCTGACCTTTCCCTCACTGGTCGTTACGCGTTCGGTCTTACCGACATCGATGCTTCTGACAAAGAGTGGAAATTCAGTGGCTTTCAACTTCTCGCCGGATTGTCCTTCTAAAAAGGACACCGCCGGTGAGTGGAAAGTTTAACTTTTCACATACCGTTTGAGATGGATATGCGGCATGCGACGACTCATCACTTCACTTATCTTAGTCATGAGTTTGTCGTATGCCTGCGTTTCCTATGCAGGCTCTCACTCGGTCGCCCCATTCGCAGGATATAACCCCACCTATAAAATATTCTTTGGGGCTGGCTACTTCTACAAGACCGACTACGTCGATCTAGACGTAGAAGCCGTTTTCACAACCGCTAAAGCGTATCAGTTCGTTACTCGCCTCAAATGGCGACCCGCCGAGAAGTATCGTTGGTTTGCGGTAATCAATTCCAAACTGGGATTTGATCCCTACTATGGTGAAGGCTCGGCTACAGAGAAGCCCGACCTCGTAGACATCTTCGGTAAGCAGTATCAACTGGAAATGGGGTTCGATTACTCGCTCACTAAGCACACCTCGTGGGGCATTTTTGGAGAGACCCGCATCCGAATTGAAGATCATGTCACCGGAAATCCAGGAGTGCGGTATTTCCCGGATGAAACAACGGGTGTGTTCGGCGTTTCGTTGCGTTTTAATTACTTAGACGAAGAGAGAAACCCGGCCAACGGATTTCAGAATGCTTGGCGCCTGCAAGTCGCACCTAATCTCCTTAACTCAAACCCTGATAGCTGGTTTGCCCAGCTGCAGTCCGAATTTTCCGCTTATTTGGAGATCATCTCGAGAGTGATTTTAGCGGCGAATGTGGAGGGCGCTGTCTCGGTGGGGGATCCCACTTACATGTTTCGCTACCGCTTGGGCGGCAGCTCGAAGTTGCGTGGTTTTCATGAAAACCGTTTCCGAGGAAAACACTATTATCTCGGGCAAGCTGAACTACGCTTTCCCATTTATGGCATATTTGACGGCGGCTTCTTCGCGGGCGCTGGCGCGGCCGGCGATGACAAAATCGGACCCATGCGGTTCGCTTACGGAGTCGGGCTAAGGGTAGGAATTCCCCCCGATAAGGTCCAGAAGGTTCGCGTTGATTTAGGATTCGCCAAGGACCAGTGGGGCGTCTTTGTCGATTTTGGCCACGCCTTCTAGCACCCAGTCCAAAGGTTAGTGAAACGAGCGCGGTTCGCGGCCTTTTTTCAAAGTGTCCAACACCAAGTCGTGAGGAATAGGCGGTGCCATGCGGTTTTCTCTTCCCGTTTGACCGTGTGAACAGAAAATGGCGTTCAAGACCGCTTCTTCAGTCGCCTCAATGGTAGCCTCGTAAATCGGATTCACGTGCTGATCGCTGATAAAACGCAAATTCAATAACTTCTTCGGATCCTCATGCACTCGCGGCAGGCGATTGGCCGTGCTAAACGCAATCATAATTTCTCCGCTCACGGAGGCCGCGTGCGAACCCGCGCGCCCTAGGCCTAAGGCGGCGCGCTTGGCGACGCGATTAAGTTGGCTGCTCGAAAGAGGCGCATCAGTCGCAATGACGACGATAATCGAACCATAACTCCGCGTTCGTCGGAACAAGTAGTCTTTGTATTTTTCATCCAGTTCGCGCCCCACAACGCGTCCTTCCACGGTAAGATTGCGCATGTGTCCGAAGTTGGAAAGTACCAATACCCCCAACGTGTAACCGCCCTGTTCGTGCATAAGCACCCGAGAAGACGTGCCAATGCCCCCCGCAAAATCACAAGTTATCATCCCGGTGCCAGCCCCGACGGAACCTTGTTCGACCACGCCGCCCTTGGCGTTTTCAAGTGCTCGAATGACTTCGGGCGTTCCGTTGAGGCCCACGCGTACGTTGTTCAGAAAGGAATCATCGGTTTCTCCCACAATCGGGATGACTACGTCGGTTTTGATCCCAAGCTTCGGATACTTCCTGGCAAGATAGGTAATAAGCCCGCTGTGTACTTTTCCCACCGACATCGTGTTGGTCAGCAAAATGGGCGTTTCCATCCAGCCCCATTCCAACACCTGAGTGAGGCCTGCCATTTCGCCTACCCCGTTCAGCACAAAACCTCCTGCTACCAATCGCCGTTCGAAGACGTTGCCAGTGGCAGGGATAATCGCAGTCACGCCAGTACGAATGCAGGTCTCTCCGCGTTCACCCGGTATTTCCACGTTATCTTCAATCTTGGTGCAGTGGCCCACTCGCACCCCTTTAACGTCGGTAATCGCGTTGTATGGCCCGGTAGCGAAACGTCCGATAGAAATACCTAGTTCGCGAATGGTCGCACGGGGTGCAACGGTTGGCGCGGAACTGATTTTACGATTTGAACGCGCCCCCAAGCGATAACGACGTGAAGCCGACCGAATCATGAGCTTAATCACATCTCGATAAGAAAGATGGCGTACCGCTGCGGCACTCATCAAAGAACCCAACGGGTTGAGGGACGTAAGAGGATTGAGTTCGACAAAGTAAGGAGTGCCGTTCTGGTGGAGTCGAATATCTACCCGGCCTGAGTCAGGACAATTGATGAAGGAAAAAATCTGACGGGCTACCTGCAGAACTCGCTTCGCTTCCTCATCGGAAATTTCGGCGGGACATTGAACACGCACAGCCTTGGCGCGTTCGCCTCCCTGTTTCATCTCAAAATCATAGATATTGTACTTAGCTTTAAGCTTCTTAAGATCGAAGGTATGCTCGACGATTCCCAGAAATTTTCCGGGAAACGCCTCCAAAAACGGGACACTAAGCTCCTTACCCGGAATAAATTCTTCCACCACCAGCCCTGCCGGGTAGACCTTCAGCATGTCGTCGATGCGTTTTTGACACTGTTCTCTGGTTTCCACGACCGAGTCTTGCGTAACACCACGACTAGCCCCTTCGGTGTTAGGCTTAATGATCAAGGGAAACTGCAGATCTTTGGGAAGGGGGGTATTGGGACGTGTGACCAGCACGCCACGAGGCACGGCGATGCCTCGCGCTCCCACTACCGTCTTGGCAAGATGTTTATCAGAGTTAAGGTGTAGCAACGAAGCGTTGCCGCCCGTGAAAGGCAGTTGCAACTGTTCGTACAGCCCGGGGTAGAAAGCCTCGTGCGAGCTACCTAACCCTCCTTCGGCTACGTTGAAAATAAGATCGGGTGCGCTATCGAGCAGTTTGTCGACGACCTCATTGGGTTTGCCGGAAACTTCGACGAGAGCGACGTCGTGTTTGAGCTCACGAATGGCTTCAGCCAAGCGATCGACATCTTCTTGAGTCAGCCGCTCGGCCTGCTCTTCAGTGTCCTTGGTGCGAAGATTGAACGCCACCGTAATTTTCATACCACTCCCACGTAACTATGCGTCGTCGAAAAAGAGGATAGATTACCATGACATAAGGGTACGTGGGCAACAGGTTTGTCACCTAGGCTTGAGGAACTTGGGAGCAGTGCTTAAGTGGTCAAAACGGGAGGCAAAACAATCTCTCGCTCGTCGCCGCCGCCTTGCGCTCTTTGCTTAAGCGACGCTCGCCAACGCTGAATTGCGGGATCCAGAATGGTCTTGATCATCTTCTCGTAACCCCATCCGAGGCGATCGGCCAAAATCGCAAGATCGCTGAATCCCGGAGAGAGCCCTGGCAACGGATTAGCTTCCAAGAAATAGACTTGGTTGCGTTGGTTCAAGCGGAAGTCAACGCGTGCGACATCCCGACAGCCCAACACGCGAAAAACTTTCTTGGCGCTCGCGTGAATCTGCCGCTCAACGCTTTTATCGAGATCCAAAACAGGGCAAACTAGTTTTAGAAAGCGATTGTCTTCCGCTTCTTCCTGAATTTTTGCTTCAAGACTGTAAACAGGATACTTGTCGCCCGTCTCTTTAAACTGGATCTCCAGAGGCCCTAGTACTTTCAAGGTAGAGTTTCCAAACACACCAATGGTGAACTCACGGCCCTGGATATACTCCTCCACCAAAATCGGCTCAGGGATTTCCGCGTACAACCGATTGACCGCATCAAAAAATTCTTCCTCATTCGAAACCACGGACTTGCGACTAATCCCTTTAGAGGTACCCTCGTAGTTGGGTTTCACAATAAGCGGATACTGAAGATCAAGTTCCTTCTTGAGCCGTTTAGGCGGCCGCGCGAACAGTAATGACTTCGGCGTTAGCACCCCTTCAGCCGCAACCAATCGCTTGGAAATAGCCTTATCCAGGGTGATAGAAAGAGAGGTCGCGTCGCTGCCTGTGTGCTCGATTCCGAGCAAATCGCAAATGGCAGGAACTTGGGCTTCTCGCGCACGCGAGGCAATGCCTTCCGCGATATTGAACACGATATTAATGTTCTGATCTTGGAGTTCCTCTGCGATATCCTTATTGGCCTCCAGAGGAATGGTTTCATGTCCCAGCGAACGAACAGCCCCCACGAGTGCATCAATGGTGGTCTGCGAATCGAACTCAGCTTCCTGTTCAAACCCCTCTTCATTTTTCTTCTTACGTTTCAGATTGTAGACAACCGCAACACGAGGTTTGCGAAAGTTCATCTTGTGTGAGGGACGAGAAGACTTTCCGGCCAGTTTCATACGAGAAATGGCGGCTTCCAAAATCTGCTGAATGGTTTGCTCATAGCTCAACCCCAAACGTTTGGTGGCTTCGAACATCCCGGCACCAGGTTGTAAACTCGGAAGCGCGTTGAACTCCATAAAAAAGAGTTCCCCATCGGGAGTCACACGAAAGTCGGCTCGGCCAATATCAACAATCCCGAGAGCATCAACGCAATCCTTCATATAGGATTTCATCTTCTCGGTTAGTTCGTCGCCAATGAGCGCGGGACAAACCGCCTTCACCTGCTCGTCTTTAAAATTCTTGTAATCGTAATCGTAGATCCACTCGCCCGCTTTGGAAGCGCCCACCACTTCGTATTCAACGGGATCGAGAACACCGTCGCGTCCGACACCGGCAATGTAGCCTATCGAAACGTCTTTACCTGGAATGAAACGCTCAATAATGATGCCTTCGGGAAACGCAGTGAGGCACTCTTTCCCGTAGTTAACCAAATCAAGATAGGTACGGCACAAGCTTTTCTGTGTGATGCCCTTGCTGGAACCTTCGTAGTTTGGTTTTACGAACGCGGGAAAGACAATACTTTTTGCCGCCTCTTCTAGGTCTTTTCGCTTGGTGACGAAGTAACCCTCCACCACGGGGACCTCGGATTGCGCGACCACCCTTTTAGTCAAAAACTTGTCTAATGTGAGAAAACAAACGTAAGGACCGGGCCCCACGTAAGGAATCCCTAGCTGTTCGAAAACCACCGGGCCATAACTCTCTCGTCCGACTCCCTTATAGCCTTCCGCTGTATTGAAAACCAACTGGGGCTCCAAGCGCCTCAACTCAGAAATCCATTTATCGTCACGGGTCATGGGCACTAGCTGCACATCGTGCCCACCGGAGGCCAGCGCATTCGCTATAGAACCAACCGTTTCCCTTGTGTCAAACTCAGCCTCATCCACACTCGACGATTGGCGCTCATTAAAAACAAATGCAATCTTCACTCAGGATTCCCCCACTTTTAAAGCACACCCATGCGAGACCCTGACCGCTAAGCGGACCGGTTTTCGCCGAACACAACGGAATTTTCGTTTGGTAAATTTGCAAGGGCCGGTATTACTCACGGCCTTAAACTCGTTGAACTCGTCAATTCAATCCCAGAAGCACGATGAGAATCTTGGTCCGACAGACCCTAGGGAAGAAGCCATTCCGCCCCAAGGAAGCCTCCAACTCAAGAAATAACATAGTCTTTTGGATTTTCAACAAACTTTCCCCCACCGGTCGCCGGATCAGAGAGGAAAAGAAATTGAAGAGAGAGTGAGCTACCTAGTCTTCCGAGACTTCACCGATACCGGTGTCATCTCCAGGGACCGCCGTCTCCGCGGGTTTGCCGGAATCAGCGCCTAAGCCCGTTTCGGTGTGCTCTTCGACATCGAGATCATCTGCTGTCGTCCTGCGGCTCGCACAAGCTCCGATGAACATCCAAACTACTAAAAATATCAAAAGGCCCTTCATAAGTTTCCTTTATCGAAGTAAGTTCTTTCCACGCTTCCGTTTACTACTCTTCAAACCGTTCTTGTTCGGCCCGACTATTTTACTTTTGGCACTACGCTTAGCCAATTTATTTCTGGTCATGGAGGCAGGGCGACGCTTGATCACTCTGCCGTTCTTGGAGCTTCGAGATATCTGGGGACGAATCACCCCTTTGGCTTTCTTTTTACCCAAAGCCTTCTTCGCAGGCGATCCGGTCATCGCATCCCAATGAGATTTGCGTAAAATCAGGGTGTCGGAAGGCGCTTGCTGAGAAAAGGACGTCACACAAAACAGCGCGATTACGAAAGTCCCTACCACCACGATGAGTCGGTAATTCTGCATTGCGGGTCTCCGCTGCCTAAGGCTCAGAAATCCGAGCCAAGATCGAGATCGGTCGAGCCATAATCACTAGTCGTATCAGCTGAATCGGGCTCACGACTTCCCGCGCCACTGTCATATTTTGGCGATGTGTCATAGGAATCCGAACCGCTCGACGGAGGCCATCCAAAATTATCCGAAGGTGCGGAAGGCTCTGGATCGGAATAGCCTTTATAGTCCGAGTCTAAATCCATATCATCTGCCACCACGATGGGGGCTAACAGGGCGTTTAAAACAAGTAAGATCCCTAGCAACTTTGTTCTGAAGAGCATGTGCATCCTCCAAAAGAATATTAGCACTAACGAACGACCATTCTCTCTCGGCTACCCCGAGTAAGTTACTAACTGAAAAATAGACGGGCGCAGAATGGCGGATAGATAAGCCTTTCGCCGCACAAAGTTAGTTCCCCCCACAACGTTGGATTACAAAATCGTAACTTACCGCGGAGCGACATTTGAGGCGTTTGCTATACTATTGGCTTCCCTGTTTTGACCAAACATAACCTAAAATTGTCGGAGACTACGATGAGATCACTCACACTACTGATTGGACTGATGGCGTTCCTTTTGATGCCCGTCACGGGTTTCGGAATGCATTGCGCCCAGAAAACAACGAAAGCGGCTTGCGGAGACAAAAAAGCTAAGGGGCACTGCAAGTGGAACGCGGCCCAAAAGACCTGCGAAAACAAAAGGACAGCAAAACTAAACAAAAACCGGAAAAAAGCTTCGGTAAAAAAAGCGGCCCCGGTTGCTCCTCCGAAGGAAGAAGTAACTGAGCCTGCCGATCTTTCGGGCGACGGCGCTCCCGAGCTAAACGGTGAAACCGGTGACATGGACGATTCCGAAGATCTCGATTTATAAGACCGTTTGAAATGCTTAAAAGCTGGGTACCGCAAGGTATCCAGCTTTTTTTTTGCCTTCGCCGCCCAGTCGACTAGACTTGCCGGGTGCCTCACACTTACTTTCAATCAATCGCTCTTGCCCTCGCCGTCTATACTTTTGCTCCTCTATCCGCGCGAGGACAAGATAGCTGTACCGCGCAGTCCACCCCAGTTCCCAACACCCGGCTAGAATTGGGGGCGGCTTTTTATTCTCTTATTCCCAACAAGCTCCCCGGATTTCAAGAACGCCTGTTCGGTTACGGACCTCAGGTAGGTGTCTCGTTTGGTCCCGTTGCGGTGCAAGCAAAAGGTTTATACGGCGACAACAACGGAATGAGTTTGATTTTGGCAGATTTGGACTTCCGGCTTAACATCCGCACCCCCATCCTCACTTGCCATGTGCTTGCTGGGGCACACTGGCTGCACTACGGAACTGCGGCATCTAAGTTGAGTCATGTCGGACCAAACGGAGGCGTCGGACTGACCTTGAACTTCGATAGCCGAATCGCCGCCCACATGGCAGTTAAAGTTTATTTCCAAAATGAAAACGTGGTGAGTATGGGAGCCGGCATTCTCTATATTATCTAAGACAAATTAGGCGAGCGAGCTTTTAAGCGCATAGACGGCAAAAATGGCCGCCATGGCAAGAAGGGTACTGCGCTCACTGCGCAACGCGGGACGAAGCTGAAACGTGTGCTCGCTGGAAGCAATTTCAGGTTGCATCGACGGAAACCACCGAGGCACTTTTCGGCAATAGTCTAAGTAGGGTGTTCCAAAGGTAGCAGTGAGAATCGATTCCTCGTAGGCCACAATAAAAGTGTATTGAACGGCAAAATACCCAAATACCAAAACGCAGTAAGGGCCAAGGCCAAAAAGAGCGGCACACGCCACATATAAGAGCACATTAAAAATATAAAGCGGGTTTCTCACATAGCGAAACGGACCCGCGTGCACGAGAACTGGCACCGTGTCGCCCCGGGTACGGGTAACACTGCCGGCGTAGCCAACCGCCCAAATCCTACCCGCTTCCGCAACAAACATCAGACTAACGAAAAAAGCGGCAAGGGTGCTGCCCACCGTAACGGCCGGCGGTACAAAAAGAATAACCAAAAGCACAGGCAGAGGGGAATAGCTCCGGTATTGGAACCAGATCCGCCCCCATGAGGCCATTGAATTTCCCATCACCGCTTCGGACATAAGCCCCCAATCAACCACAGCCGCTTCAAACTCGGCAACCCCTATTTCCCCACGCTAGGCGGCAAGGCGCACCGAAAGAGAAACGGAGCTTAGCTCAAAAGCTTGCGGTTCGTTTTGAACGCCGGTACCTTGATTTTGCGAGCTGAAGTTGGGTTGAGTAGCTCGTTCAAACACCAAGGAGTAGCTTTCAAGTGGATTCCCCTCGGCTTTGGCATTCAGGCCATATCGAAGTGATATGCGGCAGTATGTTCAGCGGTAAGACCGAGGAGCTCATTCGCCGGATCAAACGAGCGCACTTTGCGAAACAAAAAGTACAAGTTTTCAAACCTCGAATGGATGACCGTTACTCGCCGAATCACGTCACCAGTCACTCAGCGCTTCAAACGAACGCGTTGAACGTTCAGGACCCGGAAGAGATTCTCTCCCTTCTTGATGACAACACCCGAATTGTCGCCATTGATGAAGCACAGTTTTTTAGCACCGCTATCGTTGAAATTGTGCAGAGAATGGCAAACCGGGGTCTTCGCGTGGTAGTGGCGGGCCTGGACCAGGACTACCGGGGACTTCCCTTTGGCCCCATGCCAGTTCTGATGGCCGTCGCTGAATTTGTTACCAAAATGTCTGCCATTTGTGTGGTATGTGGAGGCACGGCGAGCCGGACACAAAGGAAACCCGCCGCCTTGAATGAAGAGGGAGAAAACCCTCAGGTAATCGTTGGTGCAGAAGATATTTATGAAGCCCGTTGCAGACGTTGTTTTGAGCCCCCCCTTTAATCTTTCAGGATTTCATTCGGGCTCCTTGCGTCCTCCCTCGCCCAGTTTCGCGGGAATTCAATCTTTAGATTGGCAGCTTGCCCGTGTAGCTCAGGAAAAGTTTGACGCCTATTGGGCGACGCAGAAGCCCACGTTTTTACCTCCGGATATATATGGTCGTTTCAAAGAGGCCTGGCTCGATCTTGGAGCGGGCACGGGCGGATTTTTTCTCGAACTTTCCGCACGTCATCCAGACATTCTTTTTGTTCCCGTAGAAAGATGCAAGACTCGAGGGAAAACTCTCGCCCGCCGCACTAAGAAGTTTAAGCGTGATAACTTTCTGGGAATAAGAGGCAACGTAGTCGCTCACATTGCTTCTGCTATCCCCGCCGCAAGTCTCGACCGCATTTACATTCTTTATCCCTGCCCTTGGGTAAAAAATTCTCAAAGAAAGAACCGCTGGTTCCTTCATCCCATCATGCCGCACATCGTGCGGGCGTTGAAACCAGGTGGCCTTTTGGTGTGGGCTTCGGATCAACGCTTTTATATTGAAGAAGCACGCTATGTTTGTGGGAAGAAATATCCTCTCGAAGAGATTAGCTTTGGTCCGCTTGCGCCAAATGAGATCAATCTGCTGGCGGATTTTCCTCAGGGCCGGACCAAGTTTGAAGCCGATTTTTTGGGCCAGCAGCAGCCCTGTTTTGAGCTAATCGTGCGCAAAAATGCGGACTGACACTCTTCGTCGGGAGTTTTTTTGAGGACTGCGCGATAATAAGCGCTGGTGCCATCCCCCCACAAATTGCTCCCCTTTATTTTCATGGGCCTCTGTGTCTTCGCGCGAGCAGACTACGCGGATTGGGGCGATTCCGGCACGAAGGGCCCTTCCTACGAAACGATTCTGAAATGGACAGACCGTTTGGCCATTGAGTACCCCACGAAGTTAATGCTCGAAGACTACGGCATGAGCGTAAAGGGCCGCCCTCTTCGTCTGATGCTAGTTATGGATTCACGCCCCTTTACGGCGAAACGCCCCGCGATGGTAATGACGGGGAGCACGCATGGAAATGAATATCTCAACATTGAAGATCGCTTGCCTGAAGAACTTCTCAAAAAAAGTACGCAACCAGGCCCCGTGCAAGACTACATAAACGGTGGCGGGGTTTTTATCTTCGTGCCCATTCTTAATCCTGACGGCTATTCAGCTCGAAAGCGAGCAAACGCAAACGGCGTCGATCTGAATCGTGACTGGGATCTTCCCACCGCAGGCCACTCGGGCTTCAAAGAGGTGGAAACCGTTGCACTTGCCAATACTTTGGAACGCTACCGTACTCGCTACAACTTAAACTTTGAAATTACCGTAGACTACCATTGCTGCGCCGGAGCGCTTCTTACACCGTGGGGCTACACGGGCGAAAACCTACCCGAGCCTTCATTGCAGGCGCATCGGCAGATCGGGGATCTCGCCAATCGACAACTCAATGTGGTCGTCGGAGCAACTGGCCAAGTCTTGGGTTACTTCCCGATGGGCACCACCAAGGATTATTACTTTGCTCGCTATGGCGCTTTAGCTTTCACCTACGAGGGAAGATTCGGCAGTGAGAAATCAAAACTCCCTGAACACGTAGCCTGGTGGGAAGACATGGTCGCTTTTTTGAACAAACGTCGCAATACTCCTCCTCCTGTTGCCCTCTTTGACCGTCTCCTAAGCAGCATTAATCTCTAAACGGCAATCACGACATTCCCACATAATAATCAATACTTCCCCGTGTTTGGCGACTCTCGAAAGATGGCGGTGCTTGAAGCTCGCCGGCCTTAAGTAGGGAATTTTTTTGGCCATTTGGACCGAGGAAGGCGGATTTGAAACTTGCCCCCACCCCGCACGGAACGTATAAAAACCGTTCGTCGGGGCGTAGCGCAGGGGCTAGCGCACCTGGTTTGGGACCAGGGGGTCGCCGGTTCAAATCCGGCCGCCCCGATTTTCTTACGTTTAGCCTATTCAGCTTGCAGAGCTACACAGACCTTCTTTAAATCTTCCCCTTGAAAGCGCGCGCACGACGCCCGCGGTTTCTACTGATCCCTGGGCGCGAGCTTACTTTAAGTTCAAATCCGGCCGCCCCGATTTTCTTTTTTTCCTTCCGCCAGGAAGGGGAAAAATCCACCTGGTTTACAACTTGCATCTTGCTTACGATCGATGCGAGTGGCCGCCTTCATATTCCTTATCTCTCATGCGTTCTGTATGAATACACATGCCGGGCCCATAGTAAAAAACAGCCAACTAGAATGCGTTTTTGCCTTAAAACTTTTGAGTCGATCGCCACACGAGGCATCAGCAGATCAAAAGGCCGTTCACAAAGATCTGGCAGCTATCAGCCGCATAGAACTCGAAAGCCAGCGGGCTCCCCTTTTGGGCTCTTCTGAACACCGTCGACTTTTGCGGGATATCTCTCGCTTTCGAAAACAGTTGGAAACCCGACCTGAAGATCTATTGCGCTATGAAATCCGCGGTGAAAAAGAAATTGAAGAATTTTTCTCCCAAGTGGAAGAAAGCCTAAGAAACTTGGAACAAGGACAGAAACCGTACGGCTTGAAAGAAATGTCCGCGGTCGGTTTCCAAAACTTAATGGCCGTTGTTGAAGGAGGAGTGGGGACCGCAGTGGGGATGGCGGGATTCTTCTTCAATGTACCGGAGGCTTATATCGGATTTGCAGGAAGCGCCGCCGGTGTCTTGGCACTCAAAAGAGCGCGTGAACTACGCCTCAGGGAAGGTTTTCAGTTCTTGGAGACACTTCAAGGATTAAAAGACACACTTCGAAGCGGGGGGGAGTCGGTCGTACTACATTCCCGATACTCACCTCCATTTCTATTCAGAACACAGGTCGTACAGCGAACTCGGGCATTAGAGCCTCTCTACGCAAAGCAACCTCTCTCGATGAATTTGATTCTAAACAACCAAGAATCTTCGCCTACTCTTATCATTTGGATCGAAGAGTAAATTAGCGACAATAGCAGCCCACCGTGCGATCGGTGGAATCGTAATCGTGCTTCTGTCCGGGTGCATAGCAGAAGCCGCTCGTACTACTCGAGTGATTGGCGTTAGCCTGACTGCAACTTCCCCAGCAGCCGTAGGTCATGGTAATCACGCCCATCGCCGAAGGCGCACGTTGTTCGCCGGAAACGCACTTCGCATTGGTGCCATCGGGAGCCGGCACATTCTGCTTTCCGATACCCTGGCAGTAACTCGTGCACTCAAGCGAATTGGCTTGGTACCACCGTCCCGGATCGGGAATATTGTAACTGACTGAACAGTTGATTGACTGGTCCAGACTATTGGAAACGTTTGCTTCCACGGTATAAGTTCCAAAATTAGAAGACGCTGTAAAAGCCTTACTTCCCCCTGCTGCGGTAAGATTCTGCCACGCTCCTTCGGCGTGGCGAACTTTGGAGGCCCCGACAAATCCGGAAACGGCAACCTGAGCGGTAAAGGCTTGGCCTGATTGCATTGTAGTCGGTACGCCGCTAATCGTGCACGCAGGCGGTACGCTATTGGCAACCGTAACGGACAACGGCGTGCAAGGGCTCGAACCACCGGGGCCCGTAATCTGCCCAACAATGTCTCTCGCACCGGCTGTGGTGTAGGTGAAAGATTTTTCCTTGGTCGTTCCGGCGTCCTGTCCCGCAATCGAAAGAGCCGTATAGTAGTGGTCATCATTATGGATTCGCACCACTACGGCCTCGCCGGTTTTCGGATTCCCCGCGGGACTCACCTTCGTTAATCGACACTGAGGAGGCTGGGCCGTAATGGGGACAAGGGCATAACATTCGCCCTCTCGCGAACCACTTTCGATGGTGTAGTGCATGACATAGTCACCGAGTCCCCAACCAAACGGTATGGTTTGCGTAAACTCACTCGCCGTTCCGGTTGGAGCAGCGAACGTATAAGAACCGACTGGAGAAACGCGATTCGCTACGACGCTCTTTACCTGGACGGGCTCGTTGGCAGTCAGGCGAAACTGGGCGAAGGGAATCGGATCCATGTAAATATTATTCGAAGAATCCACTTTGATCGCAGGGGTTAAACTCCCTGCAATCGTAACAAGGTTACAAACAAGGGGTTCCGTTGAAGGCGCAGCCACGACAGAAAAAGAGGAGGAAACCAGATTAATGGAAAAAGCGTCTTCATTTACGGGTGTAACGACAACCCGCGCGGCTTGCTGGCGTGTTCCTACAGTCGAGTAAGATTTTGAGAAAGACCGCGCCCCTGAAATCAGGCCCTGCCTTACGTTGTCGACATAGAGCTCGATTCTACCGAAGCAATCAGAAACACTAACGACAAAGCTTACGTTCTGCCCAACCTGAGGACCTAAGGGACTGGGGCCGGAGATACTCGCTTCGCAAAGATTATTATCATTTGTATCGTTGAATTCCCCTTGGTTCTGCCCCAAGACATCTGCTCTACGATTCGAACAAGCGCTAAATGATATAGAAGCCACAATAACAATGATAAGGAGAGTCGTTCGATAGATTGAAAACATGGATACCTCGGTAATCGAAAATGCAGGGGGTACAATGAGTTAGTGCAAGCTCTGTGCCTGGAGTATTCGGCCTGAATACAGATGGGCAGACGTACAAAGACTTTACAGTAGTCTCCCCATATTATGCGAGCCGCACAAAACCAAACACTTAGCTCTCCCATAAGGTCGACAGGCCTTACTTATTGATTGGTGGCCTTTTTTTCGTGAGATCGAGGCAAGAAAGGCGAGCGATACTCAGGAGGTAGAGGGCCGTACGCTATTTATCTGACGGGCACTACCGTACCTATCTCGACATACCCATCCGTGAAATAGGGGTCTTCTTCCCCATTGAAGGCGTTTTTTGTGGGCCCTCTGCCCACCACTTTAAACACGTCTTTGATTCTTCTCGTGGCAGAGAGTTGCTCAAAAAGAAATCGTCGCTCGGCATCGACATCAGGACCAATATGGTGGGCAAACTTTCGCACCCAAATTCCGCGATCAAAGGTTGCAGCCCCTATCCATAAAGGATTTCCGTCTTTGGCAACACCATTGGCCTTCCAAAAACGGACATGATGACGTTGGCGCACTGAAGGACCGACTTCCTTTTCAAACGCCAGATCCTGCACCCGCTTCCACATATAAAGGTTGCTCACAGGTGCGCTGGGATCGGGGCGCGTAAAAACTAAAGACCCCAAAATTTCGATCATTTTCTTGAGCGTACGCGGGTCGGCGGGTCGCCAACCGGCTTGGTGAAAAGTGGAGGAGACCGCTTCCATCGAGCCGTACAGTCCCACATTAATAGGGTCTCCCTTCGCACCAGAGTGTGTTTCCGTAAGGGTCGCAATACCCCATTTTCCTAACGATTCCTCCGCCCCGACAGGGTTGAAAACAATCAAAAGAATTAAGCAACTCAATAATCTTTTCATTCGCCCCTCATACGCCGAATCAAGAAAAGAGGCAAACTGGGTTGACCGCATGCCGCGAACGCATTTTATTCCGGTTCTTTCTTCCATGCATACGCTATGTAAACTTTATTCGTCTCGAAAAAGATACAGTTCCCCGTTTATTTTTTGTTTTTTTCTTTTCTCGACGGTAATAAATCTTGTGATAAATTTCATTCGACGTTAGATTGAAATTGCACGTCAGTTCCCTGACGTTTACTTGCCATGCAATTCCATCGAGGATGTACATAGTTTCTAGTTTCTTTTGACGTGGGTAACCTTTGAGCGAACAATCCTTAAAATACATCGGCGCAGAACTCAAAAGGCTCCGCCAACAGCGCGAGTTGAGACAAATCGATATTGCAACAGGCGTAGGGGTTAACTACCGCCACTACCAGAACATCGAAAGCGGTAAAGTCGATCTCCGTGTTTCAACACTTTTTAAGTTTCTTGAGTTTATGAAAATCGAGATTCAAGAATTTTTCCGCGGGCTGCCCACTCCCTAACCTAACTGCGCAAGCTTCGCTAAAACTTTATTCCATTCGATAGGCTTATAAAGGACATCTTTTGCGCCGTAGTGTGCAGCCATATCGGAAGTAAAATTGTGATCGGCGGTGAGAATCAGCACGGGGAGAGCGGGACGGCGTTGCTGGACAAATCCGAGCAACCCCAAACCATTTACATCGGGCATGTGAAGATCTGTTACAAGAAGGTCAAAGTAAGTGTTTTCCAAACGTTGGCATGCAGCTTCCACCCCCGACGCACAATTCACGTCGTATCCTGCGCTCCGCAAGCGAACAGATACTAAAAGTCGGCAATCCTCATCGTCATCAACGACAAGAACGCGGCGTGGTCCAGCCATTAATAATATTTCTCCTTCACCTCTACACTGTGAAGCAAAACACTGAACGAGATTCTGGTAAACGTTAGTTAAATAGCGCACTTATGAGGGGCAAGTCAAAGGGGCTAAGGTGTATCCGAATCGGACCAATTTACAGCGCCACCTTAAGGGATACATTAGTTGCTATGGAGAACGCGTCTCTCAATCCATTGAAGAAGATGGGACAAACCATTGCGGTGGCTCGTAAAGCCCATGGCTTTTCTCAGGCGATTTTTGCGGAAGAGTGCGGACTGAATCTACGCCATTACCAAAACATCGAGGCAGGCCGGGTGAATGTGCGCCTGCATACCCTTCTGAATATCGCCCAATCCCTCGATCTCAGCCCCTGTCAGCTCTTAGAAAGCGATGATGTGAAATTTTCCGAGGAATACCGACAACCCATTTTTAGTCGTTTAATTGATGATCTTTCGCTTATCGTGGTGGTAACCGACATTTCGGGTCTCGTTAAATACGTAAACGCAGCGTACGAACGACACTCTGGAAATTCAGTTGAGTCTGTGGTGGGAAAGAAACATGTTTGGGATTTAGCGGCTGATAATGTCGTAAAAGACCGGTTCCGCACGCGCTTTTTAAACGTCATCAAGCACCAGCTCCATTCCATCGCCTTTGGGATTGAGCTGGAATCAAGTCGCAACCAATCTTCTCCGGTATTGATTCGGTTTCACCGCATTCGCAAAGAAGGGGAGCAGCTTAAGGGCTTTCTCTTCGGCATGATGCCAACGTCCCACATTTCCCCTCAGCAGCTACTTGTCTAGAGGAATTTAATTTAACCGAACGCTTGTCATCTTTGAAACGCCCGCGCGTTCCATGGTGACGCCAAAAAGCGCATCCGCCATATCCATGGTTTTGCGATTATGGGTCACAACGATAAACTGGCTCTTTTGCGCCATACGACGAATGACCGTGTTGAAGCGAGATACGTTGGCCTCGTCCAAGGGGGCATCCACCTCGTCCAACAGACAGAAAGGGCTGGGTTTACGAGCAAAAATGGCGAGCACCAAGCTTACGGCAGTAAGCGCTTTCTCTCCGCCGGATAGAAGACTAATGCTCTGGAGACGCTTACCAGGGGGCTGGGCCATAATATCGACGCCTGATTCGAGCATGTTCTCCAGGTTGGTCAAGCGGAGTTCCGCTTTGCCACCGTTGAACAAGATCGGAAATACCTCTTGGAACTTCTCGTTCACACCGTGGAAGGTTTCTGAGAAGCGCAATTTGCTCGTTTCATCAATCTTCGTGATGGCCTGTTCCAAAATCTTAATGGAGTTTTCCAGATCCGTTTTTTGTTCCGCCAAGAAGTCGTGGCGCTTTTGCACCTCTTCGAATTCTGTGATCGCCGTCAGGTTAACTTCGCCGTAACGTGAAACCTTTTGTCGCAGGTTCTCCACATGTTCCGACATGAGGCTGACCTGTTCATCAACACTAAGCGCTTCCCATTGCTCGGCGACTTGTGCCTGAAAAAGGGGCAGCTCTTCAAACTTTAGCTTAGCACTCGAATCCAAAGGCACCGCTTCTCTTTCGTAACGCTCAATAGCGATGTTTTTCTGGTGCTCGTAATCGGATTGGTGCTGGGTCAGCTTGAGTTCCTGATCTTGAGCCAATTTTACAATCTCATCTCGACGCGCACGCACACCATGCGCTTCGGAACGAAGATCAGTCAGTTCTGTGCAAGTTTGGCCGTGAGATTCTTTCAGAGCCGAAATTTCCACCATCAGTGCGTTGACCGCAACGCCCTTTTGATCCTTTTGCTCCACAACCTCTTGTTCTTGATCATCAATCTGAGAAAGCTTGAGTTCCGCAGAGGCTCTCTTTTCTTCGACCGCTGATACCTTTAGCGTGAGCTGTTCTCGATCCCGAGTCGTTTTGGCGAGCTTTTCATTCAACGCGACACTGCGCTCTTCAAGCTTAGATTTCTCAATGTTTTTCTCGCTCAATGTGGTGGCGAGTTCTTGAATTTGCGCATCCAGAGAGAAGCTTTCGCTCTCCATCGCTGCCACGTCTTCGGTGGCCTGATTTTTCTTTGCAAGAACTTCCGTGAGCTCTTCGTTCCATTGCGCAAGTTCCTTGCGGATTTCTTCGAGGTCGTTCGAATTGCGCTGGGATTCGTCCGTCAACTGAGCGTACTGGCGATCGCTACGATCCTGCTCAATCTGTGTTTTTTCTTTTTCTTTGCGCAGCTCCACGTTCTCAATGTGAATGCTGGAAAGTTTGTCTTTGAGTTCCCCGTGAAGAGTCTCTTGGCTCTCAAGTCGTGCCATGAGTTCTTCGCGTGATTGGTTAAGCTGAGAAACCTTTTGATCCAAAGCGGCTTCTTGGACGCTTAATTCTTCGATTTCACGCTTACGCGCAAAAATGCCTTTACCCTTGGGGGTGATCCCGCAGGTGTAGATGCCAGTGCGATCGCAAATGAAACGTCCATCGCGCGTCACAAAGCTAAGCTCCGGGTACTGTGCCCGGAGTGCAAAAGCCTGATTTCCGTCAGAGCACAGAAAGACCTGTCCCAATGCCCACTGCGCCACCGGTTCAAACCCCGGCCGCGTTTTGACGTGGGTTAAAAGCGATACCAAGCCCTCAGGAGTTTCCCCCGCCGCCAAAGGTTTGCACGCATCTAGCGGCAATAATGACACGCGCTCAAGATTGGCCGTGTCGATCTTCTCGGTCAGTTCGCGTGCCGCCTGGGTGGTGTTTACCACGAGCGTGTTCATCTCTTCGCCCAGCAAAGCTTCCAGAAGCGCTTCGACTTCTGCCTCAGGTTCAAACAGTTCTCCCAAGGGTACTGCCGCACTGGCTTCAGAGCCCATCTTCAAGAGCACTTCGCGCGCAGTCGGCGAATACCCTTCAAAATTTTCCTGTAACTCTTTAAGCGAATCCAAACGGGATCGCTTAGCGTGGTAGGCTTCCCGCGCTTCGAAAAGTTGCGTTTCCACTTCAGTTAGAGACGCTGAAATCTCTTGGCACTCTTGGTGAACACTGGCAACTTCCTGCTCCACCCGCACGCCGCGTTCCCGGCAAGCTTCTACGCGCTCTTCAAACTGTTTAAGCTCTTCTTTTTGCTTTTCAATCGCAACTACGATCTCAGCGAGCTTTTGATTTAAGGTTTCAGATTGCGCAAGCAGTTGGCTCTCTTTGAGCGCACCATGCTTCTGCTGATTTTCGAGATAAACTTCACGGTGAGAAAGCTTCTGAACTTGCTGACGGAGCTCTTCCTGCTTCCCTTCCAAGGAACGCTTCTTGTCTTTTTCTTCATGCAGTCGCGACTGAACCGACTGGACTTCTGCCGTTAACGCAGAGAATGACTCTTGCGTCGTTTCCGCTTCGGTTTGAAGGGTTGAAAGCATGCCTTCCATTTCGGCAAGCCCATTTTCAATCTCTTCGCGTTCTGCAGCATACCCATCCAAAGAATTCTTCAGATGCAGGCGCTCTTGCTCAAAAAGAGCGAGCTGATTTTCCAAACGCTGCAAGGAGAGAGCAAGCTCACGTTCCTTGATCTCGTTTTCCTGAATCTTCTTTTCTTGGTCTAGGCGGTGAACATCGAGTTCCGTAACTCGTGCGTCCATTCCAGAAAACTTGGCTTCCAGTTCAGTCTGTTCGTTCTCAAGCGCTTTTCTCTTTTCTTGGAGAGAGAAAATATTCTCTTGAAGAGTAAAGAGCTTACGGCCCAAAAGAAAAGTGTCGATTGATTCCAGTTCAAGCTTGATCTCTTTGAACTTACGCGCACGGGTTGCCTGAATTTTCAGGCTGCGAATTTGTTTCTCAAGTTCCTTAACAATATCGTCCACGCGCTCGATGTTCAGGCGTGTTTGCTCGAGTTTGCGTTCGGCTTCCTTGCGCTTGGTCTTGTACTTGGTAATCCCAGCGACTTCTTCAAAGATGGCTCTGCGATCTTCAGGCTTCACGTTGATCATGCGATCAATCTGGCCCTGCTCGATGATGGAATAGGCGCGGCGTCCCACACCGGTATCCATGAAAACTTCATGCACGTCTCGCAAACGGACGGCCATTTTATTGATTAGGTATTCCGCCGAACCATCTCGAAAGAGGCGGCGTGTGATGGTTAGCTCATTGCCTTTCACTAGGTGCAAAAGGTGCGGAGGCAGGTTCATGCCTTCCGTATCCATCACCAAACTGACTTCGGCCATGGAGGTTGCAGGGCGGTTTTCGGAGCCGTTAAAGATAACGTCCGACATCTCATTGCCGCGCAAATGCTTAGCGGACTGTTCGCCCATCACCCACTGGATGGCATCCACGATATTGCTTTTGCCGCAACCGTTGGGCCCTACCACCCCGGTGATGCCATCTTCAAAGGGCAAAATGGTGCGATCTACGAAAGATTTAAAGCCTTGTAATTCTAGACGTCTTAAGCGCATGGAATTGCCCTAAACCCCTTTAAATATTGCCACTTTATATAAAGGCGGACCCTGAATCAACGCCTTTTTAATGCTTTGCGTTATGTTGCCCGTTTAATTTGGCCCGTTCGGCTGAATAGCCGCCTGAGCTGCCGCCAGTCTAGCAACAGGAACTCTAAATGGCGAGCAACTTACGTAATTAAATCCAAGCCTTTGGCAGAATCGGATGGTTTCTGGATCGCCTCCATGCTCGCCGCAAATGCCGATTTTAATCTTGGGATTGGTCTTTCGTCCTCGTTCGCACCCGATCTGCACCAGTTGGCCCACCCCGTGCTGATCCAAAGTCACAAAAGGGTCTTGGAGGAAGATGCCACGGTCTACATAACCGGGCAGGAAGCTCCCGGAGTCGTCGCGTGAGAGCCCAATGGTCATTTGCGTAAGATCGTTCGTTCCAAAAGAGAAAAATTCGGCTTCCAGGGCGATTTCATCGGCTATCAGGGCCGCGCGCGGAATTTCGATCATCGTCCCCACGTGGACTTTCAGATTGGAGTCTCTTTCTTTCTGCACCTTCGCGCATGTAGCCAGCACGTCGGCTTTAAGAATGCGCAGCTCTTCCACCGTGCTAATAAACGGAATCATGATTTCCGGTTCAATCGAAAACTGCTCGTTCTTCACCAGATGAATCGCGGCTTCCAAAATTGCTCGCGTCTGCATTTGGTAAATCTCGGGAAACGAAATCGCTAAGCGACAGCCCCGGTGTCCCAACATCGGATTCATTTCCTTGAGACTACGAATCTTATTCTGCAACATCTCGCGCGAAATATTGAGCGAAGCAGCAAGTTCACGTATCTCGGTATCTGTGTGAGGTAAGAACTCATGCAGCGGCGGATCGAGAAGTCGCACCGTAACCGGAAAGCCCTTCATCTCACGGAAGATTTCGATAAAATCCTCTCGCTGCGCCGGAAAAAGCTTTACCAACGCTTCGTCTCGTTGCGGTTTTGTTTCCGCTAGAATCATTTGGCGCACATGAAAAATGCGGTTGTCGCCGAAAAACATATGTTCGGTTCGACAGAGCCCCACACCACGCGCCCCAAACTGACGAGCCACCTTCACGTCGTGCGGAGTTTCCGCGTTCGCGCGAAGGTCCATCGTCCGACGCGCGTCCACCCATTCCATGAGCTGCGTGTAGTAATGATCCACTTGGCTGTTAATGGTTGGGACATTTCCAACCATGACTTCACCGGTGGCTCCGTCGATGGTGAGTTGGTCGCCTTTGCGTACAACAATATCGCCGACACTAAAGCACTGATTGGCGTAATCAATAGTGATTTCCCCGCAGCCCGCCACACAAGGCTTGCCCATTCCTCTGGCTACAACGGCGGCGTGCGAAGTCATCCCCCCTAACGCAGTCAAAATGCCTGTCGCAGCGTCCATACCAGAAATGTCTTCGGGCGACGTTTCGTGGCGCACCAACAGAGCTGCGCGGTTTTCCTTTTTATAGGCTTCCGCCTCGGCTGAAGAAAATACCACTTCGCCCGAAGCGGCTCCCGGAGAAGCCGGTAAACCCTTGGCGATGATTTCTTTCGGCGCCTTAGGGTCAAGCCGAGGATGCAAAAGCTGCTCGATTTGGGCAGGAGCGACCCGTAAAATCGCGGTATCCGTATCGATAAGTCCTTCTTTGACCATGTCGACGGCAATCCGGACTGCGGCCGAAGCCGTCCGCTTTCCATTTCGTGTCTGGAGAAGGTAGAGCTTTCCCTTTTGCACGGTGAATTCGATGTCCTGCATGTCTCGGTAGTGCTTTTCCAGTTTCGTGTAGATTCCAATGAGTTCTTGGTACACGACGGGGAAAAGGGCTTCCATTGTAGGAAGTTTATTATCTCCCGCAGACTCTTTGTTCAAAGGCTGAGGCGTACGGATGCCGGCCACAACGTCTTCGCCTTGCGCGTTGGGAAGAAACTCACCGAAAAAGCGTCTTTCGCCATTCGAAGGGTCGCGCGTGAAGGCAACGCCTGTCGCGCTGTCGTCTCCCATATTCCCAAATACCATCGACTGCACATTAACGGCCGTCCCCCAATGTTCGGGAATTTTGTGAATGCGGCGGTAACTTTTGGCGCGCGCTGCGTTCCAAGAACGGAAAACAGCTCCAATCGCACCCCATAGCTGTTCCTGCGGATCAAGAGGAAAGGCTTTACCGGTTTGTTCAACAACGATCTGCTTAAACTCTGCGACCAGCTGGATAAGGGTAGCCGCCGATAATTCCGAGTCTAACGTGACGTTGGCGTCTGCGCGCGCTTGCGACAGTCGGCTTTCAAACTGATAGGGCTGAACCTCCATCACCACATCGGCGTACATTTGAATGAACCGGCGATAGGCATCGTACGCAAAGCGTTCGTCTTTACTCTGTTTGACAAGGCCTTTAACCGTCTCGTCATTCAGACCTAAGTTCAAAATGGTATCCATCATGCCGGGCATGCTCGCCCGTGCGCCCGAACGGACCGATACCAAGAGGGGGTTTTCAATATCCCCAAACTTAGCGCCGATGATTTGTTCGACTTTCTTTAGCGCTGCCGCCACTTCTTCTTCCAAACTTTTGGGATAGGTTCGCTGGTTGGCGTAGTAGTACGTGCAAACTTCTGTGGTGATCGTAAACCCGGGAGGCACCGGAAGACCTAGGTTGGTCATCTCGGCAAGGTTTGCCCCTTTGCCACCTAACAAATCCTTCTTGGATTTATCGCCCTGCGCTTTGCCTGAGCCAAAAGAGGAAACGTAACTCATCCGTCAGCTCCCGCTAGCTTCTGCTCAACCACAGTCACAAGTTGATCTAAGTTCACTCGCTCTTGGGTCATCGAATCACGTTCCCGAATGGTTACGGTGTTGGTCGAAGCGGTGTCTCCGTCAATCGTCACGCAAAACGGGGTACCAATCTCATCTTGTCTACGGTAGCGGCGGCCTACGGCCCCTTTGTCATCGTACTGACAGTTCCAGCGCTTGCTAACCGATCGGAACACCTTTTCTGCGAGTTCTTCCATACCGTCTTTATTCACGAGAGGAAAAACGCCAACCTTGACCGGAGCCAACTGCGGATGAAAGCGCATGACGGTGCGCTCTTCTTCCTCCACAAAGGCGTCTGTCAAAAACGCGAGCGTACCGCGGTCCGCGCCCGCTGAGGGTTCAATCACGTAGGGGAAGTAGCGAGTTCCCGCTTGCGGGTCGGAATAGCTCAAATCTTTTTTGCTGAACTCAGAATGCTGTTTCAGGTCGTAGTCGGTTCGATTCGCAATTCCTTCAAGTTCAGCGCGTCCGAACGGGAAATCGTATTCGATATCCACGCAACCCGCGGCATAGTGAGCAAGCTCTGATTCTTCGTGTTCGCGAAGATGAAGATGCTCTTTTTTGATACCAAATTTCAGGTACCAGTTGTAACGGGTTTCTTTCCAATGCTCGTACCACTTTGGTGCCTCATCGGGATGGACAAAAAACTCAATTTCCATCTGCTCAAACTCGCGCGAGCGAAAGGTAAAATTACGAGGATTAATTTCGTTGCGAAACGCCTTTCCAATTTGGGCGATACCAAAAGGAACTTTTACACGCGAGCTACTCACCACGTTTTGAAAGTTAACGAAAATTCCCTGACAGGTTTCAGGTCGCAAATACGTTTGGGAACTGCTGTCTTCGAGCGCGCCCACGTAGGTCTTAAACATGAGATTAAACTGACGAACTTCCGTGAACTTTTCCTTGGTCCCACAGACAGGGCACTGTTTGTTTTGGATTTGGTCGGCTCTTAAGCGCGACTTACACTGAAGACAGTCCACCATGGGATCGGTGAACGATTTTACGTGGCCCGAAGCTTCCCACGTACGGGGATTCATCAAAATACTGCAATCCAGACCCACCACATCGGTACGTCGTGTGACAGTCTCTCTCCACCACGCTTCTTTCACGTTGCGTTTAAGTTCGACGCCCAGGGGGCCGTAATCCCAGCACCCATTCAAACCACCGTGAATCTCACTGGAAGGGAAAATAAATCCGCGGCGTTTGCATAAAGATACAATCGCCTGCATTTTTTGTTCAGCGGTTTGCGGCTTTCCCATCCAACGGCCTCCTACAGCGCGGTTTGCCCGAAGAATGTAAGTGCTACCATACCGGGGCAAGCGTCGCAAAGCTAAAGGAACTCGCCCAAATCACACAGGAATTTATCCCGGAAAGCTCTCCTGCAACATAATCAAAAGAGGGCCCATCAGGAGCAGCATAGCGGCGGGGAAGAAGAACAAAAGGAGCTTTATGTTGAGCACTAGCGGCAACCGGCGCCCAAAATTCTCCAAGGCCAACTGGTTTTCCTTACGAAGCCTTCCAGCAATGCGCTCGAGGTTTCCTCCCAATGCTGTGCCCTGTTGATAGAGAAACACGAGTAATTCAAACCAAATCCGATGCTCGGCAACCGGCCACTCCCGAGAGAGTCGGACCAAGCAATCCGGGAATGCTTCGCCCGGAGAGGGGTGAAGCACCTCGTAGATCGGCGCTGGAAATAAGGTCCGGAAACCTTCCAAAGCGCGCCCCCACGCGTAGGCCAAATCGTAACCGACGCCCACGTAGAGCCGGAGAGCCTCAAAAAAATAGAGCAACGCAACCAACTGCTGGCGCTCGACCGCTTTTACCATCTCAAAGCCCTTTGCAGCGCCCATATCCCCCCGAGCTGAAAAGCCGCTGCCGTCACCAAACACGGTATCGCCCAACGAGAGCCCCAAAAAAGGGGGCCGAAGTCGGGCTGCCAAAGGGCCAAAAAAGCGGCGAGTCCCCAACTTAAGCTGACAACAAGCCCCACTTGCGCCCACGCGCCCTGCCGCAAAGTTTTTAACCGCTCGCGTCGCGCCTCCTCCGCTTCCAAAAGGGGCAGCATCGAATCCATGAACTGAGAAACGGGAAGGCCGCGAACGTAGGCAGTCTGAAGAACTTGGAAATAAAGCGAACTCGTTTCGAGACGGTAACGCTTCTTAAAGGCATTTAAACATTCTTCCAAACTTGTGCCGCTGGGGAAATTGTTGAGGTGGCGAAGAAGGCGGCGCGAAAACGGGGTTTGCGATTGGCGGGCTGCTCTAAAAAGCGCTTCGGGTAGAGCAAGCCCCACCTGAAGGAGCGCCGCTAGTGCATAGAAAAAAGGAAGGGAAGAAGACTCAAACCGAGCAAGCCAGCGTCCCTCTAAGACTCGCCGGATGGCCGGAGTAAGCACCCAGAAACCGCCCAAACATAAACAGCCGGGGATTGGACTACCGAACAAAAAAAGGCCACCCAGCAAAGCAGCGAGGGCAACAATTCCCACCCCGGCGTACGCCTTAACGGAAAAAAGGCGAGGCGAGTCGGCTCCTTCCTCTCGTAGCCTCTTAGCCAGGTCCCACAGCCGCTTTCGCGCAAACGCCGTGCAGAACCCAATCATGAGAAAGCAGCAAACGCTCGCCAGAATAAAAACAAATAGCGCGGACATGATGACCTCGCTAGAGACGAGGGTGCAAGTTCCACGCCTATACAAAGAGAATGAGTTCCTTTAGAATCGGCTCATTCAATGACAGGGAGTGGGGAACGGCATGTTTGAAACCAACAGTCTTTTAGTTGATAGCGAAACCATCGGTGGCGGTTTTTTGGACCGCGTCCGCATGGGCGCGAAAGACCGTGCGTACTACATCAAGAAAGAAGGTAAGTACGAACCGGTCCTTTGGGAAGAAGTTTACGGCAAGGTTCTCGGAATTTTTTCCTCTTTGCGCGCGCATGGAGTCACAAAAGGCGACCGTGTGGCGATCATGGCTCACACCGCGCCCGAATGGAACCTAGTGGACATTGCCATCTTGAGTGGAGGCGCCATCACCATCCCCGTGTACCCTTCCAGCACGCCGGAGGACACAGCCCACATCATTAAGAACAGTGGTGCAAAGTTCATTTTTGTCGACGACATTCACCAATACGAAAAAATAGAAGCCGCGCAGAAAAAATTGGGCACCAATTTTCCTGTCGCTTCTTTCAAACCCATCCCGGGCAAACAGGCTTTCGATCTCGCTTCGTTTATGCAGATGAAGGATCGTTCCTCGGTCGAGAAGGAGTTTGAAGCCGCAGTCCGCGCCGTGAAAATGGATGATATCGCTTCCATCGTATACACATCGGGCACCACCGGCGTGCCTAAGGGTGTGGTCTTAACTCACTATAATTTCACTTCATGTTTGCTTGCCGTGATCATGCACGTCAGGTTTGTGAGTTCAGATTGTCTTTTAACTTTCCTTCCCTTCTCTCACATCTTCGGTCGCATTGAGAGTCTAGCCCCCATCTTCTGCGGCATCGCCATGGGATTTGCGGAGAACATGACAACGGTCGCGGTAAACATCCAAGAACTCAAACCCACCGTATTGGTGAGTGTGCCGCGCATTTACGAAAAGATATACGCCCGTATCATGGGAGAGGTCGCCAGCGGCTCGGCCGCTAAGCAGAAGATTTTCCACTGGGCGCAGGGAATTGGGCGCGAGGTCGCCTGCCGACGCTCTGAAAAGCAACCCATTCCCGCAGCGCTTCAAGTTAAGTACGCTGTTGCCGACAAACTGGTCTTCTCAAAGATTAGAGCCAAGCTAGGCGGGCGCATTAAGCTGACCGCGTCGGGTGGAGCACCACTGGCGCGTGACATCTGCGAATTCTTCCATGGTTGTGGAATCAAAATTTTGGAGGGATACGGACTCACTGAAACACTCGGTCCCATCATTGTTAACCATCCCGATAACTATCGCTTCGGCACAGTCGGCACTCCCATCGGAAATGGAGAGGTAAAAATCGCAAGCGATGGCGAGATTTTGCTAAGAGGCTCAATGGTTTCGCCTGGCTACTACAACGATCCAGAAGCCACCAAAGCAGCATTTTTACCCGACGGTTGGTTCTGCTCCGGAGATATCGGCGAAATTGATGACCGTGGTTTTTTGAAAATCACCGATCGCAAGAAAGAGCTGATCATCACAGCAGGCGGAAAGAATATTGCGCCTCAGAAAATCGAGAACTTAGTAAAGCTCTCCCCCTATATTAGTAATTGCATGGCCTACGGGGACAAGCAAAAGTACATCGTGGCCCTCGTGACCCTTGACCCAGATGCCGCCAAAAAATGGGCGGAAAGTACCGGGAAATCAGCAAACGATCTGGAGGCCTTGGCCCGTTCTCAAGAGCTAAATGATCTTGTGGCCAAGGAGATTGAAAAGGCCAACAAGGAACTTGCGAATTACGAGAGCGTGAAAAAGTTCCACATTGTGGCAGAGGACTGGTCGCCGGAGAACGGGATGCTCACGCCTTCCCTCAAACTCAAGCGTAAGGTTATCATAAAGAATTACCAAAGCGCCCTAGACGCCCTGTACTAGGCTTCGGCCCAGATTAAATTTCCCAAGAAAAATAAGAACCTTCTGGGCCCCCTTGACCCCAAACAAAGCGTTACCAACTTAAACCATGAGAGTTTGATGGGGCGGCTGCTTTCCGGGACTCGTGGTGAGTCTTTGAGGGTAGCCCTCCCAACTTTGGAGGAAAAACTTTATGAGCAGACTAGATATTTGGCGTCGTCCCGTGAACCAGTTATTTGCGTTCGATTCCGATTGGGACGCACTTTTTAATGACGGATACACCCGCCGTGAAGAACGCAGTGCGTTTTTGCCGGCGACAGAAGTTCAGGAAACCGAATCCCATTTTGTTTTAAGCTTCGATGTTCCTGGGCTTTCCAAGGACGACATTAAAATTGAAGTAGAAGGCGATTTGCTTACCGTGTCAGGGGAAAGAAAGTTTGATGCAGAACGCACCAAAAATTCTGTGCACCACACGGAACGCAGTTACGGTCGCTTTACCCGGTCGTTCACCTTGCCGAAAGGCACGGACACTTCCAACCTGGAAGCGAACTACAAGGATGGCGTGCTTCACATCGCCGTAGCAAAGTCGGAAGCTGCGAAACCTAGAAAAGTGGAAATTAAGTCGGAAGACACCGGCTTTTTTCAAAAAATTCTAGGCGCGAAGAAGACAGAAAAATTGGCGAGTTAAAATTAACCCACGCCTTCGGGCTAGTTAAAACTATGGATGATGTGCGTGCGTTTTCAAGAGAGCCTCGCTAAGGGGCATCCCCCTTGAACACGCGCGCACCTTCTTTTTTAATTCATTCCTGACTAAAGCTCTTACGATGCGGGATTTTCCAGTTTCGAACAAACCGAAGGGTGCGCTTCAAACAAGACTGAAGATGACATGTTGCCGGGAACGGAAAACAGGTCCCCTCTAAACGAGATGGCATTTCTCTTTCCCGCCAACGAAACGGACGGCTCTGCCCAAAGAAGCCGAGGTATCCCGCTGGCAATCGACCGCACCGTCTTTTCAGGGGTCGCACAGACTTGCGAAACGTGCTGAACCGTCTCAACGTACCGTTCATAGAAACGAACCAGAGAGGGATTGGCCGTCGTTCCAAAAAGCTCGCGCTCGTTGCTAAGCCCAGTTAGGGTGAAGTTCCCCGTACCAAAAAGCAGAGTTTTTCGATCAATGATCAAGGCTTTAGCATGAGGAAGCATCGGCATTTGGTCGGGGACCATAACTAAACTTTTTATGAGTGGCGCTAACAACAAGGGAGACGAGGGTTCCAGCCGGCCCACCACAATGCGTATATTCTGTATTTCTTTGGCCCTAGTTCGAAGTGCCTCAATCACCTTGGGGTGGCTGATCTGGTCCGCAGCGATGGCAATAGATTTCTTTGCACTTCCAATCATCTTTACCGTTAAAGAAACAAGATCTTGTTCTAAAGGGGTCACAAAGAAACGATCCACTTTTTGAGTGCGCAGCTTAGCTAGAGCTCGACTACTTCTCGCAAACTGACAACTCTGATTAAAATTTCTTCTAAAGAGATGTGACTCGAGGCTACCTGGATCAAAAGCTACGTCCAGCATGCACTCCAAAAAAGCGTCATCTTGACAAGCAGAATCAACTTGCTCCAAAAGCGATTTTCCCAGAGCTCCGCTTATCTCCGCCGATTGCCCTGAAAAACCAAGATCCATCAAGAGATCCGGTCCGTCGTGGTTTCTCAAATTCGCGCTTGAGAAGACAAAGCGTTTTGCGTTGTAAGCCACCGCCCCTTTGATGTGATAGTTGGAAGGTGAGGTTCGGGACCGAGGAACAGGTAATAAAGTGAACTTATCATTGGCAAGCTTTAGGAGCTCTGAAACGGAATCATCCACCATATTAAGTGCGTCTAGAACAAGAATGACTCGCACGTTCTTCTTCTTGGCACTTAGCTCTTTGATACGCCGAACTTCATTTGTCGACGCCGTCATCGAACTTAAGATCACAATATCGTCTTCAACCTGCTCAATAAGAGAGACTGCTTCATCACCTAATCGAACCAACGGACTCCACCAGCCCTTGAGCTTAGCGGTTCTAGGAAGCGAACTCACCCCCTGTGCAAAACCTTTCCCCGATTTGCCAACTTGTGGCACTTGCTGGCAGACCTCTCCTCCTCGCGAAAAGGCCGGCGTGCGTCCGAGCGGAGTGGAACTGAGTTGAAGCAAATTATACGGAAACACAACTCGGCAATAGGAAAACTTTTGGCAGGCACTGTAAGCTCTATCTGCGCTGAGCCCACTCAGGTGGGCGACTAATCCTGACTTCAACCGAGGCAAGAGCTCGCGATAATCCACCGAAGGCAAGCGCCCCATTTCCGAGAGAAAACGCTTACAAGCTAGTTCGGGATGAACGTAAGGCCCGGTATCAAAAGCCAAGTCAACGAGAGACAACTTCTCCCCATCGGCAGCTTCAATTTGTAAGGGGAAAGAAAGGTTTTCGTTCGAACACGAAAGAGTCGCTCCTACTGCTTGAGAAATAGAAATGAAATGGAAGAGAAAGAGAATGAAAAAAAAATGGGGGCGAAACGAATCAGGTTTCCCGATCATATTTCGCCCCCATGTAGTACTAAGGCTGATCTAACTTGCCCGCAGCTGCTTTTTCTTCCTGCAGTTGCTGGTTATAGATATCCAAGTCCTCTTGGAGTTCCAAGAGATCCTCTGGCGTTTCAGAAGGCTTCGAAGAAACTTCCTTGCGAATCGCGGTACGCGAACCGGGGCAGTTTTCTCCCGAAGAGGACTCGCTGCACTTAAACTCGCCCAGTCCGGGGATGCTTTCCGAGCCGCTCGGTTTGCATTTCTTGGTTTCTGCCTTACAAGGAGCCACACAGGTTTTTGTAAGGGTACAGCCCCCTCCACCCCACGTACACTTTCTGGAGCCCGACATACCGGTACACGTGCATTTGTCTAAGCGGTAAACGTTTTTGGTGGCGTAGATAAACCACGCATCCGTAGGATTACCCTTGCAATCACTTCCCTTGCATTTACCCAGCTTCTCTTCGTGGTTGATGCGCGTCCAAGTCGTTGCGCCATCATTTTCACAAGTGCTACCGCTAATAACCGGACGAATGGTGGATTCACACGAAGCAATATCCTCATTTTCGTCGCGTTGGCAGCAATACTGGTTGTTGCCAATCTGGGTTTGTTCATATCCTTGAGTGCATCCGTTAAGCGAAAAGGAATTCTCGCGGTTCTCTTCACTCGCTTTCTTAACGCAACCAAACAAAAGCACTGCGGCGCAGCACGTAATAAGCACATTCTTCATTGCTGAGGCTCCTAGATTATATGAACTGGGTTAAATTAAAGACCTATTTATGCTACCAGCACGTAACCAAACATCAACCTAATTCCAAGGGCTTAAGCACCCGATAGAGAAACTGGAAGAATCCCGAACAAGGGCGATGAGCCCTGTTGCCGGGAAGACTTGCGGGTACTGAACAAAAAGGGGTCCGGTAACCCTCATTATTCCGTTGGTCTGTTTGAAACTTAATGACCCTACTCTGTGATACTCAACATATTCGGGATTCTTCCTCTTTTTTTATGCTAATTCGACGTCAGAACCGCTGGGACAGCGCGCTACTTAAATCACAGCGCTACTACCTCTATTTCGAAGCTCTTAAGCTCAGAACGAAGCAACACCCCTACTTCTTGCAATCTTACTCCCGCGACGAGCGTTTAACTCTGCGGTGGACGCTTCAACACGAGCATGAAGTCATTCGTGAAATCGTAAAATACCTCCGCGCCTATGGCGGAAACGCTTCTTTAAGCCCGCTCAAACACAGTTTGATTACACTGGATAAGACGCGCAATATTTACATCGCCGATTGGCCAGAACGAATCCTGATTTCCGTGATGGCGCAGGTCCTTACTGAGTATGCGCAGCCGCAGATTTCACCAGCCGTATACTCTTTTCAAAAGGGCAGAAATGCGTCGCAAGCCATACGCAATCTCGCTACTTTCATAAAAGGGCTCGCGCCTGAGCAGCCATTGTACATTCTGAAACGAGACATCTCTAGCTACGGCGATAGCATTGAGCCGGATAAGATGATGGCTTGTCTCGGAACGCTCGCCGGGTTCAATGAGAGCCGTATCTTTGCTCCGCTACTCAAAAGCGCCATGAAGATCGAATTTGAGTCGAACTCTTTATCCGAGCAAACCCCCATTCAGGCGTGCTTAGTTAAAGGCATTCCCTCTGGATCTCCTTTAACCCCCCCCATGGAAAATCTGTTTCTCTCAGAACTGGACTCTCAGCTCACTCGATACCCACAGACATTCTACGCCCGATACGGGGATGACTTTGTTTTTGCTTGCAGCGAACGAACTCTCGCCGAAAGCGTGGAGAAGGAAATTGATTCCATTGTGCAGGGTCTGAGTCTCTTTATTAAACCGGAAAAACGGAAAAACCTTCGTCTCGCTTTTTCTTCGCAAGATCACAACACCGAAATGGGTTTTGAACGGGCTCTGAGGATCGAGTGGTTAGGCTTGAGCGTAGACCGCGCGGGTACCATCGGATGCAAGTATGACCACCAACAAAGAGCGAAACATTCCCTAATCAAGAATGTGTGCGGACTTATCGATACCCTTGAAAGACTCTCGATATCTAATGTGGACAATCGCATAAAAATTCTCAGAAGTGGCCTAAGAGAACTGCTCAGTCGGAAAAACTCCCATCTAGTGCAAAGCCTTCTCTACAAGCAAGACAACCTTAAAGTACTCAGTCAGATCGATCACCATCTTGCCCATACGATTGTCAGAAGGCTCTGCGCTTCCTGG
Organism: Bdellovibrionota bacterium; assembly: GCA_041751875.1. Lineage (GTDB taxonomy): Bacteria > Bdellovibrionota > FAC87 > UBA2466 > JACKAF01 > JBGSIC01. The sequence goes on from JBGSIC010000004.1 coordinate 191,406, forward strand.
CGAACCTCACGCCAACAAGCTTGGAGGATTTATAGAAATCTTCGCGTGCCATCGTTGAGCCACGAACGTAGTCAGCTCTACTCGCGGTCTAAGGAGCTTTCCTTTAAATGAGACGCGACACAATCAATAATCGCCTGTCTAAACTGGCACAAAAGCAAGACCGGCGCACGGGTTGGGTAGACCAAGTCTGGTCGAACGATCTTATCGGAGCAATCAAATACACCGCCTTCCGCAGTCGTGGGTATTTGTACCGAAATCTGTCGCATCGAATGATTGACCTAATCGAAACCCTTGGTCTCGCGTTAATTGTTCATCCTGACCTAGTAAAAGCCATTTATTCCTTTTCCATTTGTTCCATCGCATCTTCCTTTTTTCTCTCGGTGGCCCTGCACTGTATTCGCTCAGCTTCTCTATTAAAACAGCGTGTTTCACCGCAGAGTTTCTTGCGCATCATTCATTTCCTGATATTTCTCACGTATGCCTCGACTCTGTTTTACTTCTGGAACGCCGAGATGGGATCCTACCTGGTCACCATCTGTATCTCGAAGTATTTCATGTCGCTGGTTACGGCGAAGACCGGTTTAGAGACTGCGGAGGTCACTTCCACCCAACGAGTCTATTTTCCTCCTTGGCTTAACTTTGCCGGAATTTTCGTCACCACCTTAGCGGTGTGGTTGGGCTTTCAGTTACGTGAGGCGAGCGGATTCTACATCATTCTAAGTGGATCGTTTGTGATGCAGCTGTTGACCCAATTCATCCCCTTCAACTTGGCAAAACGGGCTCGACAAACCCTGCGCCTGTTTGGACGCTATGCCCCTGATACATATACGCAGGTACCCAACAGAATGATTTTTGTTGAAAGAGCCACGATCGCGTTCTCTCCCTACATAGCTCCTTTGCTCTTAACTTTATTTTCGCAGACAAACGCTCTGTGGATTCTCTCATGGATTTGGGGAAGTCGCCTTTTGGCCGATGCAGTGATTTCACGCCCCTTCCGCTCAATCTATATCGATATTCACCGCGCTTTCGAGAAACAACACTGGGAGCTACTGGAACTCCGTTTGTATTTTGCAACTCGTTTTAGTGCTGTTTTCTTCGGTATCTTTGCTCTGATAGTTTTTGCTTCTTCGGCGGCTCATCTTTCATTTTCCTACTTCGTTTTTTTCGCGTGGATCTTGCTGATTACAGCCAATCAGGCGCTCTTAGCTAGATTCGTAGCTTCTGGTTCGGAAACCATTTTTCTGAATCTGATTGGAGTAACCCGTTACGTTCTCGGCCCCCTGCTCTTTCTCCTTCTCAAAACGAGCACCCCCCCCTTAGCTTTCGCTTTTGCAATATCCGAAGCCCTAACGCTGGTAGCACTTCTTTTGAAGGTACGTAAAGTTTCGCTCACTAGTTACTGCGAGTATGCTGCGGCAAGAGAAGATGCGAGAGTGGGAAGGGTTCTCTGGACACTAAATGACTTTTTTAACTCATACCGCTTAGTTTCGCCGCTTCTTCGACGCTTCGGTCTTCCAGAAGGGATTTACCTAGTAACACTAAATAAGCGTCTTGGCGGAGAGGGACAGGTCCAACGTTTCCTGAATGCCTTTCAGGGAATCTTGCGCAAGACGGATCGACTCGCTCTTCTAGACCACCGTCACCTGGTTGTCTGGGCCCCCCTATCTCGGCATATTGAAGTCATACGGAATCGCGCGTTGGAACGATTTCCTTTGCTGATCACTGATTTCAGGGAATCAAACGGCCTCGATCTTTTGAAACAAGTAAAACAAGAACTTAACATCGTGAAGCCCTCCCCCATCGTTTTCCATAATAAGACGGCTCTACTCTCTCTATTAGATACCTCGTTGAATAACTCACTTAAGGAGTGCGGTGATGGTAAGTGGTGGGCGCTAACGCCAAGGGGCTGGTTAAGTTTGGAAGGTTATGCCGATCCCGTTCGGACGAAGACTTTTTTCAAGGTGTACGAGAGAGCCGAGCGAGAACTCATTTTGCAAAGAAACAAAATGCGCAAATCGGATGAACTCGAAGAACACATTGTGCCCTTTTCGCCCTGCGGAAAATTGATCGCGCTGTACACAACCACAAATCTAAATCTAGACGTCATTCAAGCGATAAAAGAGGTTAAGGCGGCCTTTCTGGAATGGGAGGGTCTTACCCCCGTCGCCCCAAAAGAACCCGTCAAGCCGGGAGAGTGGTTTGCTCTTCAGCAACTTTTAGACCATCTGATCGTAACCAAGCGCGCTGATATTCATTACCGAGTGGCACTTGCAGGAACACAACTTGGCCCGAATGAAATTCGGTGCGCAGTAACCTCCAATGGTCAATCGCACCTTGAACTTGTGGTGCGGTTCGGCCAACCCATCACAGAGCTCCCCCAGAAATCAATGGCTCTGGAATCGGCTGCGGCTTAAGGCCAAGCTCTCTATGGAAACATATTGATAATTTCTTTGTAGCGATTTCCACGTTCTTCGTAGTTTTTGAACATGTCCTGGCTCGCACAACCGGGGGACAAGAGAATCACATCTCCGGTTCGGGCTTTTTGGTAAGCCAAGTAAACCGCTTCTTCAAAGGTTCCCACTAGGAACGTTTCCGTTTGATCCCCGACCGCTCGGTTGAATTTCTCTTTGGATTCTCCCACGAGAATCAGGTTCTTCACGTGTGAACGAATGGGTTTTTCCAAAGCCTCGTAATCTTCGCCTTTGTCTTTGCCACCTGCGATGAGAATCACAGGTTCTTCAAAGCTTTCCAGCGAACGAATCAAGGAGTGCACGTTCGTGCCCTTTGAATCGTTGTAGAAATTGACTTGGTTCTTGCGGCCGACAAATTCCATACGGTGGGGCAAGGGAGCAAAGGTTCCCAAAACCTTTTGAATGGATTCATTCGTCACACCTGCTAGCTTCGCTGCCAGCACTGCCGCCATCGCATTTTCCTTGTTGTGAACACCACGTAACTTCATCGTGCTCACAGGAAATTCGTGATCCTTCCAACGGCTAGCTTTGAGCAAAATCGTTGAGGGCGTTTGCATGTACGCGCCTTGGAAGGTTTCTAAGTACTGTACCGGTATGCGTCTCGGAGAATCCGAAGTGAAATGCAAGCGCTTAGCTGCACAACCAGAAAGCATCGTCATGAGCTTCTGGTCTTTCAGGTTGGTTACTACGTAGTCTTCTTCCGTCGCGTTCTTCACCAGGCGAAGTTTCGCATTAATATAAGAATCGTAGCTCGGGTAGCGATCCAAATGATCCGGCGCGAGATTCAACAGCACCGACACCATGGGTTTCAAAGTATGCGTGGTTTCCAGCTGGAAACTACTGATCTCAAGAACCAAAAAATCGCTCTTATCGCGCTTGGTTACATAGTCACTGATGGGAACACCGACGTTTCCACACAGAAAAACCGTTTTCCCACCGGCCTGAATCATCTCGGCGATGAGACTGGCTGTGGTGGTTTTTCCGTTGGTTCCGGTAACCGCAATAATGGGTTTGGTGATAAAGGAAACCGCGAGTTCCACTTCGCTCACAATGGGCACCTTTGATTTCTCAGCGTGCTTGAGCGGCTTAATTTCTTGCGAAACGCCTGGGCTGAGAACGATCAATTCTTGATCGCTGAAGGTTTTGAGCACATGTTTGCCCAACTCGGACTTAAACTTGTAACCTTTGAGATCCTCTAACGACTCCAACAAGTCGGTCTTGTTTCTTTCGTCGGTAACCGTTACATCGGCACCTTTCTTACAAAGCAACTTCGTCGCTGCGACGCCGCTGCGGCCGAGGCCCACAACAAGCACTCGCATGCCTTTTTTAATCTTAACCATCTGTCTGTCTCCCTCTCACTCTCTAAACGAGCACTGCGAGCTAGCGAAGCTTCAACGTCGCCAAAGCTAGCATCGCCAAAATTATCGAAATAATCCAAAATCGAACCGTTACCTGCGGTTCCGCCCACCCCGATAGTTCAAAGTGATGATGGATCGGGGCCATCCTAAAAACTCTCTTCTTTGTCATTTTGTATGACACTCTCTGTGTAATCACAGAGACGGTTTCCATGACAAAAATGCCGCCCACCAAGACCAAGAGCAGCTCATTCTTGGTGATAAGCGCTACCGTGCCAATCGCGGCTCCTAGTGCTAGAGCACCTACGTCTCCCATAAACACCTGAGCTGGGTAGGTGTTAAACCACAAAAACCCGATTCCCGCACACGCAATCGCCGCGCAGAAAATGGCGAGTTCGCCGGAGTTATGTATGTACGGAATATAAAGGTAGTGGGCCAGTTTGGAGTGACCAGCTAAGTACGACAAAATGCCAAAAGTCGTCGCGGTGCTGACGATGGGGCCAATCGCGAGCCCATCTAGCCCGTCTGTCAGATTCACCGAATTCGAGGTGCCCACAATCACGCACCAAGCAAATGGCAGATACAGCCAAAAGATGTTGGGCGTGAATGTCCTAAGGAAGGGCAAATACAAATTCGTCTCCATCTTAAGATAAAAGAACAAAAACCAGATCGCTCCCGCCGCGACTAGGGTCTGAAGCGCCATTTTCTTGCGCTCTGAAAGCCCCTTCGAGTTCCGTTCCTTCAACTTAAGGTAATCATCGAGCCAGCCAATGAATCCAAAAAGGACCGTGACCGCAAGTACCAGCCAGATAAAGGGGTTGCTCAAGTCAGCCCACAAGAGGGTTGAAAGAACCACCGTGAGCAGAATCAAAAGCCCGCCCATCGTAGGCGTGCCCTTCTTCTTCTGGTGAGACTGCGGACCATCCTCGCGGATGGTCTGTCCAATTTGTCGCGTAGTCAGAACCCTAATGAAATAAGGTCCGAGCGCGAAGCTCAATATAAGTGCGGTTAGGCCAGCGCAGAGCGCCCTGAAAGTAATGTAACGAAATACGTTAAATCCGGGTACTGCCTCATGAAACCGGTACAAGAGATGATATAACACGGCCTACCTTTCCGTCCCGAAGGAACACTTATCTAAAAGTACCCCTAGGGGCAAGCGCGAAATGCTAAATATTTGAAAATACATACAATAATGGAATTTCGCCACCCCGCGCCATCGTGCACTAAAAGGCAGCAAGCAGCGATTCCAGCTTGCCGCCGCGCGATCCCTTTATAAAAAGGAGGTCACCTGCGCGCAGTTCCGCCTTCGCCCACGTGCCTGCGGCCGTGGCGTCAGCAAAGTGCTGGGTCTCTAATTTAGGATTAAGCGTTCGCGCGCTCTCTACTAAATGCTGAGTTAAAGGCCCCACTCCTATCAAGACATAGGAGTGGCCCGTAAGCGTGCGAACCAGTTCCTCTCCCAACTGTTTGTGCCGAGCTTTGGCGAAATCGCCGAGTTCAAGCATGTCTCCGATGAATAAAACCTTGCGCCGGCTTGGATTTAAGAAGGAAAGACTTTTCAAAGAAGATCTCAGCGCGCTGGGATTAGAGTTATACGCTTCGTCGATAACAATGCGCTCGTCGGCCAAACGCAGAACCACTCCTCGGTGCGCGGCGGGGCGAATTTTTTCCAACCGCTCCACTTGTTTTTCTAGCGGCACACCCACGAGCGTTGCCACCGCAATTGCGGCAGCCAAGTTTTCCGCGTGGTGCTGGCCAAAGATAGGCAGTTCGGTTTGCACAACTGAGCCGCGAACTTCAAAATTTACCTTTAAAAAGGCGGTGTCCGGATCCACTTCGGCTGAGCGCATCCGTACATCGCAGTCAGCCGGCTCAGCCCCCACGCCGTAGCGAACGGTGTTGGGTTTGTGGCTTGCAAAGGCTTCCTCATAAGCACGCACCACTTTCGCATCGCCCACATTTAAGGCAATGCCCAACGCGTGGGGATTGTCGCGAAAGTAGTCGAACATTTCCTTTTTCGCTTGGTAGACACCTTTTTCTCCCCCTACCTTACCCATGTGCGCGTCGCCGATATTGGTGATGAGTCCCGCCATCGGGCGAAAGTGATCGCACAACTCGCGAATTTCTCCCAGCGCGTTCATTCCCATTTCCAAAACCAATTCACTGGTATCGTCCTGCACGAGACACAAGGTTTTAGAAACGCCAATCAGGTTGTTAAAACTTCCAGGAGAAACGAGAGCTTTTTCTCCCAAGAGTCGCCCCGTCATTTCTTTGGTCGACGATTTTCCTGCGCTCCCCGTTATCCCCACTACAGTGCCCGCAAACTGCCGACGTAGTTGCGTGCCAATGGTGACTAAGGCTTGCAAAGTATCCGACACACGCAAAACCGGAACAGTCGACGCAAAAGGTTTGTCAGTAATTACGGCGCCCGCACCGGAAGCCACCGCCTGATCCAAAAACTGGTGCCCATCAAAAGAGGAGCCACGCAGCGGGATAAAAACTTCGCCCGGTTTAATCGTTCGGCTGTCTGTGGAAAGAGAAGGAACAGAAATTTGGCCGTCGCCTTTGACTTCGGTGCCACACCATTCTGCTAGATGCTTAAGTTGAACCCAATGAAACACTAAAAGACCTCACGCCGTAACTTCAATGTTGATTCGCCCGTTTGCCGAGTTAAGGCGATTGCTTCGCATAATCTCGGATGACCTCGCGGTCGTCAAAGGGAAGACGCTGTTCGCCCACAATCTGATACGTTTCGTGGCCCTTGCCCGCGACAAGAATGAGGTCATTGGGCTTACCCAACGAAAGAGCGAGGCCGATTGCCTTCCTGCGGTCTGGTTCACGGTGATAAACCGCCCCTTTTCCCATCCCCGCCTCGATTTCATCGAGAATGGCATCAGGGTTTTCCGTACGGGGGTTATCGGAAGTCAGAATGGTGACTTGGCTCATCGCGCTAGCAATCGCCGCCATCTGCGGCCGCTTGGTCCGGTCGCGGTCGCCCCCACAGCCAAATACCGTGATAATACGGCCGTCTTTAGGTCGCATCGAATCTAAAAGACCCAGCACATTTTTCAGTGCATCAGGCGTATGGGCGTAATCCACAAACACCTGAAGCTGACCCATCGCCACCTTTTCTAAGCGCCCTGGCGCTCCGGATGCCTTCCCAAGGGCTTTGGCAAACTCCGGAAGAGGTTGCCCCAAAGCGTGCGCCGTTGCCAGCACACCCAGCAAATTAGAAAGATTGTGCATTCCCATGAGCGGGGATCGCAACACGATCTTTCCTTCTGGGGTTTGAAGTTCACACGCCAACCCCTCAAGCGATTGGGTGAATTTTAAGGGATAGAAATCCGCTTTTTCTCTGCACGAAAAAGTAAAACGCTTTTTGACAGGCGTTTCTTTGGCTAAGCGCACTCCAAATTTATCGTCGTTATTAATCACAACCGACTCTGGCGCGAGTTCCGCAAAAAGGCGGCGTTTACTTTGGTAATACGCTTCAATGTCGGCGTGATAGTCCAAGTGATCTTGTGTGAGATTAGTAAAAAGGGCCACACGAAATAGCGTTCCGTCGGTGCGATCCTGGTCCAAAGCAATAGAGGAAACTTCGGCAGCGACATGCGACACACTGGCAGCACGCATATCATTCAACAGCCCCTGCCACTGCAACGGGCCGGGTGTGGTCAGAGGGGAATCGAGCACTTTCGTTCCAATCCGGTACTCCACCGTTCCAATGGTGCCGGTGACAAGCCCCAGGTTCGCCCAGGCTTGATACAACAAGAAGACTGTTGTGGTTTTCCCGTTCGTGCCCGTCACACCCACCAAATTTAAATCGCGCGAAGGGCGGTTAAACCAAGCACTCGCCGCTCGCGCCAACGAAGAGCGTGAGTTCTTCACCAAAATCACCCGTTCCGTTTTGTCGTAAAACTCAGGCCGATCGATGACCGCCACAGCGCCTTGCGGCAAGGAAGCCAAAAAAGAGTGCCCGTCAGACTTGTGTCCTCGCACGGCAAAAAACAGACTTTTTTCTCTAAGCAAACGGGAGTCGGATTCAATTTTGTCGACTTTTAGTTGAAGCGAGACTTTGTGGGAAAGAATTTCACGGGCATTAATGAGATCACCAATCGCCTTCATAGCGGGTAGGTATAATGCTAAGAGTCTAAAGTCAAAATACGCGCCGCGATGCTTTTTCGTTGGGCCGTGCGGCAAAACTAATCTGTTTAATACGTTAGTATTTCTTGTTCTTCACGCATATCCTTTCTAATATTACTTATTCAACTTATGAAACGGGCTGGGGGTTTTCGGCCTTTTCATTCAAACCTTACATGGAGTGGGAATCATGACCAACAGCATGCAATTTGGATTGAAAGGCACCAGACTTTTCAGTCTTGTCCTTTTAGCCAGCGTCGTTCTTTTTAACTCAGCAGCGAAAGCAGAATCGGATTTAGTTCTTCGCGGCACTTACCAACCTTGGACCTCGCCCGGTATCACGACGGCATCGCCCACGGGTTTCGGTGCACAATGGGGAGATATCTTCATCGGTGGTGGTTTTACCAGCAAAACCCGCACGTCAGCATCAGCCGACGGTTCGATGGGCTTGGGATTTGGTTTGGGCGACTCGAAAGAGTATGTCGGAATCGAAACCTCGATGGCGATCACGGATCTTTCCGGCTTCAACCGCGGTGGTTTGGGCGTAAAGATTCACCGCATGTTCGGCGACACCTTCGGTGTGGCGTTCGGTCGTGAACTTCTCGCGCAGTGGGGCGGTGCTGATCTGAAAAGCCGCAGCTGGTTCTTCTCGATGTCGAACTCGTTTCAGTTAGCTGATCCGGGAGATAGCTTCAGCAGCTTAGCCATCACAGTTGGCTTGGGCGATGGCCGTTTCCGTTCACAGACGAACTTCAACGCTGGCATTCAGCAGTGGAACCTGTTCGCCTCGGCCGCGCTTCGCGTGCTTGAACCCATGTCCGTTATCTTGGACTGGACCGGTCAAGACTTGAACATTGGTCTTTCGATCACCCCGTTCCAATCAACCGCCCTTTTCATCAATCCGGGCTTGGCTGATGTCACGGGTACAACGACGGGCGGCGCGAAGTTCACCTTGAGCGCTGGCTATGCGTTTAACTTCAACTCTTAATCGATAAAGGACACTAAAATGAAATCACTACTACTTAGTGCAGCATTCATACTAACAGTGGCCGCAAATGCGTACGATTCACAGGGCGGATTTCATCCTCCCGGTGGAACGAACCCTGCGGTCGTAACGGGCGGATTCGCTCCTCCAGCGGGGGGACCGACTACGTCAGTCGCAAAGGCGAGTGGCCAAGCTGGTGGAGATACGCGGGGAACCTCGTCTTCGTCCACAGATGCTTCTGGAACATCTGACGCCGGCGGCGACAGCAAGGATTCCGGTAAAGACAAAGGCAAAGGCAAAGAACGCAAAAGCATAAATCCGAACCGTCGATAGTAGTTTACGGAAGGTTCAACGCCCGCGTCCCACAAGGACGCGGGTTTTTTTTTGCCTACGTCATTGCGAGGAGCCAACGGAAAGGTGCCTGTGCACTTTTGGGCGAAGCGCAAAAGTGACCTGGCACCTTTCCGAAACCTAGATGGGCACCTTTTAGTAGCAACGCTATTCAAATAGGTTAGAATATTCGAAGGCCACAACCATCCTGAAACATAATTAAGAGGAAGACGACGATGACAAGATTACTTCTGAGCTTTGCTTTTCTTTTGACCGTTGCCGCAAATGCATACGATTCACAAGGGGGATTTCATCCTCCCGGTGGAACGAACCCTGCGGTCGTAACGGGTGGGTTTGCCCCTCCGCCGCCGGCCCCTGCTCCGACCGTTGCCAAGGGCCTTGCGGCTCCCTCCGATCGTGGGACATCGTCCTCCGCTCCGTCGGACGCTCCTGGCGCTTCTGACGCTGGTGGGGACAGTTCGGATTCCAGTAAAAAGAATGGCACTGGTAGGTCAGGCAGCAAGGGACCGCGAAGCTATGCCCCTCGCACCTTCTAGAAGATGTATTTCAGAGCCCGCGTCCCAAAAGGACGCGGGTTTTTTTTTGCAAAGTGCCTGCGCCCTTTCCGGACGTAGTACGGAAAGGGACCTGGCACTTCTACTCTACCGAAAAGTGCACAGGCACCTTTCCGCAAGTTTGAGCTTAGTATTGGGATTCTTGGTGGTGAGTGAGGGCTTGGTTCCAGAGATGGAGATGAGGCAAGAGAGCGTAGTCGACCCGATCGGCCATGCCGTCGACATCCTGGGCTTTAAGTAGCTGGGTGAGCTGAGAAGAAAGACGTACAAGCTCCGCGTGAAGCTTTACTGAATTCACGCCATTGTGGTTTACGGCCGCAAAATCGGGGCAGGCCTCGCGAGAGAGATCAATCACGTACAAAAACTGTTTCAAACCTTCCAAGCAACTTGAGAACAAGCGCTGCGCGGAACGCGAATCTTGATCATAGAGACTTTCCGCCGCGCGCATAAAACTCTGTTGTAAGCGTCTCACGGAGCATAGTGCAGAGTCGAGCCACGTAGCCGCCCACTGATTCCTATTCACGGTACGAATGGTGATCTCGGTTTGCTCGGGAAACGCGCCGCCAAATTCTTCCATCCAGTCGCTTAAGCGTTTACCGCCCAGAAGGACTTCAGAGACCATTCGGTCAGTAGAAATTTTCTCAGATGCACTTTGGATGGCTTCCTGAATATTGCGAGCAGGCGAATCGTAGTTGAGGTTATCAATATTCAAGCGAACCATGTAGGAGCCCCTTTAGACAAACTGATGCCGGTTTTCGCCAATCGCTTTTTTAAGTTGCTGGGCTTTTTCGTGCTGAGGCGCAAGAACCAACACCTTATCCAAGATTTCTTCGCTCTTTTTCCACTCGCTGCTTTTAAAAAGAATTCCCGCATACGCATAAAGAACGGGAACGTTTTTGGGATCCTTTTGCAAAAAGGCTTCCACCCGCTTGCGCACTTCCGCGTAAGCCTCGTTGTGGTAAGCGATCACGACAAGCTGAAGCAAAGCCACTTGGTTTTGCGGATCCAAGTTTAATGCTTCCAAAAAATGCTGTTCGGCACTTCCATACTGTTTTTCCTGAAGCGCGACCAAGCCCAAACCGCAGTAAGCTTTGGCACTTTTTGCGTTACGGCGAAGCGCGTTGAGAAAATGCCCTTTGGCCGGCGACAAACGACCACAATGGAAATCCAGCATGCCGAGGTTTACAAAAATGGCATCCGAATGCGGGTTAACCGCTTTGGCGCGCAGGTAGATACTTCCGGCTTCTTCAAAATTCCCTTGTCGAAGATGGCAGTTACCGAACTCTTTTAAAAAATCAAAGCGATCTTCATCCGTCAGAATCACGGGCTCCACGACTCTAGAAAAGGCTTCCAGCGCTGCCTTGTCGTTACCTTCTTGAGCAAAGCATCTTCCCAGCCAAACTAGGGCATCAGCGTTCTGATGTAGTTCCCAAAGCGCTTGAAAGCATTTCCGAGAGCTGCGACGGTCACCAAGGTGGTACAAACACACGCCCAGACCTCGAAGGGCATCCAGGTCGCGAATGTTTTCGGTCAAAAGCTGAGAGTAAATGTTGCGGGCGAGAAGATAATCACGATTCTGAAGAAGGACTTCCCCGTTTCTTAAAAGGTACTCGCGTTGTTCGTTCTTATTAGCGGTTTGCTGAGAAGGGGTGGGCTTAGGACGGTCGGTGGAGTCCTTAGGCTGAGACTGAATACGCACGACAAAAGCGCGCTCTTTAAAGCCACGCAGCTTTTCGTTGTCCTTGTCGAAGGAAAGTTCCTTCACTTCGACGCGGTCAGCGCTTTCGATAAGCTCGAGTAAAGCTTGGTTTTGACCTACGGTGCTGGGCATTATTGGGCTCCTCGGCTAAAGAGAGCAAGGGCCATGCCAGATGCCCTGAAAAAAAGAAGTCTCATTTCAGGGATCTAAAGGGAGAGCAACCTGCTCTGGAGTCAAAGGGCCAACGAGCTGCCACAAAATTGACGGCGCTGTTTCCTTTACAAGTCAGAGCATCGGCTGTCATTGCGAGCGCAGCGAAGCAATCTCATTGAGATTGCTTCGTCGTTTCACTCCTCGCAATGACAGAAGAGTTCACCCCTCGCAATGACGGGAGGGAAACTTATGCGGATTTCACGGGCTTGCGCAGCGTGGGAGGCTGCACCGCCGCAGAGAAAGAATTGAGTTGGATCTTCTTGTTAATCGTCTTTTTGAGCTCGGTAATCGTTTCCGACTTCATCTCGTCAATGGCCGATATCAGGGCCAGGTCCAGGTCCACAATTTTCTTCGCTAGCTTTTCTCGTTCGGCGAAAAGCTCCTTCACACGGGGGCGGTAGGCGCTTAGGTCCTTGCCCCATACTTCGGGCGCCTTGAAGAGTGACGCTACTTTTTGATCAAAGTAGTGAATGATATTCAAAATGCGCTCGCGGTTGTCTACGAAGAATTCAATCTCCAGCCACTTAGTATCAATGTGACTTTCTAAAAACTTCTTACTTACGGAATAAAACTTTTCCAAGTATTTGTTCTTTAGATCGAGATAGTTGATGATTTGTTCCATGAGTTTTCCCCTACGACCTAGTGGTCAACGGCTGGCCGATTGGCTTTCTTTTTTTACATTCTCCACTGCTTCCTTCCAACTCTCGTAAAGCGAGTTGGTTATCTGCAGGCACTCGTCGATAGCACTACTGTCTTTATCGACGAGTGAGTTTAGTAGTCTCAAATTCAGATAGTTATAAAGCTTGTCGAGGTTCGCGGTGACCTCAGGGTCGACATCGTGATTCAGTGTGCGTCTAAGTTCCGCCACTATTTTTCGCGAGCGATCCACAAAATGAATCTTTTGCTTTTGATTAAGATCAATCCCGGCTTGGCGCGATTGGTTCATAAATCGCAAGAGGCCTTCATACATGAGAAGCAGCAACTTCTCAGGGGTCGCAGTATTTACTTCCGTTTTCTTGTAAGACTGAATAAACGGATTAGCGGGTTTCTTGTTGTCACTCATAAGTTAGTTATGCCATCCCGGGGATAATCGTGCCGCCACCAGAGCCGATGGCATCAATACGTGCCGCTTGCTGCTCGATCTGAGAAATCGCGGCCTGAGCCCGCGCAAGCTTCACCTTTAAAGCTTCCGCTTTCTTCTCTACGCGAGCCTCAGTTCTTTGAATATTCTGTTGCACGGATTTTAGACGGTCAGTCATCGTTTTCTTTTGCGCCGTAAGAAGACCTGTTTCCGGAGTCGTAATCTGATCGAGCACTTCACGTAGCCTGGGAACCACACCGGTGCCACGGCCGTCTCCGGCCAAAAGCTCTACCACTTCGTCGAAGTGGCCATTGATGGCGTTTTCGACTTTCTTTTCATCAAAAACGAGCGTGCCTTCTTTGTTAAACTCGATGCCCATGGTTCCTAGTGAGCGAATCGTCTTGTTGGGATCAGCGGTAAAAGTACTTGATTGCAGTGCGTTCACCATGCGCTGCTTGGTGAAACGAATGCCGTAGTCGCCTGCTAGTGTGCCCAGCGCTTTGTCTTTGTCTGCTTCGTTTTGTTCTTTCACAAAGGTTAAAACGGAGTTCACGTTATCAACGAGTTCCTTTAGGCGCGCTTTGGTTTTTTCCACGTCTTGTGCGACGGTGAGCTTAGCGGGACGCCCTGTTTCGGAAATACCTTTAAGGTTAATAGTGACACCGGGAACAAGATCCACCACATCGTTGGTCGGCGATTCCAGCTCTAAGCCCTGAAAGCGAAACTTTGCACTTTTTGCGTTTTCTTCCGCATCCAAGTAAAGCTCTTCTTCACCATCCACAAAATAGAAAACGGGGTATTCCACGGTGTTGTTGCTACCGGTTTTTTCGTGGGTCAACACCAAACGCCAGGGGGCATCGAGGTCGCGCGTGTCGTTGATGACACTGGCTTTCACATCCAGATTTGCGCTGTTGATGGTGTTCGCAAGCCCTTGCAAAGTGCCACTGTCGTTATCGATGAAAACTTCCTTTTCTTCACCCGCAGCCGTTTCAAACACGAAGAACCCGGAACCCACGGTCGTTTCGTCTTTATCGGCAAAGCCGTTAGAAACAGCCGATGCGGGGGAAGCAAGCTGCAACACTTCAATGTTGTGACTCCCAAAACTTGCGCGCGCTTTATCTGCGGTGCCGGAAACTACGCTGTCGATGGAGCTTGTTACCAAGGGATTTCGAATATTGGTTGGAGTCGCAAAATCGGGGATGATTTCTTGCACCTTCCCGATGCGGCCAAGCACATCTGAGATGAGGGCAATTTTCTTATCAAGACGCTCTTTATCAGTATTCAAGACGGTAAGCGGACGTGCCTCTGCCTCGACGGCTTTTTGAAACGCCGTTTGAAACTCTGGCGAGAGATTTTGTACGCCTTCGAGCGGATCCACCGTCGACCTCGAGCCTAATACAACGATTGAATGGGTATGGAGAGAGTAAGAAGAAACTAGGGAGTACTAAGTACTGTCTTTATTTTACACGAGACTGGGTAAAACGAGCAATGAGAGGGAAAGAGAATTCGTTTAACTTGGGGAGTCGGTCAGACTTTTTTGATTTTCTCTTCTACGGAAGAAGTCACTGATTTGACGGCTAATTTCTGGAAGGCATTCTTCTTAGCCGTTTTTGAAGCGGAAGGTTTCTTACTCAAGAGGTTGATCAGCTTTTGGCTGTCAACAATCTGACTCTGGAGTGGCTGAGAAGTCTCTTCCCTTGAGACGTTCTCAGGCGTTCCACTAGATTCTTGAGATTTCTTGAAACCCTGGCGTTTGGAGCCAGTATCATTCTTCTTATCCTGGTGCGCCTGGTCTCGATTTCTTCGTGGACGATCCACCGTCTGGGAAGAAGCTTCAACCAGAGCCTCAGGTAATGTGCTTAGCGGCAAGACTTTCATGGTCCCTCGCCGTTTTATCGGCGAGGGTTATCCACTACTTTAAGTCTTACAACAGAGACAGTGCGTTACCAGGGATTTGATTCGCCTGGGCTAACACTGCCACACCGGCTTTCAAGCGAACTTGGTGCTTGAAGGCTTCGGTCGATTCCTTCGCGTAGTCCGCGTCAAGGATTCGTGAGTTGGCTGCGGTCAAGCTTTCTTCATAGTTGTCTAAGTGATCGATGACCGTTTCCATTCTGTTCTGCAACGCACCGAGCTGTGCCATCGGTGTGTGCAAGCGGGTTAAACCTTCGTCGATCTCATCAAGAGCGCTCAAAGCTGAGTCGCGATCGCTAAGGTCGATACCGTCCACGCCTAACGAGCCGGCCGTCACGTCAACGCCGTCAGCCGAGTAGCTGATACGGTTGTTGTCGTTATTGTCAGGTCCGATTTGGAACTGGAAGTCGTCGCCTTCGCCGTTGAGCAACGGAGTCGACAAGTAGGTCACCGATTCAGAGATACGGTCTACTTCGGCTTTTAGTTCCGCGTTTTCGATTTCGATCAGTTCGCGTTCACGATCCCCAACCGTATCGGAGCCAGCTTGAATCGCTAGTTCGCGCATGCGGATGAGTTTATCGGAAATCTGCTGAATGCTTCCGCCTGCAACTTGCAAGAGGGAGTAAGCATCTTTCGCGTTTTGATTCGAACGATCCACGCTGGCAATGCGAGCCCGGAGGGTATCGGAAATCGCCAAACCTGCGGCGTCGTCGCCCGGTCGGTTGATTTTCTTGCCTGAGGACAAGCGTTCCAACGTTTTGCTGAAGTCCCGGTGGGTCTTCAACATATGCCGACGCGCGTTAAGCGCGGGCATGTTTGTAAGTGTCTGAATAGCCATTTTTGGTCTCCTAAAGAAATCTCATTTAACAGGCACAGAATAGCGCGCCACACATAACGCAACGAATCACTGTGCTCATAGTTCATATCGGCGGCGCGTTATGCGGCTTTAGATTTTTTTTCGCACCGCGAAATGAATATGGTACTCCTTACACAATTCATGGAAACCGCAGATCCTTCGCTTCATCACCGTTCTGTTTTGTATCAAGAAGTCCTTGATATGCTTAATCCTTCTGGTGGCGGGACCTTTGTCGATGCGACCTTTGGGGGTGGCGGACATGCCAATGGATTATTGGAAAAAGGGGCGACCAAAGTCGTGGGAATCGACCGCGATGACGCGGCGTTGAATACTTACCGAGAAGTTGGGAAGTTCAAAGACGACCCCCGGCTGGAGTTATGGCATGGACGGTTCTCAGCCTGGGCGGCAGGCCATGCAGGAGCAGGTATTAAAGGAGTGGTAGCGGACTTAGGCGTAAGTACGCGCCAACTACTAGAAAGTCATCGCGGATTTTCATTTGCGCGCGAGGGGCCCATCGACATGCGCATGGATCAAAAGGAAGACCGTAATCTAATAGAGCTCTTGCAAACCCACTCCGCGCTAGAGGTCTCGCAAGAAGTCTTTGAAAACACAGGCTGGTGGCCTCCGAAGCAAGTCATGGAAAAGCTGATTGAGGCCGCACAAAATAACACCCTTAAAACCACCCTTGATATTGCTAACCTTTTTGAAGAGCGCCACTCGGCCCGTCATCCTGCTACCCGACTTTTCTTGGGCTTAAGGATGTGCGTCAATCAGGAACTCACTGAAATCTCTGAGGGTTTACCGGCGTTTCTAGATTGTTTAGCGCCGGGGGGACGCCTAGCGGTGATTACCTTTCATTCCACCGAAGACCGGATGGTGAAGCGGATTTTTAAGCAGTGGGAGGGTAAATGCGTGTGCAAAATCCAACCCTGTCTGTGCAAGCGAGAAAAGAAAGTGCGTTGGCTATCCAAAAAGCCCATTGAACCGTCGCGCGCCGAGCAAGTTGAAAACCCCCGGAGTCGAAGTGCGAAGTTGAGGTGCATTGAAAAACTCCCCTCCTCGCCGTAAAATAATAAACAGGACCTTAAACTCCTCCCTTACATTCCTTGGTAGCTTACTTCTTAGGAACTTTTTCCACCTCATGCCCAACGTGCCCTCAAATAAAGTGAAATTCGTAGGCCTTCTGGGCGCGCTATTTTTTCTGGCGCTAGCGACGGTATGGGTGCGAACTGCGACGGTAAAACGGACTTATCAGTACGTACAAAACGAAAGAAGCTTAAAGCAACTCGAGCGAGACTACCAAAGGCGCCGAGTGGAATGGCTTCGCCTGACCACCCCGGAGCGTTTAGAAAAAATGGCTCTCGCTTTAAATCTCCACGCCCCCAAAGCGGGCCAACTCATCCGCTACGCCAGTTCCCCCAAGACTTCAAAAAAGTAATCCTTGAAACTCGCCCCCTTCTCTGTGGACACCGCGTCGGAGAGAAAAGGTAACTGATCCCGTCTATTTAGGGTATTTTTAAGGTATGCGTTTTCGCCTGGGACTCGTCTACTTTGGAATTGTTTTGTTTCTCGGTTTCATTTGTTTTCGTTTGGTTCAGCTACAGGTGCTAGGAAACGAGCAACTCCGCAAACTCGCCAGCCGACAGTACGACAGCGCTCACCGTAGGGAAACCCCTCAACGCGCAGCCATTTTAGATCGCAATGGCAAAGAACTCGCCGTTTCCATGCGAGCCGCATCTATTTTTGCGCACCCGAAAGCAATTAAAAACAAAGCTTACGCGGCCAGCGTGCTTTCAAGCAGCTTGGGGGGCACCCCACTCTACTGGAAAAAAGTTCTCGCCTCGAAAAAGCCTTTCATCTGGATTCGCCGCCAAGTTTCCGATCAAAAAGGAAAGCAGATTGCACAAAAGAAACTTGCCGGCATTTACGTGCGCGGAGAAAACACTCGCGTTTATCCCAACGGTAGTTTGGCCGCACAAGTTTTGGGCTTTACTGACATCGACGGGAAAGGCATTTCCGGTGTCGAGTTTTCGCAGAACCGTGAACTGCTTTATTCTCCGAACGAACCGCTGATTCAGCGAGATGGTAAGGGACAGACATCCTACATTGGTGAGAAGCTCAAATATTGGGATCCAGAAAACCCAGAGCAAACAGGGTTGCACCTCACCATCGACACCACGGTTCAGTACATGGTTGAAGAAGAACTCAAACAAGCACTCACTCGCACCAAAGCCAAAGGCGCGATGGCGCTGGTGATGGATCCCTACACCGGAGAAGTGCTCGCGATGGGACAGCAACCTAGCTTTGATCCCAATCATGCGGCGCAGTCATCTAGCTCTCATTTTGTAAATCGGTTTATCTCTCACCGCTATGAACCCGGTTCCACTCTCAAAGCGATTCTCACCGCCTCCGCACTGGAACGGGGCCTGTTAAAACCTGATTCGGTTCTAGACGGGCATATGGGCAGGTACAAAATCGGTAACAAAGTCTTTCGCGAAGCAGAGGCCAAACACCAGTTTAAAACTCTCACGGTAGCAGAAGTGATTCGCTACTCGAGCAATATTGGAGCCATTGAAATTGCGCACAAGCTAGGCGCCAAGGGTGTGCGAAGCGCGCTGGATAACTTTGGATTAGCGGATAAAACAAATATTGGTTTGAGCGGTGAGATAGTGGGTTCGCTACGATCTCAAAGTAAATGGACTCCCATTGTTCTAGCCAATATTAGTTTTGGTCAAGGAGTCGCTTTTACCCCTTTGCAGATGGTCGCGGCGTTTGCTCCGCTGGCTAACGGTGGCTATTACGTACGCCCCAAGATTCTCATGCGTGAAGTGAGCGCCGTAAACCGCGACAATCTGGACATCCGTCGGGTGATTTCTCCACGCACGGCTCAGCAAATGAAAGAAATTTTGGTTTCGGTAACAGAAAGTGAGAAAGGCTCCGGACGAGCGGCTCGCGTTCCCGGCATTCGTGTGGGCGGGAAAACCGGTACCGCGCAGAAGTATGCGCATGGGCAAGGTTACACGGGTGGCCGCTACTATTCCTCGTTCATCGGGTTTCTACCTGCGGAGCAACCGCAGCTCCTCATTGGGGTAGTAATTGATGAACCACAGGGCACGTATTACTACGGCTCGCAAATCGCCGCGCCCGTCTTTCAAAAGATCGCCCAGAAAGCCCTTCAAATTTTGGATCGCTCTCCCAAACAAATGGCCAAGAGTCCTCCCTATGTTGAGCAGCGCTTTTCCGCCCCGGCCGTCCCTCCAAAAGTGGATAAGTCAGATGGGAAATGGGTGATGCCGACGCTGCAAGGCTTGAGCGTGCGAGAAGCGCTCAAGGTACTCGGTAAAGACTTCTCTAACCTGGAACTCTCTGGCCACGGCTTTCTCGTGGCACAAAACCCCAAGCCAGGTGCGGCGATTCATTCACGCGCACCCATTCAGCTAGAATTTGCTCCAAGAGAATAGTGGAATTTCTGTGCTTACGGATCCCCGATTCTGACCCACTCGGCTACTGAAGGCACCCACTCAAAAACTGACTTCAGTATCGGCGGCTCAAGAAACGCTATCGTCGCAAGCGGGGGAAGAGTTGCAACTTGGTGAAAATCACCAATCTCAGTTTCCAGAAGGTCACTCTCCCTTATCGCTAAAGGACCCAGGAGCTTTGGAATCTCGTCAACTTGTGTAAATTCCCTTGCCGGTTCGCTCCGACTTTCGGATACGGAATGGGCTCGTTTCGCAGGCAATCCCGATGTCGGGTCAGCTTTTAAGCCATTTCCCATCCATTCAAAGTTGGCACTCTTGGACGATTTCTGCGACGTTGCAACGGGGTCCTGATCCGCACCGAAGGGCTGAAACACAGCTGTCCCAAAGGCCACTACTAGGAAGAGAAAGAGGGGCTTTCTCATCGGCTCTCCTTTTCCGGTCCAACCACGGCGGAATAGATACGGCAGCTTCCCCTTAGAATTTCATAAACCCTCTCACTCTTATAGGCAGTCGGTTTTTTTGCACAATACAGTACTACCAACACCTCACCTCGCAATGAGGCGGCTGAGGCCAATAGGTGATAGCTTTCATTCTCCAAGGGCGACGTGCCTGCAACATTGAGTGAATGAATGGTTTTTCCATCTGTATCCCGAACCCGTATGACTCGTCCCTCAATGCCACCCTTCTTATCACCCACAACATAAGCGGCTTCAATGCCGCCCGATATATAGTAAGGGGTCTCCTGGGTACGCTCCCCATAAACGTTCACCGCAGACAGGACAAAAAAGAACAATAACAGCTGTTTCACGTGCTTCTCCGATTTAAGGTAATAAGCAGTATTATCG
This sequence comes from Bdellovibrionota bacterium, assembly GCA_041751875.1. Taxonomy (GTDB): domain Bacteria; phylum Bdellovibrionota; class FAC87; order UBA2466; family JACKAF01; genus JBGSIC01. The sequence continues at coordinate 211,349 of JBGSIC010000004.1, forward strand.
TCCGAAATTGTGAAGAAATAATGTGGGGAAGCAGTCCGAGGTAGTTCCGATAAAGGCTTTACGTTCTGGGCACGTAAGTAACCTCAATGGTCATTCCTTCCGGCGGAGTCGAAGCAAAGACAAGTTCGCTCGTAGCAGTTTCAAAAGTATAGGGAGGACCGCTGACTTCCACACCATTCATAAAGAACTTCACTACCATGTCTGTATTATTGGGAAAGTTAAGGGTGAAACGGTCTTTGAGCTCTTCTAAACGTAAACCCGTCACATCAATCTGATCCGAGAAGTTGCCGCACAAATCACCGGTTTCGCCAGAAAGGCTATTGGCGAGCTGGAAGTAACGATCTTCAAAATTCGGCTTATCAATATCGGCGTTGTAGAGTGTCGCGCAGCGATCCCCGCCACTGACATAGTTGACGGAGTAAACGCGGAGCAGCTCAGGATTATTGCCCTTTAATGTAAGAAACTGATTGCGGTACTCATTTAAAGTCTTGGGGCTCTTATCGTCTGCATCGGAGATAAAAAGAATAATCAGCGGCACGCCGGGACGAGGCTGATACGAACTCTTCAAGACAGACAACACACTCTCAAAGCCTTGATTGCGTGCGCCGGTTTGCAGGTTGATAATTTGCGAAATAATATTTCCGAAGAAGTCAGCCCGTTGGTTTACCGTTCCGAAGTTCTTACTGAGAATAATAGGATTGTTGCTGGGTTTAAGTCCCGGACGAATTTCCATGTCCGCGCTCACAAAAGCCATGCGGTAGTCCACAGTAATGCCATCCAGCTTGGTGAAAAACTCTTTTGCTTCACTGATCAAATGAGTACGCGCATTGTACATGGGTGAGCGGTCATCGATCATCCAGACGATATCAAGGTACTGAGGCAAATAGCTTTGAAGGAAAGTCTGCCTTTGGGTTTCACGCGTAAAGGTCGCTCCGGTATCGCAACCCGTGTTACCGATCATCCAAAAGACGAGAAAGGCGAACGCAACCGTGCGGCTACGGGCCGTTCTGTTCAACTGTTTCTTTATTTCAAACCCAAACATGCTCTTCCTCACGACGCTTAGGCGCGCCTACCCATCCGACACCGCGCCTAAATAGGCGTAAGGGTGCCCCGCATGAGGAAGTGCAATTAGTCCGCCATCGCAGGCATTATGGTCTTCTGCTTCGATTTTAAGGGTTTAGGAGAAAGGGAGAAGGAAAGTGGGGGCGCGAGAGACTGGAAATACCGTCAGCGAAAGAGGCATCATGCCTGGAGGTGGGATAAGTACTCAATGAGAGAGACTTTCTTCTCAGTCAGCTTCCCTACACACCGGAGCAAAAATTGTTACCGTGCCCTGCCCTGGGGTAGAACCCAGATGGTTTCACAGAGGATGCCAAGATCCTGCAAAACCCCGTACTTAGAAATGTACTCCAGATCGTGCGAAAGCAGCTCGCGAGCTTCGCCTTCTTCATCTGTATACTGGCAGCGCACACGGCTTAATCCGGTAAGCCCTGCGGGTACCAAATAGCGAGCTTGGTAATCCGAAAGAGTTCTGCGATAAATAGCATCCTGACCCAGGGGAATCGGTCTTGGACCTACCCAACTCATCTCGCCTCGCCAAATGTTGAAGATCTGCGGTAGCTCATCGAGATGAAACTTGCGCAGGTATTTTCCCACCCATGTCACCCGTGGGTCGCCTCTAAAACTCCCCTGCGTTCCGTCGTTGGGGTACATGGTTCGCAATTTCTGAATCCAAAACCGCTGTTCTCCGCGGCTTAGCCGCTCCTGCTGATAAAAAATGGGAAGAGACGGATTAGCAACTTTTACCAGCACTGCTAGACCGGCAATCGCGGGAAGCGTAACCGGAAGCGTCGCGAGCACCAACCCTTTGTCGAACACGGCCTTCCAACGGTGGTAGGGATGGTGGGAAAGCTCTTTCTCTAAAGACTGCTCTGGTTCGCCCCGAGTACCTAACTGCTCTCGGCACACTTGTTGGGCGCCAACGGGAGCAGCAACAAAAGCGAACAACAACATGGCTGAGAGCCATGACCCAATCACCTGTTTTTGAATTTTCCTCACCTGTTTGCCTAGTAAAGCCACAGGAAGGGGGGACGGGCAACGAGAATTTAAGCTAGGAACGCGGGCGTACAATCAGGAGCAGACTTTTTCTCAGGCGGTCGGAAATTTCATAAGGATCCCACTTAGTTTCCGGAAGTTCCGTCGCTAATTCGGTAAACTCTTTAAGATACCGCAAGGCTTCGGCACGGCGGCGTTTGTCCTTATATATAGACTGACCCATTCCGTAGTAAACCACCGCCCGCTGCGCGGGAAGAAGGCGTTCCGTTTGCAACAAACTTTCAAAATGGCTACGCGCGCGCTCCGGCTGTTGAGATTCGAGGAGTGCCATGGCAAATGCTACGCGCGTACGCACATCTCTTTGGGACGGGGGAAACGCAGCGATTAACCGAATCGCATTGTCGTAATATTCGTTTTTTACATGAGCCTCAGCCAAAGGTCCCAATACGCTTGCCTGAAAAGGCTGGGCGGAATGAATTCTCTGCAACGTCTGGTAGTAACTATCCCAACGCTCGCGCTCTTTTTCGCACCGGGCTTTTTCAAACAGCACGAGAATATTTCCGCGTTCCGCCGCTGCGGATTCTTCGAGTAGCTGTAAAGCCAAGTCCCAGTCGCCCTGCTCTATGGGGGTTTGGGCCAACAAGAATTTAGCTTGCCCGAGATCCGTCACGAATAGTGATTGAAGCTCCGAAAGTTTCTTGGAAAGCGCCAAACGTTCCGCAGGGCCCAACCTTCCCCGCTTTTCGAGCCACTCTTTTAGGCGCTGATCGAGTGCAGCACGTCCCTCCTGCCATAAAGTGAGTTCCAATACCGAAAGAAAGGCGCCCAGTTGCTTGGGGTTTTGACGAGAGATAGTGTTCCAGATCTCTAACGACTCAGAATAAGCTTGATTGCGATAGTAATATTCGGAAGCGCGAACCAGGGGGTCCGACACAGCGGCTAGGCCAAGAAGAGGCCAGCCACAGAAAACAATTATAAAAAGGCGCACGTTACCACGTCATCACGTCGCACGTTTATTCTAAAACGTAACTCCCAGGGTGCCCTTGGCTAGGAACACACCGCCATTACCCAACGCCGAGCCTGCGAACAAGTACCCTGCGTTCAACCCAAAAGCACAGTTTTTATAGACTTGGTGCTCAAGTCCCAGATCCACTTCAAGACCGAGATTCTTATTCGCGCCTTCCACCATGCGCGCCCAAATGACTTCGATTCCTGAGGACCAGTTTTGCGACCAATCGATTCTCACACCGGGACGAATCAAGTAGACACCGGAAAAAACATTTGCCCCGCCGTACGCAAAAAGACCGCCTAAGCCGACACTGTTGCCATCGGAAACATGCAAAGCGCCCATGAGCTCTTGCCCCATAATAAGCCCCGCGTGGCGGTTGCGGTTAAGTAGCGCAAAGCCGCTAAAGGATCCGTCGGCGTAGTTTCCATCCCCACTGACATACATGAAATCTAAGAAGGCTTTAAGGGAACTTGTTTCATAAGCCGCGTTCAAAAGCACACTAAAGGAGCTAAGCGAGTCCGCAGCATTGTCTCCGTTGCCGTCAAAAGCATCTCCGCCCGCCCAAGCAAGCTCACCGCCGAAACTAAAATAACGAACCGTCTTCTTAATATAGAGATCGACTAAGTTGTTCGTGCTCGGGAAAGGTGTCGTGCCCGCGATAGCAGGCGACATTCCGACAGAAAGCGGATTGATGTTGGGGTTGCCTTTACGGTTCTGCAACTCATACAAAATACCGGCTTCGACTTCGCTCTCCGGGTTTTCGTACTTCAAATAGACGGAATAATATTCGTGAACGTTCACACCGCGAAGAACGCTGGTGGCAAACGGACGAGAGTAAGCCACACCACCAACCACGTTACCTAAATGCAAACGGTAGTCGAAACGATCTAAAGTGGATTGCCAGTTGTCCCAAGTTTTGTCTCCGGCATCATAAATCAGCCCGTAACCCCAGCTAACCGGCATACGGCCCAAACGAAGGACGCCGAAATCCGATGTCCACTGCAACCACACTCGACTGAGGATGAGGCCGACTGAGCTGGTATCGCCCCAGATAAATCCACCCTGCCCCGGTCCCAACGCGACATTCGCTGGCGGAGTCATCGGGCTCGTCGAAGTCGAGGGCCGATTGCTCGTGCCCGGCGAAGCCAGAAGTGACCACTGCGACTGGAGGCTAAAATGGTCATCTATAATAAGGTTGGGTTGAAGAAGCGCTCTCGCTCCGAAATAACTCTTGGGTCCGGCTGTTCCGGGAGCTCCCAGAGCCAGATCACTGAAGTGACCGGTGTCGGCGCGGAGGCTTCCGCTAAAATTGATGGAGGCCGCAAACACAGGCCCAGCAACACATAGCAATGCGATAATAAGGAACTTCATAAGCGCCTACACTACGCAACTCACCTCTCTCGGGCAAGCTACTAATTAGATTAAGTAAAGGTGCCTGTGCACTTTCCGGACGAAGTACGGAAAGTGACCTGGCACCTTTACGGGAACCAACTACGACCCGGCGCGTCTTAATTCTTCTTCGTAATACTTCAGGTAGAGATTCTTCCACTGCTGGCTATGCTCAGGGGGAGCATTTTTCATGGATTCAATGCGTGCTTTGGCGCGCTCTGCGCAGGCCGTTAGCTGGGACATGAACTGCATGCAAACTTTTTTGCCCTCACGGATGGCGGCGTCCTGGTCGGGGTAGCTCACCAGCCCCTGCTTTTTGATTCCTTCGAGGGCCAGATGCACCAAATGAACTATTTTCTCGTCGCTTAACACTAGATCACCGCGTTCTTCTTCTTAATGAGTTCCCGCTTAATCATTTGGAACATTTTATCGCGATCCAGGTCGCTGCCTGCTTTCGACGCGTACTGTTCCAAGATTTTCTCTGCTTCTTCGTTAATTTGGTCTTCTACTTTCAGATCCTTAGCGAAAATTTCTTCCATTTTAGATAGAATTTCCGCCTCATTCGCCTTTAAATGGATAAGCTGTTTGCCCCGCAATGTATGCAGGAGCTTCTGGCAGACCAATCGGATTTGGGTCTCGTTAAGACGCATGGAAGGGACACTAGCCAGTGCCTAGCGATCAATCAACAAAGAAAGAAAAGCCCCAAAAAAAGGGGGCCCGTAACTGGGCGCGCGCCCTGGGTTTGACCGCGCTGGGTCTTTTTGCGGTGGGTACCCTGATTGTCGTTTTCGGGCTTATCTACGTCACTCTTATCCACGCACGCGTCCAACAAAGAATAGAGCAACTGCGGGCCACCCGTTCTTCGAAGTTCTACGCGTTTTTCCCTTCGCTGGCTGAAGGACAGAAAATCCAGAAGGCGGCGCTAACGAGTTTACTAGAAGCAGCCGGTTACCAAGCCCTAAACCCCGATGCGCGGCTAACGCCCAAAAGCTATAGTTGGAAGACCTCAGAAATATTGCGTCTGATGCGCCCCGCTTTCTCGGGACCTGGACACCCCTTAAGAAAAGAAGAGTTTCAGGTAACGTTTACGGCTCTCGACGGCGCCCTTATCACGGAAGAGATCTTTGCTGTTGAAGCGCGCAGAGAAGTGGAAAGCCTCGAATTTTCCCCCAAGCAACTGGGTTACTTCTTCGCGGGCCGTTTGCGAAATCAAAGTTCTGTTCCCTTGTCTGACATTCCGGTTTCTTTGCGCTTAGCCTTTATGGCCATAGAAGATTCACAGTTTCTCGAGCATCACGGGGTGAGTCTGCGCGGCACGGTGCGCGCACTATACAAAGACCTCCTTGCGATGAAGTGGGTGCAAGGGGGCAGCACCATCACGCAGCAGCTGATGAAAAACCTCTTCTTCTCCCGCGACAAAGTGATTACCCGCAAACTCAAAGAGGCGCTTTACGCCTTTGTCGCCGAATCCCGCTTTGAAAAAGAAGTGATACTTGAAGCTTACTTGAATGAAGTTTACCTAGGCCAATGGAACACACACGAAATTCACGGCGTCTCGGAAGCTTCTCAGTATTATTTCAGTCGCCCGGTTTTTGATTTGTCGGTCGCAGAAAGCGCGACGCTCGCCGCAATGGTACAGGGGCCAGGCATTTACAATCCTCACAAGTACCCTGACCGGCTTTTGGAAAGACGTAATGTCGTTCTAAAGAAAATGGCGGAAGTGGGCTTTATTCTGGATTCGGAAAGAGACCAGGCAATTCAAAGCCCGTTAGGCATTGCGCCGGCGGATCGCAATCTTACCGACGCGGCCTACTTCATGGAACTCGCGCTGCAAGGGCTGCCCCCTTCATTGCGAGACCGCTTGGATGAAGATGCCATTACAGTTTACGTAACCCTTAATCCGCTACTGCAAGCAGCCGCGTCAACAGCGCTTTCGGAACACGTTCAAAGGATGGAAGCGTACTACGCGTCGCTCAAGAAAAAACGCGAGGCGGGAAATCTGCTTCAAGGCGCTTTGGTTTCCATGGATATCGCCAACTGTTCGGTTCTGGCTATACAGGGCGGGCGCAATTTTCGCGAGGCCCCCTTTAACCGCGCGCTCAATGGTAAACGCCAGCCGGGATCGCTCTTTAAACCTTTTGTCTTTTTAACGGCGTTTAGTGATCCTCCGGCAGATACGCACTACAACGCCGATAGCTTACTCATCGATGAACCGTTTATCTGGGAATACGACAAGAAAACTTGGGAACCTCGAAACTACGACACAGAATTTCGCGGTCAAGTCACTCTTGCCGAAGCGCTGCAACTTTCGTTGAATATTCCCACCGCGCGCTTAGCCCAATCCGTGGGGCTTAAACCCATTCTTAAGAACTTAAAAAGCGCGGGCATTGAATCGTCCCTGCCGGCCATTCCTTCTTTGAGTTTGGGAAGCGCGGAAGTCACTCCCTTTGAGCTCGCAAACGCTTACACCACGCTAGCTCGCATGGGTCGCCGTTGCATTCCGCGCAGTTACTGGAAAGCCTTTGATGATAGTGGAAAGCTCATCACCGAATCGTCTTTGGTAGAAACTCAAGCACTCGACCCCGAAGCGAGTTACGAAACAGTGGAAATCTTAAAAGGGGTTTTTGCCACAGGCACCGCGCAGTCGGCACACCAAAGTGGACTGCGTTTGGAAGAATTCGCCGGTAAAACGGGAACCACCAATGACTATAAGGATGCGTGGTTTGTGGGCTTCTCGCCTGAAGTGTTAACTTTGGTTTGGGTCGGCTACGACTCACAAGAAGCGGTGGAATTTCCAGGGGCAGTCGCGGCCCTTCCGATTTGGACGAATTTTATGAAAGTAGCTGCACCCTTTCTAAAGGGCAAAGACTTCGAACGCCTTCCGGCTTTAGATGAAGACACCAGCGAACACTAACCGCTTGTTCCGGCCAAGGTAGACGAAGGCACCGTAGGTTGACGTAGGCGATGGTAAATTTCTTGCGTCGCTTTCCAGGTTCTATCCAAGAACTCTTGCGCACGGCGCTTTTCTTTTGCTGAAAGCTTCGACATATAGAGCGAAAGTTCCCTCGTCCAAGGTGCCGCTTGATCGGGGTTTTGGTAACCTTTGATTTCAGCGTATTGCTTTTGTCCTTCCGCGAGAATTGCCGCATCAAAGTTACGGCTGAACCAGTCTCGCGTTTTAATTCCCACGCGCCCAACTAAGTTGCCCACGGCATCTAAGCCCGTCAGGGGCATGATGGTAATATCACCCACCCAAGGTTCTGACTTTCCCTCTAAGGCTTTCGAAACAGCGCGTATGCCATGGTTTCCAAAAGGCAGATAAGATTGGCGCGGGTAAACGTGATTTTCCCCAATTTGTGCGGAGGCGTGAGGTATGGAATCACCCTCTACAATAATATTTCTTCCCACGAGTCTGTCCGCAATATCCTCATCAAAATCTTTACCTAGTGTCCTGCCGGCTCCCATGGGATTAAACGCCAAAAATGCCATGTTCTGGGTGTGATCAATTCCTTTTGCTTCTAGTCGTTTAGCGGCATCGTGATGGAGCGCCTGAATAAGGCCTCCTCCTAAGCTATGCCCCGTTCCGAAAGCAAAGTGCCCTTCCTCGACGACTTGGACAAGGCGGTCCTCTAAGGACTTAAACTCTAGGCCTTCGCGCTGGGGGCGGCCCGCGCCCATGTCGGAAAGTACGTCAGCCGCGCTTTCGGTTCCCGCGATGGCAAACACAATCTCTTTTTTAGTGTTGGAAGAGATGCGGTGGTACTCGACTACCTTCAACCCTGTTTCAGGATCGGCAAAAGCTTCTTTCACCATGTATCCGGTGGGCGTTCCATTCTCAAATTCGATCTGTTTCGCTGCCAAGCGCCTTCCGTAAGTTTCTAAGGCATTTTTGGGGGCCAAGCCAACATAGTGTTTGAACTTTTCCCAAAGTGAGCGACTTGAGTGTACTTCTGGCAACCGATAAACGTTTTCCGCCATCTGCCGGGCCACGGGGATCATCCGATCGAGGCGTTGCGTGGGGGTCAGATTCTCCAACTCATCCTGACGACTCTGTTCCACGTTTCCCAATTTGCGCATATCCGAATCTAAAATGCGTTCGCGAAGAGCGGGATCTTTATTGACTCGTTCCCGCACGTAATGGGCGACTTCCCCGTGTGCCGTTTTGGAAGCCGCACGGATCATGCGATCAGGTTCTTGGCCTCTCATACGTAGGACCGCATCGACTGCCGCCCGACGCACCGTCATCGTGGGATCGTTCACAAGACGATCTTCGATTAAGGGCAAAAGCTCTGGTTCCATTCGTCCTGCTATCGCTCGCAGCGCCGCCTCTCGTACTTCGGAATGCCCATTTAAGAGAGCTGCTTCCACTTCCTCAAGCGGTCTATTTCGCAGCCGCCCAGCAGCTCGCATCTGGCCTTCAAAATCCTCCGGCCTCTGCGATCTGAATAAGTTGGCGCTACTTCTTAAGTTTGGCCACTGCGTCGGCTGGTACCCCTCTGATTGGGAGAAGCGAGTAAGAACTTTTGCAGCTCGGGGATCTCGATTCATGTAGAGGACTTGGGAAGCCACACGGTTTACGACCCCAATTTCATCATGAAGGGCACGTTCCAGAATGCTAAAGACCTCTGGTTCCGAGCGGTCAACTAAAGAGCGCAGCGCCATGACTCGATAAGAAGGGTTCTTGTGGCGCGACATCTTGTCAATAAACTCCAAGCTTCGGTTTGCTAGAGCCTTTGCACCAGCGCGAGATTGGCGAACTTCATCGCTGAGTCCCTTTAACGCCGCTTTGAAATCATCGTCTGACAAATTGTAGGTGCGCTCTACCCAGCTCTCATCGTCTCGCGTAGCGTGTTCGGCCGCTTTTCCAATGCTGTATCCCGAAAGCTGTCCTCGCACCCCGCGTGCTTCAAGATCCGACATGGCAATACTTCGTATTTCGGAGTCCTGACCTTTTTGATTGGCCGTTCGGTTAAGTAGGTCAATCACCTCGAAGTGGGGCATGGCTATTTCTTCACGGAGAAGTTTGAGGCCCTCTTTTTTATCAAAAGAGTTTTCGCTCTCTAGAAGCTCTTTCGCCTCGTTGATAGTTTCTCGCCGGGTAATCATTTCGGCCGGAGATTCCGGTCCGAGATATATCTCTAAGGCAGCAAGACGACGGACTTCCTCTTGAGATACCGTATCCGGACGGCGTGAAAGTCTATCTTTGCCATGAAGAAGTTCGGCTCTGAGGTCGATTTTCGGTTCATTCTTATTCATCTGAAGCCGATGCACTTTGGCTCGGATGTCTGCGATATCTATTTCCGAGGCATCCAAAAGGGGCGTTCGTAACTCGAGCGAAAGTGTTTCAAACTGGGGGTCGCGCGCAAAAAGTTCCTTATTCGTCTTGGGGGGAACAAACACTTGGAGAGCGGCTATCCTTTTGACCAGCCATAGGTTGCGTTGGATCTCTTTAGAAGTAGACGGAGTTCGTGACTCTACGAACTCCTGTTCAAGATTCGCTAGCTCCTCACGCACAGCGTTAGTCGGTTCACCATGTTTTTTCTTCAACGCCTCAGCCAATCTCTTTGCGTATTTCACACTGCCAGGTCCCATATTGGTGAGTCGCTTAAGGACTAAAGGAGAGACATTGGCGAATTCGGGGTTTGCCTTTTTGAGCTCGCTATCACGGGTAGCGGTAGGAATGTGGAGATTAATCGAACTCTCACGATCGATTTCATAATCGTGCACTTCCTTCATCCTCTTATCTAGTGCAGCGGGGACGCGGTTTTGCCGGATGGGTTCATCCAAAAACTCAGGAGGATACTCAGGCAAAACTTCTTTTCTGGTGGGACGAAAGCCCTCACCAACAAGAAGGTCATATAAGGGACCACATTTTGTATATGCGGTCGCAGTTGTGGCGTGCAAAAGCACGCCGACAAAGATGTAAATCCAGTTGCGGGACATGGGCTTCACAATCCGTTCGGTAACAAGTTGGTGAGTTAGATTGCAAAGGGCGTGCTCAGTTTAAGGAAACTAAACTCGTCGGTAACTGCATGAAAAGGCATGGGGAAAAAAAGCGTGGCTGTTCGTCTATCGTCGGAAAAATTACACGTGTTGAACGGCTGACGACGACACAATCTTAAACGCAGGCGGATCAAGCACTTGCAGCGCCTACATTTTGCCTAACGTGTATGCCTGTTGTTTTCACACATTGTGAAAATTGTGGTTTCTTTCCGAAGGGTTAAAAAGCCGTTGCAATGCGCGCTTTCCGGCCGCCGCACGGTTTAAACCCCAGACCAGGCCTTATTCCCCAAAAGAGGAAAAGGGAAACGAGACCCCAAGAGCTATCTCATTGAAACTATTAACAATTCCAAGGCCCACTTCCGCCCAGAGGCGTAAGCCATTGAAAGAATTAATGGTCACCAGACTCCCCATCGACATCCGCATGGAGAAGATGTTGGGAACCGTTCCGAAGCTAAACGCGGGGCTAATTTGCGCGCTTAAGTAGGGAGTTAATCCGCCCCAGTTAGTTGCAAGATGCTTGCTCACAACGGGCGAGATGCGAAAGAGAAAGTAATCTTCCGAAGCGACTTGATTGAAAAACAATCCGCCCAAGAGTCCCACCGCGGGTTGCGATCCCATGTCGGGAAGCATGTACCACATGGCGTATCCGCCAAAGTTAAAGCCGAGTTCGCCCGCGCCAAACGCCGCACCCGCTCCAATGTCTTCGGTGGCTTGATAACGGAGTTCGGTATTGAGGTACATGCCGCCGTCTGCGAAAACAACCGCCGGGCTCATCACAATTTCAAAACTACGCGGTACCAATCCTTCCGCGTCACGAATATTTCCGCCCGGAATATCAGAAGCCAACCCTTGTGAAAGACTCACCAAGCAACCCACTGCGAGAAAGAATTTTCGAATCATAGTGCACCTCATAAAATTTGAATCGTAGAATAACCATTCTGTTGGCATTTGAAAATGACAGATCGCAAAGTTGTCACGCAACTCATGTGGCGTCGCGTCAGAATTTCGTCCTGTTCAAATAATCCGTACGTTCCTTTGACGACGTATGAAACTGTTGCTAACCTTTTTCAGTTGGAATTTGGGGCCAACGATCTTTTCACTCTAAAAATTATGGGTTGGGGCAAAAAGTTTACTTCTATCCGAAGTACCATGGGGATCTCCCGTGTACCTACTCGGTATATTGCAACTGATCTAGCACTCGTCGTCTCTTCATTTTATTTGGCCTTATATCTTCGGTTGGGAGGTGAGGGCTTTCCGCCCGCCACGCCCGCGTTCTTTGTACTTGCTTCCACCATCGCGGCCATCACGATGGCGGTTTTCGTAGCTTCGGGCATTTATCAGATCATCTGGCGTTATTTTTCCGTGCGCGACCTAACCCAACTCGGCCGCGCGCAGGCGGTCGCCACGTTCTTCTCTATTGGTGTTACGTATTTTATGAATACGCTGCACATCCCGCGCGGCGCCTTCGTTATCAACGCCATCATTCTCTTTCTATCCATGAGTTCGGTCCGGCTAATACGTCGTATGATTCACGAGTACCCATCCAGCAGAGAAGTAAGGCAAAAAGGGCGTCGCACTCTTATATATGGAGCCGGTTCAAACGGCCGGATGCTTCTTAACCGTTTTTCCACCGATAGAGACGTCAACCGCCACGTCGTGGGCTTTCTGGATGATGACTACCACAAGCTGGAAGGCATCGTCGGTGGCGTGAAAGTCTTGGGAACCGGGCGCGAGCTTGCTAGGATTCTCAAAGAAACCCAAGCCCAGAGCCTTTTCGTAGCCATCGCCCAACCGCCAGGTGCTCTTCTGCGGCAGATCATGCAAACCTGCCATGCCGCAAAAGTGCGGGTGCGGCTGCTTGAACCAATCACATCTACTTCCCGTACGTCCACGGAACTACTACGAGACATTGAACTCGCCGACTTACTACGTCGCGAAAGACGTAATTTAGATCTAGCACCGCTCCGCCGGCTTATTCAGGGACGCCGCGTCCTCGTAACCGGAGCCGGTGGTTCCATTGGAAGTGAGCTCGCCAAGCAAATTCATCGGTTTGCTCCGGAGAAGATCATTTTGGTAGACCATTCAGAATTCAATCTTTTCGAAATAGACCGCGCTTTGCGCCTTTATCCAGAACATTCCTCACCAACCATTCCCTGCCTCGTGGACATTAAGGATCGAAAAGCGCTTCAGCACCTTTTTCGTACACACGAGCCTGAATTGGTTTTTCATGCGGCCGCTTACAAACATGTCCATCTAGCGGAATCAAGTCCCTACTCAACTCTGCTGAACAACGTTTTGGGAACGAGAAACTTACTTCAGCTTTCCGAACATAGCCCTTCAGTCGAATCTTTCGTCCTGATTTCCACGGATAAAGCGGTTTCTCCTGCGGGGGTTATGGGCGCGTCCAAACGAGTTTGTGAGCTTCTCACCACCCACGCGGGTTTTCGCTCCCAAAAACGTTTCGTTTCGGTGCGCTTCGGAAACGTACTAGGAAGCAGTGGGAGCCTAGTTCCGCTACTTCAAAAGCAAATTCAAAATGGAGAACCGGTGACCATCACGGATCCCGGAGCAAAAAGGTATTTCATGTTGATTCCCGAGGCCGTTTCGTTGGTGCTCAGAGCTAGCTCGATTGCCGCCAACGGCGACATCATGGTTCTCAAGATGGGAGAGCCTGTCAGAATTGTGGATTTAGCGCGGAGCTTGATAGCGCTCATGGGAAAGAGCGAAGAGCAGATCTCAATTCTGTTTACTGGCTTACGTCCTGGCGAGAAGCTTTGCGAGGAACTCTATCTAAGCGGCGATGAGCTGAGCACAGAAGACCCAGATATTATGGTTTTACCGCGTGGCGATGCCGCCTTCGTGGGCGCTTTCACCTCCGCTGATAGGCTAGAGGAAAAAGTCGAAAAACTTATCTCCGCGGCAATTGATAACACACCCGACACCTTCACCCATCTGGAGTCGCTAATCGGGAACCAACTCAACAACCGCCCAGAGAATTTTCCGCCACCGTGGGCCATCTCTCGGCCCACCGAAAAGAGTGCCGAACGTCTTACTCACTAAGATGAGTCGCTGCGTCAGGCCCCGTTTACTTGTAGGGGCCTATCACAGGGACTATACTTCGTTGAAGCTAAAGACGGCGCATCCTCGGTAAAGCAATGGTTATTCGCAATAGTATTGTTACGTTGTTTTTTCGGATCGTGGGTGTTGGACTTGGGTACGCCAGCCACTTACTGCTCGCTAATCAAATGAGCACGAATGCTTATGGAACATTCATGTACGTTTTCGCGTGGCTGAGTATCTTACTCCTGGTCTCTCAACTCGGAACAGAAAATGGCTTGGTCCCTAGCATTGTACGCTGCCTGGATAAAAAGAATCCACGTCGAGCTAACTCATACTTGGTCACTTCTCTTTTTGTTTGCGCAGGTGCTGCGCTCATTTGCGGCGCTCTTTTGGGACTGGGGCTCAAGATGTTTTACGAGGGCTCAGCTTTCCTGTGGGTTACCTTGGCCGTTTTGTTACCCCTCATGTCAGTGAATACTTCCTTTTTGGCTGTCTTTAAGTCTCTTAACGAAATTGTCATTTCCCGAGGCGTCTCCGAAGTACTAGAGCCTGTAACCTTTATCCTCCTCATATTAGGGATGGTTTTCTTCAAAGTTCCGCTTTCCCCTGCGCTGGCATATGGCCTCAAATTGGTGGCGGGGCTACTGTTGACCGCCACCTTTGCTTACCTATTGAAAAAAAGATGGCCGTTCCGTTTCCAGCGGTGGCCGGGTTTGTACACTAGTGGCAACCTGCTCAGTACTTCCTTTCCCCTTCTTGCTCTTTCTGTAGGTCACGTCGCCTTGGGACAGGCTGACTCAATCATGATTGGGATCATGCGTTCCCCGAGCGACGTTGCCCTTTACGCGGTTGCGGCAAAACTAGCTTCAGTCGTGGGGCTCATCTTGTACTCCGTCAATATCGCCGGAGCAGCCACTATTTCCAGCCTTTACTACTCTGGTAATAGAGAGGTCCTTTCCAAAACCGTTCAACGCCTCTCGCTGTTTCTACTAGCCAGCGTCGCCGGTATCTCTATGACTCTACTTTTCAGCGGACACATCCTTTTGGGTCTCTTCGGCGCTGAATATGTCCATGCTTATCCTGCGTTCGTTATTTTGTTGGGCTCCTACTCTCTTGCTGCCTTGTTTGGACCGCTCCACTTGCTTCTTTCGATGACTGGACATCAAAAGGACGCGGCTCTTTCGATGCTCGCCGCCTTGGCACTAAACGTGATCTTAAATTTGTTCTGGATTCCCTCGCGGGGAATAGAAGGGGCCGCCCTTGCATCCCTGATTGCCGCGATGGCTTGGAACGCCAATATGCTTTGGATTGCGTTCTCGAAGTTAAAAATTAACCCCACCTGGTTTGGGATCTTAACTTCGCGGACGGCGTAGGAGGAAGTTAGTTGCTTAGGCTACAAATTCTCTGGTCCAGCACGAAAAACTTCAGCAAGGGATTGTTGGGCAAAGACTACTTTCACCAACAACAAAGCCTGGGTCGTTATTTTATCGACGGAAAATCCTACTACAATGACATGCGTGGCAAGGCGAACTGGAAAGGTGATGTCGTCTCTGGGGTTCCTTCTATCCGAGTTTCCGGACAGGGCAATCCAATCCCCTTTCCTATTACCATCTTGCAATACGGTTTGGGATGCTTCGATAAGTATCAACAAACTCAAGAGCCTCATTTCTGTGTGGAAGTTGGCAAAGTGCTCACCTGGATTGAAACAAATCTCAATCCTCGAGGATACCTGCGGAATTTCTTTGAGTTCATGGAGCCTGGCGAGAATCATCTGTCCGATAATAGTGCGATGGCTCAGGGCGAGGCATTATCCCTCATTTGTCGAGCATACCAAAATGGTATTGGTCCCTTGTCCCTTAGCTCGCTAAATTCCTTAGCGCGAAGAATTGCCGATAACATGCTCGAGCCTGTCACTGACGAGGGCACTGCTCTTTACCTTGGTGAGAAAGCCTTTCTTTGCGAAGTCTGCCGACCCGATAACTACGTCGTGCTCAACGGCTGGATCTTTGCGCTTTTCGGTTTGTACGATTTTCTCCAGGTTTTTGGAGAGGACCGCCACCAGAAATTCTTCGATGCTTCAGTAAGGACTCTTGATTTCCATCTCCGTGATTACATACGTCCGGACGGTTGGACGATTTACGACAATAAAGGACGCCTTTGCTCGCCTTATTATCATGCTCTGCATGTGTCTTTGTTGGATGCCGTTCAACGCCTAGGCTGGTTGAGGCACAGTGTAACCTTCAATCAGGACGTCGCAAGAATCACTAAGGCCAATTCCAAGTTCAACAAAACACGTTACACTTTCGCCAAAGCGGCCGAAAAGCTGTTGAAAGACGGCACCCGCTATCTGGTGGTGGAATAGTGTCGAACTAGTTTGAGATCACACTAGTGGTATCGAAGTTCACTTCTCTGCCTGACAGCAAAGTCGGTTCCAAGAGTTCGGGATCCATTAATTGTGCTACGGCCCGAACTACCTTGCTTGTAGTCGGATAATAGTGCTCTTCGCAGACGCGACTTGAAGGCGCGGACACGTTAGGAAGGGTAATTCGCTGAGGCTTGGCTTTCCAAGCGCCAAGGGGCAACCTTTCACTGGCTAATGCAACAATTTCTGACGCCATTCCACAGTTGGCCCAACTGCCGTCAACAACGAGCAATCGGCCGGTCTTGGCAACTGACTCCGCAATCGAAGTTGGATCAATTGGATTCAAAACGCGTAAATCGATCACCTCCGCCCGAACTCCTTGCTGTTCCAGCAGGGACAAACTATCCAATAAAAGACCCGTGGTCCAACCACACCCAACGAGTGTAATGTCTTCCCCCTCAGACAAACGCTGGGGTCGCTGACGGGCCAAATTTATAGCAGTAGGCTCCGAAACAACACTTGTTCGGTCATAGCACCACCTGTCATCTATATATAGGACAGGATCGTTCGAAAGAACGGCTCCAATTAGGAGGTCCCGGGCATCGGCTGCGGTGGAGGGCATCACGACACGCAAGCCCGGAATGTGCGCAAACCAGGAATGCAGCGCCTGTGAATGCTGAGCTCCCTGCTCTCCCCCACGGTTAATAATTCCCCGCACCGTTAAAGCCGGATGAGCTTGTCCGCCTAACATCAAGGACCACTTCGCTGCTTGGTTCACCATGGAATTTACAGCAAGAAGCATAAAATCCATCCGAGGATGTACGACAAGCGCTCGGTACCCACACAGAGAAGCGCCCGTAGCAATGGCGGTGGTTCCATCTTCCGAAACCGGCGTATCCATCACGCGGTCACGTCCGTAAACAACATCCAGATCTTTCATTGTAGCGCCCACATACCAAGGGCTCCACAAACCTTGTCCTATGACAAAGACTTCCGGGTAGTTCTTTAAGAGAAAGTGGTGAGCTTCCAGAATACCTTCACTGTAACGAATTTGTCTCATGTTAAGCCCGCTTCTTCAGTGTGTTTCAAAACTATAAGCCAGATAAGTATCCGCTTCCGGCAGAGGGTCGTTCATGGCTCGGTCCCATGCCGCATCGAGCTCAAGGCTAACTTCCAACCGAATTTTTTCAAAATCACTTACCTGTGCCCAGCCACTTTCAATCAGCCCATTTTCCAATCGGGCGATGGGGTCTCGCATTTTCCATAGCTGGTGATCTTCGGGGCGCCGGACACCGACGTCTAAATCTTCTCTGGGCCCCACATGCCCGCGCCATCGGTAAGTCACGGCCTCGAGAAACCCCGGTCCCTGACCTTCGCGGCAGGCCTGAACTAGTTCTCGCGTCGCCGCCGATACTGCTTCCACATCGTTGCCATCCACTAGCCGAGAGTTAATTCTGTGAGCAGTAGCGAAACGTGCAACGGAATCACTGGGCTGCCGTTCCTTGATGTGGAGATGGCTCGAGTAAAGGTTGTTCTCGCAAACAAAAAGCATAGGAAGAGCAAACTGAGAGGCAAAATTGAGGCTCTCGTGAAAGGCTCCTTCTTCTACTGCGCCATCGCCAAAATAGGCAACAGCCACACCACCAACCCCGTCTTTCTTTGCCGCAAGTGCTGCTCCGACCGCAATAGGAATGGTTCCCCCGACGATAGGTACCGATCCCACAAACCCGACTTCAGGTGCCGTGAGATGCATGGACCCACCCATGCCTTTGGAGCAGCCTGTCTGTTTGCCGAGTACCTCTGCAAAAAGTCCGTACACAGAGCCGCCAACCGCGAGATAATGGGGGTGGGAACGATGCGTACCGAAAATTTTATCTGTGGGACGAAGGTATATTGAGACGCCCACCGCAATGGCTTCTTGCCCAATGGCTAAATGGCAGGGGCATTTCACTTCGCCTCTGATGACCGCATCGCCGATACGCTCTTCCACGCCGCGGATAAGCCACATCATTCGAAGACTAGCGAGTGCAGATTGAGCGTCACTCTCCCCCAATCCTATGGGGCCAGTAAACTGCGACGGATCGGCAAGGGTACCCAGTTGTTCCATTTCAGTCGTCCTTAGTTAAAGCTAGCTTTCTGAGCTGCACAAAGAATGACTTTGTGAGCGCGATCCGGATGACCTGGCTCAAGCGGTGCGAGATTCTCTAGAGGCAATCCCTCTGGCTGAATTTCCGCGGGCATTTGCACCAGGCGACCAAACACGATTGATTTGAGAAGTTTTTTCCCCGCCATCGTGTCTGGAATCAGATTGAATGTTGTGGCGATGCGTTTGATGGGTCGAAAAATTTTCTGACGCGTCGAAACTTTTTGGGTATTGATGTGACCAAAGAATTCAGGCTCAAACGCCCGGTTCTCAAGCTTATGAGTTAGCTCCTCGACTCCCCAATACTGGTGGGAATAGGGACTCGGATTAAAATCGTACAGATCTTTATTGGCAGTGGTAACTAGAAGCACACCACCGGGACGTAGCACTCTGTGTACTTCGTCCAAAAAGACCTCTGGGTTTTTCAAGTAATATAAAGCCTCAAACAGGATCACGACGTCTTTGGACTCTGCCGTGAACGGAAGGTGTTCCGCGTTCATTACCTTTACTTCGACTCGCCCCTGATAGTGGCTCTGGGCGGCTTCCACCATTTTTGGCGAAATATCTCCCCCCACGACAGACTTTCCCACTTTGGCGAGATAACCCAGTCCCTGGCCCGTGCCACAGGCGACTTCAACAATATCTTTATCTTTGCAGTAGGTACCGGCCCAGAGGTACCGAGTCTGAATCCTATCTACCTGTTCGGCACTTACCTCGTCACCAGACAATTCGGTTACAGACAAAAAACGGTCGTTGTCTACGTTCAGCTCTTCCCCTGAAATACTCATGAACTCCTCCTGTGACTAACCTCTTGATGTAACGATTGCGAGAGCTCCTGGCGGCGGCATAGGAACGAGGGGAAGTTCTCTGCGAGCAACCTCCACCAACTTAGGTTCCGCGCCCAGCTTTTCCAAAATCGAACAAACCCCCTTGAGAGCGGTTTCACGCGATACGATCGCAACGGCCGTCAAAGCAACAAGTTGTATATCGAGCCAAAGGCTCGACTTCTTGCCATAGAATAGCCCTAAGCGACTTTTGCCAGGCCGAATAAGCTGGTTGTAGCCAATGTCGGCATCTTCCACATTTCGAAGAATTTCGCCTTCATCGGAGAAAACAATGGAAGCAAAGTCCGTAATGCCCGGCTTCATATCCAGCAGATGGCGTTCTTCTTCCGTGTAAAGGTCGGTTTCACGCTTTACGTTCGGACGGGGCCCCACGAGGCTCATGTTTCCCTTAAATACGTTCCAAAGTTGGGTGAGTTCATCGAGCTTGTAAGCACGCACAAAACGCCCAACCGCCGTGATACGCGCATCGGCCGAGGAAGTGGAATCCACACCGCTTTTATCGGCGTTAACAACCATCGACCGAAACTTCACCATCCGGAAAAGTTTACCGTCTTTCCCCACCCGCTCTGCCACGTAAAAAGGGCTTTTATAGTCTTGCAGGAAAATGGCAATGGCTGTCGGTAAGGTCACCGGCAAAGTAAGCACTAGCCCAGAAAACGAAACGAAAATATCAAACGCTCGTTTAATCATATTTATTTTTTATAGAAAGTTTTGATTAGCTGACAAACGTAGCCCACATCTTCATTAGACAGTGAGGTATTCATCGGAAGCATCACGCATCTTTCGAACATCTTGTCTGTCTTAGGAAGGTTTACTGAAAAACCGAGCTTCTTCCACTGGTGAACGGCTTTTCCGCTCCACTGAACCAAGGTTCCCACGCCGTTTTCCTTTAAATATTTTTGAAGCTCATCGCGCCGGTCGGCCTCAATTTCATAGTTTTGGTAGATGTCGTAGTGAGCCGAACCTGGCAGAGGCGGAGGGGGTAAGTGCAAGGCACTCAATCCCCCCAACTCTTCATGATAGAGGCCCGCTAGAGCGCGACGGCGTTCCAAATCCTGCGGATAGGTTTTCAGCTTAAAGTTCAAAATAGCCGCTTGGAGATTGTCTAAGCGGGAGTTGTAACCCCATTCCACAATCTCACCGTCGCTTCCACGACCGTGGTCGCGTAAACGGTAGATGCGTTCCGCCACTTCATCGTCGTTCGTCACGATACCGCCAGCGTCCCCGAAGCTTCCCAACGTTTTAGCTGGGTAGAAGCTATAAGTTCCGGCGCTGCCAAAAGTGCCCGCACATTTGCCATTAAATTTGGATCCGACTGCTTGGGCCGCATCTTCAATGATGAGTAGCCCATGCTCCTTGGCGATGGCTCCGAGCCTGTCCATGTCGCAGGTTCGGCCATTGAGCTGAACCGGCAAAATCGCTTTTGTTTTGGACGTTACAAGCGTAGCAACGTGTTCTGGGTCCATCATGTGATCGGGTCCGATATCCGCAAGTACAGCGGTGGCTCCCACAAGCTGAATCGAAGCGACGCTCGCAATGAAGGTATGTGAAGGTACGATGACTTCGTGACCGGGCCCAATTCCCGATGCGCGCAATGCGATGATGATGGCTTCTGTTCCATCCGCCACGCCAAAAGCGTGTTTGGCACCCACAAAAGTAGCCAGATTCTTTTCAAAGTCTCGCATCTCTTGCTGCATAATAAACGCGCCTTTGCGACACGTATCGAGCAGAATCTGAGTGAACTCTGCTTCTTTTTCGCGAAATAAGAATCCGTAGTTAAAGAAAGGAACTTCCCGTCTCATCGTCTGCCTCCTAGAGAGAGGGTGCCCTCCCGTTCCTCCCAAGTGGAAACGAAAGTGCTAGACACGGCGAAAAGCAAAACGACTAAGTCCCATGCACTCACCCATTTTGTTTGGTCGACGTTTCTTCGAAGTCCAAGACTCCCGCCTGTTATCGGTAGTCGCCCCCTTTGTGGACTTCGGGCGATTCAAAATAACAAAAAAAAACACGTCAGCAAAGCTCGTAAAAGGGATGGTTCAAAATCTTACGCGACTCAGCGCGCTAATTTCGGGTGGGAGCGGGGAAAAATCAGAGAGGTGAGGCATCACCAGCAAACATGCCTCTTGTTCGATACGAGATCTGCTCAATGTTGAAACCTTGTTCGACACGAACTCTCCCTCTTCGGCCGTATTCCATTCTCAAATCCACGTTAAGCATGAAGGCTTCGACGGCTGCCGCTAACGCTTCACCACTCCCAGGAGGAATCAGGACGCCGGCGTCGGAGGACAAGAGTTCGGGAATGCCGCCGCTTAGGGTGGAGATTACCGGTATTTGACAGGCCATCGCTTCCATCAAGGAAACCGGAATTCCCTCGTGCTCTCCATCTTCAGTCAAAATTGAAGGTAGAACCACGCAATCAATTTCGCCTTTTTCGTAAAAGCTAAGCAGTGTGTTGTGAGCTATATAGTTTTGTATCTCTATCCACTCCTCTAGACCATTTTCCTTTATCAAGGACTCAATAGATTGTTGAATTTCTCCGTACCCAAACAAAAGCCATTTGAAGTTCAACCTCCCTCTTGCCACCAACAGTTTCGCAGCTTCAACGATGTATCGGTGCCCCTTTACCGGCCGGAACATAGCAGGCGTAGCAAGTCTGAAAATGCCTTCCGATTCCTGTCGGATTGGCCTGCCCTGAAAGGCAGCCGGAAGGCGCACTCCCATGTAGATGACGTTTAACTTCTCAGCAAACTCGCCTCTGGTTCGCTCTAAAATCATGGCTTGGCTCTTAAGCGAAATACATCTGCAGCCGGTCGCGGTCCTGAGCTTCAAGGAAAGTGCATTATTTAAAGTTATATCTCCTCGGTGGGCGGTAAAGCTCCAAGGGACCTTGGTCAGGTTTGAAACAATTAGAGCGAGCGTTGCGGGAGTGGACGACCAATAGGCGTGAATGTGCACCACCTTTGACCAATCCAAATGGCCCGCCAAGAACAATCCCTTGGGAAATAGGCAGAGGTTCTTCAAACGGGTGACAAAGTTCGTATCAGCCCGCCAGACATCGCGCAAAACCTGCACGCACCTCTTCAGATTCTGTAGAAAAAAGTGTGCCCCCGCGAGGAAGATTCGTGGTGAGAACAGGGGAACAATTAAGCTGTACGGGGCCAACTTCTTATTCAGCGCCGTTTCAAAAAAGGGTTCTTTGGACCGCGGAATAACAAGAACCGGAAGGCCTGCGCTAATATTCTGCCATATCTCGGGGGCCGCGAAGGCCTCGGCTTTACCGGAAGGACACTGGTTTGTTATGTAGACTACAGTACCCTTAGGAATGTTCTGGGGGCGCTGCATGTTCCCTCTGCTTCATTTCCCATTTGTAGGAATGTTCCACAATGGAGTCGAGATTAGCGAAATGAGGAACCCAGCCCAAGCTCGCTTTGATTCGGTCGGCGTTTGCTACGCAAGACGAAATATCGCCGGGACGCCTACTTCCTATATGCACATTGATGGTTCTTCCACTCACTCGCTGAACGCTCTGAACAACTTCATTCACCGAAAAACCCTGCCCGTACCCGCAGTTTAAAACCATGGAAGGATTACCATCGATCAGTGCTTTAAGCACAAGCAAGTGCGCCTGCGCTAAATCAGCGACGTGAATGTAATCCCGAACTCCGGTTCCGTCGGGCGTGGGATAGTCGTCTCCATAAATTGTTAAACGAACAGAGGGATCGATTGCCGCCCGGACGGACGATAAAATTAGGTGAGCGGCCTTTTCGTTTCGTTGGCCCAAGTAACCACCAGGATGGGCGCCTGCAACATTGAAATATCGCAGCACACCGTACCGAAATTTCGAAACAGCCGCGAAGTCTTTCACCAGCCACTCGCAAGCCAATTTCGACTTTCCGTAGGGGCTGATGGGAACTAGCGGATGATTTTCATTAATATCAGAGGTCTGCGGATTGCCGTAGACCGCGGCTGTGGAGGAGAAAATAAAGTGTTCCACCTTATTACGTTGTACCGCTTCCATTAAGTTGAGTGTCTGCTGGAAGTTATTCCGATAGTACTCACCCGGCTTTTCTGTCGACTCGGGAACGCTAGTGGAAGCAGCGAAGTGAAGAACCGACTTAATTGCATACTGGTGGAGCACTTCATCGAGAACCTTGGGCTCCAATGAAGAGCGAACAAGTGTTTCATTGTGAAGCAAGGCCGACTCTCGACCCGTAGAAAGATTATCGATTACAACAGGAGTAAATCCTGCTGGGTGGAGGAGATCTACTACATGACTGCCAATGTACCCACATCCGCCCGTAACTAAGACAAATCTTTTTTCCATCTTTGGTTCCCCAACCTCTGGACTAATGCGCGTAACTCGGTCGTCTAACACTTATTTGGCTACCCATTTGCTTCGGTGTCCTCTTCCATTGGGCCACTCCAATGCTGAGGGCCAGGAGGGGTATAGGTGCAAAAAGAACGTCGATTGCGGCTCCCTTGTACGCTTCAATTCCGCCTCGTATCAACACGGGAAAATAACCAACAAAAAGCGGGGTTCCTATCATTGCCAGCGTACGAGCCAGATTGAGTTTAAACCTCTTCTGTCGCAAATTGCACAAATAGGCCGTGATTAGACCAAGCACCACTCCACCGGCGATAACGCCGAGTACGCCGAAGTTAAGATACCAACCTGTCGCATGGTGGATCGAATACCCTTGTCCCGCCGTGGCATTCACGTGCTCGACATAGTGTTCATACACTCCGTCTGGACGATCGGGCCACAGAAACCGAGGAACAAAACCCGCGAGCAGTGTAACCAAACTTTCTCCGTGAGTCAGTGGCACTTCATTAGCGATGACTCCATACATAGAAAAGTGAGCTCCGAAAGCCTCATTGCTAGTGAGGATCTGTTCAAAGGAAGCCATCCAGTCTTCATACGACATATTCAAAAGAGTGTGCAGCTGCATTTCAGACGGAATGCCACGCAGAGAATCGATAGCAGCGAATACGATGAAACCGGCGACACCCGCACTGGCAATAAGGGAAAGAGGGACTTTCCGAGAATTCCAGCTATAAAACATAAACGCGGCAAGCAGAGCGCATAGAATCTCATTCTTTGCGCCCAAAGTGACGTTAATAATAGATAGGAAAGCTAACAAAATCGCATAGGCTACGATTAGGAGGGAATTTCTAGTCCCCACCAGATGCTTATTGTGTTTTCCAAGGACAATAGCCATACCGAGCGCGGCCAAGACTAAGGCCGCACGATTGATGATTTGGTACAGCGTGTACTGACTTAAGCTGACATTCTCAGAGTACTTAAAGCGATAAGCAGCCAAACCTGCTTGCGCAGCACCTTCGTAAATGCTCTTAACCAAAACCAAAGCACCAATGCCAAGAATGAACGCAAGGGTGAGGTTCACCCCATGAGAAAAATTCGCCGGCTGCTCGTCTATTATTGATTCTCTCTGATCCCGAACCAAAAACAGAATAGCCAACTGAAAAGAGATAACGAACAGGCCGTAGAAAGTGATGCTAGTCAGATAATCGAAACCCAGCTCTATAGGGAACAATTTGCTCTCTAGATACTGATAACGCATGCCACTGGACCCACCTGATTTTTCGATAATCAAAAACCAAGATCCGAAAAGCGACCAGTAATATAAAAGAAAAGAAGCGACGACAAAAGCAGGCTCCTTTGTTCGTCTATAGGCCAAGAAGGCTAAAAAAGAAATAATAAGAGTGAGTGTGAAGAGGACAATGTAAGTAGTCGCGATCACCTAAACTTGGCCCTATTTTTTTTAGTCACTTTTAAGCGAATAAGCAGCGCGCAATTGGCCCCCATCCGCCCTCTCAGCGTGTATGGCGTGAGTTGTGACCGTGAGAGTGAGTTTTATCACACCGCGAACCATAACCTAAAGGTTATGGATTTTTTTCCGTCCGCGGTACTTACCTTGCAATGGCGCACCGCAGCGAGGCTTGATAATCGGTTTGCGAGGTATGTTGGCTATGGTACCATCGACGTTTTCCAAACATGGGCACGGGATCGTCAATAAACATGGGTAGTTCAGAGCAGTTCTCCGACAGTTCGAACGACTTTAGCTCTGCTCCAAGAGCAGCGTCTAAGGAAATTTTTGAGCTAATTCTCAAGAAAAAAACGGTCATCATTTCGGTTGTTGTATTTGCACTCGTGATGACGACCTTAATTCACTTCATGTTCCCAACATATTCGGCGAGAGGATATTTATTCGTCGACTCTACGCAAGAACAGAGTGGTGTCCAGGCCTTATTATCAACTCTTGGTTCTCAAGACAGCATCCTTCAAGTAAATCAGTCGGAAGGAAGAAAATTTCTCCTTGTTTTGAATTCAAACCAATTCCTCCGCCGGGTGGCTGAAACAATCTTACAAGCGCCGGATACTAGCGAGTACAAACCCCTTATTGATCAGCAAGGTGGGGTAGTGGGCTTCCTTTCGCGGACGGCGAGTTCAGTCCTCTTCCGAGATCGAAAGCTTCCATCGGAAGATCCCATAAAATTTGCCCAACTCTTGCGCGTTCAGGTGCGTCCAATCATTAATAAAGATGGAATTATCGATGTAATCTTCCGTAGCTCCGACGAAAACTTAACCCGCTTCATCGCGAATCACTACTTAAGCGTTGCCCGCGAGGAATTCTCCAACAACGAATCCAAGAAACTAACCACTGCCCGCGAATACATCGACGCAAAAATCGACGAAACTATCGATAAAATGCAAAAGACTGATGGCAAAATGGTTGATCTCAATACAAAAAGCAGCAACCTTTCGCTTCTTGCGCCGCCGACCGTTATCGCGGAACAACTTTTGAGTTGGAAGGAAGAGATTCAGAGAACTAAGCATCTTATCAAGCAGAACCTGGCTTTCATGGAGCAACTCAAGGCTAAGAATACTTCAGCCGATGTGTCCTCCCCAGACGAAGTTGGTTTTGGACGCACAAGAACCATCAAGGACCTCGAGGTCAAAAACAAGCTACTCAATATTCGTCTTGAGTCTCTTAACGACGGCCTAAAGGAACTCGTAAAATCTAACAGCGCTCTGCCTAAACAGGAGCAAGAACTCACGGATCTAAAAAGACAAAAAGGTCTGGAATTTTACGTTTTCGACAACTTGTACAAAACAAAACTCCAGATTGAAGTGCGGGGTCTTTCGCTCCTCAACAAAGTTTATCCTTTAGAGAATATTTCTCCAGAAGATGTTGTGGTGGGAACGAAGCTCTTTCCGAAGCTTATCCTCACCCTCTTCCTCAGCCTAGTGGGCGTCTCGTCAGTGATCTACGGGATCAATCTTTTTAATCCGGTGGTCCGCAGCAAAAAAGATTTTACGGATCTCCACGTCAGTCCCATCGGTCTGATTCCCGCAATTTCGGCTGATTACTTTGCAGGAACACCCTCCGACAGCTTGAAGCGCTGCCGCTTCCAGGTTGACAGTAAAGAAACCATCGCCTTCAAGCGCATTCGTTCTCGCTTGATCTATCTATCGGAACACTCTGGATCAAATCGAAGGCAAACAGTTTCCCTTTTGAGCTACGGGAATGGAGAAGGAAAATCGTTCCTTTCTTCGAACCTGGCTCTTTGTTTTGCCCACACACAGAAAAAAACACTTCTGGTCGATTTTGATATTCGCCGTGCTTCTTCCTCGAAAGCTTTTGGACTGGAAGAGGCGCCTGGCCTATGCGATTACTTCAATGGGCACGGTGAGCTGAATGCGCTCATCGTAACGGGGAAGCAGCGCAACCTGGATATTCTCCCCGCCGGCAAGATTGTTGGTAACACGATTGATAAAATCTCGAACACGAAGGTTTCTGCCCTTTTGAACGACCTCCGCAGCCTATATGACTTCATCATTGTTGATACAGCCCCCTTGTTGGTTGCCCCTGAATCCTTAATCGTAGCAAAAGAAAGTGATTTTGCGGTCTTGGCGGCAACGGCATGGAGCACACGCAAAGACGATGTCAAAGACGCCATCGAAGAAATCCGTAGCGTTCGCTCATCGCATATTCACTACCTTCTTAACAAAACAGAAGACGTGAGAGATCACCTAGTGAACAATTACTACTATATGGACAACCTCAAAGGGCAGGCGAATGAGAACAAGAAAAAATATCTGTCTCGCAGGTTGAGTCCAAAAGGAGAAGGACCGGCGCATGTATAAAACAAGCCTGTGGTTTCGATTTTCTTGGACTCTCGCCTTCTCTGGAAACTTGCTTTTTTCTCTTTCCGGTTTTGCCGTGCCCACTCGCCCTGAAATGGAAGATGCCTTTGGAAATAAGGATCTTTTAACTTCTAGAGAAGCGAGCGTTTATATCTACGGCGACCCCTCTTTGGGTGAACTGATGCCGGTACGAGTTCTAGGTGCTGTGCAGCGAGCCGGCATGTACCACATTTCTCCTGCTACCGATCTTCTGACTCTGTTGTCTCTGGCTGGGGGGACTTTGGAAAATGCCAACTTGGAGAGTGTGAAGATCAAGCGCATCACCAAGGGCAATGAGTCGGTTATCGAAATTGACTTGGAAGACATGGTAGAAGATGTGAACGAAGTTTCCCCGCTTCTTCAAGATGGCGACACCGTGCTCATCCCCAATCAGAAGAAAATATTTTCCGACAATTTTATGCAGACGTTTGCTTTAATCACGGGCCTCGCTACGATTTTTGGAACACTTGCGGTCGGACTAAACGCCATCTAAGAAACGCACGCATAAAGCTTCGACGAAATGAAGCTTCCCTCTTTTAGATAATACTTTCGCAACACCCCTTCCAAATAAAAGCCGTTTTTTATTAGCACCCGTTCGGAACCCGTGTTGTTTTCAAAGATATTTGCGGTGATGCGTGCGAGGCTGAGTTCGCTAAACCCTATCTCGACCATCTTGCCGACCACTGCCGTCATAATGCCTTGGCCCCACAGGGGCTTTGTCAGCCAGTATCCCAATTCTCCTGTGTGAGAGGACCCTACTTTCAGATTATGAAAACCCGCGGCTCCAATGACCATGCCGTCTTTATCTCTCACGGCAAAATGGGGAAGTATCCCTTGGCTTTCCCATTTCTCATTCATTTCAATCCAATCTTCCGCGTGCTCCCTTTTGTAAGGGGAAGGAATGAGGAGTGTACTGTCGTAGATTTCTTTGGCTTGGAGGTGTTTTACAAGTTCGGGGATGTCGGTGGGTTTAAAGCGATCTAAAGTTAAACCAGGCCTGACTGAGTAGGTCTTCATTGCATTATTACATCGAGTTCGGACGTTCTATGCAAGAGATTGCTTCGTCGCCTTCGGCTCCTCGCAATGACAGAAACCACGGCCTCGCAAGGATGAGATTGCTGCGTCCTGACAACCGGAAAGATGCCAGGTCACTTTTCTCCGAAAAGTGCACAGGCACCTTTCCTATTCGGAAATGCGGGTGACTTCGACACCCAAGCGCTGGAGCTTTTCATCTAGGCGCTGATAGCCCCGGTCGAGGTGATAGATGCGGCTAATCTTCGTCATGCCCTCGGCACACAGAGCCGCGATGACAAGCGAAGCACTAGCCCGCAAGTCGGTTGCCATAATAGGAGCACCACGTAAGGGGCCTCCGCCAGTAATCTTGGCGAGGTTACCACGCACTTTAATTTTCGCGCCTAATCTCTGAAGTTCCGCCACATGCATGAAGCGGTTTTCAAAAATGGTTTCTCGGATACTGCTCTCCCCTTCAGCAATACACAGGGTCGTTAAAATTTGTGCCTGCATATCGGTGGGAAAGCCGGGATAAGGCGCCGTTTCCAGATCAATTGCTTTAAGGGGCCCATTGGTTCGTACGCGTAATGAATTGGGAGTTTCATCAATCTGCACGCCCATCTCGCGAAAAGCGGCAAGCACCGAACCCATTTCCGAAGGATCACAGTTTTCAATCGTCAGATCACTTTTGGTTGCCGCAGCAGCCGCAATCCATGTTCCGGTTTCCACTCTATCGGGCGGAATGCGGATGGGATCTGTGGGAGGAGTGAGTTTGGTTTTACCTTTAATCGTAATCTCGTTCGTACCCAAACCTTGAATGTCGGCTCCCCACTTGATTAGGTTCTCACCCAGGGCGGTGACTTCGGGTTCGCGCGCAGCGTTTTTAAGAACCGTGGTCCCCTCGGCCAAAGCCGCAACGACCAGCAAATTCTCAGTGCCGGTGACTGACACTTGGGGAAACTCAATTTCGGTTCCTTGAAGCCGTTTGGGTGCGGTGGCTTTTATATAGCCGTGTTCCACTTCCACAATGGCACCCATCTTTTTTAAGCTTTCCGTGTGAAAATTGACGGGTCGGGCGCCAATGGCGCAGCCTCCGGGAAGACTTACGTAAGCCTCTCCGTATTTGGCAACTAGCGGACCTAAAGCCAGAATACCTGCGCGCATTTTACTGACCCATTCGTAAGGCGCGACTTTCTTCAACACCCAAGGCACCAAGGAGATACGACCGGCTTCACGATCCCATTCGCTTTGTACGCCCATGGAGTTTAAGAGTTTAAGTGTGGTTTCGATGTCCCAGAGGCGAGGGACATTTTCGAAATGAATTTCTTGGTCGAAAATGAGTGAGGCAAAAAGCAAGGGGAGCGCACTGTTTTTGGATCCGTTGACGGCCACTTTGCCGTTAATTTGAACAGGGCCTTTTATGACTAGAGCATCCATCTATGGTTCTTCCTAAGCTTTTCCCAATCGGGCGAATACGACTCTCGGCCGGTGTGTGTAATCGTTTATCACTTCGCACTCTGAAAATCCATGGTGCTTGAGCCCCGCACACACGGCTTCGGACTGCCTAAAATCAATTTCAGAAGCCCACCATCCGCCTTTGCGTAAAATCTGGGGCGCAAGCGCAATGAGGCGATTGATGACTTCCATTCCCCCCTGCCCGCCATCTAAGGCTAGCACAGGCTCCTTTTTGACCTCTTCGGGTAGAAGAGCCATTTCATCTTCCCGGATGTAAGGGGGATTACTCACAAACCCATCAAAAGGGACGTGGGCTTTAACGCCTTCAAAAAAGTCTTCTTTGTGAACCAGGTAAACCGCGCTCGGCGGCAAACAAGTCGCACGATTCTCTTTCACATAGGGAAGCGTGTCGGGATTTTTCTCAAAGGTGTGCCACTCCCAGCCGAGACGCTCTTGCAAAAGCGTGATGCCGATATTGCCGCTGCCAGCGCCGAGTTCGGCCACTTTCTCGGTGCCTTTAGGAACTCTTTTTAAAATGGCCTCCACCAAAATTTCTGTTTCCTTACGGGGAATAAAGACACCCGGCCCCACCTTAAACTTTGAGTTCCAAAACCACTCATAGCCCACGATGTACTGAAAAGGTTCCCCAGCTTCACGGCGCTTGAGAAAAGCGTCCACCCGTTCTTCTAGGTCATCTTCGATTTCATCGTTCCATTTCATCGCAAGCTGTACGCTATCGATTTGCATAATGAACTCGAAAATCTGCTTCATGTGTAAAAGCGGATCAGCACACTGGATTCTAGCAACCTGGAGTCGTCTTTTTCCCAGCTGGGCTAAGTCCGACACCTTCATCAGTGGACGTCTTTTGCGCTTTGGGTGAGTTCGTTTAGCGTGCTTTCAAGAGATGTCGATTGAAGTGCTTCGGCTTCGTAATGCGCCGAGAGTTTTTCAATCATTTCTCCGACCTCCCCTTGAACAAACGCGTCTAATTGATAGAGCGTGACACCAATGCGGTGATCGGTCACACGTCCTTGGGGGTAATTGTAGGTGCGGATCTTTTCACTGCGATCGCCTGTGCCGATTTGACTGACACGCTCAGCAGCACGTTTCTCATGCTGCTCTCTTTGCTTTTGGTCTAAAAGGCGGGTTTTGAGCACTTTTAACGCTTTGGCTTTGTTCTTATGCTGCGACTTTTCGTCTTGGCAGATAACCACCAAGTTCGTCGGTAAATGGGTAATACGCACGGCAGAATCGGTGGTGTTTACGCTCTGCCCACCGGGGCCACCACTACGATAAACGTCGATGCGCAAATCATTCGGATCAATGTCGACTTCAACGTCTTCGGCTTCGGGAAGCACGGCGACGGTGACAGTACTCGTATGCACACGCCCTTGGGTCTCGGTCTTAGGAACACGCTGCACCCGGTGCACACCGCTCTCGTATTTCAGGCGGCTATAAACGCGGTCACCGCGAATCATTAAGACAATTTCTTTGTAGCCGCCCACATCGTTGTTCGACACGCTCATGGGCTCAATACGCCAGTTGTTCTTTTCCGCATATTTCGAATACATGCGGTAGAGATCCCCGGCAAAAATACCCGACTCATCCCCACCCGCGGCGGGACGGATTTCCATCAAAATGTTTTTTTCGTCATTGGGGTCACGAGGAAGCAGCAGAACGCGGAGCTGCTTTTCCATCCGAGCCATTTGCTCGGTGAGCTCTTTGTTCTCTTCCATCGCCATGTCTTTGAGCTCACCGGTTTCAGTCTTCATCATCTGTTCGTTTTCATCGAACTGCTTCTTACATTCGGCGTACTCTTTATAGGCAGCCACAATGGGCTGCAATTTGGCGTGATTCTTACTTAGGCTTTGAAAGACTTGTTGGTTACCAACGACTTCAGGACGCGAAAGTCGGCTTTCGATATCTTCGAAATGCGAGACGACTGCCTGTAGTTGTTCGAACATGCAAACACAAAGTGGGGAAGAAAATTACTTCTTGGCGCCGGCTTGTCCGTACTTCTTACGGAAACGCTCGACACGGCCTTCGGAGTCCACAAGCTTTTGCTTTCCTGTGTACAGCGGATGGCAGTTGGAACAAATTTCTACCCGGATGCTGGCGGTGGTTGCTCGCGTGACAAATTCATTGCCGCACGCGCAGCGAATCGTGGCCTCAACATATTCGGGGTGTATGCCCTCTCTCATCGACGCTCTCCTCCTAAAGACTAGCGGGCTAATTTGACACATAAGTACGCAGCGGTCGAGAAATTTTGAAAATGGCTGCCCTCAACATTGGGCACGTCATAAATACATGATATTACAAACTATTCTAACATGGTAGCCCAGTTGGGTCCCCCGGAGATTCAGTGGAAGGGACAGCCCGCCTTTTCGAGGGGGTTTCTGCCTGATAGATTGACCCTTCGCTTTATAGTTTGGGTACTCGGGGGGCCAAGGATGCGCATCTGGTTAATTACAGTAGGAGAGCCTTTACCGATCGATGGGCCGCAGACCCGCCTGCTACGCACCGGTCTTTTTGGGCAGGCACTGGCCCGCAAAGGCCACGAAGTGACGTGGTGGACTTCAGATTTCGACCACTTCCAAAAAAAGAGCCGTTTCAACGGCTACACGGAACAGGTCAGTGAGCCACGACTCACCATTAAACTTCTCCACTCAGTCGCGTACCGAAAGAATGTTTCCCTCGCCCGCATTCTCAATCACCAGGGAATTGCACGTCAGTTTGAGCAAAAAATCAGGAATGAAGTACTGCCGGACATCATTGTCTGCTCAATGCCAACCATTGAACTCTTAGAAAAAGCGGCCCAGTTTGCTGAAGACAACTCCATTCCATTGCTTGCGGACATTCGGGATCTTTGGCCTGATATCTTCGAAGCGGCCGTCCCCCACTTTGCGAGGCCCTTTTCCCGGCCTGTGATTGCCACCTTTCAAAAAAGATTACGCAAAGCCCTCGTGCGGTGTACAGGCATTATTGGCATTTCGGAAGCTTATCTCAATTGGGCACTTGATATCGCCCAGCAAGAAACAGGACCGTGCGATGCCGTTTTTCCTCTGGGCTATCAAGTCCCTCCTGAAAAGGGCCTAAGCTTAAACGAGGAAAAAGTCTTCTTAGAACAAAAGGGAGTCAACCCCGCCAAAATGGTTTGCTGGTTTGTGGGGACCTTTGGATCAACCTACGATCTCGACACCGTGATTGCGGCAGCCAAGCGACTCCATTTCGAGGGTAGCGAGCACGTTCAGTTTGTGTTGAGTGGTGAGGGAGATTCCTATTTAAGGCTCAAAGAAGAAGCTAAGAGTTTGTCGAATGTGGTGTTCACCGGATGGCTAAATCGCACGCAGCTAGCGGCTCTCGCTTCGATGTCCAAAGTGGGCCTTGCCGCTTACGCGATGGGTGCGCCACAAAGTTTACCGAATAAAGTTTTTGAGTATCTGGCGTACGGTCTTCCCATTGTCTCGAGTCTCCCGGGTGAGTGCCGCGCACTTCTTGAAAACGAAAAGTGCGGCTTATCTTATTCGGCGGGAGATGCCGACCAACTCAAAGAAACTCTCGACTTTCTGACAGCGCACCCCAATCAGTATCAATCGATGAGCGAGAACGCACTTAAGCTTTTTAACGAGCGCTTTCGAGCGGAAACGGTTTACGCCGGTTTCGAGACGCATCTAGAAAAAATAGTTGAGAGGGCTGACAAGAATCGGTTTCCAGGAAGTAAACCGGAAGAGATCCGGACTACTCCTGTGATTCACGACTAGGCGATATCTCGAGCGGGCTACTTTTTCCCAATAGCCAAATACTTCACTGAGCACTTCAAAACAGGGGCAAGAGCTTTGGCTTCAGCCGGTGAAATAGGCTTCTGCCCTGATTCGATCTTAGAAATCGCGCTCTGACTGACCCCGCTTTTCTCTGAAAGCTCCTTCTGAGTCATTCCATGCTTTTTTCGAAGAGAGATTAAAGTATCTGCCATCGGATGACCGAACTTCCTGGCGCTTTCTTCCAAGATACTCTCATACGGTATAAGCCCTTGCGTTCTAGCTCGGTATTCGAAAAGTTTTACTGTCCAGGCGCCGATTCGCTGCAAAATCTTCTCTTCCGCTTGATCTCTGGGCTTTAGCGAGTCGAGAGGGGAGCCGAATACTGGTTTCATTCTTTGTTTCCTGAAATATTTATGACTTCAATTACCGTTATTCTGGCCATTCTGTCTCTATCCACTTCGAACTCAATTGTGAAAGAGGTGTAGGCCACTGGTTCCGTATATCGTCCCGGACCAAAGTGCCGTGCTCGCAACCCGGTTTCAGTGAACAGAAAAGCCCGGTCCAGTGCGACATCATCGCCTACGATATCGCGGCGCTGTTGCCTCGCAAAGGGCGTATAGTGCAGCTTATTCACCTACTGCACCTATAAGTCATTATAGTTAAAGTAGATTTTAGAGGCAACAGAATATTCTGGAATATTCTATTCTCCGGTCTTTTCGGGGCCTTACCCATTCTCCCCGTCCCTACTCTCAACCGGAAGAATCCGGTACTGAGTCCCCTCCCGCCCTTTGACCGAAATCATCTCCGAAAGAAGGCGTTGGTGTCCCTTTCGCTCCAGAAACACCACGCCATCAATGACCCTTCCGATGAGATCCCCCACAAGATCGGCTGCCAGGCCTTTTTGGGAAAACCGCACCAGGGTTTCAAGGCGTTTGAGTCCGTCCAAGGCGGAATTAGCATGAAGCGTGCAAAGCGAGCCGCGGTGACCGGTGTTAAGTGCGAGAAGCATTTCTAGGGCTTCGTCGCCTCGCACTTCTCCCACTACAAGCCTATCGGGCCGCATGCGAAGACAATTGCGAATAAGAGTTTTTAAAGTAACGCACCCCTTACCTTCCACATTGGCGGCTCTTGCTTCTAGAAACACCACATGCGGGTGGTCCACGCGCAGTTCACGCGATTCTTCGACAACCACAAGGCGCTCATAAGAAGAGGCCTCTTCGAGAAGACGGGCAAGAAGCGTGGTTTTCCCGGAGCCCGTTCCGCCCACAATGAGCAAAGTTTTTTGTTCGCGTACTTGTTCGCGCAGCCACTTCACTTCAAACGCACTTCCAAAAGAATCCAGCGAGGTATCTGCTTTCCCTCGAAATTTACGAATACTAATAAGGGGACCAAAGGGGGCAAGCGGGGGCGCGATAAGATGAAAGCGACTGCCATCTAGAATGCGACCGTCCATAAAGGGATGTGCGGCATCAAGATGCTTGCCGATGGGAATCGTTAAGCGTTCGACAAAATCTTCCACCGCCCTTTGCGTGGAAAAGGGATTGGGTAAAACCTGTAGTCCTTCTTTTCCGTCCACATAGGCACTCACACATCCGTTGATAAGAATGTCGGTGATACTTTCCGTTTCCATGTAAGGGATGAGCTCTTTGGCCGGGCCTTGGAACTGGCTGTGCCAATGCGCTTCACTTCTCACTGGAAATGCTCTCGGGTTTCTTGGACGCGCTCTGCTTCTTGTCCGGGTTCCATTAGGTCGAATGTCATCGCCATGACGAGTTCGGAGGAATGAGATTCGGAACCCTTTTGCTGGAAAAGAAGGCGCCCCACGACCGGAATTTCAGACAGAATGGAAACACGATGGGAATTTTCCATTTTAGCTTGGCGATTGAGACCAGAAAGCACGAGGCTTTCGCCTTCTCGTGCGGTAATTTTGGTGTCCAGTGTGCGCCGGTTGACCGAAGGCACATCGCCTTTTTCGGTCCCGGGTTCACTCATTTCAATAACGACGTGGGAGCGGATATTGAGGCCATCGATACTTTGGGGAGAGAGTTTTACGGTAAGGCCGTATTTTTTCCAGTCCACTCGCCTTTGCAGATAGCCGTTTCCTCCTTGAGAGGTCATCACGGGAAATTCCCCGCCAGAATGGAAGGTAGCGGTTTCCCCTAAACGCACATAAAGCTCAGGGCGCGCAATGCGTTTGGCCCAGCCTTCTTCGACTCCTTGGCGAATCCATCCCGGTGCGGAATCAAATTGGAAGGCGTAGTTCAGCCCACTGGCTGCGGCTCCCGCCCACCCGGTACCGCGCGTGCCCCATTCAATGGCATTGGGCCAGCGGATACCCAGTTCTTCGTTATGTTTTTCATCCATCTCGAAGAATTCTAAGAGCGCCCGTACTAGGTCGGGTTTTTCTCCCGCGCCTTCCCACGAGGAATCCACCACATTTAGTCGGTACACCCGCTGCGACTCTTCGCCTTTTACCCACACATGCAACACGGTTTGGCCAATGGCTTTGCCTAAAAGGAGAAGCTCGTTAGGCGGGATGGCTTTGGCGCGGGCAATCTTGCCGTCGGCCACAGCGACTCGCTTTAAGCCTGGCAAAGTCAGTACACGGCTGCCCCCTTTTTCTAGGCGCAACACCTGCGCCGAAAGGGGCGCACCAAAACAAAGAAGCAAAACCAAAAGACGCATGAATGCATAGTGAGCAAAAGGAGGGCCAGAAAAATACGCAGGAAAGTTTAGTCGGAGGTTCGGTTAACGGACGAAAGAACTAGAATGAGCCTTCAGAGTTTTCCAAAATCCACTTCAAGCGGTCGGGAGTTTCCGCAGTGGGT
Source organism: Bdellovibrionota bacterium (assembly GCA_041751875.1). Classification (GTDB taxonomy): domain Bacteria; phylum Bdellovibrionota; class FAC87; order UBA2466; family JACKAF01; genus JBGSIC01. Next base: position 247,479 of record JBGSIC010000004.1, read on the forward strand.
TCGCTTAAATTCTCTAGGCTCACAAGCAGCGGGCGCAGCGAAAGAACAAATTCTTCTGTTTCTTCTGAGACCTGCTTTGCGCCGCGGAAGCGCAAGACGATATCAGACGCGGAGGAATGATAGTTCCCACCATGCAGCAGCCGCGCGCTTTTGGTCGATTGGCAGTGCGAGCCGAGCACGACTTCCACAGTATGGTATTCGCCGGGAGGAATGCGTCTTAACGTACCCAAATCAGTGCCCGTCGCATCGGCCAGGATCTCGCGATCTAAAGGCACGGCCACGCGCACGGGAGTCGTTCCCCGCTCAAGCGAGTAGAGAACAAACTCACGTACGCAGAGGCCTAAATCATGCGACGCCAAGCCATCGGCTTCGAAAGCCGAAAAGCTCAACTGCACATTCGACTGCGCCACCAAAGCACCGTCCCATAAATGCCTCTCAGCAGTCGTATCCACGCCGCAGCCCACGAGAGCCAACAGGGCTGCAACCAACACTACTTTTTTAAGGGGCGTCATATGGCGCCGTCACCTATGTAATTGAGGAAGGGCGATTCGTTGCGGGACGAAAGCACCACGATCCTCAAACTGTTTAAATCTCGATATCGAGGTTCAGGTTGTTGCTCACGTTGATAATCCAGTTGCGGTTGTCAGTTCGATCCAAGCTCACATAATCCGAAAACGTATAGCTGCTGTTGTAACCACCGGCGTGTGCAACGCCGATAACTTGCAACTCACCGCCCACGGTTTTAAACATGGGGCCGCCCGAGTCGCCGAAGCAGGAGCCCGCGCGATTGGAAGGTCCAAGGATCCCACGGACTCCGGCTCCAGTATTTAGGGGGGTGATCAACTCAATATAGTCGCTGACATCGTATACTACGTTCGTACCCGTGCGCTTTACGCCCGAGCCCGTGCGTCGCGCGATATCATTGCAACCAAAACCGACTAAGCGAACTTCTTCACCTGAACCAATGTTATCCGTAATGGTCGACACATGGCCGAGCGAAGGATCCGCTACGTTCGAAGCAAAATACAAAATAGAAATATCGTTCGGGTCATCAACAATGCCAGGGCCCATGTTGATGCGGTTTGAAGTGTAGAAGATTCCGAATGACGTGATTACCGTATAGGTTCCTGCAAGCTGCGTGCAGTGAGCCGCTGTGAGAACCGCGCGACGGCTAACGAATGTGCCCGTGCACATTCCATAACCACCAGGTGCGATTACTTTCACAACCGACGGATACTCACCCGTCATCGCCACTGATTCGCCGCTCGGAGAAGGAAGAGAGCTAAGGCTTCTGTCCCCACAACCAACGGACAACATCACAGACAAAATGATAGCGCTTGCGCGCAAACAACTACGTACCACAGACATACCACCGCCCCAAGTATTGACCCCGAAACCTACACCCCAAAGAAATGCAACGGCGGTGCCGTGTTTTGGCTCCTCGGGCAATGGATTGAAAGGAGACCAGTATTTCTACTTTTGTCGAAAGTTTCGACAGGCGTGAGCTTTGTGATCACTGTTCAATATTTTCTACAACCATTGCTCCACAATTTAGAAAGGCAGGCATTTCAGAGGCTTAGACCCATGAGGCTTAGACACAGGAGCCATTTCGAGGCTAATCGGGGTTCAACTCGGCTAAATGAAAGCGTATTTAGACGTTTCCCGCACAATCTCGTAAAGGCCGTGCACATCTACGCAGGGACCATCCCGCTTCACATTTGGAAGCATTCGCTCCTTATATATAGGAGAGAACGGGAGCTAAGCGGCAGTCACATTCCCCGTTTCATATGATTGGTCCGGTTTTTGGACTCGCAAAGATTGTGCTACAGTACGGAACTTTCGATGTCCCCATAGTTAAATGGATATAACGAGGGATTCCTAATCCCTAGTTCCAAGTTCGATTCTTGGTGGGGGCAATATCAGCGTGCGCTTTTATGGCAATCGCTTTAGCGAGACCCGATGCCCGTACGAGAAAAAGTCCGCTGTGGTTGGGCAAAAGACCCCCTCCACGCCGTTTACCACGACAAGGAATGGGGTCGCCCCGTTCACGACGACCAGGTGCTATTCGAGTTTCTGATTCTAGAAGGCGCTCAGGCTGGTCTTTCGTGGCACACCATTCTTCAGAAGCGAGAAAACTACCGCAAAGCTTTCGCGAACTTCGATCCGAAAAAAGTAGCGCGCTTTAGTAAAGCTAAGGAGGCGACCCTCCTTAGAAACGAAGGGATTGTCCGCAACCGCCTCAAGATAAATTCCTCCGTTACCAATGCGCAGGCTTTTTTAGCTGTGCAAAAAGAGTTTGGGAGCTTTGATAAATTTATTTGGGGTTTCGTGGGGGGAAAGCCGCTCATAGGAAAAAGAAAAACCCTCAAAGACATTCCGGCGCAAAGCGAGGAATCCGACGAAATGAGTCGTGTTTTAAAGAAGCGAGGCTTTCGCTTCGTGGGCTCCACGATTTGTTATGCGTTCATGCAAGCTTGTGGGTTGGTGAACGACCACGTGTCGAGCTGTTTTTTGGCGCCTAAGAGGTAGATTGCTTCGTCGCTACGCTCCTCGCAATGACAGCAGACTACGCTCCTCGCAATGACTGGATTAACTGCAACACCGCTTCAGGATTTTCGATATGCGGACAATGTTCTCCGGGGAGTTTAACGAGCCTTGCTCCGGGAATTTTCTTCGCCAGGACCTCTGAATTCACTGGTGGTGTCAGGCGGTCTTTCTCACCCGTGATCACCAAGGTCGGGGTTTTTAGTTGTGACACCCACGAAGAGGAATCAAACCCCAAGTACGCGCGCATGTGACCGTGCAGGGCCGTTAACGGACTTAGGTTTTTCTTTGATTCTTCGAAAATGGCCTGAAGGTCTTTCTCATGCTTCTGCAGTCCTTTTTCAGAAAAACACTGTCGCCAGGTGCAAAGATAAAGATCCCATAAAGTTTCCCCAGTGGGATTTACCATGGCATCAAGCATCTCTTGCGGAGGTCGCGTGTAAAGAGGACCGCCCCCGATGGTAGACATCAAAGTGAGCGATTGGATATTCTTTGGGTATTGGTGGGCGTACTCAAGCGCAATGCACCCACCCAGACTCCAACCGAAAAGATGACATTCCTTCACGCCGGCCGTCGTGAGCACGCCCGCTAAGTCCTCGGCAAACACCTCTATTGAATAAGCATTCTCCGGATCCCCTTTGGGACTTCGTCCCGTTCCCCGGTTATCCAAGACGACTACCGCGTAGTCCTTCGCCAGTGCCTCAAGAAAGGGCTTCGGCCAAGCGTCACTCGAGCCCCCGTAGCCCATCACCAAAACGAGCGCCGGGGACGCTTCGAAATTTCCGAACTTTTGAAAGTAGATCCCGCTTTTGGATTGCATGAAGGCAAACTAGGCAGTGGCGGTCGCGCCGTCAAATGCGACGGCAGTTTGAACCAGGAGTTTCACTTTCGGAGCTAAGGATGGTATTTTAATCCCTCTTTATGAAGTTATTTACCTCACTGAGTCGGCTTGTAGGTGTGGTCTCGGGCCTTTTCTTTTGTACCTCGCTTTCCGCCGCCCTTCCTGCTGATGCCCAAGCCCTTCTGGAAAAGTTGCCCGGAAACAAGGTGACACTCGATTTGGTATTGGCGAGAGCCATGGAAAGCTCGGACACGTTTAAGGTCGTACAAGCCCAGTACCCCCAAATTCTGCTCCCCACGCTGGAAGCCCAAGCCCCATTTGATTTTGTCCTGACCGCCGAAGTCGGGGCGCTCGACAACCAAAACGAGCCCACCTTTCAATTTGCTCCCAGTCGGACCACGGGGTTTAAAACAGGTTTGGGACTAGCGAAAGCCTTTCCCACCGGAACGTCTCTCTTACTGGAACTTACTAATCAAAAGTCTGACATCACGGTGGGAGCCTTTGGCAATACGCTCGCCTATGAGCCCAAGGCTAAACTTTCTATCAGCCAAGATCTCTTGCAGAACAGTTTTGGATATGGCGCGCGGCGCATGCTCGCAGCGGGCCGGCTGATGACGCAGGCCAAAGAAGCCGAGTTTAGGGAAGGTATCCAAGACTGGGCGTTTGCCACGGCCGCTATTTTCTACGAAGCCTGGAGCGCGCAGGCCGCTGTCGCCACAGCGCATCAAACCGTTTTACGCAGAAAGAAACTGCTCGGCATCACGGAACGCAAGGTTGCCAGAGGGACCGCGGAAAAACCTGACCTTTTGCAGGTCAAAAGCGCGGTATTGGAAGATCAAATCAGAGAGAAACAGGCCGTTCTCCTACTTGGCGATAAATGGCGCTCCTTGATCATTGCGCTCAAACTCAAGAAAGACTGGCTCAACCTCAACCCCGAAGAAATTCCCATGGGCCTGGATGAACCAGTCTCCGGTGCGATGGAAGCCTGCGGAAGCGAAGCGGGCCTTAAACCGGCACCCACTTCCAACTACAAAGTCGATAGCGCCAAAGCGGCTTCCGAAGCGGCAAACCTATCGTTTGAACAAGCAAAGAACGCCGCACTCCCTTCGCTACAGCTCGTGGCAAACGTGTCTAACAACGCCGTCGATCCGGCTGATAACGGCGACGCTCTCAATGAATTTTTGGACTTGGCGCACCCAGGCTGGGAAGTTGGCGTGAAGTTTCGCCTTCCGTTTGGAAATTCCGCTGCGGAAGCCCGCGCCCGCTCCGGGATTGCCAATAAAATGCTCGCCGAAGCCCGCGCTGCGGTGGAAAGCGATTCGCTTGCGATGGACTGGATGAATCAGTGCTTGGACTTACACCGCCTGCAAAAAGCCTATCACATGCGCCAACAAGCTTTCGCCAATCAACGCGAACGTGCGCAACTGGATCACAACCGGTTTGCCATCGGCCGTATTCCCACTTTGACTGTCGTACAGAGCGACGACTCGGCCGCACTCGCCGAAGCCGAGCTTCACAAGAGTGAAGTGGAGCGGCGCCTCGCGGCTTGGAAGGTCAGAAAACTTTCAGCGCAGATACAACCCTACTTACTCAACATCAAAGATAAACTTAAGAACGTAGCCCTCGAATGAAAGCAGCCATTGAATTTTTCGTAAAACAGTCTCTGTTCGCAAACCTTCTCACTCTTTTCATTTTAGTCATCGGAGTGGTTTCGCTTTTCCTCATCCGGCGAGAGGTTTTCCCGAACGTCACCTACGACATCATTACCGTAGCCACTATCTTTCCGGGGGCATCGCCTCAGGAAGTGGAACGTCTGGTGACTAATCCCATTGAAAGTGAACTCAGAGAAGTCGATGGGATTAAACGTATCGAATCCCACTCGGTCGACGGGGTGAGTAGAATTGTGCTTTGGCTCGATCCCGACCAAACCACGGAAGAAGACGCCAAAAGCGATATCCGCGACTTGGTAGACAGAGTAAAGCCCGATTTGCCTGAAGAAGCGGAAGAGCCGCTCATCTCGTCTCTGGAAACTAAGCAGCAACCGATCATAGAGGTATCCGTTGCCGGAGAGTTACCCGCGCTCGAGCTCAGACAAATCGCCAAGCGCCTGGAAGACGAAATTGAAAATATTCATGGCGTTGCGCGTGTGGCTCCCGTGGGACTGCGCGACCTGGAGATTCGGGTGGAAACAGGAGAGGAAAAACTCTCCCGCTATCAGGTTTCGTTGGAGGACGTGATTACGGCCCTTAGGTTGCAGAACGTTTCTATTCCGGGCGGTGTGATCAAGCCCGATCCTACCAGCAAAGAACCCGAACGGATGGTTCGCACGAGTGAGCAATTTGTCGGGCAAGAAGACGTTCGTGAGACCGTAGTGCGCGCCAATGATCTGGGCACCGCCATTAAGGTGAGTGATATTGCCAATGTGAAAGAAACGCTGGAAGACCCGAAAGAAATTATTCACACCAACGGCAACCCGGCGATTCGGCTAACCGTTTTAAAGAAAGAGAAATCGGATGCGATTCGCGTCGTAGACGATGTTAAAGCGCTCATCGAAGAAATTCGGCCGACTCTCGATAAACGCGTTCAGATAGCCTATGTAAACGACACCAGCGCACTGATTCGCCGACGCCTCAACATTCTCACCGGAAACCTGGCGGTGGGTTTGGTACTCGTGCTTCTCATGCTATCACTGCTGCTTCCCACCCGCATCGCGATCATTGTCTCTTTAGGCATTCCGTTTTCATTCTTTGGCGCCATGATTTTATTTAATACGTGGGGCAGTAGTATCAACCTTATCTCTTTGATAGGGCTGATTATTGTTTCCGGTATGCTTGTCGACGATGCGATTGTCGTGACGGACAATTGCGTCCAGAAGATTGAAGCAGGAATGCCCGCACAGCAGGCCGCCATTTTAGGCGCGTATGAACTGTGGATACCCGTGACCGCCTCGGTGATGACCACCGTCGTCGTATTTCTTCCGATGATGTTCATGAGTGGTTTGTTCGGCAAGTTTGTACGGGAAATTCCGACAGGGGTGGTGCTCTGTCTTTTAATCAGCCTTTTGGAAGCGTTCTTTATTCTTCCTAGTCACATCGCAAAGTGGTCAAAAAAGTCTCCGGCAAAAGCGAAGCCCGGGGAAGAAACCGGTGCCCCCCGCCCTGGTCGCTTCTCTCGTTTTTGGGAAAACAAAGTCATGCCTTCCTATTTGCGGGCCGTGAAGTTTAATATTCGCCATCGCTACCTGACTCTGACTGGCGTCGTTCTACTCGTGATTGGGACAGTCATGTACGCGGCCTTTGGCATGCGTTTTGTGCTTTTCCCTTCGGAAGACATTGAAATTTTCATGATTCGCACACAGTCCTCGACCGGTTCAAGCTTAGAGCAGACCGAGCGTTTGGTGCGTCCCATTGAAGACATCGTTCGCACGCTTCCCAAAGAAGACCTCGACAATTTCATTACCACCGTGGGCGTGCAAATGGATGGCCCGCAGGTTAGCCGAAGAGGGTCGGAATACGCGCAGGTGACTATTTTTCTCACGCCTCCCAACAAAAGAGATCGAGGCGATGCGGAAATCATCGAAGACCTGCGAAAGAAAATCGCCAAACCTGAGGGCTTAAGTGCCATTACCTTTGAGCGCGTCCAAGGGGGTCCGCCTGTTGGTAAACCCGTCGATATCAGTGTGCGCGCAAAAGAGTACGAGCAAATTTTGCCCGCCGCCAAAGCTGTGAAAGAATTGCTTTTGGCAACAAAGGGTGTGACGGACATCGAAGACTCCTACGTGCTGGGCAAGGAAGAGATTCGTGTGCACGTCGATGGCACCGAAGCCGCTGCCGCTAGACTCACGACTTCTCAAGTGGGGATGGCCGTTCGGGGTTCGTATGAAGGGATTGTGGCGACCACGTTGCGCAGCCTGGATGAAGAAGTGGATGTTCGGGTATCTTTTTCGGAAGACGCAAGACGGTCCGCAGCCACCTTGGGTACGCTTAAGGTTCCCAATGCGAGTCAAAATCTCATCCCTCTTTCCCGTATTTCTGAGCTGAAAAAGAGCCAAGGCTTGGCGGAATATGAACACGAAGATTTCGAACGCGAAATTGAAGTGCGAGCCGCCGTGGATCAAACTAACATCACGGCGCAAAAAGCCAACGCCATTATTAAAAGCAAAATTCCCGAACTCAAAAAGCAATTCCCCGGCGTCACCTTTGCTTTCGGCGGCGAAGACCAAGACACGCAAGAAAGCATGGCCTCATTGGGGCGCGCTTTTATCGTGGCCTTGCTCGGGGTCTTTCTTATCCTAGTATTGAGCTTTAGAAACTTAGTGCAACCCATTTTGGTTTTCTGCACCATCCCTGTCGGCGCGTCTGCCGTCATTTGGGCGTTTGCCTTGCATGGAAAACCGCTCACCTTTATGGGAATGCTGGGAGTGGTGGCTCTAGCGGGTGTGATCGTCAATAACGCCATTGTGTTTACCGACTTCTACAATGTACGCCTCAAGGGAGGCGCTACCTCTGATGAAGCCATCATGGATTCGGCCCGCACACGCCTACGGCCCATTTTCTTAACCACGATGACCACTGTAGTGGGACTGATGCCCACAACCTACGGTATCGGTGGGCTTGACCGCTTTGTGGTTTACATCACCATGGGCCTAGGATGGGGAATGCTTCTTGGCTCGCTTGTCAGTGTCCTATGCTACCCGGCGGCCCTCGCCGTGGCCCACGACATTTCTAGCTGGTTTGCCCGAAAGTTTCCGCGCATGTCGGAACTGAGCTAGGCCCTACGGCCAGGCGCCTTTGTAAGGTTCACGGAAGGGGGCAGATGACCTTCCTATAGACTTTCCCCCCGCTAGAATGCTAGCCCTGGGGGTGGAGGTTCCATGAAGTCTTTCTTGATGCTCATTCTACTGGCTGCGGGCGTTTCTGCTGCCGCACTCGTCCCCCTGGATAACGCTCTTGTGCTCCAAGACTGCGGAGACAATGCCCTCCAGGCTGATGACGCTAGCCAGATAATCACTCGCGTGTGTCTGGCCCGGGTGCAATCGCTGGAAATGGACTTTCTGGTGTTTGAGGCACAAAACGGCAGGCAAGAACCCCTTCCCGCAATCGTTGTTCCCATCTTAAAGCGAACAAAAATCAAAGAAGAAAACCCCGATGAGCGCATTCAAAAAGAAATTCTCGTCCTTGCGACCCAAGAATTAGAAAGCACTGAGCCACTCAAATACAAGACGATTGAGGTAGAGCTCACCAGCCAACTGTTCCGACGGCAATTCGGCATGGAGGCGTTTCCAAAATCCATGACCGGACGCGACCTCACCGGAACGGAATTTAGAGTCGATCAGTTCGGTCGAATGACCTCTCCCGAACCAGAAAAGTAGTTTTACTGCACGCCCGCATTGCGAATCGCATCGGCAGCAGAGTCGCTCAGAATGCCTTTAAAATACTGCAACTGAATGTCCGCTAGTTCCGTATCAAACGCGGCAATCTTGGCATCAGTTACGCCCAGTCGGCAGCCAACATAATCAATCCCACTGCCTGCGAGTGCCTTTTCCACGGCATCGACATGTTTTTGTTTGTTATCCACAAAAACAATCTTTTTAGGTTTAAGATTTAGCGCGTTTAAGAATTTTACCAAAATGTCGCCCTTGTTGTTCTGAGCGCCGACAAACATCACGCCTCTCTTAAAGGGCGCAGGCTCCACTCCGGCCACCGTAACCGTTTCCTTGGTGACCGTGTTTTTATCCAGGTGAATGCCGACACTGTTTAGTTGCTTGTGCGTAACAGCGGCGAGCTCGGGAGGACGCGCCGTGAGCGCCATTGTCTTGGTTCCTGCCCGCTGCTTTGCCGCAATTTGTTCGGGGGCAGACTTTTCAGCCGGTACGACTTTGGTGGTTAGCATCACCTGGTTCCAGATCTTGAGAGCGCGCTCAATGGCAACACTCTTCTCGGTTCCCTTTTTCAAATCTTCTTCCACTAGGTAATCAAACCACTCCTCGCCCCCTAGGGTCTGAGCAGGCATCACAATGGTGTTATCCAAATCAAAAATCAAAAGTGTGTCCGAGTCGGCATGCGCAAGCGCCTCGGCCGTCGTGGCTGTTTCAATGACTTGGGCGAAGCAAGAGAAAGAGAAGAAAATGGAGACTAAAACGAGTCGAATCATAGACCCCCCTGAATGCTTGAGAATTCCTCGCGTTTCGACCGAATGTCAAGGTAGGCCGACCTAGCCCGTTCGATTCCTTTTTACTCCAGGCAGGAACAGTGCTAGCCCCATAGCTAATGGAGGTTGGTATGAAGAAGCTAGGTTTCTTTTTTATTCTGTTCTTGGGCTTGCCCCTAACTGCTGAAGTTAAACCGGAAGGCACACTGCTGGAAAGCTACTGCGGGGAAAACACCGCGGCAGCGCAAGAGCGTAACCGCTTTATCACAAAAGTTTGTTTAGCAAATGTGCAGGGACTAAGCACAGAGTTCGTAGTGATTCACTCGGAAGACGCCAAAGGTACCGAGTGGCCTCTCCAGGTTCTTCCGATCTTAGAAAGATCGAAATCGAAGAAGGTCTCGGCTGCTCCGGCTGGAGTCACCACGGAAGACTTGAAATTGGGAACCAACAAGGCGGATGTAAGCGGAAACTACATGTTTTACAACTACCTTCGTGCTTCATTGCGTAGCGAGAGGCTGACTTCTAGCCCTCCTAATCCGCCGACGAGTCAACCGCGTTCGATATCCGGGGTGGATGCCAACGGCGTCACTTATCAGGTACGAAAGATGGAGCCCATTTTCCACACCCAGTCCGTGGAATAGTTTTAGGACGTTTGCTCACCTTGCATGGGCAGGCAAACGCGACTATTTTGTTCCGAAGGAGTTTTCATGTCTCACACCTCAGGTTTTCTCGACATGGTCAACAAGGCCAAAGCAAAAATTAAAGAATGCGATATCCATGACGTGAAGAAAAAGATGGATGCGGGAGAGAAATTTCATCTCGTCGACACACGCGAAGACATGGAATGGCAGGCGGGTCGCATTGAGGGCGCTATTCACTTAGGTAAAGGCGTGATTGAGCGGGACATCGAAGGAAAGATTCCTAATAAAGACGACCAAATCATTTTGTACTGCGGCGGTGGATTTCGCTCCGCGCTGGCTGCGGATGCTCTTCAGCAGATGGGCTACAAGAATGTTATCTCGATGGATGGCGGATTTCGCGCTTGGCGAGAAGCAGCCTACCCGCAAGACTTCGATTAAGTTCCAAAAGGTGCCAGGCACCTTTTAGAACCTGAGAGGCTTGACTCCATATTCCTGGTATTCGGCCTCAAGAGCCGAGACGATTTCTTTCGCGGGCTTGAGAAGTTGAACCGCTAGAGGCAATAACTCTTCCGCTGAACTCATATGCCAATAGGGAACGCCCGGGTAACGCTTCTTTAGACGTTCTTCCACGCTGCTTCCTTCGCTTCTGTCTACTGGCTGCTCCATGCGGTTCGTCAAACCAATCATTCCAACCACATTCACTTGGCTTGCCTTTAGTTGATCGACCGTTTCGATCAGTGACCCACCCGTAGTGGTAACGTCTTCTAGTACGAGGGTCCGACCCTTCGGCGCACCCACAAAAAATTTATCGTCTGGATTACCGTGAAGCTTCGGCTTCGCGCGGCCCATCGGTAAATAATGTGAGCCTACTTCGAAGCCGGGTTGATTTTTTGCCCATTTAAACTGCGTAATCACGGCCGTCTTCGTCGCGCCTTCGGGCACGCCGTAGAAACAATCCAAACCAATTTTCTTGTGCGCTACAAAAGAGAGAATGAAATCGGTAAGCGTATCCAATAAAGCCACATCGCTTGTAACGGGGCGCCAGTTCACATACCAGTGGGAAATTCTTCCCGACTTTAACGTGACCGGCTTATCGAAAAAACCGACGATTTTCGCTTCGATGATAAAGCGGCCAAATTCTTCAGAACTAAATGCTTTCACTTTTCCTCGGAAATTAAGGGACGTACTTTCTCAAAAGCTTTTTGAAGGCCACTCTCCCGAATCTGGGCCCGCGCTTGGGTTAGACGGGGCATCCCCTCTAACACTTCATTGAGCCATTCCGTGGTAAAACGGCCATCTCGGATTTCTTCAAAGATTTTTTCCATCTCCTGCTTACTTGTGGCGTTTATTACTCTAGGCCCGCGGGTGACCCCGCCATAAAAAGCAGTTGGGCTAATCTTCCTGGTCATTTCTTCTGGCCCTACCGACAGAAGAAGATCCAAAATACGCTGCGCCTCATAACATACTTCCAAGAAAGCCAGGCGAGGCTCATGCCCTTCCCGCACCAAAAGATCTTGGGCGTAGGAAATCATTTCCATCAGCCCCCCACAAAGAACAGCCTGCTCACCAAATAAGTCGCACTCAGTTTCACTCTGAAAAGTGGTCGCCAAGGGTTCCCCCTGACAACCAATGGCTTTTGCGTAAGCCAGTACAAACTGTTTTAGTTCGGGCGGCGCCGTCCCCTCGATGGCGTAAGCTACCGGTAAACCGCTTCCCGCCTCAAAGCGCTTTCGCAAGATCGCCCCCGCACCTTTGGGCGCCACCAAAAAGTAGTCGCAGTTTTCGACTTTTTCCAAAAGCTTGTAGTGATACGCAAAGCCATGCGCAAACCCAATCCAGGGCGAGTGTCTGACTAAAAGAGGGAGGACTTCCTGATAAACAGAGGGAATGACGTGGTCGGGAAGTAAGAAGAAAACCACAGGTGCCCGCTCAACCGCTTCTGAAAAAGAGAAAACCTCAAATCCCTCTTCAGCCGCAAGCTTTGCGCCTTGCCCCTCGGCTCGTGCGCCGATAATCACTTGCCCACCGGAATCACGGTAGTTCAAAGCTTGAGCCCGGCCCTGATTGCCGTAACCCAAAATAGCGACGCGGGGGAGCGAATATCCCTGTTGGCCTTCCATTGCCTCTGGGTATACTGGCTTTGTGGATAAATTCAAGCTGGTATCAGAGTTCACGCCGCGAGGGGATCAGCCCGCCGCCATCGAAGCCCTGGTTAAAAATCTAGAGCAAGGTCAAAGAGATAACGTCCTTTTGGGCGTCACCGGCAGCGGTAAAACCTTCACCATGGCGCACACCATCGCGCGCCTAAATCGCCCGTCTTTGGTCATGGCGCCCAACAAGACGCTCGCCGCTCAGCTTTACTCCGAATTCAAGCAGCTTTTCCCGGAAAATGCGGTGGAGTACTTTGTCAGTTACTACGACTACTACCAGCCCGAAGCCTACATTCCCTCCACCGACACTTTTATTGAGAAGGACTCGGCGATTAATGATCAGATAGATCAGTTGCGCCATTCCGCCACACGCAGCCTTCTCTCTCGCACCGATGTGCTCATTGTAGCCAGTGTGTCTTGTATCTACGGCCTGGGATCTCCGGAAATGTACCGCGAGATGCTCATTAAGCTCAAAAAAGGGGGCGAGTACCGCCGCGACCAGCTTCTCTTTCATCTTGTGGAAACGCAGTATGAACGCAATGACTACGACTTTCACCGCGGAACTTTCCGCGTGCGGGGCGATGTCATCGAAATTTTCCCCGCGTTTGAAGAAACTTATGGTTACCGAGTCGAGTTCTGGGGGGATACGATTGAAAAGATTTCCCGCATCGATCCGATAAGCGGAAAAGTCGTTGAAGATTTAAAGAAGCTAGAAATTTACCCCGGTAGCCATTACGTCACACCAAAAGAACAATTGCGCCGTGCGGTTTCCTCCATCCAAGATGAACTAGGCCCCCGCCTGAATAACTTAAAGGCCGAAAACAAAGTGGTCGAAGCGCAGCGTCTGGAAAGCCGTACTTTTTACGACATCGAGATGCTCGAAGAGATGGGCTACTGCAACGGCATTGAAAACTACAGTCGCCACCTAACGGGCAGAAAGTCGGGTGCTCCTCCGCCTACCCTTCTGGAGTATTTTCCGCCTAACTTTTTACTCTTCATGGACGAAAGCCATGTCACCGTTCCGCAGGTGGGCGGCATGTACCGCGGCGATCAGTCGCGCAAGATGACTCTCGTGGAACACGGTTTCCGCCTGCCCTCGGCTTTAGATAACCGCCCGTTAAGTTTTTCAGAGTTTGAGAGTCTCATCAACCAAGTGGTGTACGTGTCTGCCACACCGGGAAAATATGAGCTCGCCAAAACGCGCGGCAAAGTCATTGAACAACTGATTCGTCCGACGGGACTCATGGATCCCACCGTTGTGGTGCGCCCCGCAAAAGGTTGCGTAGACGACCTTTTCCAAGAAATCCGAAAAAAGGCAGCGCTAGGGTTGCGCACCCTAGTCACCACACTCACCAAGCGCATGGCGGAAGATCTGACGGAGTACTACCAAAAACTAGGACTCAAAGTGCGTTATCTCCATTCGGATGTGGATACGATTGAACGTGTAGAAATTATCCGCCAGTTGCGCCTGGGGCAGTACGACGTTCTGGTGGGAATCAACCTTTTACGTGAAGGACTAGATATTCCCGAGTGCGGCTTGGTGGGAATTTTAGATGCTGACAAACAAGGCTTTTTGCGCAGTCAAACTTCGCTCATTCAAACGATTGGCCGAGCCGCCCGCAACATTGAAGGTACCGTTATTCTCTATGCGGACGTTGAAACCGATGCCATCAAGTTCGCTTTATCAGAAACGGCTCGTCGCAAGAAGATTCAAGAAGAGTACAACACAAAACACAACATCACGCCCGTTTCAGTGAAAAAGACAATTCTCAAATCGCTCTACGATCCAGAGCAACTGGACTACCATGATTTGGTGAAAGTAGCGGAGAAGACCGCTCCTTACGAAGCCGAAACAATGGAAAGTATTCCGGCTACGATTGCGAAACTAGAAAAGCAGATGAAAAAGGCCGCCAAAGACCTGGACTTTGAGAAAGCCGCCAAACTGCGCGACCGCGTCCTTGAGCTTAAAAAGAAAGACATGGGAATTAAGTAACGAGTCAAGTTTGCTAACGCCTAATTACCTAACCCAGGAAGATTAGGAAACATTCTGGCTTCCACTTCGAGTTCATCTCGCAACGTCGCCCCATTGAGAGCCGTGCAGATAAGTTCGTATTTTACGTCTTGATCGAGTGGGCCGACTTCGTAGCCAGCTTCGGGTGTGTTGGTAAGTTCTTCTTCGACAACATCATCATTTCCGAAAAGTTTGCATGAACCCACACGCTCAGTGCGCCAGTGCAGTAGGACTCTGCTTCCTCTACGGACACGGATGTCCTCTTCGCTTTCACCATCTCCCTCATCGTCGTATCCTTGGACAAACAGATCAACGGTTCCGGGCTGAAGAGAGACTTCCACCTGCAAAGTAATGACTTTTTGCGTAGTTTGCGCTGAAGCCCAAGGCCCATTGGGTAAGCGAATGGCTACAGTAGAATTGGATCTATTACTTTCAAAGTCCACCGGAAGAGAAAAACGCCCACCTGCAGGAATGTTAATCTCCTGAGAAAAATTGGCCGTAAACCCGCTGTTAGCACGATCAAAAGAAAGCGCATTGGCGGGTAAGCTAAGAGGGGCTGAACCGATATTAAAAATATGGAGCTTAGCGTGGAAAACGGAGGGTCTGGTCACGCTCCCGTTAAACTGAGGATACTCCGCCGGAGCCGAAGGGGCTGATGGTGTGGCAGCATCCGCCCTTGTCATACGAAAAATCGGATAAGGCTGCGCGCCTTTGCTCACCTCGTGAATGCTGACTTGGTATGCCGGATGACGCGGGTCGGAGCTATTGATTATGAGCTTGGTGGAAAAGTTTCCTGCGGCTTGTCCCTCAAACCGGATTCGAATCATTTTTTCTTCGTTACTATCAAGTCGCGTAGGGACATCGCCGTCGATGCTGAATCCGGGATCTCCCACCAAGCGCGTGTCCGAAATCGTCAACGGCTGCGAGCCTCGGTTCCTTAGATACACGCGCGTAGACCGAGGGAGATTCTCAAAATGCCAGCCAGATACGTTGCTCAAGGCGAAGCTAGAAGGCGGTATATTAGCAATGACATGATAACCATTGGGCAAAGGATACTTTGAGTTTCCTCCCTCACCTGAAGACAAACGTAAAATCGCTTGATCCTTGCTCGTTCCCAACAGTTTAAAATACGCACTGCCATTTGACTCGGAATGAATGGCTAAACGCGCGCTACTTTCTCGGTTGGCCTGCGTTGGATTAAAAAAGACTTTAAACTCGATTTGTGAATGTGCGGCTAAATCGATAGGGAAATCCTGCTCAAATTCCACTTCAAAGTCTGAGGAATCTCCCTCGAGATCAAATCGTTCCAAGCGAATGGGTGTACCGGAATAGTTGACGATAAAAAGATTCGTTCTTCCGGTGCGTGCACCTTGCGGAGAATAACCGATGTCGTAGTTGGCGCTATTTACGTAGGAAGTATCGAAAGCACTGCGGATTCCGGCAACGGAGTACACTAAATTTCCTTGATCGGCCAAAAAACCATTGCCTACCGCGTGGGTAACTAAAAAGTCTTCGCTGATAAAGTGCCCGTTACCGCCTTGGGGAATGAGACTTTCGGTGAATTTGATTTGGCAGCCAGACATGAGCACGACGCTCAGAAGTAAGAACAAACGTTTCATAAAACTCCACCCACCTCTTCTTCTTAATGCAAGGGGCGGCCCAGGGTTATTCGAGCCTGCGCGGCTCGGGAAATTCGGGTTTCGGCGTATACAGGCTGTACACACTGGAGGGGGCGTTTCGCTTAAGTCCTACTATGGGTTTGTTTTTTCACCTTTTTCATTCCCCGGACAGTGTCTAAGTCTTCGCCCCTTTTAAACTGTCTCCTTTCGGGGGTTTAGAGGGTCTCCCTTCTGGCTTCTTTCTCCTTGCCCCATATACCATACAAATGTATGGTATATGTATGTTCTGAAAAACAGGGGGCGGGAAAAAGGAGTTTTCCTGAGATTTCCTGACAACGTGATGAGTGAGCCTATGCTTTCCCAATCCAAACTTTATGAAAAAGTCCCTCAGATCCTGGAACGAGGGGGACTTGTTCAGATCCGAACGGCAGGGGGTCAGTGTGCGACGGGCTTTGCACTTGCTTGTTTGAAATCTTTTTTAAACTCCGCTCCCGGGCCGCCACCCTTAAGCTTGTGGATTTCTGATGAGGGGCTTCCTTATGCTCCTTTAGTGTCTCAGCAGGGCCAAATTCCTCTTTCTCGTTTTCTTTACGTGAAAGTGCCTTCCGCTAACGAAGCTTGGAAAGTAGGAATAGAAGCCACACAAACCAGTTTGTTTGCCTGGATTTTTTTAAGGCCTACAAAAGGCTGCCCTGTACCTCTTCTGCGAAAACTCCAACTCTGTTCTGAACGCACTCAAACTCGCTTGCTTCTTCTGATGAAAGAAGCCCTTCCCCATTGGCCTTTGAAGTTCTCAACGGAATTAACGAATGACAAAGAAGCGCATTCTTTTTTTGGGCAGTTCCCAGTCTCTGAAGACACTGAGCGAAGCCTGCTTTTGCCTGACACCCAAAGTGTTTCTCCCACTGGATAACACCCTCTACTTAGATATCGGGCAGACAGAAAAACTGTTGGGAGGCGAACAAAAGATTCTCTCTACTTTTGAGAATCTGACTCACACTTTTGAAAGCCCAGGCTCCACGGTACTCGTCGACCGCCCTGAGTGGGCACAAATGTTTGCCACCCAAGAAAAAAACATACTCGACAGCGGAAAAAGCCTGAACGCGCTCATGCGCCTTCCTATTGATCGTCTTCCTTTTTGTGGAGATCCCATAAGCATTGAAGAGGAACTTAGTGAAAGAAAAAAGCTTGTCTCTTTCATGAAGCGCGTTGGAATGTATGGGGTAAAGGATTTCTTTCAACTCAACACGCAATCTATCAACCGTCGCTTTGGGAAAATGGGGATTGATCTCAGTGATTGGCTCACGGGCAAGCGCTCCTTAACCTTACCTTTGGTCAATCCTTTTGAGCCGATTCAGGAATCGATAGATGGAGAAGAAATCTTTGAGATGGATTCTCTTTTGTTTTGCTTGAGAAAAACTCTTATTAAGATGGAAACGCGTTTGCAGGGGCGTGCACTCATTGCCAAGGAACTAAAATTTCAGTTCCACCTAGCCTCTCATATGCCTTTACTCAAAACGCTTCCTTTATCGGAACCTCTTAGAGAAGCTTCCCCTCTTCTTAAAGTGATTCAAGAGTTTTTGAGAAATCTGCAGTGGCAGTCTCCTTTGCAAAGGCTTGAAGTCACAGTTTCTGACACTATCCCTTACGCCCCAGGCCAGTTGTCATTGTGGGACCAAACAGAAAACCAAAAGCAAGACCTTCTGAATTTTGTGGATCGGTGGCGTTCTCGTTACGGAGACAATCATGTGGGATTTGCACAATTACAGCCCTCTTATTTACCCGAAAAAAGTTTCTCTTTAGCCACCGAGGTCGCCGAAAGCACACCTGATTATATTCACCCCGCTCGGCCTCTTTTTATTTTTTCGCCCCCCCAGCCTTATTTCCCTCCCAAAAATGCCAGACTGATCCCGTCAGAGAAACTCGTTACCGAGTGGTGGGAGGGCCCCACTGTTCGAGAATACTTTACGGTCACGACCGATTCGGATCACCGACCTCTATGGGTATTTTGGGACGAGAATAAACAACAATGGTTTTTACATGGCTCTTTTTAAATTTGCCGAGCTTTGCGCCCACACACACTTTTCCTTTCTCCAAGGAGCGTCGCGTCCCATCGAAATGATCGCCCGCGCCAAAGAACTGGGATACACCGCTTTGGGGGTTGCCGACCTCAACGGGTTTTACGGTATTCCCCAAGCGCACACCGCCGCCAAAGATCAAGGCTTGCCACTTTTGGTGGGTACTCAAGTTACCCCATTTGCCCGACTGTTTGCGATGAATCGAAATGGGTATGGTCATTTATGTCAGTGGCTATCGGAAAAAGTGCTGAATGTATTGCCAGTCGTACAGCCAAAAGAGGCGCCTTTTCTAGAAGACACGCTTTTGCTTCTCGATTCTCGCTTAGTGGATGAGAAAACCCTTCTTCACTATCAAGCCTTTTATCAAGACAGACTTTATTTGGTAGTGAGTCGTTTTCTGGACGGACAAAACACCGTCCCTCTAGCGGTGCAATACGCAAAAAAGCACGGCATTTCTTGTGTAGCCAGTAACCAACCTTTGTTTCATGTGCCAGAGCGCAAACTCTTGCAAGACGTGCTCACCAGTATTCATCACCAGAAGCCTCTTTGTGAATCGGGCTTTCGTCTGCTTCCCAACGCCGAACGGCATCTGAAATCGATTGAAGAGATGGGGCGTTTATTTTCCGATCATTCCGAATGGTTAACCAACACTCTGGAGGTGGTAGAGCGCTGCGATTTTTCCTTGGATGAGATTCGCTATCACTACCCTCAGGAATGGATCCCACAAGGGTATACCGCAGATGCTTATCTGGAAAAGCTAGTCTGGGAAGGAGCAGAGAAACGCTACCCCAGCGGAATAAGCCACGAAGTCCGCAAGCAACTGCTTCACGAAATGGCTTTGATTCGCGATCTCAGCTACGCGGATTACTTTCTTACCACATGGGATATTGTGCGTTACGCCCGCTCGCAGAATATACTTTGTCAGGGTCGCGGTTCCGCTGCCAACTCCGTGGTGTGTTACGTGCTGGGGATCACCGCAATTGATCCCATCCGAATGAGCCTTCTCTTTGAACGTTTTCTCTCACGAGAGAGAAAAGAGCCCCCTGATATTGATATCGATTTTGAGCATGAACGTAGAGAAGAAGTGATTCAGTATCTCTACTCTCGCTATGGAAGACACCGGGCCGCGATTAGCGCCGAAGTGATTTGCTATCGAAAAAAGTCTGCCCTCAGGGAGGTCGCCAAAGCGCTTTCGATTCCCCTGGAAAGCGTGGAAAAACTGCTGCTGCACGCCCATAAGAGAAATCTGAACACACTTTCCTTTTCTGAACTCCACACTAAAATCCCTGAAGTCTCTCCTGGAAAGCTCGATCTTTACTTGCGTCTTGTACAAGAGCTTCTGGGTTTTCCCCGGCACTTAGGAACCCATGTGGGTGGGTTCGTGTTGAGCCACGATGCCCTTAACCGCAGTATTCCTGTGCAAGCCGCTGCCATGGCGAATCGAACCATCATTCAATGGGATAAAAATGATCTCGATGCCCTGGGTTTTGTTCGCGTCGATGTACTCGGCTTGGGAATTCTGACAGCGATTCAAAAGTCTTTTACTTACCTCAAAGAAACCTACAACAAGACTCTCGATTTAGCCTCCGTGCCAGCAGAAGACCCTGCGGTTTATCAGATGCTCGAACGTGCTGATTCCATCGGTGTTTTTCAGATTGAGTCACGAGCGCAAATGAACATGCTACCTCGGTTAAAGCCCCGTTGTTTTTATGACCTAGTAGTAGAAATCGCCCTTGTACGCCCAGGCCCTATTCAAGGGGAAATGGTTCATCCTTATCTCAAAAGAAAACAAGGAAAAGAACAAATCTTCTACCCCCATCCCGATCTGGAAAAAATATTGGGCAAAACCTGTGGCGTGCCTTTGTTCCAAGAACAAATCATGAAAATGGCCATGGTGGTTGCAGGCTTTTCTCCCGGAGAGGCGGATGAACTGCGTCGGGCAATGGGCAGCTGGAGACGATGGCCCAACCGACTCGTCAGTATTAGCGAACGATTTCGCCAAGCACTTCTCGACAGAGGTATCTCACAAGAGTTTGCCGATCGCATTTACTCTCAAATCCAAGGATTTGCGGAGTACGGTTTCCCGGAATCACACGCCGCTTCGTTTGCCATTTTGGCCTACACGACTGCTTATTTGAAATGCCATCACCCCGACGCCTTTGTCTGCGCGCTTCTCAACTCTCAGCCAATGGGTTTTTACACCGCTCACAGTTTGATTTTTGATGCAAAAAGACACGGGGTGAATTTTCTGCCTGTGGCTATCGGAAAATCCAGATGGGATTCCTTTTTGGAAAACCCCATGGAGATCCGCTTGGGGTACCGGGAAGTCTCTGGCCTGGCAAAGAAAGTGGGAACAGCCTTGGAAGGTATTCAGGCGGCTTCGTTTCTCGACTTTATTGATGCCCTAAAAACAAAACTCAGTCCTCACGTACTTACCCACCGGGATCTCTTTCTCATCGCAGCGGCCAATGGATTTGAACCCCTAAAGATGAATCGCCGGGAAGCCTTTTGGCAGATTCAGGCGCTGGACCTTCAAGACGGATATCATCTCTCTTATCTACCTGATTCGACTTCTTTGCCTAAGGAATCTCCTTGGGAAAAAGTATCACTGGATTATGAAGCCCAGGGAGTCTCTCTTTATCAACATCCTGTGGCTCTTCTTAGGCCACAGCTTGTATCTGAAGGAATTTGTGATTCCCGTGTGGTGAATAAAGGCAAAGCCCTACGCGGAAAAAAGCTTGATGTGGCAGGTCTTGTGATCTGCCGTCAAATGCCCCCTACGGCAAGCGGGGTTCTTTTTATTACCTTGGAAGATGAGTTTGGCTTTATTAATTTAGTTATTTGGAATGCGATTTACGAAAAGTACCGTGAGATTCTTCTGAGCCATTCTTTTTTGCACTGCCGAGGGCGCTTAGAAAAAGCCCAAGACGGTGAGGTGTATCACGTGATTGTGGAAACCGCAGCGCCTCTGCAAGTCGCCGAACGGGGTTTCGAACCCGTCGATTCTCATGATTTTCATTAACAAAAGAGGTTTACTGAAAATTGTCTTCTTCCCACCCTATAATAAACTGGGGCGTCTCTTCGCTCATTTCATCGACTGTTCTAGCAATCAACAGACGAATTTCTAGGTCCATCAGAAGAAACGGGGGAAGCTGGTGCTTTTCTAAAAATTCTCTAAAACCAAAAGCTACCATTCCACGCTCAGCCTGATAAACATCTTCAGACGCATTGGAGAAATACACTTCTCTTAAAAGAATAGAAACGCGCTGCCGGTTGCTCGACTGATTCCAGCCGTCACATATTTGTTCGAAGGGAACGCCTAAAAAATCTTTTCCCACATCCAGAAACGCAATATTAAGCGCGAATTTAACGTCCTCCCGGGACGCTTCCTCAAAAGAACGGTGGCCTCTTACCGTCTGAAATAAGACCTCGAAAAATCGAGCGCGCAGGCTGGCCATGGCAGCAAAGACGATTTTTTCCCTCACCACTTCCTCAAAAACGTTGGGTTCCATCAGATTCTCGGGATTACGCGCTAAATCCATATGGCGATGGGTAAGACGGGCAAGAAAGCGAGAGGTTTCCCCCGGATGTTCGTACGACTGAAGTAAATTCAGTAGAGAGTTAACTAAGGGAGTGTGGTTCTGTTCGATTGGTTTTTCCTCCACTGAAGGCAGCAGAGACTGATAAACATGGCGCAAAATCTCCACGTCTTTGACTTCTCGTTCAGCCATCCTGGTCAAGTACTGAACCCGTTTCTCACTCATCGCATCTTGAATTCTAAGCGCATCACTCTGTTCAGCGAGATCAGCAGCGCAGCGAGCGAACAAAAATGCCATGGGACTCGGATCCTGGTTTCCGGCGAAAAGCGGCGTGAAGGTGATCGTGGCAAATAAGAAGCTGAAGAGACTCACCAACCCAAATGAAAGCGTCTTTTTCATCGTTTGTAATAGGGGTTTCGAATGACCCGTCATAGAGCACGTACCGCCCTGTGTCAATCCTACACCCCTGCCAAGCGTGGGATTCCATTGGGTTTTGATTAAAAAATCTTTCCTGCTGCAAAAAACCCCAATCTCTTTAAGGGGATCGAGCCCTGCACCGATACAGCTTAAAGTTCACTTTGGGGGGCGAAGTCCGCCTCTCGATGCCTCTCAAACTCTGCATGCTGCGAAAACTTCTAGCCTTTTCCATCGTCGGCCTACTCATTGTTGGTGCTCTTGAGCTCTTCGTACGGGGGGTCATCTTGCCCCGAGACTTTTCGTTCTTGGAAGTCACTCCTGGTCAGTTCCCTTATTTTCAGCTCGTGGAAGAATACAAAGCCCCTTGGGTTACGGTAAAAAATCGCCGTCGGGAAGCCCTGCCCCGAGGCGAACGCCAACACCGCATCGCCTTTGTGGGAGATTCCGTGGGATTTTGCGCCACAGTCAGTGACGAAAACTGCTTCGTAGAACAGATTCAAAAGCGGCAAGACCATTTCGACACGTACAACTACTCGGTTCCGGGTTACGGCCTTCTTGAAGTTCGCTCCTCCGTTGAGAAAGCCTTAGAACAGAAATCTTTCGATACCGTTGTTTATGTTCTTAACTTCAACGACATCTATCCCGCTCAGGCTGTTTTGCTTTCGCTCCTATCTACTCCAGAAACGCGGTTCGCTAGCGTGGATGATTATGGCAGCCGTCGCGATAAGGCGCGCGGATTTGTGAAAGACAACTTCAAGCTTTTGCCCACGGCGAAGTATTTAGCCGGCATTGTTGGTCCCGCTTTGGCGCGCAGGCTTTCCAACGAACCTACGAATGAGACAAACCTTGATGCCAACCTTCCCGCTGAACAAGCCGTACAACCTAGTTTGTCGTGCCATGAACAAGTGGTGGAAGAACTTGAACGAGGGCCGAGCGCGTACCTCTATAAGAGAGTGTACCCGGCTTGGCAGAAAATGTACCGCGACCCCGAGCTTCTCTCTCGACTGGCGACGGTCTTGAAGGAAATGAAAGCCTCTGCGAATAAAAAAGGGGCGCGCTTTCTCGTAGTCCCTTTTCATGACCTCGTCTTTTTTCTCAACCAGGATCGCTCGATTAACAACATTTTGCTGGGCTTACTCAAGAAGCAAGGGATTGATTATCTCGACACCTACAACGCAATGGAAAATGATTACAAAGCCTGCGGCATGTTTCGTGACCCGGGCCACCCGGGCTGGTATGGCAATCGGATTCTCGGACGAGAAATTCTTAACGAACTGGTTCGTCCCTATCGCAAGGAATCTTCGCACGCCCACTCTCCACACGGTCCCCATGCCGTCTCGCACGTAGCCTTGCCACCTGGTTGAAATCTAAAGCGCACGTAGCCGTGCAAATCCGTCCTTAAAACTCGACTTACCTTGAACCGTTCCGTCGTTTCGGGATGAGGATGCCCGTAGGGGTTTTGAAGCCCAGCAGAGAACACGGCATAACGCGGAAGGATCTGGGATAGCCAAACGGGATCACTGGAATAGCGGCTTCCGTGATGGCTAACCTTAAGGACACTTAGCGGAGCAGGAAGTTGCGGGAGGGAACGCTCGCCCAGGCGACTCAAATCGCCTGAGAAAAGAACGCGGCACCCTTCGAACTCCAGAAAAAGGACGAGCGAACGATCATTGTTTGATTTTCCGGCTAAGACCGGAAGAAAAAGCAGCTTGGCCCCGGCCCAGTACATTCGACCGGGAGAACTCCATCCCACAAATTCGGTATCATTCACCCGGGAGGGTGACATCAAAGCGGCCACTTCTTTGTTCAAGGGGCGAAGAAAAGTGGCGTTCAGGTAAAAAGATCCGATCCCCAGAGATTCGAAGAGACCGACAAAGCCCCCGATATGGTCTTGATCAGGGTGACTAAGCAGCGCCAAATCCAAATGCAAGATGCCGAGGCGGGCCAGCTCACGAAAAAGCACCGCACTCCCTATGTTCCATTCCCCGACTCCTCCCCCGGCATCCACCAGGATCGTGCCGCCCCCGGGAAGCTGAATAAGCGAAGAATCTCCCTGTCCTACGTCAAAAAAAGTCAAAATGAGGTCCGGGCACAGAAACCGGTCTCGCAACCGAAGGCCTATTAAGACAAAAAGCACACATCCGACCAGAAACAGGCCTTTGATTGTGAAAGAGGACGAGGACATGAACCAAGGTTTAGCAAACGGCGGTCCAAGCCCTCGGGTTTAGGACCGTAGGGTTTATGCCTTGCGTTTATCTATCGTCCAAATTGTGGTTAAATATTCCCATGCATACACCACGGCTTTGTATCGACGGGCGCGCTGCCATTGAGTTTGATACTCAAGGGTTTATCGCTCAAGAGCTCATTGACCAGCTCGTCTCTGCACAAGGGGATCCCTCTGCAGCCAGCGATTGGGTCGAACAAAAGCGTGCCGTGCTGCTTACCCATCCCGATCAAGTTTTCAGCGGACAGCTCAAGCGTTTCGATACGCGCAAACGAATCGGGTCTTCATTCTTTTACTGGGCTTGGGAGAAACATTTTGTAGAGAACGCAAACATCAGTGCGTTCCATCGTTTTCGGCCAGCAGATCGATTGGAGCCCGTGTTGTCGTGCCCAACGATTACCACTGTGCTGCCCCCTCGTCGCGGACTGGGCGCTTCTCATATCGCTCCCACTCCTAACCACCGTTTTGTTGTCCCCTCCGAAACAGACAAAGCCACGCTTCAACGTTGCTACGGTTTGTCCGATGAAAAAATAGTGGTCGCGCTGCCGAATGCCAGACGCTACGTGCATTTTGCTGAGCAACGATCCGTTGGACCCGACGGACCCATTTTACTTTTGGTGGATGGCAGCAAAGGTTTTGATTTAAAGAAACTTGAAGCGATATTGGGTTCGCAGTATCCGCATCTTCCTACCCGCACATTGAATTTAAATGAAAGTCGTAAATTTAGTCCCAAGGGTTGGTCGGAGATATTGCAACATACAAGTCTTTGCTTTTATTTAACCGAGCAAGCCTTTGACTGGCCTTTTCTCGCCTTGGAAGCTCTTTACTACGACGTGCCGGTTATTTTCATGGATAATCACCCGGCGCTGTCTGAAATGTTACCTCTCTCACCCTTGACGCTTTCGCGTTACCTGACTCATTTTCTTACCTCGACCAAACTGAAAACGGTCGTGAGCGAAGCCCGTGCGAAAATACAAAGCGTCGGCGGCTTCGATGAGCACAGCCTCGCCCGTCAGTACCGCGATATTTATTCCGATTTAATGCGATCCTAAAAGGTGCCCATCTACTTCCCGGCCGTAAAGGTCGCGGGTAATCACCTGGCACCTTCCCGGCCGGGAAGTAGATGGGCACCTTTTGAAAAAAAAGAAGCCGGGAAGTCTTTCGACCTCCCGGCTCATTTGACTTGGTCAGGGAAAGCCCAGAAACCCTGACCACCCCCGAGAAACTTTAGAAACCGATGCTGCGCGCCCTATGCCCGTGACCGCGAGACGGAGTTGCGCCCACGGAGCTGGGTGCATTGTATGCACCCGAAAGTTCTCTACGGCTTTCCACTACAGTGACTTCGCGTTGCGGAGCCGCTTCTTGAGAATGAAATTCAGTAAATTTTGTTTCGTTCGTTCCACGACGAACTTTATCAATCAAGTTGCTCAAGTCTGAGCCCTTGTTTTCTTCACTAATCTGGTTGAACTGCTTGCGCGTTGAACCTAGTCGGCCTGCAATTCCACGCATCTTATTTGAAAGAGAAGCCGGAACATTCACGCCTAAGCCGGCCACCTTCGTATTAGTGGCGCGTGCCGCGAGATTCTGTCCAAAGTTGTTCGCCATCGAGAAGGTTTGTCCCGCGCTGGACGGAACGGAAGCAAGTCCTCGAGCAACACTTGCACGCGAACCGGAAGCCGCTGCTGCATTTTGGCTTGCGCGAACGCTGGCCGGAATGCTGGCGGTCATGCCCCGCGCTCCTGCGTTCTGATTCGCGTTAACAACCTGTTGGGAAGGCATCACACCGACTGATCCCGTTGCGGTGCGCGCTCCCGTCAAAGACGAACCTAATCCCGTAGGTAAACCACTTGTTCCCGAAGTCGCGGTAATCCCTGTTTGGGTAATACCGATACCACTCCCACCAAAACTCGGAACCGTACCACCACCACCGGCTAGGGCTTGAGCCAAAACCTGTGAGTTGATTTGCATTTTAGCGAGCTTAAGTTGCTGGTCTACTTGCTCGCGAACCAAAGCTAATTGATCATCTAAACGTTTTTGTTCAATCCCGCGGATTTCAGCACGTTCGACTGATTGAGCTTCGCGTTCTGATTGAAGAGCCGCCAACTGTGTTTCCAAACGAGTTGTCGCGTTGGCTTCCTGTTGGCCGGCGATTTCGCGCGTGGCTGCTAAATTCTGTTCCGACATCTGGCGTTGGTTGTCCGCAAGCTGTTTCGTCGTTGAAGCTTGAATTTGAGTTTGGGTAATGGCGGCCGTAGCTGCAGTGGTCGCAATAAATTTGTCGGCACTCGCTTGAGCGTTCGCTGAAGCAATTTGGGCAGCAGCTGCCGCGATAGGGCCTATGATCGCTGCAAGAGCCATCAAAGCCTGCCCGGAGCCTTGTCCTGATCCGCCACCTTCTTCTTCTTTACCGCCGCAACCACCGCCACCGCCGCATGCCGCGAAAGCTTGGTTGGAGAAAGAAGGAAGTAAAAGAGCGATGACCAAAAATCCAGCGAGCATACGCACTGAAAGCGCTGGCGCTTTTCGGTGGTGCAAAGCAGAAGCTCTATGTTGCTTTCTAAGCTGCATGATTCTCGTTGCCTTCTAGTCGCAAAACTCATTCGTGCTTTCCTTGCGGTAGGCACGAAGTTGGGTGTTCACCCCTTATAATTGCACTTTGCTTGCCAAACTGGGGACCGTGAAATCGTAGTTAAACTATTGATTTCATTAGCCTCAGTGATCGCCTGCAAAATGAACAAATGGTATACACATTGCAAAATTTTTATACTATCGGCGTAAGTGCTGAGAAGGATTGCACTTGGCAGCGTATGCTGGCTGTACAGGGGGTTGTTCAGGCCTTGAGCAATCGGATGACACCCAAAAAGCGAAAGGGGAAGAGCGTAGCCCTCCCCCATCCAGCTTTGCGTTTTAGATGTCTTCGAGTGATCTAAACTAGTCGTTAAGCGTGCGACGCGCATGGCGCCCCCCATGTGAAGGGGTGGAAGAAATCGCAACGATAGCGCGCTCGTTCTCCGCACCAACAAGTGTGGCCATTTGTCTGGGAGCCGCTACCGGAACAACCGGCGCTAACACCCGCTTTAAATGCCGTGAACTACCGGCTGCCAGGCGCCCGATGAGGGAAACGCCGCGCGAGGAACTACTGACCCCGCTTAAAAGCCGATTCGGTACGCTGGCCACACCGCGGGACGCTCCGCCGGAGTGACTTAAACTAGGAGTTGTCGCCGATAAAAATCCAATGGCGCCTCGCCCTCCACTGGCCAACAAAGAAGTAGAGGTCGCGTTGACTGGTATCGCCGAAGCCGTAAGCTGGGAGGTCACCGTGCCGATTGCCCCACCGCCGAGCGCAAGCTGAAGTGCCTGCATATTTGCCGCGTATTTCGCTAGCTTGAACTGCGCGTTCACCTGCTCTCGCACCAGAGTAAGCTGCTGATCATAGCGGTACTGTTCCATCGCACGAATTTCTTTGCGCTCATCCCGCTGGGCGGCCTGTTCGCCCGCAAGCGCTCCGAGTTGAATCTGCATGCGCTCCATCGAACCTTTTTCCTTCGCCATGAAGAGCTCTTTGGTCGCGAGTAAATTTTGCTGGGCCATCATCATCTGATTCATGGAAAGCGCCATGGTGGTGTTGGCTTGAATGGTGGTCTGGGCAATAGCCGCATGGGCTGCGGTGGCCGCAACGTGTTTTTGCGCATCCGCTTGAATCGCAGCCGTGGCTGCTTGAGCGGCAGCGGCTGCAACAGGACCGACAATCGCTCCCACCGCTGCTCCTCCTCCTTCTGCATGGAGAGTGGGGGAAGCAAGGCTAAGGATCAGGCCCAATAGCGTGAGAAGTAAGTTTCGTTCTATGGTGTTGCCGTAATTCACTGTGTGTCCCTACTCATTGGAATTGCATACCCCTTGCCAACCCGCTACCCATTAAGTGATTGATAATATGCGGGTATTTTGGCCTCTTAAATGGGGCTTTTGCTTAAAACCCACGGGTATACAAGAAGTCTTCAGCTAAGCTCTTAAATCTCTTCCCCTTTTTTTGCGTAAGCCCCTGACAGGGTAAACACAAAGGTGACAGTCCTGCCCCGCGGCGAGCCTCTGATAAATCGCGGTGCTATAATAAGGAGCAATTCCGCTTCAACCACCAATCCCCTCACCCATTTAGGAAAGTCATGAAACTCTATCAACGTGTATGCCTTGTATTAGCCAAAGAAGGATTTACTGGTCTTGCCCGCAAAGTAGCGGGAAAACTTTCCCCTCCGAAAAGTGGACTGAAACCCACCGAAGTGGCAAAGGCCGACTACGACAAAGCGGTTAAACTGTTTGCCGAAAAAGCCAAAGAAAAGGGCTTCAAGAATCTGGATAAACTACTCTGGTATCACACCATTGAATTGGGTGATGGTCTCACCACTCCGGGGCACTACGATTACCGTACCCAGATTGATCAATTTGGTTTCCCCAACGACATGACTGGCATGCGCGTATTGGACATCGGCTCCGCGACAGGTTTCTTTGCATTCGAATTTGAAAAACGAGGCGCCAAAGTCACATCGGTAGAGCTTCCCTCCATTACCGACTGGGACATGCCTTATAGCGAGGAACGGGAAAATACGATCAAGGCGCTTATGCAGGAATACAAAGCCTCGAGTGTTCGGGAAGTTTCTGACAGCATTCTTGATGCCCCCTTCGAGTTCTGTAAAAAGGTACTCAATTCAAAAGTGGAACGCGTTCACAGTACCATTTACGACCTCACTCTGGATAAGCTCGGTGGTGAACCCTTCGACATGGTTTTCCTCGGCGACGTGCTTTTGCATACATTCTCCCCCATGAAAGCGATTGTAAAAATCGCGCCGCTTTGCCGTGGCACCTTAGTGCTTGCCCAGCAACTCTCGCGTGTTGAAGAAGATGGCGCGCCCGTGATGCAGTACCTCGATGCGGGTGGTGACTCACGTAGTTGGTGGTATCCGAACCGTCAGTGCATGGAGCAAATGCTCAAACGCGCGGGTTTTCGTAACACGGAACTACTGGGCTACAACCCCGCCTACCACGCGGAACATAACATCCACTTCCACCGCGCAATCATTCACGCTTCAAAGTGACCCTGCTGAGGAAGTCCGGGCGCTGACGAGTGACAATGTTGATCGT
>JBGSIC010000005.1:0-41121 GCA_041751875.1 Bdellovibrionota bacterium
AAGAGTTCGAGTCCAGCGGCATTCAGGTCGCGCCTAGCGCGCTTGCCGCACACCTGACTATGAATCGCGACGCCATTCGCGATGTAGCGTCCAAAGAACTGGGACTGAGAACCGCTCGCTACGCTTACGCCGATTCATCCGAAGAACTGCACTCGATA
Source organism: Bdellovibrionota bacterium (assembly GCA_041751875.1). Taxonomy (GTDB): domain Bacteria; phylum Bdellovibrionota; class FAC87; order UBA2466; family JACKAF01; genus JBGSIC01. Next base: position 159 of record JBGSIC010000005.1, read on the forward strand.
GCTCTCGCTCTTGGATTTCCCGTCGTTATCAAACCTTGCATGTCCTCCTCAGGCAAAGGCCAGTCAGTGGTGAAGAACATTCGCCAGCTTACTCCGGCGTGGCACTACGCTCAGCAAGGAGCCCGGGGAGACAACAAGAAGGTCATTGTAGAAGAGTTTATTCCGTTCGAACTAGAAATCACGCTCCTTACGGTCAAGCAGTTTAAGGGCCCCACTCTTTTCGTCGACCCCATCGGGCACAGACAGGAACGGGGAGACTACCAAGAGTCTTGGATTCCCGCGCCTCTCTCCTCCTCCCAGCTCACACAAGCCAAACGGATGGCGAAAAAGATCACGGATTATCTTGGGGGCGCCGGGCTCTTTGGAGTGGAGTTTTTTGTCACCAAAAACGAAGTCATTTTCTCGGAGCTGTCGCCGCGTCCCCATGATACGGGAATGGTCACTTTAATTTCCCAGGACTTGTCGGAGTTTGATTTGCACGTCCGAGCCGTTTTGGGTCTCCCCATTCCCCAAATCAACTACCGCGGCCCTGCGGCTTCGGCTGTTATTCTGGCTAAGAAGTCGGGCCGGCCTGTCTACCGAGGGCTTGAAAGCGCGCTTTCTCTTAAAAACACGGATATCCGCATCTTCGGTAAGCCTACCGCCCATAAGTTCCGCAGAATGGGGGTAGCTCTCGCTACCGGCAAAACAACTGCCGCCGCCCGGAAACTCGCTACCAAAGCGGCATCTCACGTAAGGGTCGAATCCCGCCCTTAAGCCTAGGCTCAGGTTCGCATTGACGCTCACCCCGAAGTGAGGCTAGAAAAGGGGGTTTATTACGTTATTTACGAGGTTTCGAAATGGCTTCAAAGAAAACGGCGCGCGCTAAGGCAAAGAGAAAGGCCCGCATCAAAAGAACACGGCAACAACAGTGGCAGAATCCCAAGCTTGCCCGTCGCCGCAAAGCCAAACGCAAGATGCGTGTTAAGAAGATGCGTCGCCGCTAGGTTCCAATAGGTGCCTAGCACCTCTCGGAACCGAAATAACTTTCCCTGAGCTTCCGCTCTTTCAGAAAAACAGTTCGTTGCTTGCTGAATCCGAACTGCTTCCTTACCGCAGCCTGCGAAAGGAGGGCTTCAAGCTCTTTTGGCGTAGGCTTGTTTAGCCAGTTCAAACGGCTAGAAAAATCTTTCGGAATCAGGCTCCAAGTTTCGTCGATCCGCTCGACAAGAGGTAAACGGGCCCCATTTAGAGAACCGAAGGCGTATTCTTCAACTTGGGAAACCATTCTTGCACGCACTGGATTGCGCAGGACATACTTGTAAACGTAAGCACATGCCGTGGGGTCAGCGAGCCAAGACCACCGATAGCGTCCCCCAAAAATATGGTTGATGCGTCCAGATTCCAGTCCAATGTCTCGAGAAACTTCTGTTTTTAAAAATCGTATAGCTCGATCCAAATTGCATTGCGGCGCCGATACCATCAGATGGAAGTGGTTCGACATCAGCACAAAAGCATGGACCCAAATATCGTATCTCGTAGTTGTCTGCTCTAATCGACGGCTTACTATCTCCCACACCCGAGCGGTCGGAATCTGAAACCATTCCTTATTATTTGATCGAGTAGTGACATGATAGGGCCAAAAGGGATCTCTTATAAGATGAGTGCGCATTACATTTATTGTTATGCAATCTGAATGCCTGAAAGGTTCCGTGAGGTGCTAGGCACCTTTTAGAACTACTGGCTTTCGCGAGTAATCCAGATAAGAATTTCGCTCGCTTGATCGTCCGTAATTTTCGGTACGGTTCCCATCGGTGTGCCCAGAAGGGGCCATTGGATAAGTTTCGATTGCGACGGGTTGCCGCGATCAATGCGGCTCAGTGAGGAGGCGCAAATGGCTTCAGCCGTAAGCCCCGTATCTACTCGGAATCCTCTACGAGGATTGCTCGCGCCATGACACTCGGTGCATCCCACCGTGGGACTCTGAATAATCGGCAGAACTTTTTCTTCGAACAAAGCGAGATCCTTACAGCCCCCCGTGCTGATACTTTTCACCGCGAGAGCAATCGTATCTTTTGCCGGCCCTGTCGCTCGGTTCATCACCATCGGTGAAGAAGAGAGGGCTTGGTTCGTCAGGTTAGGCAGCACGAACCTATCGACGTTGAGATAGGCAGAATCTTGAGACCGGAAAACATCGTTCACTAGCAGGCGAACCTCTTGCATCGCAATCGCAACCGCGCCGGTCTTTAAGGCAAGTCCCGTGACTTCGTAGGTCGTTTCATCAAAGACACGGATTTTGAGAGAAAGTTTGGCTCCCACAAACGCTTCGCCCCACTCATCCAGGTCCCAAGAAAGCGTGATGTAACCCGAAGTATCAGGTCTTCCCGCTACGAGGAGATCACTAATTGGAAGGGCGACGGTAAGCGGGCCGTAAATGGTAGGACGTCCTCGGCCCAACAATTCGCCCTCATCCCACCACCGCTGAATTGCCGCTTGCATGGCATCTTTGCCGCCGGCACATCTTGGTCCGCAATGAAAATCACCCGAACGTTCCACAAGTGTGGATATGGCCGCATCCTCAAAGTTTACGTACTCTTTGGCGACGCGGTAGGATTTATCGACTTCGGTTCCCGCGAAATAGGGAAACCGCGAACGTCCGTGGCAGTCAGCGCATTTTTTTCGAACAATGGGATAGACAGTGGCTTTGTAAGCGGCGATTCCTGAACCCAGTCCGCCCACCCGTTGGCGTGAGTCGGTGCCTATTCCGCAGCTCGTGCAAAGCACGAGCAAAGCACCAACTAAAATGACTAAGTTCCAACGTGCCACAGTTTCCTCATGAACTACTTCCTCGTTCGATCCTTCGGATTAAAGAGAAGAGCCTTAGCAATATTTTTTGTCGGAAACTCACGATCGCCCACCAAAGAAGCAAAACGCGAGTCCGCATCTTTAAAATTCAAAGCCATGTAATTGAGAAATAGGGAATAGGCTCCCTGACGCGCATTCGATACTTCTGAGGACGCAACGCCCATCCGCTCAATAGCGCCCGCCACGTAGTTGTAGCTGCCGGTTTGGGTACGAATCATGCCCTCGCCATTTAACGGCGTTGCGGGATTGTGTTTGGGATCGTAAAAACCCATCACCGCCATTGAGTTGCCGCTGTCATCGTTGGTCCAGATGCGAGAACCCAAATTGGCATCCGCCACTCCGACGCTGCCGTCGCTAATTAAGGCGATCGCAACCGGTACTTGATACCGGTACGCTGACTGGATGATCCTACCGATGAGCTCACCTATTTCTTGTTCCTTAACGTCCCCGTGTCCTCCCTGATTGGGAGTCTGGCCGTTATGATAATCACAGCCACCGATAACAACCGTCGCAGAGCCCGCGTTACCTTGCAGTACGTTGTGTACAATGGCCGCCATCTGCCCACGGGTCTTCTTGCTGAGTCTATTTACAAAATCTGGATCGCTGGCCGCGATTTGCCAAGTCTCGACCATTTCCGGGTAGGCCGCCGGATCCACCGTGCTGGAGGGAATAATTTTGCTCGCGCTACGTCCGAGCGCGCATTCCATAATCGCCTTAAGCTCTTCTCCCGCATTCATACCGCGCAGTTTGTCGAGTTGACCTGTTCCCATTCGGGCGAGATGCCGTAGCACCGTTTGGCGCTGTCCTGCTGTAAGCTCACGGTTAAGAACAGCCCCCATGCTTTGGGCGTTTTGGGGAGTGTTCTGGTCAGAGATAAACAGAGGTTTGAAACGCGCAATCGCACGAATATCCCGAGCGTACCCACCCGATGCCGAGCCCAGGTTTGTCAGGGGCGCTTCAAATTTCTGTCCCACCAATCCCGCCTGCGCTGCTAAGCGAGTAAAGTTCATCGTGTTCTCAGTCGAGTCATTGAACGAAGCTACGGCCACCGCACCAAACTGCGCACCCGCTATCGCCGTAGGCGAAACGTAGCGAGGGTCTCTCATCGCGGTATAGATGCCGGCGACACCTTCCGCACGCGCATTAATGATCGGGGCACCCATGGTGTTATCCAGCATGGGTTTTTCCGGTATCCCCACCCGCCGATACTTCGGAAGCTGTGCTCCATCCTTATCCAAGGGCAGCCAGTTACCTGACAGAGAGGCTCCTCCCGCGAGATCGATCACAATCAAGGGCACCATGGTCGAACCGGTAAGATCCGGACATTGGGGCGAACCCAAAGCGCGTTGACTTAAAAAAACGTCCACAAGTGAGGGAAGAACTAAGTACGACGAGGCGCCAACCAAACCGTGGGCGATAAAATCTCTTCGCGTAACCGGCTTTTTATGTCCCGGTGGAAGCAATAGATTATTTTTTATCTGTTTTTTCATAACGTTCCTCTAAAACCGAAGGGAATCCACGCCACCCGCTACGATGGTGCATCCCACCAACAAAACTTGCTTCAGACTACCGCCCTGTTCTGCTTCTGAAAGAGCCTCCATAAGAGAAGCCTCTTCTTCCGAGGTGGGCTGACGTCTCCAAAAAAGTTCGGTGTAGCGACGCAATACTTTGGTCCGAATGGCAGGATTGAGGCCCGCAACTCCGCTCGCCTTGATCACACCATCCAGCGCACGGCGAATGCCTCCGGTATCGGGTAGAGCCAAATCGGTATCAATCATTTGTTCGCAATAAGCACCAGCCAAACCTAAAAAGCCGAGAAATCCTTCAGGGCTTAAGTTGTGGACATCGCTCGCCCCTGGAAGAAGAATATTGGCCAAAGCCTGGGTATTGTTGATATCACCGTCCGGCTGGACTTCTGTCGCGTCATCAAAATGAATTTTGGCTTGAGCGAAATTCTTCACCCCAACCGTGCCGCTCATCAAACCGCGAAGTGGTCCGCTCTCGAGCCCGCAGCCCGCGAGACAACCAAGCAAAAAACCAAATGCTATTAATTTTAAAGACGTCAAAAACATCCTAACCTCACATACCTGGCGCGGAGAAACATCGGCCCAAAACTGCAGCATGCTCAAAGAGGCGCTTCATATTGTAATTGCTGCCCTCAAAGATATTGGCGAGCGCTTCAATGTCAGCCATTTCCGCGGCACTCACTTCACGCTGACACACTTCTTTAAATACTTTCTTGGCCATGCAAGCGGAGAAAGCACGGCTGTTAGCAAGCATCTCGCCGAATTGCTTTAACCCAAACCCTGAAGTTGCGCCTCTCCAACCAAACTTTGCATTCTGCTTCTGTGTAAAAAGATTCACCCAGCTTTCATTGGCCGGAACATAACCCGCAGGATAAGTTGATGCATTGGCTGCCACCGATCCCGATACGACCTTGCCGTACATATTGTTATCGTAGGAAACTCGTGTCCCTTCATAAGTATACTTTCCAAAGGCTTGAGTTAGAGGGTCTAGGCCGGCGTGACAACCTCGGCAATCCGTTTGGAAAGCCAGCGCTTCACCGCCTGGCTTACGATCGACGTCTCTGCGAATCCATTCCGTAGACATGCTCGTGTCTCGCATGTCGTTCATTTCGGTACACAAAAACTCACTAAATGCCGCCGACACGGCTCGCCGGTTAGTTCCCATGTTGAGATGGGCTGCGGCCCAGGCGCGGGAACTGAGAACTCCTGCAATGGCGTGCGGAGCGGGCGGGAAGCGACTGCCCATATCGATAATTTCCGCAGAAGTTATCGCCACCATGTGCTCGACGCGCTTCAATACATTACCCTGACGAATGGTCACAAATCCCGATACATCGAAGTTTTGTTTTAGATAGTCCACCCCCGTGTTGGATCGGACTACCCACCCTTTCGGGTAGCGAGGCTGATTGAGATCAACACCATCTGAAGTCCCGTTCGAAACGGGAATAAACATCGGAACATCTCCTCGAAACATGACTCGTAAAACTTCAGGACGCGTCCCGCTCAGAAAATTGAGACGTGGATCAAGCGTGTTTTTTCCCTCTGCATCCAACCTAGTGGGATCAAATCTGCCATCGAGACCCAAATTCACGTTATTCCCTTGTTTCATGTACTGGGTGAGCTCGAGATTGATCGAATAAAACGTGTCATCGATAAGAGTGCGACGAAAGTCGATCTCCTTTTCCGCGGCTTTCATTAAGATCACAGTGAAATCGTTCAATTCCGTTATGACTTCACGTTCTCTGGTCGACCATGGTGTCACCATGAGTCGCATGGTGATCGAAGAAAAGCCCGGATCAGCAGTCGCAACCCGTGCGGCTTCCGCAAATCGCCCATTGGCAACCAGCGCATACATGGGACGAAAGCGCGGGTCATCTTTGAAAATCGGACGACCAGCGATGCGTTCGAATAGCGTATGGGTCAGTTGCTCAACCGTGGACTCGAGAATTTCATCGGCAAGCGTGAGCGTGGGAAAGAAAAGAAGGCAGGCAAATAGGAAAGCTGCAGACCAGGTTTTTAGAATCAATTTTCGCACACAGACCTCGACACAAGGGCACGGGAAAACAGGACCAAGATTGATTGTGCGTAATTAGGGTGCAATCCGAAGGCCATTTATATTGCGACTGAGTTTGCCCTAGACGGATGCCCAACATTCAGCCCTTCACCTCAACATAGTTTTACCAGCGTGTACTAAACCTCTGTTATTTCGATAACTTAGGTGCCGCTCGCCCCGAAAGGCCCCCTTCTTTTCGCAGTGTCTAAGAGATGGTCGCTGACGAGCCCCTAGTCGGCCCCCCTAAGATCGCTTTACTCCTCAGCAATTTTCAAATGTACGCACAGTTGCGCCACAACCTGTGCGATCGGTGCACAACTGACTGAAAGTCTTCTGAAGGATCGAATGGTCTTCAATTTGCACTCTAATAGGATGGTCAAAGAATTAAATCGGTCGAAGATTTCCAGGGAATGGAATCGCGTGAACAAGGAAATGAATGTTCAGCCGTAAACTCAAATGTGAAGTACTCGAAAAGCGGTGGCTTACTCCTACCGTGATGCAGATTCGTTTTTCAGCGAGTCGCTCCTTCACTTTTTCCGCCGGCCAGTTCATTAGCGTGAATGTTCCGGGGCAAGGAAAAAAAGAATGGCGATGCTATTCTCTTGCGAGCTCTCCGGAAGAAGCTTCTGCGAATCGCTACGAACTCTGCATCAAGTGTGTTCCCAATGGAAAGGGCTCCAGCTACATGGAGCAGCTCCAACCTGGCGATACTTTTACTGCGAAGGGGCCGTTTGGTGTTTACACGTATCACCCGCCTCAACCAGGACGAAATGCGGTTTTCATTGCTAGCGGCACCGGTATCGCACCGATCCGTTCTATGCTTTTGTCCAAAGAATTCCAGGAACACCGCCCCGAGAACTCCGTTCTACTGATGGGTGCGCAGAATGAAGAAGAAATTTTGTATCGCAATGAGTTTCGCGCTTTAGGCGTTGAAACGGTTCATGCGTTGTCTAAACCTAACTTTAACTGGCTGGGATTTGAAGGACGCGTCACCGATGTTCTTCATCAACTTCCCAAGGACTGGAACTGGCACAACACCGATTTTTACGTTTCTGGCTCCGGCGAAATGGTACGGGATGTGTTGCGGATTTTAGTGGGTGGACACGGCATTCGCCTCCAGAACATTCATTTCGAAGCATTCACCATTCCTGGCAAAGGCAAACGCAAGACGGATCGCTCACAGTTGCCGGCAAATCTCATCAAAGCCGCAGCTTAAACTCGCGTTTGACACCAGGTCTCTTCATTTCTAAATCTGGGGAATGGATCTCGCCAAAACTCTAATGACGTTCGGATTGGTTCTGTTGACAGTGGGCATTTTGATATGGCTTTCGCCCCGCGTGCCTGGTTTGGACAAATTGGGTCGGCTCCCCGGAGATATTCATATCGAGGGGAAAAAGGGTTCTTTTTACTTTCCCTGGGTTACTTGCTTACTGCTGAGCCTGATTCTGACAGTGGTGCTGAAACTCTTTCAGCGCTAATCGCTTCAAACCCCACCATTTTTTCCTGCTGGGGATCCCACACCTTGAGCTTCATACAGCGATAAATATCGGTTGGCTTGAGTGAGGTGCGTCCGGGATTCTGCAGTTCTGGAATCGATGCCATCACTTCAGGTAAACGGTAAAAAGGAATACGCGAATTAGTGTGGTGAATGTGGTGGTAACCAATATTCCCCGTCAGCCAATGAGTCAGCCAGCTCCCCTCCATAAAACTCGATGAATTAAGCGCGGCAAACCCGTACTCCCATTTCTCACGCGGACGCAACTTCATCGTCGGAAAGTTATGCTGAATGTAGAAAAGGTAAGCTCCGAGCATACAGGAAAAATAGAGAGGAATAAGGTACGCCAGGAAAAGAATCTCTAAGCTGACTGAGGCCAACCACACGATGATCGCAGCATGAAGAAGAAGGGCCAAGAGCGAATCAAAGTGTCTCTTTGGATCCGTAACAAATGACTTCAAACACATGCCCACCACAAAAATAATCAGGTGACCGGACAGAAACACAAAGGGACTACGCGCAAACCGATACCCCACCTTGGTCCAGAAAGGGGAATTCTTGTACTGCTGGACTGTCATGATAGGAAACGATCCAATGCTCGCCGTTGCAATTTGCGAATTCTTGCTGTGATGGAAATTGTGTGAGCGATTCCAAACATTAGGGGGATTGAGAACAACCACACCAAAAACGGCCATGATGGGTTTGACCAACAAAGAATCCCGAAAAATCGCCCCATGTTGGTAGTCGTGATAGATGATGAACATACGCACGACAACTAAGCCCAGCACCAAGCTTGAAGCTAATCTCAAGACAAAGGGAATGGGGAGCAGGGTACCGTACAAAAGTAAGCCCATCACAAGTAGCGTGGAGAGCAGATGCCACCAGCTAAGCGCAAGGTTCTCATCGGTGTAGTTGCGCGTATCGGCTAGAATTTCATGAAAAGTTCTCATCGTCTTCTTATCAAGCAGTCAACGTAAGACGCTTTAGCTCTTGCAGCTGATTGTCCAAGAACATTTTGCGCGACGCGTGCCTTTGAATCTTACCACTACTAGTGAGTGGAATGCTGTTCGCCCGAATCAGACTGATGGCGTACGCGCTGATTCCGTGTTCCTCGAGCACCCTTTCTTGAATCAAACGTAAAAGGGGCTCGTACTCCGCTTGCTGAGCTTGGCGCGCCACTTCTTGAATGACCACCAGCTGCTCGCCTGAGTTTCCTTCAACTGAAAAAGCCGCGCAAGCGCCTTTTTTTAGGAGCGGGTGACACTGTTCCACCGAGCGCTCAATGTCCTGAGGATAGTAATTCTTACCTCGCAAAATCAAGAGGTCCTTGATTCTGCCCGTTACGTAGAGCTCTCCATGCCAAACAAAGCCTAAATCGCCGGTCCGCAAGAATCCAGGCTCACCTTCCTCGCCGATAGGCCGGGCGTGGAAAACCTGTTCCGTCACGCTGGGCTTGGCCCAGTAGCCGACCGCTGCGCTGGGGCCCTGAAACCAGATTTCTCCCACCACGCCATCGGGACAACGGACCTTGGTGGCGGGATCGACGATAAGCACGCGATGGCCCGGAAACGGGCTTCCGCAGCCCACAAAAGTCTTGGCGTTCTTGCCGGGAGACGAAAACTCAATGCGGCCATCGTTTTCAAATATTGCGCGATCCACGCTCAGCAAGTGAGGGGGCGCTTTTCGATCACCACCCGTTAGTATCAAAGTCGATTCGGCCATGCCGTAGCAAGGATAAAAAGTTTCTTTTCTGAAGCCCACGCTTTGAAATCGGTTAGTGAAACTTTCGAGCACTTCAGCATGAATCGGCTCGGCCCCGCAAAAGGCGACACTCCATGAACTTAGGTCAACTCCTTCGAGGTGCTTGTCTTGCACGCGTTGCACACAAAGATCATAGGCAAAATTGGGAGCGCTGCTCATAGTCGCTTTGTAACGGCTGATGGCTTGTAACCATCGGTGCGGCCGCTGTAAAAAGGCGAAGGGTGACATTAAGACGACTGGAAATCCCGAATACAGAGGAACCAGGATTCCCCCAATCAGTCCCATATCATGATAGGGCGGCAACCAAATCACGCCCTTACTTTCTTGGCTGGCATTGCAGCATTTCGCGATGCATTCCAGATTGGCAATCAGGTTGCCATGACTCAGCATCACGCCTTTCGGCTGCGAAGTGGAACCCGAAGTGTATTGAATAAAAGCCAAAGTCTCTGGGTTAAATGACGCTTCCGGAATTTCGCTAATCCCGTCCGCGGTCAGTGAATCGGTACGAATCCAAGAACACTTATTAAGAGCGGGAGTGTTCTCAAAAAGAGGTGCCAAGGTATCCATCACCGAGTCGGAAGTGAGGCAAGCCTTTGGCTTAACGTCTTCCATTATGGATAAAAGGCGATCCATCTTCTGATTCAAACGAGGCGGATAAACAGGTACCGCAGCCACACCTGCGTAAAGACATCCCAAAAAGGAAGTGATGTAAGGAATACCGGGATTATGATTAATCAAAGCGCAATCGCCGGGTTGAGCAACGGTCAAAAGCTTTTTCGCAACGGCTTTCGCATGGGCCGCAAGGCCAGAGTAGGTAATGGATTCTTCATCGATATTGCCATCGCGCAGAAAAATATAAGCCGTTTTATCGGGCGTCTCTTTCGCCCGCGCTTCTATTATTTCGATGAGCGTTGTGCCCAGTGAAGAAAAATTCAACCGAAACTCCCTTTTAGGCCCCAACCACGCTAATTAGGCGTTCAGCTGTTCGGCGACGACACGTTCAATGTCTTTGACGGTCTGAAGTTGTGCGAGTTTTTCGTCCGGAATGGAAATGTTCAGCTCATCTTCGATGGAACCGACAATTTCCATCATGGAAACCGAATCGATACCTAAGCTGGAAACACTCGTCTCTGACGTGATGACAGGTAACTTTCTGTTTTTCTCAACCTTCGCAGCTATTTCGCTGAACATCTGTACTACGTTTACGTCGCTCATTTATACTCCCTAACTTATACGTCCAGACGCTTTAGCTGGAACTGGTGCAATGACTGCCAGTTATTCTCAAAGGCATTAATACACGTCGAAAGATACCGTTCGTAATCATCAAAAACTTGGGGACTCCACTTTTCACGAATCATCGATTCATGATTTCGCAAGCGTTCACGCCAGTGTTCACAAGTACGCTTGTAATGGAAACGCATGGAATGCATTTCGGTCACTTCGTAATAAGGAATAGACGCAACGATCAGATCTTCCACTCGGGGGGTAACCGCGCCGGGAAAAATCACATAGGTCGCGTGGCGCATGTCATCCAAGTCTTTCTTCTTACGAGGCACTCCACAACGCGTGATAGCCTGCATGCCGAAATAGGTGCCCGGCTTTGTCCAAGAATGAAGACGTTTAAAATAGTTGCGATACAAATCGATCGCTTTGCCCGCACGCGCGTCTTCAGGGCGAACGACGTGTTCGACCATGCAAATGCTCATGACCGCATCAAACTTTTTGGGGGACTCGTACTTTAGGTAGTCTTCACACAGCACCGTGGTATTGGGAAGATTACGGCTCTTGCAGTAGTTGGCTTGTTCTTGGCTTAGCGTGAAACCATGGACGTCTGGAACTTTGTTAACGGTGGCTTGGTATTCCAAGTTTGCGCCCCAACCACAACCGACATCTAACACACTCTCCGTGTGGGGGCCGATATTGGCGAAACGGCTGAGCCGTTTCAATTTATTGTCTTGAGCCTTCTCAAAATTGTCGGAATAGTTTTCCGTATCTTCAAAAAGGGCACACGTGTAATTCATGCGCTCATCGAGCCAAAGCTCGAAAAAGTCGTTGCTGACGCCGTAGGAGACCTCAACTTCTGGTTGTGTGGACATCATTCCCCCTAGATCTTGGAAACATATTATAAAAACCCGTTTTTGTCTAAAAGAAGGCGCAGAGTCAATTCAATCCTGCACGTCACCAAATATAAACGGAACCTCTGACTAACTAACGAAAATTACTTAAGAAATCACCCCATACTTCCGCAGCAGTTTCCCGAACACTTCGACGGTATGGTCTAAATCTGATTTCTCGTGTTGCGATTGAAGCGCTAGGCGAAAAACCGACTTCCCCTTGGGAACCGTGGGATAGACCGCCGGGAAGGTAAAGATGCCTTCGTGTATCAAATCTTGGGTGAAGCGGAACATAATGCCGTCGTTCGCGATAAGAACCGGTACAGACGCTGTTTCAGTTCCCAGAATGTGCGCTCCCATTTCCTTTAAGCCCTTAGCAAGATAGGCCACGTTCGCCCACAAACGCTCACGCAACGAGGAATCTTGCTCCATTATCTCCAGTGAAGCGTGCACGCCGGCGACCAAGATAGGTGGCAAAGCGGCGCTAAAAACAATTTTTCGGGAAATAAAGTTCAAGTAAGTGATGACTTCACGATCAGCAGCAATAAAGCCGCCCGTTGAACCCAACGACTTGCTGAACGTACCGCCGATAAGGTCGACTTCCTTCTGAAGTCCGAAGTGTTCAACAACCCCCCGGCCTTTCTTTCCGTGTACACCAATTGAGTGAGCTTCATCGACCAGAAGTCGGGCTTGATACCGTCGACAAATTTCCACTATTTCTGGCAACTTAGCGATGTCACCATCCATGCTGTACGCACCCTCAATAATAACGAGAATGCCAAACTTTTCTCCGCGCATTCGTGATCGGCGAAGCGCGTCTTCCAATCTTTCCGGGTCATTGTGTGCAAAAAAGCGAACGGTGGCACCGGAAGTATAGGCACCCTCCAAAATACAGGCGTGGGACGAGCCATCGATGATTACGCGATCGTCTTTTGTACAAAGAGTCAGCGCGGGTGACGCTATCGCATCAAAGCCAGTCGGAAAGAGAATAGCGGCTTCCTTACCAAAACTGTCTGCGAGTTTTTCTTCCAGGAGGCGGTGGATATAGGAATATCCCGTACCGACTCGTGAACTGCCCGCACCCACCCCATAGTTTTCCATGGTCTTACGAATCGCCTCGTGGACCCGCGGATCGGTAGATAGGTTCAAATAGTCATTACTGGCGAACATAATCATGGTCTTTTTCTCGCCGAAAAATTCCATGGTCACTTTCGGGCCAGGCTTGGATTCAATAGGCACCCCGTACTGGAGTACTCCGTGAGATTTAACCTTGTAGACCGTATCTGCGTAGGCTCGAGCTTTGGCGAACAAATCGGTATGGTCCACTTCCAAGCGCTTGCAGTAATTATTGAGCAAGTACTCGCGATCAGACAACTTTACGGCTTCGGCGCATAGCTCCTCTACCTCGGTACTTCGTCCTGTTTCGATTTGTGTTTCCATCTTTTAATAGGCCTTTTCCAGGCACACCTTACACGAGCGCCGGGCAATTTACCTATATAGTTAGGCGTGACGATTCTTGTCAAAAGTTATCCACAGGCAGAATGAAGGAAGACAGAGAGCGGGAATGGTGGGGGCGGCCTAGGTATCAGACTCTTTTTCACCCTCAGGAACATCGGTTTCTTCCTGAACGGCGTTTTCCTGAACGGTAAGAGCTTCGACTTCAGGAATAAGGACGGTTTGGCCCGCTCTCAATTGGAGGGCTCCCGCTATGGGTTGTACCTTTTTGATGAGCCAGTGAGGCGCATCGAACTTTTTTGACAGTTTTGCAACAGTGTCGCCCGGCAGAATGGTGTAGTTGTTCGCGCCTACCACTTTGTAGTTTTCATAGAAATCTTCTTCAATGGCGGCGTGGTATTCTACACGACTGAGATAAAACTCGGCGAGCTTGGCCGGCGTCATAGGCAATTTGAGGCGCTGCCCTTGGTTGATTGTTGCGGTTTTTCGAGCCCCATTGAGCTTGCGAATCTGGGAAACTCGCACGCCCGCCCACTCAGCAAAGTGCCCTAAGGTTTCATCCGCTTCTACGCTCACTTCGTAAACGTTTTCAGCCACTTTTTTCGTATCCAAGTTGTAGTTGTCCATGTTCACACCGCGCACGTTAGGTGCTTTTGGAGATAAAACGTTTTCGATAGCTTGATACTCGGTATAGTTCTTCTTAGGCTCATCAAAAAGTTTCTGAAGCCGCGCAACCACCGTGAGATTTAGTTCACTCGCTGCGCGCGGAACTTTAAGAGGCTCTGCCGCTGGTGCAGGGGTGGGTTTAGGCACGAGAGCCACTTTGGCCGGTGTTTTTTTCGGCGCCGCAGCCACGAGAGTCGGTTCGGATTCACGCTCTTCGGCACCTGGGATTTTCAGATCCATTCCTGGAAAAATTTTCGAGGGACTATCCAAACGATTTACCGCAACGAGATCGCTCAGAGCCACTTTGTAAAGTTTCGCAATAAAGTAAAGGCTCTCCCCCTGAGCGACTTTGTGCGTCCCAGACACATCGATCTTCGGTTCCACTGCTTCAATTGCGGCAATTTTCCGTTGGTGTTCTTGGAGCCTTTCCAAAGGAGAATGTGGAATTTTTAGAGTGTAGCCTTCTGGAATGTACTGGTGCGAACGAAAAGCAACGGTACGAATGGCCTGATTGTATTCTTGCAATTCATTCTCGCCCAGGCCCGTCGCTTCAATGACCTGCCGAATGGTCACTTTCTTTGGAAGTTTGATTTCCGAATACTTCACTGGCTCAGGCTTATGAAATGCATCGAAGTACTTTTCAGGCTCCTGAGAAATTTCAGCCGTCGCAATAAAGGTGGCGTAGAAATTTTTTGACGCAAAACCGAATCGCCTTCCATCATATTTTGCGATGATCTCACTCATGTCGGTGGAATTAACCGTTCGCACCGCTTTAGCCATGCTCCCCGCGCCATGATTGTACGCGGTAAGTGCTAGTGGCCAGCTATTAAGTCGTTTATAGTTGTCGCGAAGAAGTCTTGCTGCCGCCTTGGTAGCCACAATGGGATCGCGTCGCTCGTCCACGACATAGGTCACGCGCATATTGTACTGTCGTCCTGTGGAGCGCATGAACTGCCAAATACCGGCAGCTCCCACCTTCGAATACGCCTGATAGTTGAACGAGCTTTCTACGTGAGGTAAAAACGCCAGCGCTTCTGGGAGACCTTGTCCGATGAAAATTTCTTTGATTCGGTCCAAGTATTTGTATGAACGAACCAATCCTTCGTAGTACCGATCCTTCAATCCGCGTTGGTATCGGATACGGCTAATCATCTCTCGAACTTTCTCCACCGGTGGATCGTAGACCTGGTTGAGAATTTTGGTTTCTTCTGGTGTCAGATTTGTTTTGTTCTTCGCTATAATAGAGAGGAGGGTATTCTTAATCCGCGCCCTCTCCTCGTCCACGGCTCGTTGTTGCTCGCGGCGCGATCTGGATTTTAAATCGATCGTACCGTAAACAACGCGTAAGTCTTCGCTGTCATGAAGGAAACCCTGCTCGCTGGTGATTTCGGTATAAACACGCTTCCAAAAATCCACGCGGATTCGCATCGCCGCATCGACGGGGAACTCCCTTGGCGGAAGCTGCGCAAATGCGGAGACTCCAAACCATAGGATTAGAATGCTTGAAAGGACCTGCCTCATTAACTCTCTCGACGTTTATGGCATAGACGCAGCTGAGCCGCTAGACGTGTTTAGCCATGATAACAAAGGAGCCTGCCCCCGTATCAACTTATCCCTAACACAGAGTGTTAAGATCTACACGACACCACTCCAACCTTTCGGTTCGGAATTCCATCGGATAGCTTAAGGAAATGAAGGTTCACCTTATAGATGGCACTTTTGAGCTATTCAGGGCCCATTTCGCGGCCCCCTCCATGAAAGCACCCGACGGCAAAGAGGTAGGAGCGACAAGGATATTGCTCCGCATCCTTTGGAAGTTGCTGCGCTCACCGGGCGTAACGCACGTGGGCATCGCATTCGACAAAGTTATCGAATCTTTTCGAAACCGTCTTTTCGCAGGTTACAAAACGGGAGAAGGTATTGAACCAGAGCTCTATGCTCAGTTTCCGCTTGCGGAGGAATGTGCGCGAGCGCTTGGGATTGTCACTTGGCCCATGGTGAAATTCGAAGCTGACGATGCTATGGCTTCGGCGTGCGAAAAATTTAAAGTTCATCCCAAAGTAAAACAAATCGTACTGTGTTCTCCCGACAAAGATCTATGCCAGTTAGTTGAGGGAAAGAAAGTAGTTTGCTTAGATCGTATTCGCGAATCCACTTTGGATGACACCGGCGTAAAAAAGAAATTTGGCGTAAGTCCGGGCTCCATCCCCGACTACTTGGCACTTGTGGGCGATACGGCTGATGGCATTCCTGGGATTGAGAGATGGGGTAGTAAATCGGCTTCCCTGGTCCTGGCGAAGTTTAAGACGATTGAAGCGATTCCCGATTCGCATGAGAGTTGGCTGCTTCTTATTCGTGGAGGAGAAAGGCTGGCCGCCGCGCTCAATGAAAATAAGAACAATGCTCTACTATTCAAAAAACTTGCTACTCTCAGAAGAGATGTTCCGTTGAAGGAAAAACTCACTGACCTTGAGTGGCGTGGACCCAACATCGCAAAGCTTAAAAAACTTTGCGCTCAGTTGGGAGATACGCGCTTTATCGAAGCAGTTCAGAATCAGAATCCAACTCGGTCTCAGACTCAGGCGCAGTATCTTCCTGAGAAGTCAGGAGCGAAATCGAAGACGGCGCCAAAACGCCTCGCTGTTCTGAAGCGATAATTTCTTCCAACGCAGGGCACGCCTCTGGTGCAGCATTAGTCCCGCACACCGTCTGATAAACACGTTTCATAAAACCGAGAGGCTTGTACACCAAAGTGTCGACTACAGGTCCAACAACATTGAGCACTTGCGGATTTTTCCACAACAGCAAACCCAGGGAACCGTTGATCGCCATCCACATATGTCCTTGGTTAAACTTTACGTAATCTCCAAGTTGGAGGAGGACGTCTGGCGACGTCGACGCCATAGTCAAAATCGGTCCTGTTATAAAAAAGATCACTGTTTGCAGAATGGGTCGGGCGCGCCTGACTTGTTCGTTGCCTTCCGGGGTCTGACTTCGCTCCTGGTCCCAAAGGTTGATGCCTGCAAACGTCGCAGTAAAAAATGCTGTGTGCGCGGCAATTGTCGTTCCTTGTTCTTTTAGGAAAGTAAGAAGTTCGGCCGGGGCATCTTTCATCGACTGCACCAATCCAACGTTCTGAAGATGTTCCCATCCCTCCGGCCAAATTGCCGTGAAATAGTATGCACCTACAAAAAAGGTGGCCGGAAGCGCTTGCTTAAGAAAACGTTCCGTACGTCTTCCCTCTGAACGATTCTGCCAGTTGGTCATCGCTCTCATGTAAGTCGTCAAGGCTGCGTTCGCTCCCGTAGCGGTGGCAACCATAGGAACAGCGACCGAAGGATCAAAATTATTGAAGGCGTACCAAATAATACTGCTGTCACTTACGGCAACGCCAAGAAGGCCGGGGATGACTTCCTGTTTCACTGGGGTTTGGTAGTCGCTCTTTAACGGGAAAAAATAGCGGATCTCCTCAAGAAACTTCTTCCACGCCGGGCCACCAGGCTTCGGAACGGTAAGCACCTTTACCTTCGACGTATCTTTCTTCCAAAGGCGAAGTAGCTCACGCACACCTCGCTCAAACTCACGTCGTTCTTTTCCATATATAGGAAGGCCCGACAACATTAGATGGCCATCTATTTCTGGCATCGTTTGCAAGGCTTCCCAGAACGACTTCAAATTTAATTCACTGATCTTTATGCCGTTGGTGTTATCAACTGAGCGGCTGCCATCTTGGTACTTTGCTTGTGATAAATAAACTCCACACGCATCTCTATCTCTGACACGCTTTGTCGCCGGTAAATCCTGTGCTTGAGCCCAGAAAACAAAGAAAGCAAAAAATAGAACAAATGATTTTTTGAAAAAGAGATGCCGAACGCCGTTGCTCATGTAACCCCCAAACGAATAACCCGAGAGCCTAGGAATTAACACAGCACAACACGGACTGAAAACGATAAAAGGCGCGCAGCGAAACTATTTTCATTACGCTGCGTGGTATAAATCAAAACTGTTTAATGCATTGCGTTCGGAAATTTTTTCATTGTGGATAGTTTTGGGAAGCGCTGCATTGATCTTCGTTCACCGTGCGATGCATTAAAAATAAAACTAGCGTATTTCTGGGCTGTTACTGCTTTGGAACATCTTGTTAGCTAAGTGCGTGTACTCACCGCGCAATCACCCGGGAAGTTTTTTGATCTAGTTCTGGCACAAAGCAGAAATATGGGCTACCCAGGAAGCTAGGCATCAAAAACATTTTCGATTCCGATTTTTCTCTTTGGGGCGGCTTACTTTTGGGAAGGGGAATGACACATGGGGAAGATGGGGCTTTGTGTACTCCTGTTCGGGCTACACTTGGGGACGGCTCTAGGCGAAACCGTTTGGCTGGTGGATTTCGACCAAACTTTGGTTGAATCCAGGCGTGAATTCGGCGGCAATTTTCGTACGGCGTACCGTCTCTTCCGGATCGATCAGCGGGCAAATACTCTTCAAGACGTGGCTTCCGGGCCGCGCCATATAGACGTAAATCCAATCGACTACCATCGCATCGAAAAAGATCTCGGGCGAGGTCAAGGCAAACCCGGACGGTTTCGTAAGGTCAAACTCGAAGATGGCACCACGTTTATCGCAGGCGAGTACATGCTCCGCAATCCCGACTCCTTCATTTTCTACGGGGTCCATCAGGACGAACCCAGAAACTACCTGCTGGAGGATTTCAAAGCGGCGGAAAAAAGTACTGGGCGTTTTCAAGGAGAGTTGTGGTCACTCATGCAGTATGCGCTTTCTAATAAGCATAGCTCGCAGCACTTCGGTGTGATTACGGCTCGGGGCCATACAAAAAAACACTGGATGGATTTCTTTCGCTATTTAAAAAACAAAAAAGGGAAAAGTGGGAAACACACGCCGTACATAAACTATTTACCCAACCCAACGTATATCCATAACACCAGTCATCCCGACTATGATCAGTTCGATTTGGACTGGGACAAGGCCAAGCAAAAAATTGGTGTGCTGGAGCGTACGATTCGCGACCTGGGTCGCGTCCCTGTAAGCGATTCGGATGTCAGGTTGCATCCCGATGGAAAAATCCACGAAAAATTTCACACTTTGGTTTATGCCGACGACAACCAAGCCAGCTTGGAAGCCGCAGTTGATCTTTTCCGACAGTATATTTGGGCAGGCGTTTATCCCATCAAGTTCATTGTGATCAACACAGGACTGAAAACCGAAATCCGTCAGACCCAACGGCCTCAGTATGCTGTGATGAAACTGGATGGGACTTTTCGGCAGGCCAGTTATCTCGAACGTCTGGGTGAACCAGCTGACCTGACGGAAGAACAAGCTGAACGCATCTTGAGAGGGGATTCGACCTGTAAGCTCGCCCTGGCGAGCAACGGGTGAGATCGAAGGGGAGTAGTATGAAGCCGCTTCAACTAACACGCATCGTGTTTCTGTCTGCACTGTTGTTCTTAGTCGCGACACCATCGTCAACGCTAGCATCCAAACCAGCGACCAAAACAAGCTGCAAGGAAAAGATTGCCGAAAAGGGCACGAACGGAGCGGAACAGCTCCCCACTTTCCTCAAAGCCTGTGGCGCCTTTGCTAAGCGAGAAAAACGAGTTCCCACACAACAGGATCTCGCTCAGGAGCTCAAACTTCGCCTCGGCGAAGTCCGTGCGTTTTTCGCAGATCGCAGCACGCCTCACAGCCCCAAGGAGTTGTTCGAGCAAGCTCGTCAAACCCACACAGAGCTATTCTCCCAGCTTCGCGCAACGCTCATTAAGAAAGCGGCGAAATACATAAAGGACAATCTTCGTGTTCCAACCAAAGCCATTTTGGCGGAGCTTGGCGAAACAACCCCCAGTTCTTTAGAAGCGATTTACGGGCCGGTAGGAGAGGATTTTTTAAAAGAAATTGCTGAAAAGGGTGGATCTTCTATCGAAACCCTGAAAAACAAGATTGTTCAAGCTTATGCAAATGTTGCGCGTATCAAAGGGCGTGTTCCGCACGTTGAAGAAGTAGCAGAACAGATGGGCAAGGGCCTTTCCGCCGAAGCTCTCACCGAAGTGATGGGCGAGCTCCAACTTTTTGAATCATGGGACGTGGTCAAGGAATTGGCCATGCAGAGCAAGCCCGGCTCGTTCAAGAACTTTACGGATACGGACTTTTTCAATCCCCAACGACTCGAAGCACTCAAGTCAGCCATTCGAGATCGGTCCCGATTAATTTTTGTTACCGCAATTGCAGGAAGCCCGGTCGACCGATCTTTTCTGGATGCGCTATCAAACTACGCGGAACGAAACGACGCTGAGGTGATTGTTCTACCTGCGAACATGCAAACCACCGGTCTGGATCCGATACTGCTAGAAACCCCTGGCGTGCACGTCCTCACTCATGAGCTACTCGTTAATCCCTGGCTTACCGTTAGTCGCATCAAGGTCATCGCGAAACAGGTTAATCCCGCCATGGGAATCAAGCGCCTCAAGAAACGAGGAAAAATGGTAATCATCGGCTCGCCTAAAATGCACGTCGATCCTGCCGCTACCATAAACAATGCACTCGCACCTCATCGAGTAGTCAGTCCTGGGGCTATTACCCAAAGCGACTACAATAGCGAACACTACCAGGGGCTACGGACGGATTATCTTGCCGATGCTGACCATGTTTTGGGTGCCTTGATTGTGGAAAAGTCTTACGGCCACGAGTTTACGGATTTGAAAACGGCCGGATTCTTTCACGCCCGTCATGTCGAGTTTATACCCGAGCAACAAGGGTTCATGGATCTGGGAACTTTTTACACCGCCAATAAAACTCGTCGGGTAAAACCGGAGGCTTTGGTATTGGGTGATATTCACGTGGGCGACACGGATGAGAAATTGATGGCATCGATTCGCCATCAACTACTTACACTCAAACCCAAGTATGTCGTGCTCCATGATTTACTTAATGGGTATTCCATTAGCCCGCATGAGAAGGACAATATTGTTAAGCTTTCTGACAAGGCGGCTCACGGCGACCTGAACCTGCGTGCCGAACTTGATCGGGTAGTGAATTTCATCGATTCTCTCATGGCAGTCGATCCCCAACTTAAGATAGTGGTAGTGCCTTCAAACCATGATTATTGGTTGCACCGCTGGTTGAAGGAAGCTCGCTACGCCAAAGAGCCTCAGAACGCGGAGATTGGTGCTCAACTTTTCTTGGCCTTCCACCGTGGAGTCGACCCATTCAAGGCGGCGCTGCTGGACAAAGAAAAAGGCGTGCAGAACGCCAAACGCCTTATTTTCCTCGATATTGGCACATCTTTCACACGTGGGTATCAAGACTCGTCTGATCCGGAAAAAAGTCGTTTAGTCGAACTTGCTCTTCATGGCCATGAGGGAGCCAATGGAGCAAAGCTCTCAATTCGCTCGATGCAAGAAGCCACGGATCGAGGCGTCTATGGCCATACCCACACCTACGCGCGTAAGAACGGAATTGTAAATGTCGGTACGATAACAGGCTTGGATCTTAGCTATAATCGTGGCGGTTTCTCAAACTGGATTCAAGCAGCGGCGATCATAGGACCCCACGGAGAAATCCAAGCTCTGGAATTTAAAGAGGGGGAATGGTTTGCAGATCCTCATTCCAAAACTCCTAGGCCTAATCGCTTTTTCTTTCCCGATTACCCTCGAGAACTTCCCAATCCAGGACCAGTGCACGAAGGCCATATCGATCAATGGAGTAGGAAACGCTAAACCAACTCCCTTGGTTCAAAAACGCATTGATTCCCACAAAGTTCTGTGACATGTTGCCGCCCCTGAAACCCTCAGGAGGCATGAATGAAGCGATATATAACGCTCTTGGGGTTGGGGCTCTCCGTTTTTTCTTTTGGATCAATTGCGAAGGGACTTCTGTTACGCCGTTGCGCTGACATGACCATCTTGGAAGGTCTCTCTGCAGAACAAAGGTTGGGGAGACTCCTTTCGAACGCCGAAATGACTCAGCTAAGTTTCGCACACCGAGTCCGACTCATCGAGCTCTTCAGAGCGATTAACGGAAATCCCTATGCAACTCCTCATATCGTGCGTTTACTACGCAGCCTGATTCACCTCCCCTTGTCGGCGGATCAAGCCGACAGGTTGGTCGCATTGATTGAAATTTGCGCCTCTACAAGTACCCGTCTTGTATCGGACGTGGAAGCTGACTGGTATGCGGGCTTAAATCTTCTTTTTGACGAGGTGCCTGCGTTGCGATCAGAGTTCGAAAGGTTGGGGGGGACCGTACCTGCGAAAGAAGAGGATTTGGTGGCGGTGAACTGAAAAGAGTCCTAGTGCTGAACGTCTTCCCAGAACTCATGAAAATCAATGTTGGTAGTAGAGAAAACGGGCGATACGATTTTCGTTTTCTGCTTGGTTAAGGTTCTGCGAACACTCTCGACATCGATAGCTTCTATTTGCGGCACACTCACCACACGCTCTGCAGGGCTAAGTGTAACGGTCGCCATCGAGGTAGGGCGGGAAAAAGCTACCAAAGGTTCCTCCACCCCTCGGTTCTTAATGCCGCGTACAACGTAACCAAGATTTCTTTCTTCGCCCGGCTCCAATTTAATGCTGGAAAAAGGAACAACCGCTTTAAATCGCACCGGACACGGAATTCCAGTCTTTACTTTAGGGTCACGCTTAACGCGGAAAAGGACACGATGAAACCCTTGCTCATCAGAATATTTTTCACCGTCCGCTTCGACGGCCATGGCAAGTGAATCATCCGTGGCTTTCGGGCCAACCGTAAAACCTCGCACTTCGATCTCTATTGAAACTTCTTTGGGTTCCAACATCAAATTGAGATCAATTCGATCTCCCTTGGGATACTCTGAACCCGAAGGCACGAGATGGGCGTTAAAGAGAATGGCTCCGCGGGCAGGGGAACTTAACAAGGTTCCGAAGGCGAGGGACCATAGAAGTAAATATCGCATGGGTCCTCCAAAAACAGC
Source organism: Bdellovibrionota bacterium (assembly GCA_041751875.1). Classification (GTDB taxonomy): domain Bacteria; phylum Bdellovibrionota; class FAC87; order UBA2466; family JACKAF01; genus JBGSIC01. The sequence goes on from JBGSIC010000005.1 coordinate 23,035, forward strand.
TTTGCTATAGCATAGGTCCTTCTGCATCGCAGCACTGGCCGAAATAGTACATAATTACAGTTACTTGTGCTTAGCGCGGCAAGGGCAAAACTGCTTAGAATGACTCGATAAACTTCCAGGTGGACTCTTTGTTCGCGCTGATCTCGCGCTCGATTTGGCTGGAAGCGGGCACCGAAGTTCGACCAATTTCAATGCCCAGGCTAAAGGAACCACGATTCCAGTAGTAGTAATCCGCGCTCGATCCCTTAGCGACGTAGATAACTTTGGAAATAGGCCCGTTTACATAACCATTGGACTGAGCCATGGCCTCGGTTACTTCAGAGAATCGCTTTTGATCTACTGATTCAATCGGGTCTTCGGTATAGGCCCACGGATACATGATCATTTCACCAAATGCGTGAAAATCGATCGAACCGACAATATTTTTTGCGTTAAAGAAATTGATAATGCTTTTGATGCAGGGGTCTGGCTGCCTAAGAGGACTTTCAGGCCAAGGATAGTCACGATTGGGATCGGTTCCGTCTGCCGTGTAACGTGATCGACGGACATAGCCATCCGGATTAACGACGGGAATAACGTAGATCTCATGTCCGTCTACCATTTTAGTTAGTCGGTTATCCATTCCGTAGCCATCGATCAGGGCATTGAGCAAACCAAAAACCACTTCCACAGAAATCAACTCATCGCCGTGCGTCGCGGAGGTAATCATTAGTTCGGGTTCTTCCTCATCGAGCGCCACGTTGTCCGACAACTTCAGCGCATACAAAATACGTCCCTCGGCGGATCTGCCGTATTCCTCGACATGCACTAGGTCCGGATGCTTCACCTGCAAGCTTTTCATTTCGGCGACCGCAGTATCCATGGTGTGATATCCGGCCAAAAAGTTAGGATTCTTCCGAAGGTTCTCGTTAAGTTCCTCGTTCGTGTCTTTCTGCAGAAGCACTGCCGTGGGAACTAGGGAAAGGAGTTGCTTGGCTTTGGCTTGCGGCACGATCAACTCATAAGCATTGCCCTTTCGGCCAACCACCTCAAAGCGACGCGCAAGTTCCTTTAAATCAGAAGGCGTCTCGGGGATTACCCGGTAACGGGAAAGAACAGAGCCTTTCGCTTCGCAGGGAATCAAAAGGAGGCCAAGGCTCAAACAAAAAGAGAAAAGAGTTTTCATCTTAAGAAGTCCCGGAAGGTATGAGGAATAACCTTAAGCTTCTCAGAACCACCTAAAACAACAAGACTCTGTGCGCTACGCGCTTAAACATTTGCTGAATGTGTATGCTTTGCTATTATTTTTGCTTATTCTAAACACTCCATGAATACAAAATCTAGACGCGTACGACAACTTGCTTGGGTTTTCGCTGGTTTCTTTATTTATCTTGGCGGCATGGAGATTGCTCTACGCGTTCAACAAAGGCTGGGCCCTTACTACGATCTCGAGAACCCCAACTTTCTGTCGCACTACAATAAAACATCCAACCTGGTGAATCATACCTACATTCCGGAAACGAGATATGGATTTAAGTATGATCAGTACGGAATCAGAAAAAGTTCTCCTTACCCCTACTATTTAGAGAATGAGAATCCCCGCATGCTTTTTCTGGGTGATTCATTCATGGCGGGGTTTGATGACAAAACGACGATTCCTAGTTACATGTGGAATCGCTTTCAAAGCACGTTAGCTGATCAGCCCTTAGCCTTTCTTAACGCTGGCTGCCCCTCCTACTCGGTGGTTACCTACTTAATTCAAGCTAAGTATCTTATCGACGTAGTTAAACCTACTTATTTGGTGGTTAACATTGATGAAGCCGATCTCTCGAATGATGTGGAAGCCGACTCTCAGTTAATCAAAGATTACTCGGGAAAAATCGTGGCTCACATGGCGTCACCAAAAGCAGACATGCTAGATAGGATGAAGAAGAAATTCGAAACCCAACCTCTTTATCTACAGCGCTTCGCAACCCGACTGTTCACAACACAAGCTGTATTTCCTTGGCTTGAAGAACTCTACGAACGCAGGGTCTTGGATGATCAAACGGCAAGGTACTTTTATGTCTCACGCGAAACGATAGAAAAAGCGCAACAACTCTACGCCAAAGAAATCTCGCTCTTTCGCAAGAATCTTCAGGAACTGGCCGACAACATCAAGGCAAGCAAGTTTCCGCCGCAAAAAGTGGTATTTTCCACCCACGCCCATCTGCAACATTTTGAACCGTTGGACCGTGGAAAAGTTTGGAACAGGTTGATCGCAAGAACGATTGGTGAAGTCGCTAAAACAAATGGATTTTCTTTCTACGATGGCTTTCCTTACATGTCGCGCGTCTTTGGCGATGAAGCCCACCAATATTACATCCCCAATGACATGCATCTGAATCGAAAAGGGCTCGCTGCCTACGCCAACGGACTTGGCGAATACTTGGAAACTGCGTTCTTCGATAAACCTAACGTGCAGCGTCAACTTTCATCTGACCAAAAATAATGTAAACGGGAAAATCCTTCCCTATGCGTAGAGTGTGATCACCGCACACTTTCCAGGCCTTCTTTGTATCAGCGTTTACTTCTCAAGGGTCTCGTCAGAGACACCGATTTTTGAGACGTGAAACGCCATTTTGCGCTCATTCTATGCTTATTATTTTGCGCTGCGTCAGCGCAAGCGGAAAGCTATTTGCAGTATCGCGTAAAAAAAGGCGACACGTTGAGCGACCTCATGCGCTCTCTTCAGATCTGCCCGCTTGCCCCCTCGGTTCGCAATGCGGCCTCTATTAATAAGGATGTGCTTTCGAAGAAAGGGAGCCACCTGCGCGCCCGCACGACTATTAGGCTCCCCATTGAATCGCTTCCTGGTGCCTCCCACTATGAGGTTAACCAAGGGGAAGTGACTATTCATCGGCGACTATCCAAGCGATGCCCGGAGGAACTGGTCTATTCGCCCACGCCTGAGTTCCATCCGATTAAGTATTTATTCTATCGCATGCGAGAAGGAGAACAGGTCGGCAAAATCTTGAAGTTCCTGCGAATCAAACCTTTATGGGGTCCCAAGGGAACCGTTCAAAAGACCTTTGCTTTGAACAAATCCGTGATGAAGCGAAAAGGCGATCGCGTCCGCACCGGGACGGCCATCAATCTTCCTGTCTCCTCGCTTCCTCCCTCTCCTCTATATTATGTGACCGACGCCGGTGAGGTCATCATCGGTGGCAATCAAGAAGCCGAGCCCCCTCAAGTAGCTCAAGCGCCTCCGACAAAAGACAATCTTTCCTTCCCCAGATTAGAGGAACTTGCTGCGTTGCCCAAAGACGAACCAAATCTGACCACGCTCACCACTCCCGAAATTAATACGGAAAGCGTCGCTGCCCCGGAAGCACAGAAAAAGGCGGAGATAGCAGTTGCGATACCCGATGACCTTCTGCCAACGGAAGAAGAAGATCTCGAACTAACCATTTTGGAAGCGGAACTAGACAATGTGAGACCGCCAGGAGAAATGCCCCCACCCGATCCTGCCCGCGCTATTGCCGGTTTGGATGAAGTTGCGGAACTGCGTATAATTTTGACCGAACTCGAATCGGAACTAAGCGAAGCTCGAAAACGGGAACCTCCCTACTATAAGTGGCTGGCGTTCCATCTAAACTTCCTCACTATGGCACCGACTTCGCACACCACCTTCCAAGTAGGATGGTCGCCCTACTATCGATTTGCAAAAGATTATGCGGTGGGAATGAGTAGTAGTGTCTCGCTCATCAAGAACCCTAATTCAAGCCTAATGGTGGAGTTGCTTGTGCAAGGGCAACGCCACTTCGAGGGTGCTTGGTACGCCGAGATCAACGCCGGCATTCAGAGTTGGTCAGGAAACGGAGGAATTTATCCCACTTTGGGGCTTAGCTTTGGACTTGATGACGAGAGCGAGTTCTTCCCGTCTTTCTTAAATGACTTTGCCGTACGTCGGTTCTTCATTGGTTATAACTTTCTAGTTAACCAGAATGCTCATATATTCAAAATTGGAACAGCGTTTACCTTCTAAAACGAACTAAGTCCGAATTGGCTCACCCACACCGCGTGGTCGGCGTTGTCGACAATTCCGTCACCGGTCGCATCTCCTTCGGCCTGTGATGCATTGGTGGCCCCTAGGTGATCTCGCCAAACCGTATAGTCAGCGGCATCAACCGTTCCATCAAAATTAAAATCAGAAGTTAAGACAGAAATGGAGCTCGCCGCTCCGGCCTCCGGCATTAGACTCTTCTCGGTACCGTTTAGCTGAACGATTCTTGATTCGTCGGGCAAACCACACGACGAAATGAGACAGACTGTCACAGCACAATAAATGATTCTCCACATACGCACCTCAACTCAAAACTAGCGGCCCACGTTTCTCTGCCACACCAAAAAATCTCTTCCAGTGACGGCGGAATCGCCATCTATATCGCACTCACTTTGGGTTGCATTTTTTGCACCGAAATTTTGTTGCCAAATGGCAAGATCATCTCCGTCTACATCCCCATCGAAATTGCAATCCGCAGGATTGGTAGGGCCCAACACCGCCTCAACTTGGGGATTGATCTGAACGTCTTCAGCTCCAGGCATCAATTCATACGTTCCTGGCATCAAGTCACTTTGGAGATTTTCTTCTGGAAGACCGCACCCAATAATAAAAGGTAGGGCAAGCAGAGCGTACAGAACCGATTTCATCATTACGTACCTCGTCAGCATATAGTTTCACCCAAGGTGAAACACCAACTTCAATAGCAATAGTGTAGCTGATTTCAAAATCCGGTTTCAACTCCCTCAGTGATTATGAACAAGACTTCACAATTGCGATAATCCGAACTGATAGAAGCTGTACACGCACCCGACAGGCACTGTTCACCTATTTTTCATTTGGGCACAAACTCATTGCCTACTTCTTGGACAGTGAACGCATTTTGGTTTTTTCTCTGGCTCCATATTTCAATTCGCTGTGCGTGCTAGACTTGGCAAATATGAAGCGTTGTACGTTTGTTCTTTATACTATGGTTCTTCTCTTCTCCGTCCAGTGCACGGAGATTGTTTCCACTCCGCAATCGATTGCTCCTTCAGCATTCAGATTTTCACGCGACGTAGATCGGGACGGACTTCAGGATTTCGTGGTGACTTCCCTTTCTCAGGTTCACGTTTACACGCACGGCGGAACTACGGAAGAGTTGCTGTCGTTTCCGGCTGATGCGGTTACCGGCGCCGATGAATCGTTCCCGACCGCTTCAATGGTCGGAGATGTGAACGGGGATCAATATGCGGATGTACTTGTCGGAGCCCCGCTCGGCGGCTGCCCCGCGCCCAAGCAGGAAGGCTGCGTTGATGGAATTGCGTACCTATATTATGGATCGCCAGGCGGCATGAAAACGACCCCTCAGGTGATCAACTATCCTATGTCGGATTCAGGAAGCCGATTTGGCGCAGGTATTGCGCCGGCGGGCGACATTAATAAGGATGGATTCGATGATTTTGTCATCACCGCTCCAAAAGGTGACATTTTAGGTAACGATCCCGAAGAAGGGGTGAAATGCGTGGATTGCGGGCGCGCTTACCTTTATTATGGTAGCGCTACCGGAAACTTCCGACGCGTTCGCCTTACCAATCCCGACCGCAGCAACCGCAATACTGGCTTTGGAGTAGCGACTTCCGATGGGGGCGACTTCAATGGGGATGGCTATCCGGATTTGGCTATTGGTACTTTCTCCGCAAGCCCACCGGAACAACCGCGGGCCGCTCAAGCCTTTGAAGGACTACCTGGGCAACAAAGTTCGGTCCCTCATGGCCGCGTTTACGTTTATTATGGTAGCTCTCAAGGGATCGGTTTTAATCCCGAGGCAACCTTGGCCTTCCCTGGAAATTTTGTATCGACCTATCCCTCAACCAGTCCCCCGTTGGCTTTCTATGGATCGGTCATTTCGAACGCTGGCGACGTTGACGGCGACGGGTATGAAGACCTCCTAGTCGGAGCTTTTACTTCCGCATATGGAAAACGCTACAAAACCGGATCAGGAAACACCGTTGGTGAGGGCGACGCCTTTCTCTATTTCGGGGGACCTGATGGACTTTCGCATTCCCGCTTTATTAACTTAACCAATCCTTACCGGCCGGGAGATGCTTTTTTTGGGGCCACGGTTTCAGGTATTGGAGACATCAACGCTGATGGATTTTCGGACTTTATTGTCGGAGCGCCCGGATCCAAAGGTGACGAACAAAATTACAATTGTGGAACCAAACGCTGTGGCGTCGCTGTAATTCATATGGGCGGAAAGCGGGAACTGATATCGCAGGCCGTATCGGCAACCGAGAGTGAATTTGCCCGTGATGTATGGGCCGGTGACCGATTCCTCCTCTCGGGGCGAGGTGCGATAGGGTCGGCCGTTTTCTTTGGAAACGTTTTGTCTGGGATCGGTGATATCAATGGCGACGGTCTGACCGATTTTGCGGTGAGATCCCCCAAATTAGCATCAACAACACTTGGTAGCACTTACAGCGTTCAAGTATTCTTTGGCTCTACTCGCCTTTCCCGGAATGAGGTTATATTTAACTTCCAAGCAGACGGCATTGAGCTAAAAAGCAATGCAGCCGAGTTTGGGTTCTCCTTAGACTAGCAGGCTTTTGGTTTGAGACGAGGCCTGGCCTCTCCGACGGGGTTGGAATGGTGCGCCAGCCCGACTCGACCTCACGAGCACACACTTTTTTTACTGGAAATCTTTTAGAGTGAGACGAGGCCTGGCCTCTCCGACGGGGTTGGAATTGGTGCGCCAGCCAGGACTCGAACCTGGGGCCCGCTGATTAAGAGTCAGCTGCTCTACCAACTGAGCTACTGGCGCATCCTCGTTACAAAACTTCCATTCAACTTCGCCAGCACTCTCGAGCAGCTCTCGCTGTCCTTATAATCTTCGGCTCCGCCTCTGGGCCAACTGAGCTACTGGCGCATAGCACGCACGGGTTCGAAAACATCTAGAAACTACAGTACAAAGTCCCGTGCGAAAACCCTAATTCCTTTAGAAGCCGGCTTTCCTATTCACAACGGAATAGGGTCAAAGACAATTTCATAACTCGAAACCGCCGAGCGCTCAGCCACTGAGTACTCTTTGTTAATAAAACCCACCGCTTTTGTCGAGTTCCATCATGCGATAGGCCCTTTTTACCTGCCGCTCGGCCGCCCCGATTAAGCCGCTAGATTTTCACTCTTTTTTTTGATGCGCTATATATGTTGAAAGCAAAAAGGAAGTTCGTTAAGACCCCTGCTGATAGGGGGACCGATGTCAGCGCGAGTGTCATTAGTTTGCGTTCTACTTAGTGTATTTAGCGCTTGTGCCTGGGCGGATCCAGACTCCGCCCCACAAGAAGCGCCTTATGAAGTCAGCGTCTCGAAGGTCCGCACCTACTGCGGAGACCTGATTACACGCACGCCTTGGACGCACATTTTTAGAGGCACGGCCGCCACCATCGACCGAGAATACTGGACCACCAGCCAGTGGATTTTGGCGGGCAATCCGATGACCTATCGACAGCTTAGGCGCTTTATTCAGATTTCAAAGCTTTCTACTTCTTCAACCACAACGCTTGTCGCCGCCCTGGACGCTCGCGCCGAGGCAGAAGTAAGAATAACAGCAGACCCAACGGACAACCGCTACGCCGTAAAAACAGAAGAACTTCTCTGTTTTTTACTCTCGATGGGCCATCCCCGCGTCAGTTCTCAGCTGGAGAATAACCTCGTGGATTTGATTGCCCGTTTTCTCCCCCGAGTTTATTCGCCCCTACGAGGAGTAGGTATTCCGCCGGAGGCGGAATCTCAGCGGCAACTCTTCACGAACCTTTTCTACGGTCAAATCGGAGAGGGAAGTGGCGCGCTGAGGGAGATCTTCCTAAACACCCAAGAGCAGATGGGTTTCATTCCCTAAGCATCTAATATCGCTTAACTTCCCCATTCCCTCTATTTTTCAGCGGCTCCATTGTGGTAGTTTCACGGGCCCGGAGGGTCCCAATTTTCGACATTTCGGGTATACCTAACGTCCTAAAAGTATGCGTAAAACACTTTCAATTAGCCTTAGTCTGATTTTCGTTCTTATAGCGCTCGCACCCGTTGAGCTTCACGGAGCGAAGCCAGACATCCCAATTATTCTCGTTGAAAAAATGAAACCGGTCGAAATTTCCGAGGAAATTACCTATCCTGCCCGCGTATCGTCGCTCGTCAACGCGACTGTGCTTTCGGAAACTGCCGGTGTCGTAAAACAAGTTAACACCCGCCTCGGCTCTTTTGTGAAACGCGGGCAAGCTCTTGCGCTCGTCGAACACACTGACCCCGTTTTTAAGTATGCACCGGTAACGGTTCGCGCTCACATTTCAGGAGTTGTCAGCTCGATCGACATCACACGAGGAACTAATGTAGCCCCGGGAACTCCGATTGCGACCCTAACCGATCCTCGAAAGCTTCAGGTAACCATCGAAGTACCGGCGGTTGATCTGACCAAAATTCATCGAGGCCTCGGAGGGACCTTCAAAGGAGTAGGCGAACTTTATGCGATGAGTGTGGCCATCAATGGAGTAAGTCCCTACGTCGATCCCACGACAGGAACCGCTACCGCGCAATTGAAGTTTCTCGACCCATTCGAAAAAATACGTTCCTTGCGCCCCGGCTTGGTTGGAACCGTATCGTTTCGCACAGCTCGTCATAAGGGGTTTCAAATCACAGAAGATGCGATTGTTTACCGAGGCAAACTTACCTACGTTCGGGTCGTTGAAGACACCAAAGCACAACTAACACCAGTCAAGTTGGGTCGATCACAGAGGGGCATTGTTGAAATTCTGGAGGGAGTCAGCAAAGGAACAACCGTTGTTGTTCGCTCAAGCCAGTTCATCGCTGATGGCGATGAGGTTGCCATTGAGGCAGCCCAAGAGGCGACAAAGAAAACCCCTAAGACTCAAAACAATTGAAATCGGTCTATTCATCTCCTTTACGCGTCTATTTGATACTCGGCGCTCTTGCGCTCGCCGGTGTGTACTGCGGTTTGAAACTCCCAATCTCCTTGTTTCCCAATAGCAGCAAACCCGAGGTTCATGTGGGAATACCCTACGGGAATCTGACCAACCAAGAGTTCCTGTACGCACACGGTATCAGCATTGAGAGACGCCTGGAGAACCTAGAAACCGACTCGGTCAAGGTAACTCGTGTTCAGGCGAACTACGGTGGAAACGACGCCGAATACACCGTCGAATTTGAATGGGGTACGCCGGCCCGAACGGCTTTGAACGAAGTTACGAATGTAATTAATTCGTTTTCTTCCGAGCTTCCCAAGGAATCGCGCGATAACCGGTGGATTTGGTACAACAACGAAAATTCGGGTTTTTTTGCGGCGAGCTTTTTTAGCTCGAAGCGAAGTCTGGATGACCTTTACAAAATCATTGAGCCCGCCTTCAAAGCGCAACTAAGCACCGTTGCGGATGCGGAAAACACCAATATATGGAATCCTACTCATAAAGAAATTCGAATCACTCCTCACCCCGAGTCTATGGCGGCGTTCCAGCTGCTACCAAAGCACATTAGCTCGGCGCTCGACACTTACCTAACGAGTTATCGGGGCGGCTCAATCCAGATGGGCTATCAAAAGTTTCAAATTCAGGTGCCACGCATTTCGAGCTCCATCGAGGGCTTCGGTCAGATGCCGATCACCACCCCAACCGGAAAAACGCTTCACCTCTCCGATATCGCCGAGATTGATTACGCCCCCTCGAGCATCTACTCCAATAGCTTTAAGACCAACGGAGCACCAAGTTTAATTCTCTTTGCCTCTCCCATGTCGGGCGGCAATGTAAAGCGAATGGCAGAAGACATCATAAAAATCATCGAGAAAACGATGAAGACACTGCCTGACGATATTCAGTATCGTATTCTCGTCGATCCTTCAGAATTCGTTCGAAGTGCCGTGCGAAACGTTATTCACGAAGTATTTATTGCCGCTTTCATCGCCGTCGCGGTTCTTCTTTTCTTTATTGGAAGTTTTCGTAACGTGTTTACCGCCGCTATTGAGATTCCCCTGTCGATGGTGCTCGCGTTCATTCTCATGCGCTTGTTTAACATGAACCTTAATTTGATTTCCCTGGGAGGACTTGCGCTTTCAGCGGGAATGAATGTCGACGCGTCGGTGGTCGTCATGGAAAATATCATTCGTCACTTTGAGATGGCCCCGGGTCCGCACTCCTATCGGGAGAGACTTGACCTCATATGCAAGGCTGTGCGTGAAGTATGGTTGCCGGTGGTCGCGTCTACCGTCGCGTCTTTGGTTGTTTTCCTTCCCCTTGCGTTTACTTCTGAGCTCACCAACGCCGTACTGGGAGATTTGGCGAAAGCCGTTGTCTTCTCTCACGGCTTCTCAGCGATCGTGGCGTTGATTTTGGTTCCCACAATCCGGTTGCAACTTCTGGGAACCGAAAAACCACATGCACCCAAACCCCCTTCTCGTATCCAGCGTTTTCTTTCGCGTGTCGAGAATGGGTATGCGCATTTGCTCGAGAAGTTTTTGGATAGCAAGGCCCCCAAACGTTTACTCTACGGGGGACTTCCGCTCGTCCTAGCTCTGCTAGTCGTCCTTGTTCTTCCCCGTCTTCCTCGAGAAATCGTTGGTAAGCCCGATACAGATTGGCTCATTCTCGGCATTCACACCCGAGGCAACACACTCAATTCCCAAATGGAACAGCAAACGATGGAAGTCGAACGCGAACTCCTTCGATCGTTTAGTGACGAAGTTCTCTACACTTTCACACAAGTCCGCGGTGCAAACCGTTCCACGATTATGTCTAGGCTGAAAGACAAAAGCCGCATGAACATAGTCTGGAAGAAAATGGAGGAAAAATTTAAGAATTCCCCCACCACAGAATATTGGACGGATGCGTGGAATCCTAGCGAACTAAAAATTCCAGACCCACCTGATCTGAAAGTGGTCGTTCGTGGTGGAACACCTGAGTTTCAGACCGAAGCAGCGACGCGAGTTTACGATACGCTTCAAGAGACAAAGATGTACGGGAATTACCGCCGATACCCTCACTTTGCGCGGGACCGCGGCATTACGTTGCGCCCTTATCCCGAGCAATGGTCAAACCTGCAAAAAGTTGCGCCTGACCTCACTACAGCCGATGTTTCTGACTTATTGAGGGTTGCAACTGACGGAAGAAAGATCGGCTATTTGCCTATTGATGGTAAGAACACCGATATCGTTCTGCGCTACCCCACCGACCGTTATTCAACAGCCGAGGACATTGGCGCACTTCCTCTCGGAGTCGGTTCAAAGATTATTCCGCTTAAAGCTCTCGCTTCGGTTGAAATTGAAGCAGTTCCCCCCACTATTTTTAGAGAAAATGAACAGACTATGGTTGCCATTGACGGTCGGGTTGCCAAAGGGAAAGAGGGCACCCGAGCACTTGCGCTTGCGAAGGCCAAGGAGGCCATCGCTCAGTGGCGGGAAAAGGAACCTGAATACAAAGAAATTTCGGTCACCTTTGAGGAGCCCTCGGTTGAGCTTAACCAAGCACTTAAGCAACTCGCTTTCGCCGTATCTGTGTCGGTAGCCCTTATTTTTCTCACTATTTTGCTTCAGTTTGGAAGCCTGGCGCCTACACTTCTGATTCTCGTCTCGATCCCCTTAGGCCTTATCGGCGTTATTTCCGCACTCGCTATATTTAATAGCACCCTTTCGCTCAACTCTGCGCTCGGAGTAATTCTGCTCAACGGGATTGCCGTTGCAAACAGTATTCTACTTGTTGATTTCATCCGTCGTCTCACAGAACAAGGCATGGCTCCTCGTATAGCGGCCGTCGAAGCGAGCAGAAAGCGATTGCGTCCCATTCTCATCACGTCACTTACGACTATTTTGGGAATGTTTCCTATTGCACTGGGTTTGGGAGATGGGGGGCGTATTCTCCAACCGCTCGGCATTACGGTAAGCGCCGGTTTGTGGGTATCGACGGCTTTGACACTTTTCTTGGTTCCCGCTCTGCAAGTGAGTTATTTGGAGTGGCAGGCACGGGAGAAGACTCCCTTTCGCTTTTGGGGCTTCCTTAAACCGGGGCGACTACAGCCAAGCCCCGCGCTTTGGATTGTTTGCTTGGGTGCCGCCGCTTTTGCCTACGAGGCTCTCGGCAATCCGCTTCCGATGGATCAAGCTATCAAAGCCATTTTGGATCGAAGTCCCGAGATTTCTGGCCAACAGTCGCAGGTGGATGCCACTCAGGCACGCAACGTACCAGCACACCTGGCCCATTTACCCAGCCTGACGTTGACGGGAAACTACGAGACGGGCCGACGCGCGATGAGCTTTGGTTCGACTGCCAGCGCCTGGGGAGCGGAGGCTACACTCAAGCTTAACCTCTTTCGATTCGGCGCGCTTCAAGCAGGTAGCAATCGTGCTTCCGCCCGGGAAGAACGGCAGGAATGGCAACTTAAACAAGTTAGCATTCAAGCTGAGGCAGGGGCTGTCGAAAGCTTGCTCGCCTATATCAGTGCTCTCAAACAAGAATTTATCCGAAAGCGCAGCACGGAGATTCGTGATTCCGCGCTAGCGATCGCAAAGCAGCGCTACCAAAAAGGGCTGTTGGCTCAGGAAGAAGTCGATAAAGTGGCCATAGATAGGGACAACGCAGTTGCCACGCTAAAAGACGCCCAAGTTACTAGCCTTCGCGCGCAGTCCGCGCTTCAAGTCCTTTTGGGCCACACCAATGTTGAGCTCGATTGGCCATGGATTACCCGCATGCAGAAATTCAAGATTGCTTCGGGAGATCCGGAAGCGCTGCGCACCCGACCGGATTGGCAAGCAGCTGAAGCGAACCTCCGTTCGCGCTACCATCAAAAAAATGAAGCCTTAGGTGAAATTTTTCCGTCCTTAGATTTTGCGGGAAGTTATGGCTACGCAAATAACCGCGCAATAGGCTTGTCCGGTTCCTTGTGGACTGCCGGAGTATACCTTACCGTCCCTCTTTTTGATCGGTTGACTGAAGTTAGCGAGTACCGAGAGCAGATCTATCTTGCTTCGGCCGCCGAAGCAGAGCTCGAAGCGGTCAGACGTAGGGCGAAACAAGAGTGGCAAATTGTTCAGGGACAGTTTCCAATTGCTTTGTCGACGGCGCAGATGCGTGAGAACACGGTCAAAATTTCGCAGCGCTTGTACGATACTAATCTTCAGCGCTTCCGGCGCGGACTCGTTAACGTGAACGATCTGATGCAAGATCAAGATCGACTTCTCGATTCCGAAATTTTGCTCGTTCGAGGATGGGAACGGGCTCACCTAGGGTACTCGGACTACTGCCACACACTAGGCAAACTTATCCCTCAATGTCCTTAGAGATGTTTCTAAGGTGCGTACGCCATCTGTAGTGGTAACTCGTAACGGTAATCGACAAATTTTATCCAACCCTTAACATCACCCGGATTGTTATCCCATTCGTCGAATCTAATTTCTACTTTTGAGTTTAGCTTGATTCCTTGGACCACTTCTTCGTAAGATCCGAAGTAAGTGTAGTAGCGCAGAATGTTCTCAGGTTCTTCCTTAATACTTTGATCCGTGTATACGACGAAGGTGCGTTCAAGTTTTATCTGGACCGGAAGGGCCCCGGTTCGTGTGATCAGCAAATACCCATTGGTCACTGGACAACGGTGCGAAGTCCACTTGGTTCCGACTACCGTTTTTTTGCATTCCTCCAAGCTGCCTGGAGAAAATTGCACTTCCCGGTGGGTAGCCAATCCTTCAATCACCACCCCATTCATTCGTGCAAGATATTTTACCGGCTGCGTATCGCTCGCAGCAACACTCACTCCACTCATCACAAAAAAGAATCCCATTAAAAGGCGCATAGTCCCCTCCCCAAGCAGATACGATGGGAGCGACCGCAGCCGTTGACAATATGCGGAGTGGCGATGAATAGAACTAGGGTGTGTCATTTTCTTCCCCGTTCTCTCTCTATTATAAGGAGAAACCGTGCGCAGTTTTACAGAGTACTTGTGGTTTGAAACAGCCGAACGGCGGCAACTTATTAATATAACGCATAAACTGGACGAACTGGTCGCGCGAGCAAACATTCAAGAAGGCTTCTGCCTAGTTTCAGCGATGCACATTACAGCGGGTATTTGGGTGAACGATGAGGAATCCGGGCTCAAGGAAGATTTAATGGAATGGTTGGAAAGACTCGCACCCTTTGCCGATTACCGCCACCACCAAACAGGTGAAGACAATGGCGATGCGCACCTAAAAAGAACGCTAACTCACCATCAGACAATGCTACCCATTACCAAAGGAAAGCTGGACCTCGGCCCCTGGGAACAAGTTTTTTACGCGGAATTTGATGGGCGCCGAAAAAAGCGTGTTGTCGTAAAAATGATGGGGGCCTAATAACCTATTGGTGACAGCCTTCCCAAGACGGATGTTCGAACCCACTGAGTTCTATTTGTAGAGTCGCGTGGTGAATTTCAAATTTATCTCGCAGTAAAACCGTAAGGGAATCGAGCACCAGATGCGTATCGGTGTTTTGTTTGACAGAAATATGGGCGCTTAAGGCCGTGACCCGGCTGGTGAGAGTCCAGACATGCAAATCATGGATGCCAACGACATCAGGATGACTTTCCAAAGCCTGGCGAACAGAGTCCACCTGAATATTTTTAGGAGCCCCTTCCAGTAAAACATTTACACATTCGGTGAGAAGCTTCCAGGAATTGACCAAAATCAGAACAGCAATCAAAACCGAAATGACCGGATCCGCCAACTTCCACCCGACCAGCCAAACAAGTAAGCCCGCAACTATCGCCGACAAAGACCCCAACGTATCACTGATTACATGCAGGCGCACCGCTCGCATGTTCAAGCTGTGCTCACTTCCATGATGAGTTAGGTAGAGTGCAATGAGATTCACTACAAGTCCACCTGCCGCGATCAAGGTCATCCACATTCCCTGAATTACGCGCGGCTCATTAAACCGGGAATAGGCTTCGTAGAAAATCCAAACTGAAACGGCGACCAGAAGTGCGCCGTTTACAAGAGCGGCTAAAATCTCTGCACGGTAGTAGCCGTAAGTTTTTTCCGCTGTCGCCGGTTTCCTCGCTACCCACATTGCAAACAGGCTGAGACTGATCGCAGCCACATCCGTCGCCATGTGACCCGCGTCTGCTAAAACCGCGAGTGATCCGCTCATCCAACCACCAACGATCTCCGCAAACATATAAAAAAGCGAAAGAATTAAAACAAAAACGAGGGCTCTAAAACTGGAGTGGTGGTGGTGGTCGTGATCCGACATGATCGGATTATTCCAGAAAGGGTAGCTTAAAGAAAGGGAGTTCGACCTCTTCCCGGGCGAGCTTTTTCTGCAATGCAATTTCGAAATCGAGAATCTGATCTTTCAACTTTTCTACGTTGATCGGCCGAGATTGTTCTTTTCCCCGATCCAAATACCCCAACGCCGTGGCAAATAGGCTACGGGTGCCTTTCCAGTTCTCATTGGTGGCGTGGTGGAGTCCGACCGCCGTCTGAATCATCCCCTGCAAAAAATAATAGCGCGCTCCCTGAGCTTCGGCCCAAAGATCCTCCCAGACCTCATGGGCCTCAAAGTACTCTCCCGCATCGAAGCAGTGACATCCTTCCTGGAATTTGGTTTCGTCTTCCATTAAATTAATGCGTAGCGTTAGCGATAAGACTTACCTTCACATAAACGTTCCCGAGAGCCAATGGGCAAATTGTCACACAAAACCTGGGAAAACAGTCTCCCAAATGACAATGGGTCTATGATAGGCTGCATCATTGTGGCTTTGGTATTAAAATTACAAGAAAAATTTCTCTGGCCCATTCCTTGCAGCATGTCTAGCGAAGACCGTCTTATTTCATTGTGCGCTTCGCATTAATTTTCTTACACCATGTGGAAATTTTTTAAAAAACTTTTCGGGCGCGGCCCGGAAAAGGATTCCCTCGACGACGACAACTGGGATCCGGAGATTCACGGTGATTTTCACGACGATCGAAGCTTATTCGGAAAATGGCGCGACGCGTTTAAAAAGTACTCCCGGCCCACGGGAATCAAGGAAGGTGCTCGCAAAATCAAAGGCCGAGCAAAGAAGTGGCGCGAAAGCGAGTCCTTTAACGTTGAGAGTCTGAACCTAAGTAAACTTACCGCTAAGTCTACTTGGATACGGTGGAGCTTGGTGGTGCTTGCTCTCTATTTGCTTAGCGAAGTGGTTGCACGTTATGTTGCCGTGCTCGTGCGGCCGACCTTCGTGGCGATTCGCCCGACAACGCCGAAAGTAGCGCGTAAAGCACCCACGGAGGACTACGGAAGTATTTTGAACCGCAACATGTTTAACGTAGAGGGTAAGATTCCTGATCCGTTCGATCAAGGCATGCTTGATTGTTTTTCCCAAGCAGTCCGGTCTAGCCGACCGTTGGAGCTGCTCGGTACCATCGTCATGAAGAACGAGGATTACTCAGTGGCATTGGTTCAAGAAGGGGGAAACCCGGAAGCCGTGGCAGTTAAACGCGAAGACAATTTCCTCGACAAGTACCAAGCGCTTAAAGTTGACCGCCAACGTCTCTGCTTCCAAGTCAAAGCCACACAAGACCTTGAATACATCGAAGTCAAAGATGACTCGCCGGCGATGCGCATGGGCAACCAAGAGCTGCAAAGCAAAAATGTAGGCATCAACGCCAATTCAGAAGACAATTTCACCATCAAGAAATCCTTCTTGGATGACAAGCTTGGCAACCTAAACGAAATCTTGCAAAGTGCTCGCGCCGTTCCCTATGTCGACGGTAGTGGGGCTTTTAAAGGCTTCCTTATTCAAAGCATTCAGGAAGATTCTGTTTTCTTTGATTTGGGCGTCCGCCAAGGTGACGTGCTCAATGGCGTCAACGATATCAAATTGGACAACGCGGGTAAGGGTTTAGAAGCGTTTCAACGCCTTCGCAACTCACCGAAGATTACCTTAGAAATTACCCGCGGCGGACAGCAAAAAACTTTGGAATATCAGGTGCAATAAACAGGTAGCAGAACCCTAGGAAAAAGCTATGAGCCTTCGCCCTCACCGTCAAAGCACTCCCTTCAAAAAGCTCCTCTGCGGAGTATTGTGTCTCTCCTTGTGGATGAGCCCTCTCTCAGTGGTCGCTGAGCAGCAACCTTCCAACCCGTTTGGAAATTTAAAAGGTAGACCACAGCCTCCTGGCGCTCCCGCAGGCGGTGGGCAGGGAAATTTCAACGAAGCCGACGACTTTGATGCGGATGAAGACTTTGGATTTGAACCGCCCGCTAATACCGGTGCACCTCCGGCCCTAAACCGTCCCGTAAGTCCTCCGCGCTCCAACGCTCCGGTCACGGCGCCGCCACGACCAGGAAATGCGAATAATTCAGGCAATCGCCCGTTTAACCCGTCGCTCTCAGGTACTCGTGGCACTCCTCCGGCCGCAGCAAGTGAAGGAGGCGCCAAGAACACCAGTCCGCAACGTCTCGCTGACTACCTCGAACTCGATGCCTCGGTGAAGGGCCTTCAGGTAAAAAATTTCGACCTACAAGAACAAGATATCCGCAACGTCGTAAAGCTGATCAGCAAGTGGACAGGGAAGAATTTTATTCTTGATCAAAAAGTGCGCGGTAAGATCACGATCTTAGGCCCCAGCCAAGTCACCCTTCAGGAAGCGTATCAGGCATTTCTATCGTCGCTCGCTGCGAACAGTTTAACGACCGTGGAAAGCGGAAAGTTCATTCGGATTATTGAATCGGCCGAGGCTCGTCGCGCTCCCTTGAAAACTTACACCGGCGACTACGCTCCCGATGATGATCAATTCATCACACGCATTTTCCAGCTCCAGTACATCAACGCCGACGAAGTACAACGTGAGTTCCGCGACATGACGACTCGTCAGGGAAAACTTTTCGCGTACGAACCCACGAACTCCGTCATCATCACAGATACCGGTTCCAACATTAAGCGCATCAAAGAGATTCTGGATGCAATGGACATCCCGACGTTTGAAACTACCTTGCACATGTTGCCGATTCGCTACAGCTCTTCTAAAAAGATTGCTGACCTGTTGGACAATATCTATGGTTCAGCAGTCACCGCAGGTC
>JBGSIC010000006.1:0-1536 GCA_041751875.1 Bdellovibrionota bacterium
CAATCTCAGTTGTTAGCTTGGAATATTTCGCTTTCTAACGACAAAATTAAACTCAACATTTCCGTTGGATAAGTTATGACGTGTACCCCTAAAACTGGAGAGCTTTCGTAAAGATAATTCATAAGGAATTCCACAACATGCAAAAAGACGGCTGAAAGGAGGCTGTCGAAAATGCTAAAAGGAGTGGAAGATGGGAAAAGTCAGAAGGCGTTTCGACGTAAAATTCAAAGAAGAGATTTGTCAGCAGATTGCGGCCGGCACGGACATCCGCGAGGTCTGCCGGGATCATCAGTTGCACAGCCAAACGGTGGAGCGGTGGATGGAGAAGTTAGCCGAAGGGTCGGCCCTTGGTCGCCCGTCGCCGAGGGAAAAAGCGCTGGAGAAGCAAGTCGAGAAGCTTCAAGCGAAGGTTGGCGAGATGACGATGACAATCGACCTTTTAAAAAAATTCAACGAACAGGTAGCCCAGCGGAAAAGAGAAAATGGGTCCGTGATCACGGGCAAGAATTTGGCTCAGTTTCAAAAGCGTGCAAAGCCGTAGGCATTTCGCCGAGCAGTTTCTATTACAAGCCCAAGCTTGATACGAGCGAGCGCGCCAAAAGAGATGCAGACCTTCGAGGTTTGATTGAGGAGATTCAGGCGAGGTTTTCGCAGTATGGAGTTCGCCAGGTGTACTGGGAGCTTTTGTGGGGCTATGGAAAGCGAGTTAACCGCAAGCGAATCCACCGAGTGATGAGAGAGCATGGGCTGCGGGCGCAGATCTACCGCGGATTTAAGGTCTCGACGACCGATTCGAATCATAGCAATCGGATTTATCCGAATCTTCTTCACGGGAGAGAAGTGACGAAGCTCAATGAGGTCTGGGTGACGGACATCACCTACGTTCGCATCCAGACGTGTTTTGTGTATTTGTCCGCGATAATAGATCTTCTTTCGCGCAAGGTTGTGGGCTGGGCGGTGTCGAAAAAGATCAATACGGAGCTTTGTTTGGAGGCGCTGAAGATGGCGATCGAGAACCGAGATCCAGGCATGGGATGCATCCATCATAGCGACCGCGGGGTGCAATACACGAGTGACGAATACACGGACTTGCTGAAGAAAAAAGGATTTGAGATCAGCATGTCGCGCAAAGGGAACTGCTGGGACAATGCGCACATGGAATCATTTTTTGGAACGCTCAAGCAGGAGGAGGTTTACCTAAAAGAATATGAAACATTCACCGACGTGATTTTCAGTTTGCCGAATTTTATTGAGGGCATCTACAACGAGAAGAGACGCAAGGGCGCACTTGGTGGATTGACGCCAAACGAGTTCGAGGATAAGTGGAGATCGGGCGAGTTACAAAAACTTGGAATTCCTGCCGTGATAAAACTTTGGGACGGTTCATCCAAATAAAGGGTACAGGTCAATCTACAACGAGAAGAGACGCAAGGGCGCACTTGGTGGATTGACGCCAAACGAGTTCGAGGATAAGTGGAGATCGGGCGAGTTACAAAAACTTGGAATTCCTGCCGTGATAAAACTTTGGGACGGTTC
>JBGSIC010000007.1:0-35763 GCA_041751875.1 Bdellovibrionota bacterium
CTCTACGGGATCGGCTAGAATAAGAAGCTTCATCCTACTTAAGTATCCGACTCCTTTTCTTCTGTAAAACAGCGTACTAAGCTTTGAATACCAAATATGCGGCTTTCCCTTGTTCAAATGACGGCTTCCAATGATCTGGAAGCAAACCTCCAAACCATGGAGAAGTACGTTTCCCAAGCTAAACAGGCTGGCTCCCAGCTCGTGGCGTTTCCCGAATTGGCTTATTTCATCGGAACGGGCAAGGAAAACGCCCCCGTGGTCGCTCAATATATGGATCTCTTAAAAAGGGTGAGCGGTTGGGCAAGTCACTACGGTATCGATATTGTTCCTGGTACTTTCCGCGAGCCCGCCTCGTCAGGCGGAAATCGCCAGCTCAATACCTTGCTCTACTTCGACGCGGGCGGATATGAGCTTGGCCGTTACCAGAAGATTTTTTTGTTTCGGGCCAACCTTCCCGATCGCGCATACGATGAGGCTAAGCACTATGACGGCGGTAAGCATATCGTCACCGTGAACCGCCACAACACCACCCTGGGGTTCGCCATCTGTTTTGATTTACGGTTCCCAGAGCTGTTTCGCTCGCTCAAAAAGCGAGGGGCGCAGCTCATCATTCTACCCGCCGCCTATACGGTACCGACCGGAAAGGCACACTGGCATACGTTGCTCCGCGCGCGGGCAATCGAAAACCAAGTATTCGTGGCTGCCCCGGGGTTAACGGGCAAATGCGGAGATGGACGGGAAACCTACGGTCACACCATCTTGTACTCCCCGTGGGGAGACACGGTAGGGGAACTCGCGGAAGCGCCCGGGATCTTGACTTGTGATATTCGCGTAGAGGACATTGCTCAAGATAAACAAAGACTTGATGCGTGGGCCTGCCGAAGAGAAGACCTCTTTCCGATGCCCTGAGGAGTCAGCTTGAAAGCCATCGTTTGGACGCTTTTTGTTGTGGGACTTTTGGGGTTCTTTACCTACCAGGTTCTCAATCGCTGGAATGTTTTGCGAAAGATGCGCAAAGACGACCTGCGCAATTACGGTAAAGACAGCGTCGGAACGCGTATCAAAAACACCCTCATCTATGCTTTTGGTCAGAAGAAATTTTTCTACGGCGATCAACCAGCCGGGGTGATGCACTTTTTTATCTTTTGGGGATTTGTCATCCTTCTCTTCCAAGTCATCACTATGTTCGTGCGGGGCTGGGTCCCCGACTTCACTCTCCCCGGTTTCTCGCCACACCTTCTGGGAAAACCGTACAGTTTATTGAAGGAAATCTTTGAAGTGGCAGTTGCGGTGGGGGTTTCAGTAGGTCTGTTCCGCTGGACGATTCAAAAGCCCACACGCCTAATGGGTTTTCTTCCGGCCGAAGCCCGCCTGCGCAGCCAAACGCACGGGGAAGCCGTTCTCATTTTGAGTTTCATTTTAACGATCATGATCTCGGGTCTTTTCTATGACGCCGGTCGCTTGGTCTACTTGGCGGGAACCCCAGACATTGAACTTGAGCGCCCTTGGCAACCAGTAAGCTGGGCACTTTCGGGTTTTTTCTTAAATAGCCCCGATACCGCTCGCTTGGTGACTGAAATCAGCTGGTGGGTTCACAACCTGGTTATTTTAGTCTTTCTCAACCTTTTGCCACGATCCAAACACTTTCACATCATCACCGCGATTCCCAACGTCTATTTCGGCAAAGTAGAGCCTAAGGGAAAACTTCCCAAGAAAGACTTTGAAGCTGAGAACGCTCTCTTCGGACGATCCCAGATTACGCACTTTACACAGAAGCAAGTGCTGGACATGTATTCGTGCACCGAGTGCGGTCGTTGTTCTTCTGTTTGTCCCGCTACGGCATCCGGCAAGGTGCTTGCGCCTCGTCAGTTTCTCTTAGATTTGCGCGATACCCTTTACGCAGCCCAACCTATGCTTCTGGCCGCAAACGGTCCGGTAGAAACGGAAGTGGTCGTCGGAGAAGGCAGACCCGTCATTGATGAGGTCATTTGGTCTTGCAACGCGTGCCGCGCGTGTGAGGAAGCCTGCCCCGTGAATATTGAGTATGTGGATAAGATCATCGATATCCGCCAGCACTTGGTTCAGGAAGCCTCCCGTTTTCCGGAAGAGCTCAACCGCGCGTTTAAAGGCATGGAAACCCAATCCAATCCTTGGGGAATTAGCAGCGATGAACGCACTCACTGGGCTCAGGGCCACGATGTACCGACGTTAGATACAAATCCCACACCTGAATATCTATACTACGTGGGTTGCGGAAGCGCGTTTGATGCAGCCAACAAAGGAAACACCCAGTCCTTCATTAAAATTCTTAAAGCAGCGCGCGTGGACTTTGCAGTTCTGGGAAATAAGGAGCTTTGCAACGGGGAAACGGCGCGACGTTTAGGAAATGAATACCTTTACCAAACTATGGCGCAAGCTTTGGTCGACACGATCAACGCGGCCGGCATTAAAAAGATTCTGGTGAACTGCCCTCACTGCTTTAACACGTTCAAAAATGAGTACCCCGATTTTGGTGGCAAGTGGCAGATCATCCGAGCGGCTCAGCTCGTGGGCGAACTTGTTAATGATAAGAAAATTAATATGAGTGGGGACTTCAACAAGAAAGTCGTTTACCACGATTCGTGCTACTACGGGCGCTTCAACGATGTTTACGAAGAACCACGCAACTTACTCAAGCAAGTGCCGGGCGCAAAGCTCGCCGAGATGACCCAATCTAAAGAGAACGGAAAATGCTGTGGCGCGGGCGGTGGTCGTATGTGGTTGGAAGAAGATAAAGACAAACGAGTCAACATGGACCGTGTATCCCAAGCTCTCGATCAGAAACCTGACGTGATTGCGACCTCGTGCCCTTTCTGTAAGATCATGTTGGGAAGCGCCGTAAACGAAAAAGGGGCCGAGCAAGTTAAGGTCATGGACCTGATGGAAATTGTCGCAGGCCAAATGGATGCGAACGCTTAGTTCGGAGAATCAGTCAGGTTGAGAATAGATTGTAAGTGAGGAATATGGTTTTCACCCTTAGGGTGGATGCCATGTTCAACAAAAAGATGGATATCGATGTCGGTGATCTCGAATGAATCACCGGTTTCTAAGTTTTTTACGTAAAGCACACCGTGCTCAACAAAGCTGTCTTGAAACGGGCATTTCTTTCCATCACCCAGAAGCATGTCGCCCCCCACTGCCAATGCGCCCCCGCCATAGATAATCCGTCGAGTAAATTCACGCCCGCCCTCATCAAGGCGCATGCGTTCTCCACCGCGTACAATTTCTAAAAGCGAAAGAGCACGAGCTACTTTCCAAGCGGGCAATCCCTTTAATAGTCCAACGTAAAGCTCGGGCTCCAGTATGCCTAGGTCGGCGCTGGCCAGATCAAATTGCGTGTCGAAAAAGGCAGTCAGCCATTGTTCGTTTCTCAAAACCGTGAAATGCACTCCCGTTTTGGGCGCGTTCGGGCCGACCGTCACCTCTTCCAAAGAAAGTTCTCCGGGAGCTTCCGCAATATAGGTCACACACTTTGGCAATGTGAGGGTGGCGCCCGCGAAATGCGGATGCGCAAAGCAAAGAAGAGCGGCGATGGCTAATTTGGTCTTCATGCGTGTGAAGAACTTTCTATACCATCGTGCCCCCACTCGTTTCTACCCTGAAGAAGGCGCAACGCTGTAAGATATTGTTATGAAACGACTATTTTAGAGAGATTGTTGTTTTCTCTCCTTCTTTCAGGCAACTTTCACACACGCATATAAAGGATAGTAGGAACAGGAAATTGTGTGGGGAGCCAAATATGAAAAAAATGACACTATTGTTCCTTGTCGCTATGACCTGGGCGTCAGCGCTCGTTGCGGAGTCAAAAGTTGAAGCGCAAGTTCAACAGATCGATACGCAAATCCGAGTCGTAAAACGTCGGGCGCAAGAACTCGAATCTTTGTTGGCTTCCTTAACGGAAAACCAATCTAACTTTGCGGGTTACGGAATTCCGCGCACACAAGATGATACGGCTCGCGTACGCCAAGAACTCTACCGCGCTCGCGCGGAAGTCGGTGAGCTGGCCGCCCGCAGACTTTATTTGACCCACTCGATGAAAACGCAAAAAACGGCCCCTAATAAAAATCAGGGAGCAGTGGAAGCAGTGGATCCCACGCCCACGGTAAATCCCCAAGACTGTTCGCACGGGGTAGTGAAAGTAGGAGACAAGTGGCATTGCGTCCTCAAGCAGTCAGCAAACGAATTAAGCCCTGCAGAACTTAATCCCGAGCCTAAACCCGAACTCGCTTCCGGATGCGATTTGGGGTCATTTGAAATCGATGGAGAAACTCACTGCATCGGCTCTGAACCGGGCGGTCCCCTTCGCGCAAAAATGAGTTTGGATTTTTTGGGCGCCTTGATGACCGATGATCCGGATCACCAATCAGAAGAAGTGCCCATGTCTGACGACGTCTACAAACAGCTTCGCTTCGAGTAACTAGGGTGCTCCCACTCGTTCGTAGAGCTCACGGTCCTTGGATAGAGGTACGTTGGGCGTAGTGAGAAGTTTCTCACCCATAAAAATCGAATTCGCTCCCACTTCAAAACACGCTAACTGTTCCTCTTGGGACAAACGATTTCTTCCCGCGCTTAATCGCACACGGGTGCTCGGCATCATGATGCGAGCCACAGCAACCGTACGGACAAATTCATCAAATTCCAAAGGCGGCACGTCCTCCAAAGGGGTTCCTTCGATGGGCACCAACAAATTGAGTGGCACGCTTTCCGGATGGGGATTGAACGAGGAAAGCTCCACGAGCATCGCGGCTCGGTCGCGCGTCTCTTCACCCATCCCTAAAATACCCCCAGAACAAATTTGAACGCCCGCTTCGCGTACTGCCTTGAGCGTGCGCAAGCGATCGTCGTAGGTTCGGGTGCTGACAATCTTCGGGTAGTGTTCGCGGCTTGTATCTAGATTGTGATTGTAAGAAGTTAGCCCTGCTTCTTTCATCTGTACCAACTGGTCTTCGGTGGCCATGCCCAAGGTCACACAAGCTTCCATCCCCAGCTCGCGCACTCCGCGAATCATCTGCAAAACCGAATCAAACTTTTCGCCCTGAGGAACTTGGCGCCAAGCTGTCCCCATGCAAAAGCGAGAAGCGCCATTTTCACTCGCCTGTTTCGCCGCACCCAGGACTTCACTCACTGAAAGCATGTTTTCTCGTTCAACAGGCGTTTTGAAATGCGCGCTCTGCGAACAATAGCCGCAATCTTCCGGACAGCCGCCTGTTTTGACACTCAAAAGCTCGCACTTTTGCACGTCGGGCGCGCCAAATTGCGCATGCACTGCTTTAGCCCGCGCGCGCAAGGTTTCCCAGGGAAGGGCAAAAAGCCCCGTAACCTCTTCTACTGTCCAATCGTGCCGAAACGCTTTTTCACTCGAATTCATGCCCTTTTTCATACCTTAGGTTCCAAAAGGTGCCTAGCACCTTTTGGAACTTCCTCCCGCCCTCGAAAACGTTGTTTATGCAGGCTTTTTGATGAATAATCAGGCCTGATAAAACCCATGATGCAGTCAGTCGACATTCGTGAAAAGTTTCTTCGTTTCTTTGAGGCCGCAGGACACAAACGCGTCCGCAGCTCGAGCCTCATCCCTGCGTCCGACCCGACTCTCCTGTTCACCAATTCAGGCATGGTGCAGTTTAAGAACTGCTTTTTAGGCCAGGAAAACCCAGGCTACACGAAGGCCACCACCAGCCAGAAGTGCGTTCGAGCCGGTGGAAAACACAACGATCTGGAAAACGTGGGTTTCACCCCTAGACACCATACTTTTTTTGAAATGCTGGGCAATTTCTCTTTTGGCGATTACTTCAAGAAAGAGGCGATCGCTTTCGCGTGGGAGCTACTGACAAAACAGTTTGCCCTTCCCGCAGACAAATTACACATCACCGTTTTTGAGAACGATGACGAAGCGCTAGAGCTTTGGAAAAAACAAGGCATTCCGGCCGCACGCATTCACAAGCTGGGTGAAAAAGATAACTTTTGGGCTATGGGTGACACGGGACCATGCGGCCCTTGCACCGAAATTCATTACGACTGGGGAACCCAATACGCAAAACCCGGCTCCGATGCCACACCAGGCACAGACGACAAGCGCTTTCTGGAAATATGGAATCTCGTTTTCATGCAGTTCAATCGGGATACGGATGGCAAGTTACATCCCCTCCCCAAGCCAAGCGTAGATACAGGAGCAGGCTTAGAGAGGCTGGCCGCTGTATTTCAAAACGTTTACAGCAACTATGACTCTGATCTTTTCACGCCTCTTAAAAAATCGATCGAGAAGGCGACCGGCAAAGTTTACGGACAGAATGAGTCTCACGACGGCTCCATTCGAGTGATCATGGATCATGTGCGCGCTGGGACGTTTCTAATTGGCGATGGGGTTACTCCTAGCAACGAGGGTCGCGGATATGTGCTCCGCCGCATTCTACGCCGCGCCATTCGACATGGAAAAAACCTTGGGAAAGATACACCGTTTATTCATTCGGTTGTTCCCGCAGTCGTACAATCTTTGGGAAGTTTCTATCCCGAAATCGCAGGGAAAAACCAAACACTCATTGAAGAAGTTTTAAAAGAAGAAGAAACCAAATTTCACGAAACACTTCACCGCGGCTTGGGCGAACTCGAAAGCAGTATCGCGGCTACCAAGAAAGCCAAAAAGACGGTGCTCCCCGGAGAAGTGGCCTTTAAACTTTACGACACCTTTGGCTTTCCCTTGGATCTCACCGAGGTGATTTCACGCGAACATGGCCTTACGGTGGATCAGTCGAGCTTTGAGAAAAGTATGGGCCAACAGCGTGAACGAAGCGGCGGTAAAGCGCTTGGCGAGTTCGGTGGCCAGCTAGGAAGCTCTGCTTTAGTTTCAGATAAAAGCCATTTTTCTGGCTACGAAGCCACTCAAGGCGAAGGTAAAGTGCTCAATATCCTCGATAAGACGGGGAAAACCCTTTTAAAGAAGCTCAGTGAAGGGGAATCAGGTTACGTGACCTTCGATCACACTCCTTTTTATGCCGAAAGCGGCGGACAAGTGGGCGATAAAGGCCACATACAAGGCAAAGACTTTCTCGCAGACGTACTCGACACCACAAAAGCAGGCAACGCGATTGCGCACCATCTACTGATAAAAAAAGGGGCGCTTAATCAAGGCCAGTCCTATCAACTTTTAGTCGACGCGGACAAACGCAAAGCCACCGCCATCAATCACACCGCGACTCACCTCATGCACGCAGCACTGCGCGCGCTTCCCGATATCGGGCCTCGAGTGAAGCAAGCAGGCTCGCTGGTAAATGAAGAAATGTTGCGTTTCGATTTCAGCTGTCCTCGCGCCCTGACCGCTGAAGAGATACAGGCTGTCGAAAAATCTGTGAATGATGAAATCAGCAAGGACGAAGACGTAACGACCACGGAAATGAGCTTTGATGATGCGAAAAAAACGGGTGCGGTAGCATTTTTTGACGACAAGTACGGGGATCGCGTGCGCGTGATTCGGGTAGGTTCAAAAGAGAACCCTTATAGCATCGAGTTCTGCGGAGGCACCCACTTGACACGCTCTGGAGAGGTCCGTGTTTTTAAAGTCTTAAGTGAGTCTTCCATTGCAAGCGGCACACGCCGGATCATTGCGCTTACCGGAAAAAACGCCCAAGAATATCTTTTTGAGAAGAACCGGATGCTCGATTCGCTCGCAAACGAACTGCGGGTGCAACCTGAGCAGTTACCCATTAAGGTGAATCAGCTTCTAAAAGAGAATAAGACCCTCAAGCAAACTTTGGATCAGGAGCGCTTGCGTGCCGCACAAGGGGCGAGTGGCTCGGGCGCTTCGCAACCCCTTTGGGAAAAAAGCAAAACTATCAAGGGCTACACGGTTGTGATGGATACCATCGCGTCAGCGGATCCTAAGATTTTACGGTCGCTAGTGGATCAAGTTCGCGACAAACTAAAAGAGAAGACGCTGGTTTGCTTGGTAAGCCAACAGGACTCCAAGGTGTTTGTATGCGTAGGCGTCACGCCTGATATGAATCCGCGATTTGATGCGGGTAAAATTGTGAAAGAAATTGCGACGGAAGTTGGCGGTTCGGGTGGAGGGCGAAGTGATTTCGCTCAAGCCGGGGGCACGCGTCCTGAGGGAATTCCGAAGGTTTTTGATAAGCTTGAAACTTGGATGCAAGCACAGAACTAGCCGGGTGGCATGGATACTTTAGATCGTTATCTCCTGCGAGAGTTCCTCGTTTATTTTTTTGTGACCGTGCTTGGCCTGGTTGCTCTGTATCTTGTCATCGATTTTTTCTCGCGCTTCTGGAGCTCTAACCTCCCATTCAACAAACTCCTTCTTCTTTATGTCTACAAGGTCCCCGAGATCACGGAGCTCTTTGTTCCGGTTGCGGTGTTGATGTCTACTCTCTTGGTGACGATTAACCTCTCTCGACAAAATGAAATGCTAGCGATCTACGCCGGCGGAATGGGGCAAATTCGCATCACCTCGACGTTTATTACGATTGTTTCGGTGCTCTCAACGATTTCTTTTCTGCTGTTTGATTCTCTGGTTCCCACGCTACAGAAAAAGCAGTTCATGATCAAAAGAGGGATCGAGTCTTCCCAAACCAATATTATGGCTTTTTTCCCTAGTCGTTCCTGGTACCGCGAAGAAAACCGCATCTACCAGGTGGGATCTTTCGATGCGCGTACCCAGACCCTTGAAGACGTTAGTGTTTACTATCTTGACCCGCGTTTTAAGATTACCGAACGCGTTCAAGCCCACTCGGCCCGCTATACCGGGGCAGAATGGATTCTTGAGGATGGGCTTCGTATTACCTATCCCGATGATAAGTTTCCGGCGGTAGAAAAATTTACGGAACTGGGTGGACTCATTTCCTATCCTCCCGCACGGTTTGAAGTTCTTTTTGACGATAAGCAATATCTTCGGCTACGAGAACTCCGCTACCGAATTCAGGAAAACAGAGCGTTAAGTTTGGATACCACCAAGCCCGCTATTGGCTACCATGAGCGCCTAGCGGTGGTTTTCTCGCCTCTGATTTTTGCCTTATTAGCCATTCCTCTTGGATCCAATCCCTTCCGAAACACTTCCAATTCTAGAGGGGTGGGCTACTGCTTTTTCATTGTTTTGCTTTATCTCGTTTTGTTCCGTCTCTCTCTATCTTTGGGTAAAGGGGGTCACCTTTCCCCCATTATTGCGGGCTGGACGCCGAATGTGCTATTTCTGGCCTACGCGTTATACGCACTGAAGAAAAGCCGCTTTTGACGAGTGTTCATTGCTAGAAATTCTTACATACCCCGATCCCCGGTTAAAGCAGATTTCCAAGCCCGTCACTGAATTCGACGCCAATTTTCACTCTCTGTTAGATCAAATGGCGGTCACCATGTACGCAAGCAATGGAATCGGTTTGGCCGCTCCTCAAGTAGGACATTTCGTGCGCGCGTTCATCGTAGATATTAGCAGTCAGGATGAAAACAGAACGCGCCTGATGGAGTTTGTGAATCCCCGTTTTTCGAACGGAAAAGGGAAAATTGATTTTGAAGAAGCTTGTTTAAGTGTGCCAGGAGCTTCCGAGTTTGTTCGTCGCAAATCGGATATCGTTGTCGACTATCAAGACCGCTTTGGTAATCCACAGAGTTTAGAAGCCTCCGGACTCTTAGCAGTCGCTACGCAACACGAAAACGACCATTTGGATGGCATTTTATTTATCGACCGCCTTTCTTTGCTGAAGCGGAAACTTCTGACAAAGAAAATTACCAAGGCGCTGTCACTGTAAGGAAGTTTCAAGCCGATGCGTTACCTTTTTATGGGAACTCCCCCCATCGCGACCGAGATTCTGCAAAGCCTGGTTAAGGCCGGATACCACCCCGAAGCCGTCGTCACCCAGCCTCCTAAGCCAGCGGGCCGTGGTCAGAAAGAGCAGTCGACGGATGTCGCTCGTTACGCGCGACAGATGGGCTGGCCCGTACACGAAGTAAAAAACGTAAACACACCAGAATTGCTGAGGGAGCTAAAGAATTATGAGGTGGATCTCGTTTTCGTAGTCGCCTTCGGACAGATTTTGAAAGCGGAAGTACTCGCGCTCCCAAAGTTGTTTTGTCTGAATGTGCATGCTTCCCTTTTACCCGCCTATCGCGGAGCCGGTCCTGTTCAGTGGGCTATCTGGAAGGGGGAAAAAGAAACGGGAGTTACCATTCAGAAGATGGTGCGTGAATTAGATGCTGGCGACATTTTCCTGCAAAAAAGAGTTCCTATCGATAGCGAGGAAACCAGTGCACAACTTCTCAAAAAATTAGCGCTTCTGGGGAGTGAGTGCGCTGTCGACGCCTTCAAAAAGTGCGAACGCAAAGATTATAGTTTTACTCCGCAAGACCCGCAAAAAGTAACTTACGCACCCAAGATTGAAAAAGAACAAGCTGCGATTAATTGGAGTCAAAGCGCTCAAGAAATAAAAAATCAGATACGTGCGCTTCAACCTTGGCCAGTGGCATCGACGGTTCTCCAGGGTAGCCGCCTTTTAATCTTTGGCTGCGAAGTTTTAGGGGAAAAATCTTCGGCTCCAAGCGGAAGTTTGAAAACCGATGGAAGTTCTTACCTCCATGTCGCCTGCGGCGATGGTTCGGTGCTCGCCTTGACTGTTCTACAGCTGGAGAATAGAAAAAGGCTCGCCATCGGTGATTTCCTCAGAGGGTATTCCATAACCACTACGAGACTTTAAATGAGAATCGAGGACAAGACATGAGTTTTCAAATTGCCCCTTCCCTTCTTGCTTGCGATTTTTCTCGGTTGGGCGAGGAAATTCGGGCGGTGGAAAAGGCCGGAGCGGACGTCTTGCATCTCGATATTATGGATGGGCACTTCGTTCCCAACATCACTTTTGGAATGCCTATTATTGAAAAGATTCGACCTTTGACCAAGCTTCCCCTTGATGCCCATCTGATGATCACAGACGCGGATAAGTACATTGAGGCCTTTAAGGATGTTGGATGTGATTGGATTTCGGTGCACGTTGAGGCCTGTCCGCATCTCAACCGCACCCTCAATCAGATTCGTAAGCTAGGGATGAAGGCAGGGATTGCGATTAACCCGGGCACTTCGCTGGCGATGCTCGAAGGCGCGCTGTCTGAAGCGGACTATGTTTTGATAATGAGCGTCAACCCCGGGTTCGGCGGCCAGGGCTTTATCGACCAATCTCTCGACCGTGTGCGACAGCTCAAGAGACAACTCACTGAAAAGACTACGAAAATTCAAATTGACGGGGGCATTAAAGAGTCCAATATTCGAAGGGTAGTTGATGCGGGGGCGGACATCTTGGTTATTGGAACGGGGCTATTTGCGGCTCCGGACTATCAAGCCCAAATAAAGAAGCTTCGCGCGGCCGCTCTCGCAGTGGCTTAGTTTACATTCCGTTTTTCTTTTTTTCTTATCCGTGGGGACGGGGGATACATGGTGCATTTAGACGGGGAGTCACTCTCCTTTGAAACCTTTGAGCGCATTGTTTGCCGCAATGAAAAGGTTGAAATTAACGAACAGACTTTAATCAAGCTCCACCAATCTCGCGACGTGGTGGAGAAAGCGATCACCTCGGGTGAACGCATCTACAGTATTAACACCGGATTTGGCATTCTCAGTAAGGTCACCATCGCATCGGACCAACTCGATCAGCTACAGGTCAATCTCATCCGAAGCCATTGTTCGGGTGTGGGTGAAGTTCACACCGAAGAAGAATCACGCGCCATTCTTTTGCTTCGGACCAATGTCTTGGCCAAAGGTTATAGTGGCGCCAGACCCGAGCTCGTGGAATTTCTCGCCGAGATGCTGAATCAAAAAATTCATCCCGTCATCCCCTCCAAAGGATCGGTTGGCGCGAGCGGAGATTTAGCTCCTCTCGCTCATCTAGGTGCGGTTGTGATCGGCGAAGGCGAGGCATTTATAGAAGGAAAAAGAATGCCGGGAGCGGAAGCTCTAGCGAAAGCGGGTATGAAACCCTTTCGCTTGGCTCCCAAAGAAGGTCTTTCTCTTATCAATGGCACTCAACAAATGACCGCTTCCGGCGCACTCACCTGGCTAAAAGCCAAGGAACTCGTCGCGCTAGCGGACCTAGTTTGTTGTTGCAGTTTGGAAGGCGTACTAGGAACCGCAGCGGCCTACGCTGACTGGGTTCATCAAACGCGTCCGCATCCTGGCCAAATCGCCTCGGCGCAAGCGATGTCTCGTCTCATGGGCGGAAGCGAAATTTGGCAAAGCCACATTGACTGCGATCGGGTGCAAGATCCTTATTCATTCCGTTGTGCGCCGCAAGTGCATGGTGCCGCACGGGATCTTATTGAAACCGTGGGACGCACTTTGGAAATCGAGTTTAACTCAGCCACTGATAATCCCTTGGTAAACTGGAAAACGAAGGAACTCGTGTCCAATGGAAACTTTCATGGTCAACCGGTCGCCTTTGTACTCGACATCTTGGGAATGGCCCTTTCAGAACTTTCCAGTTTGTCGGAACGCCGGACGTCAAAATTGATTGATCCGAATTTCAGCGGACTTCCCACATTCCTCGTAGAGAAAGAAGGCCTCAACTCCGGCTTTATGATGCCCCAGGTGACGGCCGCCGCTTTGGTCGCAGAAAACCGTCTGCTCACCCATCCAGGCTCCACCGATTCCATACCGACCAACAACGAAAAAGAAGACCACGTGAGTATGGGGCCACTGTGCGCCCGCAAGGCCAAAACGATTTTGCAAAACGCACAATACGTACTGGCGATCGAGTTACTCACCGCATGTCAGGCGCTAGAGTTTCGTAAGCCACTGCAGCCCGGTGTAGGACCGCGTGAAGCGCTTCGCTTCGTCCGGACTTTGGTACCCAAAGTAGATGAAGACCGTGCGCTGAGTCCCGATATCGAAAAGATCGCACTTCAGTTCGCGTCTGGTGCACTCTATCAGTTCGCCAAACAGCATACTCCGCTTGAGGCGCCGAAGAGCGCGCCCATGAAAACGCGCGTTGAAAAGAGTCCACGAGCATAATAGGGGTAAGGGATGGCATCCATACACGCTCCGCGAGGAAACCAACTTCAGTGTCAGGGATGGGTTCAAGAAGCTGCGCTTCGCATGCTGATGAACAACCTGGATCCGGACGTCGCTGAGCGGCCAGAAGACCTGGTGGTTTACGGGGGAAGCGGAAAAGCGGCGCGCAACTGGGACTGCTACCACGCCATTATCAAAACACTCCGAACTTTGCGAAATGATGAAACCCTCCTGGTTCAGTCAGGCAAGCCCGTAGGTGTGTTTCGCTCGCATGAAAACGCCCCCCGAGTCCTTCTTGCCAATTCACTCCTGGTTCCCGCTTGGGCCAACTGGAAGCATTTCCGCGAGCTTGAGCAAAAAGGTCTCATGATGTTTGGCCAGATGACGGCCGGGAGCTGGATATACATCGGCAGCCAAGGAATTGTTCAGGGAACCTATGAAACCTTTGTGGCCGCGGGGAAAAAACATTTTCAAGGAAGTCTCGCAGGCCGCTGGATCTTGTCTGCCGGATTGGGGGGAATGGGTGGCGCTCAGCCGCTTGCCGCCACGATGGCCGGGGCAAGCTTCCTGGGAATCGAAATTGATCCCACCCGTATTCGGCGCCGGCTAGAAACTGGCTATCTCGATGTGATGGAAACAGATCTCGACAAGGCACTGGAAATTATGGTGCAGGCAAAAAAGGAAAAGCGGGCCATTTCCGTGGGCCTTCTTGGGAATGCCGCCGACCTCGTTCCGAAAATAGCCCAAGGCGATATTCTGCCGGATCTCGTGACTGACCAAACTTCGGCTCACGACCCTTTACTCGGCTATATTCCCCAAAACATGACGGTCGAGGAAGCGGCCATGCTGAGAGAATCTGATCCCGATCGGTATCTTGAGAAGTCTCGTGCATCGATTGCTGTTCACGTAAAAGGCATGCTCGCCTTCCTGGAACAAAATATTCCGACCTTTGATTACGGCAACAACATCCGCGCGGTCGCCGAGCAAGAAGGCGTTACGGATGCCTTTAATATTCCCGGTTTCGTGCCCGAGTACATCCGCCCCTTATTTTGTGAGGGCAAAGGGCCTTTCCGGTGGGTAGCCCTCAGTGGAGATCCCGAAGATATCTATGCCACAGACAAACTGATGCTCGAACTCTTCCCTGAGGACAAAGGCTTGCAACGCTGGCTAACTCTAGCCAAAGAACAAATTAAGTTTCAAGGCTTGCCTGCTCGTATTTGCTGGTTGGGTTACGGTGACAGAGAAAAAGCCGGCCTCGCATTCAACCGTTTGGTGCGTGAAAAGAAAGTAAAAGCACCCATTGTGATTGGGCGTGATCATTTGGATTGCGGAAGTGTCGCTTCCCCAAATCGTGAAACGGAAAGTATGAAAGATGGCAGCGACGCAGTCGCCGACTGGCCTATCCTGAACGCTCTCATCAATTCCGTAAATGGCGCAAGTTGGGTATCCGTCCACCACGGTGGGGGGGTTGGTATGGGCTATTCTATCCATGCGGGGATGGTCATTGTCGCTGATGGAACACCTGAGGCGGACGAACGCCTATCACGCGTGCTAAATTCCGATCCGGGCATGGGCATTTTACGTCATGTGGATGCTGGCTACGATATAGCTCGCAACGTCGCACGCAAACACCAAGTCAATATTCCTATGGGGCTCTAAATGGAAAAAGTACTCTACAACAATATCGGCCAGCTACTTACCCTTGCTGGGGTCGCTAAAAAGCAAGGGCGTGCGCCCACTGAGAGTGACCTGGGAATCATCGAAAATGCCGCGATGGTAGTTGATTCAGCAACCAATAAAATTGAATGGATCGGTGAGCAGAAAAATATCCCTACTCCCTTTCGTAAGCTGGTGAATCAGTTTTCCAGTGAAGGCGAAGTTTGGCTGCCTGAGCTTGTAGAATGCCACACGCATCTTGTGTGCGCGGGCAACCGTCATCATGATTATGCTCAGCGCTGCGCGGGAAAAACCTATCAGGAAATCGCCGCCGCCGGAGGGGGAATTCTCACTACCCTTAAACACACCCGCGAAGCGGGCTACACAGCCCTCTATGAAAGCGCGCTAAAAGAATTAGAGCGCTTTCAGAAGTTTGGTGTGGGTGCGGTGGAAATTAAGACGGGTTATGGTCTTACGCTGGAAAGTGAAATAGAAATCTTGGAGGTCATCGCCGCACTTCAAAAAACCACTTCTCTGACCATCGTCCCTACTTTTATGCCGGCTCATGCGACACCCCCTGAGTACAAGGACAGAACCGATGCTTTTGTCGACGTTATTTGCCAAGAATGGATTCCGGAGGTAGCCAAGCGCAATCTTGCTGAGTACTTCGATGCCTTTGTAGAAAAGGGCTTTTTTGATGTCACCCAGACCCGCCGCATGTGCGAAGTAGCTCTGCAAAACGGACTTAAACTAAAGCTCCACTGTGATCAATTCAACGACATCGGCGGAACGGACCTGGGATTGGAATTGGGGGTGCAGAGCATCGATCATCTGGACCACGTCTCAGATGCCAACATCCAAAAACTGGGAAAGGCCGATACGGTAGCTGTCCTACTTCCGGGTGCCTCGCTTTACACCGGCACGCCCTATCCGCCCGCACGAAAACTCATTGACGCTGGAGCACGTGTTGCGGTCTCCACAGATTTCAATCCTGGTACCTCACCGAGTCGCAATCTGCCTTTGATGACCACCCTGGCATGTAGCCAGATGAAGATGACCGTTCCCGAAGCGGTCGTGTCTATTACCTACAACGCGGCCGCTGCGTTGGGACTGGAGAACACTTTAGGTACTTTGGAAGTGGGGAAAGAGTTTAGAGTGTGTAGCTTGCGTGCGGATTCCTACGAAGTACTCCCTTACTCGTTTGGAGAAATAGAATAACTTATCTTGTTTGGCCCAACGGAAACGCGCCTTTGTTCTGTTGATCTTTTGAGGGTGACTCCTGTTGGCTTGCGGCAGTACTTCGATCACGGCTGGGAAAAGCCCCTGCTTCAACGGTGCGGCTTACGATAGGAACTCGGCCGCCCGTTTCCTTAGAAAGAAGCATCTCCACCCCACGTAAGTGATGATTTCCTAGCGTTATATGTAAGTCCTTTTTTTCTTCCAAAGCCCTACAGTAAAGTTTAAGGATGTTTCTTGCCATCAATCTATCTCGCCAGAACACGACTATTTCAGGTGAATTTATTTTCCTTGGATCGTGTATCGCTAGGGCTTTTTCCACTTTCTCCTTCAGCCCGGCGGGGACAAGGCTGCTGGTTCGAGTCGGTTCTCGTTCCCCTTGCGACACAAGTTCCATTAACCATTTGCGTCCCAAGCTACGATGAACTGGATTCTCCGAATGGTTCAAAGGGTGTTCAGCGCTTAGTTTACTGATGCGCCCGGCGCATGCAGGAGGATCTTCGTCCAAGCAAGCATTGATTACGGCAAAGATAGCCTTTTCGGTTGGATCGGTGGAAGTCTTCGAAAGACTCTCCCAAGTGTTTTTCATGAACTTGTTGCGACGAAGTTCATAAACTAAACTGTTGGGAGACATTCCAAAGGTGGCTTTCTCTGCAAGCTCCTCGTTGTGACCCAAAAGTACGACCACGGCAAAAGCGTATTCGTCTTCGATGCCAAACACAGGGGAATCAACCGGAAGATTTTCGTTAGAGAGGTAGTTTTGCCTATCTTCCTCTTTGTCCGCAAAAACGCTCTCCAAACCTAAAGAAGTTTTTCCTGCTTTCACGCTTTCATGTTCAACAAGCATGGCTTCGTGTGCGCCATGTGTGTAGTGAGTCTCGCCTGACAACACAATGCTAGGCAGTGCTCCCGTTTCCAAATCGACGGGGCCCGATCCGCAGTTAAGGTCCATTCCAAGCGGACGGTTTTTGTCGTGGCTTGCTTTATCGGATTCGAAGGCTCTCTGAGCGTGCCGGCTTTCTTTTTCTGGGGTCTTTGCCTGATCCACAAAGTCGCGACCATGGGCCGTGAGTCCTGGCAGCAGAGCTAAAATGAGGAGATAGCGTTGCATATTTTGGCAAGGCCAGAAATTGCAAGTCCGAGTCCAGCCTGCTCAGGCATAAATCGGGAACCCACCAAAGGAGAAAGCGTCGATTCCGATGACAGTTTTCGGGTAAGACACTCTAGATAGCTGAAACCTCTAGGGGATCAGACCGCTCAGGCTTGCTAACGCGCCAAGCCTGCAAACAGCACTTAAACACCCTTTTAAGGCTTCAAAGCCCAATTGTGTTGATTCCTTCCATAATTCCCTGGATGCACCGGCTCTCGGGGCTATCATTTTCGTCTACTCAAAAACCAGGGTAGTTAAGGCAACAAGCGCATTACCGCAAACCGGCTAGAAGCCTCACCGACGGCCACAATCTTTCCGTCAGACTGAATGAGCATACCATGAGCGCGACCGCCGTTAACCGATACAATACCGTCACCGGAGAAAGTCGTGTCCAAAAAGCCGTCTGTGTTGTAGCGAGCGACAATGAACTTGTCCTGACTACCCCATTGGTAACCCGCAAGCACGATTTTGCCGTCACTTTGAATTGAAACGGCTTCACCGATTGAAGCATCGCTACCTAGGCTTGTAATTTTCTTACCGTCGGCATCAAAGCTAGAATCAAGTGATCCACTTGAAGTATAACGGACCAACACGATGTTGTAGACACCGAGGCTGTTCGAAGTGGCACCAACCACAACGATGCGACCGCTGCTATCGATAGCAACCCCTCGTCCCATATCAACGCTGTTGCCGACAGGAGTGGTGATGTAACCGCTGCCGTTGAACGAAGTATCGAGCGACCCGTTGGTGTTCAAACGTACCGTTAAGATACCAGAGCTCGTAAAGCCCACATTGCTGGCATAACCAGTTACAAGTATTTTGCCGTTAGACTGCAAAACCATTCCCAGTGCCGAATGGCTTCCCGTGGTGACGGTAAACTTCAACAAGCCCGTGCTACCACTGCTTGCGCCGCCACTGAAGGTGGTATCAAGCGAACCGCTACTGTTGTAGCGGACGAAAAGCATGTTGTTATCCGAACGTCCGGCGGCGACGATTCGACCGGACGAATCGATCGCAACAGCGTTGAGTTCATCCACGTTAAAATCAGTTCCTACGCGACGAATGACCTTTCCGGTGCCACTGCTGCCAAAACTCGAATCCAGCACACCGTTCGCGCTATAGCGTGCCAACGCGATAGACTGATTCTGGCCGCTCGTGTTCTGCGAACTTCCCACCGCAACAATCTTGCCGTCGCTTTGCAACGCTACGGCGTAAGCATGGTCGTTTCCACCGCGGAAGTCAGTCATCACCACGCCATTGGAGCCGAAGGTCGTATCTAGCGTTCCGTTTGCGTTATATCGAGCCAGAGCGAAATCCCAATCAGCGAACGAGGGATTCTCAGCAGTTCCGGCAACTAGGATCTTGCCGTTGGGGGCTTGAATGGCAACACCGTGAATAAGTTCAGTCACTCCGCTTCCGTTTAAGTTGTGCGTCAAGATTCCATCGTCAGAGAACGTAGGATCAGGCTGGCCGCTCACAATAGGCGCGGTCGAAACACCCGAGAGGACTCGGCTCAAGAAAACCTGATTGTCTCCGTTGTGGTACTGCAGTTCCACAGCGTCGGTGAAATTCCCGCCGGCCGTAGGAGCATAAACCACCTTGATAGTGCAGGTGCCGCTGATACTTAGAGTGGCACCGCAGGTTCCACCTGTGCCCGGATAGGTTCCGCCTACAAAGTCAAAGGGCGCTGCCAGAGGTTCCACAGTCGACTCGGCCATCGCGGTCGCACTCGCGGTTCCCGTATTAGTTACCGTAAAGGTCTTAATCGCGCTCGCTCCGGGGGCCACTTCGCCGTAGGAGTAAGAAGGACTATCCGAAAGAGTGAGAACCGCTACTTGGGCGTTCACATCGACGATAAAGCCAGCACTTCCTAAAGTGCCACTTGCGTCAGATGCCACCATGAAATTGGTACCCGTGTCCGCGCTCTTAAAGTAGAAAGAGGCGGAAGACGATCCCACCGGAATCGTAACTTGTGAAATACCTGTCGTGCACGCGGAGCTCGAATAGAGCGAACCGCTCCCTGAGTTAGCCAGATTCACCAACACATTGAAGGGTACGTTCGCGGCCAACCCGCCATTGTCCCTAGCCTGTACGGTGTAGAGCGAGCAGGTGTTTTTGTTGATAGAAGTCGAACCTGTCACAGCAAGCACTTTCGCGCTGCTCGCCGAAACTGCCAACTGCGCGGCACCAAACGGGCTGCCGACAGGAGCCGATCCCATCAAGCTTACGCTCTGCGCGCTATTGGCGCGGTAATAAAACTGAACTTGCGCCGTGCCCGTTGCGATCGTCGCCGTCGTTGTAGGCGAAGAGCAAGAAGAGTTCGAATAAAAATTTCCGTTGCCCTGACCCGAGAGTGTAATCGCCAAGGGTGCGATCACAACAGAGTCCGAGCCATTGTCTTTGCTTGTTAGGGTGTAGCCAGCGCAAGCATTGGTAAAAATAGAAGTGGGTCCGGCCATTACAAGACCGTTGGCTCCACTTACCGCGAGGGTACGGCTAACAGAACCCAAAACCCCTGTCGTGGCGGTCAGGTTGACGGTGCCAGACGTCGGTTTTTTGAAGTATACAAAGACTTGCGAGTTGCCGGTGGTCAACGTGCGTTGAGTGACCGAGGTTAAGCAGTTACTATCGGAATAGAATGTGCCACCCGAGAAACTCACTGCAGTATCTACGGTAACTGGCGACGCCAACGCAGAGCCATTCAAGCTCTGAACAGTAAACTGTCCGCACTGATTTACGTACAAGGCGTCAGGGCCTTGGAAGCTGATCTGGGTAGGACCATCAACCAAAACCGACAAAGCCGCACTGGTTAAATTGCCGGCGTTATCATTGGCGATGATAGAGAGACCTTGGGGGGTGGTCGCTCGGTAATAAAAGTAAATTGTGTGACTACCCAGGCCCACATTGAGACTGGTCACGGATGTCGCGCAAGCGGCATCGCTGTAGAAGGAACCCGTTCCCGCACCGCTCATCAGCACGGTTAATGCCGTGCTGGCTGCACGTGCAACACCTGCTCCGTTTTGGGTTTGCAGAGCATACTGCCGGCATTGATTCGTACCAATGGTCGAAGGCCCAGCAAGAGCGAGTTTCGAGGCTCCGTCCACAAGTACATTCAAGCTTGCCGGCAAAAGGCTGCTCGTCAGCTCAGTCGCCGTAATCACTTCAGCCTGCGCCTTAGTGCTTTTGTAATAAAACATGTTCGACGTAGTCATCGCCGGAATCACAACCTGAGTCGTGGGGATGGCACACGCGCCATCAACAAAGAAGGAGCCCATCGCCGCTTGGCTCAAGCCCACGCCGACTGCGACGTCAGAGGTCATCGCGTTGTTTGTGGAATCCTGCAGCTGCACCTGATAAGGAACACAGTCATTTACGTTGATGATGGAGGGACCGCTCAGAGCCACTTTCCACAACACGCCACCGGGCGGCGTTCCGTCCGTATTTTTTTGCGTTGTATCCGTGTAACAACCGGGCAGCGTTAGAGCTGCGAACAAGAACACCGTACTTTGCATCAACTTCAACATATAGACCCCACTCAGAATTAAACTTCAGCTTACGCGCCTCTATCGTCTCCATCTCCCGTTCGGTCGACGTTTCCCGAGCGAAAAGAGATCGCGAATGCGTTCAATCTCCAACTTAAATTGTTCAGGATTACTCACATCGTAAATCTTCAAACGAACCCGGCGGTTTTGGGAACGCGCTTCGTCTGTTTTTCCTTGCATCAAGGGCTGGCTTTTCCCAAAGCCTCTAGACTTCACTTGAGAGGCCGGTACGCCTTGAGCGACTAAAATTCCTTCCAAGCGCTTGGCACGACGACGCGAGAGATCCAAGTTGTACCTAGCGTCACCACGGTCATCGGCGTGGCCTTCAATCTCCGCCATGGAAAACTTGCTCTTGTTATTCTCCAAAAACTCACCGACTCGCTCGGCGAGCTGGTATGACGCCGGCTGCAAACGATCCGAATCGGTTTTGAAATGTACCTTCAGGAAAGTGATATCTACAAAGTTTGCTGGAGTCGGTTCCACATCAGGCATTTGCGAAACCGGTTCGTCCACATCGATGGGCTCTTCTAGTGTGGCAGGTTCTGCGTCAACCATTCCGTCTTCATTGACAGGTTCTTGAAAAGTCTGGGGGACGTCTTCAAAGTCTTTAAATACCGGGCCGCTGGGTTGCGAGTCGCCCGAGAGATTAAACAAAACTTGTAAAACTCCCTGAACGCCAAAGAACTGGCGGTTAGGAATATTGAGATCCGTAATAAAACGAACACCGATTCGCACGGGATTCTTCGCATTGGAGGTTTCGTAGAGTGCTTCAGCACCCAGGAACATGGCAAATTTCTGATCCGCTTCGTTCAAAAGTAGTGGGGCGATGGTCGGCTTGAAGCTTAAGTCTTGACCGAAACGGCCTTCGAATACGGGACCGATTTGAAAGTTATCCCCTGCACGTAAACGAGGACTGAAATCGAAAAACACAGATCCGTTGTTAACGGTGATCTGCGTTCCATCGCCGCGTGTTCCGGCGACACTGTTTAGTCCCCAACCAAAACGCCCATCGAGAACCAACGAACCAGCGTAGTAGGAAAGGCCCGCTTTTGCGTTGAGGCCCAAACCCGCTTTATTTGCTTCCCCGCCTATCGAAGATTTCGCAAGGGAAAGCCCTCCATCTACTCCCAAAAGGAAGTAGAGCTTTCCGTTCTTCTCCTGATAAGCGTAGGAGTTATCTGCAAAGGCCGGGGCACAGACAAAGACCGGCATGCACAGAAAAAACAACTTCTCCCAAAATCCACGTTTCGCTAACATCCGCTTCCGCTCCTTGAGCCAAAAATCAAAACTTTGGCCCTAGTTTAAGCAAAAGTTATTCCAGGCTCGTTGCGTGTGGACTGAGAGAATAGAGAGAAGTTGTGGGCTGAAATTGTAGCGCTATTTTGTTCCTGAGAAGAATACGTGGAAATTTGATTGTACAAAACATTCACAGTGGCGGGATGAGTTCCACGAGCACCATAAGAATGCAAAGTAAACCCACGCCTTCGTACGGATTGAGGCCGCGGACGATGCGCGTGCGTTTTCAAGGGGTACTTTATAGGAAAGATCTTTCAATGAGATTGCTTCGCTACGCTCGCAATGACAGATTAGATGGCGCCGCCGTCGATCACAAGCGCCTCACCGGTGACCCCGGAGGCTTCAGGAGAAACTAAGTAGGTGACCATCGCCGCCACTTCTTCGGGCTCAATAAACCGACCGAGGGCCACTGTTTTCTTCAGAAAGGCTTCCGACCAGCCCAGTTCTTGAAACCGCTGGGCGGCCATTTCCGTTCTGACCCAGCCAGGGCAAATGGCGTTCACCGTTATTTTCCTCGGTGCCACCGTATAGGCGAGCGCTTTAGTTAAACCAATTACGCCGTGTTTGGCCGCGCAGTAACCCATCGCTCCGGGAACTCCTTTGAGCCCTAACACGGATGAAATGTTCACAATCCGGCCGCTCTCCGACATATGGGGCAAAACGGCTTTGCAAAAATAAAAGGTGCCATTGAGATTAATATCGATCATCTCATCCCAAGCTTCGTCAGACGGGTCTTCCATCGAGTCGGCGCCCCCCTTCCCGGCGTTGTTCACCA
Organism: Bdellovibrionota bacterium; assembly: GCA_041751875.1. Lineage (GTDB taxonomy): Bacteria > Bdellovibrionota > FAC87 > UBA2466 > JACKAF01 > JBGSIC01. The sequence continues at coordinate 22,683 of JBGSIC010000007.1, forward strand.
GGACATCAATCGCATTCCATTTTTTTACGACGCTACTGATAAAGGATTTCACCTGAGGGCTTTTGGAAACATCACAGACTTGCTTGAAATCGGCGGAGCTTTTCTCCAGCCCGCTCTGAGAACGCGAACACGTAGCAACCTGGTAGCCCTTCTTTTGGAGCGCAATCACCGTGGCTTCGCCAATCCCACGCGACCCTCCTGTTACAACGGCTACCTTCATTGAGCGGTAAAACCCCCGTCCACCGGAATAACGGCACCCGTGATAAAGGAACTTGCTTCACTCGCTAAAAAGGTAACGGCCCACGCCATCTCACGAGGCGCCGCGAATCGGCCCAAGGGAATAGTGGAGCGATAATGTTCTTCGGCGTCCGCGGGAAAACTCTTGGGATAGCGTCGCTTTAGTTCCTCGGTCACTTCGCGGAGCATGGGAGTGTCAGTACTTCCGGGGGCAATCGCGTTGACGCGAATTCCGAAGGGCGCCCAGTCCAAGGCCGAACTTCGCGTGAGTTGTGCGAGAGCCGCCTTACTGGCCCCATAGATTGAACTATTTTGCTTTCCCACAAACGCTTGGTCGCTGCATATGTTGATAATCGAACCCGCTTTTAATTTGAGCATGTAAGGAATCGCAGCTCGCATCATAAAGAAAGGGGCCTTCAGATTAATATTCAGGACACGATCGACTTCTTCCGTCGGAGTTTCTAGTACATTGCCCAACGTGGTCACCCCGGCGTTGTTGACCAAAATATCTAGTCGTCCGGCCTGCTTCACAACGGCCTCTACTTCGTAAGCGATATCTTCGGTGACACTGAGATCGATATCCGGAAGATCAAAGCCAAATACTTTTACGCCTTGTTCGTGCAATAATTTGTGGATGGCGGCCCCAATTCCACGTGTGTGTCCTGTTACGATAGCGACTTTATCTTTTAGACCCGGTAATGATTCCACTCGTCACCCTAACGTTACGCCTTCAAACTCAGCATACGGTCCAATGCCACTTTGGCGAAATGGCTTGTCTCAGGATCAACGACAACGCGGTCGAAAGTCTCAAGATTCTCCAAACAATACAACAACCGTCCCAAGGTAATTTGGTACATGGTTAGGCACAAAGAACGGTGCAACTTGTGAATCTGCCGATCCGGGTAGTCTTTCGCTAAATTTTGAACCAAATTGATTTCTGTCCCAATGAAAACTTGATCGCCTGCTTTGGTGTGGTCCTTAACATAATCGACAATGTAACTGGTGCTTCCCACACCATCTGCGAGATCCACGACTTCCTTAGGCACTTCAGGATGAACAATAATCTTAGCTTGGGGATAAAAGCGACGAACATGTTCCACGTCACGAACCGTAAACTTCTGGTGAACCGGGCAGTAGCCCTTCCACAGAATGACCTTTGCATCCGCATAGCGAGCGGGTTCCCCGCCGTCTTTTTTCTCAGGGTCCCAAGTGGCGATGTCCGCGGGGGTCAAGCCGAACTGAACCGCTGTATTTCGGCCTAGGTGTTCATCGGGTAAAAAGAAAACCTTCTCCCCTTGCTGAAATGCCCAATCGAAAGTTTTGACCGCGTTGCTTGACGTGCAAATAGTTCCACCGCGCTTACCGCAAAAGGCTTTGATATCAGCGGTGCTATTCATATAGGTCACGGGTACGATCTTACCCGGAAACAAGCCCTTTAGTTTCTCCCACGCCCGTTCAACCTCCGGCAGAGAGGCCATGTCTGCCATGGGGCAACCCGCTTCTGGATCAGGGTGGAGAACCTGTTGGTCGGAACGACAGAGAATGGCCGCACTTTCCGCCATAAAGCGCACGCCACAGAAAACGATATAGCGCCCCCCCTCAAAACTGGCGGCCTGTTTTGAGAGTCCGTAAGAGTCACCCGAGAAGTCCGCGAGATCAGAAATGGCTTTGCGCTGATACAAATGCGCTAGAAGACACACGTCTTTACCGTAGAGACGTCGCAAAGCTTGAATGCGAGAAACCGCCTCCGCGTCAGGTAAACGCTCGAGCGATCGAATCTGCTCCATATCAAACTTAAACGTGTTCATCGCTTGCATCATAGGATTCAAAAGCTAGATTTCAAGCTCCTCTCGAAGATAACATCCACGCGAGCGTGGGTTGCGCTGGCTGGCCTGAAGAATCAGCTGGCAAACCAATGCCGCATGCCGCAGCCCAATCAACTCATCACTCAAAGCAGCTTTCTGGTAGAAGGCCTCAATCCCGCGTGAGAGCTCATTCAAAATACCCTCAGCGCGACGTAGTCTTGCTTCCGTTTTGATTAGGCCCACGTAGTTCCACATCGTATGCTTCAACGTAAACCAGTCTTGATGCAAAAAACCCGGATCAACCTGAGAGGTTTCGTCATCCCATGGATAGATTTCCGGTATGACCGGCTGAGGCTTTTTGAGATCTTCGGCTATCGCTTTTCCCGCTTGAGAACCCCAGACAAGCGATTCGAGTAGGGAGGTACTCGCTAAGCGGTTCGCTCCATGGAGACCTGTGCACGCCGTTTCCCCAGTCGCCCACAAATTGGAAATACTGGTCTTTCCCTGCAGGTCCGTCCAAATACCGCCGCAAAGATAGTGGGCAGCGGGAACCACAGGAATCGGACTTGCCGCGGGATCCAGGCCGTAAGTCATCAGTGAACGGTAAATAAACGGAAAACGTTCCTCAGCCCAGCCCTTTGGTTTGTGTCGTACATCGAGATAAACACACTGAGTATCCGTGTTGAGCATTTCGTGATGAATCGCTCGCGCTACTTTGTCACGTGGGGCAAGTTCGGGAACGGCGTACTCTGGTAAATATTTTTCTAAGAAACGTTCGCCTGCCTGGTTTATTAAAACGGCACCCTCGCCTCTCATTGCTTCTGAAATTAAGAAGCGAGGAGAATTGGGGAAGTAGAAGGTGGTCGGGTGGAACTGAATATATTCCAGATTGTCTAAGCGGCAACCAGCGCGATGAGCCAGCGCAATGCCGTCACCCCTTGCGCAACGACTATTAGTGTTGTGGACATAAAGTTGTCCCACTCCCCCGGTCGCCAAAACGGTGTGTTCAGCGAAAATGGGATAAACTTCTCTGGTAGCTTGATCAAAAACAAACGCGCCAAAACAGCGTGCTGGCTCGTGCAGCTGCGAACGATCAATTGCATGAAAAGAAGTCATCAATAGATTGATCGCAGTTGTTTGCGGCACCATTGTAATTTTCGAAAGGCCGCGACAGTATCCGACGAGTCCTTTCTCAATCACGCGGCCCGATTCATCTCCGTGATGCAGGATGCGGCTCTCGGAATGGGCCGCCTCCTTGGTAAGATGAAAACTGCCATCCCCAGATTTATCAAACGGGACATCAGCGCGTTCAAAAAGAAATCGTCGCACTGTTTCCGGTCCCAGTTTTGCTAGCTGTTCAACCGCGGGGAGGTGATTCAGCCCGGCTCCCGCTTCGAGCACGTCGCGAATAAGGACTTCCGGGTCTTGAGACGCGGCTTCATAAATAATTCCGCCCTGTGCGTAAAGCGAATTAGTTTCCTCAATACTGGGAGCTGCGGAAATCACCAAGACGTCTTGGCCCTTTTCCGCAATTTCTATCGCCGTGGTGAGCCCAGCGACACCACTTCCCACAACTAGGCATTGGGTACGAACTTCTTTCACTTAATTTCCTGTAACTCTAAGGAAAGGTCGAACGCCGGTGCCGAATGGGTCAGTCTGCCCACACTGATATAATCGACGCCCAACTCAGCGTATGAGCGAATCGTTTCCAGGTTAATGCCTCCCGAAATCTCGACCAAACATTTCCCGTCAACAAGCTTGAGCGCTTGAGCGACTTCCTCGGTCGACATGTTGTCTAGCATGACAATGTCGGGTTTCCCCTCCAAGGCAAGTTTCAGCTGAACAATCGAGTCAACTTCGATCTCGACCCGGTGAAGTGGCGATGCCTTGGCGCGCGCTCTGCGAACCGCTTCGTCGGGGGCACAGGCCATCAAATGGTTGTCTTTAATTAAAATGCCGTCGCTCAAAGAACGGCGGTGAATACATCCACCCCCCGCAACCACTGCTTCCAATTGCAATAGACGCAATCCCGGTAGCGTCTTGCGTGTGGCTAAAATAACTGCACGCGTTCCCTTCACCGCTTCAACATAAGACGCAGTGAGAGTGGCCACTCCACAGGTGACCGCCAAGAAATTAAGAAGGGTACGCTCAAAACCTAAAATGGAAGAGAGGGAGCCCTTGAGTCGGAGTAAAGGTTGGCCGGATTCTAAATGAGCCCCTTCACGGCACAGAAGTTCTATGGTGAGGGAGTTTCCCACTATGTTCTGCGACGCCGCACAAACCCCTTCACCCGAAAAAACCCCGGGCTGCCGTGCCACTAAACGGGCTTCGCCCTGGTGCTTGGGGTCGACCAGAGCTTTTGTAGTGACGTCCCGACCGGCGTCATCCCTCAACAACTCTTCCCGAATTAAGCGTTCTATTTCAGTCAGTTTTAACACTGGCGTAGCATTAACATAGGGTGAAACTCCGCACAATCAGTGTGGGAGCAGCTTTGCGACTGCCTGCGCGATACTTTGGTCGAAGGCGAGGATTTCGGGAATTTTATCGATGGGTTCCCACGAAACCCCTACCTGAACGGCGTCCGGCCGAGCCCCCTGTGAGACGTTCGAATCAGTTAAGGCGGTAAAAAAATGGGTGGTGCAATCCACCCAACGGTTTGACCAGAAGAAGGGGTAGTTCACTATGATTTCGGACTCCGGGATGACATTCACACACACACCGGTCTCTTCTTGGGTCTCTCTTTCAGCCGCTTCGACGGGGGACTCCCCCGATTCGATTTGCCCGCCTGGGGGGAATAGGCGGATGACTCCCGAATGGGGATCTCTCAAATGAACCAGTAGAATTTTATTCTTAAACACACACACTACGGAGGCGCGCAATCGGACAGGGTTCATGAGTTTGTGAACGCGCGAGAGACAGAGTTACGTCGGTCTTTGGCAAAAATTAAGGAGTCCAAGTAAGCCACGACCACTCCCACACTAAGCCCGCCGAGAATATCCCAAAAATAATGTTGCTTCGTCGCCAGAGTGGACCAGCAGATAAGAATCGCCCAAAAAACGAACAGCGCAAAAACTTTCCTACCCCAAATGCGTGTTGCCCAAGTCGCGACTGTAGTCGTTGCGACATGCATACTGGGAAAACAATTAGTCGGCGCGTCCGCCACCGCCACTAGAGACATCAAGAAACCAAGAATGGGATTGGAGACCTCGGGATAGTCAGGCCGCGCGTACGCCGTGGGAAAAAAGTAAAAGAAAAGTCCGCACACGATGAGCACCGAAAAAACCGTTCGCGCAAAGGCATCGAACTCCGGACGAGAGCGAATAAATAGAATGGGAATGAGCGCTAAAATATAATCCGAAAGGTAAACCAGGAAGGCCCAAGGCAAGAAGGGCATCCACTCATCGATTGGGGTCAGCGGTAGGTAGCGCGGAGGGAAAAGCGGATTGAAATTGGGGTATACGTAAAAGATGCTGTAGGCGATCGCGTAGAGAACGAAAAGCCGCAGCTTATATTTCCAATCAACTTCCAAAACGCATTTTCCAAGGACTGAGCAGAGAATCAGGTCAAATTTGCCAGAGCAATCAATCAATTACAAGAATTTCTCCAGCGCTGCGACTACCGACTCGCTATCCCAATGGCGCGGACCGACGAAGATTTCTCGCGCCACTCCGTCCTTATCTATAAGGACCGAATGGGGAATCACTTCGATCTGGTAAGCCTCAAGATCCTTCTCACTGAACTGGTGCACTCTCAGGGTAGGAAGCTCGTCGGCTGAGGTTTTCTTTAGCACGTCGTAAGGCTCCCCGGACACGTTAACCGCAAGGAGAACAAATCCCCTATCCTTCAGCCGGTTTTCCAGAGCCCGAAGGGCGGGCATTTCCTCGATACACGGCCCGCACCAACTTGCCCAAAAGTTCAAAAGGACCGTTTTTCCCTTGTAGGCTGCCAAGGAGGTCTCTTTTCCCTCTAAAACGAAGGCAATGGGAGGGGCCGCCTTACCCAGAAAGGAAGCTGCCCGTTTCCGCGGGGAGCGACCAACCACGTAAACGATCCCCAGCAATAGGGCAAAGACGGCTAAACCCCATCCTATGTCCTTTTTTCGCATCTTTAGTCTCCAAAATTTGCCAGCGCGAGGGAGTTCAACTAGTCTATCCCATTCTCGTGAGCTCTCCTGGCTTGATAGAAGGGATTGAAACAAATGGCAACCACTGACCGATTGTATGATCCACCGCGTGTAGGCGGGGACATTCTGTTTCATTGCACTCGTTGCAAGATGGACCTAGCTCACGTGATCATCTCAATGCTAGCGACCGCTCCAGCAAAGATTCAGTGCAAGACTTGCAAAAGTGAGCGCAAGTACAAACGAGCGGCTGCGAAAAAAGCGCTCGCTGCAGCGGGCGGACCACGCAAGCCGCGCATGAATACTTCTGCTCTGTGGGAAGAGAAACTCGCTTCTACTTCTAAAAAGAACATGCAAGACTACAGCCCCAAGGGAGCATTCAAGTCGGGCGATGTTTTAACGCACAAAGAGTTTGGCGTCGGTATTGTTGAAGAAGAACGCGGACCTGCAAAGATTTTGGTTCTCTTTCAGCAGGGAGAACGCATTCTAGTTCACGGCATGAAATGAATGAACCGTTCGAACTGAGCGAATCTGAAAAAACCACTTTACTGCAAGTTGCCCGAAAAAGTTTAGAAAGCGCGTTCTCACACGCCACAACCGCGCCAGCATTTTCAAACGCACCTGATACGCTAAAAGCAAATCTTCCTTGCTTTGTGACTTTAATGACGGCTTCCAACCGCCTGCGTGGATGCATCGGTTGTCTCGAGACAGAGACCTCTTTGATCTCTAACGTGCACGAGTACGCTCGCCGAGCCGCCTTCCATGATCCCCGGTTTAACCCCTTAGAAGAAAAAGAGCTCGGGCCGCTCGTTATTGGCGTTTCCGTGTTGGGACCCATGCGCCCACTGAAAAGTTTGGAAGAAGTCCAGATAGGGATTCACGGCTTGCACGTTAGTCACCGTCACTTTGCGGGGGTGCTACTCGCTAAGGTAGCCGTCGAACAACGGTGGAACGCTGAAACCTTTTTGGAAGAGACTTGCCAAAAAGCGGGGCTCGACCCCAAACACCTTGCTGAGTACCAGGTTTCGGTGTTCGAGGAAGTTTCGTTTACAGAAAACCGCTCACCCTAGCGCATAGCGTTACGTCTTTATTTTCCCCTTGCCCCCCTCTTCCCCCCCCTCTATCGTGGGCCCATGGCCGAAAAAGCAAAATCCAAAACCTTTGAAGATACTCTTAAGGCGCTGGAAAAAGTCGTCTCCGAACTTGAATCGGGCGAGTTGCCCCTGGAAGCTCAGTTAAAAGCTTTTGAAAAAGGTGTCGGCTACTCGAGGGAATGCCTGGAGCGGCTGAACGCGGTTGAGCAGAAGATCAGCCTTCTGGTGGAAAACCCAGATGGTTCACTGTCCAAAAATCCTATGGAAGGCTCAGTCTAACTGCTTCGAATCCTCTCTGGGCTTGGTGATTGACACCGCCCGCCCCTGTACGTATCGTCGGGAAATTTGAAGGCTTTTTTGCCTCGGGACGTTCGCGTCCTTTTTAGTTTTGGAGTATAGCCCGTGGAGCCCACCGCCTTTAGCGACGAACGCCTCCGACTCGTAAACGATTACCTCGATCGTAGTCTGCGAAAATTTGAATCTTCGATCTCTCAGCGCTTTGTCCCGCTGTTAGCAGCCATGCGATACAGTTTGGAGGGCTCGGGCAAGCGACTACGTCCCTTGCTCCTTCTCCACACTGCCGAATACCTGGGAATACCGGCCGAACGGATTCTTCCGGCCGCCGCCGCCATTGAATACATTCACACTTATTCTCTCATTCACGATGACCTTCCTGCGCTCGATGATGATGACACGCGACGTGGCCGCCCTTCCAACCACGTGCAATTTGGCGAAGCCGTCGCTATTTTAGCGGGAGACGCCCTACTGACTGAGGCATTTTCACAGCTGGGCCATCTGAAAACCGAAAGTGATTTTCCGGCGGATAGAGTTTTGAAGACCATTCAGATTCTTTCTCAATATTCGGGCGTGGGCGGTATGGTCGGCGGTCAGTACCTCGATGTGACGACCAACGAGATGATCGAAAGCCTCCCGGAGCTCGAGTTCATTCATATCCACAAAACAGGCGCCCTGATCTTGGCTTCCGTGCTTATTCCTACCCATTTAGTAGACATTTCCACTCAAGATCGCGACAATCTGAGGCGATACGGAGAGGCACTAGGGTTAGCCTTCCAAATCTCTGACGACATTTTGGATTCCGAAGCAACGATCCGGTACTCGAGGGGTCCGCGGAAAAAGCCCAAGCCAAACTATACGAAGCTTGTGGCCCCTGCGGAAATTCGCGACCGGTTAAATGGATTGGTGGATAGGGCAATTGAATGCATTAAAGACAAGAAGAAGGGCAACACACTTGTCGAAATTGCTGAGTTCATCCGCACCCGAAAGCGCTAAAATTTGAATCTTTTGAACGACATCAATTCGCCGGAAGACCTGCGGCGCCTATCACGGGCACAGTTGCCCCAAGTGGTTCAAGAAGTCCGCGATTTTATCATCGATGTCATTTCCCAAAAAGGCGGTCACTTTGCTTCGAATCTGGGAAGTGTGGAACTGACAGTCGCATTACATTATGCGTTTGATACTCCCAACGACAAAATTGTTTGGGATGTCGGGCACCAATCGTACCCACACAAAATTCTCACGGGTCGCCGGGACAATTTTCACACCATTCGCCAACAAGACGGACTCGCGGGATTTACCGCACGTTCCGAAAGTCCCTACGACCACTTTGGCGCGGGACACGCGAGCACGGCGCTTTCCGCCGCTCTGGGTATGGCAGAAGCCATGCGCCAGTCTCAACAACCCAACATGGGAATCGCTGTCGTCGGGGATGGCTCTCTGACGGGTGGGCTAGTTTACGAGGCGATGAATAATGCAGGTCATATCCCGGTCAAAAACCTTCTCTTTTTATTCAATGATAATGAAATGTCGATTGATCCCAACGTGGGAGCGATTGCTAAGTTCATCAATCACACGGTTACCAATCCTGGCTACAATCGCTTGCGCGCCGATTTGATCCAGATGCTCGGGTCTCTTTCTGAAAAGGGAATTCCGGTAAATGAAATTGCTTCTCGCGTAAGAAAAAGCGTAAAAACTTTTTTTACCCCTGGAATGCTCTTTGAGTGTTTTGGTTTTCGTTACTTTGGTCCCATCAATGGGCACGACATCGACGAACTCGTCGACACGCTCGCCTTTATCAAGCAGCAGGGCCCAGAGGGGGGACCTTACTTGGTGCATACTCTCACCACTAAAGGCCGCGGATACAAACTCGCGGAAGAAGCCCCGGTAAAATATCACGGCGTTTCTCCGTTTAAAGTCATTGATGGAATTCAGGCATCGACCAAGAAGTGTTTGCCGAACTATCAGGACATTTTTTCGAATACGCTCGCGCGTATCGCTCGCGAGAATCCACGGGTACTTGCTATCACCGCCGCCATGCCGAGCGGCACGGGCTTGGTAGCTTTCCAAAAAGAATTTCCCACTCGCACTTACGATGTCGGCATTGCCGAAGCACACGCTGTCCTTTTTGCTGCCGGGCTCGCGACAGAGGGATTTCGACCCGTCACCGCAATCTATTCCACGTTCTTGCAGCGCGCTTTTGACCAAGTCATTCACGATGTAGGCATTCAAAAGCTTCCCGTCATTTTTGCGCTAGATCGCGCGGGGATGGTGGGCGCCGATGGGGCAACTCACCAAGGCGCGTACGATCTTACTTATCTTCGAACGGTTCCCAACTTCGTCGTCATGGCGCCTAAGGATGAGAATGAATTGCAGCACATGATTTATACGGCCATTGAATACAAAGCGGGACCCATCGCGTTCCGTTACCCGCGTGGCCCCGTGGTCGGGGTGCCGATGGAAGAATCACTGCGGCAACTACCCATTGGCAAAGGCGAACTTCTCAACGCGGATTGCGAAACTCCGGACGTGCTCTTGGTGGGAATTGGATATTCCGTTCAGTCCGCTCTCAGTGCTCAAGCCTTACTTCAGCAGCAAGGGCTTCGCACCGCGGTCATCAATGCCCGCTTTGCCAAACCGCTCGATGAAGCGTTGCTCTTAGAGTGGATCACCGCTAGCCGCTTGGTCGTAACGGTCGAAGAAAATACGACTCTGGGTGGATTTGGGGCTGCGGTTTTGGAACTGCTGTCTCGTCGGAACGTACTGGCTCACTCCTTACTGCTGGGAATGCCGGATTCCCCGGTAGAGCACGGCTCGCAAGATCAGCAGCGAAAACGCTTCCAAATTGATGGGGAGGGCATAGCGGCCCAGACGCTAGCAAAGCTCGCCAGTCTCCCTCAAAAGAACCGTTTTTCTTTCATTAAGCGTAAACCGCCTTTCCAATCTGTCCTAGTGCCTCAGTAATTATTGGGGAAATTCGCCCTGCCATTTTTTTTGCTTCCGGCCTGGGAAATGCGTTAAAAGTGCTACCTGTTCACCTTTTGAATACTGTTAGCATCTAGAATTCGACTCAAAATCAATCATGACCTTGCGACGCAAATTTTACGCGCTTGGAGCGATCGGGCTTTTTGCCTTTGCGCAGATCTGCGCGCTGGGCAGTGATGAAGGTAAGACACCACCTCGGAAAGTCGACCCTTGCGCCGTCACGTTAACGGATCTCAGCAACGCCCTACCCCCGCATCCCAGTCTGCCGAGTCGAACCCTGTCTCCGACTGAGTTCATGCGTCTGGCCGCCGCCGAACGAGAGATTCTCCAAAAGGAAAAAGAAGTTGGCGGCACCACAGGAAGTAAGTGGGGGCATGAAGCTCTTGCGCGCGAGCAACGAAACAAAGAACACGCGTTTCGGGCGCAGGAAGCTCGAGCAGCGCGAATGCTTCCGGCGCTCCAGGAACAATTTGGTCCGTCCGCCACGATTACTGCACGTCCGCCCAACGTGGGCGGCGAAAGTTTTATTTTCGATATCGATAATGTGGAAAATGGACCCCTAGTGGTGAAGGTTCCCAAGAAGATGGAGCGTCGAATTAAGCGCGCCTATCACCAGGAAATGAAAATCATCGCTTCGGCTCGAGCCTCGGATCCCGAGGGCGCCGAACATCTTATCAATCCGTCGAACCACATCACTCTGAAGGTAGATGATGTGCAATACCCTGGCACAGTGATGTCGAAAGCGGCGCACGGAAACCTATTCGATAATCTAGCGGCTTACGGACCAGAAGCCGATCCTTTACACACACTCAAAGCGTGGCGCCAAATGCTTTTGGGTCTGCGCGCCGTACACAAGGCGGGCTACATTCACCGCGATATCAAACCGATGAACTTTCTCGTGGAAGAGAGAAATGGGGAACTTCACTTTACACTCACCGATTTAGGAATTGCTTCTAGCCGTCGAATTCCCATGGAAGATGTGACCCTTGCGGGAACTCCGGGTTATATGAGCTACAATCAAGCACGCAGCGGTCGTCCCGTTTCCGCGGATGACATGGAATCGATTGGAATCGTTTTCAAGGAAATGCTCATGGGCCGAGGCACCCACCAAGCCTTCGAACGGTCACGGCAGATCGATAGAGAAATCGCGGCCGGAAAGCGTCCAGCTAGTGAAGCGACCGGTCTTTCTATTCATTGGGAAGACTTACAATTTGTGGGTCGTTATCCTGTGCTCGACAAGTTCCCAAAAGATGTGCTGGAAAGTGTACATCCCCTACTCATCGACATCGCCAATGGTGACTATCCCAACACGGACGCAGCGATTCAGGCTGTGGATGCCGCTATCGCGTTGATACGAGAAACAGGGAATCCTTAGTTAATAATAAGGTTGGTAACGTTCTTTGGGTTCTTGAAAGAACTCGGCGTTGCATCCGGTTAAAACGTATCCAAAAATTCCGCTTTCCTTGTATTGCCCTTCATTGAAGACAATCGGGGCCACCGACAACACACGAATTGTTTCGGTGAGATTGGGGGCCTTAAAAATATCAACCGATTTTTGCGTAAAAGAAACATTCAGTAGCCGCTTAAAGTAGGCACCCAGCTTTTCGCCACGGTAGGCAGCAACGTTCAGGGGTCGCTCTCCCACCTGCGAGTCGTCGATCACAGCGGGAACACGTTCTCCCGTTTCTTTGTCGATTCCGGTTACGTGCCAATACTTCGGATGGACAATGAAATTCAAATCACTGTCTGTGAAATAGATGTAATTCCCGTCTAAGTAGGACTGGTAAAGATTCTTTTTCTTTATATAGGGAAACGTCGGCATGTAGAGCACATCGCGTAGATGGCGATAATCCAGCCCTAAAACAAAAACCCCGCTTTTCCCGCGGTAAGCCACACTCAGTTTAGCGCCCTCTAAATTGTCAGAGCTACCTTCACGCGAGTACCAACGCATCATTTGACCGAAACGAAGTTCACCAACCGGTAACTTGAGCGCACTTTTCCAAAGCGCTCCATCGCAAAGGGTTTTAGTTGTGCACGTTTGAATCGAGCGCAAAGTAGGATTGGTCTTCCCATCGGTAAGCCGCACGCGTTCCTGACCGTTTAAGTCAATAAAACTCATCTCGCTGTAGGTGGGTAGCGCCGATTGGGTAATGGTGTCGTTCTTTTCCGTGTAAGTCGTAACCGGCATATGATGGGAAGCATAGAAAGCCTTGTAGCTGTCGGCTGTGGCAGGCAGGAGGGAAAGAGTACGAACATCTTCTGCCGACTCTGTTAGAAGGCTCCGAATACGCGCCGAAATTCCGAGCGCCTCGTGTGCGAGCGTGTTGTTCTGGCGTTCGAGAAAGCTTTCCTTGATGCGCTCAAAATCGGTGCTTTGTTGCTGCCATTTATAAACAAAAAGAACGAATAACAGCAGCGGAATGGGGGCGGTAATGAAGAAAACCACCCAAGGGTTCAAACCAATTTTGTCAGGTTCTCCCTTGCGGGGGCTGCCTACCTTCATAAAACCAAACATAGCACAGTCGGTTGCAAAAGGTGAGGGGGCC
>JBGSIC010000008.1:0-116419 GCA_041751875.1 Bdellovibrionota bacterium
TTACGAAGCGGAATATTTTAAGTACATGGTTGGCTACAACCAGTGCGAAGAGAAGATGAAGAGAGAAGTCTACGAAGCGAAACTTCATTATCTTCGTGAGCTCTTTAAGGTGAAGGAACTTATTCCTGAGCACTACGACTATTATCATGAATGGTACCACGCAGCGATTCGCGGCATGGTGAAGCAGTCGAGCGTGAAGAACGATCCGAAAGTCATTGCGAAATCTCTCAGCCCTCAGATTGGGGAAGAGCAAGCGATGGGTTCAGTGGCTCTTTTGAAAAAGCTTGGCTACATTGCCGAAACGAACGAAGGCATGCTCGAAGCTTTGACCGGTAAAGAAGAGCGCGAGGAAGTGGCTCAGGTACAGAAGATTTACTACGAACAGATGGCGGAACTGGCTGCAAAGTCACTCTACACGCAAGGCACTGAGACGCAGAAATTTGAGAGCGTCACGGTGAGCATCCCGGCTGACAAGGTCGCGGAAGTGAAAGAGAAGATTCGCTTGTTAGTGGCGGAAGTGGCGTCGAATAGTGGTGGAGAACAGGTCTACCAATTCAACGTTCAACTCTTCGCGCTTACGCAAGTCGACGAAGACGAAGAAAAAGTCGCTTAGTTCGTTTCGAATATATTAGGAAGGAGTCGGGAAACTGGCTCCTTCTTTTTTTTGCATCCCCTTTGAGGTCACCATGCGTTTCATCGTTGCCATCCTTTTACTCAGCTCCCTTTATAGCTTTGCCGCTAAGAAAAACGTAACGGGCGAAATGGCGATCACGGAGAGCCCGGGCTCGTTGAGTGTTCCTCGTGTGGAGCGCCCCTTACTGTCACCACAGGGCGATTGGAGTGGCTGCCTCAGCGAAGAGCAGTGGGAACACCAAACGCGTTTGGGACCGATTGCTTCCTTTATTGAGCGGGTGGCGCCTCAGGCAAATAATCCTCGTTTGGCCGGCTTTGCTATCCTAAGAAAGTTTACGGGTCCCGACCTTGAACTGGCCCATCTCTTATTCACTGTCGGAAAAGGTCAGAAACGCTTTCGTAACGACGAAGAACTTAAAACTTATCTGAGCCGCAAAGGCATTCCGCAAGGGCGATGGAATGAGGCCCTTTTCCTGATCCAGCAACTTGGGCCGGGTAGCCATGGTTTTTGGCGGGATGCGAAGTTCATCCTATTCCGCCAACGTCTGATGCTAAGCCCGATGGCTGGGGAGCGCGCGATTGCGTGGGGAAATACTCAGCCTCCCGCCGGCTGCTACTAAAATTCCGCATGTTAAAATCCTAGGTACGCCGCATCTAAATTATGGTATTCCCGATCCATCTAATAGGGGAGGGATGATGAACCGTTTTTTGATGGCTGCTGTTTGCCTTTTTTCCGCCACACCCATTTTTGCTGAGACTTTGAAAGAGAAGTTGGATTTTGTTTCCGACAGTTACAAGTCTCTTTCCAAACAGGGGCTTTCCTTGGAAGAGGGCACCATTAAAACCGCGACAGCGGACCGCAAAAAAGCCACCTGGGTGTACCAGGGCAATAAAGGCGCTCCGGAGACGAACCTCGATCTCTTTTTGACCTCGGGCGGAAAAGCCAAAACCCACGCCGAAGCGCAGAAGGCTTGTGAAAATCTCTATCCCCCAAAAGAATGGCGCTTAGGATTGCTTGGAGATGCGCTTTTTTTTGGTGAAAATGTACTTAAACCCCTTCAGACAAAAGCTGAAGCGACAAAAAACATCCATTTATTCTGGGCGGCCTCGGGGGATAAAGAGGAAGCCAAAAAACAAGCCAGCGGAGATAGTTTTTATGTCGCCATTGACGGAGATGGCGGTTTTCCAACATTGCAGTCGTATTCCGAAATGATGAAGGAAATGGCTGAGCGAGAAACCGGTGCGGAAACAGAGGAAGAAAAGGAACACTACGCCGACCTGCTGCAAAAGTTGCGGGAGGGTGTGCAGGTGTTGTGCGTGGCCGGTCACCCCGAGATTTAGGGTACCTGATATCGGGCTTGAAACGGATAGAGTTGCAAGTAGTGCGGGTCTGATCGCAAAAAACTGCGGCTCAGGCGTTGGTCTAGGTCGGGCGCGAGTTCTTCCGAGCCCCAAGTGTAGGCCAAACCTGCCGCCGTTCCGATAATTAAGGTACCGCTAACGACGCCCGCCACCTTGATGGTTTTTCTCAAAGAGGGGTAGAGCTTCTGTGCTTTATACAAAGACCATTCGCGGGCACGCGCGAGCTTAGTTTTCGCGGCTTCAAGATCGCGGCGGTAAGTTTCCGCAACATATAGTTCGCGACGCATTTTTCCCAAAGCGCGGCTTTTGGCAATTTCAATCGCCTTGCGAGCCGATTCAAATTCCCCAGTGGCTCGTCTTACACTGTGATGAAACTCACCGGTCTTCCCCGCCATAGTTTGATCGGCAGCCAGTGCCGCCTCAAGATTCCGGGTGGCTTCTTCAAAGCGTTTTACCAACGAAGGGTGAATAAACTCATTCACGTTTTTTTCAAAGGCGGCAATGCGGCTGCGAATTTCCTGCGAAATGCCTTTGAGCTTTGTCATCCGGCTGACGCCTCGACTATCCGTTTCGCCGAGTTTCTTTCGCAGTGCGCTCAGTTTATCCAGAGCTTTTTCCACCTGAGGATCGCTATTGATGTGGGAAACGAGTTTGTCGCCCTCGGTGAGCTTGGTGAAAGAATAGGCGGTAAGCGCCGATCCACTTAAACCCAGAGTGCCCACGGTTGCCCAGCGGCGGCGATTAACGGATTGATTGTGGTGGAGGGCGTCTTGTTTTTGAAGATTGAGCCGGGCTTCCTCAGCCAAAAGGGGTGCACTTTCCTGCTCGAGCGTTTTTCGCCGAGCTTCCTGGCGAATCGTCTTTTCGGCGCGCTCGCGGATGTCCTTCGGGGCGCCCTGAACACTCAACGGTAGGGCCTTTGTTTTTTCTTCGATTTGGTTGCTTTCAATTTGGGCAAGAGTCTCTTTGCGCTTTTCCACCAAGCGCACGAGCTCAGCTTCTACTTCTTCTTCAGAAACGAGTTGATCTTCTGCTTTCACCTTGCCAAAGAGCGTGTCCCAAAGCGCTTTTTCTTCTTGGGCAGGGGTTGCGTCATCCGCCAACAGGGGAAGCACGGCGAACGCGAACGTAAAAAAAACAATAAAGCGCTTCATGGAAAACCTCTTAAAGCTTCGAACCGCTGGGGTAGTCCCAAGCCAGGGGTTTTTCGGGGCGGGGTTCTGTTTTGAGTAAACTCAGGCTTAAGCGCTTATCCAGTTTCGGGTGATGGTCTTCTGCAAACCAAGGGTACACGAGTCCCACTGCGGAGCTAATGAGTAGGGCGCCTCCCACGACGGCCGTTGCTTTTGCGGCTCGACGTGCCCAGGGATAAAGTTTCTGAGCCTTAAAAATCGCACTCTGGCGCGCGCGCACAAGTTCCAACTTAGCCGTGTCAATTTCCTTGCGGTAGCTGGAGGCTTTGGCAAGTTCATTCAAAAGTTCTTTGTGAACCACGTTCTCTGCACCAGTCAAAAGGCGATAGGCTTCATCGCGCCGCTTTCGGGCTAATGATAGAGTAACCGGGCTTTCGTTTCTGGTGATCGCTTCCACCAACGCATGTTCCGCCTGTTGGTAGCGTTCGATAAAAATGGGAGAAACAAAATCGCTGGGGCGTCGCTCGAAGGCTTTGAGCTTTTCCGTGAGAGTCGCCACTTTTTGTTTAATATGCGTGAGAGCGCTCGCTCCGGAGTTGTCTCTTCGGCTTAAGCGATTGCGAAGCGCGGAAAAATTAGCCTCTGCCTCTAAAACACGCTGGTCCTTTCTGACAAACTGCATGAGCTTCTCAGAATCACTTCCAATGGGATCGGACGGACCAAAAGCAAGCGGAGCGGCGGTAAGCGCGGTACCTGCCGCGACTGATAGGGTGCCGACCATCACACGGCGCGCACCCGCGCCGTGGTTGTGTCCAACAGCGTCGCGGTATTGAAGAACCTGGTGCACATCATCACGTAAGCCATTCTCAAATTCCTTCATCTGCTTTTGTACCTGGCGATGAGATTCCAATTCGATTGTTTTCTCACGGCGCTCTAAAGCTTGTGGAACAGCTCGAACACTTAAAGGGATTTCTGCTTTGGCTTTTTCTACTTGGGGAATCTGTTCGGCTTTTAACTCTTCCAGCTTCTTCTCTATCGCCCCTTTGAGTTCTCTATCGAGACTATCTTCAGAAACAAACATGTCTTCTGATTCGGCACGTCCAAAGATTTGGTGCCAAAGCGACTTTTCAGAGGAGAATTGTTCAAAGGAATCAGACTGCAGAAGGGTGGGGCTTAGTATCGGCTCGGCCTGGACTGGCAGGGATAGCATTTGGAAGCCGACAGCCGCTAAACTGACCACCGCGTACCGCTTCATCGTCTTTTTCATCGCTCTACTCCTCACGCACAACGTTGGCTGCTCCTCTCACAGGAGCACCGGGAATAGCTTAAGCATTTTGTATGCCACTGCTTGTCTACGTCGTTTTCTTCGTAAGTTCGCGGGGTAAGAAATTTACGGTGTGAAAGCGGTGTCTGCTTTGCAGTCACAGTGACAAATTTGGCTGCGATTACCGGGAGAGAATACGTTCGAGGTTGTCTTGGATGCGATCTCGTTCGAAAGAAAGCGAAGCGGGTTGGTGGGCGTTTCCGGAGGTTTCCCCCGTAACCGTTTGATAAGGAACTTCGAGCTTTGTTATCCCGAGGGTTTCGTTGGCTCGCAGGACGTGCTCTTCACGAATAAGTTCCTGCAATGAGCGTTTGTGCCATCCTTCAGGTAGCCCCCGTTCATTTTCCATGTTTCGCAGCGTGATGTGAAAGTTCATGATCACAGGATCGGTGGCGATTTCCTGGGTGAGAAAATCTCCTTCATCGAGTAAGCGATTAAATTCTTCAGGGTTCTGCGCAAGGGCTTCCACCAATACGTACTTGCGCTCCCGGATGAGCGCGTTTTTCACGAGTGCATTGAGTTGCTCATCACTAAGCGTTTTTCCTGCGACTGCTTGGGGAATTCGGTACCCTTCGACCTTTTTAGGCAGGCCATTGGTGCGCCAATCATTGATGTCGGGAAAAAGTATCTGTCCCATCATCGGATCATTCAAAAAGAGGTCACGGTACTCGGAGGGCTCGAGTGTTTCGACTTGGGAGAGCAGTTCATAAAACTGGTTGTAGAAGAGCGTGGATTTGGAAGCGATGAAGCGCGCCTCTTGTTCCACCGGGTCGCCTCCCAAACGCTTTCGCATTTTTTGCGTAAGCCAGTCTCCTTCAAGGGGTAGTGTGTTTTCGGCCAACATCTCTCGAATAAAATCGTAGCGCACATCGAAAAGGATCAGAGCGTTGAAGTACTCTGCGTTTTTCTCTGTGACTTCTCGTTTTTTCCATTCGTCGATGCGCATTTCCGCTTCTTCCACAGCCTCGAACGCTTCCTCCCATGCCACCCAGGTGGCGGGGAAAGCCAGAAACAAACTAAAGGCCTCAGATCGACCAAACAAAGAGCGGGTCACGGCGTTGCGGCCATGCGCCCACTGGCGTGCGATTGCCTTAATAGGTGTGAAGCTATAGCGAGTAGAAGCCGGAATGGAATCATGGAACCGAAAGGCTTCTGGAGAGACTAATGAATAGGGGTTCTTCATGTAGCGTTGGGTCAGGTGACGTACCGGCGCCTGCAAGTAAGAGAGAGGATTAACGTAGTGCAAAGGGGAGCGTTCATAGAGCGCTAGACGCAGAGGTTCTTTTGCATAATCGGTAAGTGTTTCAAATTTCTTTTCAGGGCCCACGAAAAATTCACGCAAGATAGCACGCGGGTTTGCGTAATAGCTAAGAGGTCGGTAGAGCCACTGACGAAGGTGATCTACCGGATCAAGCGCGCCATGTTCCCATTTCGGGGGATCGATGTAGTGGCGGGCAACTTTCCGGGGATTTATCAGGCTAAACCATCCCAGTTTTTCGGGGCGCTCTAGCACTTTTGGCAATGACTCGTACTGGGGCGGCCGCCATTCGGTAAGAAGACCTCCCCAGCGCGTATGTTCGTTCATCTCGTTGCCGTGCACAGGACGAAGAATTATTCGGCGAGCGCGCGCGCCCCATTTACTCCATTCGCTTTGGTTTCTGCCGCCGGGATAATATCCCGAGGGGTTGTTCCACCAGCGAGCCAAATTCTTGGCGGTGCTCGTGAGAGCCATTCTCGACTTGGCAAAATGGGGCGATTTTTCGACGGCTGGTGTTTTAGCTTGAGCGACGGGGGGGGGGATCTGCGTTTCTTCGGCCGTAGCTTGGTATACAGCGTTGCAGTCGATAGACGGGGGCGCTGATTTGTGCGCGTATACAAGTTGAGGAAGCAGCGCAAATGATAGCAGAATTTCGACTAACCACAGCTTGGCCATAGGCCCACCTAACAGGCCCAAAGAATTGCAATCAAAAAGCCAAAAGGGTGTCGGTTCTTTGTGGTTTGCTAAAGCAACGACCACAAGCAGTGTACAAGGCAAAAAAAAACCGGTGGCTTTTGCCACCGGCTTTATAACGAGCAGAAAATTGAATCGAACTTACCGACAGGCGTTTAGCATGGCATCCGCTTCGGTCGACATGGCTGTATCGGTATCAAGATTTGACGTATAGTTTTCGTAGCTCCAACGTTGCGCAATCTTTTCAACCCAGCAGGCGCATTCGGATTCGGTGATGCCCGTTAATCGGGTATTGGGTTCCACACCCGCATTTACGCAATCCCTAACAGCAACGCCTTTATTGGAATCGTTCCAACCGTTCGTGGCGCAAGACCCAGCGATCACAACCAATCCAACAAACAATCCGAGAAACAAAAACTTACGCATTTCCTACCTCCAAAAAGACCAAGATAATTGGCCCCCAGTCAACGGGGTCCCAATGTGCAAGTGACAGGCCAAGCGTATACAGAAAGTGTAGGCTCAAGATCAATCCAAAAGGGACAAACAGAGGGCTTTTAGGCACGAAAAAAGTTACCGGGCGGACTATTTTCGTCAGTTTCGCTTGCGAAGTTCTTTGAGAAAACGCTTTAACTTGGAAGTGCGTTCCGGGCGGTAGGTGATGTGATTATCGTGAAGGAATTCGCGTACAGCTTTATCGGCGAAAGTCGGTCGAGTTGTTTCGACTTCAAACTCGTAAAAGATTTTATCGAATATCTGAAATCGATCGATTTCGAAGGCCAATGTTTTTTGAACCCACACGATTTTGCGGTCGGTTGAGAGCTTCCCGATGGGACGAAGATTGTTGCGAACCTTTGGCGAGATCATTCGGCGAAGCACCCGTATGGGTTGTGCCTTAACATCTTGAATCGCGCTACGGCGTTGGACAATTGATTTCGCGGCAGAGAAGGGAAGATTCGTTTCAAACTCTTTGCGCACTTTGTACGCCTTGAGACCTGTGGTTCGCGTTTGCTTGAGAGTGCGCTTAAGCGTGAGAAGGGCGCGGTGGTTGCCTAGAATGCGAATACGAAGACCGAGTTTGTTTTTACGCAGAGTGAAATGGGAATCGTCGAAATAGTAGTTATGCTGCCGAACCTTCTTCGCCTTGAACGGGCGAACGGCACGGAGCAATTTTTGATAGTCCGACTTTGTCAGTCTGTATTTTAATTCGCGTTCGATTGCCACCGGAGGCAATAAATTAACACAATTAGGAACTAGCGCCTACGGGTTCTTCGGAATTTGTTCGAATTTTGTTTCTGGGTCGGCGTGAGTTGTTTGCTGAACTGGCTCAGGTCCGACTGCTGGCGAATCGCGACAGCAGGGGCTTCAGAGGAGGCCTGGCTGATCGCTGCCGGTTTATCGAGCACAGTTAAACGTACTGACTGCGAGAAGATAAGGCTGATGCCGGAGAAAACCAAAGAGACCACACTGATGACCAGGGCCATGCGCATGCTCTTTGAAGTTTTTGGCGTGTAACGCTGCGCCATTTCATCGAGCATCGAGTCGTACGAAGCGGGTAGTTCCTTCAGCATGGCGGTCGCACGTTCCACGTTCTTCGTGAATGCTTCACTGTTCTCTTGTACGGCCTTCCAATGGTCGGCCATCGATTTGATGCTTCCTTCGAATGCCTGGGGGAGACCAGTTTCGAGTTCTTCTTTGCTTGCCTTGGATTTGCGACGCGAGCGTTTCGGCTTTTCTTCGCTGGTTTGTTCTGCTTCCAGCTTCAGTTCGGCTGCTTCGGGCTCTTCTTTCTTTTCTTTCTTCGTTTTCTCACGAGCGGGTGCTTTGCTTTCCTTGGCTTTTTCTTTGGGGGTTTTTAGATCCGAGAGATCTAGCTCTACAGTCTTTTCGTCCAGTACATCGCTCACTTCACCGTCATCATCGTTTTCTTCGGAAGGGTCCTCGTCGAGCTCCATTTCAAGCTCGTCGAGATCGATTACGTCTGTAATTTCTTCTGAGATTTCTGATTTCTTCTTACGTCCCATGGCATCGCCCTTCCTTCAAAGCCGCTCCTCGCAAAAAGGAACGGACGACCATGACGAAGCAAGCTCGGTGCCAAGGCGAATACGCCTGGAATACCCCCCTAAAAGGCTGGAAAGTGCCCTTTTCTGTCAGGGGAAGGGCGGGGAGGGGCACCCGGGCGTTTATAGCGCATAACGCACGGAGTCTAGAGAGGTGGTTCGGAATAATAAAACTTATGCGGCACTCTAGGCCGCTTTCTCAAGCCAACAGCCCAACCCCTCTTTAGCCGATAAGAGAGTCAGTGAGATCTACGGTAAAAAGAAGAGGAAGCTGGGAAGAAGGGGATCAAGCCACCCCGTCACCTGTAAGACGCTCCGTCTTTCCTTTAGAGCGCCTACTTTATCCGCTGCTCTTTTGTGGTCTAACTTTTTTTATAGCCTACGATTTGCTTCCTCGGCGTGTGCAATGGTGGGAAAGTTTTCAAAGCCTTCACAACATGACGGATGTGTTTTTCTATCTGCAGGAATTTCGGTCATGGCTTTCGGGAACTTTCTATTACGCGCCTCATTCCCCGTTTTTCTTCCTAGTAACATCGGTGGGTAAATTCTTGGGGGCCAATGAGCACGAGCTTTTTCTGACGACGGGTCTTCTCAGTCTTACGCTCTTGTCCCTCGCGTTAACAGTTGCTTCTTTTCGGCGCGAAACGTGGTGGTACGCGCCTTTGGTGATCCTTATCCCGTGGAGTTCGGAAATTCTTTTTTTCCGAAGTTTTGCTTATCTCAAACAATCGCTTTCTTTGAGTGTGTTTCTGTTGGGCGGCGCTATCGTCGCGCGAACTCTTGCGGCACCTGGGGGTTCCCATTGGAGGATGGGGTTTGTGGGTTATGCGTTTATTCTACTCGGAATGAGCCTCCATAAATTTACGGCCCTTCTGGGACTTGGTACGCTTGCTATCTATTTTTCATTAGGTCTATCAACGAAGAAAAGAAACATTTTATGGTTGGGTGGATTGACCCTCGGAATGCTCTTGTTAGTTGTTGGCCCGACGCCAATTGTCAGTTCAAACGCATGGCAATCAAATGGATTAAGAAACGCTTGTGCGTACATGAACTGTTCTTCATTCGAGTGGATGGAGTTCTTGCTGGCTTTGTTCCTTTCCAGTGTGGCCGTGCTTTTTTGCTCCCGTGAAGCTCATAGAGGTTCACGGCTACTTCTTTCTTTGGCCGGAATGTATTTCATCCTCAATCTACCCATTTGGAATAAAGAAGAAGGTTACGCGTTTCGGTTGGCGACTGCTTCCGTCGGGCTCGCCTACCTCATCGGGTGTGCATTGATGGGTACTTGCACTCACCGAAGGGTGAGGGAAGGATTGGCGCTTACCACGCTATTTGCGTTCGCGTTTTCCCCTTTTGGATTGACCCGAAAAAGCTACGATGCGCCTCGGGCTGCGTATGTCGAGCTGGAGCGGTACAGAAGCCAGCTGAAAGATTGGATTCCCGCTGACTCTTTTGTGTTGGCTTCTCACGGGCAGCAGTTTGCCGTGACCTATTTTCTTGAGCGGGCGTCTGCTAGGGAATATCCGAAAGAGGCTCCTGACTCTCTTTTTTCCCTTGGAGAATCCACTCGGTTCCCAACCGCGTGTACGGATCTTCGCTCTTTTTCCGGTAAGGTTCCTGAGATGGCATCCTGCGTGCGTCTCACTGAGACTTTATATATCGAGCGCTTGTGAGAGATGATTTCGATGAAGATTGACGCGTTGGCCCGGTACACTTTCTGCGTCTTTGTTAGAATAGAAAGATGCAGAATACTCGTCCAGAACCTAAGTCGACCATGGGTGAAATTTGGGACTTCGCGCGGACGCGCAAGAAGTTTTGGCTGCTGCCTCTTTTACTTGTACTTTTGAGCATGGGTTTTCTGCTCTTTCTCGTCGAAGGATCAGCCATCTCTCCTTTCGTGTACACGCTCTTCTAGAGCGTGTCCGAAACCTGATGCTCCGCATTATTAATTGTCGTTGAGACTCGCCCTATCTATTCCGATGTAGATGAGAGAGGCGATGCCAGTGACAAGTTTTGTGTCAAAAATAATGCTGCGCAGTTTCATTTTTCTTTTTCTCTTCGCGTACTGCGGAGTAGGGCAGGCGGCCGCGTACGAGACTCCCCAATCCGCCTACGACCGTTTTTGGTTTCGTTCCACTTACCCCTATCGACGTTCCACCCATATCAGAGTTTCCATGCCGCTCTATGCGGGCGCCACATTCACCAATCACAGCGCGACTTCCGCTTCGCTCGAAAGCAAACTTGGGTTTGCGGGAGGGCTGGGACTCGATTTTTACACTTCACGCCGGTCTTGGAGTCTGGGATTTGATCTTCTTATTATCACCAAAGGATTTAAAACCGGCGGGGTGGATTACTCTGTGAGTTTCCTAGAACTCCCCATTCTGTTTCGCGCTTATCCGTTTGAGAATTTCGCCATTCAGCTGGGCCCCTATTTTTCGCCTGTGACATTGGGAGCAAGGCAAAGTGTGGGGGGCGTTTCAACGGATGTAAGCTCCCAGTTCAAAGGGGACTTTGGATTTACCTTTGGCGTGCGCATCATGAAGCGCATCCGCTATCAAGCGAACTGGGGAATTGATTTGCGTTACGATTTAGGACTCTCCACGATTGAGAGTACGATGGAAATCAAACCAAAAACATTCATTGCGATGTTTTTGCTCGATTTTAGATTGTAGCTTTTCTTGTTTACCCGAACGGAGGATGGTACTTTGCGCTTCGTGAAACCAGTGGTGGGGTTAGTTGTGGTGGGAGCTTTGGGGCTCTCACTTTCGGGTCGGGCAGAAATGCCAGTCGCACCTCAGGGGTATCCGGTTCCGATGGGTCCCCAGCCAATTCCTCCCACAATGAAAACCTTTGATGACGATTTTTTCGACCCAGCCAGTCCAGAGTCGGCGCCTCCGGAAGCTCAGGTTGATTCCACGGGAAAAGCCCGTTACGTCGATCGCGGTTATGGTGAGTATAATTCCGCTCAGTATGAGGAGTGGAAGGCCATCTGCCAGGGTTTCAAGCAGGAGCCGGACAAGTATAGAGACTGTTTCCGCAAGCAACGTGATGAGAGCAAACAACGTGCGGAACAAGCAGAGCAGGCTGTGCAGAATAAGCAGTCGCAGAAACAGCGCAACGTGCCCCGAGGCCGCAAGCCTACAGGCACCCCGTAAGGAGCTTGGTGAAGGATAGGGTAATAGCACTTTCTCATGTCGCTATAGCGGTACCCAATCTGCGGGCGATTCAAGAGAAGCTGGAAGCCCTTTCGCTGCGGGTGTCCGAGAAGCACAGTGTTCCGACGGAAAAAGTCACTGCTGCGATGATTCCGGTGAAGGTGTCTCCCGAATTTCGCATTGAGCTCCTGGAACCGACGGCAGAGGATTCGCCGATAGCAAAGTTTTTAATGAAGCACTCCAAAGGGGGGCTTCACCATTTAAGTTTTGAAGTAACTGGACTTTCCGAGTGGCTGGAACTTCTGCAAAAAGAGGGGATCGAAGTATTGCCCCCTGGAATTCGCAAAGCAGCCCGAGGCAAGGCGCTCTTCATTCACCCGCGCGATATGGGCGGGGTACTTGTCGAGCTGGAAGAGTTGTCATAGTTTAAGGCGTTTTCATGAGATACGACCAAATCAGCCCCATCCCACCCCTCACGCGTGTGACAAAGACGTTAATCGTTATCTGCGTCGTTTCTTATCTGGTGGATTTTGTCCTATTTCATTTAGGATTTACTCTTTTCGGTTACAACCTGAACGAAATTTTCGGACTGGTGCCGGCGTTTGTGATGGAACGCGGTTGGGTCTGGCAATTTGTGACCTACATTTTCATGCACGGTCACCCCCTGCATATTCTCCTGAACATGCTCATCCTCTGGTACTTCGGTGCCGAGATCGAGATGCGTTTGGGAGAAAAAAACTTCCTTACGTATTTCCTCGTTTGCGGTGTGGGCGCGGGACTATTCAACTTTGCTGTAAACGTCGCGTTTGGAAACGCTTCGAGCCTCTCGAGCCCCATTGTCGGTGCCAGCGGCGCTATTTACGGCATCTTGGCCGCGTACGGCATTTTCTTTGGAAACCGCTACTTTTTGGTTTTTTTCCTCTTCCCCATGAAGGCGAAGTACTTCGTGCTTCTCATGGCGGCGATTGAACTTGTGATGGGCGTGCAAGCCAACCCGGCGGACAACGTAGCGCATTTTGCGCATTTAGGCGGCATGCTAGTGGGTGGCGCGTACATCTGGTTGCTCTACATTCGCCCCTCAGGCGGAGGCCAGGGACGCAAGCGAGACGCCCAGAGAGAAAAACTGAAACGCCAGTTTCGGTTGATTGTGAATCAAGAGGGCGGCAGCGGACCGGAAGACGAAGGCGGCAACCCAGGTCCTAAAACGCCGTATTGGAACTAAGATCAAAACGCTGGCAACCAGCACCTATCATTTCTATTTCCAGTAATTAAACATATCAGCCTGTTGGAACATGACGGCCAAAATGGCGTTAGGCAAAGGCATTTTCCCTTTCGGATGCTTGGCGATCCAATCGGCGCTATTTTGCGCAGCCGTTCTCAACTTGGGGCCGATGGAAGGGGAGGCGAGAATCTCCGCAAAGTAGGCACCAGCTTCTTTGTGTTGTCCCTGAAAACCAGCGAGCCGCCCTAGATAGTACTGAGTCATCCGCTTTCGGTGTTCTAGATTCTTTTGACCTAGCGCGGCCGTCAGGTGTTTTTTTGCAGACGAGTAGGCTTTAGACCTAAGAGACAAAATGCCGGCTATGAAATAGTAAGCAGAATTGGTTTTGTCGACGGTTAAAATGTCTTCCATCAGTTTAAGGGCTTTACGCTCATCGCCCTCATTTTCGTAAGCCATTTTTGCTTGAATAAACATTTGCTGCGCCTTCCATTTGTCCGGATATTGGACCTTAAAGGCATCGTTTTGTTTTATTATCGTGGGGTAAGTGGGAAAGGTGCTTTCGTCGAATTGAGATGGCATGGGCAACTCCAGAAAGGAAGATTCCGAAACCGGAGCCCTGCCCAACCCAACGTAAATTTTTTCCGATTCGGGCAGAACCGATACGCTTGTAATCGTGGTATGCACGCTTACCGTGTTAGGAAATCCCTGAATCTCGCCTAAAAGAGGATCGGTATGGTCAGCAAGAATGCTGAGCGCAGAATCGATATCGAGTGTTCCTTTGTGCAGATGGAGAAGGTCCTTCATTCTCAGTTCCCGCGCCACCGTATCTTCCACAATGCTTTGGTTGATGAACTTGTTGTCTTTCTCTAATTCCGGTGTGTGGAAATAATTTGCCTGGACTTGCCAACCCTGCGTGGATTCTCTCACCGAGAGTCGCTTGCTATTCATTTCGACAGTCGCCACGCGTCGCTCTTTGCTGCTAACTACCGTATAGACCCAACCAGAAGGAGAAGGATATTTTTTAAAGAGTTGGATCGCTTCGTCCATCGTACGCGCCCCGCGAATCACTTTCTGCGCAGCCAAGAAAACGGGAATGCCTTTGTTTGAAACTTCTGTCGTCGGAATCGTATGGACCCCTAAAAATAGTCCGGCCTCGTTCAGCGAAACCATCCCTGCGTTTTGCACTCCAGCCGACACGATTGCCATGTGCTTTAGCCCCGAGTCGGGAGCCATGTAGAGAACGGTCGGGTAATGATCGTAGTAGCCATTGACGGGAAAATCGGTGTTGCGACCAATGATGATTTCGCCAGTTTTAGTGTAGTCATCCCAGGCAACAAAATCCGAGCAATTGCTTGCCATGGGGATGATCTCAACATCCTCGCCCCCGGAGTTCACCTTGGTGCCTGAAAGATAAAATAGAACTTCGAAATCAAAGAAGGCTTCCAGAATGGTATCCAACGGATACTGGCTCCCCTCGGAGAGCCCAATGAGGTCGTCGTAGACGCCAGGGTCCCCCAGACTGCTCGCGACGTAATCAATCAAAGGATACGTGTGCTTTTTGTGAATGACGTTTGTCGCTAGGGCGACCAACGCGGGCCGGTTTCCGATTGTTTGCCGGACATTGTTTCGAACCATATTCGAGCACAACGGTATCGCACCTTGAGAAATCTGATCCTTTAGCAATATTCCATGTTGATAGGCCATCTCAAAATCTGTTCCGCGCAAGGAGAGGATATTGAGGCCCTGTCGTACAAAAAGAGAACCCTTGTCAAAGCGTTTGTCTCCGTTAGGAAGTGGGATGAGCGAAGCTTTGTAGAGAGAAGAATGCTTTTGCCGCAGAGTCTTCTGGCGCGTTTTGAAGTCAAAAGACCAGGCCGAACTTGCCAGTACTAGACTGACGATGAGCAATGAGCGCAAAGGTTCCCCCGTAGAATGCGAGCTGATTTACTTCAGGCTTAGTTCAAAGCCTACGCGCCAGTATTGTCGGGCATAGATTTAGCAAAGGCAATTCCGGGAAGTTTGGCAGGTGCGTCAGGAAGCTTGATTGCTGCTTTGTGGGAAGTTCATAGGGTTTGAGCCACTTTTCCACGGTCTCGGCGTTTATCCCGCCTAGTGTTTTTTGTAGCTCGTCGAAGTACGAGTCCTTACTACCTGCTAGCCTAAGGACGGAAACCGGAACGCGATAAAGTGTTTTTTTGGCCCCTTTGCGCAAAGATTGAAGTGGAATGACGACCGCTTCGGCCCGGTTCCCCACCTGAATATCAATCACCAAGATGGGGAGAAGTTTTTCTCCCTTGAACGGGATAAAAAAACGTTGGTCCGAAAAATTATTCGATTCCACAGTTAAATCGAAGGGGGGCAAAATATGGTCTGCGACGTCGCGGTAGTCCACCGACACCGCATCTTCGGCAAGCACCGCTTTGGTTCCCGTTTTATCTGTGGTTAGGCCGTGGTAGGTGACGGACAATTCTATCTGGACACTACCATTGGGCTGAATAATCACTTTGGGAAATTCATCTTGAACGCCAAGTGCATAAAGGCTGTTACCAGCCAAATCTAGAGTCACTAGGCGCCTTTTGTCGGCAAGGCGCGCCGCCAACGATTTTATCTTTGCTGTGGGAAGTTCTATTTCCTTGTGGAGAAGCTCCTTTTTTCCTTCTACTTTCGCAAAAAATTGCAGGATGCATCGAGTGGTAGTCGAGTCCGACAAGTGAAAGGTTAGCCGCCCCTCTGCGGAGTGCGTGGTAACAATTTCTCGTGGCCCATCATAAAAAAGAGTTCGCTCCTCGTAGACGCCGTACTCGCGCACAAGAACCTGAACCGGAAGTTCCCAAGCGGCGGTGGTATCGACACGAGAGGGGCGAGAGACGGAGGCCCAAATTGTAAGTGGAAATAAAGCTAATAGAAAAAAAAGCCGCAAAATACCCCCCCCAAGACAACCTATAGAAGTTATACACAGAGAAGAACTTCATGGCAACCATTCGTTGATTTTGGGGATACGCCGAGCGCGTAGGCTTAGTCTGAGGCAGATTGGGAGGAGTTAATCTTTTTTCGGGGCTTTAGAAAAGTCGATATAGAGATCTTTGTTTTCCGATCCCCCTTTTACACTTTTCACCACTTTGCGAAGTTCCTCTTCATCCACGTAGCAACCGTGAATGCGTTGCATATTCTGGCCAGGACGAATCATTAAACTATCGCCGCGACCGATGAGGTCTTCCGCTCCTGAGGCGTCTAGAACCGTTCGAGAATCGATGCCTGAAGGTACCTTAAAGGAGATACGGGAAGGCATGTTCGCCTTAATCAAACCGGTGATAACATCGGTGGAAGGGCGCTGGGTTGCGATGACCAAGTGGATTCCCGCCGCACGCGCTTTCTGCGCAAGCCGGGTAATGGCTTCTTCTACTATCCCATCGGAAGAGAGCATCAAGTCGGCCAATTCGTCCACGACGATGACGATATAGGGTAATTTGCTCGAGCCAGAAGCCTTGGCGTTGTATGAGTCAATGTTCTTCGAGCCGGCTGCCGCCATGAGATCGTAACGGTTTTCCATTTCTAGTACGGCCCAATTGAGTGCGTTAATCGCGTGCGGGGTGCGGGTGATGACATTAGAAATCAAATGAGGAATGCCATCGAAAACATTGAGTTCCAGCATCTTGGGATCAATCAAAATCATACGGCATTGCTGGGGGCTCAAGCGGTACAAAAAGCTCATGATAAGACTATTTACGAAAACCGATTTACCGCTACCCGTACCACCTGCTACCAGCAAATGGGGCATCGCTGCTAAGTCAGCGACCACAGGCTCACCGTCGGTGGACTTGCCGATGGCGATGGGAAGTTTTTTCTTCTTATCAAGGAAGGTATCGGAGGCGACGATTTCTTTTAGCGAAATAATTTCCTGGCTCTCACGGGGCACTTCGATACCCACCACGGTTTTGCCAGGGATCGGAGCCATGATGCGAAGGTTCTGCGAACCAAGCACAATGCCTAAGTCGTCCTGAACGGCCGCAATCGATTTGAGTTTCACACCAGGTGCGGGCTTAAATTCGTAGGTGGTCAACACAGGTCCGACTGCGACCGTTTGCACTTCACCAGTGATATCAAATGACAATAGATGATTGCACAGAATCCGCGTTGCGTTCTTAAGCTCGCTGCGGCTCGGCTTTTTCGCGCCACTGGAATGGGAGTTTAAGGAACGCAATGAGGGCAAGTTCGCCTTGCCGGTAAACGGAATCACTTCCTGGAAGCCGACTTCCTCGTTGCTTTCGTCGTCTTCTTCGTCGGCGCCTTTTTTCTTTCCCTTTTTCTTCTTGGGTTCAAGGACTTCAGTCTCTTCTTCCTCTGTCTCGAGGACAACGGTATCTTCGTCCGCATCCGGATCAGTCGTTTTCGCCGTTTTCTTCTTGGCCTTGGGCTTCGCTTTTTTCTTGGGGGCTTCTTCTTCAATTTCTTCGGGTTCAAGCTTGGTGTGTTTCTTAGTGGAACGGAGTCGAGGCGCGTCTTCTTCCTCGGAATCGTCTTCTTCACGTGATTTTCTTTTGAGAGATTCTTCACCCCACATCGGGCGAAGCATCGTTCCAATCGAGAAGCTGGTTGTAGCGAGCGCGGTAATCAAGAAACCACCCGTTAAAAGGATGGCGGCTCCGGTGGTGCTGAAAAAGTGTTGAAGGTAGGCGCCCCATAAGGTGCCGACTTTTCCGCCCAAAAGAATGCTTCCGCTCAGTACGCTATCGCAGAAAATGAGGTAGCACGCCATGGCGGCTTGGAGCGTGGCGAGAATCCCGCCGATCATGGAAAGAATATTGTTCTTCAGCGATTGGCCGCGATACGAGGCGTAGGACAAAAAACCCGTGAAGGCCAAAATGGAATATCCCATGATGCCTATCGACTCGAGAAGCCATTCTGCGAAGTAAGCCCCTACGATGCCGCCCAGATTGTGGATTTCGGCGTAGCGGTTTTCTAAAAGGAAATAAGAGTCTACAGGAACGAAGGAAGTTAAAGACACGAGTTGAAAGAGAGCGATGAGGGCGAAGATCGAACCGCGGATTTCACGGTTTACGCGCACGGCGGCTTCACTTGCACTTTCATCACCCCGTTGGATGAAGCGATCTATGGCACCCTTCAAAACTTTCATAGGCTTATAGCGAATTCAGCAGGCATACGCAGGCCCCGCCGGTCGCACTACTCTCCGGGCAGAGACTGTGCAAAGCGGGTGCCGCACTAGCGCCCTCCGTTCGTGCTCAGTTTTGCGGGTTTCAGCCTCAGAAGGGCTCAGGGAAAGACAATTAATAGAGAGCGGGTGCCGTTTTTTGCCACCTTTGTTGCCACTGAGACGTTTACGGAGATTGTTTGACGCTCCGGGTAGCCTTTGTTACCAAGGTGCGACTCAGGAACTTTTTGTAAGAGGTGGCTTTTGAAGCGATCGTTCGGGCATTGGCTCGCGGGTGTCGGATTGGCGTTTGGATTGGGCTCGCCATTGAGTTTAGCGTCGGTAGACGGATGGGACTCTGTAGAGGGGCTCGACCCGACCCAAGCAAATTATGTCGGTTGTAAATTTGCCCTCTTGCAGATGAGCGCGGTCCGAACTCTGGACGCCAACGTAAAGGTGACGGCGGAAAAGCTAGCCGATTGGCAGACCCGGCTGGAAGAGGCCGAAGCCGAATACGGAAAAACACGCCGGTGGGCCATTTCTCGCTTTTTTAATGGTGAGACACCGGAAGCTCTATCGGCCAACTCGCAGGCGGACAACGCCCGCTTTCTCATAGGCATTCTCAATTCCTACCAAAACCACTTTGAACAGTTGAAGGCTTTTGATGATGAGGCCACGGAGTTTTGTGACTCTCATCTTGATAACGGTGATGACAGGATGGCAGAGGGCTCGACTCATTTTAGGTCATTGGAGAATCTTCTTGGCTGGGCGCAGGAAGTAGCGGCCAGGTATGAAAGAGACTTGGAGTACTTGGTTTTTGCGTTTGAGGATGGTGCCCCTTCCGACGTTGAACGTAATCAGTTACTCTCGGCCCTTAGAGCCAATGAAAGTGACATCAATGACCTGCCCGGTGGCCTCAATGAGATCCGACGGCTACTAGGAGACATGCCTTAGTGAGAGCACTTTTTATCGAACAACATGGTGGCGCAGAAGTTCTGAAGGTGGGAGAAGTTCCGCGGCCAACCGTTCTCGATAATTCTGTTTTAGTGAAAATGAAGTTTTCTGCCCTCAATCATCTCGATGTTTGGGTGCGCAAAGGCATTCCCGGTCTAAATCTTAAGTACCCTCATGTGCTGGGTAGTGACGGCGCTGGGGAGGTTGCCGAAGTGGGGAAGGCAGTTACCGGCGTTAAAGTTGGAGATTCTGTTATCGTTCACCCCGGTCTTGCGGATCCTTGGCATCAGAACCGTCAGTGGGAAAGCGTTTCACGCGAATACAAAATTATTGGGGAACACGTCGCCGGTATGCACGCTGAGTTCGTGAGTGTGCCCCAAGAAAATATTTTCCCCAAACCTGAGCACCTTAGCTGGGAAGAAGCGGCCTCTTTGGCTTTAGTGTTCACGACGGCTTGGCAAATGCTCGTACGCCGTTTGCAAATCGAAGCGGGCGACACTGTTTTGATTCAAGCGGCCGGAAGCGGTGTCAGCACGGCTGGCATTCAGATCGCTAAAGTGTGTGGTGCGCGCGTGATCACTACGGCCAGCTCGGAAACAAAACTCAAACGCGCGAAAGAACTCGGCGCTGATTTTGCTCTGAACTACAAAACCCAAGACATCAAAGCCGAGATCAAGAAAATCACCAACGGGAAGGGTGTCGATGCTGTGTTTGATCACGTGGGGACAGCGCAGTGGGAAAACAATATCTCGAGTTTGAAGTGGGGTGGAAAGTTTGTGACCTGTGGGGTGACGAGCGGTGCGGTTGTTGAGCTCAATTTATCGCATCTGTTTGCGAAGCAACTTCAGGTTTTGGGATCTACCATGGGATCCAAATCTGACTTTCCTCGCCTTTTACAACTATTGGAACAGGGGAGAATCAAACCGGTTGTGGACCGCGCTTTTCCTTTGGAGCATGCCACCGCAGCTTACGCCTATCTGGAAGGCCGTGAACAGTTTGGAAAGGTCTTACTTAAGCTTGCGTAGCAAGGTTCGAGCTCCTTTCGGGGGCGACTAGAGCGGCTTTTCGAAGGCTAATTGACACGCTGTCACAAAGCGGTATGCATAAATTAGCGGTGGGATCCCGGCACTGGAGCGCGTCTCCGGGCCCCTCAAGTCGAAGCCCAGAAGGGGCGATGATCTTAAGCTAGGTCAACTTTCGGGCTAAATTGGCAAAGAACACCCTTCGGGTTAGGCTTAGTGGGCTGGGGTCTTTTCTTCGGCGGATGTCAGGTGGGCCATGATTAACCTTCAAAAATTTGCGAAGGAATTAAAAGCACTCAAAGAAGCGCTTACTCACGCCCAGACGATTCTGTTGACTGCCCCTGGGGTAGCCGACGGTGATTCGGTGGGAACTCAGCTGGCGCTGCGTCGCATGTTGCGCCACGCTTACCCTGACGCCAAAGTTCGCATCGTTAACGATGAGCCGATTCAAGACCGTTATTTGTTTCTTCCCGATATTCAGTACATCGAAACGCCCGAAACCTTTTGGACCTCTAAACCTATTGAGTCCTTTGATGTCGGTATTATTGTAGACGGCGGTGTCGACCGAGCCGGGCGCGTGCGCGAGATTTTTGAGAAATGTAAGACTACCGTGTTTATCGATCACCACGTGGTCAGCATTCAGTTCCCCTATGACATTCGCATCGTCGAAGACACCGCTTCTTCCACCACCGAATTGTTGTTTCATATTTCTCAAACGGATCTTTTTAACATGCCGATGGAGCCCGATTTCTGTCAGCACACCTATCTCGGACTGATCTTTGATACAGGATTTTTTCGCCACTCGAACACAACTCCGGAGGCGATGGAATTGGGGGCGAAGCTGATTCGCAGCGGTTTTGATTTCACGCGAGTCGGTGAGCGCGGAATGCTTGAGCGCACCTTCAATAGCTTGAAGCTTTTGTCCTACACGCTTGCGCGAGCGCAGTTGCGGTCTAATGGCAAAATTATTTGGTCGTCAGTAACTCAAGATACGTTGCGCTCTTTTAAGGCGACTGATGATGACCGCGAAGGCATCATCGATCACCTTTTCCTCACTTTTGGAATCGAGGTAGCGGTTTTGTTTTACGAAATGCCTGAGAACCAGACCCGTATCAGCTTCCGTTCGCAGGGAAATGTCAACGTCGCCCGATTTGCCAGGACACTCACCCAACATGGGGGCGGGCATATGAAAGCCGCGGGCGCGTTATTAGATCAGCCAATGGATCAGGCCTGTGAGTGGGTGTTGACTGAGCTGGAAAAAGCGATGAGTGAGAAAGTGGCGCCGAAGAAGGCGAAGTGAGAGGTAAATGAACGTAGAAGTATTGAAATCGAAGCTGCATAGAGCCACGGTCACCGACGCGGATTTGCATTACGAAGGAAGTATTTCCCTAGGACGCGAGCTTATCGAAGCCGCCCAAATGCGCCACTACGAACGCGTCGATATATATAACATCTCTAATGGGGAACGTTTCTCGACGTATGTCATTCCGGGAAAGCCGGCTGAGGTTTGCCTCAACGGAGCGGCTGCCTGGAAGGTTCGAGTGGGAGACAAGGTCATTATTGCCTCGTACGCCAGTATGGAATGGGAGAAGGTGCCCGGGCACCAGCCCAGGGTGGTTCTCCTCGGGGAAGGAAATAAGATTGAGTCGGTGTCGGACCGGCAGCAGTAGTCACTTTTAAAGCCTTGTGGACGTCCTGAGGATTGGGGATGAAGACGATTCTAAACATTCTGCTCCTTGTCTCTATATGGGCTTCCGGCAGTTTTGCCGTGGAGCTTTCGACCCCCGACTTCAAGGTTAAGCGCCTTGACCTGACTCTCTACGACGAGCTCTCCATTTACAAAGACCCTTCACTCTTTTTGGGTCGTTTTAGCGAGCTCTACTTGCACGAACGGCCAAGCTGGGATCTTCTAATGGAGGAGAGCCCTCTCCTGACCAGCGTTACGGGCAAGGTTTGCCTGATGCAGCTTGGTCCAGCCACGGAATTTAAGAACTTTGGTAAGGTCTCGCTTTTGTATGAAATGGCGGAGCCGCGCTTGCGCCGTGTTCGGCGCGACGAACAGCAAAAGGAACGGCCCAAGAACCCGCTCATCATTCCCGTCAAACTTTGCGGTGATACGGCGTACAACGATACGTTGGGTTTTGTTCTCGAATCAGATCTCAAGCAGGCCCAAAAAGGACGGTTCGGTTTGGGGACCATGCCGCCGTCGACTCTTGCCAACGAAATCCCCCCTCTCGTCAGCCAACAATAAGGTGCAGGTGCCTGCGACCTTTTGGGACGAAGTACCAAAAGGTACCTGGCACCTATTAGGCCTAAAAGTAGATAGGCACCAAAGCACCTAAGCGGCTTTTTTGAGGACGGTGCGGTTGCGGCCGTGGGCTTTGGCGTCGTAAAGCGCTTGGTCGGCGGCTTCCACCAGATCTTCGATTGTGACGATGGTGGGATCGCCCACCGAAGCAACTCCAATGCTCACGGTGATTTTAAGAGACAGAGCTTCGTGGATAATAACTTCGTTCTCGATCTTCATACGGAGGCGTTCGGCAACCTGCTGAGCGGTCGAGATGGTCGCGTTTCTCAGAATCAAGGCGAATTCCTCTCCGCCGTAGCGGCAGGCGACATTCTCATGCCGGATGCCACTCGTGAGCAGCCCACCTAGATGTTTCAACACAGCATCGCCGGCGCGGTGACCGTGAGAGTCGTTAATCGGTTTGAAATGGTCGATGTCCATCATCATCAGACTCAGCGGAGAGCCCGCCCGGCGTGCGTAGCTAAACTCTTTTGAAAGAGCGTCGACAAAATATTTTTTATTGTAGAGCTGGGTGAGGCTATCCATGTTCGCCGCTTTGAATAGCGTCTGCTGAAAGTTCTGGTCCATCGCATCTTGGTAGCAAAAACGGAAGAAGAGACGAGTACCGATCCGGATTTTGTCGTTCTCCATGAGAACATGCTCGGTGACTTTCGCGCCATTGGCGAAAACGCCATTTGTACTCCCCAGGTCACGCAGAATAATCTGTTGTCCGCTCCAAACAATTTCGGCGTGGGCGCGAGAAACGTGTTGGTCTTCCACGGCAATCGCACACGTGCGATCGCGTCCGATCTGAAAGTTTTTTCCTTTCAGGTTAAACATGCGACCCGTTTCACGGCCCGAAATCTGAATCAGAAAAGGTTCGTAAGAGCTTTTCTGTTCCTCAGGATCGTTCTTCTGGGTCGCAATGACCGTGCGATCTTTTAAATCTTCTTTCGACACAAGATTCCTCGTTGGCAGGGCAGAGTACGGCACCCCACCTAGCCTTATCGGAATAAACATAGGGATACTTAATACTTAGCAAGCTAATGCTTTGCGTTAAGAGTGCCGATAGAGAGAACAAATAGATTGCCTGAGCCCGAGGGCGTATGGCAGTTTTGGACGTGGAAGAGACCCGTTGAGCAGCGTTTGGCCGTTGCTACACATAGTTGGAGTGAACCATGGCATCTGCATCTGATCCTACCTTGCATGAACTTTTAGAAGTCATGATTAAAGCGCTTGTCGATTCCCCTGATGACGTTAAGGTCAGCGAAATCAAAGGCGAACAGACCACCGTTTATGAACTCGTCGTCGCAAAAGATGACTTGGGCAAAGTGATTGGGAAGCAAGGCAAGACCGCCAAAGCATTGCGCCTGATCCTAACGGCAGCTTCTACGAAGCTTCGTCAGCGATCCGTTCTCGAAATCGTCGAATAGTCTCAGATTATTTTTTTACGAGCGCACCAAGGTATTCTTGGTTCATTCGCCCTATGTGCGCGACGCTGATTTCTTTGGGGCAGACGGCTTCGCACTCATACTGATTCGTACAATTTCCAAAGCCTTCTTTATCCATTTGAGCAACCATGCCGCGCACTCGCCGCTTGCGTTCCACTTGTCCTTGCGGCAGGCGAGCGAGTTGGCTGACCTTCGCGCTGACAAAGAGCATGGCAGAGGCATTCTTGCAGGCAGCCACGCAGGCTCCGCATCCAATGCAAGCCGCGGCAGAGAAAGCAATATCGGCTTGTTCCTTTTCAATCGGTAGACTGTTGGCGTCTTGGGCCGAGCCTGTGCGCACGGAAACATACCCACCCGCCTGGATGATGCGGTCAAACGCACTGCGGTCGACTACCAAATCTTTGATGATCGGAAAGGGGCGCGCTCGCCAGGGTTCGACGTGAATATGATCGCCGTCTTTGAAACTGCGCATGTGCAGCTGACAAGTGGCGGTTTTGTCCTTCGGACCGTGCGCCACGCCGTTGATTACCATAGAACAAGAGCCACAAATGCCTTCTCGGCAATCATGTTCAAAAGCGACCGGTTCTTCTCCCGAAACAATCAGTTGCTCGTTCAGGAGGTCGATCATTTCTAAAAAAGAACTATCGGCGCTGATGTTCTTCAGCGGATAGGTTTTCATCGCGCCCTTGGATTTGGGATCTTTCTGACGCCAGACATGAAGAGTGAAGTTCATTACTTGTAGCTCCTGGTAGCCAATTTCACAAACTCGAACTTGAGTGGATCTTTATGCAACACGGGGCCTTGAGCTGAATGCTCCCAAACGCTTACATGACAGAAATTCTCATCATTGCGTTGTGCTTCGCCCTCGTTTGTTTGATGCTCCGTGCGGAAATGTCCACCGCAAGATTCTTCTCGCGCCAAAGCATCGCGACACATGAGCTCGCCAAATTCCAAGAAGTCCGCTACGCGTCCGGCTTTTTCCAGCTCTTGGTTGAGTTCGCCCGAAGTGCCACTCACTTTCACGTTCTGCCAAAACTCATCGCGCAACTTTGGAATTTCCGTGATGGCTTGCGTAAGGCTTTCCTTCGACCGCGCCATGCCACAGTGGTCCCACATGAGGCGGCCGAGTTCGCGGTGGAACGAATCTACTGTGCGATTTCCGTTAATACCTAAAAGTCTGTCGGTCAGACCGCGCACCTGGCTTTCACTTTCCTTAAACGCCCCGTGATCGGCTTTTACCGCCTCAAGTTTGTTGCTCGCAAAGTAATCGCCGATTGTGTACGGGAGGATGAAATACCCGTCGGCCAAGCCTTGCATAAGAGCAGAAGCACCAAGACGGTTTGCTCCATGATCCGAGAAGTTGGCTTCTCCTAGGACGAAGAGTCCCGGGATGTTGCTCATCAGGTTGTAGTCTACCCACAGGCCACCCATTGTGTAGTGAGGAGCAGGGTAGATTCGCATGGGTTTTTGATAGGGATTTTCCCCGGTGATCTGCGCGTACATGTCGAATAAGTTGTTGTACCGCGCCTCAATGGTGTTTTGGCCTAGACGTTTAATCGCGTCGGCAAAATCCAAGTAGACACCTTTTTTGGAGGCGCCTACGCCTTTTCCTTCATCGCACGCCTCTTTGGCGGCTCTCGAAGCAATGTCTCGGGGAGCCAAGTTGCCGAAGGTTGGGTACTTGCGCTCCAAAATGTAGTCGCGTTCGTCTTCCGGAATATTGGCGGCTGCGCGCTCGTCGCTCGGCTTCTTAGGTACCCAGACGCGACCGTCGTTACGCAGACTCTCCGACATCAACGTCAGCTTGGACTGGTGATCTCCGCTAACAGGAATGCAGGTCGGGTGAATCTGAGTGTAGCAAGGGTTCGCAAACCCGGCGCCCTTTTTAAAGGAACGGTAGGTGGCTGTGACGTTACAACCCTTGGCATTAGTCGAAAGATAAAAGACTGTGCTGTAACCACCTGACGCTAAGACAACAGCGTGCGCGCTATGAGATTCAATCTGCCCGGTGGTTAAGTTGCGGGTAACAATGCCGCGGGCCTTACCATCGACTAGGACTAAATCCAGCATCTCGTGGCGCGGATACATTTTAATTTTGCCCGAGGCGACTTCTTTCTCCAGGGCTTGATAAGCACCCAGCAGAAGTTGCTGACCCGTTTGCCCAGCAGCGTAGAAAGTACGGGAAACCAAAGCGCCACCGAAGGAACGGTTAGCCAAAAGGCCGCCGTACTCGCGTGCGAACGGCACACCCTGCGCCACGCATTGGTCGATGATGTTTCCGCTTACCTGAGCCAATCGATAAACGTTCGATTCACGCGCTCGAAAATCTCCGCCTTTGATCGTGTCGTGGAAGAGACGGTAAATACTATCGCCATCTCCTTGATAGTTTTTCGAGGCGTTGATTCCGCCTTGAGCCGCGATGCTATGCGCGCGACGGGGACTG
Organism: Bdellovibrionota bacterium; assembly: GCA_041751875.1. Classification (GTDB taxonomy): domain Bacteria; phylum Bdellovibrionota; class FAC87; order UBA2466; family JACKAF01; genus JBGSIC01. Next base: position 26,141 of record JBGSIC010000008.1, read on the forward strand.
TCTTGGAAACAGAAAACTTTAAGGTTGTAACCCAGCTCCGAAAGGGTCGCCGCCGCGGAAGCGCCGGCAAGGCCGGTTCCTACCACAATGACTTCAAACTTGCGCTTGTTAGCCGGATTAACGAGTTTAATTTCTTTTTTTCGGTTGTCCCACTTTTGTTCCAGGGGACCAGAGGGAATTCGGCTATCTAACTGCATTTTAGTTGGCCCCCGGAAGTTGGACGAAGCCCAGCCATACCGAGACTGGTATGGAGACGTATCCCGCAAAGATAAGCAGGGCAAAGGCCAGGCCAGCACGGTCGGCGCATTTTCCTATCTGCGTTCGATCCAGCCCGAACGTTTGCAAGACAGAAGGCACGGCGTGCGACAGATGGAACGCTAGCACGCCCATTGCGGCGATATAGAGCACCGTAAGGGGGGTATTTTGAAAGCCCAGCACTGCCATCGTGTAAACATCTTTGCGGCCAAGCGCATCGAGATGCGGACCGGTGTTAAACACAACGTGGAAAGTGTAATGCGCGAGATGGAAAAGAATAAAGACGAGTAGGGTCAGCCCTGTGAGAAGCATGGTGCGAGAAGGCAGGGATGCCTTTTGAAAATTGCGCTTTTGGTAAGCCACCGGACGTGCGCGTTTGTTCTCTAAAGAGACTTCAATGGCAAATTTGACGTGAATCAGGAAAAAGACAAGAAGCCCTATGCGAAGTGCCCAGAGGAGGGGTCCAAGATTTTCCAATGATTTAGCGTAGGTATTAAAGGCATTTTGGCCCCCGAAGATAAGCAGATTGCCAGAGAGATGGGCAACAACAAAGCCCATCAACGCCAAACCACTGATACCTACCCAAAGTTTTCGGCCAATCGAGGAGCGGAAACTCAGCTGAAAGTGACTCATGACCTCTTCCTGAAAAGATCTCACGCGAGATAAAATTGCGACGGTAGGATAATACGGCCAGGCTAAGTTGGCCATCAATATAATGCAGACAGACGGGAGGGAAAACTTGGGGGGAAGGTCAGACGCCGTCTTAAGTACGCTTCTTTAACAGCCCAACACCATCATCATTGCGCTGTTTAAACCATTTGAATTTGTCGACGATATCTGCGGGAGATTCTGTTTCAGTGGCGTTTTCAAATCCGATCGACTGGTAAAGTTCCACGAGATGCTTCAAAGGAATTGTATAAACCGTCTTTCCTTCGGCTTTTTTCATCAAGTAGTCGATGATCTCTTTTGCCACGCCTTGGCCTTTAAAGACTTCTTCCACAAAGATCGCGCCAAGCTCGTAAGTGTCGTCGTCCACGGGAACGAGGCGACCCGCTCCCGCTTTGCGTCCACTGATTTCAGCAATCGCGATGGTATCTTTTTGAAAATTACTTCTCAGGAACCCGGCTTGTTCATAGCGGGCGGTAATCCAAGGATGATCTTCCGGGGTTGCGAGGCGTAGCTTCATCTTTATCACTCCTTAGATTCGGATCTAGAATTCGATTCCAGCGGTAAGGCTAAGATATTCGACCGTCACACGTATCGCGATCTGTTGCGAGACGCGGTAGGCCAACCCCAGCCCAAAGTTAGGATCCATGTTATCAAAGATAGGGGTCAGAAAAAAGAACCCACCGTTGGTTCCTGTGCGGGAATCGAATTCGAACAGGCGTTGCCGCAAACCGGCAAGAATTTCCAGAGTGATTTTGTCACTTCCCATCGGGATCAGTAGCCGGGCGCGTAAAGGAAGCGAGATAATCAAACTGGTGAAACTCGATACGAGGGGCGGGATGCTAGCCCGAGCTAAACTCAAGCCCAGACCGGCTTCCAGGTGCAAGTAGCTATACGGGCCCATTGGCGCGAGGGGGATGGAAACGGTCCCATCCAACCCAAAAGTCTTAAAGCGGCGGTGGATTCCGACTTCTTTTATAAGTGGGGTGTTTAGACGTGCCGAGAAGCCCCACGTTTCTAAGAGGGGGTAGGCCGTTTTTGAGTGAGAAGGCTCAGGATGAAAAGTTTTGTCTGCTTTTTCCGCCCTCATCTCTTTGGGCGACGGCTCCGCGCGCCGAGTTTTTAGTAGCTGTGAGCGGGATTTTTTTGGTCTTGCCTCTTCCTGCTCGTATTCGGCACGAATGGCAGGCGCGATGGCCAAAGCCATCAGCCATACACATCCAATGATTCGGGCGGAAAGGCGCAACGAAGCTCCTGATGAGAAACGGGATACAGCCATGTTAGTGGCGCAAATAGGAGATGGCAACGCACGAAAGTCGCGTTTATAATCCGGTCCATTATGGCAGAAGTCGAAACGACACCCGAACTTGTTAAACGAACCTACGCTTCGATGGAGAAGCGGATTGCAGAGGTCAGACAACGTCTGAATCGCAAATTTACTCTGACAGAGAAGATTCTTTTCGGACATTTGCATGATCCGAAGAATCAGCCTTTAGAGGCTGGCGATAGTATTTTGCAGCTGCGCCCCGACCGAGTCGCGATGCAAGATGCGACAGCGCAAATGGCACTTCTCCAATTTCTGACCACCGGTGACACTCAGACGGCGGTGCCGACAACCGTGCATTGCGATCACCTTATTCGTGCCCACGTTGGGGCGGCGAAAGATATGCAAACCGCGACCGATGAAAACCGGGAAGTATATGATTTCTTGGCCGCCGCTAGTGCACGGTGCGGAATCGGTTTTTGGCAACCTGGCGCGGGCATCATCCACCAGGTGGTTTTAGAGAAGTACGCGTTTCCTGGTCTTTTAATGATCGGGACCGATTCCCACACTCCTAACGCCGGCGGCTTAGGTGGATTGGCGATTGGGGTGGGCGGCGCTGATGCTGTCGATGTGATGGCGAACTTCCCTTGGGAGGTGAAGTACCCCAAGCTTATTGGCGTGCACCTTACGGGAGAGATGAAGGGCTGGACCGCGCCGAAGGATGTGATTTGTTATCTATGTGGTGTCCTCACCACTAAGGGCGGTACGAACAATATTATCGAATATTTTGGCCCTGGAACGCGCTCGATTAGTGCCACGGGTAAGGGCACGATCACGAATATGGGTGCTGAACTGGGAGCCACCACATCCGTCTTTCCGTTCGATGACCGTATGGCGAAATATTTAACGGCCACAGACCGCTCAGAAATTGCGAAACTTGCCGAGCAGCACCGCGCGCTCGTGACTTCGGATCCTGAAGTCGAGAAAAATCCGCAAGACTACTATCATCAGATCGTAGAGATTGACCTCTCGAAACTGGAGCCCCAGATCGTCGGACCCCATTCACCCGATGTCGCACGTCCCGTTTCAAAGCTTGCGGCCGACGTTAAGGCAAACAAATGGCCGGAGAAAATCACGGCTGCTCTGATCGGCAGTTGCACAAACTCTTCCTATGAAGATATTTCTCGCGCAGCCGATCTTGCCCGTCAGGCATCAGCGCATGGGCTTAAGATGCAGATTCCGTTCCTGGTCACTCCTGGTTCCGATCAGGTGTTTCAAACAATTAAACGTGACGGTCAGTTGGAAGCCCTAGAAAAAATTGGCGGACAAGTGCTCGCCAACGCGTGCGGACCGTGTATCGGCCAATGGAAACGCGATGATTTCAAAAAAGGGGAATCGAACTCCATTGTAAGCTCTTTTAATCGCAACTTCCGTGGTCGTAACGATGGAAATCCGGAAACGCTTTCCTTTTTGACCAGCCCCGAAGTGGTCTTGGGCCTGGGATTGGGAGGAAATCTTTCATTCAATCCGCTTAAAGACGCACTCACCACGCCAGGGGGAAAAAAGGTTCATTTGGAAGCGCCAAAGCCCGCTCCAGATATTCCGCCCAACGGTTTTGTGCAGTCGTACACGGGTTACGTGGCTCCGCCTAAAGATGGAAAAGCCATCCAAGTAAACGTCGCGCCGGAAAGTAAACGTTTGCAGCTTCTGACGCCCTTTGCGAAATGGGACGGTAACGACTTTACCCGTCTTCCTGTCCTGGTAAAAGCGCAGGGCAAGTGCACCACAGATCACATTTCACCTGCGGGAATCTGGCTGAAATTCCGAGGGCATCTGGATAACATCAGTGACAATATGTTTAGTGGTGCCACCAACGCGTTTAACGGGGAGATTGGGAAGGGGCTAAATCAGCTTTCCGGAAATCGGGATCAAACTTATTCGGCGGTCGCACGCGACTACAAGAAACACGGTTTGCGCTGGGTTGCAGTAGGAGAAGAAAACTACGGGGAAGGCAGCAGTCGTGAACACGCGGCGATGTCGCCACGCCAGCTCGGTGCCGCAGCAGTCATCACCAAAAGCTTCGCACGTATTCATGAGACGAATCTTAAAAAACAGGGCGTGTTGCCTCTAACTTTCGTCGAGCCTAAGGATTACGCGAAAGTTCAGGAAGCCGACAAAATCAGTATCATTGGTCTTAAGGATCTCGCTCCCAAGACGATCCTTACGGCGGTTATTCATCACGCTGATGGCAAGGAAGATAAGATTTCCTTGCGGCACACGTTGACCGATGAGCAGATCAATTGGTTTAAGGCGGGCTCCGCGTTGAATTTGATTTCGAAGTGACTACTGTCATTGCGAGCCCCTCAATGGGGCGAAGCAATCTTATCGCGATTGAATTTCCTTCGCCCGGGACCTTTACCGATCACGGAGACGACTTTCATCAGCTTCGCGTACGCATGCGCGGATAGCTTTATCGGCGGTATGTGCAATCGGTAGGGCACATACCGTGTCCAATAGCAGATCTGACTTAAAGCGGGCCAGTGTCTTGCCTGTTGCTGGAGCGTTGCTTCGAGCGAAAAGTCGCCCCCCTCTAAAAGAACACTCATTAACTGATCCCACGCGGCCTTCGCTTCAAACCACCCTTCGCCGTCAACTTGGGTCGCGTGGTAACTTGAAACGGGACGCCCGTTCTGTCCTTCGAGATTCCAAACGCCGACATTGTGACTGCGATCCGTGTTCAATCCGATTCCCTTGAAGAGGCGCGGAGCAAGATCCAGGTAGCTTTGGTCCCAAAAACGTCCCTCGTGCTCGGTACAGTTTTCATAGCAGCGATCAGCCCACCATTCCAAGAATGGGATTGCACTGGGGGTGACACCCACCAAGCCCGCGTTGAAGTTTCCGTAGCGTAGCGCGTTTCTCTTTTGGTCGTGATAGTGCGGAAAGAGCAAAGCAGAGTGGGCTTTTAGGTCGGTGAATAGCGAACCAGGCGATTTAAAAAAATAAAGGTCGGTATCACTGTAAAAAATTGGGCGAGGGTTTTCGCGTAACGCCGTTTTTAATAGCACCGCCTTCGAGGAACACGCTTGTGACATGATGGAGCGTTTGCGAATGCGTACCGCTTTTTCCACTCCCCACAACTCATCTAAAAGGTGGAAGCGAACTTGGCAGTGCGGTAAGGCCTTCTTCACTTTTGTGATCGTTGCTTTGTCTAGGGCCAGGATGTGAAAGAGGGGAGGAGCCGCTTCAACAGCTGTCAAATTGGTCATCCATCCGAGTAGGTGGCCGACAAAATGCCTATCACTAATGGCAGCAAAGCAAAGGCCTTTCTCGGAGAGGGCTAACTCCGGAGGAGACGTGCTTGCAGGAGGAGCGAACCACTCCCACGACACTTCATCTAGAGAATGAAAGCACGGAAGTCGTTCAGCGAACGCCTTTTCTTTGTCTGATTCATTTGTTGGAAAATAAAGAGTGGGAACGTTCGCACGATGAGCCGCTAAAGCCGGCTCTAGGCGAAAACTCAAAAACCCTCGTGCGTTGGCAATGGCTTGAGAGGCGATTTCTGGAAAGCGGGGACTCAGGAGAGTTTCTCGCCCGGGCTTTGCTCCTTCAAACGGGAGGTCGCCCGCATCCATAGGTAACAAGAGAACAGGGACGCGTGAACGAACCTCCTTATATAAGGACTCAGCGAAGTCGCGTTCGGAGTGTCCCTTCTCAGGTGGGCAGAAAACCCATACGGGTCGCGTGTTCGGAAGCTTGCGTGGCAACTGCATGCGGCCATTGTGCTCTTTGCCCCTTTTCATTGGCAAGGACTGGGGCAGCTTAAAACGGACGAGGCCTTTGCGGCATTGGCAAATCCCAACCTTTTCATTACTTTGAGAGATTCTTTAGAGGGGGAATCTGATGCAAACAAAGCTTCCGCAAAGCTGGCAGGACCATGATGCCAAAGTGAAACCTTATGTATGGAGCCATAGGGCTTTTTCCTGGGCTCAGACTCTGCTGTTCTGGGGGGTTTTAGTTTGGGGACTAAGTTCCTTTCGGGCACTTCACTATCAATGGAGCTGGATGGACCGCGGTTTTTCCGGCTTTGGCCTTTGGCTCGTCTATTTCGGCTCGCTCATTCTCCTGTGGAAGGTGTTCACGCTTCCTTTTTCTGTTGGCGGGCAGTGGGTGGAGAAAGAGTACGCTCTTTCTCGTCAGAGCTGGGGAAGTTGGTTTGTCGACTTTCTCAAAGGCTTGGGAGTGGGAGCGGTTCTCGGGGCAATGGCGCTGGGCCTTTTGTATTTAGCGGTAGTTTGGGGCGAGCAGTTGTGGTGGGTACTCGCGTGGTTTTTCTTGTTTCTTTTCTCGATTCTTTTGGCGCAACTTGCGCCTGTACTCCTCATTCCGCTTTTTATGACCATGAAGCCCATGCCGGAGGGCTCGCTCAAATCGCGCTTACTCGCTTTATGCACCAAGTACGGCATTGTCGTGAAGGATGTTTATCATCTGGGGATGGGTGAAAAAACGGAGAAGGGCAACGCGGCCTTTATGGGCTTAGGACGCACCAAGCGGATTGTTATCGGCGATACACTTTACGAAAAGTACGCGGAAGAAGAAGTGGAAGCTGTGTTTGCCCATGAGCTAGGACATCAAGTCCACAATGACCTCTGGAAGGGGATTGGAGTAGGGGCGGTTAGTCTTTTTCTTTGTTTTTGGGTAGCCGATTTTCTGACCCATGCGTACGTGCTGCCGCACTTCATGGTGAAAATGATCGACCCTTTGGGGTTGCTGCTTTTCTTTCTCGTACTTTCTGTTGTACAGACACCGTTTAATTTTGCCCAAGCTGCGTATTCGCGGTCAAGAGAGCGCGCCGCGGATGCTTTTGCTTCGCAGAAGTTGGGATTCGGTCAGCCGTTGGGGCAGGCGTTGGAGAAACTAACGTTTCAAAACTTTGGCTATTTTAAACCCAACCGTTTGGTGGAGTTTTTGACTTATTCACACCCAGCGCCTTGGAGGCGCATTTTGGGTTTGAAAACGAAAGCTGTTTAGTTTTTTTCTCGGCGCAACCGCTTGCCCCGTGGTTTATCAATGGGATCAGCTGCCATCTTTTCTGCTTGAGCCGTCTGGTTGGTGATCGGCGTATTATTTTCCAGATAAAGGGCCTCGCGGAAGCGCTGTAACACGGGGCTAAAATCATCCTCTTCTGAGGCCATTTCATGTTCTGCTGCATCGGCTTCAGAAAGAGTGTCAGCCATTTCCGAACGGTATAGGTCCGTGATTGATCCCAGAGCAGTCGCCGTTAAGAGTAAACCCAAAAGCCATCCTAGTTTTGTATGCATCCCATAATTATAGCAAACCATTCTCTCGTGTTTCTTGTGCCGTCGCGTCGTTGTGCTCAAAAAATGTGCTCAATGGCCTTTAGGGCCACTTCCGCGCATTTTTCTCTCACGCCTCGCGACAGCGCCAGAGACACTTGCCAGAGACACTTCGATTCAGGGAAACCGACCTGTAGAGCACGAAGGTTGGCAAATGCGGTACGTGATAGTACCAACGTGGAATGGAACGGAACGAAATCCAAAAGCGGTTCGACAAACTACCAGGCATGAATTGTTTTGCCTGTGCGCCCCATGAGCTTAACCCTCACGGATTAAAGCTGATTTTCGAAGAAACGGAAGCAGGTGCGAGAACGCAATTTGAACTGCCGCACCATTTCCAATCGTATCCCCATTTTTTGCACGGCGGCGTTCTCTCCACGGTAGTCGATGAAAGCATGTTCTACGCAGCGGCATTTAAACTTAAGGTGATTGCGTTCACTCGTAATCTTCAGATTAGTTTCCGAAACGCGGGGCGACCCGGTGAAACCTATGTTTGCGATTCTAGGGTAACCGAGCACACCTCAGGTTCCTTTAAAGCTAATGCGACAGTGCGATCGGCTGACAGAGGGGTGATTGTTCGAGCCACAGCAGAGTTTGCGGTTCCCAGCGCGGAACTGGCAGCCAGGCTGTTGGGCAAGGAAACAGTGGCGCTTTTTCTCGATTTCTTTCCCGAGGGGAAGGGCTTGTCAGAGCCGCAGTAGTTCGCCCCTCGAGACTGGCCACCCCTTAAGCAGCTCAAATCGCGCAAATGAGAAAAACCCAATCGAATCAAGGGGCTCACCGTGCACTCTGATAGAGGTCTGCGCGTGTGACTACAGATCGGGCGGGATAGTCTCAAAGGTTTAGCGGGTTTAGAAATTGCGAGAGCCACACTGTAATAAAGGGCGACACTGTCTCAACGATTTGACAGCTGTCTAGAGCTGGCACATTGCTTGCTCTACTAATCTATAGGATTCACGTTAGTGGGAGGACGGGCGTATGAATATTCGGGGTATTGCATACGGGGTAATTACCTTCGTTTTAGTGTACTTTTCAACATCGCAAGCGTTGGCGGCGGAATACTACATGCCGACAGCTGGCCACTACCAGGCGCAGGCCGAGGGGCACAGCTGCAGCATCTTCCGGTCGCTACACAAGGATGCTCAGGTGAAGATCGATGAGAATCAGAAGGCGATGAAGAAACATATTTTCAGTCTCAAGGATGCCCGGGATCGATTGGAAGCCTGTGCGCGCGAACGCGGCGTAGCCGTTTCGAGCAACGGGGATTCCAAGGAAGAGGTGTTAATCGCCGAGCTGTGTCCTAGTCTGTACAAGGCGTGGTTGACACCGAGTTACCGGGTGAAGATGGTGGCTCAGGATCTCGAGGAGGCCTATCAGACCTCGCGAGTCACGAGCACCCAACTCAAGATGCGTTGCCGTGCGCTTCCTGAAGGAGAAAAGGAAGCACGTCGGGCCGGCGCGGTTGATTTGGCGGCCTTCTAGTGGTGAGAGGGACCATCGCGCAAAAAGCAGAAGTAGTACGTTGGATGTAGGCGATAGCAGAAATGCTACCGCAATAGTGGATGCGACAGCGAATTGGCGGAAGGCCGGCTCCGAAAGGGGTCGGCCTTTCGTGTTTTAGAGCTTCTCCTTTTCCCTCCTCCTAAGGTACAAACGGCCCTAGAATAATGTGTAATCACAACCCTTGGGGCTATTACTGTGAGTCTGGCACGTACGCGCATCAACTTTGTGCGATCGATCTCCTGGGTCGATCTCTGCCTTTTTTCTCTGTTGCTGCTATTCGTGTACGCAATGGTTGGCGTGGCGGTGGAGTGGACCGGCCCATTCCGTTCCACAACGGAAATCGACCTTAGTTTAACGGCACTTCCCCGGTACGCGTTTTTGTCTCTTTTTCGTGGTTTTGCCGCGTATTTCATCAGCCTGATGTTTACGTTTTGCTTTGGGTACTTGGCGGCACAGTCGCGTCTCGCTGAGAAAATTCTCATTCCCGTGCTCGATATTCTGCAGAGTGTACCTGTGTTGGGCTTTTTGCCAGGTATCGTTCTCGTTCTCGTGCAGTTGTTCCCCGGTTCAAATGTGGGGTTGGAGCTCGCGTGTGTGCTTATGATTTTTACCAGCCAGGTGTGGAACATGACGTTCAGCTTCTACGCTTCGGTAAAAGGCGTTCCCCGTGATATCCGGGATATGACCTCTTTGTTTCGGCTGCGCGCCTGGGACGTTTTAAAGAAGGTTGAGATTCCGTATTCGATGAACGGGCTTTTATGGAACAGCATGCTTTCTATGGCGGGCGGCTGGTTCTTCCTCATGGTGGTGGAATCCTTTCAGCTAGGGGATCAGGACTTTCGTTTGCCGGGCATTGGTTCCTACATGTCGGTGGCCATAGAGCGGGGTAACACGGAGGCCGTTATCGCCGGTATCGCAGCCATGATTTTTGTGATTGTGCTTGTGGATCGCTGTCTCTGGGCGCCGCTCGTTTACTCCTCTTCTCGCTATCGCTCTGTAGAGCAGGGGAGCCCTGCAGGTTCGCCGCCCATGGTGCTCGTGCTCTTACAAAAGTCCCAACTTTTGCGTGGCTACTACCGCTTACTGGATCGGTGGCGGGAAGGGCGCGAAGCCCGCAGGTCGCTTCGTCCGGCCAAACAGGCTTTGTCGCCGAGCATACGCAAAGCAGGCAGGACTCTCTACTTTACTCTTATTGCCATGGCCATCGTTACGACGGTATTTGCGGTCTTTCGGTTGTTTGATTTGCTTTCCTCCAGCACCCTTCGAGAGTGGGGCACCTACTTTCTTAATACGCTTTACACCTTTGGACGTGTGATGGGGGCGGTAACGCTGGGAACACTATGGACGGTACCCGTTGGTGTTTTTATTGGGTCGAACCCTCAGTGGACTCGCCGGCTCCAGCCGGTCGTTCAGGTGATTGCGGCCTTTCCGGCGCCGATGATCTTTCCGATCATCACGTATCTCTTTCTTTCGGCGGGTGTCCCCTTCGAGTATGGGTGCACCTTACTCATGTTGATGGGCTCGCAGTTTTACATTCTCTTTAACGTGATCAGCGGGGCGAGTCTGATTCCGGAATCCCTCAAAGAGTTGGGCACCGTATATCAGCTTTCCAAGCGGGAATATTGGAAAGCCATCATTCTTCCGGCCATTTTTCCGTCTTTGGTAAACGGCTGGATTACAGCAGCCGGCGGTGCGTGGAATGCCAGTATTGTTTCTGAATTTGTGACCTACGAGGGAAGAACCCTTTCTGCCCCAGGAATTGGCTCCGCCATTTCCGAAGCAGCGCGAGACGCGGATTTCGCCGCTTTATCGGGTAGTATTGTCATGATGATCACGGTCCTGGTATTGATAAACCGGTTTTTCTGGCGCTGGATGTACAACCTATCAGAAACACGGTTCAGGCTAGAGTAGGATTGGAATAGCGATGGTCCCTATCGAAACGCAAAATGAAGGCCTTCTGGCGCTCGACCAAGTCTCCCAGCGTTTTCGCTTGGAGAAAGGGCGCGAAATTGAAGTGTTGAAGAACATCAATGTCGCCGTCAAAGACCGCGAGATTATCGCCTTTCTGGGACCCTCAGGTTGCGGCAAGACCACGATGCTCAAAATTATGGCGGGTCTACTTCCCCCTACCCAGGGGCAGGTACTCGTCAAAGGGAAGCCTCTTAAAGGAATTAACTCCCAACTGGCCATGGTTTTCCAAGATCCCGCGCTTTTGCCTTGGTACAGCGTTCGGCAGAATGTCGCTTTGGGTGTTTCGCAGTTGATGTTGCCGCCGAAGGAAGCCGCGGATCGGGTGGACGAAAACTTAGATATGGTTGGCCTGGGTGGTTTCGAAGACGCCTACCCGCGGGAGCTTTCCGGTGGTCTTCGCCAACGCGTGGGACTTGCGCGTGCGCTTGCCGTACGTCCCGAAATTCTTTGTTTGGATGAGCCCTTTAGTTCGCTCGACGCTTTGACCGCGGAAGATTTGCGGGCGGAAGTGGTGGATCTTTGGAACGACAGCGAAAACGCTTTGAACACGGTTGTCATGGTCACACACGATATTTATGAAGCGGTATTCATGGCGCAGAAGATTTACGTATTCGGGGAAAACCCCGGCCACATTCGCACCGTTTTAAATAACCCCCTCCCTTATCCGCGTGATACACGCAATCCGAAGTACCAAGAGCTTGTCGACGTCATTCACGCGGTTATTACCGAAGCTCTGATTCCAGAAGAAGAAACCGGTGCGCCGACTTCTCAGCCTTCTTGGTATCAAAGCCTGGAGAACCTTCCCGAGGTGGATCCCAGCGAAATTGTGGGGTTGATGGAAGTGCTCGATAACGCTGGCGGACGTATGGATATTTTCGAGATGGCCAACGAAACCGAGAGTGAATTTGGCCGGTGTCTGGCCGTGGTGAAAACCGCAGAACTTTTGGATTTTGTGGTCACACCCAAACAGATGGTGACCTTTACCAAGCTAGGCCGTCGTTTCGTTTCGGTAGAGGGGCCGGCCAGAAAAGCTATTTTCTCAGAGCAGGTGAACCACTTGCGGGTCTTCCAGATGCTTTTGACCTGGGTCGAGGAAGCGCCCAATCACGAGATCTCCCAACAAGAGGTGATGTCGCGTTTGCAAGGGTATTTCCCCAATGAGCGCTTGGACAGGCTGTTCGGCACTTTAGTGGCGTTTGGTCGTTACGCAGAAATTCTCTCCTACAATTCCAATCTGGAAACCCTCATGTTGGCCGAGGAAGAAGAGCCCGAAGCAGACGAGGGCAGTGCGAGCGGTAAAGATCCGCAATAAAAAAAGGAGACCCCGAAGGGTCTCTCTGCGTACTTCATTTATTCAAGAAGATGAAACTCTTTCTGGCTTTTTCGCAAACCGTCAGTTCAGCTAGACTATTGTAGTAAGGAGAGGAGTCTAGGCGTGTGAGTTGAACGCCAAACCCATATTCCTTGCCATCAATTCCTCTGTAAAACAGTGTGTTATCGGCGGCCAGGCCATTCTCAGATTCTAGCTCCGTTTCGTACCAAGCAAGATCTTCCTCTGGGAATGTGTCTGAACTGGACACTTCCCATTCCAATTGCGTGCGAGCCTTAACGACCAACTCCCCATACATGTTGCGTAGTGCTCCATAATCATTGCGATCCTCGCTAAGATTTGCGAAGTATTCGTAGCGTAGGGTGATTGATTTAAGTTCCGCACGTTCGCCTTCATGCTCCATCACGAGCGGAGCGATACCTAGTTGTTTGAGTTCATACTTTACCTTTCCTCTACCCACATACTCACCGTTCTGCATACAAAAAATGGAACGGCTTAGAATTTTACGGCCCGAATCATCCCGGCGGTAGCTGATAAACTCCAATTTCCCTACGTAGTTTATTGAAGAAAGATCTGGAAAAGTATCAGCCCCGAATGATCCCAAACTCGCGAACAATCCTACAAGAAATGCGAAAGTCAATTTGCTCATCTTCCTCTCCCTCTGGTTTAACCCCACCACATAAGATTGAGATTGCAACGAGAATGCCAAATACTTCGTGCCTGGCTAGGTGGGGATGGGATGGGATTTTCTCAGAAAGGAGCGGAGAGGTTGGGCGAGTGCCTCACTGTTGAGACGGAGGTCAGAGCTCGTCGTTGGGGGGTGGTTCGTTAATGATCTGCTGCTTTTTCTGCAACGGAAAGGCGTCCTTCGGAAGGGCGTCGTTGCCAGCTAGAGGAGAAGCCATGAAGTGAAAGGCTAACCCGACGAATAGTCCATCGAGTGTTTCTGTTCCCACCGTATTGAGCCGTCCCAGCCCAATTGCGTAGCGAACCCGTGTACTTATGAGCAAACTGTGAGAAGCGCGAAAATCCAGGCCGACTCCGATATCCCAGTTGAAGTTAAAATTGCGTCGACCTATGCCTTCAATTTTCAGCAGAGCTTCCGGGCCCGCTCCAAAGAGAAAACGTACATTGCGAGTGACCCTAAACTTCCATTCTGGCAGTACAAGAATCCCGACATAGTAGAGCGAGGAAGGAATGGAAATGGCATTCAGCTCGGAATAAAGATCCCACGACTCAGCAATACCGGGTGAAGCATTCAACCCGATGTAAAGGCCAGTCGAATTTGAAGGCCCTGCTTTCGCAAAATCCAAACCCCCTTGAATTCCCCACGACGCTGCGGCCGACGCACTGAGTGAAGAAAATAGTGAAAGGGAGATCAGGGTGAGTTTCCATGGGTGGCGCACGGCGTACCTCTTTCGTATAGGAAGCGTTACTCATTGTAAGGATTTTTCCTCAGTTTTTTCAAAGAAAAACCGATGGAAAGATATCTCCCTTCTTTTTTCTCCCTTTATGTCTAATTCACCGCGCCAAATTAAAACGACTGATGCCTATTCTGATGAGAGTTTAGCTGTGGAATGGAACAACGCGATTGGGGCCTTCAAAAAACGCGGCGTCGTCCTCTTTTTTAGTTACTGCAAATTTTGGGAACAGCATGGATTTGTTCAGCAGAGCCTAGCCCGCGTGCTGGTGCAAAATGGAGTGAAGGTCATTTGGTTTGATGGAAGCGGTTGGAAACGCTACCAACCCGTGGTCGAGCCGACTCATTCGCTACTCGAAGTGCGCCAGTTGTTTACTTTGCCTGGCCGCCGGTTTGCGCTGATTCGCAGGGCAAGTGCTTGGGTGCAGAAGATGGTTTTAAAAAGGATCTTCAAAGCCTATCCCAACGCAGTGGTGTGGGTGCAAGCGGGTGTGGAAGAGGATCTGGCGCGCGCTCTGCCTCGCATTGATATTTATTCGACTTTTGATGACCCTTACTACGCGGAAGCACGGCGTGCGCTTTGCGAAAAAGCCCGTCTGATATTCTGCCAGAACTCATTTAGTTGGAATCGACTCGCCCCACTTACAGACGACAAAGCTCGGGTTGCCTTGCCGCCAGTAAATTTACCCATGGCATTGGAGCGCGCACGGGCGGAACGTCCAGCTTCTCAAAGTCGGCGCAAACGGGTTGGGTATATTGGTTCCTTTTTTAGTCCCGATTTCAACCTCCCGCTTTTTGAATCCTTTATTCACCGCTTTCCCGAGTGGGATTTTCTTCTCATGGGTCGAACCGATGAAGAAGGAATGCGATGGGTGACTCGCTTACAAGGGCTTTCAAACTTCACATATCACCCGTGGGCACCCAGAGAGAAACTAGGTGCGGCATGGAATTCACTGAACCTCACTTTGCTTCTTTACCATCTTCAAAGAACTCAAGATGGGGCGTTTCCGGTGAAAGTGCTCGAGTCGCTCGCCTTTGGTGTGCCTTGCGTGGCAACCCACGTACCCAAGACAGACGACTTGGAGGGTTTTGTCCCGCGTTCAAGCTTCCCAGAGAAACTCTTCGCGTTGGCAGAGAAAGAGATCGAGAAGCCGCGCGAGGATGTAAAAAGGGCATTCGCGCATTTTCAAGCCCACATGCGGCCTGAAAATCAGATTCTTGCCGCGGCTCCCATCTTAGAGCCCGAGCTTTCGCTTCTCTAAGCGGTCAATTTTCCCACTTCATCTAACATTTTAGTAATGCGATCGTGGTAGGTGTGTTTGTCGCGCAGGCAGCGTTCGTGGCCGGCCAGGGCGAGCTTTTGGCGGAGTGCCGAGTTGGCGAGGTAGTAATTTAGCTTATCTTTTAGTTCTTCAGGCGATCCAAAGCAGACAATTTCTTTGTCTTCTTCAAAGAAACTCAAAATTTCCTCTGTTCGTGGTGAAAACTGCAAGGAGCCGCACGCGGGAATCTCAAAGGTCCGTTGGGTGTGAAGGTCTTCCGCTTCAGCCCGGAGCAATCCCAAAGAGCACGCACTGTGGCTTAGCACATCGGCAAACTCAAAATAGTAGATCGGACCGTTGTTGATGCGGTCCTTGTGCTGGGTGTACGCAGAGAAGCGCTGCCACTGACTTCCCCAGACTCTCAAGTGGTTCCAGTCGAGCGTGTTTACAATCGGCTCTCGGGAACGATCGTAGGTCCCCACGAACGTGACCTCGAGTCCCTGCTTGGCGTAACGACTTTGGTCGGCCGGAATAGGGTAGTGAACGGAGGGTTCAAACGCCGACGGAATAAAGTGAGCATTCTTCTGGCCTAGTTCACGATAGCGAAGCACATTTTGTGATTTTGTCGTAAAGACCACATCGTAAGCTGCCAGTGTTTTGAAGAAGTCCTTTGGTTTACAGATCCCTTCAGAAAAATTGTTGTCATGGGAATGATAAAGAAAGGCGGGCGGGTGACCCGAGATCTCTTTCATTTCCTGAATCGTGCTTCCGTGCAGAAAGTTTTCAGCCATTACGAAAACTAGGTCGAACTGATTTTTCTCACAAAGCTTGATGAGCTCGTCAGAGACAAACTGGACCCGAGCGGCGGTAGGGCCTTTTCTCAGTTTAATTTCGATTCTGTGAATGAGTGAATCAGTTTCGAAATAGCGGGGATTAAAGGGAAGGACTGTATGCCCCTCGCGTACCAAGGCATTGTAGTAATGCAGCGCACAGGCGCTTCCGTCTGTGCTACCAACAAAAAGAATCTTCATAAGGTGCCTATCTACTTCCGGGCCCAGAAAGTCGCGGGTAAAGTTTGCGCCAGGTGTATGGAAGTTCTCTTTATCTTACCCGCTACCTTCTGGGCCCGGAAGTAGATAGGCACCTTCTGCCAAAGGTTTGACGGGCTGACAGGGAAAATGAAACGTGCCGACAAGAATCATTCATCTTTTTGCTTTTAAACTCGGCACGCGGATTGCTTTGTTGGGTTAGGGCATGAAATCTTTTCCCCCCTCCCTCATCAAAGTCGTTCTTACACTGTGGGCGTTCCTTGGCCTGTCTGTTTCGGCCTATGCGAAGGAAAAACCTCGCGATCTAAGTTATTTGCGGGCGCTTCAGGTTGAGCATCCGTACTGTCAGGGTAAAGCAAACCTTGATGTGGCGCGTGACTATTTCGTTGAAGTAGCTAACGCACTGCCCGGTGTCCAAGAATACAATGAGCTGGTGCGTGAGTACCGCCGTAAGCGTTGGGATGCATACCGAGAAAAGCACACGCAGTTCTTGCAGCTCTACCCCCAATCGCCATTACGCGAAGCGTTAGCTTTCCTTGATGTTCAGGTGATGTTTGAACACGCGGATGAGCAGGTAGGACCGCCAAACATGGCGAATGCCGAGAAAGCATTTCGCGAAGTTCTGGTGCAGCACCCCGAGTCAGAATTGGCTCCGGTTCTTTACGCTACCGCCGGTAATTACTGGCTCCAGAGAGGGCTTACGAGCAAGAGCCTGGAGTTATATGAACGCGCTCGGGAAAAGTATCCGTTACACTCCGCTTCTTGCGTGATTCTGATGGGCATTGCCGAGAATCGTTACCTTGAAGGCGAACTTGAACGCGCGCAACCTACGTTTAAGCTTGTTCTACAAAAGTGCACCAACCCGATGCTTCAGTTGGGGGCGGCTATTCGCCTGGCGGATCTGGAACTCAAGTCCAAACCCGCCCTATCGGAAAAGGCCTACGAACAGGCGCTCAAAAAAGATCCCAATCGATTTAACCGCTTTTATCAGCACGCCCTTTTTAACTTAGGGGAAATTAAGTTTCGTCGGAAGAATTACGATTCGGCCCACTTCTACTTTGACGAGTACGTGAAGCACAGCTCGCAACAAGCTGTTTGTTTGCCCTACGCCCAGAAACGCGTTGCGGATATCGCGTTTGTTCAAAAAGAACCCATCAAAAAAGTCGTGGGTCTTTACATGGTGGCCCACGATCAGGCCCCAGGAACCGACGCCGGCCGTTTTGCTTACTTACGTGGCCTGATGTTGGAAATGCCGAAGTTTGGAGATGCCGAGTTCCAACGGCGCTTGAAGGTCATTGACGAAAATATTGATCAGCTAGAAGACTCTGATTTGCGAAAAGAAGCTTACGTCGAGAAAGGCCTCGTACTTTTGGACCGCGGAGAAGTGCGCGCAATTGAGTATTTGCGACGCTTGGGCGAGCGGGGTGATTTTCTGTATGACCCTCTTGCGGTGCGGAGCTTTGTCCGCAAGCGAATCAACGATCTCCTTCAGAAAGATGCCGACCTCATTCAGGCTGATAAGGAATCTGTTCTGAAAGATGAGGCGAAGAACCACCTCCTTCGTCAGGTAGAAAAAGTTTACTCCAAGTGGATAAAGGGAAGTCCGGAAGACAAAAACGCACGCCGATTTTTCACCGAGGGAGTCTTGGTCCGCTTCCAAAAGAATATCGTCGAAGATCCGGCAGAGGCTACTAAGCAGCTTGCCCAGTGGGCTCTTTCTCCTATTTGGGATCCTAAAGCCGCCTCCAGTGTGAAACGCAATCAAACAAGTGAAGCCCTGCTACGAAAGCTCTCTCAGTCAAGAGACAGCGAACTGGCGTTAATCTATTCCAAGAATAAACCTCTACTTGATCCTTTCGCCCAAGGTCCCTACCAAGTGCTTTGGTTGGCGGTAGCCCAATCCCTTAAAGACCAAAAATGGTTGAACCAGATTGCTCAAAACAATCAAGCCGTGCGCAGTCCTGCCTCGATCCACCGTATGGCGGACGGTGAAGTAGAAAACTACTCTCACCTCATGCTTGGCAGAGTGTTTCGTGAGCAGAAAAAATACGCCCAAGCCGATATCGCTCTGAGAAGCATTGAAAAGGGAGCCTTTCTTACCGAGGCTCTTAAGGAACGTCTCGCCATGTACCGCGCGACTCAACGCTATTTTGAGGCCTACGACACTGCCATGCGCCTCTATCACCGTGCTGCTAAGTCGGACCTCGAGCGAGTCCAAACGCTAGCGACCTTGCACGACCTTACGCAGACAGGAAAACTTTGGAAGAAAATTCCGGAGCTTATTCAGTTGGTCGAAGCCGATCCGCGCGCTGAAACTCAAAAAGCGTCGATTTATCATCTAGCGGGACAGTCCTACTATCCGGCTAACTGTGGTCAAGCGACCGAGATGTTTGAAAAGGCAATCGCCTCCGGCCAGGAGTTCGTGGGCAAAGGGGAAGCGCAGTACAAGCTTGGAAAATGCCTGGTGACATTGAAAAAGCCGGCCCAAGCCAAACAGGTTTGGGAAGAACTGGCTAATATTAACGACCCTTTTTGGACTCCTTTAGCTAAGAACGAACTCAATATCCTTTCGCAGTAGTTTTCTATCGTTGTCCGATCTCGGGCAACATTTACCCCGCAAGAGAAACATGACGACACTCAAATTCGACAATCGAACTCTGTTCGTTGCAGACGATGCCATGGAAAAAGTGGTTTCCTTGGCTGGCAGAGCCGCCAATAGCGACGCACCCGTCTTGGTGTGTGGCCAAAGTGGAACAGGCAAAGAGCTCATTGCTCGTTACATCCACCGTAAAAGTGCACGCGCGGAGAAAAACTTTGTATCTGTAAACTGCGCCGCGATCCCCGATGGCCTACTTGAAGCCGAACTCTTTGGCTATGAGAAGGGTGCTTTTACAGGGGCAACACACAGTCGGATGGGAAAGTTTGAACAGGCACATCTAGGGACGTTGCTACTCGATGAAATTAGCGAGATGCCTATTCTATTGCAGGCAAAACTCTTGCGTGTGCTCCAAGAAGGAGAAGTCGACCGATTGGGAGGACAACGGCCCATTCCCATTCAGACCCGTATTATTGCAACCACGAACCGGGATCCTCTTGAACTCATTGAAAGTGGTCAGTTTCGGGAAGACTTGTTCTACCGTCTAAACGTCATTCGCATTGACTGCGTTTCCCTAAAGGGGCGCTTTCAAGCCATTGCCCGTTTTTCGTTTCAGCTCATGGAATCGCTCGCCCAACAGCACGGATATGCTTCGGCTACGATTTCCCCCGCGGCTTTGGAGAAATTGCAGGCCCACAGCTGGCCGGGAAATATTCGTGAGCTTCAGAATGTGATTCACCGTGCGCTTTTGACGGCCGACGGCGGCACCATCGAGATAGGGCATCTTACCGCTTTAGGCGAGCGTACGAGCGCGGCTATGTCGCGCACGGGTTCGGGAGTGCAGAGTCTTTCCGAAGTCGAAAAAAATCACATTCTCAAAACGCTCGAGCATACCTCCGGCAATCGTGCTCAAGCAGCGCGTCTTTTAGGGATCAGCGTGAGAACTTTGCGCAACAAGCTGAAAACCTATAACTCGGATTCGTTGGCGCACAGCAAAGAATTTTAGATAACGGCATGCAAAAGAGGAAAAATTTTCCCTTCGTAGGGAAAGATTTTCCTGTTGGAATGCCACAAGAACTTCCATCCGTGCGTGCGGCAAAGGTTTCTGTTGTGGCCCTGATCTTGCACTTAAGATAGAGCGGACCTTTTCGGCAATTTCCCCAAACGGCTTTAGGCTTTTTTAAAAGTAAAATATGGCAGAACTATTCGACAAGACGATCAATGTGCTCTCGAGCGCCATGGATCTCTACATGCTGCGCCACGCGGTCATCACGGATAACATCGCGAACTCCGAAACGCCTAACTTCAAAGCGCGACGTGTGGAGTTTGAAACAGAAATTCAGAAAGTCTTGGAACGTGAAAAAGATGGGAATGTGGACCCGGAGGGTGGGGTGGAACGCTCGCTCGCCTCTATCAATCCCATAATTTATGAAGATCCACACTCGGAAGTCGGACAAGACAAAAATAGCGTCGACATGGACCGAGAAATGTCGGATCTAAAAAAGAACGAACTGAAATATTCGACCGCGAGCCAAGCGGTTACCCAAAAGTTTTCTCTCTTAAAGTACGCAATCTCGGAAGGACGTGAATAATGGCTGATTTCTTTAATGCCTTGGACGTTTCCGCTTCAGCACTAAGTGCCGAGCGTATCCGAATGAATTCTATCTCGAGCAACCTGGCCAACGCGCAAACCACGCGTTCCCCTGAGGGTGGCCCGTACCGACGCAAAGACCCGGTTTTTGAAGCCGTTCCCGAAAAACATTTCGCAAATGTGCTGGGCGAGCGAATGGAAGTGGAAACTCACAAAGTGAAAGTTGCCGATGTGATTTCCGATCCGAATCCCCCCCGCATGCTTTACAAGCCTGAGCATCCTGACGCGAACCCTCAAGGTTATGTAGCCATGCCAAACGTAAATACGCTTGAGGAGATGGTTAACATGCTCACGGCGAGCCGCACGTACGAGGCGAATATCTCAGCCATCGGTGTTACGAAAAGCATGATGCAAAAAGCCCTTGAGATTGGACGGAGATAGTAGATGCCTATTTCAACTTTAACCCCCACGTTGTCGGCTGAGCAGTTTATCGAGCGCGCGCCGATTGATAAAACCACCAGTCCCGAGGGGTCTTTTGCCCAAACGCTTAAAGAATCCATCGCTAACGTAGATACCTTGATGAAGGAAGCTGACGTCAAGATGGAAGGCATTGTAGCGGGCAAGGGCGAGAATATCCATGAAGCCATGATTGCTTTTGAAAAGGCAGAGTCGGCTTTGAAGATGTTGACCCAAGTTCGTAACAAAGCTTTGGAAGCTTACAACCAGATTATCCAGATGCAGGTGTGATAGCGCATGTTAGAAGCACTTAGAAATTGGTTTGAAGGAGCCGCTAAAACGTTCGGCGAGATGTCCATCGGCAAGCGGGCATTAATCGCTGGCCTAGGAGGGCTGCTTGTACTCGCTGCTGCCGGCGGCATTCTCGTTTCCCGACATAATCCCTACTCGGTTCTTTACTCCGATCTCTCTGGGGAAGAGTCTGCAGCGGTCTTAAAAAAGCTCGGGGAGACGAAAATTCCTTACACCTTGAGCGACGACAAGAAAGTCGTCTCTGTCCCCGCCGACCAAATGGATTTGGCTCGTATGGAGTTGGCCAAGGAAGGCCTTCCGGGACAAGATGTGGTGGGATTTGAGCGCTTCGATAAGACCAGCTTTGGTGTATCGAGTTATGTCCAACGCGTGCAGTACATTCGTTCCCTTCAAGGGGAACTTATTCGCTCTATTCAACGTATTGACGCTGTCAAAAGAGCGCGTGTCCATATCAGTATTCCTCCCAAGCGGACCTTTTTAGAAGATGAAGAGGCTCCCAAGGCTTCTGTAGTCGTCGAGCTTAAGCGGGGAAGAGAGCTTGCGAAAGCCGAAAGCAAAGGCATCGCTCACTTGGTTTCCAGCGCGGTCGAGGGCCTTCAGGTCAATCAAGTCACAATCGTTGATACACAAGGACGTTTTTTGCATCGTCCGGAAGACGAAGACACGCAAGGCATGTCAACGCAAGTACTTGAGATGCAGCGCTCAATGGAAAAGTCTTACGAGAAACGCATTGTGGATCTTTTAAGCCCTGTTGTGGGTGCAGGGAAAGTCATTGCGAAAGTAGCTGCGGAACTTGATATGTCCCGCTCGAACACCTTTGAAGAAAGTTACGATCCAGACCGTACGGTCGCACAGGTCACGATCAAGAACGATGAAACCGCTAACGGCCAGCGTCCCAATCCGTTGGGTATTCCGGGCAGTCGGTCGAACCTTCCGGGTAGCGAAGTCAACAATCCGCCCGTGCCAATGGCTACGATGAACACGGAAAAGAACTCCCAGAAATCGAACTACGCAGTTCCAAAGAAAATTGCTCGCGTAGATAAGCCTTCCGGCAGCCTGAAGCGCCTGACGGTAGCGGTGGTTGTGGATGGCCTCTATAAAGCACCTGCTGGTTCGACGGGGGCAGAACGCTTTGAGCCTCGCAGTGATGCGGAGCTGACTCGTCTACAAAGCCTGGTTGCAGAAGCTGTCGGTATCGATTCAGAACGTCGTGACAGCATCACGATCACAAGCCTTCCTTTCAAGGACAATGAGCTTTTGCCTCTGGAAGAAGCGATTCCTGCCATCGAAGGGTTCAGCTATGAGCGCCTTGGTCAAAACCTTATGAAGAATGGTCTCATTCTCAGTGTGATACTTCTGTTCTTCTTCAGTGTTTTGCGCCCGTTCCTCCGATGGGCCACCACCGGTGATCTTGAGAAAGAGCTTTCGCTTCTACCTAAGACGGTAGGTGAGCTTGAGCTGGCTAAAGCGCAAGATCCCGCCTTGATGGCACTTTCACAAGAATTGTCGTTCCTTGATGATCCTGAGCCTTTGGAGAAAAAGGAAGAACTTGAGCTTGTGAAACGCGTAAAACAAAAAATGGAAACCTCACCTCACAAAGGACTTCACGTAGTCTCCGAGTGGGTTGACGACGAGCTAAACCGAGAGACCTAATCCATGCCTAGACCGATCAAAAAAGAACAGCTCTCTGGAATTGAGAAAACCGCCATTCTCATGAATGTGCTGGGTGAGGGCAAATCGTTCGAGTTGATGAAGGGCATGAAGGACACCGACGTTCGTCGCTTGCTTCACGTCATGGGAAAGCTGAAGAAAGCTCCTATTTCGATTATCAACTCCGTATTGCGAGAGTTTCTGTTCAAAGTGTCAGAAACCGAGGAAATCATTTTTGATGAGAACCTGACCAACATGGACACCGTCCGAAAGGGCTTGGGAGAAGAACGCGCAAAACAGATCTTTGGTACGGTAAAGAATGTCAATTTGGTCACCCGCAAGCAGATTTCTGCACTTGACCAAATTGAAACCAAGACACTCGCGGAATTTTTGGTCGCCGAACACCCACAAACCATCGCAACAATTATGGCGCACATGGATGTCGATCGTCAGGTAGCAATGATTAAGCTCTTTCCTGACGCAGTCCGGGCGGAAGTGGTGCTTCGCATGGCGAATCTTGAATACGTTTCTCCTGAAAAAGTGGAGGAAATTGATTTAGTTTTGAAAAACGAACTCATTGAATCGGGTAAAGGGAAAGACAACCGCTTTGGTGGCATTGTCGCTATCGCGGATATGATTAATTCCCTGGATAAACGCCTGATGAATTCGATTCTGGCTCGCCTCGAAGACAAGGATCCGCTTCTTACGGAAGAAATCCGCCAGCATATGTTTACGTTCACGGATATCAGTAAAATTGATGACCGTGGCATTCAGCTCGTTCTTCGCGAGGTACCGAACGATAAGTTGCTCCTTGCACTTAAGAGTGCTCCTGAAGAAGTGAAAGAGAAAATCTTTAGTTCCATGTCCCAACGTGCGTCTGAAATGTTGCGCGACGATTTGGGGGCCTTGGGTCCTCAAAAGGTATCTGACGTTGAAGCGGCTCAGCGCGAAGTGGTTGGGATCGTAAAAAAGCTGGAAGAAGAAGGGAAGATCGTCATTGGCATCGGAGACGAATCAGAAATCATTCCGTAGTACGGAGCATACTGTGGCAGAAGACACACACGCTTTCCAGCCTTTTACGGTGGATAAGGTGAAAGAGCAGCCGCATCCGGACTTTGTGGAAACCTTTGCGAAGGGCACCGTTCCGTTCGAGAATGCTGACGCCTTTTGGAAGGCTGTAGAAGAAGATCCCTTTCTCCGCGCTGGCTGGGAAAAGCAAATTAATGCCCGTATCGCTCAGAAACTGAAAGTCGATCACGGCGCAGAATGTGAAAAAATCTTTGAACAGGCCAAACAGGCTGGTCACGAGGCGGGCCGCGAAGAAGCTAAGACAGAGCTTGCGGAAGCGAAAGCGAGACTGAACGAAATTTGCGAGTCTGTGTGGGCCCAGAAGGCTGAAATCTTAGTGGACCACGAAGCCCACTGGGCAAAAGCCTTTTCCCATTTATGCGAACGTTTAATGCTTCCCCGAGGCCGTGAGCAGGCTGCTGTGGTGACGACTTGGGTGAAAGAGAACGTGGAACGCGTGCGAGCAAAAGGGAAAGTTCAGATTTTGGTCGCCGAAGCGGACTTTGCGCTGCTGGAATCGTCCCTAATGAGTTCAGGCGAGAGTCGCTGGACCGTAAAAGCCGATCCGACTCTGAAGCCGGGTGAGGTTCGCTGCAATACGAACGCGGGTGGATTTTTCTTTTCTCCTGAGAACGAATTGAAGCGATTAGAAGGCATGATTGAACGTTTTTTTGCTGAGAACACCTAATGAGTTTGAAAAAATTAGCCAAAGCCATTGAATCTGAGTCCTTTGAAGAACGATCGGGAACGATTACCCGCGTTCAGCAAAGCTCAGTACGAATTACTTTGCCCGAAGTCCAAGTGGGGTCTATTTGCTACGTGCAAGGGGCTAACGGGAAACTCCCCCTAGAAGTGGTTTCGCTCGATGCCGAGGGCAGCACAGCCATGCCGCTCGATACCCTTGATGGTATTCAACTAGGGGCTAAGGTGCACCTTAGCCATGAAGGGGCGACGTTTCCAGTAGGCGAAGCGTTGCTTGGATCCATTGTCGATTCCATGGGCGTTTCTTATGAGCCAAAGCGCTCCCTTTTGCTTCCCGAGCGCATTTCGCTTTACGGGCAACCCGTCAATCCGCTTGACCGTGAAGTTATTTCTGATCCCGTTGACCTTGGTATTCGCGCAATCAACGCGTGTTTGACCTGTGGTCGTGGGCAGCGCCAGGGAATTTTCGCTGGTTCGGGAGTAGGTAAGAGTGTGCTTCTGGGGATGATCTCCCGTTTCACTTCCGCTGATGTGGTGGTGATAGGTTTGATAGGCGAGCGCGGCCGCGAAGTGAAAGAGTTTATCGATAAGGAATTGGGTCCACAGGGACGTAAGAAAAGCGTGGTCGTGGTGGAGACCTCCGACAAGTCTGCCGTCCGAAGGAGCCGGGGGGCCTACGCAGCCACTGCTGCAGCGGAGTACTTCCGCCAGAAGGGTGCTCACGTAGTGCTTTTGATGGATTCGCTAACCCGTTTTGCGATGGCCCAACGAGAAATTGCGATTGCCGCAGGGGAACCCCCAACTACCAAGGCTTATCCACCTTCGGTATTCTCGAATATCTCCAGAGTAGTAGAGCGTGCTGGTAATTGGGGAGATTCCGGTAGCATCACCGGTCTCTACACTGTTTTGGTCGAAGGTGACGATTTAGATGATCCTGTCGCGGACAACTGTCGTGCGTTTCTGGATGGCCACATTGTTCTTTCGCGGGATCTCGCCAACCGTGGTCACTACCCCGCCGTCGACGTTCTTTCCAGCGTCAGCCGCGTGATGGACCAGGTAGTTGATAGCAACCAGCTTATCAATACACGAGGCTTAAGAGATTCAATGGCACGTTACCGACAAAACGAAGATGCCATTAAGTATGGTCTTTACATGAACGGGTCGGATCCTTTGATTGACCGTTGCATTGAACTCAATCCGGGAGTCACCAAGTTTCTTCGGCAGGACAGGGAGCAAGCAGCCAGTATTGAAAAAGCACGCGAGGAACTTGCCTCGTTGATGGCGATGGGGGGATAGCGCTTGAAGTTCTCCTTCCGCCTTCAGGTGTTCTTGAACCACGCGCGATTGCGCGAGGACAAGAAGAAGATGGAGCTGGCATCCGCCAACCGTCGTCTAGCCGAGATTGATTTAGATTTGGAACGCAAGGCGGAAACGATACGCCTCTTGCTGTCAAGAAGCCGAGAGACCAAGGAAGGCCTCGAACGCTTCGATTTCGACATGCAGAAGATAGCTTTGGATAAAGAAGCCATGGAAGGCTTGAAGCTCAAACGGATTGATGCCGAGGAGCTTCAGTTTCAGACACGGCAGGAACTCAACGAAATCACCGCAAAGCGGGAAGCTCTCGAGTCTTTACTTGAACGCGAGAAGAAAGCACACGGCAAAGTGCTTTCGAAGAAAGAACAAAAAGAGTTGGAAGAAATTCATCGCTACTTTAATGGCCGAGAGATGGGAAGCAAAGGCGAAATGGCGTGAGACTACTGGCGCTAAATTTTGTGCTCATTGCTGGAATGCTGACCCCTCGTACGGGATGGACCAATGATAAGTTCGGCCCCTCTGTGAGCGGGTTTGAGGCCACATTGGGTGAGCAAGCCAAGAGTCTCAATGAAAAAGAAGAGGCACTTGAAAAGCGTAAGATTCTTCTTGATGAGAAAGAAAAAGTTTTGAACCAACAGATCGCCCGATACGAAAAGGTGATTGAGGACCTGAGTGCTCGTTTAAAGAAAGCACGAAAGTACAACGAAGAGCAGTTCGGATCGTTGAAGAAGATGTACGAAAAGATGGATCCGAAAAAAGCAGCTGTAATTTTAAACGATTTGGATACGGATCTGGCTGCCGGAATCTTGGAAGGAATGCGCAAAGAGCAGGCAGGTGAGATTCTCGGAAAAATGACCGCACTGCGTGCGAGACGAGTTACCGAAAGACTTTCTGATGGTGTAATGCGAAACCTCTCAAGCAAGTAGAAGGGGGTGATGTTAATTGTCACAAGCTAACGTATCGGTGGTGAGTAAACCACCAACGGTTGGCGAAGTACTTAAAAAGAGCCGAAACGAAGGTCGGCCGGAGACAGAAGAATCCAAGAAAAAAGAGTCGGAGACTCCCTTTCTTGAAACCCTTTTGGGCCTCCAGGCGATTTCTTCGGCACCGACGCTAGAAACTCCTCTTCCTACCGAGGGAGAGAAGGGTTTACTAGACGCAGCCCAAACTCTTTTTGGTACGCCGACAACTGATTCCCAAGCGGTTTCCCAAGTCGAACTCAACGGCCAGGAAAACAGCGAAGCGCAGCAGAACCTGAATGGCGAGAATCCCTCATTGCCACTCGATTTTCTGATGCGTCAGCTGACTCCACTGGATTCCGAGATCATTTATGAAGATGAAGGAAGCGATTCCTCTTCTTCAGAGGATGATTTTTCCTTCAAGGGAATGGAATCTAAACTAGGCCACCCGGTTGGTCAGGAAAACTCAGGTGATGCTCTCTTAGGAAGCATCCAACCTTTGTCTCCCGACGGACCAGGTATCGAACTAGGAAGCCTTGATCGTCCCGCGCCTCCCGAAGCCCCACGAGCGGTACCCGAAGTCTTTAAGGGTGTCGATTCGTTGATTCTTCAAGGTGGTGGGAAGATGACGGTCTCTCTTCAGCCTGAGCATTTGGGCCAAATGGAGATCGAAGTCAAAACGGATGGAAAAAAAGTCTCAATTGATATGCTTTCCGACAGTCACGAAGCAAAGGCTCTGATGGAAGAGCACGTGCAGGCCTTACGAGCTAGTCTGGCCGATGTGTCTTTAAATCTAGAGAAATTTGAAGTGGCCGTTGCGAGAGATGGAGATTGGACTCAATTCCAGAAGTTTTCAGATGGAAGCGAATTCCAGGGCAAAAACCCGGCATCTGCGCGACGTGCTTTCGATAGCCAATCGCAAATGGTGTCTGGTCCCGCCTCGGTAAGCGGCCCACGCCACTCTTTAGTGGGGGATGGCCGAGTGGATCTATGGGTTTAGGTTCCGAAAGGTGCCTGGCACTTTTTGGAACTCAAGGAGAATGAGATGAACGTTGCAACAGATGCCATTCCCGATCATTTGATGTGGGAGGAAGCCGCCGGACCCCAAGCGAAGAACACGATGGGAAAAGACGACTTTATGAAATTGCTTCTGACGCAAATGAAGAATCAGGATCCTCTTAAACCTACAGATCAAGATCAGTTCGCGGCTCAACTCGCTCAGTTCGGTTCTCTCGAGAAATTGAGCAACATTGAGACAGGTATCAAGGGCATGCAGGATGGTTTCAATCAAGAAAGCAAACTGCAAGCACTAGGTATGATCGGAAAAAATGTTAAAGCATGGGGAAACTCGTTGCCTTTGAAAGAAGGAAAAACAGCGAGTTTCTCCCATGCGTTGGGTGAAGATGTGCGTCCGTTGCGCGCGGCTATTCTGGATCAAAAGGGCGTAGTGGTTCGCAACATCGATCTGACAGGTGTTTCCCCCGATGCTCCTGTGCAGTGGGATGGTAAGGACGAGAAGGGTAACAAACTTCTCCCGGGAAGCTACAACTTCCGCATCACCGGCGTGGGCAAAGACGGCGCAGTGAAAGAAATGGGATCCCAAATCGAAGGCAAAGTGGTTGGCGTGGATGTGCAAGCCCAAGTCCCCACGCTCGTCGTGGAAACGGGTCAGGGAACCCAAAGCGTGGAAGTTTATAAAGTTTCAAGCGTGAGTCTCGATTCGCCTGAGGCGAAAAAGCCTGGAGCAGCGGTTGTTTCAGATGGGGGAGATATACAAGAGCTATTGATGAAAAAAGCTCTGGCTCATTCCCAAGCCAACGCTGAGCCCCGCGAAGAACGCGAAGAAATTTCCGTTCAGGGCGAAAAAGAATCTGCCGACGATGGTGAAAGTGAAGAGGAAGGTTTCCGCCCTTCCCGACTCCACCGCGCCATGGACATGATGGGAGACCCGTCTTTTTAGCGAGTGAGGACAAACAATGAGTATTTCTGAACTTTACAAAGCAGTAAATTCGGCGGCACCAGCAGCACAGGGCCCCTCGACTCAACCCACCACAGGCCCCAAGGCCTTTGGTGCCAATGAGTTTGAAAAAGTTTTAGAGCAGCAGAATTCTCTGCAGCTTTCCAAACACGCCGCCACTCGCATTCGATCACGCGAATTGCCGTGGAGCGAAGAGTTAGAGAAACGTATTTCGGGAGGAATGGACGCCGCTGCCAAAAAAGGTAGTCAGTCCGCACTCATTCTCTCTGACGACGTGGCAGTTATTGCGAACATCAGGTCAAAAACAGTTGTGACCGCGATGAACCGCACAGAACTGAAAGAAAAAGTTTTCACCAACATCGATAGCGCGATCTTGGTTTAAAAAAGTTTTTTGGTCCTAGGGTGCCAGGTCACTTTCCGTCTTTCAGCCGGAAAGTGCACAGGCACACCGGACCAAAAATAAATACTCCAGAGCTGGCCTGCTCTCCACGAAACGTTCGTTTCGTGAGGCAGAAGCTTTGGTGTCCTTAAACCGGGAACCCTGTGGGTTCCCTCTCTAGGAGACACTATGGCCCTATACAATGCCATTGATACGAGTCTTTCCGGACTCGAAGCCAATGGACAGCACCTCTCGTTAGTCTCGGACAACATCGTTAACGCAAACACCACGGGTTTTAAAAGCACTCGCGGTGAGTTCCAAGACTTTGTTCTTCAACATCTCATTGCAGGTCCCAATCAGGACGTGGGTCGCGGCGTAAACATGGCCGGTACCACCACTTCCTTCCACCAGGGCAGCATCAACCACACAGAACGCAACACTGACGTCGCTATTAACGGCAACGGTTTCTTCGTCTTGGACGGGGGAAAAGGGCGTTCGTTTACCCGTGACGGAAGCTTTCGCTTTGATCGTCAGGGATGGTTGACGACGCTCAATGGGGAACGCGTGCAGGCTTATCAGGCGGGTGCGGATGGTTCTATCTCAGGCAAAGTAAGCGATATTCGCGTACCGCAAGATTCGCTTCCTGCCCGCCCGAGTAATCGTGTTCAGGTTCATATGAACCTCGACTCACGAGCAAACGTTTACGATAAGTTCGATCTCGATCACCCTCAGGAAACGGCACAGTTTTCCACTGCGTCTTCCGTTTACGATTCACTTGGCAACCAACATAGCGTCGGCATGTACTTCAATAAAGTAGATGACGGCACGTGGGAGTGGGTTGCTATGGCAGACGGCGCGGAAATGGATAAGGGCGATCCGGGTGAACAAGTGCAGGTGGCTCGCGGACTTCTTGTGTTCGACGAAGTCGGACGTTTGGAATACTCGGACCAATACCTCACCAACACCAGTTTTGCTGGCGGCGCCAAACCGAACCAAGAACTACAGTTCGATTTCGGCGATGCCATTGATGATGATGGAACGGGAGTGAAGGGCAGTACGCAGTATGGTGCTAAAAGCTCTGTGTTCCGTAACGTTCAAGATGGTTTCGGGTCGGGGACGCTTTTAGACATGGATATCGATGCCGAAGGTATTGTTTCGGGTGTCTATTCAAACGGTTTCTCGCGTCCTTTGGGCCAATTGGCGATCGCACGTTTCGAAGCGACGGAACGCTTAGGACGTGTCGGTCAAAACCAATTCAAAGAAACGACGAACTCAGGTGCGGCCTTGTTGGGCAAATCGAATGCCAACGGTCGTGGCCAAGTGGTGACGCGTTCCTTGGAACGGTCCAACGTAGACTTAGCATCGGAGTTTATGGAAATGCTCCGTGCACAGAGAGGCTTCCAAGCCAGTGCCCGTTCGATCAATACGGCCAACAACATGTTGGACGAAATTGTCGCTTTGGCTCCTACTCGCTAATCCGGGTAGTCTCTGATTAATGAACTGAAGTAAATGGCCGGGGTGTCCGTCGAGCTTTCGGGATGCAATACCGAAAGTCGACTGACACCTACGGCTATTTTTTTAGCAGCTCTTTTTAAAAGTTAGATGCAAGGTCACATCGGCATAACTTGCCAGGAACTGGTGGTTACACCGGTCAAGCAACTGCATGATGCGTTCGGTGTACTCTGGTGTGGCGTAGGTAAAGCGCCCCTTCTCCGGAGTGGTGGTGATAATACTCACCGTATCCCCTTTGCGATCTACCTTTACCGGCAGATCCAGAGATTGGGCTTTTCCCAGCATTTCAAACTGTAGTTTTAGTGTCGTCTCCCAGGAGCCTTTGTCCTTCCATTCCCCAAGGGTAAAAGTGAAAGGTAAAGCCGAGACGCCTTTTTCCTCAACGCCAAACACGTAGCGCGCCACGCGTCTATCGCGGGGAAGGTTACCGGAATCCCACGAAGAAAGGTCCAAGTAGCCCATTCCTTTGGTGACGGGCCCCTTGGGTTCTCCCAAAAGATGCGCTTGCACACGGGTAAATCGTCCCTGCACCGGAGCCAATTTTTCCTTAATAGCGGTGCCTGAAACATCAGGCTTACCGACCAACTTCCATACGGATTGGGTTTCGCAGGAAGGCGGCTCAACTACCCCAAGGGCTTCCCACTCGCTTGTGGCGTTGGCGAGGTTTAATTCCGGCTCATCGGGAATCGGAATTTTTGTGACATCGTAAGCTTTGTTTTCAAAGTGTTCGGGAACGGAATCAGGTTTGCCGCTGGAAAAAGCCAGCAATGCCAAGGGGACTAAAATCCCACCGAGAACTGCTTTAACTGTGATTGATTTCATATGTAGAAAATGTCCTTAAGATTGCGAAATTTCTCATCATAATCAAGACCGTAGCCTACCAGAAACTTATCTTCAACATCTCTGCCCACGTACTCAACCGGAACTTCGACTTCACGACGACTGGGTTTACTCAAAAGCGTACAGACTTTGAGACTCGCAGGTTTACTCTCCCCAAACTTTTCGCGCAAAAATTTGATGGTGTGGCCCGTATCCACGATTTCATCCAATATAAGGACGTGCTTGCCCTTCGGGTCGGTCTCCAAATCTTTGGTCATCAGGACGCTTCCGCTCGACTGCGTGCCGCTACCATAGCTGGCAACTCTCACGAAATCGATGCGCACCGGAACGGTGATATGGCGAATAAGGTCAGCCGCAAAGAGAAGGGCGCCCTTTAAAGTGACCACCACTAAGAGCTCCCCGCTGTTCCCAAGGTGCTTTTGGTAGTCCTGGCTGATTTGTTTGCCCAGCCCGGCGACGAGGTCTTCGATGGCAGAGGCTGTGAGAAAAGGTTTCAAATTGGCTTCGTTTTGCATTCTAGGTCTTTACCCTAGAAAAAGCGCCTCGCCTAGTCTGCCTACCGCAGAGGGCCAAAAAGAAGCGGTGCGGCAATGGGCCTATTGTTCAACAACGTCTTCGTAAGTCTGAAGTTCTAGCGGGACGGAAGGTACGGAGA
Organism: Bdellovibrionota bacterium; assembly: GCA_041751875.1. GTDB lineage: Bacteria > Bdellovibrionota > FAC87 > UBA2466 > JACKAF01 > JBGSIC01. The sequence goes on from JBGSIC010000008.1 coordinate 58,227, forward strand.
TATTAAAGTCTTCTTTGGCGCGATCAGGGACGGAAGTGATTTCCCAAGCGGCTTTCTGACCTTTTTGAATCTGATAGGAAAGGGTTTGGCTCGTATCAATGCGGTTTTGCTCGGGCAACTGGGCGTTGATGGCGTCTGCAGTTTCTTTGGCTTTTTGAAGTTGCTGATTATAGGTATTGAGAACTTCTTCAGGTGTCATTTGCGTTTCGCCGGTTTGATTGCCTTCGGCATCGTAAGTATTCACCGTAGTCGCGAGATCTTGTTCCCCGTAGCCCCAGTTGTTTTGCACTTCGTTGGCCGACATGCCAAATTTTTCATTGATGTTGAGCTGCACGCGCAAGTCACGTTCGCGCGCATCTTCTTTGTTCACACCGAGAGATTGCAACTGTTCTTTGGATTCGCCATTTCCGCTATCCTCTTCCACAAAACGAGGCATGATTTCTTTGTAGTTCATGGTCGTCATGTTTTTGCACTGGTCGGTCATGCGTTGAAGCTCTTTTTGGCGCGCCTCTTTTCCTTCCGGAGTTTCCGCTTCCTCTACGAGAGCCGCCGCTTGCTGCGACCACGCTTCGCAAGTCGGAGCATCCTGCCAAAGTTGGACACGCTCCGGAAGAGCACCATCGCGGATACCACGATTGAAACGTCTTTGAGAAAGTGAATTCAGCGCTTCGGCTTGAAGGGCCTTCAGACCGCGGCTGCCGGCTTCTCGTAAGAGCACGCCGTTGGCCATTGCTTCTTCCAAACCTTCGTTCTCGTCATCTTTTGCCGACTTTTTCACGGTCTCAAAAGAGTTCTCACCAATCTTCTTCACGGCCTGAATCGCTTCGTCGCGTAGCTCCCAGCGAGCAACATCCAGATCTTCGTTATCCTCGCCGTCGTCTTTCGCTTTCTTAAGGCCTCCACCTGCGCCGCTACCACCGGCGTCTCCCGCGGCTTCGTCTTGTTTCTGAACTTTTTTGGTGGTTACTTTGAAGATCGATTTAAACTCAACGCCTTCTTCTCTCGGCTTGTCCTGTTCCTCTTCTTTATTGAATTGTTTATGAAGACCATAGACGGCGCGTTCTAGTTCAGAAGATCCGCCCGCTTCACTTTCCTTACCGTGAGGAGAAACGAAGCCATAAAGTTTTTCTACTTTTACTTCGCCGTTCTCATCTTCTTTTTCTTCTTCCACTACGTCGAAAGCTTGTTTGTGATAGGTGAGCTCACTTTGGAACGTGAGGAGTTTTGCGCCGTCGGCATCGAATTTGGTTTTGTCAGGCGCTTGCACCGTGTTGCCGTCTGGCGTGATGGCCTCACCCATGACGTTTTTATCCGAAGTAAATTTCTTGAAGCGTTCAATCACTTTTTGGATGCGTTCCTGTTGGGCGCGAATGACGTCTTCTAAATCGGCGCGAGCAGGCGTAGCGAAAAGGCCGGCGCATAGGATAGTCCACAGCGCCAGGTTAAGGGCACTCGGTCGAACGGCCATTTGGCGGTTGTTCTTCACACCTTTAAGAAGAGCAATTCCAGTGCCAAATAACCCCTGGAATCATTAGGGTTTTTCGAGGTGTGTACAGCCTGAATAGGGGAGAGCCCTTTACATGCCGTAACTTGTTAGCCGGGTGATAAAACAGTGGCTGTAGCCAGCCAGAATACGGCCGTGAATTGTCAGCCTCATTTGTCATTGCTTCGCTACGCTCGCAATGACACTACTTTGAGAGTTTTTCGAGCTCTAGGGCCGCAAACTTTTCCAGAATGCCGGGATTCAGTGCGAGCGGCACAAGCTTGCCGTTGAGATAGATCGAAGGCGTGTAGCCAACTTGCAGGGCTTGGCCCAACTCCAGATCCCGGTGAATGGGCTCTAACGTTTTCGGATCATTCATGCACTTGGCAGCTTCGTCTGCGGTAAACACGAAAGAAAGAGACTTAAAAATCTCGTTCCAATTTTCATCGCCACGGAGCTTCTCAAAAACAAAATCATGGTACTCCCAGAAGGCATTCTTCCTTCCGGCGCAAACTCCCAAACGCGCCAGTCCGCACGCCTTGTCGTGGTTCGAGCGAGTGAGCGTGGAATTGCAAGCGGCATCGAGAGGATAGTTTTTGAAAACCAACTGCACCTTGTCGGGGCGAGCCTGACGAAAATCTTCGAGAATTGTTGCTGCTCTTCTACAATGGGGGCACTGGAAATCGCTAAAAACGACAAGCTGCAAGGGGGCGCCGGATTTACCCTGTGACGCATCTTCGGGCTGCACGGGCAGAGGCTTGGAGGGCAGGTTTTTCCACTCCTCAAAGAAAAGGGTGAGCTGTTTCTGTTGTTGCTCTGTAAGCTTTCCTCGATTTTCAATCCATTCGGGAAGGGCGAGGGTTCCGGCTGCAAAGGCGACTACGGAAAGGATGGCAATTGCCCATTTTCCCTTGCTCAAGGTGAGCGAAGCTTGGCGTTTAAGAGGACCGGTGAAAAAGCGCCGTTTTTCACCCACTGTAACCGGTGCCAACAAGCTGGTGAAGGTAAAGTAAGCGAAATTAAAAACGTAGGTTCCCACGCAAAAAAGACAAATCGTCTTAAGGTCGAATATCTGGACTAAAAATAGAATAAGCTCCACGAATAGCCCGAATGCGCTTAATCTCGCGCACCACTTCTGAAGGCCGGCGAAAGAGGGGGATGAGGGGCGGGCAAGCCAACTTCCCAGAAGCAAAAGAAAGCAGAAAAGGGCGCCCCAGGCTGCGAGCGGGATCCCGAACAAAACAGAGTATCGACTGGCATCGACGGCGTCGCAGTTGAGGTATTGGCCCGCGTTGCAAATGCTGGGGCCTGCTTGGATTCCCGATTTGACTCGGGTATGCTGGACCAGCAAGTAGAGGCTCAGTCCAGTTCCTGCGAGGGCGGAAAACCACTGGAGTCGATGTAGCCAGCGTAACTTTTTTTCCGAAGCGTTTTCCACGAAGGGATTATCTCGAATTGGCCGCGGGTAAGCAAACTGAAAGAAACTTAGGTTCGAACGATGCCGTCTTCAAAGAACTCGAAACCTTTGTCGATAAAATAGCGGAGGGGCAGAAACCGGCACGAGTCAGTTTGCTCAAGCAAATTTTCAAGACCGCACTGAAGCTGGGACTAGAAAGCCCCGGGACACTCAACCTAAAGATAGCGACGACAGTCATCAAGGAACTTCGCTACTCGTTTAAGATGTTCTACCCCGATCGCTTTGTGCCGAAGGTGACCGTGTTCGGCTCGGCCCGTACCCTTCCGACTGATCCCGTCTATCACCTTGCCAAAGAGTTTGGTAAGGAAGCCTTTAAACGCAACTACATGATCGTGACTGGCGGTGGCCCAGGTGTCATGGCAGCGGCTAATGAGGGAGCCACCATCAAAGGCGGCTTCGGACTCAACATTCGTCTTCCCTTTGAGCAGAGCGCGAATCCCTTTATCGATGAAGAGAAGAAACTCATCCACTATAAGTATTTTTTCACGCGTAAGCTTTTCTTACTAAAGGAAGCCTCCGCGCTAGTTCTTTTTCCAGGCGGCTTTGGAACGCTGGATGAGGGTTTTGAAGTCTTAACTTTAGTACAAACAGGGAAAAGCCGCATTGTGCCCATCGTGATGGTCGAGCCTCCTGGTTACAACTTTTGGGGCGGGCTACTCGATTTTATCGGCAATCACCTAGTCGACAGAGGCTTTGTGTCAGCCCAGGATCGCCACCTCTACAGAATAGTGAATTCGGCGAATGATGCGATGGACCACATCGAACACTTCTATAAAAGCTATCATTCTCTGCGTCTGGTTGATGATCTTTTGGTACTTCGCTTGCGCCAAGCGCCTTCAGCCACAGCGTTGAAAGAGATGGAGAAAAAGTTTGGTTTTCTTTCCACGAATGGAAAGTTCAAGGTGTCAGGACCACTTGCCGCGGAATCGAACGAACCCGAACTAAAAGATTTGGTGCGTCTTGTTTTCCCGTTTGAACGCCGTGACTTTAGCACCTTGCGCCTTCTCATCGACTTTATTAACGACAGCGCGGTATAATAACCTCGCCTTTCCACAGGCTTGGAGATCTCCTGTGACCACACACGATTTGGTTTGTCTTCTCTTTCCCGACGTCTGGGCGCACGAAAGAGAAGGCGTCAAAACACTGCTCGATAGCCTAAGTCAGCAAATTCGTGTTGAGTGTGTGGATTCTCAAAACCAATTAAATTATTTTTCGGGTACTGATCCCAATAGTGTGGGCGCTTACTGGATTGTGGCACGTGATTGGCAAAAGGCCCTTGCCACCTTGCCTCTGAAACATACGCGCCGCCCCGTTTTTGCTTCCGTTCTTACGGTGGCCACCAGACGTAGTTTCCCTGATATTTTGAGGCAAGGTTTTCGGCCTTTGGTTCCTCGCGGGGTACAGATTCTTACCCACAGCCCTATTAACTTCCGCTTTTTTCGTGAAATAGCGAGGATAAGTCCAGGCAGGGTTCAATATCTTCCTTTTCCCATTGGTCCTTTACCAGAACTTCTTTCTCGACCCGAGAAACCTGAGTACGTAAAGATCGGGTCTTTCGTCGACTTCCGTTCCGAAAGCAATTTGCACTATCTTTTGAATGTCGCACACTGTGTGAAGAAAAGAAGTGCGGAGCAAGAAACGCCAGCAGCTAAGTTTGTTCTTTTTGGTACCGGTCCTTTGCGAGACCATTTAATCAGCGCGGCAGCCGAGCTAGGACTAACCGATTCTTTTGAGATGAGAGAAACGCCCTGGCTTGCAAGCATTCGCGAACTCGACGTGTATTTTCACACCGCGCTACAGACGGGACATTATGTTCCGCTCTGCGCCGCGGGCCAGGCCGGCATTCCTGTCGTGTCGAGTGATGTGCCCGGGGTAGAAGGTTTTGTGGTGCACAAGGAAACGGGTTATCTCGCCCCGGTTAACGAAACCGAACCCATCGCAGATGCGCTACTGGATTTAATACGCGACGCCACGCTCCGTCGTGCGATGGGACTAAAATTCCGTCAACATATTCAGTCAGTGATGAGTCAGGAAAATTTGGCCGAATCTTATCGCAGTTTGTTTGTTAGAGGCCGAGTGATCAAAAAAACTGACGAGTGGGCGGCCGCGACCAAAGTAGGATAGTGATTCTAGGAAGCTTGAGATGAACATAGAAAACCGAGTCGAAAAAGTTTCATCTTTCCATCCGGTGCAGAAATTTTTTCTTTTGTTTTTGCTGAGTCTTTTTCTTTTTTCGGCTCTTCTTTGGGTCCTCGATGGATTTGATGTGAAGCAATTTTTGGCCGGGCGACAATGGTTTGTGGTGAAGTCGGTCGATGTTGATGTGGCATGGCCTTTGGAAAAAAAAGAAGTCATGCAGTGGCTTCCTAGCTTAGAAGGTCAGAGTCTTCTAAGTTTAAACGTCGATAAAATCGTGGAATCATTGGAGTCAAAAAACTGGGTTGCCTCTGTGACGGTGAGAAAGCGCTATCCCGATCAAGTTTCGATTCGTCTTGAGTCGAAAATACCCAAAGCAGTTTTCTTAGAACGCAGCAAACCTTTTTACGTTGATCACGATGGAAAAGTAATTGATCACACTTCGGCGCGTATCAGCGCAAAGTATGAATTGCCTGTGATATCGATGTTGCCGCAGGCGACACTTGTGAAGTGGGAATTACCTGAAGCAGTTTTGTTAACAGAAATGTTGAAAGAACACATGGGTACGGGCTTCACGCTTTCTGAAGTTGTCCTTGAAGCCTATCCGTACTTTCGCGTTTTTATGTCCAATCCGCGAGTCGAAGTTTTGTTCAGTCACAAAAATTGGGAGTCGCAAATCTCGCGACTTCTAACGCTCCTCAGTAACCCGCCGAGTCAGGTCCGCCAAATTGCCAGAATCAATTTGGTTTTCCCAAAGAAAGCTATTGTCAGCTCCACGCTTTCGAACTAAAGTTTGTTTGAGTCCTTCATAAGCTTTAAATAAAAAGTAGTAAAAAAAGTAGCAGGTACCAGAAAAGGGCCCCTTATGTCCGGTACAAAAAACTTGCTTAAGCCTTCCGAAATGGTTGTTGGGGTAGACTTCGGCACAACCAAAATTTGTGTAGTCGTCGGCCAAGTTAAAGGCAACGACATTGAAATCGTCGGTATTGGAAAGCAGCCCTCTCACGGCATTCGCAAAGGTATCGTCGTCAATATTCCCGCTACAGTAGAAGCTATCAGCAAGGCGGTAGAAATCGCGGAGCTTATGGCAGGGTGTCGCATCGAATCTGCCTTTGTTGGTGTGGCGGGCAGTCATATTGAAGGGTTCAATAGCGGCGGAGTGGTTGCCGTTAAGGATAAAGAAGTTTCTGCGCACGATGTAGAGCGCGCCATTGACGCTGCTAAAGCCGTGGCAACCCCGATGGATCGGGAAATCATTCATGTGATTCCGCAAGAATTTGTTGTGAACGACCAAGATGGCGTACGCGATCCTTTAGGAATGTCGGCCGTTCGTTTGGAATCCAAAGTTCACATTGTCACTGCAGCCACGTCTTCTGCTCAGAATGTTGTGAAGTGTGCGAACAAAGCCGGCATTCACGTAAACGATATTGTGCTTGAACCCTTGGCATCCGCCGAAGCGGTTTTGGCGCTAGACGAAAAAGAATTAGGTGTTGGGGTGGTGGATATTGGGGGCGGAACAACGGATATCGCGTTGTTTGCGCGCGGAAGTATCGTTTACACCGCGAGCATCGCGATGGGCGGAAACCATATTACGAACGACATCGCCGTTGGTTTACGTACGTCGATTCAAGAAGCAGAACAGATTAAAGTAGCTTATGGCTGTGCGATGAGTTCGTCGCTCAACGCGGACGAAGTCATTCAAGTGCAAGCCGTCGGTGGACGCCAGCCAAAAGAAGTAACCAAAGCGGTACTCGCGAAGATCATTCAGCCGCGAGTCGAAGAGATTTTCTCGCTTGTGAACAAGGAAATCTCCAATAGTGGTTACAAGCATCTGTTATCAGCGGGTTTGGTGCTCACGGGCGGATCTTCTCTTCTAGCGGGTTCCGCTGAGATGGGCGAATTTATCTTGGAGATGCCGGTACGACGGGGCGTACCCCAGGGAGTGGGTGGATTAACCGACGTAGTGAACTCACCCATCTACTCGACGGCAGTCGGGTTATTGGCCTACGGCATGAAGAATCGCCACACGCACCGACCTGGAAAAAGGAACCATCACCAGGTTTACGAAAAAGTTTGGGATCGTATGAAGCATTGGCTGGGAGACGTTTTTTAACGTTTTTTTAGTCGCTGGGAAAAGGGGGACGCATGTTCGACATCAAGGAAAAAGAACAGAATCTAGGGGCCAAGATAAAGGTAATCGGTGTGGGCGGCGGCGGCAGTAACGCCATCTCCACCATGATTGACTTAGGTCTAACTGGTGTCGAGTTCATCGCAGCAAATACAGACGCGCAGGCGCTGGATAAGAACCCCGCTGGAGCCCACGTACAACTCGGCATGGAACTCACCAAGGGGTTAGGAGCCGGAGCCAATCCCGATATCGGCCGCAAGGCGGCTCTCGAAGATAGTTCCAAACTTGCTGAAATGCTTTATGGCACCGACATGGTGTTCATCACCGCCGGTATGGGCGGCGGAACCGGTACAGGCGGGGCTCCTGTCATTGCGAACATCGCGCGTGAAGCGGGTGCGCTGACGGTTGGCGTAGTTACAAAGCCTTTCAACTTCGAAGGGAAGAAGCGCAAAAAGAACGCCGATCACGGTATCAACGAACTCCGCGAAGCGGTTGATACGCTGATCTGCATTCCGAACCAACGCCTTTTGTACATCGCCAACGAAAACACAAGCATGCTGGAGTGCTTCAAGAAGGCAGACGAAGTCTTGTACCAAGCGGTCAAAGGCATTTCGGACCTCATCAACATCCGTGGGCTTATCAACCTCGATTTTGCTGACGTCAGAACAGTTATGTCGAGCAAAGGCTTGGCTCTTATGGGAACGGGAATCGCTTCCGGCGAAAACCGTGCGATTGAAGCCGCTAGAAAAGCGATTGCTTCGCCGCTCCTTGAAGATGTTTCCATTCACGGCGCAACCGGGATTATCATCAACATTACTGGCGGACCCGATCTCACGCTATTCGAAGTCAATGAAGCGTCCTCGCTCATTACCGAAGAAGCAGATGAAGAAGCGGAAATCATCTTTGGTTCCGTCATTGACGAAGAACTCAAAGACGAAGTGCGAGTTACGGTTATCGCGACGGGCTTTAATCCCAATACCCATCAAGCGAAAGTGGCTCCAACCGTAGACGCGACAGCGCGTCCCGCGGCGCCTGTTCAACAGCCTGCCGCTCCGGTCAGCCAACAAGAACCGATGCGGATAAATGAAGCCAACATGATGGATACGCCGGTCCAAAAGCGCCGGGACAACGTGGACATCAAGTCGGCGCGCGATCTTGCTCGGGAAATCGGCAAACGTTTCTTCGACACGGAAGAATACGATATTCCGACCTTCCTTCGCCGTCAGCACGACTAAAAGGAACTATGCGACGCCTGCGAATTGTTTCGGTAGGTTTGCTTTTTGTCCTCATTGCCTACGGCGAGGGCAAGCATTCTCCTTCCGCTAAGGCCGATTCTGAGGCAAACGAGCAGACTCAGGTCACACGTGAGCCAGCCGGGAACCGAGAAGTTTCACGTCCCTTCGCAGAAGATGACGTTGATCATCTGATGGATGAGTTTGCTGGCATGCAGGGAAATGTTGGTGACGGACACGGCCCGGTTATCGGCGAGCAACCCGAGAAACCGACTTTCGAAGGTTTGTTCGATTAGGGCTACGGATTGTACGTGCCGTGCAATAGCAAGGGGCTCTCGTAGACAGAGTCTCCAAATGTTTCGATATGCACGAGATCACCGCTCGGGCTGAGCCATTTCAGGCTACCACCCGGAATGAGTAAATACTGATTTCCCCACGCATCATAGAGACTCTTATCGCCGATTCCGTAACGGTTAAAGGCATAGCCTCCGCGGCCTTGATACAATCCGACCATGGAATCTAGTTCCTGAGCGACATAATATTGGGCATCGCGGAAGAAACTAAAATACTGCCCAAAAGTTTCTGCCAGTACCAACTGGCAATCCATTTTTGTCAGATAGCCATCGCCGTTTACATCGAGAAAGTAAGGAATGTTTTCGGGTCTTTCACCAAGGGCGGCGACCATTGTCGTGATATGCGGGCTTACCTGCTCAAATTCAAACCAGTCTACAGGCGTATGGTTTTCAGAAAGCATCTGTTGTCGTGTTTTGAGCACATCGCAAACGATGTCATCTCCGACCTGGGTTCTCACCATCGGTTGCTCAAGAATGTGAATCCGTGCCTGTCTCCATTCGTCCAACGCTTGTTGGCTCAATGTCCCAGCCTCTACCTGGGCAAGTAGGGTGGTTAGTTCATCGTAAACACTTTGCCATTCTTCCGTATATCCCCATTGAGTAATGTCAAACACGCCACCGTGAAACCCGCCGATTCCATCGCCGTCGACATCCAGAGGGTTAGCGGCGTTGTGCCAAACTCGTGGAGTGTTATCGACATTCAGTCGTAGCTTGCTATCGATGCTACCCACACAAGCCGTCAGCATCAGCGAGACAAGTAAATATTTTAATTCTAATCGCATATCAAACTCCGTTAAGGGGTAGCGCTCGTATCGTTGGGTTTAAATTCCACCCGTACGCGTTCGCCGACGGTGTTCACATTTGCCTTAATTCGAATATGCTTATTGTTAATAAGTTCATAGTCCGTATCCGCAAGAATTCGGCCTGCCTTAAGCAAGGTCACAATTAACCGGCCTTCCGAGAGATCAATTTCCGACTGAAGTTCGTAGGAGGGCCGATTATTTTTGACAATGCTTTCCACAAATTTTGTCATAAAGGTGCTAAGCGATTGCGAAGGGTTACAAATACTTTGTTTGACCCCCCCGGTCCTGTCGCTTAGGTCGATATAATCTGCGCCGATCTTGTTGTTGTTTTGGTCACTATCAGAACAGGCCTCACCATCCAGATTCACAATGGAATGAAAGGTAACCTTCGCCCCACCAAAGTACCTTCGACGGTAGTAATCAAAGCCTGCGGGAGTGGCCAACACCGGAGGACGTATTTCATCCTGGGCAGGGGGACGACGCGGGAAATTGGATGGCGTAACATCGGTTGCGCCCGGGACTTCGGCTCTGACCGTTTGCAAGCCTTCTTCTTCTGTCATCCAGCGGTCGGAATAATGGAGCGCACTAAAATCCGTGGTTCGTGTGACACCATCGGGCAAGGGATTTTGAACGACGAGGTTCTCGCCCGTTTCGTCGACCAGCAAGTAGTAAAAACCCTCTGGTTCAGCTACATAGCCGCCATCACAGGCATCTTCAATGGGAGCGATGACGCCTCCCGTGCGGGTGACGCTGCGGCGAAACGCAATATAAGCGTCTTTTGAACAGGTAGCTACCACACAAGCCGTCATGTGAGGATTTCTACTGTCAATGGCCACGATCGTACGCTCCGTATCGGCAACGTTTTTCGGCTGGCAGGTGCTGTTGTGGTAGTAACTTACCTCTTGGCCCGTACGTTTATTCCCATCAACATCGATGTCGCATATGTAATCTTTGGGTTCGGTACAAAATTCGTAGCGGTTGGCAGGGTTAAAAGATTTTTCGCGCCATGGATTATGAGGTCTAGCAGATGCGGTTGAACTCGGATCCTTGCAGTAGACCATCTGATTGTAGCTGGCTTTATTGTACCCGTTGGGATTGCCGGCCAGCATGCAAAGTTTTCTCGAGCTCAGTTGAGCGCGCCGGGTGCCAGCCTTGTAATTATAGTAGTAGTTGAACTTTTTTCCGTGGGAGGGTTGAAGGAGAATCGTACCCTGGTACGCACGTGTATTGTCTTCATCACTCATCACTACGATGTGGGCGTTATCGAGTTTGCCACTCGTTTTATATTTGCTTCCAAAAGCGGAATAAAGAAGCTTAGACATTTGATGGATTCCGGGTTCGATCGAAAAATCGCCCACCACAAGATTATTGAGCCAGGTGTTAGCGCTGTCCATCGAAGTCGGCGTTCCAGAAGTGTAGCTGGGGCCGTTCGCCGTTCTTGTTGCGCCGCCTGATTCATCCTTGTCATAAGGATGATTAGAAAAGGTTGTGGCAGGAACAGCGATGGTGCTCAAATAAATTGTGTAATCGATACCCAGCGCCGCGAGTTGCGTGGAAAGCCCTTGGAGCGACACTTTCAGCGCGGCAATTTCATCCGCCATGGAACGGCTGTTATCAATGCCAAAGAGAATCTTGTTTTCAGGTGCTTTAAGTTCCGCAACGTTAAACTCATCAGCAAAGAAGAACGTCTGATTAAACTTTTCAAATTTTGGGTTTTGCGTGCAAGCAGCGGCCACGCAAATAATCACGCTCAGGAGGAGCGTACGAAAGGCTTTTTTCATAATGACTCCCAATCCCATTCGAACCCTAAGAGTGCATAGGGCGTGCCGTTTGTTTTCGCCTGTCCTAGCCTTGGCCAGCTGACTAGGAATCAGGCGGAGGAAAACGGCTACCTTCAGAAAGCAAATAGTCAGAGGTACTTAAGCCGACTGAAGGTTCGACAAAACGGCGGATCAGGGGCTCAAGGAGTGCCTAAGTATCTGAAAGCAAAGTGGAATACGTTGATAGGGTGCCACTACCAGGGAAGTTGTTGAACCTGCGTCTCTCCCGTAATCACCGCGATTTCTACACGACGGTTACGCGCTCGGCCCTCGCGACTGCGGTTACTTGAGATGGGTTGCGTGTCGCCAAAGCCGGAAATCCCCAACTTGTTCTGCGGGTAATCCGTTGCTTCCACCAAAAATTTTGCAATGTTGACCGAACGATCGAGAGAGAGCTGCCAGTTAGTTTTATCAGCGGGGCGCACGTTGTCGGTGTGTCCTTCTACCTGGATTTCCATGCCGAGTGCCTTTAAGCGCTGCCCCATCTCATAAAGGAACGGTACGTTCTCCCGTTTAATGCGGGCGCTACCTGAGCCGAAGAGGGTGCTTTCTGAAAGGCGAATGCGAAAGCCATCTTTTGTGGCGAAGACTTCGATGTCATGGGGGGCGAGGCTAAGCCCGGTGTTTTTCTCAAAAAGTTTTTCGATTTTTTCTTGAACGCGCTCCATCGCTTCACGCGAGTGGGCTTGTTGGCCAAGCGCATCGGCGGGCGGGGGACTTAAGGCGCCTTGGTTAGGGGCCTGCGTAAACGGCGTAAAGGGAATTCCTTTGAGTGAGTAAGGACCGCCGCCTGATTGAACCGCGCGTTCGATGGCTTCTATGGCTTCCTGTTTTTGCGAAGTCTCCTTGAGGGACAACGCATACATCACTGTGAAGAAAGCGAAAAGCAGAGTAATAAAGTCGGCGTACGAAACAAGCCACCGCTCTAACTTCTCTTCCTCGTGAACTTTCTTCTTAATACCCATTAAGCAGCCTTCTTTTGAATCTGTGCCTCATTGGCGCCTGCTTCGCTGCCTTTACCTAGCATACCCATCAAACGTTCTTCGATGATGCGGGGATTGAGTCCGCTTTGAAGACTCAAGAGTCCTGTATAAACTAATCGGTTCTCCAAAGCGGCATTGCTCGCCGCCTTTTTAAGTTTGTTGGCAATGGGAAGAAGAATTAGGTTCGCCGCTCCCACGCCGTACACAGTGGCAACGAATGCGACCGCGATACCAGCGCCTAGCTTGCTTGAATCGGAAAGGTTGGACATCACGTGGATCAAACCCAACACCGCGCCCAAAATTCCGATGGTGGGAGAGAAACCACCCGCTGATTCCCATACTTTTGCGGCGGAGATTTTCTCTTCTTCTTCCAATTCAATTTCTTCTTCCATCATCTGCTTAAGCACATCGGGATCGTAGCCGTCGACGACGTGGCGCAAATGGGTAGCGAAGAAAGGATTCGTGATGGTGGGGATATAGCGATCGAGCGCCACGAGACCTTCACGTCTTGCGGCTTTGCACAGTTCAACAAGCTGGTTCACGGTTCCATCGAGGTCCGCTTTACCGGCCCCAAAGAAGACCGAGGAAAGTCCCTTTAGCGCATTCACAAAATCTTTGGTCGTAGCGCCAAGTAGGGTCGCTCCCACGGTGCCGCCGAATACGATCATGGCAGCGGTCGGTTGAATGAGCGAGTCTAGGTGACCGCCTTCCAGCGCATTGCCTAATAGAATAGAGGCCACACCAAGGATGAGACCTAACCAACTTAAAATCATGACGAGCTCCTCTTGCCCAGGGGCGAATCGGAATGGCTGATTTCTCTTTTGTACTGCTTAAACGCCGCCAGCACTTCCTCGGCTTTTTCTTTCACAATCAATTTGAAACCCGAGGTTAGCGTAATCAAAGTATCCGGTGTCTTTTCGACAGTCTGAATCCAATCCGCGTTAAGCAGAATGGAGGTGCCATTCATTTTTGTTACCTGGATCATGCTACGGTTCCTCACCTCACTTATCGGCTTTACGACACGTTGCCTTAAGAGTTCCAAAGGGTGCCTGGCACCTTTTGGAACCTTCTCTCGTCAAAGGCCCAAGGAAGCGGTATCGTTATCTTTTCGGCATCGGGGGAGTTTGGGATAAGCCGATTGTCTTTGTGCGTTATGAAAATCTATACAAAAACAGGCGATAAAGGGGCGACCGGGCTTTTCGGTGGGGCCAGAGTCTCTAAAAGCTCATTGCGGGTTCAGGCTTACGGGGAGGTCGACGAACTCAACGCGGCCATTGGTTTGGTGTGTGCCGAGACAGAGCACATGCCCATCCAGCAATCGCTTTTGGAAGTGCAAAACACGCTTTTCGTTTTGGGAGCCCAACTCGCGAGCCCCGGACAGAAGAGCGCCCGCAGAGTAGGACCGGAACAAATTGAAAGCTTAGAACGGCAGATGGACGCCATCACGGAAACCCTGCCGGCCTTAACGAATTTTATTCTACCAGGGGGCTGCAAAACAGCGGCACTGTTGCACCTAGCTCGGACTATCTGCCGAAGAGCGGAACGCCAGGTGGTGGCTCTTTCGGAAGTGAAGGGTGAGGGTGTTGAGTCGGGAGTGATCATTTATCTCAACCGACTTTCCGATTTTTTGTTCACGTTAGCGCGTTTAGCAAATCAACTAGAAAATATTGCCGACGTGCCCTGGAAATAGGGATGGCACAGATAATGGGTGGGGCTATGGTTCGTTTTTCGTTTCTATTCCTTCTTTTTGCTTTTAACGCCACGGCTCTTCCGGGCGACGATAAAGCAGAATACCAATGTCCGCTTAACAATACCTTTGATCTGGGAATTCAAGCAGCTATTGAGCTCTCCGAAAGTGAACAGTATGACTGCGAAGTAGCATCACCAAGTAAAAAGAAGTGGCAGGAAATTACCAAGGGGATGAAAGGCTTGGCCGTTAAACTACATGCCTTTCATGGAAAAACTATTTCGCCTTTACCAGAAAGCCCCAAGGAAGAAACGGCGAAACTAGCCAGAGCACTTTCTGAAGAAATTGTGGCTCTCATTATGGACACAGAGAATGTGTTGATCAAGGGTGGCAAGCTTTGTAATGGGAAAACGCTTAGGGAAACGAATGAAGAGGCTTTAGTGCAGGTGGTACGTAGTCTTTATGCGGCTAACGAAGAACTCCGAGACGTGGCTGGGATAGCAGATATTTCCAGTCGCATTCCTGGTGCCTATAAGGAAATGGCCAACTTGGTTAAAGCGCAAAAAGAATGGCAAGAGAAGCGCTTTACAGACGGTGCGTGCGAGTTTCTGGAAAAGGAAGCCGCAAAGTGCAAAAGTGGTGTGGCTCCCAAAACACTTTCCGACACGGATCAGACACGCGTGAATCAAGTGCGTGATGATTCGCAGAGCTATTTTAATAACTATAACAACTTGCTGAAGCAGAACATTGAGGGCACAAAAAAAACATTACCTGCTTCAATCAAAAACTTTTTCCGCTTTCAGTGGCTGAAACGCAAAAAGAAAACGACTGCACCTGAGCAAAGCGCTGAGTCGCGTAAGGACAAGACAGAGGCGTATTTCGCTTTTATCGTTCCCAAACTAAAAATGTGTGCGCTTCAGGCAACCATGGCTCCCTACACCAACATTGGAAGCAAGTACGCTGAGGAATGCGAGATGTTCCTTTGCGACCAAGAGCAAGACGGTGGGCTACTTAAGTCCGATCCGAAATCAAAGGGCGGGCGAGCCGCAGCTTGTCTCTTTCTTGAAAACTTCGCCACCATGGCGAAAGACTATTTGGACGGATTTCTCGAGGGTAAGAAGAATGGCTCTCTGTGCCCGACGCTACGAACCTTACCCCCCGTGGAGGCTTCTCCCGCCGCCGGGGAGACTCACTAAAGAGGAAATAAGCACAGTATATTCAAGGGATTAGTGTGCCCCAGTAAAGGCACTGATTTTTCCCCTTGTTCGCACCCTGCCTTTAAAGGTAATCAGTGTCGCCTGATGCCCCTTCACCTCATTCTATTCTCCTTTTTAGCCGCGTTCTCTATTCTTGCGGACCCCACCGCGGCCAATCTCTATGATCGCCTGGAGGCGCCACACAACTCGGACGCAGACAAATTAGAAGAAAGATACCTCCAAGCGTTGGTAAAGTACGAGCGACCCCGTGACCGAAAGCGGATCCAAGAAGCTTATGAAGTTCTCTCTGACGCTGGTCAGAGAGAGGTATACGATTTTTATCAAATCTACTCTTTGCACGTTGAAGAACTCCTCGGCATAACGCCTAACTTCAAGGTATGGGACCCCTTCGAAATTCTAGGCCTTGAGAACACCGCAAGCGAAGACGAGATTGTCCGTCACTATGTTGAACTCTCCGGGAGACGTTTGTTTACTACGCAAGATAGACGAGTCCATGAAGCGTTTGCCATCCTGGTAAATCCGCAAACTCTATCCACATACGAAACGGGCGTGGGTTTGAGCGACCGACCTGAAGGTTGGTCGTTGGATGCTTGGCGTGGCATTCAGTTTGATGACTTATCTGAAATCGCTAAGGGTTCCCCTTTCTATTATTTACTCCATACGAGTGAGCAGATGCATTTGGAAGAGTCGTATTATACGGCCGAGACGTTGGGGGTAGATGCTTATTCGGCCGGTGAGTACCGAAGGGTTCTAAAGAAACTCCGTAACGAATTAAATCGTCGTACCGCACTTGCCGCAGAAGAACGACGAATGAATTCGCAACGGGTGAGCCAGCTACTTCGCACTTCTCGCAACCCTACGGATCTGGAGAACGCCTTTGAGTTGAAGGTGGGCAAAGTGGCTAGACTGATAAAGCAGGGCAGCGCGCGCATGGATGTTCTTTATAGCGAGCGGGAAGGTTCGGAGGAAAAAACGCAGTTTCTTGTAGAAGCCTCTTATTTCGACACCTTTAAGAGTTCTGAATGGATAACAAGTGAGTGGGAAAAACTCTTCCCGGAAATCAAGAAGAGAATGCAAACCGCACGAAAGTATTCTCAGAACTCGATGCTCCCCGGTGAGTACTTAATCTCAGCAACGCTTTATTTAGTCATGATCGAACTTCAAAAAAAAGGGAGCGTTGAGTTTGCTGAAAAACTTCTCACACGTGCCCAGGAAGCCGAGACCACCATTGCGGGAAACGACCCACCAAAAGGGCTGCCTTACCTTCGCCGCTTGGCTAATGAAGCGAAGAAGTCATTCTCCCCTGCCAAGCGATGTGCAGACAAACTGGCTCAGGCTCGGACTAGTGTTCCGAAGACGAATAAGAGCGAAACCGAATAACCGACTACTTCGGAGCCGTCACACAACGACAGGTGATCTTGTAGTAACCATTGGTCCATAAGTTTCCATCGACAAAGGCATGGTACGGATAACAAATCGTACCGCAGCCTGATTGGCTGTTGCAGTAATTGTAGCGAGCATTGTAGATAGCGGAGTTGGCGCCTGAGCCCTGTGCACACAAGTAAGTGTTTCCTAGCTTATCGCCACTTTCCAAAAACTCACTGGTGCTTTCAGATAGTTCTGGCGACCCATAAGCGGGCGAAACGAGTAACAGCGAAACCAACAAAAAAGAACGTAGCATAGAACCCCCAATACTCCTCAAAGTAGGGAAGCCTGCAATCGATGTCAAAATGAAATTATACAACTGACTAAGAAAGTTTAGGCAGTCAAGGCGAGCCCCCCTTGAGACCGTTAAATTGTGAAGCTTTCTTCACAATCTTAAGGCCAGCGATGCGGCGTGCTATCCTTATATGAATTTAGCGCGATTGCAGCACGTCTTCGGAGGCTCTGTGGGTTTTGTCGGCTTACGTTTTGGAATTCTTTTTTCCCTATGCCTTCTGCTCTCCAGTTGTGCTGATTTTACCTCCATTCTGAATAATCGTTTTACTGGGGCTGTGCCCTTTTCTCTGTCTGTGAATGAAGATGAAGCCTACACGGGCCAACTTCAAATGCAGGGCGAACGCGCGGGAGGAACGTTTATCCTAGGAAGGCTTCCCGTACTCGGGACTGTGACCTTAACCTCTCCTTCGCAGGGAGTGTTTGTCTATACACCTGGTATCAATCAAAACGGAATCGATACCTTTACCTTTGCGTGGGTAAGTGATGATGGCGAAACCAGCGACTTTGTGGAAGTAACCATCAACGTCCGCGCGCAGAACGATGCCCCTGTAGCCAATGCTATTTTGTCGGGTGTGCTGAGCACCCCGAAAAACGTGACCTTGAACGGTACCCTGACCGGCACTGATCCAGATGGTAGCCCCGTGACGTTTAGCCGAACAGCGCAGGCGGGCCACGGTACCGTTACGGTGAATGCCAATGGCAGCTTTGTCTATGTGCCGGCCAATAACTATCTCGGCCCGGATACGTTTGCCTTTCGCGTGTATGACGGCGTGTCTCACAGCGCGCCGGCCACCGTCGCGATTACCGTTTACCAAGGCAACCGGGCGCCGACAGCAAACGGTGTGGCGATTGGCACGCTAACTACCCCCAACAATGCTTCTTTAACGGGCACTCTCACTGGCTCTGATCTCGATGGGAATCCGCTCACCTTTGCGCGAGTTACCCAAGCTGGACACGGGAGTGTGACAGTCAGCTCAAACGGTAGCTTTACCTACACGCCTACAAATACTTACGTAGGAGCCGATTCGTTTACCTTCAAGGTAAACGACGGCACGGTGTACAGCCTTCCGGCAACGGTGAATATTACGGTGACCCAAGCCAATCGTGCCCCAACGGCGGGAACGGTTGTGACGGGTATTTTGAGTACTCCTAAAAACACGGTTTTGAATGGTTCGCTGGTTTCTTACGCTTCTGACATCGACGGCAACCCAATAACCTTTGCGCGAGTAGCCCAAGCAGGGCATGGAACTGCTACGGTGAATGCGAATGGTTCTTTCACCTATACGCCCGCGAATAACTATGTGGGAGCAGACTCGTTTAGTTACAAGGTGAACGATGGTTCGGTCGACAGCCCGGCAGCTACGGTTAATATTACCGTGACGCAACCAAACCGCACCCCAGTGGCCAATCCGATCGCTTTGGGAGTGCTTAGCACGCCGAAGAACACCGCTTTAAATGGAACTCTCACTGGCTCAGATGCTGATGGTAACCCGCTAACCTTCGCGCGCGTTACACAAGCAGGGCATGGCAGTGTGACGGTGAACGCGAGTGGGTCTTTTACCTACACGCCGGCGAACAATTACGTTGGACCCGATTCCTTTTCATTCAAAGTAAATGATGGAACAGTCGATTCAAATGCTTCAACGGTTGCCATTACCGTGACTCAACCCAACCGAGCTCCCACCACATCAAACGTATTATCGGGAGTGTTTTCTACACCTAAGAATGCTCCTTTGAGTGGATCACTCACTGGCCATGCTTCCGATCCGGACGGAAACGCGTTGACTTATATCCGTATGGCGCAAGCCTCAAACGGGTCTGTATCCATAAATGCTAATGGTTCGTTTACCTACACGCCAGCGAACAACTATGTAGGTGCCGACTCTTTCTCATTTAAGGTAAATGATGGCGCCTATGATTCAAATACATCGACGGTAGCGGTTACTGTAACCCAGACTAACCGAGCTCCCGTGGTTTTCGTAGATCCCGACGATGATTTTAGTACGAACAAAAATACCGTTCTGAGTGACACCGTCGCGGATTATGCAACGGACGCAGACGGGAACGCACTCACCTTTATCCGAACGACCCAAGCCCAGCATGGAACCGTTAATCTAAACACGAATGGTTCGTTTACCTATATTCCGGATACCGACTATGTTGGGGCAGATGCGTTTGAGTTCAAGGCAAATGATGGAACCTTTGATTCAAACATTGGAAGAATCGAACTCAAAGTCCTTGAGCCGAGAGCCCTCTCTGCTGTGTTTGACTGCTTTCCTCAACCTTCCGGCCCCTTGCGTGGATATCCATCGTGCTTGAACGAAGAAAACGCTCTAATGGCTGGGGAAAATATTCTCCTTCGTCCCCATGATAGCTTGGGGCACCGCTACGCAAGTAAGGGAGATACCTTGAGCACTGCCAGTGTAATAAAGGTAGGGTTTCGAGTAGAAGGTGGTAATGCAAGGCAAGTGATTCAGTTCTTAAAAGGAAACGGAGCCGCCGACGCGTCTGGTTCAAACGTCGAAGCCGATTCTACGATTACGAAAGACTTCGGTGAATCGGACGATTTTGCCATGGCCGCCGCGTTCGATGCAAACGGTAAGGCCGTTGTGGCGGGCTATTCGTGGGCCAACAGCACAGCCATTTTACGCGTTAGTCGCTATGACGGTCGTCAGGCTGACACCACTTTCAATAGCGACGGCACCCTGTCCCTCCAGATCTCGAGCCTCTCGCAACTAATCCCGATGGATATAGCAATTGCGACTTCAGGTAGGATCTACGTAGCCGGTATGGCTTACGATGGTATCCAGTACCGATTTTTTATCGTAGCCATCAGTTCCAATGGCAGTCTCGATTCAAGTTTCGGCTCCGACGGTTTCGTTGCGCAAAAAGTGGATGGCTTTGGGCACATTTATGGAAATGCGCTTGCGATCGAAGCAGACGGAAATGTTCTACTAGCGGGCAAGATCGAGTCTCTAGAGCCGGGTAACGTAACAGTCGAAGTCGGTGGGCAAGTTCTCACTACCTATCAGCCGTTTGTATTTCGGTTGAATCCTGAAGGAGACGTCATTGATGCGATCTCTCCTACTGTTGAAGCGAGTCATGCTGTCCGTGAGATTCATCTGGTAGGCGACAAGATAATTGTGGCCGGCACTATGAACTATTTCGCCGTTATCGGAAATAGAACCCAGGTCTGGGCCATGACCCTCGAGCACGACTTGAGTCTTAGAAGCAACAACCCATACACCCTCGTGACAATCGAAGCAGATAACCGCTTGTTGAGTATGCATGTAACGCCCGACTACACTTATCGTTTTCTACTTAGCGTAAGATCATCTTCGTATCGTTACGTGTTTTATCTGGATGTGAATACGTCTAACGAAATCGTTACGCACGACGTGCCCGTGAGCAGCCCCGCCCAGGACGCATCTTATTTTGTTATCTTGGAAGAAACCTGGCTTAAGGATCCGACCACGGGAGGTGGCGTGAAAATCGGGTCTTCTTACGTTACATACTTGGACGAGGTGATGAATACGCACCGAACCACGGTTGAACTAAAAGATAACGCGGCGATTGTGACTCCTCATCTCAAAGCGGCTTGCAATCCTTCTGGGTTGAGATGGGGGATCTTTACCGAGGGCGGTATTCTTCGGTTTGATTCAAGAATTCCAGGTACCAACAATCTAATTCTACCGGTGTGCCCTTAGAGGGGTGGGTAGTGTCATATACCAGCCGCGCCTTATACAAGTCGCGCGCCTACCTGGTAGGTGAGCAAACTAAACACGTAGGCAAGTCCAAGTAGTGTGAAGAAATTGACCGAAGTCCAAAGCCATGAGTTCGTTTCCCTTTGCATCACCGCGTAGGTCGCTAAACATTGCGGCGAGAACACATACCAAACTAAAAGTGCCAAAGCCGTAGGGAGCGCCCACGTCGCTTGAATTTTCTCGGTCAGAGAAGCTTCCGTTGCCGCTTCATCTTCGCCTTCCACGGCAAACACAGTAGCCAAAGCTCCCACCATCACTTCTCGGGCGGCAAAACCAGGTATTAAACCGGTGGCAATGCGCCAATCAAATCCCAACGGGCGAAGGACGGGTTCAATCGCAAGGCCCATACGTCCCGCAAAACTGTAGTGAATCGCGGGGTCGGTCGCGTTCTCGGGTGCTTTCGGGTAGCTCGCCAAAAACCATAGAATGATGGAGGTCGCCATGATGAACTTTCCCGCACGCCGCAGGAAAATAACGGTACGTTCCCAAAGTCCCAAGAGCACATTCTTAATGCTTGGGATCTTATAAGAAGGAAGATCCAGCAGAAGATACGGTTTGGGGCCGCGCAGTGAAGTTTTCTTGAGCACCCATGCCACGACAAGCGCGAACAAAATGCCGGTAAGATAAAGACCCAGCATCACTAAACCCTGCAAACCAAAAATACCCCATACGAGAGTATTAGGAATAAAGGCCGCGATGAGAAGCGCGTAAACGGGAAGGCGCGCAGAGCAGGTCATCAATGGCGCGATAAAGATCGTTGCCAAGCGATCGCGTCGGTTTCCAATGGTGCGTGTCGCCATGATACCGGGAATCGCACAAGCAAAGGATGAGAGCAGGGGAATAAACGCACGACCGTGTAAGCCTACTTTCCCCATGGAACGGTCCATCAGAAACGCGGCACGCGACATGTAGCCTGAGTCTTCCAAAATCAAAATGAATAAAAAGAGAATCAGAATCTGAGGCAAGAACACCAATACCGATCCTACGCCCGCAATCACGCCCTCCACCAAGATAGAGCGCACAATGCCGTCCGGAAGGGTAGTGCCCACCCATCCGCCCAAGCTGCCAAGCGATTCCTCGATAAAGCCCATGAAAGGCTCTGCCCAGGCGAACACCGACTGAAACATCAAAGTCATAATGGCCAAAAGAATGAGGTGGCCTAAGAAAGGATTGAGAAAAAGGCGATCCAGGCGCGCGGTCCAGGTATCAGGAGAGGAGCCGTGCTTTGTCGCAAGTTTTAGAATGCGGTGGACTTCTTGGTAGCGCGCGCGCACCTGCTCGAGGGAGGCTGCCTGCCACGTTACATTTAAAGGAGTGGCACGCTTTCCGAACTGCTCATCTACTTTGGCGAGAAGTTCGGGCACCCCTTTGCCTTTTATCGCAACGGTCGGAACTACAGGAATCAGTAGCTCGCGTGAGAGAACATTAAGATCCAAAACCAATCCACGTTTCTCGGCGAGGTCCATCATATTCAAAGCTAGAATAACGGGACGCCCGAGTGAGCGCAGCTCTAAGGCGAAGTTCAGACAGCGCTCAAGGCTAGTAGCATCGGCAACCGAAATAACGACCTCGGGTGCGCTTACATCGGCACGGCGTGCAAGAAGTACATCTAGCGCAATTTCCTCGTCAGGTGATTGCGGGTCGAGACTAAAAGTGCCGGGCAAATCCAAGATGCTGAGTTCCGCGCCACCCGGAGTGGTCGCGCGTCCCTCTTTGCGTTCCACAG
This sequence comes from Bdellovibrionota bacterium, assembly GCA_041751875.1. Classification (GTDB taxonomy): domain Bacteria; phylum Bdellovibrionota; class FAC87; order UBA2466; family JACKAF01; genus JBGSIC01. The sequence goes on from JBGSIC010000008.1 coordinate 80,755, forward strand.
TAACACCCGCGTAGTTTGCTACCTTGGCACGTCCGCCGGTGAGAGCATTAAAGAGCGCGGTCTTTCCCGCGTTGGGGTTTCCTGCCAGGGCTATTACACGCGCTGACGAAGCTGCCGTCATAGTACTTCCTCTACTTCAACTAGGTTCGCTTCTTCTCTGCGAAGAGCGATGAGATTACTTCCCACCAATACTGCTATCGGATCTTTTGCTACGGGGGCTTCGTGAAGCACCTGAATCTTGGCGCCTTCAATCATGCCCATCGCGAGAAGACGTGCGCTTACGCCCTTAAGCGCGTGCGAGTCAGCATTTTTCCCGACGCTTTTTACAATGCCTTTTTCACCCTTCGAAAGTGCGCCTAAAAGTTTCATGGCAGAAAATCCTCAACATGTTTGGTGCCTTCTCTTAAAAGGCGGTCAATGTGTTCGTCGTCCAAAGAATAAAAAAGTGTGGTGCCTTCTCGGCGCACATGAACAAGGCGTTGATCGCGCAACATGCGCAGGTGATGGCTAACCGCGGGCTGAGTAATATTCAACCGGTCGCAAATCGCCCCCACAGATTGTTCCCCTTCAGAAAGCGCCCAAACAATCTTAAGACGCGAAGTGTCACCCAGCGTGCGAAAGGTTTCCGAAAGTAGGGCAAAGAATTTGTCAGAGCGCTCAGGGCCGAGCGGGGCCGTAGAACGAGGTCGCGATGAATGAGTGCCAGAGCGGGATTCCATATATCAACCTTGGCTTATATAGAAGTCGGCTTATGCTCTGTCAATAGTCAACCCACGCGCTAGGGTTGCTTGGAAGGTGCCCGCGGTTTAGCGGCAGCGGGCCTATCGAGAGGCGGGGAGAGCGAGTTTTCGCTATGGGAATCTAGCCACTGAATCAGGCGAGCAAAGTAAGCCTCTTTACCAAAATCATTGTGAGGTTCGTGAAAGCCGCCGGGCTGAATGAAAAATTCTTTCTCCGCCCCCAACGCTTGAAACAGAGCGAAGCTCCCCTCGATGCGGATAAGCTGATCGTTTGAACCGTGCACCATAAAGATGGGGCATTTAATTTTTTTGGCCACTTCAAGGGAATCGGGGAGCGTATCCAAGATAGCCGTGCCTTGCCCCACGGTGTTGTAATGAACGGAGAGCGGGTCGTTCTTGAAGGCTTTGACCTCTTCCAAATCACGCGAAATTTCGACAGGATCGCCATACTTGGGAATTTTGATGGTTGAGGCAAAGCGATTTAAAAAACGGCCAACCTTTATTTTTAGCGGCGAGACAACTCCTCCAACGATGTAGGCCGGAGCGCTTAAGATAAGACCTGCGAGTTCAGGACTGCGGTGGGCCGCAAACCGTAGCGCGATGGCTCCCCCGAGACTATGGCCCATGACAAAGAAGGGTTTGGGAGTGAGGTTTCGGCCCATCCAGGTGTAGACGGTGTTGGTGTCCTCTACATAATCGCTAAACTTTTCCACCCACTGACGACGGCCACCGCTTTCCCCGGCACCGCGGAGATCAAATCGAGTGACCCCATAACCTGCGTTAAGTAGAGTGTCGATGGTTCGAAGATACCGCCCACTATGTTCGCTGATGCCATGAACAAGGAGAATCTGAGCGCGCGCGCCCCCTTTGGGTTCATGGTGCCAGGCCGCTAAATGTCCTAAATCAATTCTCAAGAACTTTATTTTTGTACGCCAAAAGCCGTCTGTCACGCTTTTCAGAATGGGGGAAAGCCGGTAGAGAAGGAAGATGACTGAGCGTCTTGCCGAATGGAAAAAACTCTCCCGTAAACTGCAAAGAGCAGATAGTGCACTTGCGCCACTGATTCGGAAAGTAGGGCCCCCGGTCGTCCGCTTTAGGCGTGATCCTTTTCGCACGCTTTCTAGTTCAATTTTATCCCAGCAACTCGCTACTGCCGCTGCTCGGGCTATTACGAGTCGTTTTGCGGCACTAGCTCCACCGTTTCCTCGGCCAGAACATTTAGCGCAGTGGCCAGTAGAAAAGCTTCGTGGAGCGGGAGTATCATCCCAAAAGGCGAGATATCTTGCCGCGCTCGCAGCAAAGTGGACCGAAAAGGGGTGGCGCAATGGTTGGACGAAACTCTCCAACGAAGAGCTGGTAGCACGCCTGACTGAAGTCACGGGCATCGGCACCTGGACCGCGCAAATGTTTCTCATTTTTTCTTACGGGCGCACCGATGTTCTTCCCGTCGACGATTACGGAATCCGGAAAGGTTTGCAGCTGCTTTATCAATTAGACGAAATGCCCAAACCCCAAAAAGTGCCCGAGCTCGTACCTCATTGGAAAGGAATGGAGTCAGTAGCGTGCTGGTATGTGTGGAGAGGACTCGACCAGAAGCTTTTTATTCTTCCTGAGTCTGAGTCGTAGAAGAAGTGGTTCTCACGTCCTGTGGGAAGGTGGCACCGGCAGGATAGATAAAGGTGACTACGTTGCCGTCTTTCCTTGCGGGCACAGCTTGGTTGTCGTTGTACGACACGTTGGCTTTGCTGATATCGCCCACTAGCAGTTTGATTTTCTGTCGTGCCGCGTAGCCAGCCGTCTTATGGTTGGACAAAAAGTATTCCATCGGTGGCTCATTATCCACGACAACTTTGATGTACGTCTTACCTTGTCCGCGGATAAGAAGCTTATGAAGTGGTTCGGGTAACACGGCGGCAGTCGAGCGCTGTGAGCCAGCGATTAAATCACTACGCGTATTGGTTACGGTCGTGCCACTAGGCGCGCCCGGCGTTACCGACGCTGTGGTCGTCGGTGCTGAGCCCGGAGGCGCGGCAGCCGTTTCCGTAATTGTCGTGGTTTCTGTTTCTGCGACTTCTTCTTCAGGGGCTTGGCTTTTGCCTACATAAATAAGAGACGCCGTGACAATCAAAACTAAAACGCCGCCCAATCCCCAAGCCATCTTGCCGAGAGGAAGGCCGGTCGTTTCCGAGATAACTTGATTTGCGGTGCGTCCTGCCTCGACGGGAGGGGACTCTAAAGCTTTCACGGAAGGAGGAACCATTCCGTTTTCATCCGATTCCACATTGCCCTGAATAGCTTTGCGGTAACGTTCCATTACTTCCGGAGTTTCAATGCCTACATAGCGAGCATACGAAGTGACAAAGCCCCGAAGAAAAGGATCGGGTGGCAGTTTGTCCCAGCGGTTAGCTTCTAAATTCTTTAAAGCGGTCAGTGTGATCTTAGTGATCGAGGCGAGTTCTTCTAGCCGGATGCCCTTTTTTTCCCGGTGGGCCTTAAGATAGTCTCCGAAATTTTCCATTGTCTTTGTATTTAGAGGGGAAAGGCACTTCCGTCTACTACAATTTACTGTAGAAACTTAAGGACTTCGCTGGAACGCCGCACATAAGGTCCTGTTTTATGGCGATCGACGAGTTTTTCCAGTTCTCCTCGGGCAACCTTTCTCTTACCCATTTTCATCAGAGCCAACCCCAATTTGTACTGCGCCTCTTGGTAAAGAGGGCAAGTGGTCATGGCTTGCTCATAAGATTCGGCGGCTTTGCCGTAATTTTTTTCTTTGGCGTAAACGTCCGCCAGATTCTTGCGCGCTAGGCAGAACTGCGGCATCACATCCAGCGCCCTTTGGTGCTCGCGTTTGGCTTGGCTTAACTGCCCTAATTTATAGTAGGAATAGCCCATATTGGTCAGCGCATTTTCGGGCGTGGCGTACTGATTATCCGCCAGCGCCTTCTTGAAATAGGTGACTGCTTGCTGGTACTGCCGTTGGCGGTTCTTTAGCACGCCTAAATTGTTAAATACCTCGGGATAGGCGGGTTTCAATTCGAGGGCTTTAAGAAAAGCGGCCTCGCTTTTTTCAAGCCGTTTGGTCTCCATATAGATGAGGGCCAATTGGTTGTAAGCGGCTTCGTAGTTGGGGTCCTGTTTGAGTGCCTTGAAGGCGGTCTCTAGGGCTTCCGAGTACTCACGCCCCTGGAGCTGATCCACAGACAACTGCAGAAGCACCTTGGCCTTCTGAGAGTCGTGAGCTGGCCCAAAGGTAGAGCAAGCGGCTACGCTAAAGAGGAACAAGCAAAGACTTGAGCGATGGAAGAAGCGATTCATCGTATGCATGACTATAGCTTAGCGCCAATTGCCAATCAACGTGAGTCGGGGAGCGTTAAAGCCGCGCCCACCAACGAGTTTTCCGGCCTACCCCCCAAGAGATAACGCGCCGCAAACAGCTTATTCTTCCACAGGCAGATTCACTCCGAGCCGCTGATCCGCCAGTGCACGCAGAGTCGGAAGGGCATCCTCGGATCCTACCGTGATTAGGAGATCTTGAACTGTCTCGGTGAACCAAACGCGTTCTGCGGCGTCCTTCACATACGCCTTTTGAATCTTGACCAGGTCCTCGGTGGCCACAATTCCGTTTTTTGTGGGGGCGGAAAGCTCAAGCGCGCCGTAAATCGCCGTTCCGATGTGCATCAAGCGAACAGCACGCGCACGACTTTTTGCTATTTCTTCTTCGGAGTCCGCTTTCTTGTAGAAAGTGGCCGTAAGATCCAGACCGTTGACGACGGCTTTACTTAACAGGTCATGAAATTCAGGGGTAACTGCTTTAATAAACTTGTTGTAGTAGAGCGCCTTATTGCTGCTATCGACAATGCGATGATAGACGCCACCGTCGGTATTAACGTAAGTAACGTTCTTAAGGTCAAAGCTATCTTCGCGGTAGCGCTTGCTGGAATAGTTGTAGCGATAAACAGGTCCATACTCGGTCGTAAATATAGGGAAGGGTGTGCCGATGTATTGAAAGACCACTTCTACCAAGTTGGCTTTCTCGAAAAAGCCAACCAGCGCGCGGATCCGAGCCGTTTCTTCCGTTGCCGGGTTAGTGAAAATTTGTACGCCGGTAGCAAGCCCTTGGTCGGTGTGCAGCTCGCCCATCAGGTGTGCAGTTTCAAGAATCTGAATATAGGTCGCGTCCAACTTGCCGTTGGTTTCATCCATGCGATCGGTTAGCGGACTCATGCAACCTGCCAATGGAAACATCCCCGCCAGTAAAATTACGAAAAATTTCATATTATGTACCCCTAAGAATTTGCCCCAGGAAAACCCATTTCCTATTTGTGATCACCGCACCCATAGAGGTAGACGCACAGCGGACATGCGTCAAGCGTAGGGGTGAGTGCGATTATATCTATATTTACAATCGGTTAGATAGGCGAGCTGTTCTTGAGAACAGTTGATAGGGCAATATAGGGCAGTTGGGGGATAGGGGCAGACGCGCTTTTTAGCAGGCTTCTTGAATGTGGTAATAGAGAGAAATATTGCCCACATGAATGATGTCGCCCTCGAGTAGTTCGACTTTTCCGTACACACGGCGACCGTTGACTCGGGTGTGATGCTCATGGCCTTTGACGGCTTCCAGCCAAAGCGCATTGCCGTGACGGGAAATACGCGCGTGTTCATTGCCTAAGTTTTCAGGACCTAAGACATCTTTTAAAGAGACCTGGGCGCCACTCGCTAGACCAATTTTGTTGTCATCGGCATAGAGGTAGAACTCTTGTTCGCCTTTATCCTTTTTACTGAGCTTCCAGGTAAGTCTTCCCACTTTCATAGGAATGCGACACTTGGGGCAGTAGCCCGCATGAGAATTGGCATCCGCAAAACCGCAGTAGTCACAAAAAGTGCAGGCAGGCGGATATAAAGTTTTGGGAAGAACTGAAATTTCTTCTGGCGTAATGTGATTACTGTTTCGGAAAAGCCACCAGCCTTTTTTGGTGAGTTTCAAAAGGGCATTGCGCACTTCTTTGGCTTTCTGAAAACGTTTGCTGGGATCCAGATCTAAGCATTTTTCAATGATTGCAACTAGTCGTTTGTCGCGATTCTGTGATCGCAGCTCAGAAAAATCCCCATGACTGGGCGTCGTACCTGTTGCGGCTTCGTACAAGAGCGCGCCTAAGCTAAAAATGTCACCAGAGGGCTTAAAAATTTGGGTCGCATCCAAAAACTCAGGCGGCGTGTAACCGGCTGATTCGAACACCAGCGGGTCTTTGTCCGAACGGTGATAAAGCGTTCCGAAATCGATGAGTTTCACTTTTCCAGAAATACCGTCGAGCATGACGTTCTGAGGCTTGAGATCCCGGTAAATATATCCGGAATCGTGCAGCACTTGCATGGCTTCGGCGATTTCAATGCCCAAATAAACCACGAGACCATCAGGCACTTTGCCTTTGTCTTCACGGTAATCGGCAATTGCTTTGGCGAGTTCCTTACCGTTGATGAACTCCATCACCAGATAGAAAGAACCATGCTTTTGAAAATACTGGAAACCGCGAGGGTAGGCGGGGTGCTTTATACGGCGTAAGAATTTTGCTTCGCGTTTGAAGCTCGCCATCAACTGAGTTTTAAATTGATCGTAAGAACTTTGATCGAGCATCTGCTTGATCAAAACTTGTTTTTTGTCGTTTTTGCGGATAGCGCGGAAGGTAGCGCCAAAGCCGCTGCGGGCGATGGCTTCTTCAATGATATAGGTCTTGCCGCCTGCCTTGATTTGCTCTCCGGGAGCGAGAAGACCGGCTCCAGCGTTTTTGACTTGAGAGAAAGAGGACTGGCGGAGCTTGCGAGCAACTTTTACGTTGCTTTGGCTCGCACCACAGCTGTCGCAAAACATGGAACCCGGTACAATCCGGGATTGGCATGTCGAGCAATCAGCCATGGCAACCTGTCCTCTCTACTCTCTAGTCATAAACTTCAGACTTACTTACCGATGAGCAAGCGAGTCTTCTTCGATTCGTCTTGGATCGTGGCCAAGTCGTCAGAGACCGACTTACCTTTTTCCACGTCCTTCGCCATACGGGTCAACGCGCGCGTCACGTTCGCGGCACCTAAGTTGCTCGCGATGCGGGTCGTATTTTGAATGATGCGCGTGGCCTTTTCCTTATCACCAGAATCCAAGCTCTTTTTGATCTGTTCACCGTTGAGATGAACTTGGAGCATCTGGCTGGCCCGGAACACGTCCGGATCCGCTTGGCTTAAATCAGATTCTTTGTCCGAGGTCTTTACTTTGAGTTCGACAGATTCGGTCTTTTTACCGTCGTAGCTCGCCGTAACCGTGAACAACACTAAGTCACTACCACCCACGCCATCACCTTTGGTGCTGGTTTGGATGATGAAAGACGTGGTGTCTTTGGTCATTGAACCGACAGACAAGTCATAGTTCTTGGGATCACCCGGGGGGTCATACAAAACGATCTCAGGCGCCACTTTCGCGATGCGCATAAGGCGGCCTTTGATGTTGCTGAAGTTAAGCACCAACTCACCAACCACTGAGGCTTGGAGTTTAGCGACTTCAGCTTGAAGACCCGCTTTGAACTTTTCTAAGTCGTTTGCATGGTAGTAAGAACCACGGCCTAAGTCAGACAAGCGACCGATAAAGCTCGCATCGTATTCTTCAGCAGAACCGATACCAAGACCAGTGAGGGTAATACCTTCATGGGCCTTCACAACTTTTTCATATTTCTGCGTGTCTTCAACACGGTAACCCTGGTTGTCCGTCGGGAATCCGTCGGTCAAAAGAATTACGTGGTTAACACGTTTCAACTTGTCAGCATTCGAACGAGCGTCAAAGGCACCAAAAGCAGCTTTAAGGCCGGCTTCTAAGTTCGTGACACCTTGGGGGTCTTCGAGCTTCTTAACCGCATCCTTCATAGCCTCTCGGTTTTGCGCCAAAGAAGCTAAGGGGAAAAGTTCAGTTGCCGTAGAACCGAAAAGCACGATCGCTACGCGGTCGTCGTCTTTCAAAGAATCCACAATTTCTTCCATCGCGGTCTTAACGGTTTTCCATTTCTTACCGCTCATGGAACTCGACGCGTCTACCAAAAAGACGACGTTCGAGGGTACGCTACCCAGGTTCGTGCCCGGTGTGAGTTCAATTAAACTGGTCGTGCTAAATTCGCCTGTGTTGGGCCGAAAGTCGCAGCCATTTTTCGCTGTAATTTTCATTTATGCTCCTTAAACGTTTCAAAAACTGGGGATGGTGCCTCGGCCCAGCCGCAAAGCTAGGCTTCCCTCCCTCCACCGAAGAGTAGGCTTGTGCAAAGGGTATGCCCTGATAGCCAGGCTCAATTTTTAGGAATTGTAGACAGCGAGGGGACAGCTTTTGTCAGGCGCGCAGCCGGGATTGTCACTTTGAAACGGGTTCCGGCTAGCGAAGCAAACCTGCCAATCCGCAAGTAAGTTTTCCTATGGGTTTTTATATGTAAACTTAGTCATTTAACTTTACATATGGAAAGTTGCATGTAAACTTTGATCCGATGAGTAATTCGACTTTCAAATCAGGTAATTACCGGCAGCAGGATAGCTACAAAAGCTTCACGCCCACGCTCATCAATAAGCAATTTGAGTGGAAAGACCCAACTATTAATGTCCTGCTTGAGGAGGCGACTAACGAACTTGGTCAACTGAATGCCTACTCCACTCTGGTACCAGATGTGGATTTTTTCATTCACATGCACATGTTAAAGGAGGCCACCCAATCGAGTCGCATTGAGGGGACGAACACCGAAATGGAAGAGGCGATATTGCCACGCGAGGAGATTGATCCCGAACGGAGGGACGATTGGTCGGAAATCCAAAATTACACTAAGGCAATGAACTATGCTTTGAAACGGTTGAATCAGCTTCCGCTTTCTATCCGCCTCTTGAAAGAGACTCACAAAATTTTGCTCCATGGCGTTCGTGGTAAGCATAAGAGCCCCGGGGACATCCGCAAGAGTCCCAATTGGATCGGCGGTTCTAGTCTAAGTGATGCGTTTTTTATTCCCCCTCATCACACTGAGGTTCCCGATCTGCTCGGTGACTTGGAAAAGTTTTGGCACAACGAAAGTCTAAGTATCCCTCATTTGGTGCGGGTGGCTTTAAGCCATTATCAATTTGAAACAATTCATCCGTTTTTAGACGGTAACGGCAGAATCGGGCGAGTGATGATTACCCTCTATCTGGTAGACAAGGGATTACTATCCAAGCCCACTTTATATTTGTCTGATTTTTTTGAACGTCACCGCTCATCGTACTATGATGCGCTAACTCGTGTGAGAACCGCTAACGATATTGAACATTGGTTAAAGTTTTTTCTTAGGGGACTTGCTGAGACTGCACAAAACGGAAAAAAGACTTTCGAAAAAATACTAACCCTTCGAGAACACTGCGAGGAGAAAATTCTTTCGATGGGCAAGAGAGCCAAGAACGGTCAGCGCCTATTAAAATTGCTCTATGGCAAACCAGTTCTAAGTGCAAAGCTCGTTGGACAAAAGCTGGAGCTCGAACATCCCACTGTGAATACGCTCTTCAAGGAATTTCAAAAAGCGGGAATTTTAAGTGAAGTTACGGGCTTTAAGCGAAATAGACTATTTTCGTTTCGTGAGTATTTGAACCTGTTTTCGAAAAAATAGTATTCATTTCGAAACGGCTTCCGACTCGCGCAGTTGCTTCTCTAAAGGGACGGCTGCTTCCTTCGTGAGGGTGATCAAACCACAAACAGAAACGGGTCGTGTGGTCGCTTTGATTTCGGGTTCCCCATTTTCCATCGAGTCGCCATCAGCAAGAGCGAGGGCAACCCTTTTCCACCGAGACTGGGCGTTAGATATTCGATCGCCACCTGATTGTTCGTAAAGATAGGTTAGACAGAAACGAACCTGCCCCGTTTTGTGCAGGTCCTCATACTCCTGCCGGTACTGCGTTCTCAGAAAAGCATTGGGGGTATCAAATAGAATTTCATCGGGCGGATTTAAAAGGTCGACGCGTCGGGGAGGAGCAACGAAGTTCTTAAGTGTAATGGTGGCGCAGACCCGGGCGTGATTATCGAGAGGTTCCGAGCGGACGAGTTCCGTTTTATCGAATTCCCGACCATCGGCCAGAGCAAGCGAAGCGCGTTCCCATTTTCGGATCACATCTGCAAAACGCTCTTCAGAAGTCTCCCCGTTGTCATCGGTTACACAAAGTTCAACTTTTCCCGTTTCATGTAAGACACCGTATTCAAATTTGAGAGTCGATCGGTAGTAAGCGTGCACGGAGCTAAAGTCTATTATCCGTTGCTTGTCCACTGGGCCCGTGTCGGAAGGCGGCGTTTGAAGGTGCAGTGGTGTTTGAGCCTGGCCCACTACCGCGAATGATAAACACAAAAGCCAAATCAGTTTCGACATCGGAAATTACCTTCCACAAACGTCTCCAGGCGGAGACAGCCGCGCAAGGAGAGTGCAAGCAATATGCCGGTAGGGTGAGGCGTGGACTGAAAGACTACGGGAAAAACCTCAGGCTAGAATGAGATGGAGCGAGAGGGGGATGACAATTTCGGGAAGTGTCTGTCAAGGGGCTACCGCAATATGGAATCGAAGGCGGCGCGTATTTGAAACGTGCCGTTTGAAGCTTCTTCTCTCCAGATTAGGCAAAGTCTTCCGTTGAAGCTTGTGACCTGAAAGTGGCTGGCACTTTTACTGGTATTAAGATTGATTCCTGTGGATTTGTTGCCATCAACAAAGCTCCAGGAACTGCCGTCCCCGTCATACTTCGCGGCTCGAATCTGAGTGGCTCCGTCAGGGCCCGCCTCGACCCAAAATGCCACTAGATTGCCATTAATCACTCTCATAGTTGGCTCCGAAGCAGCTTTGGTGGGGTCGTAGTTTATTCCGACTTCGGCATCGTTGCCGTCAAGGGGAGTCCAAACAGGGGCATCAAGATCGCTGTTTAGTCGGGAAACCCGCACCTGCGGAACGGAGGAAGTGTTTTCCTCGACCCAAATGAGGTGTAGAAGGCTGTTAAAGCTCACAAACTTGGGAGCGTCGGCGTTGTGATAAGAGTTTCGGTTTATATAAGAAAGATTTGCAAAGTTGGCCTGGTTTGCGTCGAGGTCGATCCAGTCATCGTCATCAGCTCCGCTTTCCGTATCTTCGTTGTCGTACGCTATGACCCTAATCTGTCCCACTCCAACGATCTCCTGCCAGGCGACATAAAGACGACTGTTGTGCCGCCAAAGGAAGGGATTGTTTGAATAGAAGCCGGGGTTTCCCTTCTCAGACAACTCATTCTTCCCGTTTCTCTTTATGTGTGTCCAGCCGCTCGATTTATACGACATTAACTTGAGTTGAGAGCTAGTGGGCGTTGAATACTTTTTCTCAGTCCACGCGAGAAAAAATTCGTCTTCTAACGTGATGGACCCTAGGGAAATGGCATCCGATGAACTTTCTAGATTTAGACCATATTGCGGATCTTGATCGATATCCGCCCAAGCAGGAGATTCGAAGTTCTCATTGAACAGAGACACTCGGGTCACGAACCGATTTCGCACTGACTGGTGCTCTGTCCATGCCACATAGAGGCCTCCGTCATAGGAAGCTAGGCGGGGAGCGCTGTCGGTGGGAGTCGGCAAGAGCGGGTCTCGGTTTACTATGCTCTTTGCTGCTCCTCCATCAACGAAAGACCAAGCCGGAGCACTTTCATTGCCGTTAAATACGGCGACTCGAATTTGTCCCTGTCCCCCACCTCCGTCCTCCACTTCTGCCCACACGGCGTAGAGCTTGCCTCCAAACCCAAAAACAGAAGGAAAAGACGCACTCTGGTTGGCAGAGAAATTGAGGCCCTGTTCTCCTACTGGTGAGATATAAACAGGGGTCGGAACTGACGGGCGAACTGCCTGAAAGTTGGTGCAGGTGAGCAGACTTAGTCCCAATCCAATAACCGTTAGAATGTAAGGCCACTTGCCCATGCGTGAGAGCACTCCTTCGATTCACTTATCGGAGGAAATGAGAAAACAGACAATTAGCTACGTTTAAGATTGTGAGGGAATGATCACGATTCGAGAGGGACTATTGGAGGGTTTGCTTGAGCTCGAGAACGGCCTTGGAGATGGCTTGGTTGTCGCCAGGGGCGCCATGCATGCGACGGTACCAATAGTAGTTACGTAGTACGAGGGCTACGTAGTCGCGTGTTTCCCGGTAGGGAAGGACATCAATAAAAAGGATGGGATCTTCTGTGGGATAGCGTTTCACCCATTCATTAAGTTTTTTAGGGCCAGCGTTGTAGGCTGCCATGGCAAAGTGAATGTTTCCGTTGAGGGACTTTAAAAGCTGGTGGAAGTACTTCGCACCCGCTTCGATGTTGGTTTCGGGAACAAGTAGTTCGCTACGACTCGTGTTGTTCACCCGGCGCGCGGTACGGGGAACAATCTGCAAGAGCCCCATGGCATTGGCAGAGGAAATAGCTTTTGGGTTAAACGCGCTTTCCTGACGAGCAATAGCAAGAAGGAGAAACGGATCGATGCCGGCGGAGTTCTTTTCGAAAATCGGAAAATAAGGCTTAGGAAAGTAAAGCTCCATCGATTTCTTGCTGATGAGGTGCGGGTTGTCTAAAAGCACGTCAGAAAGAAGCTGAATCTGCTGCAAATGCTTGGAGTCGCCTTCCTTGAGTTCAGCGAGATAGATTTTCAGTTCCGGTTCTGCGCCGTCAGATTCAATAACTGCCCAGTCGAGAATCGCCCGAGCGCTGGGTTCAAAACCAAGTTTGGTGAGTACCTCAACCTGCTCAATAAGCAGGTTTATCGTCGGTACTTGCTTGGATCTTTCGAATCGAGTGTGAGGCTTTTCAAGAAGGACGCCTGGGTCGCTCTGCACAGCGGTTTGGGCCACGATGGTGTGGAAGGAGAAGGGGTATCGACTGATAAGTGTTTCAAGCGTTTGGTTAGCGTCGTCCTTTTTACCCAGTTCCATTTCGGCACGGTACTTCCAATAGAGCGGCCGCGAGTTGACAATATTTTGAACCCACGAGGCTTTAAGAAATACATCGAAAGCTTTTTGGTAGTCCTTTTCCAAATAGTAAAATAACCCCGCTCGAGTGAGTAGGGAGGCACGATCCGCTCTCTGTGTCTTCAGGCAGTCGGCACCTTTTTCGTAAAGAAGGCCAATGTCTTTCCGGGAAGCTTGAGCAGGCAGTTTGTCTTCGAGTGCCGAAGCCGCGGCGATGGCTACGTTGAGGGGGCAGGTATGGTCGGCCAAAACTTTTTTCTTCAAAAGGGCAAAGCGCGAAGTGGAGAGTTGACTCACGGGTGTGAGAAGGGAGGCAACAGGAGCAAATTTAAGCTCATTCCAGTTCGTGATTGCGCCCTTTTTGTTGAAGGCGGGGGTCACACGTTTAACACGTCTTCGAGGAACGACCGCTTCCCGTAACTGGGTCTTCTTGTCTTCGAAGTACTGATAGTTGAGGACGCTGAAACAGAAAATGTTTTTCTCAGGGTTACCGACGCAGGCGTCTTCGAGCATCACACGTTCTTCTGCGCTAAGACCATTGTTGAGAAATTTGTCGAACAGAGTAGCTTGTTCACGAAGGGCGCGAACCGAATCCGCTTCTGCTTCAGAGCTACTAAGCCAACGAAGGCGTTCCAGTGCGCTCGCACCAGCGTGCGGATCTTGATTGCTTTGCGGCGAGCTACATGTCACCAGCAACAGGATCACTGGCGCAAAAATGTAAACAGAACGGCGGATCAAGTGGGTGCCTCGTCTCTGCTTTTCGGAATGTTGGGGGTAAAGCTTAAGTGTCCTAAACCATTAAGTTACTGTTCCCAAGGCGCAGCGGCAAGCAACACCGCCCTATAGAAAGTTGAAGCGTAGCGCAATGAGACGGTAGACACGCTGTGGGTGTCCGGGCCGCAAAGCTAGAAGAGCGGTTCTAGACACTCTTCTCGAGGTATTCTCGGTTAATACAAATAAAAATAACGTGACGAGCTCGGCACTTAAACTGCATCGGCTAGACGAAACCCCACTAGGGGAAATTTTTTGAGGTGCCCATGCTTTCGTTTTCTCGCTTACTAGCCGTTGTGATGATGGTTTCGACTGTTGCGTCCTTCGGGGCAGATTCCGAGTCAGGGTCCTCGGATGAAATTACGATCCGTTTGAAGTTAGGCGGAACGATTTTTTCGGGACTGGACCCTGTTGCGGGAGGGGTAGCCGGTGGTGCGGATATCCAGCTCGGAGTGGCGGAACGATTTTCGATAGGCGCTCACTTCGTTTCGGGAAATGGTAGCAGGTATGTGACAGGCACCGACACCGAATCGCAGTTGACCAGCTTCACCGTTTCAGGCCTCTACACGATTCGACGAGGTAGTTTGGCGGCTTCGATTGGCCCCATGATTGGTGCTCTTTCAGCCTCTACCTCAGTCAATTCGGGTCCGTCCGTTTCCGATACCCGCTTTGCTCTAGGTGCCGGTGCTTTCATTGACATGCCTGTTTGGGGCTCCTTGTTTGTAAACGTGAGCGCCCAATTTCTTTACTCCTTGGGTTCTGGGACCAATTTCGGTGGAACCTCTGTGCTGGGCGGCCTTGGATTGCGTTTTTAGGAAGCAAGTAGCTTAGGGACTCCCAATGCGCTGTGGGACTTTCAAATTTTCACAGACGCTTATTTTACTTTTCACACTGAGTTTTTCTTCGCCTATTGCGGCCAGCGATATTTGTAAGAAATCGTTTGGAGTCCTGAGTTGGCGTTCAAAGGTGCAGGAGCACCTTCCCAACATGCTGGGACGCTTTTTCTTACCTCAAACAGTGGCGGATTTACCTTCCAAAAAAGTAAGCGACCTGTCTCTCGAGCAGAGTCAGGCGGTCGCGCGCGCTGTCAGTGCCATTGAAGCGGACCCCGCCAGTGTGATGGCTCACATTAAAGGGATTTTTGCTGACGGCTCAACACAACTGGCCGGCGGGTTGCACGACGTAAATGTGCGCACCGATAGACTCCGCGACCAGGTTCTTGCTTCTGCTCCGAGCGACAAACAGACCAGCGACTACATCGACCACATACGCCACACTCCCGCCCGCGTGAGGTATATGAGTGGCGCAACCGACCCGGAGATTGCGCGTCAGATCAGAGACGACGTGGCACGACGGTTTAAAGTACTAGGTCTTAGCGATGAACGTCCTTTGGACCGTCTTATTTTTGAACTGATTAGCCATCAGTCTGTGGGAAAGCCCACTTACGAATCCAACGGCGTCGTGAAGTTTCAGTTCAAGCGAGAGTTTTTCAACAGCAAAGCCTGGAAGTTGTACAAAATGGTAGCGCGAAACGGCCGTGGGCCGATGGGAGCCAAGACTTTTTTTCCCGTCGAGTGGGACGAAAAGAAAATTCAGTCCAGCATCCTTGGTGTCATCAAGAACCGTAAGTCCAAAGTGCTGAGCGCGAATCATACCAATAGTGGTCCACCCATGATGACCATCGAGGGAAACTTTGAGGGGGTGCAGATTACGGTAAGCTTGGTGGGTGACAAAATTGTTTCGGCGTACCCTTCGTGGAACCAAAATCCCAACGAAAGCATCGGCTCACTTTATGCGCGTCGCAGAGAGGCTCTGGATGACCTCGAGCGGCACCTAGAAGACGCCGCACTCTTCTCCGAAACGCCCGTTCATCTTTACCCAGAGGACGCGATTGAAATCTATTTGGGGGGAGACTTGTCCTCGGTGTCTCCGCGGGCCTTAGCGTTTTTTGAGCCACTTCTCAGCCCTGTAGGCTTTCAGGGCGGCAGAATCGTGGGCAACAATGGAGGGGGCGCCTATTTTGGCCGGTCCCTTATCGAATCCACCACTGAGTTTCTAGAAACCGATGCTCTCATCCGTCGCTACGAAGCCGTAGCCTGGATCGAGCCCCCCGTTCAGCCTTATCTCGGGCCACGCAGTCTTGGCTACCGCGTGCCGTTTCTCTCGACGCCAGTCGAGCCGTAAATTGTCGCTACTGTCTACCCTCTGACTACACCCATATGCGCACCAACGCATGAATTCTGCCTGAATAGGAGTTGGCAAGGAACTTGCTCAATGGAGTCTTGCCCCCCATTGAGGGTGCAATGCAACCCAGTGGTTTGGGGGGCGAAGTAGGAGTAGAAAAATGTTGAAACGTTTTTTGAGAGTTTCGATTCTTTTGGTGGCGGTTGCATTGCTATCAGCGTGTGGTGATCAAGATTGCAACGGCATGAATTATTACAACCAGGGATGTCCTGGGTTTACTGGTAACAACCAGTACCCGAACGGCCAGTATCCCAACGGGCAATACCCGCCGGGACAGCAATATCCTGGTCAATATCCGGGACAATATCCGGGGCAATACCCTGGACAAGTTCCGGGACAGATTCCTGGTCAGATTCCTCAGTACCCGCAGCAGCCTTGCTACTACGGTTACTGCCAGACACAATATCCAGGGGGCTACTATCCGGGAACTCTTCCCCCGGGTTACTTCCCTCCGCCCAATTCACCTTGGGTTCCTTATTTCTCGGATGCGGAATAAGGCATAGGGAGATTTGTAGGCAGAAAGGCCAGCTCGAAAGGGTTGGCCTTTTTTTTTTGCGGTGGGAATTACTTATATTCGGCGAGCATCTTCTGATACTCAGCGCGCTTCTTGTCGATGGCGCCTAGCTCAGCGCGGAAATTCCTGGCTTGGTTCTTCCAATTTTGAAGTTCTTCGGTGAGCTTCTTTCGCTGGACAGAGATCTTACGCTGACTGGCCTTGAGATCGCCCAGGATGTCACCGGCTTGATTAATCTTGTTCTCGGCGTTCTTCTCCCAATCAAGGCGGTTGTTCATCTCCTCATCGGCTTGCGATAGGGACGCTTTGGTTTCAGGCTTGTTCGGGGTGGTACTGGCAACCATGCGGTTTTTCCAAGCCGTAATTTTCTCTTTGGCTTGAGTATTCTTTGTAGATTCTGACTTCGCGTTGGCGACGTACTTTTCGTAGTCGCCAATCAGCGCCTGGCTCTCTTCAAAGAGCTTCTCCATTTTAACCATCTCTGCCTCAACGACTCCCACGTTTTTCTCAATCGTTTGGAGGTTGGTTTGGATGGTCGCTTTATTACCTTCCAGCGTGGTGAGATTCTTCTCGAGTTGTTTTTTTCCCAAGATACTCAGTTTTGGTTGCGAGTCCTCGGCTCCAAGAACGCTAAAACCCATAACCAGTGTTAGGAAGCAGAGAAGTGTACGCATGTCCTCATTCTATAAGGTGGGCATGAGAAAAACCAGGGAAGGTTGCGTTAGGGTTTAAGCTGGGCTGCCGCGGTTGGGCTCAGACGCTCCAAAACGGGAGCCGAGAGCCAGTCTTGGGGGCCCACCCAGAGCTGAAGCACCTTGCCCGTCTTGTCGATGAGGTAGGTTTCAGGAAAGCGGGTAGTACCTAGCTGCTGCGCCACTTCGGCTTTGGCGTCATGGAGGACAGGAAACCGGGGCGTAAAGGGGAGCGTTTTGAACAGTTGGAAAATAGGCGCCGCCGTTTCATCTACGGAAATGGTGACGAGTCGCGGAAGCTTGGGGTCATTTAAACTTTCCAGCTGACGCGCCAAAAAGTCTAGACTCGGGAGTTCCTCTAAGCAGGGCGAACACCAGCTGGCCCAAAAGTTGATCAGTAGCGTGTCGCGATCGCCGAAGAGTTTTTCTAGCGTTGTGGGGCTACCTTCCGAAGCTAGTCCAGAGCCTCGGGAATAGACCAATTTAAAGGGACGGTCGACGGGCAACGAAGCTGGGCTAACCGTTGCGGTTGGTTTTCCCAAACTAAACTGACGCTTTTTAAATAGAGGGGGAACAAAAACAAGAATCAGAAAAAAGACGATGAGGAATCCGATACCGTAGCGGGTTGCCGCACGTCCGGGCCAATTGACCACAGATTAGCCCTTTTTCTTAGCCGGCCGGTCCTGGTGACCGCTGCTGGCTTTCTTACCTTTTGAGGCAAGCGCTTTGTCTACGGGGCTTTTGGGAGCTGCCGTGACTTTTTTCTCATTACCCGGTTTATCCGCAGCTTTTTTCGCTGCTGCATCTGCCGACTTGGCTTCCTTAGCCTTGTCTTTTTTGGCAGGTTTAGCGGACTTGTCTTTGGGTCCGGCTTTCTTTTCCTCGCCAGGAATAAAACGCAAAATGCACATCGCGGCGTTATCGCCGGCGCGCCGGCCGGTGTGGAAAAGCTGAGTGTAACCACCAGGACGGGTCTTAAAGCGGGGAGCCAAGTCCGTCTTGAGCTTTTCGATCACATTACGGATGCGGTTTTCCCCCACTTTCTGGGTACGGGTGGTACCTAGAATCTGAAGAATCCGGCGAGTCGCGCTTA
Organism: Bdellovibrionota bacterium; assembly: GCA_041751875.1. Taxonomy (GTDB): domain Bacteria; phylum Bdellovibrionota; class FAC87; order UBA2466; family JACKAF01; genus JBGSIC01. The sequence continues at coordinate 98,805 of JBGSIC010000008.1, forward strand.
AGTCACCACGCTTGCTCAAGGTCACCACCTTCTCCGCCATGCGACGCATTTCTTTGGCGCGTGCGGGGGTGGTTTGGATGCTTTCTTTTTCGATGAGCGCTATGGTCAAGGAACGCAAAAGAGCTCTGCGATGAGGGGCTGTTACGCCTAATTTTCTGCCGCTCTGTAGATGTCTCACTTTAAAGCGCTCCTATTACTTCTTAGTTAATCTGGGGGGGAGGCTCGACCGTGTCCTTCTTCTTCTGTGCGAAGTAGGTTTCGGGATCAAAGCTGTCCACTTTCATGCCAAAGGAAAGGCCCATATCGACCAAGATTTCCTTAATCTCGTTAAGAGACTTACGGCCAAAGTTTTTGGTTTTAAGCATTTCGGCTTCGCTCTTTTGAACAAGCTCACCGATGTACTTAATGCCCGCGTTTTGTAGGCAGTTAGCCGAGCGAACCGAAAGTTCAAGCTCGTCTACCGTGCGATACAGATTCTCATTCACAGAATCTTCGTGAATGATCGACTCTTCGACTTCAGGCTCAAGGCTCTCGTCGAAGTTGATGAAGATGCTCAATTGATCTTTTAGGATCTTTGAACCATACGCCACCGCGTCTTCCGGGCGAACCGAACCATCTGTCCAGACTTCGAAGTCAAGACGATCGTAATCGGTACGTTGACCGACACGAGCATGAGAAACCGTGTAATTCACTTTGCGCACAGGCGAGAAAAACGCGTCAGTGGGAATGATACCCGCGGCGAGTTCGTTGCTCTTCGCGCGCGCGCCTTCAGCCGTCACGTAGCCCTTGCCGTACTCCACCCAGATTTCCGCGCAGAAGTTGGCGTCTTTACCAAGAGTCGCAATGTGCGCCTCAGGATTCAAAACTTCGATGCCTTCGTCGACTTCAATATCAGCCGCCGTTACATCGCCAGCACCCTTTTTATTGATCATCAAAACTTTGGGGCCTTCGACGTACATCTTGAAGTTTACTTCCTTCAGGTTGAGGATGATGTCAGTCACATCTTCCACGACTTCCGGGATAGTCGAAAACTCATGCATCACGCCTTCAAAGCGAACGGCGGTGACGGCCACACCCTGCAGCGACGACAAAAGCACGCGGCGAAGGCTGTTTCCGATAGTAATGCCGAAGCCACGTTCAAGGGGCTTGGCAGAAAACTTACCGTAGTAGTCGGTCAAGGAGTCGCGTGAAACTTCCAGTCCACGAGGCCGAATCAAATTTCTCCAATTTTTCTGTGCGACTAACATTTCCATTTCCAGGGCTCCTTATTTTGAATACAGCTCAACTACCAAGTTTTCTTCGATCGGCAGCGTGATGTGATTCCTCTCGGGGAGAGCTTTAACTTTACCTTTAAACTCGGCACCATTTTGTTCCAACCAATCCGGGATCTCGCGTTTTTGTACGTTTTGCATCGCGCGTAAAATCGGAGTGGCAGCTCGGCTCTTTTCAACGACCGACACTTCGTCGTTCACCTTAAGAATGGTGTTCGAGATATTGACGGGCTTACCGTTCACTAGGAAGTGACGGTGCAAGACGAGCTGGCGGGCTTCCGCACGGCTGTCAGCAAAACCCAAACGGTAGACCACTGAGTCCAAACGTGTTTCTAAACGTTGCAAAAGATTGGTTCCCGTGACGCCCTTTTTGCGGTTTGCACGGCTGAAGTAAAAACGGAACTGACGTTCCAAAAGACCGTAGATGCGTTTCACCTTTTGTTTCTCACGTAGCTGAAGACCAAAGTCCGACAGCTTCGTACGGCGCTGACCATGTTGGCCAGGCGGATAGGCTCGGCGTTCAAACGCACACTTATCACCAAAACAACGATCGCCTTTGAGGAAAAGTTTCATGTTTTCCCGACGGCACAATCTGCAAACTGAAAAGGAAATCCTTGCCACGCTAAACTCCTAGATACGTCTTCGCTTCGAGGGACGGCAGCCGTTGTGGGGAATCGGCGTAATATCCCGAATAAAACTCACCTTGATGCCACCTGTCTGCAAACCGCGCAACGCGCTTTCGCGACCGGCCCCAGGGCCATTCACCAAAACCGAAACGGTACGCACGCCGGACTCCGAAGCCTGGCGAGCGGCGTCTTCAGCAGCAATCTGGGCGGCAAAGGGCGTGCTCTTACGCGCGCCTTTGAAACCTTTACGACCAGCCGAAGACCAACAAACCGTATTGCCGTTCAAATCCGTGATCGTCACGATCGTATTATTAAACGAACACTGGATCAGAGCTTTCCCTACCGGAACATCACGTTTTCCCTTTTTCGCTTTTTTCTTAGGGGTGGGTTCCGTCTTGGGTTCCGCGGCGGCTACAGGAGCGACTGAGGTTTCAGCGGTTTCCGTATTTTCTTCCGATTCCGTTACCATCCGTACTCCATTACTTTGAGACTTTCAGCTGTTTCCGGACAGCTACTGTCTTTTTAGGGCCTTTGCGTGTGCGAGCGTTGGTGTGAGTTCTTTGACCGCGCACCGGCAGGCCTCTGCGATGACGAACACCGCGGTACGTGCCAAGCTCCACGAGGCGTTTGATATTCATGCTGACAAGGCGACGTAATTCGCCTTCGACGACAAACTTTTTCTCGATGTGTTCACGGATTTTAGAGACTTCCTCTTCCGTCAACTTATCGGTTTTAACATTAGGGTCGATGTTGATATCGGCCAATATCTTGGTCGATTGGCTACGGCCAATGCCAAAGATGTAGGTAAGTCCTACTTCAATTCTTTTATTTCTTGGTAGATCAACGCCCGCGATTCTGGCCATGCTTTACTATCCCTGCCGTTGTTTGTGGCGCGGGTCAGCGCAACTGACGCGAACGACTCCGCCCCGTCTAAATATGCGACATTTATTACAAATTTTCTTTACCGACGCCCTTACTTTCACACACAATCCCTTCGGCCTTAAAGTCGAAAGACTTATTTAGGCCAGGTGATACTAAGTTGTCAATTCTATTGGCCTCAAGCGCCATCTTTTCCTACCAGGAGCGCGTTTCGCGCATTTGCCAGAATCTTGGAACTACGCACCAAAACGCCCGCTAGGGAGCGTCCGTGGGCGGGCCAAAAGGGCTCTTTCGGGCTTCGGCGACAATACGACCCCCGCATTCGGGGACGATCTGCATGCCTGGCGGGGGGTGCGAGGACGTCTCCCACGGGGTGCCTTCGGCATCATACCGGGCGATGCCAATGCCGCGGTCGAAAAGATTTCTAATGAGCCACCCACCCGATTCAGCGGAAATAGGAGCAAAGGAGAGGCGAAGGATGCCACCGTAGCGCTGCTGGGAGTTGGTGTATTGAAGATGCCCCACGGGTTCTTGCATCCAGGGCGTGGGGAGGGTCCGCACCTCTTTTTCTCCCGTAACGAATCTGCCCTGCTCATTAAAGCGCGGCTCAATCAAGTATCGCTCAAGGGAATTAAATAGAGGGCATTGAAGGGGAGGACCCATCTCCTCGCATTCGGTTTCGCAAACAAAGCTCCGCTGTACCAATTCTGGGTAGCGCGGGTGCGGGATGTACGAAATCAACTCGATTTCGAACCGGCCCTTTTCGACCTCCGAGAGGGAAAGGTCGCTAATCAGTTCCCGTCCGCCAGTGGTGGATTGGGAAATTGCTTTTAAACCTGCTGTCAGGTCCGCGATAGAGGCATTTTCTGGAGGAAGGCCCTGAACTTGTTCGGTTTCTAAATCACCTAGTTCTTTTTTAAGCGGGATGTGTCTGCGCAATTTCGGTACGACTAAGGTTCCAACCTGTCCCACCCGGCCAAGGTAAAGGCCTGAAATGATCCCCTCGTCGTTACTTTCGTAAGATTCCACGGCGACAAAAAGTTCTTTTCCAAAGGGCTTGAGCAAAATGCGGCGGGGGGAGGCATTTTTTTCTAGGCGAAAGACGCTTGAGCTTTTGGGTTGAAGGGAACGCACATCGAACGAGTCGATGATGACTTGGTTGGTCCCATTTTCTTTAGCGTGTGCGAAAAAGAGGGTGGTGTTATCAGCAGCGAGCGCCACTTCTTGGTGGCTGTTATAGCTCCCAATGAAATGCGTGTTTGTGTAGTCCCCGCCCGGCCTCAGTTCAGAGAGATAGTAGTCCACCTGCGTCTGCGTATTCGTGCGCGACAGGCGGTGCTGAGAAGCTTGCGAGTGCAAAACAATCAAGCGGCCATCTGAAAACGCGTACGCTTCGGTAAGGGCTTCCGCGACAGAGTAGTCGTCTGCCTGAAGAGGCGCGCCCAGTAAAGAAAACACAGCCAAAACACAGAGCAGAAGAGAATGTACCATGCGGTGCTCATAGCATAGGCCAATGATGAGAACAATGGTTCGGTTGGCGGGGAGGGGGCCGTGGGATAGAACTAGGGGACATGACCAACTCAATCGTTTTTCTTCCCGGATGGACCATCCTTCACAACCCCCGATGCAGTAAAAGCCGAGCGGCCTTGGGGTTGTTGGACGAGAAAGACATTAATCCGCGTGTGATTGAGTACATGGACACGCCTTTGGACGAGAAGGCTCTTCGGGAGCTGGTGCAGTTATTGGGGGTGGAACCTCACGCTATCGCCCGGACCAAGGAGCCTTTGTTCCAAGAATTGGGGATTGATGCCAAAGATGGCGACGCGGTTCTGAAAGCCATCGCGGAAAATCCGTCGCTTCTAGAGCGTCCCATTGTGGTGAGAGACAATAGGGCGGTTATCGGGCGTCCGACAGAAGCTATTCAGAAGTTATTCTAGCGCGGGGTTAGTCTTCGTACCGGAATTCATAGAGAACGCGGCGAGCGTGGCGTCTATCCCGAAAACGCTCAACTAAAACCGAAAAACCATTCTCACTATAAATCGAAGCAAGTACCTTCGGTTCCGCGGCTTCAATCTCGTCCCGGATGGAGTCACAGCCAGCCCAGATGTCCGTCACGGTACCACTCACCGCGATGACCGTGTCATGGGGGTGAAGCCCACTTTTAGCGACGAGTTCGTAGTTTTCAAATTCCCCTTTTAGGTTTGTTCTCCATCGGCAAACTTCGCCTTTCGCGTCGAACCAACGGTCAAATGCCGCATCGAACTCTGTGGCAAATTGTTTGGCTAGCTCTCGCTTCAAACTAACAAAATGAGTGTCGTGCGCGGTCCGGGCATATTTAAGCTGCGCACTCATTTCCTTGGAATAGCTGGGTGCGGTCACTTTCAACAAAAGGGCATTTTCGCTCATGGCTTCGATGTCGAAGTGAAGTTCGTGCTCGCCTTCCAAGGTGAGAGCATCACTGACAGTAACTCTGGACTCTTGGATATCTAGCGAGCGCCGTTGACCCAAAGGGTTTTCGCCGGTTTTCTCGTTCGCAAAGGCGATGGTTTCCCCGTCCGTGGCAAAGCCTTTAAGAAGCTTGGAAAGCCGAGCATCCGAAAAGTAAGCGCCGTAATATTCTTTCAGTTTCCACCCACCCTTGATTTTTGTTCGGTACTGGGAGGGGGATAGGGTCGCTTTGCCATCAAGCGGAATAGTCGAGTATCGGCAAGCCGATAGGGCAACCAAACAAAGCCCAACGAAAACAGATAAAACGATTCGCACGGGACCTCCAAGTGAGGAGGCTTGTAGCAAAAGATGGCGCGGAGCACAACCTGGCTTCCCCAAGGGAGGCGAATGATAGGCTTTTTGGGGAGCGGGACAGTTGAGCTCGGACTATTCTTAAGAATAGTCCGAGCTCAACTGTATTGATTTATTCGGCTTCTATTTCAGAGCACGAATCGGGAACCGGCCAGCACCGAAAAAGGGAAGCTTGGTTGCAAACGCGAACGGCCTCCACTCGGGCTTGCTCTTCGGTGACACCGTAACCCCAATAGGGGCCCGAACCCTTTACGTTGTTGGCGGCACAGGCCCAGCGCACTTCGGCAAACTCTTCTTCCGTTTCCGCAAAAGCGGGTACGGCGAGTATTAATCCAAAAATCGCTAGCGAGGAAAAAAGACGGTTTATCATGGTTATCTCCTAAAGGAGTCCATCCTACTCCCGTAACAGTTGGATGCACGACGCAACGCGGACGGTGGCATATGAAGCAAAGGGGGGTTGGGTTACTTGGAACGGTAAGTGATTCTTCCGCGGGTCAGATCGTAAGGAGAAAGTTCGACAGTCACTTTGTCTCCGGGGAGGATTCGGATGTAGTGCATCCGCATTTTGCCTGAGATATGAGCGAGAACTCTACGCCCACCTTCGAGTTCAACGCGAAACATCGCGTTCGGCAGGGGCTCGACGACCACGCCTTCTACCTTGATCAGCTCTTCTTTCCCCATGGACTCCCTCTAAGCTCCTTAATCTTTTACAACTGGATCCCAGCTGCTTTTTGCAGAAAACCTGCATAAGGCGCTGACGAACCCCACTCCGTGAGCACTTCGGGCGCTCCTTCAGTGATAGCAACAGAGTGTTCGTAATGTGCAGAAAGGCTACCGTCGCGGGAAACGGCTGTCCAGCCGTCGTCCAAAACCCGCATCTCCGGCCGACCCTGATTGATCATCGGCTCCAGACAGATAGTCATTCCCGGTTTCAAAACCAAATTGGAAGCACCAGCCGCATAGTTGGGCACTTGCGGATCTTCGTGCAAACGGCGTCCTATCCCGTGACCCACAAACTCACGCACCACGCCAAACGCGTTTTTTTGGGCGCAGCCTTCGATAGCACGAGCCACATCTTTGAGCGATTTACCGGCCCGGCATTGTTCAATACCGGCATACAATGCGCGCAAGGTGGTAACGCATAACTCTTTGGCATCTTCGGAAATTTTTCCTATCGGAACCGTGATGGCGCTATCGCCGTAAAAGCCATCGAGCACCAGACCGAAGTCGAGTCCCACGATGTCCCCGTCTTTGAGAATGCGGTCTGAGGGGATGCCGTGAACGATCTGTTCGTTCACAGAAGTGCACAGCGTATGCTGAAAACCTTGATAGCCTTTGAACGCGGGTTTGCAGCCCTCTTTCAGGCTAAGCTCCTCAGCCATTGTGTCGAGCTCCAAGAGCGTAATGCCGGGGGCCGCGTGGGCTGCCACCTGAGAGAGCACCTTGGCGACACGCTTTCCCACTTCGCGCATCAAATCTAGTTCACGTTTTGATTTTACTTGGACCATGGCTTAAAAATTTCCAACAATTCAGCTTCGACTTCATCCGCTTCGCGGTCGGCGTTGATATGTTTTAAAACGCCTTGCTTATTGTAGTACTCGATTAGCGGGGCCGTTTGCTTGTAAAAAACATCTAATCGTTTCTGTACCACGCCGGCTTTATCGTCTTCCCGTTGAACGAGCTCCGAGCCGCATTTATCACAGCGTCCCTCTTTTTGAGGGGCCATAAAATCCACATGGAATGTCGACCCGCAATTTTTGCACGTTCGGCGTCCCGTGAGGCGCTTAATGAGGTGCCCTTCAGGGACCTTAAAATTGAGGGCCAAAGCTACTCGAGTGTTGGGCTTGTTGTCTAGAGCCTCCGCCTGGGGGACCGTACGAGGAAACCCGTCCAGAAGGACCTTGGTGTCCTTGGGAAGCGGGGCAAAGGTAGTCTCGATGAGCTGGATCATCAGGGGATCGGGCACGAGCTCCCCTTTGTGAATGATCCGGTCGGCTTCCTTGCCCAGGGCACTGCCTTCCTTAATCGCCTGGCGAAGCATATCGCCCGTTGAATAGTGCTTAAAACCGAAGGGAATGAGCCGTTTGGCTTGAGTGCCTTTTCCCGTACCCGGAGCTCCCAGTAAGACTGCGATCTTCACGGGTTAACCCCGGCGGCCCCGGAGTTTAGCGTTCTTCATGAAGCCTTCGTAATCACGCGTGAGTAGGAAGGTTTGAATTTTGGCGACTGTATCCAGTGCCACGCCCACCAGAATCAAAAGTGTCGTTCCGCCGAAGAAGAAGGACACTTTGAACTTGGTAATAAGGAAATCAGGCAACAAACAGATCAAAGCCAGATAAAGCGCACCGCCCGCCGTGATGCGAGAAAGCACCTTGTCGATATAGTCGCTCGTATTCTTACCCGGGCGAATGCCAGGGACGTATCCACCATACTTTTTCAGGTTCTCGGCCACGTCATCTGGATTAAAAACCACCGCGGTGTAAAAAAAGCAGAAAAACACGATAAGTCCGACGAAGAACATGTAGTAAACGAGGCTTCCCCTGCCGAACATGTCTGTGATGTAGGTCGAGACCGGGCCAGGCGGGATGAAGCTTACGATCGTCAGCGGCGCCATCAATAGCGACGAGGCGAAAATAGGCGGAATCACGCCGCTGGTGTTGATCTTCAAGGGTAAGTGAGTCGATTGCCCGCCGTATAAACGACGGCCCATCTGGCGCTTAGCATACTGAATCGGAATGCGGCGCTGGCCTTGTTCCAAAAAGATGATCACACCGACCACCACGACCATGAATGCCACCATCAAGACAAGGATGATGGGGGAGAGCTGGCCGTCTTTTACGAGCTGGAAAGTTTGCTGCATGCCGGTTGGAATGCCTGCGGCGATACCGGCGAAAATGATAAGGGAGATTCCGTTACCAATTCCGCGCTCGGTGATCTGCTCACCCAGCCACATGATAAAGGCCGTACCCGCGGCGAGTGTTGCTACTGCCAAAACTTTGAACTGAACACCACTTTGAAGCACGTAGTTTCCCCCATCGGCGGAAACCAGTACGCTTGCAATCGCGCTGCCCTGAACCATCGAAATAACGACGGTAGCGTAACGCGTGTATTGATTAATTTTCTGGCGGCCCAGCTCGCCCTCTTTTTGTAGTTGCGCCAGATAGGGCCAGATAACGGTCAAGAGTTGGAAAATAATAGACGCGCTAATATAGGGCATGATCCCCAGCGCGAAAATCGAGGCGTTTTCAAGCGCTTGCCCGCTGAACATATTCAGCATGCCGAACAGAGTGCTTTGATTGCCTTGAAAAAAGCGAGCCAACGTATCGGTGTTTACGCCTGGAACAGGTATGTGACAACCGATGCGGTAGACCGCGAGTAAACCCAATGTAAATAAGATTCGCCGCCTCAGTTCGGGAATCTTGGTAAGCCCCTCAACTGCGCTCAATCTTGATCTCCTCTACGGTGCCGCCTGCTTGGTTGATTTTTTGGATCGCTGATTTTGAAAATTTATGAGCCTTGATCGAAAGTTTCTTGGTCAAAGCGCCGTCGCCAAGCACCTTCACGAGAGGGGACTTGGAGCGTAAGCACTTTTTTTCAACCAGGTTTTCTGGGGTGACCGATTCGCCATCTTTATAAGCGGCGTCCAGATCACTTAGGTTAACCGTGGCGTATTCCTTACGCGTAGGATTCTTGAAACCAAACTTAGGGAGACGACGATAAAGGGGAATCTGACCGCCTTCAAAGCCGAAGGGGCGACCCTTACCTGAACGTGCGGTTTGGCCTTTGCCACCGCGTCCGGAGGTCTTACCTTTGCCCGATCCAATACCGCGGCCGACACGGATGCGCTCTTTGCGCGACCCAGGGACCGCTTCAAGGTTGGATAGGCCATGGGCTAACTCATTATTTGCCATGACTTTCCTCCACAGTTTCCGCTTTCACCAAATGCGGAACGCGTTTCACTTGGCCCCAGGTGCACCCATTGTCCGGAAGCAGCACTTTTTGGTGCATGCGGCGCAGTCCCATGGTTCGCACCACGACACGCATCCATTCCGGGAAACCAATCACACTGCGAACTAATTGAACTTGTACTTTCTTCGCCATCAGAAAAATCCTACTTCCGTACTTCTCGTTTTCTAACTACCTGACTTAAGCGTCCATGCCTTGCGCACGTTCGCGAGCTACATCATCCGCGGTACGCATTGATTGCAAACCGTTCAAGGTCGCTTTGACCAAGTTGTGCGGATTGCTGGTCCCGAAAGACTTAGTCAGCGCATTGCGAATACCTGAAATTTCTAGAATGGAACGGCACGCGCCGCCCGCGATCACTCCCGTTCCTTCCGAAGCGGGCTTTAGCATGACCGAAGCCGCGCCGAACTTACCCAAAATCTCGTGAGGGAAGGTCCCGTTACTAAGGGGAATCTTCAATAAAGACTTACGAGCGGCTTCACCGGCCTTGCGAATGGCTTCGGGCACTTCACGGGCTTTACCTAAACCCACTCCGACGTGTCCGTTGAAATCGCCTACCACGACCAAAATACTGAACGAAAACCGGCGACCGCCTTTCACTACTTTGGCGACGCGGTTGATGTGCACAATGCGTTCAGTCAGGTCTAGTTTGTTGGGATCAATTTTCTTTGCGAGTTTCATTAGAACGTCAGTCCTGCCTCTCTTGCACCATCCGCTAAAGCTTTTACGCGACCGTGAAAGCCGTAGCCGTTGCGATCAAAAACGATTTCTTTGGCATCTGCTTTTGTTTGCAAAAGACGTTGGGCAATCAATTTGCCTACGGCTTTTGCGGCTTCCATGTCTTTCTTCGACTTCAAGGAGCCTAAGTCTTTCTCTGCGCTGTTAGCTTGGCACAAAGTCTTGGATTGCGTGTCGTCTATGATCTGCGCATACAAGAACTTATTGCTACGAAACACCACCAAACGGGGGCGCTTTGAGCCAGACGCCAAAAGTTTCTTCTTGAACTTAATTTTCCGCTTTACGCGCGTTTCGACTTTCGCGCTGCCTTTTCTGCTTAGCTTTGCCATCTTACGCCTTCCCTGCAGCGGCCTTACCTTGTTTCAAGGTAATGTGCTCGCCCTTATAACGGATGCCCTTGCCCTTGTAAGGCTCAGGAGGACGGATTTTGCGGAGATTAGCCGCCAGTTCGCCCAAAAGTTCTTTGTCCGCGCCAGTGATACTAATCTGAGTGCTGGCCTCAACCTTGGCCTTCACGCCAGCGGGTAAAGGGAAGTCAACCGGGTGAGAGAAACCAACCTGTAAGTTGATGCTGTCGCCTTTGGTGGTGGCTCGGTAACCGACGCCTTGCAATTCCAAGTGGCGCGAGAACCCTTCAGAGACTCCATGGACCATGTTCTTAATAAGCGTGCGGTACAAGCCGTGAAGGTTCCCCGATTCCTCATCTTTCGGGGTGAGACGGATTTCATCCGCCGCAATTTCCACGTTGAGCCGTTCAGGAATGGTGCGCTTTAGCGTACCAAGTTTCCCACTCACCTCTAAAACGGGAGCCTTGTAGTTGACCTTAACGCCCTGAGTAATTTTTACGGGTCTTTTTCCAATTCTCGACATATCACCAAACCGAGCAAATGATTTCGCCGCCCACTTTTTCAGTGCGGGCAGTTTCATCGGAGATTACACCTTTAGATGTCGAAAGAACCGACAGGCCCATGCCTCCCAAAATTTTGGGAACCTTGGCGTAGGTGCTGTACACACGGCGACTGGGCTTGCTCACTCGAGTAATCCCATGAATCACCGGCTGGTCTTTCTCCACGTACTTCAAATAAATCCGCAAAATGCCTTTTTGTTCCTGACGGTACAACTTGTAGTTGCGGATAAAACCGTTCTTTTTCAAGATTTCGGCGATCGATACACGCAAGCGACTGGCTGCGACGTCCACTTTTTTGTGGCGAGCGTCTACTGCGTTACGAACCCGAGTTAAAAATTCTGCTACTGAATCAGATGTCATAATTTACCAACTTGCTTTGATTACTCCAGGCAACATCCCACTGAGCGCCAACTTGCGGAAGCAGAGACGGCACAACTGAAATTTCCGGATGAACGCGCGGGGTCTGCCACACTGGGGGCAGCGGTTGTATCCGCGCACTTTAAACTTGGGCTTCTGCTTTGCTTTAACCCGTAAGGACAGTTTCGCCATATCTTAAATAACTCCTAGTTCTTTCTAAAAGGCAGCCCAAGTTTATCCAATAGGGCATAGCCCTGTTTGTCATCCGCTGCAGACGTGACAAACGTAATGTTCATTCCCCGCATCTTGTCGATCTTGTCGTAGTTGATTTCAGGGAAAATGATCTGATCCTTCAGGCCCATTGTGTAGTTTCCGGCACCGTCGAAACCCTTGGGAGAAATCCCTCGGAAATCGCGCACGCGGGGAAGGGACACATTGGCCAGGCGATCGAAGAATTCCCACATACGGGCGCCCCGCAACGTGGAAACGCAACCCAAGGGCACGCCTTCACGCAGTTTGAACGCCGCGATCGCTTTTTTGGCGCGGGTGAGTTTCGGCTTTTGGCCGGTGATGGTGGCAACATCCGCCATCGCTCTTTCCATCGCCTTGATGTCCGTTTGGGCTTCCTTGATACACATGGAAACCAAAATCTTTTTCAAGCGAGGCACCTGCATCTTGTTTTTCAAGCTGAACTCTTTCTCAAGTTCGGGTGCTACCTGCTTCTTAAATTTCTCGTACATTCTCGGTTCCACAACAGCCTCTTACTTAAATTCCGTTTTGCATTTCTTGCAAAAGCGCTTGGGTCCTTTGTCGGAAGCCTTCACACCACTGCGAACGCCTTTTCCGCACTTATCGCAATAAAGAAGAACGTTCGATATTGCGAGCGAAGATTCTTTCTCCACGATGCCACCTGGCTTCGTGCCTTGGGCTTTGGAGTGACGCTTCACGATATTTAGCTTTTCAACTACCACGCGGGCCTTGGCAGGGATAAGACGCAATACTTTGCCAGTCTTGCCCTTTTCCTTGCCGACCATCACCTGTACGACATCCTTTTTACGGATGTGCATGCGGGTAGGTTTCTTAGCGGAAGCCTTCATTACAATACCTCCGGCGCCAGCGAGACGATCTTCATGAAAGATTCTTTCACGCCGCGCAATTCACGAGCGACGGGCCCAAAGATACGGGTACCGACAGGCTCAAGAGCCGCGTTTAAAAGCACAGCCGCGTTGTCATCAAAGCGGATGTACGAGCCATCAGGACGGCCAATTTCTTTTTTCGTGCGAACGACAACAGCCTTGTGAACCGTTCCTTTGCGGACTTTGGAAGTCGGCAACGCTTTTTTAATCGTAACGACGATGACGTCGCCTACGGAAGCGTAACGGCGGCGCGAGCCACCGAGGACTTTGAAGCACATGACTTCTTTTGCACCTGAATTGTCGGCGACATTAAGTCGTGTAAAGCTCTGAATCATACTTCTGCATTCGCTTTCTGCAAAATAGCCTTAAGTCTAAAGTGTTTGTTTTTGGACAGAGGGCGCGTTAGTACGGCCGTGACCAAATCTCCTGCTTTGCTTTCGTTCTTCTCATCATGGATGTGAATCTTCGACTTGCGTGCTAGTTGCTTCTGATAAAGACCATGTCGGACGCGTCGTTTGATTACGATCACGCGGGTCTTATTCATTTTGTCGGAAAGCACAACGCCACGGATGACCTGACGGCGCTTTTTCGTGCTAATCGTACCGCCGCTTTCGGCCGTAACGGGCTTATCTACTGCTTCTTCTTTCACGTTTTATCCTCAACTTCAGTCTTGGCCTTTTTGGCTTTAGTCTTGCTCACCGGTTTATCTTCTAGGACAGGCGAAGTTACGGCCGCCTTCGACGAGTCCGCGGCGCCTGTCTGTTTTGCGACTGTCACGCCTCTCTTTTTTTCGCCAATGACTAACAGTCCGCGCGCGATATCATGTCGCAGCTTTTTAAAGACACTGACGTCTTTCATCTCACTGCCCATTTTCTTCAATCGGGCTCGGAAGAGTTCTTCTCTCCACTGCTTTACGCGGTTGGTGAGGTCTTCCACACTAAATTGTCTGAGTTCGCTCGCTTCCATTACAACATCCCTTTACGGTCAACAATTCTCGTCAAAACCGGAAGCTTGTGAGCCGCAAGTGAGAGGGCTTCATTAGCCAACGCTGCGTCTACGCCTTCCATCTCGAACAAGATGCGGCCGGGCTTAGTGACAAACACCCAGTACTCAGGATTTCCTTTTCCTTTACCCATGCGAGTTTCCAAAGGCTTCTTCGTGCGGGGCTTGTCAGGGAAAATGCGAATAAACACTTTGCCTGTTTTCTTAATCGAACGGGTCATTGCCACACGGCACGCTTCAATCTGGCGCGAAGTGATGTATCCGCACTCCATCGCCTGAAGACCGAAGTCGCCGAAGTTAAGGTCGCTACCACGGTACGCTTTGCCGCGCATTCGACCCGTCTGCTGTTTTCGGTATTTAACTCTTTTCGGGCTTAACATAGTCGCTTATCCGTTTTCTGTTTCCTGGTGGTCGCCTTCAGGTACCGGTCCCCGACGCCGACGTTTTTCTAATAATTCACCACGGTAGACCCAAACTTTTACGCCGATCTGACCGTAAGTTGTACAAGCTTCTGCCGTCCCGTAGTCGATGTCCGCGCGAATGGTATGCAAAGGCACACTGCCTTCGGCATAACGTTCCGTACGGGCGATATCAGTTCCGCCTAAACGACCGGCGCATTGAACCTTGATACCCTTGACGCCAAACTTAAAGGCTTGGCTCATGGCTTTTTTCATCGCGCGACGGAAAGCAATACGACGCTCAAGCTGGTCGGCAATGTTTTCCGCGATCAAAACGGCGTTGGCTTCCGCTTTGCGCACTTCGATGATGTTCAAGAAAATTTCAGGCGTGGTCTTGATATACTTCTTCACTTCAGCGCGAAGAGCATCGATGCCCGTGCCTTTTTTGCCAATCACGATGCCAGGGCGCGAAGTATGAATGTTTACCTTCGTTTTATTCGCCACTCGTTCGATGTCGATCTTGGAAACACCAGCATGACGCAACTTCTTCTTCAAGAAGGCGCGTGCCGCGAGATCTTCATGCAAAAACTTTGCGTAATCCTGATTGCTGTACCAGCGCGAGTGCCAGGTTTTATTTACGCCGAGCCGAAACCCTATGGGATGTGTCTTCTGACCCATTATCTACCCTCGTCTAAAATGACTGTGATGTGACTCATCTTTTTAATAATCTGCGTCGCTCGTCCCTGAGCGCGCGGCATGAAACGTTTCATCATGGGGCCATCGCCGACAATGACTTGCTTCACGAAAAGATTGTCTACGTCGATGCCGCCCTTTTCTTTGGCGTTGGCAATCGCTGAGTTCAAAATCTTACCGATAATCTTGCCGCCCTTTTTTTGAGAAAACTTGAGTTGGTGCCCCGCCTTCTCAACCGGCAGTCCTTCCGCCAGCTTTGCCACTAAGCGAGCCTTTCGGGGCGTGATGCGAGCGTATTTCAATTTAGCGCTGACTTCCATTACGCGTTGTCCTCTACCTTCGTTTTACGATCCCCGGAGTGCACATGAAAGGTGCGGGTAAGGGCGAATTCGCCAAACTTATGACCGACCATGTTTTCCGTGACAAACACCGGGATAAACTTTCTTCCGTTGTGAACCGCAAAGGTAAGTCCCACCATTTCGGGGAAAATCGTCGAGCGACGTGACCAGGTCTTAATAACCTTACGATCATCTCGCGACTTGGCCTGGTCCGCCTTCTTCTGAAGATGCGAATCAATAAAAGGCCCTTTTTTAATCGAACGCGCCATGCGCTAGCTCCTCTTCTTTTTAGACCGCAGGATGAAGCGATTTGTGCGCTTGTTATTCCGCGTCTTCTTACCCTTGGTTTTGATACCCCAAGGTGTGGTCGGGTGACGTCCGCCTGATGTACGGCCTTCACCACCACCCATCGGATGATCTACCGGGTTCATACTGACGCCGCGGTTATGCGGGCGCCATCCCAGCCACCGGGTTCGTCCGGCTTTACCAATGGAAACGTTTTCATGCTCCAGATTGCCGACCTGACCAATCGTGGCCCAGCATTTCTCCGAGACAAGGCGAATTTCGCCAGAAGGCATGCGAAGCTGTGCGTAACCTTTATCGAAGCCCACAAGCTGTGCCATTCCGCCCGCGCTACGTACCATCTTGCCGCCACCACCGGGTTTGATCTCGATGTTGTGCACGCTGGTACCAGCGGGAATCTTGTTAAGCGGCAAGCAATTGCCGTTTTGAATGTCTGCGGTTTCGGAAGCTAAAACCTCCGAACCGACCTTAATATCATGAGGCGCTAGGATATAGCGCTTCTCGCCATCAACATAGTTGATCAACGCCAAGCGCGCCGTGCGGTTGGGATCGTATTCCAACGCCGCTACTCGGCCGACGATGTCACGCTTGCTGCGACGAAAATCAATAATGCGATACTGACGCTTGTGACCACCGCCACGAAAGCGGCTGGTGATACGACCATAGCAGTTACGCCCACCGGTGCTCTTCTTTGGCGCCAAAAGACGTTTCTCGGGCTTTTTCTTGGAAAGCTCGCTGAAATCGCTATGGGAGTAGAAGCGACGGGCTGGTGTATTCGGTTTATAGGAAAAAATTGCCATGAACTAGCTCGCGACAAAATCGAGTTTGTCGCCCTCCTTTAACTTCACCAACGCCTTTTTCCACAACTTGCGGGAGCCCATGAATCGGCCCAAGCGTTTCGGATCCTTGCGAGACACCAACGTGTTCACGCGAACGACCTTTACGTTAAACAATTTCTCAACGGCTTTTTTGATTTCCGATCGATTGGCAGAGTAGTCCACTTCAAACGCATATTCGTTCAGCGTGGTGGCACGCAGCGTGGCCTTCTCCGTAATGAGCGGGCGTCTAATTATTTCATACATTTTTAATCCGCTCCGTCAGCTTCTTGGCCGCATCTTGGCTCAAGAACAAGTTCTTGTATTTCAGCAAATCAAAGATGTTCACGCCCTGGGTAGCGAGCGATTTGAAACCCTTGAGATTGCGGGAGCTTTTGCTAAAGCGCTTCTCAGCATCTTTACCGGGCTCATTCACTACCAACGCGGACTGCAAACCAAAGGTCTTCATCGTCTCAGCAACTGCCTTTGTGCTGAACTTATCCATCGCAAGCGAATCAACAATAAAAATGCGATCTTCTTTTTGAAGCTGCGAAAGCGCGCTGATCATCGCCGCACGCATTACCTTTTTATTTGTTTTAAAGCTGTCGCGACGTGGTCGGGGACCGTGTGATTTACCACCACCCACAAAAATAGGCGCTGTGGAGTTACCGTGTCGGGCCTGGCCTGTGCCTTTTTGCTTGTACACTTTTTGGCGGGTCGCTTTCACTTCACTACGGGTGAGTGAGTTCGCTGTTTTGTACTCATAGTACTTGGCAATGTGTGTGCGAACCGCTTGGTTGATCAAATGAGCGTGAATCTCACCAGCGAAAACCGCATCGTCTAGTTCGACGGTGCCCACTTTTGATTTTTTCAAATTATATAAAGGAAGTGATGGCATGGTACTACTCTAAATCGTTGCCCTATAAGGTAATAGAGACGTCAATTCCTCCGGATAAATCGAGCTTCATGAGCGAGTCGATGGTGTTTTGTGTAGGCTCGAGGATGTCAATCAAGCGCTTGTGAGTTCGGATTTCGAACTGTTCGCGTGACTTTTTATCGGCGTGCGGCGAGCGCAACACCGTGTAACGATTGATTCGAGTGGGCAAGGGAATCGGTCCGGCCACTTTCGCACCCGTTCGTTTCGCCGTGTCCACAATTTCGGTTACAGACTGGTCCAGCAGTTTGTAATCAAATGCTTTCAATCGAATTCTTATCTTCTGGGATCGCATATTATTCCGTAATCTCCGTCACCACACCGGCGCCGACTGTTCGGCCGCCTTCGCGGATAGCAAAGCGAAGTTCTTTTTCCATCGCGATGGGGGTGATCAAATCGATGTTCAAGGTGATGTTATCGCCAGGCATCACCATCTCGGTGCCATCCGGCAAA
>JBGSIC010000009.1:0-8928 GCA_041751875.1 Bdellovibrionota bacterium
TAGTCGTAGTGCTCAGGAATAAGTTCCTTCACCTTAAAGAGCTCACGAAGATAATGAAGTTTCGCTTCGTAGACTTCTCTCTTCATCTTCTCTTCGCACTGGTTGTAGCCAACCATGTACTTAAAATATTCCGCTTCGTAAGCATCAAGGCGTAAGCCCTTGGCAAATTTGCCAATCGCTTCATCGCTCAAGTTACGTTTGCCGTCCATCACAAGCTTTAAATAGTTAGGACTTCCGAATCCTGCTTGCTTGGAGAAAAATCGAAAGCTAAACGCCGGATCAGTCTCTTTGAGTTGACGATAACGGTCTTTCAAAAAACCCCGATAGTCCGTGAAATTGTAAATGTTGGACGGTGTGTTCATTTTTGCGCTCCCCCTAAAAATTTCCTTCTCTACCCCAGAACCACACCCGTTAGTTTTGCAAGCCCTAGGCCACCACCCCCTTCCCCATTTCCCCTGTATTCTGGCTAGTTTAACGTTCGTTCCAACCCTTTACACTTTTGACAGTGCTGTCTAATTCCAAGCCACCCAAACCTAACTACTTGATATTGCTCACATGAACTTGTACATCCCCTTGACACCCCGGTTAAGCCATTGTATACACACACCTGGCAGGTTAGAAGATTTGGAGTTAAGAAGGGGTCTATTGATAGGAGTCCGCGTTTGGTGCCTCGCCTTTTTCAATTAATTGCCCTGGGTGCGCTTATCGGGAGCTTTGCGCCTCGAGCCCTCGCCCTCTCCATTGAAGGAAACGACGTGCGCACGCAAAGCGCGGTTTCCCTGCCCCTGGAGGGCGGCAAGCCGACGGTGGTCGTTTTCATGTCCTCGCGCTGTCCCTGCTCCGCTAGCCACGAACCTCCCATCGAGAAGCTTGCGAACACTTTTAAGGAGATGCAGTTTGTGGGCATCGTCTCCAATCAGGATGAAACACCGGATGAACTGAGAGAGCACTTCACCCGTTTCCCTCTTTCGTTTCCTATTTTAAGAGACAACCGCTTGCAGTACGCGGATCATTTTCGGGCGCTTAAGACGCCCCATGTTTTCGTGCTAGATAAAAAGGGAAAGACCCTTTACCAAGGCGGGGTCGACGACAGTCATGAAGCGGCTTCCGCAAACAAACACTACTTAAAAGACGCGCTAACAGAAATCCAGGCGGGACGGGCTCCAAAGCACGCCTCGGTTCGGGTCTTGGGTTGCGCCATCAGGAGATAATCATGCGAGTATGGGTTAGCCTTTTTCTACTTCTCTTAGTGAGCTGTGCGGACCACGAAGTGGGCGCACGAACGGAAGAAGATTCCTTCGCGTCCGAAGAAGGCGAAGTCATTGTGGCAGGAGTCAGTTACACCGCCTCCACGAAAATCGAGTTTACGAAGTTGGGAGTCTGCTCAGAGCTTAGCTGGCAAAAGGCGCCGGAAAACAATAAAGAGGCCGAAGCGACTTTGCGTTTTACAGACTGCTCGACTTCTACGCCAGTAGATGTGGACGCCACCTTTCCGATCAAAAAGATTTGCGGCTGCGATCCCATCACTTTTGACTCTGCCAAGGAAGAACCTGGCGTCTATAAAGTAAACTTCACCATTGATTCCGGCACCTGGTACCTCGGAGTGGCTGCGTCTTACGAGGGTAAGAAAGAAACCCAACGCCTGGAACTTGAAGTACCTTAAACACATTCTCATTGTTGCCTGTTTGTGCGTTCTCCCTTCGCAGGTGCGAGGTGCGGCGTGCTGCGGTTCCAACAGCGCTTTTCCTTCGATTATTTCAGGGGACGATAAAACCCAGATCTCGACCACGCTTACCGCGGGTCGCATCTCGGCGTTGGCCCAACCGAGCGGCAAGATTACTGCTTTAAGCGACGCGAAAACGCCTGAGACCTTTGCCTCGCAACTCGACGCCGCAACCCTACTCAGTGATCGTTGGCAGATAGGAACAAGCCTTCCCTTGCGTTATCGGGCCGTGGGCGACACGGGAGCTTGGTCAGTGGGAGATATTACTTTGAACGTGGCGTATGAGGCGCTACCGGAGTGGGCGTTTTCGGCTTGGGTCCCCAAAGGCTTTGTCTTTGTTCAAGCCCGCGTGCCGACCGGCACTTCCCGCTTTGAATCTTCTCAGTTGAACGCGATTGATGTTTCAGGAAAAGGCTTCTGGGGGGTTTCCGCCGGGGTGCTTTTGCTTAAGACGTGGGGAAGCTGGGATGTTTCGTTATTAGGGCAAATCGGCCAAAGCTTCGCTCATTCCTATGGTGATAGCCGCTATGTTCCGGGGGCCAATTTGTCGGCCGGCTTGGGTTTGGGAGTTAGTCCCGGCGCCGGTTCTTTCCGCATCGGCGCTTTTGTCGGTCCTATTTATGAAGCCCCGATTTCGGTTGAAGGCCCGTTGTCGTTTGATACCCCTTCGGAAATGGGCTGGCAGTCAACTTTGCAGTTAAGCTATATGGCGAGTTCCACGCTTTCGCTGTCTTTGGCTTATGCCGATCAAAGGCTCTTCCAATCCGTTTCTCATAACGTTCCCATCGGACAGAGTCTCAGCTTCGTTTTGCAAAAACGCTGGTCGCGGTAACAACGATCCTCAATCCTGATTCATCGTTCTCTATTTTGATTTCTCATTCTTGAAAAACGATTGAATCGAAACTCGTTCCTAGGCCAACAACGCCTCCGCGTTTTGGCATTCTGATTGCAATTTTAAAACGCAACGGTCTTAGGACCACAGAAAAGGGAGTTAAAAATGTATCTTAAGCCTATCGCGCTCGTTCTTGTTCTACTTACCGGCAGTGCCTCAGCGGCCAAGCTAAAAGCCACACAGCGTCTCGATGAGCCCAATGGGCAAGCTCCTCTAACTCTACGGTTGAAAGGAGGCGCGCTTCTGCCCTCAGAAGTTCCTCAGACTGATATGATGCCAGCTTTTGGCGCCGATATTGAACTGCCGGTAGGGAAAAATGTTGCTTTGGGGATGAACTTTTTGCTCGGTAACGAGAAAGGCACAACCCTTACTATGTTTGGCTTGACCCCTTCTTACCAAATCCAGAGAGGTCCCGTCACAGTCAGTGTGGGCGCGACGATCGCAAGAATCAGCGCTGCAGGCGATGTAAGATACTCTCCTACGGAGGCAATAGAATTCGATCATTCGAAACTCGCAATAGGTTTGAAGGGAAGCTTCGACCTCACAATTGTGGGCCCGTTTGGAATGAGCCTTATCGGTGAAGTACTGCACGGCTTGGGAGACGAATCTTTTGGTCTGGCGGGTCTTAACGCCGCATTCACCTTCAGAATCTAAATGGGACAACCGGGGCGCTTGCCCCGGTCCCCTTCTTTTTAGAATATTCTATCTATGCTCTCTCACCGACAAAGTGACTTCTTCCCCAGCGAGCAGGACATTCTGTTCGAAAATAATGAAGGCTCCATCGACTCGGTAATCTTCGGGTTCCCTGAGAATGCGATTATTCTGGACATGAAGGACTTCCAGATAAGCGCCTCTCTGCAACGGAGCGAGCAATTCATAAACTGGCGCCGCTTCAGACACGACACTCCGAGTGAGACTGGTGATAAAATCTTCGAAGTTAGGATTACAAACGTCGCTGATCACCCCGCGCGTGGCCGTCGCCAACTGGATATAGGCGTGCCCAACTTCGTTTCCTCTATTTGCTGCGCAGGCAGCTCCACCAGAAACCACCACGCCATGAGAAATCAAATTGACTAGAGGAAAGCGACTTTCCAGGTATTGACTAAATTCTTCTGGTTGCGAGCTAAGCGCAATTTCGCTGCGCGCCCCACCCACCAAGCCAATAATCTCGATCTTCGCCCAATCCCATTTGCTCGGTTCAGTGGGGAAGCGCCCCATTAGATACTGTTTAAATTCGAAAGTGGGGGCATGCTTTTCCACCAAGATAGCCATCAATTCTTCGTTCGTCAGCTCAACCTCTGATTCGTAAATTTTCTTTACGGTTTTCACATCGGTCGGAGTCATGAGAACATTTGGATGGAGGTATTCGTTTTCCACCCGTGTATCGGAGCTAACCCACAAGAAACCTGCATTCTTTCCCGTACTAAAGACCTCGTTCGGAAAGTTTCCCGAGCACGCTCTTGTCTGGATGGCAGAATAGTTAATATGGCGAACACCTACCGCATAATTCTCCGTGCAGCTGACGTAAGCACAGCCACTATGGTCGTTCTTGAAGTCAACTAAGCTCGGATTGGCGCCGCTATAATTAATAATTCCTGGATGGGTAACAAAGCGAACGCGCGGTCCTTGACCATCACAGCTGGCATAATTTCCCGCCACGATTTTCTCCCAGGCAGGCCAATTCCAATAACTATTGTAGGCTTCGGTGACATAGGTCCCTCTGGGCTGGCCGCTGTCCCCGGTTTCTTCGCAACGGTAAGATTGGGAACGCTCACACCAATAATAACCGTGACGGCTGGTGTGCCACCCGCCTGAGTATCCCCCGGGGGCCGTGCAATACGTTTGATCATGGTGAGTCGAGTCATTGATGTTGAATCCAGCAGGCAGGTTGTTTCGCGTGCAGAACCGGTTGGTAGAAAAGGCTTTGGTCCCTACACCGAGCGTGTATTCGTAACGGAACAGGTTTCCTTCCTCTACCAGAATTGTTCCATCCGTCCCATCCGTTGTGGATGAGTCATCGTTTTCATCCGTCAGGAAAATCACATGGAAACTTTCTCTTCGCTCGATGGGCTGGTTAGCGGGATAAATCAGCTCAAACGAGTGAGCTGCTAAAGCAATCAAAGGTTCAAGCTGATCCTGTCCCCCTAGACCGGGAACCGGGGCGAGTGAATTTAAAAAGCTTTGCACCTGACTCAGATTGCCGTTGGACCCGTGGGCAAGGGCTTTTCCCGGTAGAAGGCGCACACGTCGCGCCACCTGCAGGTGGGATACATCAATATGCGAAAGTCGGGTTAAGTAGATATCAAAGCGAATGCCTTGATTTTGAATTGTGTTAATAAAGCCCAAGGTTCGACTTTTCAGCTGATTAATTTCATTGGCCATCGACTCACTATCGTCGACGACAATTAATAGTTTGGAGCTCGGAACATAGAGCTGCTGACCCGTTACGCTTTGGGTCCAGAAATGGATGTTTGTGACCTCTTGAAACATGCCGCCCTGGGAACAGCTCACCGCCAAGGCGAGCAAACTCACAACTCCTAAATGTCTTAAGTTCATAACGTGCTCCCAATAAAATCGCAGGATTGTTTCATTTTAGAGCATAGAACCCTCTAGATTATGGAGATCGTGCGTAAAATGAAGAAACGATTTAATATCGGGGGCTTAAATATTTTGACGGCAAAGAGTAGTGTTTAGGTTCGCTAAACTGCGCACTAAGTATGCAGATCAGACACCGTTATAAGCGTCAGCAATCCGAAAGCTTTTCGCCTTCGGTGCACTCTATTTTTACACACGTTGCCGCCTATCTATTGGGGCACGGCTCTTAGAGGCGTATTGATATCCAACTCAGAGATGCGGAAATAACCGACAATTCTTTCCGGATTTTTTTCTTCGTAGGCTAAACGAAGTAATACTTTGCTTTTGAATGCCGACTTCCCTTGGCCAATTATTGATTCTCCCGTGAAAAGATAATTCCGGTAGCTTTCCTTGAGAGTCGGATAGTTACTCAGTCTAATAATCACTCCGTCAAACACCTGATCCCCTAGAGGGGTATCAAGTGTGGTGGGAGCTATTTCACAGTCGTAGATAGTGCTCTCGCTCGTGCGCTCCGTCTTACAAACTTTGAGAGCGCCTGGTACAAAGGTAAAGGGAATGGGCGAGAGTGCGCCCTCCCAGAAGTTGCCCTCCACCGGCCCGATATAAGGTGGCACATCAGCAACTGCAAAACCCGAAAGAAATAGAAGACCCAAAACGAAACGATTCATCACCCCTCCCATGTAGCGATAGATTAGCGCCTGGAAACCAACAGTCAAAAGAGATTCGGGCAAAGGCCCAGGCTCCTTTTACGCAGCAAGTCTTTATTGGGTCACAGAAAGCGTCAGATCCGCCGATAAAACAGCGGAGGGGCGCTCTTTGCAGGGTAAACTACAGCAAAAAGAAAAGGGTCATTTCTCGGCCCTCGGTTTATTCGCCTCGGTCTTGGTTTTTATGAATTGCTCCACGAGTATCGCCAACCTCGTCGAGTCGCGCCACAGCCTAAGCCCACCGCGAATCACGACGCCCACTTTTACTTTGCTCGGTGAAACCTTCCGGGAGGAAGTCACTCTATCAAACCATTTTCCTCAGGAAACTCCGCTGCAGGGGTCTACGGGAGCCTGCGCCATGTTCGCTTCCGTTGCACTAATGGAACACGCTTGTCGGGGAATTTTAAGCAGCCCCATCAAACTTTCCGAAGGCTATTCAACGTACCGTAATGCGCTAAAACAAATACAGGGTGTGACATCATGGCCCCCCCACAAATTGGATCCCAATCACACGAGTTCGATCTACTCGGGCGCACACCCCAGTGAAATCCTCAAAGATATGCTAGCCGGAAACATCTGCCGCGAGTCGCGACTCCGCTTTCATGAAGATTTCATTCCCCTGACAAAAGCGTTGCAAAAGGAACTCAGTGCTCCTCAAGTTGGCTTGGTCAAAAACAAACTAGAAGAAGTCTTCGGCTCAATTGCCACACCAGCCAAGGGAGGCACCGATCCAGAAATGAGTTATTGCCTCTCGCAACTTGCAGAACCCATCAGCTACCCTCCCGACGGCATTCTTTCGCTTCTTACCCTTTTGGAAAAGGGCGTTCCCTTTGTGTGCACTGCTGTGGGCCACGCCAATCTGATTATGGGTTACCGAAAGCGACCCGATTCGCCCGACACTATCGAGTGGCTCATCCGCGACTCCCACCACAACGCTCCTCGATGGCGAAAGTCGAATCTCCGGAATGTTCCGTGTACCCGCGTGGATGTGCTTTTCTCCAAGGATCAGGAAAAACAATTTAGGGGGTTGGTAGAGGCGCGCCGAAAACAGGACCAAGCCAACGCACGAGATCAAAGAGCGCGGCTGGCTCAAGAAAGGCCGATACCTTCCGCTTTCGAGTCCAGCGAAATAGGGGAAGATGGCAGGCCCGTTCCCCCGCCTCCGTATCGACCTATAGAATCGAGGCCAGAAGTGCCTCCCATACCGACCGAGCGAATTTCTCCGCCCCCCCTGCCACCAGGCTTTTTCCCAAATCGCAATTGAAGTTAAGCCGCCTGGGCTTCACCTGCTTTGGCTTGTTCGATCGCTTTAAGAAGAATTTCTCGTCGTAAAATCACAGCCTCAATTTCGGCTTCCGATAGGTAATATTCTAACTTGCGACGAATGTTGGCCGGACTAAGACGTCTTAGCCTATTTTGAAACTTATCCGTATAGAAGGACGGGAGCGCCACGCCAACTGGCTCACCGGCCAGTTCGTAGCCAAGCGGGTCGGGGTCGTTTCGGGTCACAAAACCAGGAGTAAAAGCGAGGTCTTGATCAAATAGTCTCACCCTCCCACGATCATCAATGTGGATGTTGTGGCTTAGCCCATCGGTTTCCCCAATCAGGAAACCAAAGGCCATGGCGTCGGAAACAGAATTGGGCTCGGCTTTTCCCGAGTTCGCGAGAGCTTCCAAATCCTCCGTCGGATTTTTACCGGGTGCCTCATGGCTCAAAGCCCCCAATTTTTCGTTGATCTTGGCCATCACCGTCAGTGGCACGACATCGATACCGAGCAGTTGGTTAAGAACGGAAGCCGCTAGCGCCTTGCGAACCCGAGTGGCTCCCTCTCCGTTCCCGTAAGGTCGAAAGTATTGGGTTCCTTGTGGGGTTTCCGCTTTGAGTACGTCGGCCTTCCAGGGATCTTCGAATTCGACCTTGGCGATCTTGCCCTTAAATTCCGTCTGGTAATCCTCCCAAGGGGCTCGGATCACTTTTGTGCCGTCTGTAAGGGTAATGCGTGCGCTACGACTAAACCATTGCGAGGCGCCCTCTACGGGCACAGGCGTCTCTTTTGTTCCCCATTTTTCCACCACGGGCACTTGGTCTACAAAGTTGCGGAAGACCACGTTTCCCGTATCATCGTTATTCTCACCAAATTTAAGGGTGGAAAGTCGAGCGGGGGAACCTCCCTCAAGAACAGCTTCAGCCGCGCGGGTGAAAAGAGCGCCCTGGCCATAAATATCGGAGGTACCGAGAATACTAAGCGCTTCGCGGCAAAGCCCAGCCGCAAACACAGGCGTGAACCCCGCCCATAGTAGTCCCATCAAGATGAAGTGCCGTGCTGCCATAAAAGTTCGAAACTTCTTATCACCAGATAAAAAAAAGGGCCAGCCTTACTAGGCCTGGCCCTTTTTTAATTTCCTAAACTAGGAACTATTCCGCGTCTTGCGTAAGCGCGAAAAGCTGTACGTTGAATTGGTAGACTTGTTCTCCACCACTGTTCGACGCCACTTCCGCCACTAGCAAGCGAATCTTCTCTTTCACTTCCGCGACCTTCTCAGCCGGGATGCTCACCGTGACGCTCTCAAATTTCTGCGTCTCAGTCCCTTGCGTGTAGAGTGACTTTGCAGCCAGTTCCGCCATCTGTTCGTAGTAAATCTTCTGTACCTGAGCCACTTCCTCGCGCTCTTGTTGACCTGTGAGAGCTTCGAGCATCCCTTCATTCGTCTCAGCAATGTAGCCAAGCTTTTTCAAAAGAGCCACTGAACCCATCGCCTGCTCTTCGCCAATCTGAGGGCTCAGAGACTTCGCAATGACTTTCGGATCGTTCTTCACGCTCGACTGCTTCACCATGCCCCGAATCGCGGCGTGGTACCACTCGTGGTAGTAGTCGTAGTGCTCAGGAATAAGTTCCTTCACCTTAAAGAGCTCACGAAGATAATGAAGTTTCGCTTCGTAGACTTCTCTCTTCATCTTCTCTTCGCACTGGTTGTAGCCAACCATGTACTTAAAATATTCCGCTTCGTAA
>JBGSIC010000010.1:0-214084 GCA_041751875.1 Bdellovibrionota bacterium
GTACCGAGGGCCATTTTTAAAAGGAAAGTCCCGAAGGGAGTTAAAATCGGGATAGAGGATGAGTAAATGCTCGCGGCCAGAATCGAACTGGCACGGCACATAGTACCGAGGGATTTTAAGTCCCTTGCGTCTACCAATTCCGCCACGCGAGCTCAGCAAAAAATCCGGTCCGGAGCATACACTGCTTTCCGTTGAGTGAAAAACCCTTTAAACCTTTTCCGCCAACGGGGAACTGCTTGCTGGCCAAGGTGCTTGGGGTTTGCCGCCCGGTAACTCTAATAAAGGCGCCGAGGCTAATGGCCGTCATTCCGAAGAAGACCAAAGGGGTCCAGAAGGCGACGTCCATTCCTGCTGCGTCTGTGATGGCACCCACCACAAAGTGGCTCAGCCCCAACGTGAACTGCATACCCGCAATCGTCAGTACGGTGAGCGAACGCCACTGGGTAGGAAATATTTCGCTCATCTTGCCAAACAAAATGGGGAAGAAGGGGCCTAGGGTGCCGGCCAGCACGAAGGCCCACAAAAAGCCGGCGCGTCCGAGGATGAAAAATGTCGATGCCAGAATCAAGCTTACCCAAACACAAACCCATTCGAAACGAGGGCGTAAAAAGAAAAGGCAGCCTACTCGAGTTATGGCCATGACAAAAAAGAATCCCCCTACGTACGGGGTAGCTTGAGAAACGCGCCAGTTGAGGCTTTCCACCAAATAGCCTGTCATCCAGGCAGATAGAATAACTTCAGCGGCGACATAAGCGGCCATCGTTGCCATAAAAAGAAGCTGAGCCACGCCCACACGCGCCGACTGGGGGGCCTGTCCTTGCGTAAACTCAGGGGAGCGCGATTGGGAGAGAAGCGCAAAGGTGATAGCAATAAAGACTGGCGGTAGTCCCCAGAGAGTCCACTTCCAGGAAAGTTCAGATTCCAAAAGAAAAGTTACGACGACAGGAGCGAGAAAGGAACCTGTTCCGTACATCGTATGGAGCGCACAAAGAGTGCGGGTGCGTGCTGCGGGTTCCGTGCCGCGAATAATTAAAACATTGCACAAGGTGCCGTAAGTGGAAATGAGAAAGCCGAGAAAAAGGCCCAGTAACAAAAGGCCTTGATAGTCCTTAACCCATCCCGCGAAGAAAAGGGCCAGCATGCCGAGCCCGCACAATGCACTACAGACTCGGTATTCTCCCCAACGGTTTAAAAGCGGAATGAGAAAAAAGAGGCAGGAAATAGCAGCGATGTAGCCCACAACGAGAAAAGTGCTCGTCTGTGTGTAGTTGAGAGCATAGGTCGCTTTGAAAATAGGGAGAAGGGGACCTCTGATGTTGTCCACGAAGGCAGCACACAGGAGCATGGTAAATCCGCCGATTACCAACTTCCACTGCGTCGTTGTTTGTCGGGTCACAAAGTCCTTCTTAAAGGGGCAAACTAAATTCTTGTTTTTGGGCAAACTTTTGAACAGCCGCGATCAAAGTATCCCGGTGAATGGGCTTTGTAATATACGCATCGCAACCCGCTTCATAGCACTTTTTCTTTTCCTCAATCATGGCGTGGGCAGTCAGGGCGACAATCGGCCGTTTGTATCCCAGCTTGCGCAGACGGCGAATGGCTGTGTATCCATCAACAATCGGCATTTGAATATCCATTAAGATCACATCGTAATCGTTGTGGCTCGCAAGCGTAATGGCTTTGGCTCCGTTAACGGCAACATCCACTTGGGCTCCGTTGCTGGAGAGAAAGTATGAGACAAGTTCGCGGTTATCTTCACCGTCTTCTGCTAGCAATACCTTGATATTCTGTAGACAATTGTTTGCCCGAGGGCCCGCAATGGGCGCGGGAGCGTCTACATTAAGATTAATTTCTTCGACAAAGCTCACTCTTGGCTCAATTTCGATTTCTATCTCAACTTCAAAGATACTTCCCCTTTGGACTTCGCTCTCTACTAAACGCACGTCGCCTCCCAGCGAGTGAGCAAGACGACGAGAGAGGCTCAAACCTAGTCCTGTTCCTCCATAGCGGCGAGTGGTGGAGGCGTCGGCCTGCATGAAAGCATTGAACAAATTCTTTTGACACTCTTTTTCAATGCCACAACCCGTATCTTTTACGAGCAGGCTGAGCCTGCCATTGGGACGCCGGCGATCGCATTCCGCTTTCACATAGAGACTCACGCCGCCTTTGGTGGTGAACTTTAACGCGTTACCTACAATGTTAATAAGAATCTGGCGGAAGCGTCGCGGATCAGTTGTGACCCGCTCAGGAATGGGGCCGTCAAAATGCATGGCCAAAAAAAGACTCTTGGTGTTGGCTTGCGCTTTAAGCAATTGATAGGTGTGAGCTAGTTCAGAAACCAGATCAAAAGGCGTTTTTTCGGTAATGGATTTGCCGGCCTCAATCTTACTCAAGTCAAGCACGTCGTCGATGAGTTCCGTTAGGTGGTTCACGCTACGCCGGATACAATTAATATCGTTTTGAATCTGAGGGGGATTGGTTTCCACCATCTCCATCCGTTCCACAAAACCTAAAATGGCTGCCAGCGGGGTACGGATTTCGTGGCTCATATTTGCGAGAAACTCACTTTTAGCGACGCTAGCTGCGTCAGCCATCTCCATCGCGCGTTTTAGGGCTCGTTGCATTTCCTCTCGCTGGGTAACATCCCAAAGAGCACCCATTACTCCTTCGACTGAACCCTCCGAGTTTAGTACCGGAGTGAGTACGACATGGATGAAAATGGATTTGCCTTGCGATCGTACTTCTTCAACGGTGTCGTATTGTCGGAGTGTGCTAATGACGTAACGGTCATCGGCGCAGTACTTCTCAGCCAAATGCGGCTCAAAGAGATCACCGGTTCTTTTTCCGATTACCTGAGCGTTGGTAAATCCAAATACTTCACAAAAGCGCCGATTGACGAAGGTGTAGGTTCCCGCGATGTCTTTCCTGAATACGCTCAAGGGAAGATTCTCGATAAGTGATTGGTAGAGTGCCTCGGAGTATTTTAAAGCAGATTCTGCACGTCGTTGTTGAATGCGCGAAGCCGCGATTAAGAGCATCGTGATGCATGTTGTTCCGATAAAAAGTTGCAGCAGGCGCAGCGAGTCTTCAGGAGAGCCGAACGTGAAGGGACCGCTATTTTCCGATGTACCCCAGATCGCGATGACGCTAAGAAGGAAAATCGACAGAGTGGCACCGCGCTCTCCGAATCGAAAAGTTGCCCAGAGAAGGAGAGGAATACAAATGTGTTCGATAGGGAACTGAGTGGCGGAAAAACCCCAGCCCCAAAACACCAAGGTGCCTACCGTGGTCAAAAGAGCGACAAGCAGAATGCCTTCTGCTGCCTGTGCTTTGGAGTAGGAAGGGATTGTTCGCCAGGACAAAAGGAGAGGGGTAACGATCATTATGGCAAAGAGGTCGCCAAGCCACCAGACTTGCACGAATTCGAGAAAGACCTTCCACTCTGAAATTCCTGCGACGCAGAGAAAGAATACGCCCGTTACCGCACCTAAGAGGGTTCCGACTGCCGCCGTAACGAGAAAAATGAAAACGGCTCCCGGCTTCGACAAAGGGTTACTTCGTTGGCTAAAGCGCCCCAAGAGACTGGCGACGATCCAAACTTCCATGGTGGTTGTAAGTCCTGAGGTCAGCGATACGCCGAAGGGGAGAAACGTCATATTGGAAAGAAGCGCGGAGACACAAATGATGGGCAGGTACGAATTTCCCAGAAGTAAGGCAACGGTCAGCGCTAGTCCGCTCGGAGGCCAGACGGGCGAGATGCCTACTTCAGCCAGAGCGAAAAGCAGACCGAGTTGAGTGCAGGCTAGGTACAGGAGAAAGATGCCGAGTCCTTGAAGGATGTACCGTCGCTTCACGCATTGCTCCTGTTCGCAGGCATTGAAGAGGAGCTAACGTACAAAGTCAAGAAACCGGGACTTCGGAAAAACTGGACTCGTGAGGGGTAAGTAATGGAAATTACGTGATTAAAGTAAGTGTGGGGGGATTCCCACGGAGCCTTCAACTTCCCGCCTCAGCTTCTCCCTACACTGGGTGGGATGCCCGCTAAGTCTATGCAATCTCTCGTTCTCTTTTTTGTAGCGACCCTTCTCAATGGCTGCGGATCGGTCGATTCGGTAGGCGGACGCTCCCCGTTTCAATCGCAGCAGCTAGTGGTAGGTCCCTACGGATCGATCAACCAGACATCGCTCGCCGTGATTATTAATGAACAGGATCCCGACTCCGTTGCTATCGGAAATTACTATAGTGAGAAACGTGGCATCCCTCCTGAAAATGTTTTCCACGTCAGCTTCACTCCCGGTGCAGTCACGATGCCTGAAGCGACATTCGTTCCGCTACATGCTTCGCTGATGGCCCGGATGGGTTCGCACATTCAAGGCATGGTCCTGACCTGGATGAGACCTTACAGAGTAGAGTGTATGTCTGTGACCAGCGCTTTTGCTCTGGGATTTAATCGAGCCCTTTATTGCGCCACTCCGTGTGCTGGAACCTCGGCCACGGCGTACTACAATTCTTCATCCGCCCAACCTTTTACCGACTACGGAATTCGTCCCACGATGGCGTTGGCAGGTACTTCAAAAGAGAATGTTTTTGCTCTTATCGATCGGGGAATCGCTGCGGAACATTCCTTTCCGGTGGGAAAAGGTTTTGCTGTGCGAACCTCCGATACGGCACGCAGTGTTCGCTGGCCCGACATGATGCCGCTTCCTAATAAATGGACGGAAGAAAACATAGATTTCACTTATCAGGATAATGCTTCGGGCGGGAGCAATACCGTCACGAACGAGACCGATGTTTTGTTCTATTTTACTGGCCTTACCCAAGTTGCCGGTCTCACCACTAATACGTATTTGCCCGGAGCGGTCGCCGATCACTTAACCTCCTACGCGGGAGTTTTGGACGGCGCGGGGCAGATGCCACTACTGCGGTGGATAGAAGCAGGCGTTTGCGGCAGCTATGGAACCGTCGTGGAACCTTGCAACTTTACGGCAAAGTTTCCGCAGGTGAGCGTGCTTTTGGATCACTACTATCGCGGGGAAACTCTTTTGGAAGCGTACTGGAAATCTGTCCGTTCGCCTGGCGAGGGGATTTTTGTGGGTGACCCCCTGACCCGTCCTTGGGGAACGAAAGCCAACTTTTCTGATGATGGCATGGTGGAAATCGACACGACCGCGCTGAAACCCGGGGGCTCCTACGAGCTGCAACAAGGGACGTCTTATTCAGGTAGTTTTAAAACTGTTCAAAGCGGAATTACGGTGCCGACTTATCAAAAGGCACGCCTCATTCACGCTGGTGCGGGTGGACTTTTTTTCCGTATCAAAGAGTCGCCTTAGTTTCCCGACGGAGTCCTCGACCCGCGCTCGGCAATCCGGCTGTACGCTTTTCTTAAGACCGCACCAAAACCCACTACGAGTGCTAGGTACGCTATCGCAGCGCCTACAAACGGTAACAGTTTAACTATCGCCAGTATGAGTAAGCCGCTGGCTAGCGCCTTGGTCGAGCTCGCTGACGGTCCTTTGAGGACCGATGTTCCAATACAAAAAGCGACCGATAAATATCCCAGAATCATCAGCGAAAAGACCACCACGAGGTAGATCGGGATGAGCGGAATCCCCACCAAAGTAAGAAGCAGCAGAAGGGCACCGGGGAAAACAAGAAACTGCCCCAATACTCCGAAAGCAAAAGCGCCAAGGGAATGATTCGAAAGATACCAACGCACTTCTTCATTAAAACGGGGCGCCAAGTTGAGGTAGAGATAGCCCACGGCGAGCGACGCCAAGAACGTGAGGAAAACCCAAATTAACTTTCCCGGCCACCAAAAAATAAAGGGGAAATCATAGTCGGAGAAACGTTCGAAAAACTCCTCATCGAAGGGGCCGCCAATTCCCACTTCTTGTGTAGCCACCAGCGAGCCCGGGTGCTTGATGATTTCGCTGCCCACTGAAACGATTTCTTTTTCCACTCTAGCAGTAGGCTGCAATTCCACGTGGCTTCCAATCGCTACGAGATCTTCCACCGTACCAGCGATGCTGCCACGAGAACCGATCACCACGACGGAACCAACCTGTTCCCCAGCCATGATCGAAAAGTCTTTCCCCACAATAAATTTAGCGGGACGGTCTGCGAGAGCTAAGACGGGCAGACTGAGAAGTAAGCAGAAAACAAAGTTTTTCACGGTTTCACCTCGGGCAAGAGTCTACAAGCGGCGTTTGAGGAAGTCCAAGGTTCGCTTCCAAGCCAAGTCGGCCTCTGCTTTGCTGTAGTTCTTGCCCTGCTCGTTGAAAAAGCCGTGTTTGCCGTTCGGATAGATGAAGATCTCGTGTACCTTGCCATGAGTTTTGAGAGAGGCTTCAAATTCTTTTACACCATCAACATGAATCGACTTATCTTGTGCGCCGAAATGCCCCTGGATGGCGGCGCGCATTTTGCTAAAGTCATCTTTGGGATCAAAATGTCCGTAGTAGATGACAGAGGCCTTAACGCCCAAATCGTTTTTCGCCATTTCCAGCGCCCAACCGCCCCCAAAGCACCAGCCAATCGCAGCTGTGCGAGCAGCGTCTACATCGGTGCGACTACTTAGAAGCGCGACAGCGGCCTTTAAGTTGTCAAAGGCGCGAGGCATGTTGGACCGCACGGCAGAAGCGAGTTTACCGGCTTCTTCTGGTTTGGTAGTCGATTTGCCTTCGTAGAGATCCACGGCAAAAGCAATGTACCCTTGTTGGGCCAATCGATCGGCGGTGACTTTCATTTGGTCGTTGAGCCCCCACCACTCGTGGATGAGGATTATGGCAGGGTGTTTTTTTCCGTCGCCGGGTGTGGCGAGATAGCCTTTGACCTTACTGAAGTATTCGACATCCTCAACCTTCACCTTCCCAAGGGCGGGTAGGGAGATTAAGACGGCGATCAAGATCCATTTCTGAAAGGCCAACAAGCTATCTCTCCGCACGTTTCCAAAGTTCCAAAAGGTGCCAGGCACCTTTTGGAACGCTCATTTAGTTATATTTTACGCTGCAGCCGTAAGGTTCGGTGGAACCAACAGTTACCGGCTTTTTCGCTAGTGTGGCATCCACTGCATTGGCAAATACCGGTGTGGCCGTTTTTACCGTGGCGGCATCGGTCGACGCTTTGTCGTCGATGGCTCCTTGATAAACAACCAGTCCGTTGGCGTCGATCACGAACATATGCGGCGTGGTCTTGGCACCCACTTTTTTACCTAGGTCGCCAGCGGAATCCAAGAGGAAGGCCGTTTGATTGGTCTTCCAATCACTCTTAAGTTTCGTGGCACCTGCGGCATCGCGATGACCCTGTTTACCGGGAGCAGAAGAAATCACCGAGAACCAAACTACGCCTTTGTCGGTATACTTTTTCTGCAACTCTTGCATGTTCTTCGTTTTTTTGTAGTGTTTTTCAACGTAGGGGCAAGCTTCGTTGAACCATTCCAACACGACAACTTTGCCCTTAAGATCGCTCAATTTGTAATCCTTCCCATCGTTTCCTTTTAGATTGAAGTCGGGGGCTTTTTCACCCGTCTTCAACGCGAAAGCAGACGCGGAAATAAACAGAACACTTAGTAAGCACATTAGTTTCTTCTTCATTGTTTCTCCTTTTTGACCAAAGTCCTCTCCAAATAATCAGAAAAAATAGTGGGTGTGAGCACTTCCGGCAAGATGGTTGGTGTTTTCTGGCCTGGCGCCCAGAATAAGTAAAAGGGAATCCCGACGCGACCGTAACTTTCGAGTGTTTGTGAAATGACGGGATTGGGTTTCGTCCAGTCGGCACGAAAAACTTCAATTTGGTGCCGGTGAATGAATTCCTCGACGCTGGTCTGGCTAAATGTCGTGCGTTTGTTCACTTGGCAGGTAAGACACCACGATGCGGTGAAATCAATAAACACCGCTTTGCCGGCTTTACGCGCGTCGTCCACGGCTTGCGGTGAAAAAGGTTTCCATTCGATACTCGAGAGAGACGTTGCTGCAGGCGCGTTTGTGTCACTCAAAGGACGAATAAAAAAGAAAAGGCCGCTAAGAACCGCAAAAAGGGCGACAAGTACGAGTCCTTTCCGCTTTGCTGAAACCTGGGTACGGCCCCACAAGAAATAACCTATTAACGCGATACCGCAAAAAAGTGCAAAGCTTAAACGTGTGTCTGAAATTTCAGAGAGTAAGGAGAGTAGCCAAGCTGAGGTGGCAAGCAGAGGGAATGCCATGAACTTTTTTAGTGTCTCCATCCACTTTCCGGGACGTGGGAGGGCGCGCTGCACCGTTCGGCTGAAGCTAACGACGACATACGGCAAAGCGAGTCCGATTCCCACTACGGTGAAAATGGCGAACATCTCCCAGGTAGAACGAGAAAAAGCAAAACCCATCGCCGCGCCGAGAAACGGGGCGGTGCAAGGAGTCGCGACAACCGTGGCAAGCACGCCGCTAAAAAAATCTCCCAAAGGACCTGTCTTCTGGCTGAGTTGGTTGAGAGTTCCGGTGCGCGAGGTGCCGATGCTAAACCAACCCCAGAAACTAAACGCCATCACCGAAAACAAAACGGCAAGAAATCCAACGAAAGTCGGAGACTGCAACTGGAAACCCCATCCGAGTTGTTCTCCGCTTGCGCGCAAGAGGGCGAGTCCGCCGGCTAAAACCCAAAGCGACGACACCACACCGGCTGCGTAGATAAGGGCATGTCGGTACGCATTGACCTGCTCCTCGCGTGGCTGACTTAGCAGGGAGAACACTTTGATCGAAAGCACGGGAAACACGCAAGGCATCAGGTTGAGAATGATGCCGCCGACGAGGGCAAAAAACAGCCACCGTGCTAGGCCAGAATCAGTCTTCACGGCTTCGACGTAAAAGCCATAGACTCCGGGGTAGCGCGAGTCTCTCACCACGAGAAGCCCGCTTGTTTTCTCCAAAGGGCCTTCAGCGTGTTCTGAGGGGCTGACGAAAATTCGAAATGCTTCCCCCTTTTTCTCAAGGACAGGTTTGGGCGAGATAGCTAACTGGCTCTCCCTTGAAGGGATGAAATCGACAGGATCCCACGCCCCCTCAAGCTCACCAACGATTTCGTAGTGTTCCCCTACCGCTTTCAAATGAAAAGGAATGGGATCGGAAACCACTCTGAGAAACTCGCCAATTCGTTCCATTGCGGTCGTTGGTTTAATGTCCGCGGCATCGCGCACGGGAAGCGTGAGTGTCGTCGAAAAATTGGCAGGTACGCACTCTTCCTTGCAAACCAAGTACTCAGCTTTCAACGTGACTGGTACGACTTCGCCAACTTTCCAGGACGGATTAATTTCCAGTTCAGCCACAAGCCAAACTTCCTGGTCGTAGCCAAAAGTCGTAAACGGGGGAGACTCAAATCGCTTGGGAGCGGGCAAGGGGAGAGGAGTGATATTTGCCTCGGGAGCAGACCACTCTAAAATGGGAGCGGCTCCCGAATCGCCAGGATTCTCCCAATAGGTGTGCCATCCCTTATCCAACTTTATTTGGAGCGCCACGTTAAATTTTCTATTCGGCATAACCGAGTCAAAGGCACTGACCAGGCGGGCACGGCTATGGGCGAGCTTTATAAAGGGTTGCTCGGCGGCTTGTAGGCCGGCTGAGGAAAGCCAAATCAAGCTGAATAAGAGAAAAGAAAAGAGTGAAGTGGGGGCTATCAAAGTGCGTACTAGGATACGCTTAACAAGTCGTGGAGTCGAGCGACACCCAAAAGGTTTCCCCCGTCGACAATCGGGACTACGTTGAGAGGACGTTTTCGGTCTTCCATCAATTCGAGTGCCTCGACCGCTTTGCGATGACTTTCAACGGTAATGGGGTTCTTGACGAGATGATCCACCAAACGCAGGGTGAAGATCTGCGGTCCGTGGGTTTCGAGCAAACGACGAATATCTCCGTCGGTGAGGATCCCTTGCAACTTGTTATGATCGGCAACAAACAAAACCAACCCGTGACCATATTTCCCCAGTGCGGACACAACGTCAGCAAATGTCGCCTTTGCCGGGTCTAGTGTCGCGCAACTCTCGAGCGGAATCATCAGATCCTTTACGCGCAATAAGAGCCGTTTTCCCAGTTTTCCGCCTGGATGATACTTCGCAAAATCTTCAGGTTTGAAATTCTTGATTCGCATCAATGTCATCGCCAACGCATCCCCAATGACCAGCGCCATGGTGGTCGAGACCGTCGGCGCGAGATCGTGTGGGCAAGCTTCCTTTTCAACCGGTGCGTAGAGAACAACATCAGCCGCGCGAGCTAGTGTGGAATGTTTCTTATTTGTGATCGCAATAATTTTTGCGCCCAGCTGGCGAAGCGCTGGGAGAATAGCTACGATCTCTTCACTCTCTCCGCTTTTACCCAGCGTAATCACGACGTCTTTGTTTCCCAAGATTCCCAGGTCGCCGTGCATTCCATCGGAAGGATGTAAAAAAGTCGCGGCTGTACCGGTGCTGCTCATCGTGGCCGCTATCTTTCGAGCGATGAGTCCCGATTTTCCCACGCCGGTGAGTATCACTTTGCCCTGACATTCGGAAAGAAGTTCCAGAGCGCGTGTGAACTCTTCATCGACGGACTCGAGCACTTTCTCAATGGCCTTTGCCTCGAGAGAGATGACTTCTCTGACGTGTTCAAGCCACGCTTCTTTAGACGCGGAAGAGGTACGCGTGGGCAGGGAACGTTTGAGGTGCGGTGTTTTTTTTAGAATTTCTGACTGCTCAAGCATGAATCGACCCCTCGGACCCCAAAAGACCCAGCGATGCTCGTCGGCCTTTGAGTTGCGCTATCCTCTCTTGATGCGCCATTTTATGCGAGCGAAAACCTTTGATTAAACGATCACTGGACCAGTCCCAGAGGGCCGAGATACGGCCTGGAACTAGAGCAAAGCGTCTATTTCGCTGTAGTTCCTTGAGAAGGGAAGGCCGTACATACCCTTTCGAAACCTCTTTTTGAAGAACGTCCATCGAGACTTTTCCCGCCTCGAGCATCAGGCGCAGTTCTCTGATCCACAAGTTGCCGTGCTTGTTCAAAGAACTGACCCAGGGCTGAGTTGGCATGTCCGTGTAGTGGATGAGACAGGTACTTTCGTCGTGGTGTTCGAGGCTGTTCCAGCGAAAGGGAATGCGCCACGCCACTTCATTCTCTTTCAATAGGCAAAGATGATACATCAGCCCCTCGTAATCGTAGGCCCCACGGTCAAGTCCTTCGACTATTTCTTCTATTTCCCAATC
Source organism: Bdellovibrionota bacterium (assembly GCA_041751875.1). GTDB lineage: Bacteria > Bdellovibrionota > FAC87 > UBA2466 > JACKAF01 > JBGSIC01. The sequence continues at coordinate 11,210 of JBGSIC010000010.1, forward strand.
GAGCCTTGCACAATCGAGGCTCATTACTGAGCACTGCTTGATGCGAGATTTGGGCGATGCTCTTTTTCCTCCTGTGTGGGCTTGATACGGAGTGAGGTCCTCTTGAATCAAAACTTTCGCGCCGACGAAGGGGAGATTCCAAAGCTCGCGAACATCTCGAAATACCAGCATGTCCGCATCCATATATATAGCTTTGCCGCGATAGCCGGCGACCTTGGGGATACAAAAGCGGCTGAAGGAAAATCCGGTGCGCTGGTCCTGTTGAGGGTCGCGCGGCACGGGCACATCGAGATCCATCATAGGCGTAATGGATACGGCGGCTTGGGTATGCCTGCGGATAGAGTGCGCCAAGACTTCAAAACCTAGCCACTGGGAACGGTCTAGACCAACATAGATTTGGATGTGCTCCATCCGCCGAACTTTAAGCTCCCAGCCTCCAGGTTGGCAAGGGTGGCGGGTTTCGGGCGGACTTTTAAATGGCAGAGGGGCCGTCGACGGGCTTGGTGCATTCCAAAATCACGTGCGTATAAGGAAGGCGCATCAGGTCCTTCCGTATGGTGGTTTTCACCGACTCGAATACTTGAGAGGCAAGGCGGGTATATTCATCACCAGGCGCACGAATTCCCCCCGATCCGCATTCAGCAGGACGGTGGTCATCCAGTTCTCGCCTTCTGTGTGGCCCCCGTCTAACAAGTTTCCTCCACCAACACGCAACCGTGGCAACAACCTGTGATTCCCACTTTTAACGGGGCGCTGCTAAGAAGACAATACCCGCCTGATCCGAAAGAACTTCAAGTTCTTCGTAGAGAGGCAGAACATCCTGGCCGCCAAATGCGGAAAACAGAGATTGGATAGAAAAATCTATATTTACAAAAGATCGTGACGAGGCTGGACGCGCTTGTGAAATGAGGCGTCTTTTGTGCGGGGACCACGGCCACGAGATCCTTTCCCTAGGCTCGCCCACCGCGATACCAGTGAGCCAGGCCGCCGATTTTGGAAACTGAATCGATAGACCGGCCGATACCACCCCCACTTCATGCCATGCATTACTCAGGGCTGGGACAAGAATATCCCGCGAGACCTTTCCGTCGAGTTTCGCTTTTAAAACAAGGGTACGTTTTTCCGGATTCTCAATCCGAATACGAATTGGCTCAAAAGTTTTCTCAACAGAAAACTGAATTTGTTCGAAAAAACGCATCGGAACACCATGGCGTCGTTTCTCAAACTTGCGGATCCTCAAAAAATCGAGCGAATTTAGTTCCCTGGGAGGGATTGTAGCTAAGTATTTAGGTAACCGACTTTTGAGAATTTCGTTTCTTGCCGTGCTATCGGTGATGAGTTGGTAGGGAAGCGCTCCAAAAGAGGCACCCCCGGCTAGTAGACTTGCCATCAGGGCAATATCCGATTCAAGGTAAAGAATGGTAGCGTTGTCTGGCAGCGTTTTTAGCTCCTTCTCGAGTGCTGTGCGGCTTAGCACATCCGGCCGCATGAAAATATTCTTGAACATTTCTCGCTTGGTCATTGCGAGCCCATAAACTAAGTGCCCGCTAACCAAAGCCAGTGCGGTAATAAATTTCCACTTCGCAGTCCCCTTGGTGAACCATTCCGAGAGAAGGGTTCCCCCTATCCCAGCGAACAAGGTGACGAGGATTACAAATATTTTGGCAAAGAGTGTTCCCGGTACACCCGGTACATAGTGAAGCGGAGAAACTAGGAGAAGCAAAATTATTAGTGCCGTAAGGAAAAGCGCTTTCCGGTCAAGATGCGGCCAACAGAAAAGTCCGCCACCGAGGGTTGCGAGCAAGAGGAAAGGGTTATTGCGTGCGAAAGAAGTCAGAATACGGCCGAGTTCACCGCTATTCAGGCGGACTGCTTTCAGTCCAACGGTTGTTCCAAAGCCGGTTGAAGTTTGTAGGCTATCAGGAAAAAAGAAAGGTAAAAGGGACCAGATAACCACCAACCCTATTAGTGGGATAGCGGCCTTTAATGCCTGAATGGGAGACTTACCCGTATCGATGCCAAAAACAAAAGCTAACAAAACTGCCAGACAGACAAACAAAAGTCCGATGGGGTGAACTCCGATCGTCAAGCAAGCCATCAAAAAAATGCCGATCTGGGATCCGTTCGATGCGAGCATGCCCCACAATCCGAATGCCAACGAAAGACACAATACAGCTGGTATGAGATAGTGTAGTCCCTGGTGCGGCAGAAACGCGACCGCCAAAAGAGCTAGAGCAAAACCACTTGTTCTCTCGCCAAATAGAGCCCTTAAGAAATAGGCCAGGCCGCAGGTTAGGCAGATAACCACCAAAATTTCGACGACGGCAAAAGACCACTTAAAATCAAGTCCCAGAGAAGAAATAAAGCGGACAACTAAATCGAAGAATGAAAGCTGTGGAGCAACCGTACGCATGAAAACGCGGTCATGGGAATAACTTCCCTTCAACTGGACCAGACGGCTTAAATCCCGAATGTCACCAATAGCAGGGGATGCGCTTACTTTAGAGCCCTGACCCTTCCAAAGGTAAACAAAAGAGTCATCGCCGAGCCTTGGCATTCCCATGTAAGGGACAGGAAGCACGACCCAAAAAAGCTTCCAAAAGAGAAAGAACAAAACCCCCGAGAAAAAGAGTTTCCGGCCAGTTTTAAGAGCCGGGCGATCATCTTTATGTTTCGAATGAGTCATCTAAGTTTGATGAATGCAGCATCGGGAATATTAGTGGGTTCTTTCCGATCGCGACGGAGGGAGTACTTTCCAACTCTTCAAAGTTATTCGCCTATTCGTTGTGGGTCCCTGATGCAAAGCCAGATGGAGAAAACCGGCCCTCTGGAAAATATAGCCTTTGATAAAACTATACTGTTTAAAAATCGGTGTATATTCTCCATCCGTGCACATACCATTCAACAGTCCTCATGTCACGGGCAGGGAGACCGAGTATATCCGCGACGCGGTCGCCAAGGGGCATCTATCGTCTAGCGGGCCTTTCTCCCGGCTTTGTGAAGCTTACCTTGAAAAATTTGGTTCGAAGAAAGCATTGCTTACGCACACGTGCACCGACGCTCTAGAAATGGCGGCCATTCTTGCGGAGATTGGGCCGGGGGATGAGGTAATCATGCCGTCCTTCACTTTCGTTTCTACGGCAAATGCCTTCGTTTTAAGGGGCGCAGTTCCCGTTTTTGTAGATGTTCGGCGAGACACTTTAAATATAGACGAGAATCAGATTCGCCAGGCCATTACGCCACGGACGAAAGCAATTGTGGTTGTACACTACGCTGGAGTGGCCGCGGAGATGGATGCTATTTTGAGCATTGCGGAATCAGCGGGTCTTTTCGTCATTGAGGACGCTGCGCAGGGAGTAATGTGTTCTTATAAGGGCCGCGCCCTAGGCACCATGGGACATTTGGGTGCGTTTAGCTTTCATGAAACAAAGAATGTTATTTCGGGGGAGGGGGGCGCGCTCTTAGTCAATGACCCCCGTTTAGTTGAACGCGCAGAAGTTATTGCCGAGAAAGGTACAGACCGACGGAAGTTTTTGCGAGGCATGAAGTCAAAGTATGAGTGGGTAGATATCGGCTCGTCATTTCTGGCGAGCGAAATTACGGCCGCTTTTTTGTGGGCACAACTAGAGAGAGCCGAAGAACTAACGAACGCAAGAAAGGCTATCTGGAATTATTATCAGGATTGTTTTTCCTCTTTGGAGATGAAAGGAATTGCCATTCCGACCATCCCTTCCACTTGCGATCACAATGCTCATATTTATTATTTACTTTTCCCCTCATTCGAAGAGCGCTCCGCATTTATAAAGGAAGCTTACGCCCAGGGAGTGGAAACTCCGTTTCATTATGTTCCGCTGCATAGCGCCCCGGCGGGCAGACGGTACGGGAGGTTGGGGGGGCCGTTGTCTGTAACAGATGATGTGTCGTCTCGCATTGTTCGTTTACCCATTTGGATTGGGATCGAACCGCATCTGGCGCACATTGTTGAGACCATAGATGCCATTTGGACGGGACAGTCGCCACTGTACGTGAGCAGTTCGGCCCGTGAAAACCGCACACAATATCCCTCGTTCAGCTAGTTCGCCTATCGACGAGAAAAAGCGGCCTCCCTTTTACTTGCTCAAACATTTTCCCCAGATATATTCCTAGAATCCCCAAAGATATCAGAATTAAACCTGTGGAGAGCAGTCCGACTATAATCAAAGAGGTCCATCCGGGTTGGTGGCCACGGAGAATATAGCTAAGCGCCAAGTATATGGAGGCTATAATCGAAAGCAGAAAAAAGGCGAAGCCAACTCCCACCGAAAGAAAGAGCAATCTGTCGGTTTGTGAAACCAGTGCGGCGATTCCATGTCGAACCAACCGGATGAACGAATACGAAGACTCTCCGTGAGAACGGGTTCTGTGTTCCACTTTGATGGTGGCTTGTGAGAACCCCATCCAACGCAACACGAGGAGGTGGTGACGATGGTAGTCACCCACCGAGAGATACGCTCGCGCCACCTTCCGCGACATCATCGAAAAAGATCCCATCTGAGGATTCATTTCGAGGCGGGGATTTCCCACCAATAAATTGTAAAAGCGGCTAAAAAAAGATGCTGCTAGATTCTTGAATAGGGAGTGCGCTCGCCTGCTTTTCTGCGTGTACACAATATCGACCTCTTTCTTAAAGAGGTCATACATTGTCGAGATGTATTTGGGATCGTCCTGAAGATCGCAGTCAATGACAACGACGCAATCTCCTCTTGATTCCGCAATTCCAGCGGTAATGGCGGCATGCTGTCCGAAATTTCTGCTTAGGCTAACGCCTTTCAAGTGAGGATTGTTTTGAGCTAGTTCCTCGACAATCTCCCAAGATCGATCCGGACTTCCATCCACTACGAGCAGTATCTCAAACCGGGAGGTTAGAGTCCTACAAACCGCATCAAGTTCCTGAACAAGGATAGGGAGGCTTTGTTCCGCCATATAAACGGGCGAAATCACCGTAAGGTCCATACCGGTACTTTGATTTTCTATACTTCCCATTGAGCAATTCCAAATCCGGATTTCCCATATTCATTGCCATTGTAAAGCATGAACTTTTCACTACCGCGGAAAAAAACATACGGGTAACAGAGCATTTCCGAGTCCCATCCTGTAGCGCTGCAAGCGATTCCGGCTCGTTCATCCATTCGCCGCCATTCGAGTCCGTTCTCGGACTGAGCATATCCAATTTGATAACTTTCCCCTCGGTGGGCAAACCACATGTGGTAAAGACCGTGTTCTTTTAAGACACTTGGTTTCGATACCGCGTATTCCGAGCTTTCCTTATGGGCGATGGCGATGCGCCCTTCGCGTTTCCAATGCAAGCCATCCGTGGATTCCGCGTACTTAATCACGTGGGCCATGTCCTTTTGCTCCGGGCCCCAACTGAGATTACTTCCATACCACATGCGATAGATTCCCTCGTCGTGGAGAACAAAGGGGTACGAAATACTGTAGGGATCGACCTCGCTTCGATCCAAGAGAGGAGCGCGAGAAACTTTGTGAAAGACGGGGTCGCTGCCTTCGCCAACTGCCAGGCCAATGCTGTTACGCCAAGGCACGGTCACCGAAAGATTCCACCCCAGATAGTACAAGTAATACTGATTCTGTTTTCTTAAAATACAGCCAACAGATACCCCGCTATCATCGTAAAGCCCCAGCTTCCCTGGACTAAGCACTGGGGTTTCGGAAAGTCTCACCCGCTCGAAGGAGCGGCCAAAATCAATGTCGACGAATCCCACGGAGGAGCGGCTAAGAGAATCTCGGCAGCTAAAGTAAATTCGATAGAGATCGTCCTCTAAATGTAGGGGGACGGGGTTCGATGCGTGAGACCGCATCCAATCGAATTCTCCGTCAGGGCAAAAAAGCATTCCTAGTTTTCGCCAAGCCATCAGACTCTCCGGAGTTGGTCACTTTCAAATGCTTTCAGTTCAGATTTAGGAGCCCGTAAAACGGATTTCGGGGGAAGATTTCGGGTAACAACGGCGCCCGCGCCGATCATGCTGTCAGAGCCAATCGTCACAGCATCACGTATTGTGGCATTGACCCCAATGAAAGCGCGCTCGCCCACCTGTACACCGCCGGACACCACAACATGAGAAGTGAGGAAACAGTGATCCTCAATTACACTGTGGTGGCCAATGTGATTACCACTCCAAAGCGTGACATTGTTTCCAATTCGAACGAATGGTTGAATCGTGTTGTCCTCAAAGATAAAGCAATTTTCCCCGATACTCTTAGAAAAGCAAGAGGTTCGAGGACTTAGGTAGGACACAAAGTTGTAACCCATCGATTTTAGCGATTTGTATTTCTCTTCGCGCACCAAGTTCATCTTCGTGTAGCCCAGGGCGACAAAAGCCTTGAACTCATGAGGAGGAAATTCCCGAAGGAGTTGGGATAAGGCGAGGACCGGCCGATCGCAGAAAGTAGGCTCTTTTACATAAGGGTCATCCAGAACAAAAGCAGAAATTTTGTAAGGAGTGTGTTCGCGAAAATAAAAGTCGGCTAATTCGGCAACTACGTCAGCACCGAAGACCACCACATTCGTTGTCTCTAGACTTCCCACGACGACTCCTTGAGTTGAACATATAGCTAGCCGATTCTGGACCTACATTAAACAACAAATCGAGAATAGAGACTTCGTGCGAAAAAGGCGGGTAGAGTTGGGTATAGGGCTCATAACCTAAGTAGCTGAAAAAGGAGACGGATATACCTTGTGCGGCGAATAATTCGGGAGAAAGATAATCTTTCGCCGCGGGTCCGGAAACATATTCCGTAGCCTGAAGGGCGCTGCAAATCGAAATGAGTTTTTCGTTGGGCCCTTCCTCATTCAGGGTGAATTCATCAGAGGAACGGATGCGAGTCTGAATAGCTAGCAGTGAACATATCTTGTCGATGAACAGTCGATTAATTTCGCTAAGTGAGTTGGGCAATGGCCCTAAAAAAAGGGGCTCGAAATCAGGCTCATAAAGCTTGAAATAAGGGGCTCGGCGGTAAAAGGTGACAAGACTTTTCCAATGTTTCGCAGCCCAACTCGGATCGGAAACGAGAGTTTCTCTAATGGATTGGAAGTAACGGCCTTTGACACACACAGGAATGGTTAGCCAGTGTAGGCCGTTCGGCGTCTTTATCTTGTTGCGGTTTCTCCAGTCTCGTTTGGTGTATTGCACATCATCGTAGAGGACAAACTCATCGACGGATTGAATAAGGTCAAAGTACCCTTTCCAGGGAATGTAATTCGACTGAACGACAGCGACGCGCTTTGCTTCCTTCTTAAGTTGGGAACCGTTCAAACATAGCTCCGGTCGGTTTTTTCATTCACTGGCTTTTGCCCAACAATGCGCATGTCTCGAGGCTCGCGCTTCTTGAACTGCGCAGGCTCCTGGCGCACGTGCTCAAGTCCTAGATCTACCAAAAGTTGTTTCATGCTGTTTGGCGTGTATCCCCAACGATGGCACATCAAGGGGTCCTTCCAGGCAGGATCTCCGTATAAAACCCACATGGTAAGCGCTCCCTCACGATCCGCTTGGGCAGCTTTCTCAGGGTGGCGGAGTAGCTCTTTCGCGGCATTCAAAAGATTAGGAAGCTCCAGTATCAGCTTCCCCCCAGGTTTAAGTACGCGCACCCACTCTAGCAAGACAGGCCTAATTTCCCATTGGTAGAAATGTTCAACGACGTGAACTGACAGGATTTGATCGGCATAGGCGTCTGGAAAACTTAAGGAACGTAAATCACAACAAACATCGGGAACCTGCCCTTTGCGAGAGGCGGCAACGTCCACGTTAATGTAGTTGGGTAAAATCTTGTCTCCACAACCCAAATTCAAAAACACTTCCCCCGGTAGTGGCGAAACTAACTCGGGCTTTCTCCGCAAAATTCTTCGCGCAATTTCAAGCATATATCCTCGAACAAAACAGCAAGCTACTCATCAGCAAGTCTCCAGTCAAATTCAAGGCCAGGGCGGGTTTCGGCCTGTCTAGATGTGCGCAGGTTAGTGAAGAAAGCTTCGTAGAGAGAGCTAATGTGTTCTATCGAAAAGTGTTTTCTGGTCTCTAAAAAGCTTGCATGTATTTGCTTGCGAAAGGAGAAACTGAGAAGGCGATCCAATTGTTCGGCCAATGCCCTTTCACTATCGAAAAATAGAACCGAACCATTATCTGTTTCCTGATAAGAAAACTCTTTGTGGGACACCAAGCAGGGAAGGCCAGCGCCATAAAAGTTGGCGAGTTTCACATTGGACTTGTAACGGCTCGACATAAATGACTCGTGGATTCCACCGCGACAAGCGATGCCGATATCTAGCGAGCGGTAGTCTGAAGGGTTAACGACAAATTCTAACCCTCTTTCGGCGCACATCCGATTCAGGATTTCATAATAAGGACCCAAAAAGGATGGATTTCCTTCGTAGCCGACCCGCTTTACGCATTCTCTCACTTCAATTGGCGCGAGGCCCGGACGGTAGTGGTGATAAATAAATGAGCGTTGGGGGGTGAGCGAACCTAAATCCGCCATCATGGTCAGGTTAGGGAAGATGTAGGCGTGAAAACGGTTCCGGCTCCATTTTTTCTCGTAAAGTTTACGTGCGTCTCCCACGTTGGCGCAAAGAAGTCCCTCTTCCGGCTGCAACCAGGAATCCAAAACATCTAGAACGACAATCTTTCCACGTCGGTGGAGTGCCCGTATCAAAGAGGGTAGAGGGAACTTGACGAAACAAAATACGTCATACGCATCCAGATCAAGTCGTTCATAATCTCTGCGTTCAGTCCAGTTTGTGCGGCATGCGGCGATCTGTTTACCGCGTATCTCCCAAGAACCCGAGGGAAAGCCAGCAAAGCAAACCCGTACTGGCGATTCATAAGCGAACGGGTACTTACTTTGTTTCTCCACAGGACCAAAGACCCTCCGCCATCGATTTGATACACGCGTTAGAACGGGGCACCCCCTGGCGCCTCGGCGGGTGACAACGTTTCGACTTCCAAATCCAGCAGGGACCGGCGTTCGGAGCTAGACGCAAGTTCACAAAGTTTAATGGACTGCGAAAATCCCTCATCCAAATGCAACCTACAAGTAAGCTGATATAGTCCCTTTTGTAGGCTGGGGACGTTCACCCGAAAAGAGATGCAACAAGGAGAGCTCGATATTTCTTGAGCGTTTAACGAAAGGGTACGACTAGAAAATAAAAAAGTAGAGGTAGCTAGTGAAAGACCAACTTCTACTAGCTTAGGGGGCTTTGACAGCGGGAGAGAAAAACTGACTCGTATTTCTGTTTGGCCCTCATTGTTTAACAGAATGCGGGTTGGGCTCATACCGTTAATCAGTAGGTCTGAAAATTCTACGCTGGGGGAAGTGCTCTGTTCAGAGTCAAAACCTTCTCCTTCCTCTTCGTCGTCATCTGCAACTCCGAAAACGACATTCAGTTCCTCACTGTTTTGATGCATCCCTCGTTCTTCCAGGTTCTGAAATAAGTGGCCCCCCTCAAGAAAAAATACACGGTCACAACTCTCTTCCAAAAATTTACGATTGCTCCAGTCACTAATCAAAACAGAAGTATTATTTGTGATCCGTTCAATGATCTTGTCTCGCACGCGACTACGGAAAGGCTCCTCACCCAACTGAAAGATATTGTTGAATATGCTTAAGCGGGCGGGTGCGAAAAGTTGAATAGATAGAAAAAGCTCCACAAGTTTTGAGGCATCCACGTCGTAGAGAGCCTGATGTTCAAGTCCCTGCAATCCCGCGAATTCAACAACCTCGAGAATGGTAGCGGAAGAAAAGCGACTGCCAAAAAGTGATGCGCCAAAGTGCACCGATTCCGAAACCGTGAGCATCGGTTTAAATATTTTCTTCGTATTAATAAACAAAATCGGCTGCTCACGAAGATGGATTGTTCCCAAGTCTGGAGCGCCTATTTCACACAAAAGCATCGTCAGGAGTTGCCGCATCGCATAGCTGTCTGACAATATGCCGACACGTTCTCCCTTTCGTACTTCAAGATCGATACCTTTAAGAACAAACTGCTCACCGGGATGTAGCGTGTAGCGAGCTGATCTAAGGTGGAAGGGGTTCAAAAGGCGCTTTGTAACAATTCGATTGAAGACCGCCCGATTTGGGTGGTGTGCCTTCCACAGCTTATTTATCTCGATAACGTTTTCATGCTTCATATTTACCTGAAGTTATTGTTACCAGATTAATCTCTTTCAGATCTGAGGAATTCCAAGGGGCATCGCGCGTCGAAAATACCAGAGACTAAAGATATGAAATGCCAAAACAAATGGCACAATCATTAGGAATACAAGCAGGTATTCTGAGCTCCCATACATAAGCCAATCGCGGGGTCCGAGAATGAGCGCAGTGAAGGGGTTGTATCGGTTCACCAAAGCTAAAATCCCCCTCTCCGCGTGAGGATACAGAATCGGAGTGGAGGAAAGCACAAAGGCCAATACATAGTTTTGTCCGTAGCGAACATCCCAATAGACATAACTGATAGGGATAATAAAAGCGCTCAAAGAGATTCCGAGCAGAAGCAATACAAGGACCCCAAGTAAGAAGAGAGAAAAGCTAGAAAATGTCCCGAACTTGTGGAAAAAAATCAACATGCCTATGAGGATGGGCGACTTAATGGCGAAGTTTAAAACACTAAAGAGCATGCCAGCATAGAGAATAGCGGTGTGGTTGTAGGGCACAAAGCGAATAAACTGGCGGCACCGCAAAGATAATTGGGAAGATGAGCTGTAAGCGTCCACGAAAAGCTGTGCCAGCATGCTCCCCAAAAAGACCACGGCCGGGTATTCTGGCACGTGGGAAGCTTCCAAACCAAGGCTCCTGCCAGCCCACACGGCGCCGACCGAAGCAGCCACGGTTGGAATTAACACCCATAATATACTCAGAGCCGCTCTTCGGTAACGCACGTGCAGCTCGCGGGTAAACAGAGCAAAAGCTTGCTGAAATGTCGTCATCTCTTTCATGTTCGGGTACGTTCCAGCAGTAAAAAAGACATGTTCTCGATGGAACGGTAACAGAACCGCTCCAGCCGTTTCACTAAACCCACTTTCTGATTAAGCGTATTTCGAACATACTGCGCCTGATGTTTTCGAGTCACTCGCATCCGTCGCAAAAATTGCGAGGAGCGGAGGCGACTGAGGGATTCTGGTGGAACGGCAAAAAAAGCCGTTTTCATCAAAGAATCAAAGAGAACCATATGAGGGGAGAGAGCTTTGCCTGTCCAGTCGCCGCGCTTTAACTGGATAAAAACCGACTGCCGAATCAGACCTCTCTCTATATCGCGTCGAATGCATTCATTGTCACAAAGACCGAGGCGGATCGCTTTTTCAACTAGCCCACCCCAAGTCGGAACAGAGGGGGCACCGCCTTGGATCCAAGGCCGAAGAGTAAAGGAATTTACAATCGAGAAAGGAATCGTCGGTAACGTGGCAATGCCTTCGCCCTTCCAACTAGCCAACTCATCATAGCTTTTGCTTGTCCAGTCCGGCAGAACGGCGCCGAAGTTCAAAGCCGTCTTAGCTGCCGAAGGCAAAATCAGAACGTTGGATTCCACAAGGCGTTCGGGCCGATCGGAATAGAGAGTATTCGAAGACAACTCTTCAACCCAATGAGAAAAGCCTTCACCGGGCACTAGATTGGCCGTCATAACAATGAGGGAATTGGGCGACAAAATGGAATCAACTTTTACCCGCAATAAAGCTGCCACTTCGCCCTTGACGCCCCAATCCGGAAGTTCGCTGGGCATCCGCTCAGACAGAAACTCAAGATTGTCGACAATGTTCCCACATTCCTCCCTGTACCAAGCTCGTAAAACGCTACGGTGCGTCTCTGGCGTGTAAGGGTCATCTAGGAAGATCAGTTTATGAAATCGGCTGATTCGAGGCTTTGTATTCATATTTCCTGAACGGAGGGAGTTTGAACGGAACAAACTTCAAGACATGGGGACGCACATGGCCGAGAAGAACTTCCTTCCAGACCAAGCGTGGACTAACAAATCCATCGAGAATGGCTCTTTTCAGCCAATCCCCCCAAAAGGGAGTTAGTAAATGACGCGAATTTTTCCAGGGTTGAGACCGCACGTGGCTGAAGTGCACAATCTTTGAACTGCTTTCAACAATATTAAAATGATTCCAAGACGGATCCAGTGGTTGAATGGCTTCGTTCGGTACCTCAGAAAGAACCATAAAATCACGGTAGTGAATTTGTCCGGTCTTTAGCTTAGCGGTATTCGGAACGACCCTTTCAAATAAAGTTTTAGGGTCCCACTCTTTTAAGTGTGCACAATTCATAACCATGACACTAGTTTGATTGTGCAGGCCTACGGGCTTAGATCCGAAGTAGCCTTGAGGTCGGTTTACGAGCGCAAAAGTATGCTTGTCATCGAGCGATTCCCAAAGTGAAGAAATCTCGGTTAAAACGACTTGATCGGCGTCCTGGTAAATTGCCTTGCCCGAGTAACCGAAGAGGCTCGGGACTAAGAAGCGCACAAAGCCAAAATTAGTGCCTCCGATTCGTGTGCTCTGTTGGTGCACGGGGCGGATGTCTAATTCAGTGCTCGAATGCAATCGTAAGGTATATTCTAGAACTTTCTGAGGAAGTAGCTGGTCTCTTTCTGTTCCGATTACAATTCTGATCATTGTGCCGACTCCGGTAAATTCAGATAGTTTTTGTTGAGCAAGTCGTCGGTGCTGAGGGTTCCTTTTAAAACATCGTATTGAAGGTCAATTTGGTGATACCCAACAATACTTGATAAGTTAAATACGTTGATTCCCTTTCTTTTTAAGAATTCCTGAACGATCAGAGTGCCATAGACGTAAGAATCATAGTTTCGCTCACCAAGTTTCAAAACTTCGTCGTTCCGAAAATTATCCTTGTTATATTCCGCGTAGTGTTTCCCACCCATTGTTCTGCTATCGCAACCGATCACAAAAATATTCCGTGCTCCCATAATCCAAGCCAGTTGAAGGGCAGCATGCAACGAGCACCCCTCGGGCGTATAGTGCAAGTGATTGGTGCTTTTCGTCATGGACCAAATCTTATTGATATCATGAGACCACTCGTAAAAATAAAAATGGGGATTGTCCCAATCACTCAGTTCTTCCGGTAGCAAGACGCGTCCGCTAACTTTAGCAACGGGGTACTTGATGTTGTGGAAGTGAGGGTGGATGGGGGCGTTCGTTTTGTCTCCACGGTATGCATAGAGAGAACTATGCATTAGAGCGACTGGGGTAATCGCGGGATGCATCTTAAAGGCGTCGTTCAAGGAGATACAGATTTTATCTTGTAAGAACTCAAGAGGAAAAAGGTTTGAACTTGGTCCAGAGCCAACGATGTAGAAGTCTTGGTGAAGAAAAATGTCTCGTAGTTCAGCAATACGCATAAGAAGGGGCAAAACCTATCAGGATGTCAAATTTCAGTCGAGTCAAATGTGGTCTCTTCCTTAAACCCAAGCTGTCCCGCGATTGCTAAAACATTAGTAACATTAATGATTTACGGGAGCGCTTTGCCCTTTGCTCTAGTTTCTTGTTAAGAAACCCTGTGGATTTACCCCCGCCATGACCCCGCTGCGGCACCCATTTTTGATTCTGATTCAGTACGCCTCGGATGCACAACTTCTGCTCCCGGTTGCAGACGAACTCCGTCTACGTGGCGTTAGCCCGTTGTTGTATGTCACGCGTGCAGCCCTTAAGAGCGAATCTCTGCGCAGGGAATGGAAACAAAGTTCGTTTCGCTGGAGAGCTCTCCATCGACCTGCTTGGCCGCAAGTTATCCTTTCTCTGAAAGGCAGATACTCTGGTTTTTTATCTGCCGCGGAAAGCTCCGCTCCGCCGCATCGTTTGGCCCACCGGTGGGCCCAATGGATGAACCGCAAACGTGTTCCCACGTTTACCATGCAACATGGTTTAGAAAACATTGGACTCAATTATGCGGACCACGAGTATCCGGCTGGCTCGATAGATTTCGCGTCTCAAAAAATCTTTCTGTGGGGTAAAGAAAGTTTGCTGCACCCAGATGTGAGTCCTTCCGTTCGCAGCCGCTGTGTGGCCGTTGGTTGTACAAAGAAGATCGGGCAAAATCGTGCGAGAAATACGTCGAGGCGCATTCTTTTAATATTTGAGAACTTGCATTGGTCTCGTTACTCTCAAAGTTATCGGGATGCTTTTGTACGGGATCTGGAGGCGCAGGCAATTCGCCATCCCAATTGGGAGTTTCACGTGAAGTCCCATCCAACTGGCCGCTGGTTGTTTGGACAAAAGCTAAACTTGTCGAAAGTTTCAAACCTAACCTTCTTAAAGGCAGAAGACGCAGTGGAGTTTGGTGTAGCCACTGCAGTTATTACAACGCCATCAACTATCGCCCTGGATGCAGCGATGCATGACCTACCCGTGGCGGTTTTATCCTACGGATTGGAACTCGGTGCCTACAAGCCGTTGTCATTGATTCAGCAGGGGAGTGACTGGGAAAAGTTTCTCGATTCGGTGATTTGTCAGCCTGATGCCGAGCTTTCGCGTGCTTTGGTAGAACGAAATTGCCTTTTGACTGAGGCTGCAAATCGAGTGGCTGACAAAATAACTGAGGAAGTGAGCAGATATAATTGAATATACTGAGGCTTGGGAGCCCCTGGTGATTCATGACTTACAGGCGGTGGAATGGTATAGGCTCCGGGTAAGCCCTTGAGGTGAATAGCATGAGTATAGAAAATTCAATTCAGTCTCCGATGCGAACCGCGAGCACTCCACTTCGTCACCACCAGTATCCGGGCTTCACGAAGGAGTCGGGTGAGACCGAGCTAGATATCCAGCTGGAGAAGCTAAAGCGTGACGGCTATTTTCTTCTAGACGGTGTTTTCAAGGACCATGAGCTCTCCCATATGCGGTTCTCTTTGGATCGATTTTACGAAGAGGATGTGGCCCAGTACGGTTTGGATTTTCTAAAAAGCATCGGCGACTTGGGCCAACCGCGCGCTTTAATGAGTCGAGATTTATTTTTTATGGACCTCGTGATTCATCCTTTCATTCTCAAGATTGTATCGAGGGTGGTGGGCGACTCGGCGATTCTTCATTTGCAAAATGCGGCTATTCTTCAGCCGGGAATAAGTCATCATCAAACTCAGTACCACAAAGATTTTCCCAAGAATTTTGTTTGTTCAAAGGTCTTGAGTCTCAATGCGTTTATTCTCGTAGATGATTTTAAGGAAGAGAACGGAGGCACGTGGATTGTTCCAGGAAGCCATTTAATGGAACCCATGCCGAGTCAAACTTACCTTAAAGAGACTGAAAAACAGCTTGTCGGAAAAGCAGGCAGTATATTCTTTTTTGATTCAATGCTTTGGCACCGTTCCGGCGAGAACGTAAGCGCCCAACCCAGACGTGGAATCAACCAGCAGTACACTCGGCCCTTCATTAAACAGCAGATCGACTTACCGCAACTCCTTGGGTCGCAGATCGAAAAAGAGAGCAAATTGGCCCAAGTTCTGGGATATTGGTCTGTTCCTCCGCGAAGCCCCGAAGAGTATCGCGTTTCTGATCCCGCCTTGAGAACTTACCGAGGCGGGCAGGGTTAAAACGGCGGTAGACAGAAACTTCGCGGTACCGAATAGGTGAAAAGAAAATGGACTCCTTACATTCCAATGCCGATTATGATCTAAGAGATTCCAAAGTTCTTGAGAGTCTTTGGGCAATGGAGGAAAATCACTTCTGGTTTCGAGGGCGAAACCGATTCATTCGAAAAGCTTTGCGATCGATCTCAGACCTTCAAGAAGGGGGGCGCATACTCGATGTCGGATGTGGGGCGGGATTCGTGAGCGGGTATTTGGCGGACCTCGGATATGCGGTGACCGGCGTGGACACAGCGTCGCCGCTGATAAAGAAGGCTCAGGAACGTTTTCCACGCCTTGACTTCATTAATGCGCGGGTGGGCGATCTGCCGGAATCTTTGCGAGGAAAGTTTAATACGTTATGTTTTTTTGATGTGCTTGAACATCTTGATGATCCAGCAGGGCTTCTGAGAGCCGCGCTCCCGTTTGGCAAATCTGACTGCCATATTGTGGTCACGGTTCCGGCGCGGCAAAAAATGTTCTCCTTGGTCGATGCGGCATCTGGCCATAAAAAAAGATATGAACAGGGTGAACTTACCCAATTGTTCAAGCAGGTGGGACTGCAACCTCTTGAAGACCATTTCATCTTTAGAGCGATCTATCCGATTCTGCGGGCCAGACGGCGAAACATTGTCGTACATAACCACGCTCAGTTGTCAGCCGAGGAGCGCAGAGACCTTCTGGTTTCGGATACCCGCTCTCCTGTCAAACCTATCAACCTAATTTTGGATGGACTGTGTGCGTGGGAAGCGAAGGTAGGATTTCCGTTGAGAGGCGGCGCTAGCCTTTTAGGTGTCGCGAGACGGGTGGAGTAGCTTAGGCGACGCATCCGCCAAGGCTTTAAACTGCAAAAGCTGTTTCACAAAAGCTCCCACATGCTCCAGGTAGAACGCGTTGGGGCCATCACTTTTCGCTAGAGGCGGGTTGGGATGACACTCCAGAAATACTCCCTCCGCTCCAGCAGCCATAGCCGCACGGGAAAGCACCTCAATATTGCGACGCTTGCCACCCGTCGTGGTACCCCCACTTCCGGCGCCCGGAGATTGCACTGAGTGAGTGGCGTCATAGATCGTGGAAATGCCGAGATCCTGCATTTCCTGAAAACTCGTCATATCGACGATAAGGCTATTGTAACCGAATGATACCCCCCGCTCGGTAACGGTAAACCAGTTTTCGGCTGTGACGCCTAACTCTTTTTGAGTGGCGAGCAGTTTACCCGCAATGTTCTTCGTATCCCAGGGTGCCAGGAACTGCCCCTTTTTTACGTTGATTTTCCCACCGCGCCCCAGAACGGCTTTTGCACCGGCCACAAGCATGTCGGTTTGTCGGCAAAGGAAAGCTGGAACCTGAAGATAGTCCACGACTGCAGCGACAGGTTCTGCCTGATCCGGCTCATGGTAGTCGGTCAAAAGTTTTGCGCCGGTTTTCGCCTTCACGCGCTCCAGGATGGCTAGCCCCTCTTTCATACCGGGGCCGCGGTAGCTCTCAACAGAAGTGCGATTGGCTTTGTCGAAGGACGCCTTAAAGTAGAAGTCGATTGGTAGGCCCTTTAACTGTCTCACTAAATCAGTCGCAATTTCTTCGACTAGACCTGCGTCTTCAATCACGCAAGGGCCAGCAATGAGCGTCATGGGCATCACGGGGTCTCCTTATTTGCTTCCTGCCTTTTCTTAGCAGGCTTTGGGGAAACCGACAATGCAGAGCCCAAGTCTCAGCTAGCCGATCGGTTGGAGGGCTTTTCCGGCGGCTTTGCCTTGGCCTTCTTTTTCGACTGGATTTTTTGGATGGAGGAAAGAATAGGGCTGAGAATGGCTCCGTGAATCGGAGCGATACCGATGACACGCCAGAAGGCCATAATCCGGAGACGACTGATGGGGAAAGTCCACATGGTACCGATACTCAAAGCACGCAGCCCAGTGGACAAGCTAAAGATGATCACGTAGCCCATCAACCCTTTTTCCGTGAAGTAAAGAATCGCTCCGCCTAGAAGGGAACCTATCACGATTGCCCCTGACCGCAGCAGATTGTACGAGGTGAGAGCGCTCAGTCTTTCTTTGTCCGGAATGGATTCAATGATTAAAAGAGGGAAAGCAAGATCAAGAGCTCCCCAAAAGACGCCACCGACAAGCTGGATAAAAAGGAGGTAAGGAAACCAATCCGACACCAACCATAGAACTGGTAGTGTCGCGATGCCAACACCCGCAAGCCGAATGACCGTTCGTGTTGACCGTTGGACGATGAGTTTAGAAATAAAAGGAAGACTAATAAATTTTGCTGCAAGCGCGGCAGCAGTCAGAACGGCGTAGCCAAAATAATCTAATTTAAGATGTTGCAGCATGTACGGCGTAAAAAAGGGCGAAGCGATAAATGTACTGAAGTGAATAAAAAGGACATACTTAATGAAGGTATAGCTAGGCTGTTTTTTTATGCACGACAGAGGAGAAGCGGTAAGGGGCTCTACCAATCGGGCATTCACATTTTCTGGTTCGTGCTGGCGTGAGAGAAGAAAACAGGAAAGCGAGCGGCCTAAGAGAGCGAGAATAAAGATAGGGAGAAATGGACTAAGATCTCGGATGGGCACCAGGTGCTGCAGCAGGAGACCCCCCATCACAAAACCCGCGAGCGTTCCAATTTGGGAGATGTGAGTTCGCTGTGACCAAAAACGTGTTCTCTGTGCGGGTGGGACAATGGTTCCCATCCACGCGTTCCAAGTCGGACCGGCGCTCATTGCGCAAGCCCAGTAAAGGGAAGCCGCGATAAAAACTTCTAGCGCCGTGGCCTTCTGGGTATAGGCCATCCAACTCAAGGCGCCGAGAGCGCAGGTCTGAAGCCCAACGCATAGAAGAATCCACTGTTTGTAGGAACGGAGTCGATTAACCAGGTAGGGTGTTTGCGTCTGAAAGATCGCCCCGATGAGAATGGGAATCGTAGCGATGAGACCGGAAGTTACTTCGCCCATTCCGACAGCGAGTACAAAGGCAGGAAGATAGGTTTCCCCCAAGCCGACCATCATGCTGAACGCGAGGCCTTCGCGCTTTGAGAGACGGAACTCTCGCTCCATATCCATCTTAGGTGCTTTAGGTACCTCGAGATTTGCGGGTTGGGCTGGGGTCATCGGCCGATCACTTCCATTCTACTCTTCGGCAAAATGCCCGCAAATCTTTGCTGGGTCAGCCTGCGGCCTAAAGGAAATCAGATACTTAGAGTGATATCGAGAGCTTGCGCGCTGCACTAGGATGCTTCGTGATGCGACGTCTCTCGCGCTGACCCTTCCGCGTTCATAGCACCCGAAGAGTCGACAAAGGCCGTGGGTTTACTACCGTCAAACTGCAGGACGATGACTCCCGTCCGGCTAACCTCATGAGGATACAGCTATTTATCGGGTAGCAAATGTGAAAAATGCTTCCCCAGGCCGGCATATTTCTCCCCCTCTTGACCCTTACACTGAAAGAGCTAAATGAGGATTCGCGTTGGCGATTTCCATGGAGTAGGAGACGCATGGCCCTTCTCAAAAAACACCGGAACGCCTTTTTTCTCGCGAGTCTTCTCGTCTTCCCTTTCATTTTATTCTCTAAATCAGCGCACGCCGAGCTTTCTGCTCAGGCAATGGCGACAACTTTATTTAATCGCATCGCGGGCGCACCGCTGTTGTTAGATGATCCGCGGCGCGCAGAAATGGAAGATTTAATTTCTCGTGGTCGTATTGAAGAGGCGGCGGCGCTGGCCACTGCTGACCCACGTTTTATTTCTACTACCATTCGTTCTATGGCGACTCCGCTTTCAAACACCGACGAAACTGGGGTGAGAGTTCTAACGGACTTTGTGGTTACCTTTATGCTCGCGATTGATAACGATCGCCCACTGACCGATCTGATGCAGGCCGATATGGCTTACACGGCGAACCCCGCGCTTCTCCCGTATGCAACCAAGCCAGAACACAACCCCAGCAATCCGGGGTACAAAGACTATCTAGCGAAGATTTCTTTCTATCATGATCGCCACTACACCCAAGCTATCACCGTTTCGATTCCCATCGCCAGCCCCTCAATTGCTACTTCAGAAAACTTTTACCCCATTCCCCGCGTCGTTACTCTAAATCCGGGGACACCCTCGCAAAGTTATATGGCCGAGCAGACGCTCGAACCCGTAGGTTGGGCATTGGTCGGTAACACGGTCCTTCCGCACTTTGTGGAAATTGGGCAAAATCAGAAAACCGATGTGAATGATGACAACGTAGTCGATAACATCTTGCGAATTTCTAACGAGGATATTGCTGGCCTTCTCAGTACACGCGACTTTGTGAGTCAGGCTGTCAGCGGCGGTACGAACCGCCGTGCAATAAAATGGGTTTTCGAGAGGTTTCTCTGCACTAACTTAGAAGAAGTCAAAGATCCCCTGGCTGATTCTCGCTACGTGCGCCGCGACGTCGACCGGGCACCCGGTGGAGATCCCAACGCGTATGTATCGTGCAATGGTTGCCACGCCAATTTAGATCCGATGTCCCACGCCACTGCTTATTTTCTCACTACGGGCGGACGCACTCGCTACAGCAGAAGCGTACAGGGTCAGGTGAAGTTCGGTTCTGTTTTTGAAAACTCATCCACGTATGCGCAAGGTTTTGTGCCAACAGACAACACCTGGACCGTAGTTTCGCGCAACTCCTCTGCCCATGCGAGACTGGGTTGGAGAGGGGCGACTTCCGGCCGAGGACTTAAGTCGTTGGGAAAAATGTTTGCCAACAGTCGCGCTTTTTCACGCTGCATGTCCAAACATGTGTTCCGCCACGTCTGTCGGCGAGATGAAGAAAATTTTGAAGCCGAAGTCATTGAAGAAATGGCCGACTTCTTGGAAGCGAACAACTACAACATGAGACGCCTTTTCGAAAAGGCATCCACTATTGATAACTGTTTTGAGAGGTAGGATCGAGCATGAAGCTCAACATTAAAAGTAGCCAGTTGTTTTCTTCCATTGTGATGCTATTGGTCTCGGCATGTGGTTTGAATAACAACGAGCTGCAGAGTTTTAACTTTAACGGGACGATTGGTATCAAGAACTTCAGAGAGTACGAAAGTTTTCTTGCGGGCACGACAGGTGTCACGCTGCCGCAAGCATCGATTGACAAGCTTCAGCCACGCCTTTCCCAACGGGGACGTGTGATGGAGGCCAATCCGGTTAGCTTTATGGCGATGACGATGATGGCAGGCCAGTTTTGCCAAACTTTCGTCACCTCCCTATCTCAAACCTCGGGTGCGCAACGCCGCATTCTAAAAACAGCGGATCTCACATCGGCAGGGGCACATGCGAGTTTTAGGTCTGACGGAGAACTTCAAGCGACCACCGTGGGGGAACTCGTGCGCTTGCTTTTGCAACGCGAGCCCTCAGATGAGGAAGAAGCCATTTTGTACGCGGCGATTGATGAAACGTTGGCGACGCAGGGAAATGGAACGGCCGCCGACCTAAGGGCGCTCATCACGATTCTTTGTACCATTGTGGCGTCAAGTGCCGACGGTATGCGGGTGTAATTGCTTTCCAAAGAGAATGATATGAAAAAACAGAGAAAGAAGAAATCAGCGGTTTATGCAAACGGGCACAAGTTGGTCACGCGACGTGATTTTGTAGCTCAAGGTTTGGCCGCTGCCGGAGGCGCGTTAGCGGTTCCTACACTTCTGGCGACTTTGGGTCCGAAAGCTGCCTACGCGAATGCCTGTCCTTCTTTGTCCGCGCATCGGCAAATTCCTTTTCTTGTTTTTGATTGTATAGGAGGAATTGGGCTCTCCGCGAGTTGGCTTGCTTTGGACGCGAACCAACAGTTATTGGCTGACCCTGTTGCGTATCGTCGCATGGCCATTTTGGATCCGTCGAATACCACAAATGAATTTGGATTGCCCTTGATCAAGGGACACGGCGACCCCGCCGTGGTGGGTTTTAGTGGATTTTACAACGCTCTTACAAACGCGAACCTGATTAGCGGGGGCGCTCGCGCTAATTTCCGCGTGGGTTCTCTCGCTGCGCAATCGACCAACGATACTTCGCTCAACGCGCATCACCCAGGTTTGTTATTACTACAAAGCACGATGGACGCGGGTGGGGGAGAACTTTTCTCAGGCGGATTTGCTGATAGGCAAGGGCGCTCCGGAGGCTATTCCGTTAGCCCCGCAGTACAGAACTCACACTCCTACTTTGGTGCCACTCGCCGAACAGACTTTACTGAAGGGCTGAGCTACGGGTTAATCGCTCAAATTTTGAAGCCCCAGGAGCGGGGTATTGTTGCACGCTTTCTGCAGCGCATGAGTGAAAGCCAATTGGCGGGCTTGGGTAACCTAGCGCTACGCGACCAATACAGTCACGTTTTGGGATGCGCACTCAATCAGAACCTGGAACGCACCGAAGTAAATACGCGATTGGATCCTCTTAACGATCCCGATGCGGTGGATGTGTTCAAACTCAATCAAACTGACTTAGCGGGTTCACGTATGAGTAAAGCGCGGCGCGAACTTGTTGCGGCCATTGCGTATAACACCATCATGGGGCACTGCGCGGGGGGGACGGTTTCGTTTGGTGGCTGTGATTATCACAACAATGCGATGCCTGCCACCGGCGCTCACGGCGATAACAAGGACGAAGAAGTCGGAGCCACTCTAGCCCTGTGCGTGGAACTCGCCCATCGCAAAGGCATCCCTCTTTACATCGCTATCATTAGTGACGGCTCGGTTGGCTGTAATGATGATGCGGCAAATTTGGGAGAACGCCGTTGGACGAGCGATTCCGACGCAAACGGTATGGCGCTTTCATGCATCTATCGCCCCACAGGCGCCGTAGATCAATTGCGTCGTCAGATTGGGCACTATCGGATGTTTGCTCAGGCAGCTAAGCCACCTGTCGTGAGTGCGGACCCTTCAACAGCGGTAGGCAATAGTCCGACCAACGTTGCGCATGCGCTTTTTGCAAACTATCTGGCGCTCAATCATACCGATGTGGAACGAGAATTCATGAAGTTCGTATCCGCAGATACCTTTCCGATGCGACTTCTCAATGGAGTGCTCATTTTTGATCCTGATGACAAGGGTTAGTATGCGAGGGGATTTGTTACATAGGTTGGGGGGAACGGTGGGCATGGCCTGGTTACTCGCCGGTTGTGGAATCAGCCAAACTGGGGGCGGTCGCGTTCCCGATTTGCAATCGGGAGTGGGGTCCGTCGCTGCGTTTGAAAAAACCGTGTACCCCGTTGTGAGAGACAAGTGCAAAAGCTGTCATGGCCAATCGCAGGCCCCGCTTTTTGCTGTTTCCAACTCGACTCTGGGACATGATCGTGCGATAGAATTTGTTCGTTTTTCGGAACCCGCTACTTCACGCCTCGCCATTTACGGAGGCAACTCTCACTGTGGAATAAATTGTTCCTCGACAACTGAAAGTGTGATCGTCGAGGAGATCGAAAACTGGCGTGATCTCGCCGGAGAGATTTCCCAAAGTGATGAAGATTTTGATTACGTGACACCCGAAACCGTTCTGCCGTCTCTTACGGGCGGAAAAGTCACGATGAACTGGCCCTTGGATGGCTTTGGATACCCCGGAGCTATGTTTACGATCGAAGTGGAACAGTTTGTCGACGGCGTATATCGTTTCGGTGCGCCCAAATTGCGTGCCGGCCCCTTGGCTTTTGCTGTGGCGGATTTGCGCGTGCTCGTAAACGGATCGTGGGATCCGGGTACCGTGGCGTACCGAGATGTGGAGATTCACATTTCTGCCAATCAAGTACTCACTGCGATTTCTACTCAAACGATGCTCGTCTTTGGTCAGGATGGCCCAGGCATGGACAAGATCAGCATTGCGTTTACCCGCTTCGATGGGGGCTGTGCTTCTCTTCCACTTTTTGTGAGCCAGGTGAAACCTATTTTGGCCAACTGTCGTGGTTGTCACGACTCAGGCGTTGCGGGTTATGACCTGGGAGCGGTGAGAGCCTTTGATTTCAAAGGAACCGACGCAACATTGTGTTTCCGATCGCTTCGTCGATCCAATCCAAACAACCTAAGCCAGTCAGACTTGATTCAATATCCGCTTCTGGGAACACCGATGTTCACCACACCACAGATTAATGCAACACAGGCGGAATCGATTCTTCAGTGGCTACAGGCCGAGTAGCTTCCACTTGTTTTTCGAATACAAGGATCTTTAGGTAGTCAGCTTCTGGAAAAGCGACAGGGTGATCTACTTCTGGGCCTAGCTGCTGCACAAATCGGAATGAGGGGCCTAGGACGCGTCGTGAAAATCCGATGAACTTCTTGCGATCAAGACGAGCCGTGCAGCAACACATGACGAGTCGCCCACCTACATCTAACCGGTTCGCCGACCAGCGGTATAACTTTTCATACGACTTATACGCAGTCGCTATGTCGGTTATTTTTGTCGCCAACAGAGGCGGATCACACACAATAAGATCGTACTTTTGATCCACGAGGTAGTCAGACAGGCCGTCGAAAAGGTCTCGTTCCACCCAATTCGTGGATTCACTTGTGTGGTGTTTTTGCCCAAAGGCGAGAGCCTTCGCGGAAGCATCTACGTTTAAGACCGAAGCGGCTCCTGCTCGCGCAGCAACGGAGCCAAGGCTGCCGGTGTAGGAGAACAAATTGAGCACCGATTTGCCCTTCAGGTCCTGTTCAAGCAGCCAACGGCGCAAGCCTCTCAAATCCAAAAAGCTGCCACTTTTTTGGCCCGAAAAAGAGGTAAAAAACTGCTGGTCTCCTTCGCGAAAAGACACCGTCTCGGGGGGCTGTCCGTAAAGGACGCGTGCGGAGCCGCTTTCTTTGTCAGCGCGCCGTTGAGTGGGCTTCCAAATAACAGCGCTTAAGGCCAGCTGACGTCGGGCAAGTACCGCTACATACCTTCCCAGCGATTCCACGGCGGAGCTGTAGGTCTGAAGCACTCCCACCGAGCCATACACATCGAGGGTGATGCCGGGTAGGCCATCGCTTTCCCCATGAATGGCCCGAAAGGCGTCTGTCTCGGTGCGCAGCGCTTCCCGCCGCTTGAGCGCCTTGGCGACTTTTTGAGCCAACACCTCTGTCGTGGGCGGTTGGGGACCCCACTGAAGCACACGGATTCCCTGAAGGCCCTCTTTCTGGTGAATGCCATGCCCAAGAAGGCGGTTGGTTCCGTCAACCAGAGCTAACCACTGGCCGTCTTTGAAAACGGATGCGGCGGAGCTGAGCTGGTCGCGGAAGATCCACGGATTGCCGCTTTGGAGCACACGAACGCTCTGTTTGTTGAGCTGGTAACGACGGGAACGAAAAAGAGGGTTTAACATGCAAGCCGAGGCATACCCGATCCGGCGTCAAATAGCCATCGGACTAACCGGCTTTAGGGGCGTTCGAGAATAGCGACGGTCCCCATGCCCCCACCCGTGCAAATCGAGAGTAAACCTTTTCCGGCTCCTCGTTCTTGCAAAAGTTTCGCGAGGCTGGCCACCATACGCGCGCCGGTCGCACCAAACGGGTGCCCCAACGCCACACTTCCACCGACAACGTTGAGCTTTTCCCGGTCAATAGAACCCAGGGCTCCAGAAAGTTTGAGGTTCTGCTTGCAGAACTTTTCCGTTTCCCAGGCCTTTAGGGTGCAGGCGACTTGGCCCGCGAAGGCTTCATGAATGTCGTAGAAATCGAAGTCCTGAAGTTTTGTTTTTTCTCGTGCGATCATGCGAGAGACGGCGTAGGCGGGTGCCATCAGCAAGCCTTCTTTTTGAATATCTACTGCGGCAACCTCGTACTCAGTAAGGTAAGCCAAAATTTCACGGTTGTTTTCCTTTGCCCACTCTTCGGAAGAAAGTAAAACCGCGGATGCGCCATCCGTGAGAGGGGAACTATTTCCTGCCGTTAAAGTGCCGGTACCGCTCCGATCGAAACTTGGTTTAAGTTTGGAAAGTTTTTCGATGCTTGTGTCGGCTCGCACAATGTTGTCCCGCTCAACTCCGAGATGCGGAAAAATCAGATCTTTGTAGAAGCCGCGCTTGTACGCTTGGTCGGCGTTTTGGTGACTCCGCAAAGCAATGACATCTTGCTCTTCGCGAGAGATCTGCCACTGCTTCACCATCATCTCGCAGTGTTCACCCATTGTTTTTCCTGTCGTTCTTTCCACCGAAGGAGCCGTAGCAGGTTTAAGGTCGGAGAGCCTAAGCCCCTTCCAAGCCTTGAGCTTATGAGTAAGCGATTTGGCCTGCGCGCTTTGCACCATACGTCGTGACAAACCGGGGCGATAAAAAACCGCGAAGTCGCTAAGCGCTTCTGCTCCTCCCGCAATTCCCACTTCGATTTGACCCATTGCAATTTTATTGGCGATCGAAATGCAGGTTTCTAGACTGGTAGCGCACGCGCGATCGTTGCCTATGGCAGGAGTTTCGGGAGCAAGGCCACTGGCCAATACCGCTTCGCGGGCAATGTTCCAAACCGCGGGGTGATAAAAAACACCCCCCAGCGCGACATCGCCTAGGACCTGACCTTGAAGCCCGAACCTATCAACCAAGGCTTTGACGGCGGCGGACATGAGCTCCAGTAAACTTTGGTTTGCGTACGCGGTATTCTGACGGCAGAAGGGAATGCGTGCTCCGCCCAGAATCGCAACTCGTTTGGTTTGTCGTTGGTGAATAGGCATGTTTTCTCGTGGGAAAACAGTCGACCGCGGCGCTAGCTTAGTCAACGTTTCTGTTTGGTTGGCGTGTTGCTGCGCGGAGTGGGGAGCCCCTAGACCGGTGCTAGAATTAAAAGATGCACCACATTTTGATACGCTTTAACACCAAGTTTGAAGAAGCCGATAGTCCCGACCTTAAGTGGCGCGTGGTCATTGACGGGAAAGAGCATTTGGCTTCGCATGTGAAAGTCATGGTTCCTACCGAAACGACACAAGACGTGATTGAGGGGGGAATATTGAAATGGCATATCTCTTGTTACGGGGCTCCCGAGTGGGATGGCTCTGAAGTTACTATTGCCTAGAAGCCGCTATTTGCGTGACTCAGCGGGAACGCCGTTTTTGGAGCGTTATCTAGATAGGTGGTAACGCACCGAGGTAACCACTTTGCCCTTCTCAAACAGCAGCGCCGTGCGAATGATGAAGGCTGTTTGGTTGTGGTAAATACCGTGCCACCAACGGGCGGTTACAAACTCAGGGATAACCACCGTGAGCATGTCATCTTCGGATTCGCGGTCTACCATGCGGATGTACTTCAAAATGGGTTGAACCACTGACCGGTAGGGTGATTCCAAAACAACCAACTCCAGTCCGGTGTTTAGCTTAGACCAGGCACTTTTAAGGCGCTCTGTCGCGCCTTCGTCGAGTTCAACGCAAATGACCCTAACATCAGTGGAAATGGATTTGGCGTACTTGATGGCGTCGATCACGCCACGATGAATGCCCGAGATCGGCAGCACCACAACGTGCTTAATATTTTTGGAGAGGTCGACTTCCTCTACGAGGGCAAGTTGCGCCGCAACCTTGCGGTAGTGCTCACGTGTTTGCCGGAACCAAAACGCGAGGGCAGGAATCAAAATAACAACCATCCACGCGCCGTGGCTAAACTTGGTAAAAATAACGACGCACAGGACGACAAAAGTCGTCGTGGCACCCACGCCGTTTAGCAGGATGGAAAGCTGCCAATGCGGTTTTCGCTTTTTAAGGTGATGTTTGACCATCCCGAACTGCGAAAGCGTGAAGGAAAGAAATACGCCTACCGCATACAGAGGAATCAAAAGATGGGTAGTTCCCTTGAAAAGAATCAAGAGCAGGGCGGAAACAAGTCCCAAAATAAAAATGCCGTTAGAGAAAACGAGACGGTCTCCTAAGCTGGCAAACTGACGTGGCAGAAAGCGGTCTTTTGCGAGAAAGGAGCAGACGCGCGGAAAATCCGCGAAGGCCGTATTGGCTGCCATGAATAAAATGGCAGCGGTGGAGACCTGAACAAAATAGTAGAACGGGCCACCGTCGAAAATCTGTCTGGCGAGTTGAGAAATGATCGTCTCGGTTTCGGAAGGCGCCAGAGCTAAGCGGTGCGAAAGGGAAGTGATCCCTAAGAAAAAACAGCTCAAAATAACGGCCATCGCGACAAGGGTGCGTTGGGCGTTTTTTGCTTCGGGTTTTCTAAACGCAAGTACCCCGTCGGAAATCGCCTCGATCCCGGTGAGAGCCGCGCAGCCAGACGCGAATGACCGCAAAATAAGGAAAAGCGGAAGGGCGGGATACACTTCGTGCAAGATAGGGGCTTTGGACTCAAGTGTGCCGAGCGCCAACTTTACGAGTCCCGTTATAATAAGAATGATAAACGCTAAAATAAAAAGGTAGGTCGGAATGGAAAAAATGGTGCCCGACTCGCGGATGCCTCTGAGGTTGATCACTGTGACTGCAGCAATTGCCAAAGAACCGATAACCAGACGATAGTCGTATAGCAACGGTAGGGCAGAGGTAATGGCTTCCACGCCCGCTGCGATCGACACTGCTACCGTAAGCACATAATCGATAAGAAGCGCTGATGCCGTGATTAATCCAGCTTTTACCCCTAAGTTATCCATTACGACGATATAGGCACCGCCCCCGTTAGGATAAGATTTAATCGTTTGCCAGTAGGATGAGCTCACAATCCACAGCAAAAGGGCAATCGCGAGTCCAATGGGCAGAGACCAATTCATCGCGGCGAACGAAAACAGGGAGAGGGGAATGAGGATTTCTTGGGTCGCGTAGGCGCAGGAAGAAAGTGCATCGGACGAGAAAACGGCCAGCGCTTTCCATTTAGGAAGTTTCTCGTCGCTAGCTTGATGGGACTGGAGCGGGTTTCCCACGAGGAGTTTTTTCCAGTCTCTTAACGGCACGCCTGCCTCCTAATTGATTCCTGAAGTCGAAAAAATGAACCCATTCGTTTTAACCGACCCAACCCTAAGTGGTGATTTTTTTGTAGGGTCAAACCTAACCGCAAGTGGCGAAAATCTCAAGAGAACCCTTTCACAGATTGATCTTCCATGACCCCGCGTGTTGCGTGAGGAAACTGACGTCTATTTGTCGGCTTTTGATTTTCTGGTGAGAACAAAAATAATCGCAATCAGAAATATGCCGTCAAGAATGAGAGCTTTGGTGAGGTCAAGTTTCCAATGGGCAAAACCCGCTGCCGCGAGCATCATGACGGTCGAAACGGATTTTAGTTTGGGCCGAATGACACGATCTTCTTCCCAATCTTTTACCGGTTGGCCGAAATATTTATTCTTTTTAATCCATTTGTGAAAGCGGGGACTGCTTTTGGAAAAAAGGAAAGCAGCCAAGATGGCAAAGGGCACCTGAGGGACAACGGGGAGGACGATGCCAACCAACGCAAGGATCAGCGAGAGGGCCCCTGCGGCCATGAAGGCTTTTTCCTTCGGTTTCTTCGACTTCCATTCCTTTAGAAAAGTTTTGAACACGCATCTCCCTGGTTCTGGATACCTCTACTTGCGGGTTAAGACCGCAGTGGATACAAAGTTTACCGCTTTGCAGTAAATTAGGAGGATTAATATGCTGAAGTTGAACTTATTCGTTTTCTGTCTATTGGGCTTGGGAGCTTGCGGGGACCGCACTTGCGAGGACATCCAAAGAGACATACGAAACATCAGTCAGAGCAACATCGAGAGTTTCTCGCAGCTCATGCAGGAGTATGACGATAAAGGCTGCGCAAGCGCCCCTCTCGAGCCAATGTAAAATCAATAGTCTCAACACTTTACCGCCAGAGTATTGAAATGATGGTCCCGCGTAGGTAGTGTCCGGCTCCTTAATTTGACCCTAGGAGACCGTATGAAGCTTTTAACCCTCGGTTTGACGATGTTGGCCCTCTTTTCTTTCGTTGCCCCCGCAACAGCGCAAGGAGCCCTTGGAAAGCAGACAGATTCCTCACTCTTTTATATTGGACCCGGATTAGGCATCACGAAGTACAACAATCTTTCGAGCAGCGAAGCGATTCCTTCGCTCGGGTTGGACTTTGGTGCCATTTTTTCAAGTGGCGTCGGGGTAGGAGGCTTCGTGCGCTTCATTGATTCTGTCTCCAAGAACAACTACGGCGCTGCAAGCACCGACTTCGAAGACGATGCCATGAGTTTTGGAACCGAACTCGCGTATCATATCGCGAATAAAACAGCGAGTTTCCGCGTGGGTTTCCGTGCAGGTCTTTTGTCGGTGAGCAGTAAAGCCACAATCAGTCGCAGTGGGTCTACAACCGAGACCATTGAGAAGAATACGGATGAATTTTTTGTGGGTCCGGTATTGGGCTTTCACGTTGCTGTAGCGCAGTTTCTTTCTTTAGGAGCGAGTGTGGCGTGGGAAACCACCCTTACGCGTGAAGTGAATCAAGTGACCCGTCTCGACCCGAGATTCGAAGTTCGCTTCAATTTCTAAGCTCTCGAGTTTTAACAGGCATAAAATTACGCCTTCACGAGTGCATAGGTAAAACCATCGTAGCCTTTTTGGCCCACTGTTTGAATGGTGGTGGCATCCACTTCTCTCATGGAGGAGAGCATTTCGTGTAGCCGCCGGACACCTTTGACGTTGGGATCCGAACTGTTTTCTTCGATCACCGCCCCTCTGCGAACGACGTTATCCACAATGATCAAACTTCCGGGCCGCGACATCCTCAGCGCATAGGTGAAGTACTGGGGAATATTTTCTTTGTCTGCATCGATGAAGGTGAAATCAAAGGGCCCATACTTTTCGTCCGCCATTTGAGCAAGAGTGTCTAGAGCGAGTCCTTCTTTAAGTTCGACCATATTTTCAACGTCTGCTCGTTGAAAGTTTTTCCGAGCGACTACTGCGTGCTTATTTTCCGATTCCAAGGTGATCAGCTTGCCGCCAGACGGTAGGGCGCGAGCCATCCAAATGGTGCTGTAACCTGCGAGCGTACCGATTTCCAGTATGCGCTTAGACTGAACCGAAAGCGCCATGAGCATGAGAAGCTTCCCTTGCGCCGGTGAAACTTGAATGGAGGGGAGGCCTGCTCTCTCCGTTTCTTCCAGAACCGCGTCCAAGAGGGGATCGGCTGGTAAGAGTTTTTCGGAAATATAGTCATCTACCGCGCTCCACTTTTCTTCCATTGCCGAATTGTCCTTTCTTTTTCAATCGTTTCCGTTTGGGCTTTTGCTTAGGCAACAAGCCCTCTCTCCATGGTCTATGGGCTTTAGGCGAGCCTGTAAATAGGGGTAAAAGATAGAAAGAGGGTGAGGATAAATGGTGGGCGCCACAGGACTCGAACCTGTGACCTCTGCCGTGTGAAGGCAGCGCTCTAACCAACTGAGCTAGGCGCCCATAATACGCGCGGGTCGAGAACCTTTTAAGGTCGTACAAGAACCTTCCCGCGAGGAGAACTCTGATTTCTAAACCAGATCAGGCGAATTCGCAGCGAAAAAATCCCAGATTCTAGATTTTAGGTGAGTCTTTGCGTGCTTTACTGCCCGAGAGAAGCAGATTGCGGAACGAGCTGGGGGCGGGACTTTTCTTCAAACTGGACCAGCATGAATCCGTTGATAAACTCCTGGTTTTCCTTACCCAGCTGGAAGCGGGCAGTGGGGCTCCAGTGCACGCCGTCTGGGTTGCGGAACTCAGCGAGTTTACCGACTGCCCAGGAAACTCGGTAGGCAAGCGCTGGGGTCAGCTTGCTTGCGTCTGCCTTGAGATCCTCATAAGGCGTCGTATCCGTTTCTTTCGAAACTTCAAAAATGTCGTCGCGAGAAGAAAATTTTCTTACCAGAAGGGCTATGGTTTGCCCGGCCGCTTGTGTGCCGCCTTGGGAAAGAGCATCCCGGTCACGCCAGAGCCTTTTAAAAATGAGTGCCGCGCGGTCCATGTCGGCAATTTGTGCCGGCTCAGGAGCAATCAGCGAACCGTAGGCCATCAGCTCTGAACCCTTGAGCTCAGGGTAAAAATTCATTCGTAAAAACTCGGCGACTTTGTCGGATTTGGTTTTTTCAAACCAATCTCGAACGGTTTTTTTGACCTCGCCCAAAGGACCCGACAAAACAGGTGAGGGTTCGTTGATGGTGAAACTTGCAGGAGCGCGGTCGAGCTGCGCTTCGGCTTCAAGTTCCTTGGATTTTTCCGAATACTTGTCGGCGATTTCTTTGATTTGGGGAGCTTGTTCAAAAGTGCGGAACTCAGACGGGTCCGCCTGCACTGATAAAGCGCAAAAGAGAGCGGGGAGCAGAAGTCTTATCTGAGTTGCCTTAAACACGTGTCTCCTAATCTCCTAATAAGGTGCAAGGAACATGCCCCGGGAATGCAGGCTAAATTACTGAAATTAAAGGAGGATATTTGAGTGTGATTGCGTTTTTTTGAGAGCTCTCAGACAGCTGTCTAACCCTTGTACGACGCGAGCGGCACAGATGAACTAGCCCTAGGTGGCCATAGCTACTGTTCACGTGAACAGTTCGCCATTGAGCCGTGCCCTGCGGGCCATCTGAATTTTATGGAGAGTCTACTTTCGTCGGGAAGCAGGCTACCTCGAAGACCCGTCTGAGACCCTCCGATGTTTGATAATGGTGCGTGAGACCTCTCAGTGGTCTGCGGAGCAGACCGGAGAAAAAGGGCTACACTCGAGAGGCCCTCCATTGAACGTTTGGGAACGATAGAAAAGAAAAACCAGTAGTAGCGAAGAATAATGGTGCGTAGGGAGGGACTCGAACCCTCAAGCCTTGCGGCATAGGCTCCTTAGACCTACGTGTATACCAATTCCACCACCTACGCGTACCAAATCAAACGCTACTGTTTTTTCTCCTGAGTGCTTTCCGGCTTTGGTGCTTCTGCCGGCGGTGTGGCCGGTTTAGCGGGAGCCGTTGGGCTGGAAGAGATAACCGATCGTTCGGTTTCTACGATCCGAGCTCGAGTCAGGAAGAAACTTGTGGAGATAAATACGGTGGCAGCGATGGTGGTTACTTTCGTAAGAAAGTTTCCCGCGCCCTTGCTACCGAAAATACTTTGGCTGCTGCTGCCAAAACTAATCCCCATGTCCGATTTGCCGGGCTGGAGTAAAATAATCCCGATCAGGGATAAACACGCTACTAAATGCACAATCACTAAAAACGTCACGTCGACTCCTTTAACTGGGCTCCGATTCTAAACCATTCTTTATCACTTGGAAAAAAATATCCGCCTCTAAACTTGCTCCACCCACCAAGAAACCGTCAATATCACTTTGCTTCATCAACTCAGAAGCATTTCCCGGCTTCACGCTGCCCCCGTATTGGATTCGCAAGCTTTGCGCTGCTTCGGCCGAAAATTGAGTCTTCACCCAGCCACGGATAGCTTTGTGAACTTCCTGCGCCTGCTCTGGCGTGGCGGTTTCACCCGTTCCGATCGCCCAAACTGGCTCATAAGCCACAACACAGCGGGTACTAATGTCTTGCGCCGAAAGACCCACACTTTTGAGAGTGGATAGCTGGTTTTCAACCACCGAGAGAGTCTTGCCTGCCTTGCGTTCGTCGAGCTTTTCGCCCACGCAATAAATGACTCTCAGATGTTCCCCTAGGGCCGCTTTGAAACGGCTTTGAATCAGTTCGGCATTTTCATGGAACACATGGCGGCGCTCTGAGTGGCCAAGAATCACCCAGCGGCATCCCAGCTCCTTTAGAACAGCGGGAGATATTTCCGCGGTGAAGGCCCCAGAAGCAGCCGTGCCACAGTTTTGTGCGCCCCACTGAATGGGAAACGTGCTTTCAAAATGGCGGAACACAGAAAGATGCGTTGCCGGGGGAACCACAACGACTTCGATGGCGTCGTCCTTGATGGGGGCGAGGCTTTCGGCGAGTTCCTCGAGGAAGGGAAGGGTTTCACTCACCTTCTTATTCATTTTCCAGTTGGCTGCAAAAATCGGGGTGCGTTTATCGAGATTCACTCTTCTTGCTCCCACTCCCTCTGCCGTTCCCGTTTGGAGATCTCCAGAGCTTGAAGTCCCGGCAGGTTTTTTCCCTCTAAATATTCCAAGGTGGCACCACCACCGGTGCTAATAAAATCAAAACGATCCTCGACGCCCGACTCGGCTACCGCCGCAGCGACATCCCCGCCGCCGGCTGTCTTAAGCGCCTTGCTGTCGGCGATGGCTCGGGCAACACTAAACGTCCCTTCCGCGAGGTAGGGTTTTTCAAAAACACCCAACGGGCCATTCCAGAAAATCGTTTCGGCTGTCTCAATGGAACCTTTGAAGAGTTCGATTGTGTTGGGCCCGATGTCCAGTCCCATTTTGTCAGCGGGAATATCGGCGACTATTTCAACATTCGGATCATCGAACGCTTTTGAAACGACGTGATCAATCGGCAGCCGCAACTTTATATTCCGTGCAGCGGCTGATTTGATGAGTCTTTCCGCTAAACCGACTTGGGCATCTTCGCACTTGCTCTTTCCCACCTCGAGCCCCTGCGCTTTGAGAAAGGCGTAAGCCATTGCCCCGCCGATGAGAAGGCTATCGATCTTAGGAAGAAAGTGCTCGATGATTCCCATTTTGTCGGAAATCTTTGCACCACCCATAATCAGCACAAAGGGGCGTCTTGGGTGAGTGCGAAGCGGCTCTAAGAACTGCAATTCTTTTTGAACGAGTAGACCAATCGCCTTTTCTTCGATCCAATGGGTGATACCCACCGTAGAGGCGTGGGCTCTGTGCATCGTGCCAAAAGCATCATTTACAAAGATGTCACCAAGTTCAGCCAGTTGAGCGGCAAACTTAGCGTTGTTTGATTCCTCACCCGCGTGAAAGCGCACATTCTCAAGAAGAAGAACATCGCCGCCTTTAAGCGTTTGAGAAAGGGCGCGAGGGCCATCACCCACGCAATCTTCCGACAGGATGACGTCTTTGTTTAAAAGTGCACTGAGTTTGACGCCCACAGGCTCCAAACTATATTTCGGGTTCACATGGCCATCAGGTCGGCCCAAGTGACTGGCCAAAATAACTTTGCCACCCTGCTCGACGATATAACGGATGGTATCAAGCGAAGCTTCGATGCGATTTGCATCGCCCACGACGCGCTTTCCGTTTTCCTCTTTGAGGGGCACATTGAAATCTACGCGCAGGAGGATGCGCTTTTCAGCTATGTGCAGATCTTGAATGTTCTTATAGAAAGGCAATTAGTTTTTCTGTGCAATAAAGGCGGCCAGATCAAGCATTCTGCTCGAAAAGCCGCTTTCGTTGTCGTACCAGCTTAAGACCTTAATCATCGTTCCATCGACCACCATCGTGGAATCCAGATCGATGCTCGAAGAACGCGTGCTGCCGTTGAAGTCGGAAGAAACCAACGGCTCTTTTACCGCCGCCAGAATGTCTTTCATGGGGCCACTCGTGGCTGCTTTGGTAAAGGCGGCGTTGACCTCTTCGACCGTGGTTGTTTTTTCCACGTCGGCAACGAAATCCACGAGAGAAACATTCGGGGTGGGAACACGAACGGACAAACCGGTGAGCTTGCCTTTGAGTTCCGGAATCACCAAACCTACCGCTTTCGCGGCACCCGTTGTCGTGGGAATCATATTCAGACCGGCCGCTCGCATACGACGGTAGTCGGAATGTCCCAAATCCAAGACGCGCTGATCGTTCGTGTAGGAATGAATCGTGGTCATCAGGCCGCGAGTGACGCGGAAGTTGTCATGAAGAACTTTCACGACCGGAGCTAAACAGTTCGTGGTGCAAGACGCGTTAGAGACGATGTCATTTTTCTTCGGATCGTAGGTGTCTTGGTTGATGCCAACGACGAGCGTTTTAATTTTCTCCGGATCGGAAGCCGGTGCGGAAATAATCACTTTCTTCGCCCCAGCCTGAAGATGCTTGGCCGCGTCGTCGTACTTAGTGAAAAGGCCCGTGCATTCGAGCACGACATCGACTCCCAACGCTTTCCAGGGAAGTTCGACAGGATTACGTTGGCTAAAAACTTTTACTGGCGTGTTGTCGATCAGAAGCCCATCGGAGCTGGAACTGACATTCGCGTCCCAAGGCCCGTGAACCGAATCGTACTTTAAGAGGTGGGCATTTTTTTCGAGCTCGGTGAGGTCGTTAATTCCCACCAGTTCAAACTCGGGGCGTTTCCATAGCAGTCGGGTCGTGATGCGTCCGATTCTGCCAAAACCGTTGATAGCAATGCGAATTTTAGGTGCCGGCATGGCGGTATCCTCTCTTAAAAAGTTTGGTCCTTATATATAGCCTCCCAGGCAGCTTGGCTAGTTTTTGGGGGGGGAAGTCAGAGTGGCATCTAAGGGGGGCCCGAGAGGGAGGAGAAAAGTTTATAGGGCAAGGGAGAGAACAAACCTTGTTCTCCGGTGGCCGTTAGGGTTATGACATGGAGGGCTAGAGAAAATCAGGCTAAAAGCGAGGAACGGCGTTTGATCGCAAAAACCATTTTTATCAAGGACTTAAAGGCCAAGGACACGGTCCTTTCCACCTTTCTCGTCCGCTCCAAAGAGCTTCCCTTAAATAAGAACGGTAAAGCCTACCTGGCCCTCAATCTGGGGGATAACAGCGGGGAAATCGATTCCCGGCTTTGGGACAACGTCGAATCCGTGGCCTCGAGTTTCGAGCCGGGTGACATCATTGCGGTGGGAGGCAAGGTCAACTGCTATCAAAACCGCCTCCAGCTCATTATTCAGCACCTCACCCCGGTGCCGCCACAGGAAATCTCCTTAGACGATTTCTTACCCAAGGGCCCTGACAATTTAGAAAGCCTTTATGAAGAACTCGTCGAGGTTTTTCGGGGGCTAAAGGACCCGCATATCCGTCAGGTAGCGCTGTCCCTTTTGGAAGATCCTGAGATCGCAACCCGGTACAAAGTTTGCCCCGCGGCGAAAACAATTCATCACGCTTTTATTGGCGGACTACTCGTTCATTCGTTACAGCTTATCAAACTTGTAGACGCCATTTTGCCGCTTTATACGAATATCAATCGTGACCTCTTGATTTTCGGAGCCGCTTTCCACGATTTCGGAAAGATCTATGAACTTTCTTATGACGGAAGTTTTGGCTACACCGACGAAGGGCGCCTGGTGGGCCATATTACGATTGGTGCGGTTTTGGTCGACCGAAAGATTCAAGCCATTCCGGGTTTCCCTAAGGCACTAGAGTGGCAACTGAAGCATCTCATTCTCAGCCACCACGGTGAACTTGAATACGGTTCGCCGAAACGTCCTCATACTTTAGAGGCCCAAATTCTCCATCACCTGGACAACATGGATTCTAAGATCAATAGCATCCAGACGTTTATCGAATCGCAAAAGGGGGCGTCGCGTTGGACGCCGATGCACCGAGCCTATGACCAGTGCTACTTCCGCCCTGACGTACATCTCCTGCAATAAAGTCTAAATCGATAGACAAACTTGGCGACTCTTTCGCTCTCCGCTAAGATATTTCCCATGTCATCTGTCTATTCTGAATTTTTGCCGGTCGCTGTGGATATCGCGGAAGCAGCAGCGGAAATTGCCCGCTCTTACTTTCGCCAAGCGCTGCTCATTGAAATGAAGGCCGACTTAAGTCCCGTGACGATTGCGGACAAGAAGGCCGAAGAGAAAGTGCGCAAAGAGCTAAGCACGCATTTTCCAGATCACGGCATTGTCGGCGAGGAATTCGGTACAGATGGCCTAGATAAAGAGTTTGTGTGGACGGTGGATCCCATCGATGGCACTCGTAGTTTCGTTCGGGGAATTCCTTTGTTCGGAACGCTTTTGGGTTTAATGCACCGCAAACGGGTGGTGTTAGGCGTGATGGTACTTCCCGTCTTGGGTGAAACCTACACCGCTGTCGAGGGCAAAGGTACTTACTGCAACGACGAACGAGTGCATGTCTCTGCCAATAAAGACATGAAACGCGCCTTTGTCGCCTGCGGCGACGTTTCTACTTTCGAGAAAACGGGGCGCAAAAAGTACCTCGATCGGATTAGCTCGGAAGCAGAGCTCGTTAGAGGGTATACGGACTGTTTCGGTCACTCACTTGTGATTCGAGGAGCGGTGGACGCGATGATTGATCCTGTTGTGGCTCCCTGGGATGTGATTCCCATCGCGTGCTTAGTGAAGGAAGCGGGAGGAGTGCACTTCAACTTCGAAGGGACTTCATCCTTGGAGAGTGAAAGTTTTATCAGCTGTACGCCGGGCTTGCAGGACGTGCTGCAAGATTCATGATCGCCCACCCAGATCAAACGCAATGCGCTCTTCGATAGCGTGTTTGCAAATTGCGCAGAAGTGTTTTCGATCCTTCATCACACAATCAAGTCCAGGTTTGTGACTCTTTCCGTAAGGCGGCGTTTGCGCGTAGCCACCCCTGTAAGCACCATAGTGTCCCGCGCTCCAGTGGGAGGCGGGAGTGGGTAAGGGGGTGGAAGCGTCGACAAACTGACTCCATTTTACGGAATTGCCATCTAAAAAAGTGATGTTTTGCGACCAGGGTTCTTCTATCTGGGGCGCGAAGGCGAGTTCGGTTTTTCCTCCCCCTTCATACTCCTCATTCAGGCCAAAGAAGTGTCCCATCTCGTGTAGAAGCAGGTAAGTGAAGGAACTGTTTTGAGACGGGACGGCGGTGAGTTCGCGGTAGTTTCCCACACCCCAGTAGGCGCGGTCATCAATGAGAACTAGTGGGTAGTCATACGCTACCTGACCGATCCCATCCCGGAATTTGGATTCTCGTGTGGGGTAAACAATGTGGTACCAGCGTTCCAGGTCGCCCCAATAAGGAAAATAAAGTCCTAGAAACGTGCCCCACTCCGGGATGGGCGTGCCAAGATTTTTCGCTGCTCCCAGTGTTTTCAAGGATGGCTGAAAGACGCCTCTAAACTCCATCGACGCCAGACCAGGAAAGTTATTGCTTTCCAGTGCGGAAACCGCGCGGGCGGCATCTTGCCAGAAGGCGTTTTCCTTTGAAGCCAAATAGCCCTCGGCGTAGACAGCCATTACTAGGGAAGGCGTGGATGTGGCGGCCTTGAGAAGCTTTACCGTAGGGGGCTTTTTTGGTGCTTCAGGCGCCAGAAGAATATCGGGAAAGAAAGAATGAGACAGCACCTTTTCCATTTTTCCGGAAGTCGGATTTTCGGCGTCCAGTTCGAAACGAACCGGAATGTGAATAAACGGAAAACGAAAGCTCAGGGCGCGGGTGAGTTGGCGAAAGCTGGTACCTGTTCCAATGGTTTCTTGATACAGGACTTCTCCAGAGGCCGAGTCGATTATTTTTCCACGAAAACTTCCTATCGGATCAGCATGCGGCGCTCGGCGGGCTAGGGCTTCTGTGCCAGATAATTCTCTTTTGATTTGATCAACTTTGTAGACTTCGCCAGCCGCCCACGAAATGTCGACTCGGATAACTTCTGTTCCGGTGAAGTCGCGTAAAGGTGTCGCGGAGTTAAACTGACGTTTGAAGAAAGACGGGGAGTCTTTTGGAACGGCGTTGGGATCCGGGTAAGGATTCGCATTGGCGTTTAGGTGGACACCCAGAACAAGGAGAACGAGAAGAATGGGATTCATTAGTGTATTTTAACTGAGACTATGAGCGTTAATCGATGAAAGGTGCCCATCTACTTCCCGGCCCTCTGTCATTGCGAGCGGAGCGAAGCAATCTCGACGAGATTGCCACGTCGCCCTCGGCTCCTCGCAATGACTGGCCTTCTTACCGGATGACTTGATCGGGTGTGACCACTTGCGTGATCGTCAGACGTTCTTCTTTAGGAATATTCGCCTGTTCTTGCTCGAGTTGCTTCTTGATTTCGTTTACATCCGCCACGATTGAAATCGACCAAGCTTTTGAGGGATGGTGTTTTTCGAGCATCGTCTTGAGCGAGTCATTGGAAACACCATTGAGGGTCTTGGCGTATTCTTCGGGAGTCAAAACCGGAACCCCGTACAATTCACTTCGCACGCGCATCCCCAAACGTTTGGCAGCTGAGTCAAAAGCAAAAGGGTAAGCGTTGATCGAGCTTTCTTGGGCCAAAGTAATTTCATCGGGTTTAAGGCCGTCTGCACGGTACTCTTTCCAAAGATCTGCCGTTTTCAAAATGGATTTCGCCGTGAACTCCACCGAGGGGGTCGAGTACACCATGAAAAGTCCCGGCTGCAGCGTGAGACCACCCAACGCTTGATAGGTAGACCCAATCGAGTATGTCCAGCCTAGCTTCGACCGTACGATCACAAAAAGACGAGAAACAAGAGGCTCACCTCCAAAAGAAAAGTTCCCCAGCTGAAGGGCGAAACGATCGGGATCATTCGCCGTGATCCCGGGCTGGGCCATTAACAAAGAGCCCGTGGAAGTCTTGGGTTTGTTGACGACAATAATTTCCGTTTTCGCCGGAGATTTTATCGGAATGACGGGGTTGGGCTGTCGTGTGCCCGTCGGCAGCTGTTTCCAGATGCGTTCAAAACGTTCCCGAATCTCCTTCTCTGGAATCGGGGAGGCCACGGCCACCAGAAGATTACCCTGATGAAACGCTTCTTTGTAGCGGTTAACGACATCAGTGCGAGAAACGTTCTTCACCGTCGTCAAAGTTCCGTTCACAGGGAACTCCATCGGTGTGCCCTTGAAAATATGCTTGCGCAACGCCAAGCCACCTAAGCTTGAGTTGGCATTCTTAATATGTGCTATTCCAGCAAGCATCTCGGTTTTCAGATTGGCAAACTCCTTCTCCGGGAAAGATGGATGGATAAGCGCTTCTTCGAAGAGATCCAAAAAGGCAGAGGTGTTTTCTTTGATGACTTCGCCACCAAGATAGATCGACTCCGTAGAAGCCGACCCGCTGAGTGTGCCACCCAGTCGTTCGAGGCTATCTTGAAACTCGGAGCGCGTTTTCTTTTCCGTTCCTCTAAGAATCAAGTCTGAGAGTAGGTTCGAAACACCCGCCTTACCTTTCGGATCAAGCATCGCTCCTGAGCGAACATTGACCTCGATGGTTGTAGTGAGAAGGCTGGGATCATGTTCAAACAACAGAACAGGCTTGTCATCCGCAAGTGCCAGTACGGAAAACGTCAAAATTAAGAGGAAGATTCTCATTTGCCTCTCCCTTCAGGGTGAATGGTAACGATCGTTCGTTGCTTGGAGTCGAGATGCTTTTTCGCGGTTTCCATCAGATCATTTGGAGTGAGTTTTTTGTAGCCTTCCAAGATTTCAAATCCGAGCATGTAGTTGCCGCTCATCATGAGGAACTCCCCCATGCTGTTTGCGAGTGAAGAATTGCTCGTGATGTCACCGTAGCTGTCGAGAAGTTCTTGGTTAAGCGCGCGTTCAAACTCCTCTTTGGAAATGGGTTTGGTCTTAAGTAACTCGATTTCTTTATCCAATATCGCCATCGCTTTTTGAGGAGACTGATTTTCCGCTAAGCGAATCATGATTTCGTATAGGTCTGGGCGATGACTGGGCCCTGCATTGGCGGAAACGGCGATGCCAGTATCAACCAAGAGCTTTCGCAATCGGCCTTCCATGCCATTGGAAAGGTGCGATGACAGAAGGTACAGTGGAATCATGTCGGGGCTCGTTACGGGTGGAATGCGGTACGCAATGAGCAAGGTGTCAGAGGTCGCCTGTTTATGGCCATGGGATTTTTTTCGCTCTTTCTTCTGCGGAGGTTCCTCGGGGGGCAGAGTGTGCGGCACCTCTTGCGCCTTCATGTGGCCGTAATACTTGCTGATCATTTTCATCAGCGCTTTTGGCTCGACGTCGCCCACCACTACAATAGTTGCATTGTTGGGTGCGTAGTAGGTTTTATAAAAGTAGTTTCCTTCATCAAGAGTGAAACCTTTAATTTCTTCCTCGGTTCCCAGGACGTTGTAGCGATAAGGAGATGTTTCGAAAACAGTTTGCAGCAGGACGTCGTTTCCCACGGAAACGGGCGAGTCCATGTGTCGACGGTATTCTCCCACTACGGCGCCTTTTTCTTTTTCTAGAAGCTCAGCATCGAGCTTCAAATTTTCCATGCGGTCCGCTTCGATTTCCATCAGCTTTTCCAACTGAGAAGAGGGAATGCTTTCGTAGTAGTTGGTCCGGTAAAAGTAGGTGGTGGCATTCTGGTTGGTTCCACCCAGACGAGACGTGAGTTGATCAAAGACACCATCGGGGAACTTAGTCGTTCCGCGAAACATCATGTGTTCAAAAAGGTGAGCAAGGCCGGTTTTCTTGAGTTTAGGATCGAGTTTTTCGTCGATCGATCCGACCTGGAACCAAACTTGATAGGTGAGAACTTTAGCCTGGTGGCGCGGTACAACCAGCACGCGGAGTCCGTTGGGTAGCTTAAACTCTTCGATGACTTCACCGTTGAAGAGTTTTTTCTCACCCACTTTATCGTAATTTCCACCGAACCAACTGCATCCGGAAAGAAGAAAAAGAAAGAGAGCCAGTGTGTAAAAAGATAAAGATTTCATGGACTCCCATTATGAGGTCCACGCGCGGGAGCGACAACCTTTATTTGAAAAGGTGTCTTAGTCTGGAGACGTAAGATCGAGCGGGGCCTCTTCGGCAGGCGCCGGCGTTTCAGCGGGTGCGTTCACCTGAGGAGGCGCGGTCGCTTCTTGCGCGGTGCCTTCTTCAAGCTGCTTACCCAGATCTGCGCCGGTTCCTTTTTCGCCCTCGCCCAATTTGGACGGGTCTTCGGAGACAAACTTTTCGGCTTGATAGAGTTCGAGTTTGTTTTTGTAGCTGTCCGCTAAGCTGCTTTCGCTAATTGCCGGCGGGTTGAACGAGCCCATGCCGAAAGCGAGTCGCATTGCCAGACGGTGCTCGGTGTTTGTTCCGATGCTTTTGCCGCGCTCCACACCATAGTAGGCTAGGTCGAGCTTGAAGTATTTAGCGTTGATTCCCACGCCGGCGGTGAAGTTACCTTGGTGAAAGCCCGTACGCAGAGCCAGCATACGATAAAACGGCACTTCGAGACCTACGTTAACGTGCTTCCAAAAACTTCCCGTGCGCGCTCCGAGTTCAGGATCGCTTTGTCCGCCGAGAGAAAATTCAGCGAGATCAAGTAAGAATTTCGCATTTCCGATGGGGCCAAATTTATGAAAAATTGTCATCATGCCGACCGAAGCGTAGCGGGGCAGTTGTGGAGGCGTTCCGCTTTGCGCGATAGAGAAGTCAGTCGCCAGAAGGTTATTTACGGTGAAACTAAAACGATGACCAATGGTGAAGGGAAGAAGGCCGACAGGAATTTCATACAGCGCACCAAAGTCGAGATCAATACCCGCGCCGTAGCCGCCGAGTTCCTCAAGATCAAAGTCGAACTCCGAAGACTGGGCAATTTCCAGCGTGCCGTAGGTTTTCTTTCCGCCCGCGCGTCCTACCGCTTTGATTGTCGCACCGATGTGTAGGTTCGGGTATACCTCGCGCGCGTAGCCCATAAACAGACCGGAGTCGCTCATTGAGGTCAATCGCACTTCGGTGTCCACACCCGCACCGGCTAGGGTGAAGTTTGCCTTCGTGTCTCCGATGAGAAGACCGACGGCAAAGTTCTTCTGCGCATAATAGGGAAATAGCCCGGCACCGAACGAAAAGGGATTCCCCCGCAACGGCTCAAGCGAAGTGACGACGGAGTTGATATCACTTGAGTC
Source organism: Bdellovibrionota bacterium (assembly GCA_041751875.1). GTDB lineage: Bacteria > Bdellovibrionota > FAC87 > UBA2466 > JACKAF01 > JBGSIC01. The sequence continues at coordinate 54,345 of JBGSIC010000010.1, forward strand.
TTCAAAAGTGTTTTTTAGCGTGGTGAACTTAGAAACGGCGTTAGTACCCAGTGACGCAGCTATCGGCACCATGAACTGCCAGTCTTGCGCGTAGACGCTTAAACCCGCTGGGTTGTAAAAAAGCGCGTATTCGTCGTCAGACAGGGCGTAAAAGGCGCCTCCCATTCCCATCGCTCTCAAGCTTTTGGAGAGGGAGTAGTATTCGTTCAGCGCGAAGCTGTTTGATCCAACCAATAAGAGAAGGGCGAGTGAGAGTTTTTTCATAGTCTACGGTTCCACTTGATCTGTTAAGAGCTGGTTGCGGACAACTACGGCGACGTCAGCTGCTCCGAGAACTGGAATATCAGAGATATCCGCTTCCGCATCGTTCAAGTCGAGGGCTACGTTCTGTAAGTTGTCTCGACAAGCATCCGCGTCGGCGTCGCACATCCCAGGAAGATTGCCATCTGAGGTTTCAGAAATATCGCCTCGCTCAATAACACCGTTATTGGAGGTAGCACCGGCCGCTGCCGTGTCGCAGTCGGCTCCTGTCGTGGATTGAAATAGGTCAGACTTCGCCATTCGTAGTGAGCAATCCGTAATGGCTGCTAGTGAAGTGAGGAGTTTGCCATTGTCCTCATAGGTGGTTCCCACCACTGCGGTTCGGTAAGCCGTGCAATGAGTAACGGCTTGACCGATATCTGCCTGTTTCGTGCTACTCCAGGGAACAAGTTGATTGGCGAGCTTTCCCATCATAAACGTACTTTCCTGCATCGTGTTAATGAGAATGCTGGTCGAAATGCCCGCTTTGGTTAAGTAGGTGGTGCAGAGCTTCTGGGACTTCAAAGTGCCATCCGGAAGCAGGTTATATTTTTCGATCGCACAGGCGTAGTTCTGAGCGTGTAGGCATTGAAAAGCGGCCTCCAGAATGTCTGGCTCGCCGTCGAACGGCTCCCAAATGTTGCACGATGACGTTGCGAGAAGGAGCAGGGTACACAGCGTTATTTTTTTCATGGCCTGTATGGGTGGTTAAGTGAAAATCGGAACGCTTAAATTTACCACAGAGGCACACGCCAATCTACTAGCGCAAAAACGAAAAAAAACGGAGGCCAAGGCCTCCGTTTTCTCAAAATATTTCGAAATTTGTGAAGTTACTTTAGCGGAAGGGTCACAAGTTCAGGGTGATTGTTTAGCGAAGAACCCTTCACCCCGAGCAGGCCTGAACCTTGAAGCAATGAACTCAACTGTCCTAAGTCGACATTGCTCAGTTGAGAAAGACTGTTATTACCAAAACCCGATCCGGAACCCGAGCCAAGTGAGCCCGTGGATTTAAAAGATTGGATGCTATTTTGGATATCAGCCAAGAACTCTTGGGGAGGATTGATGTTCAACCCCTGAAAAATCTTCAGCGCGGTTTCCGCCGCTTTCAATTGCATTGCGGGAGAGGCGCCGCCTACCAGGGAAGCTACCTCAGATCCCTTTTGTTGGATCACAAAATGCCAAAATTTATCTTCGCATTGTTGACGAGAGAGTCCGTTACCGGGAGTCGTACCAATACCATTGGAATTGGGAACGGGAGCCGTGCTACCTGTGCAAAGGCGATCCGCCGTCACTCGCCATTCGTTATAGCGTTGGGTGAGAAGAGAAGCGATCCCTTGCATATCGCCTACCGGGTTTTCGCCGTTACCTAGTGCACCGGCGATTTTTCCCATGGCGGCGCTTGCTTCACCGTTCATCTGAGCCAAGATCTTTTGCAAGTCATCGCCCGTTGCGCTGGGCTTGATTTGAGGTGCCGGGTCTTCGGAGCCGCCGCATCCTATAAAATTGAAAGCGATAAAGACGCCTAAAAAGACGATGAATAGTTTCTTTGCGCTCATAGGGGCAGTCCTCTGCGTAATAAATCGGTTCAAGTCTAAGAGGTGCAAGCGTCGGGCCACCCCAAAAGTATTCTTTCTGTGCCTAGACAGCCGTCAGTTGAATTGTGAAGGTGTGCATCTTTTGGGCAGATGCTTCCGGTTTCTACGACGGATCGGGAGCGCCTTGTTCCTTAAACAGCGAGGTCTATATACCGCCGTTAACCTGCCCGTTTACTTCGAGGTTGATATTGAGCGTTCTCGCGGCTCGGTTTAGGCCTGAGGAATAATAAGACATCACACCTAGGAGCTCTTCATTCGGTCCTACGGTAAACACACAAGTAAAGCTGTTTTCCTGATCTTCCCTAACGGATAGATAAACTTTGTTTCCGGCTACCGAGAACGTCTGTGAGTTTCCACAACCTCTAACAACCGCGTCGTTAAGGTTGTATGGATTACCTTGGTAGAAAACCGATCCATGATAAATGACGTACTGAGCAGCTCCACCGGAAGTGCTGACCCCGTTTCCTCTTACCGGAAGGGTGGGCTGTAACAGGTTGTCGCCGTACGCCCGAATGTGGTTGTTGTTGTATTGATGGATTGAGCGTGGGTTAAATCGCACCGATACCTCACAGCTCTGCCCCGGATATAGCGTTCGAACGCAGTCAGAGGTAACTGAAAAGGGCAGGTTCTCTTGCATCGAGTAGCCAAAAAGAATGACCTTGCTGACACCTACAGCTTCGGTGCCGTTGTTGATAAGCGAAGCCTTGAGGGGACTGCTCGTCTGATCGCGGACGGTATCAGGAAACTCCAACGTGGTAGGTGAAAAAACAAGCGATTTGCCCGGAACGGCGTTCTCCACAGGCGTGGTGGGTTTGACCACCACGTTTAAGGTGTAGGCTGCTTCCTGCGCGGTGGGCCCTTCGCCCCGGCTGCACTGCAATTTGTACTCGGATGATGTCTCGGCCCGGACCGTTAAGTTTAAGTTCTGGACAAAATGCCCCAGATCTCTATCAAAGAGTTTTTCTTGGTTGAGAAAAAGTTTACAATTGCTAGGATTTCCTGTGGCAACAAATTTCAGGTTAATGTCATCGTAAGGAAAGATTTCCACTTGGGGTCTAAGCTGATAGTTCGACTCCGGCGAAATTTTTGATTCGATCGCTACGCTTAGGGGAGGCGTTTCCACAACAACAGACAAACTTTTATGGGAGCGATCGCGTTCTGCAGTGCCCGCACGGTAGCAGTTGAGAAAGTAGGTTTTTGAGATGGCTGGGGCAAGGGTGAGCTCTTGCAAGTGGCTGACTTCTTGACCCGAGCCTTCTCCGAAGCGGCAATGCTCCGGATTTCCCGTGATCTCAAACTTCACTACAACGGAATCACCCTGCTGAATCGAAAGGCTCGAGTTTGCTTGAAACAGTTCTGAATCTGAGCGCCTCGAAAAAATAATTCCTGAAACCTGAGGAGGTAAGGGAACACCGGTTCCCGCAAGACCATGGCTCAAAGCCACTTCTTGTTTCTCTGCTTCAAAAATTCCTGAGAGTTGACCTTCCTGTGGCCCAGCTTCGCTCGGGCTGAAAGTTACATCAACTGTGCAGGACGCGCTTGGCGCAATCGCCCTTCCGCAAGAGTCGGCGTCGATTCGAAAGGGCCCGGTGAGTAATAGTTCGCCTTTTATCCTCACTTCCACATCGCCCGTGTTCGTTAAAATCGCTGAATAGGAACTGGATTGTCCGACTTCCACACTGCCAAAATCGTAAATGCTTTCGTTCTGGAAGGAGAGCGACACGCGCCCTGGAATCGGATTGACTGTGAAGCGCGTGCAACCGGTGAGCGCAAGCCCAACAACGAGGATCAAAAAACTCTTATTCATTTAAACTCCCACTAACGTATCGGTAGTGAAAAGAGCAAGGTTAATGCCAGGCGTTGCCCTGAAACCTCAATCATTTCAGTGGGTAGGCTAGGCATGCGCGGAAATACTATCAAATCATCAGCCTTCCAAAGCCGCACAATTGGCGAAGCTCTGAAATGCCTTAGGTTTTTCTATCTGTTTCGCTTTCGGACGTTTTCGGCGCGTTGGACAGGCAGCGGCCGATTCTCTCAGCCACGCGTCCCGAGTTGAATAAGTTCGAAAAAGAGAAAATCACGCCAGACAACCAACTTGACCGCTGCGGTGCAAAAATGCTGTTTTGGGACTTTGCACGAAGACGCAAATAAAACCCTCGTTACCCGCAACTGGAAAGCCTTTCCACGATCACCCGTTTTTCTGTTTCTTGTCTCGCCGCTGGATGACTTTTTTGTTTTTGAAAGGTAACTAAAATGAAAGCACCGGAGCATTCTTATATTACGCGCAGCATTAAGGAATTGGGGTTATTGTATTGGAGCATCTAGATAAAGAGCCACGGTCCCACCGAGTCGCTTCTGACAAAGTTATCTCACTAGAAGATTTAGTTCCCATTCTGGAGCGAGCGCGCCAGAGCGGAAAAACAATTGTTCAGTGTCACGGTGTATTTGATCTTCTACACCCCGGCCACATCCGACATTTTGAAAAAGCTAAACAGCTTGGCGACATTCTTGTCGTTACGCTCACGCGCGACGAATACGTAAATAAGGGTCCGGGACGCCCGGCTTTTACGCTTCAATTGCGAGCGGAGTCAGTGGCCGCATTGGGTTCCGTGGACTATGTGAGCTTCACACAAGCGCCCACCGCAGTGGAAGCCATTCGATTAGTAAAACCGGCCTTCTACGTCAAAGGTACGGACTACGAAGACAAGAGTGCGGATCTGACACGTGGAATTTACGCCGAAGAAAAGGCCGTGAAGGAAGTGGGCGGAGAAATTTATTTCACCCACGATATTACTTTCAGCTCCACGGAAATTCTCAATAAGAATTTCGCGATCTACCCCGAGCAAGCCCACAAGTACCTCAAAGATTTTCGTAAGAAGTACTCGCCCGAAAATATTATCGATCAACTTCAGGCACTCAAAGATCTGAAGGTGCTCGTTATCGGTGACACGATTGTGGACGAGTATCATTACTGCCAGCCTTTAGGTAAATCTCCGAAGGAAACGATTGTTTCCACCAAGTTTTTGGAAGACGAAGGATTCGCTGGCGGCGTTTTGGCTTGTGCGAATCACGTTTCGTCTTTCGTGGGTGAAGTGCATCTCGTCACTGTGCTCGGTGCTCAGGATACGCGCCAAGAGTTTATTGAATCTCAACTAAGCGCAAACGTGCGTTCAAAATTCTTTGTGCGTCCAGATGCTTCTACCAACATTAAGCGCCGTTACGTGGAGCCCGCGTTTTTGACGAAGATGTTCCAAATTGCGTTTCTCAACGACACGGAACTTCCTCCGAAGTTAAACGCCGAGATCTGCACGTACCTTGAGAACACGTTGGGCGATTATGACTTAGTTATCGTGGCCGACTACGGCCATGGCTTTATCAGCGAAAGCATCAAGAAGGTGCTTTGCGATAAATCTCCCTTCTTGGCGATTAACGTACAAACCAACAGCGCGAACCAGGGCTACAACTTGGTAACGAAGTATCCGCGCGCGGACTACATTTCGATCGATGAGCCTGAGCTTCGCTTGGCCATGCAGCAACGCTATCGTCCTATTAAGGAACTCGTGGAAGAATTTGCCGCAAAGTTCCCCGGCACGGTTGTGACCATCACCCGAGGTCATAACGGTTCGATGACCATTACTCCGGAGAATTATCCGGGGACACACTTTTTCGAAGCGGCTTCAGTTTCTAGTCGGGTGGTTGACCGAGTGGGAGCTGGTGACGCGTACTTTGCCCTCTCTTCATTAGTAGCAGCAAAAAAAGCGGATGCCGAAGTGATTGGTTTTGTCGGTAACGCCGCAGGCTCGATGGCGGTCGGGGTGGTTTGTAACCGCTCGAGCATTCAAGCAGTGCCAGTTTATAAGTTCATCAAGGCACTTCTTTCCTAGGGGTAATACATGGGTAAGCGCACAGAGTTTGAGACGCTGAACGGATTCGCGTCCTCTCTTCAAGACAGTCGGGTTGTGTTTAAAAACAGCCGCGTCCTTCTTGATGAAGGACTGCGCATCGCTGTGAAGATGGTCAAAATGGCTGCTTCCAACGGGAAGAAGGTGATTTTGGTCGGTAACGGCGGCAGTTCGGCTATCGCCAGCCATCAAGTTGTCGACCTCACTAAGAACGCGGGCATTCGGGCCATCTGCTTTTCGGATCCGGCATGGCTTACCTGTTTGTCGAACGACTACAGCTACGAACAAGTTTACGAAAAGTCGGTCGAAATGTACGCGGACGAAGGCGACATTATGATCGCCATTAGCAGCTCCGGAAAATCAGCGAATATTTTGAACGCGGTGAAAGCCGCGCGCGCCAAGCAGCTTTCTGTTCTTACGTTCTCGGGCTTCGATTCGGACAACCCGCTTAGCAGCCTGGGCGATCTCAACTTCTATGTTCCCTCTCCTCGCTACGGAATCGTGGAGATAGGACACCTCCTTCTTATTCACACCGTTGTCGATGAGCTGGTGGAAGCGAAGAAAGTGGAACAAACCAAAACCGGTAATAAGAATGCCGTGGAGGCGCAGGCTTAATGAAATCTCCGCTGCGTCTAGATATCTATCGCCGCATGCTCACCATCCGAAAGGTGGAAGAAGCGGTCGCCGACAATTATTCCAAGCAGCAAATGCGCTGCCCGATTCACCTCTCCATCGGACAAGAAGCGGTTCCTGCTGTATTGAGCGCGATGATGACCCACCAGGATCGTGTTTACAGCTCGCACCGTTGTCACGCTCACTATCTCGCTAAGGGCGGCAACATAGAGAAAATGATCGCTGAGCTCCATGGCAAAGCCACTGGCTGCGCCAAAGGTAAGGGCGGGTCCATGCACCTGGTGGATGCTTCCGTGGGAATGATGGGATCTTCTGCTCTAGTTGCAGGCTCTATTCCTCTCGCCGTGGGAAGTGCCTTGGCGATTCAGCGCGCTGGCAAGAAAGACCTTTCCGTTGCTTACTTTGGCGATGGCGGAAGTGAAGAAGGCATTTTCTACGAGTGCCTTAACTTTGCTGCACTCAAGAAGCTACCTGTCATCTTTGCTTGTGAGAATAATCTCTACGCAACTTACAGCCACCAATCCGCTCGACAGAGCGTGACCGATATCTCCAAGCGCGGCGCAGGGTTTGGCGTACCGTCTGAAAGAGTCGATGGCTACGATTTGAAAGCTGTGATCGACAGTTGCACGACTGCCGTGGAACGGGCCCGTTCCGGACAAGGACCCACCCTTTTAGAGTTTATGACCTGCCGCTGGCGAGACCACGTTGGCCCCGATCACGATTATGCCGTCGGCTACCGCACCGAAAAAGAAGTCGCCGAGTGGATGGATCGCTGCCCACTTAAATTGCTCGAAGCTGAGCTTCTTAAATCGGGTGAACTAACTTCCGCTGACAAACTGCAGACGGAAAATCTGATTAAGACCGAAATCGAAACCGCTTTTCACCGGGCCTCCCAGAGTCCGCAACCCTTCACTCCGGAAACCTTTGATGACATCTACGCGTAAAATAGCTGGCTGGCAGGCGGTCGCCGAAGCGACCGTGCAAGCAATGGAAGCCGATCCCAAGGTTTTTCTCATGGGCGAAGGCGTGGACGACGCCAAAGGGATCTTTGGAACAACCAAAAGCGCCTTTGATAAGTTCGGCAGCGCGCGCGTGTTTGATTTGCCGCTTTCTGAATCAGCCACCACGGGCATTGGTATCGGTGCTGCGATTGAAGGGCAACCGTGCATCATGGTGCACGCCCGTTCGGAGTTTTTGCTTTTAGCAATGGATCAGGTTGTTAACCACGCGGCCAAATGGCGTTACATGTCTGGTGGCGCCTTTCGTGTGCCCATTGTCATTCGTTGCATCGTGGGACGAGGCTGGGGGCAGGCGGCACAACATTCGCAAAGTTTTCATTCCTTGTTCTCTTACTTTCCAGGATTGAAAGTGGTGTTACCGAGCACGCCCTACGAAACCAAGGGGCTCTTGTACTCCGCCATTCAGGATCCGAATCCTGTCATCTTTATTGAGCACCGCTGGTTGCACAATAAGGAAGGCGAAGTACCCTTGCGACCTTATTCACTACCTTTGGGACGCGCCAATATTGCAGCAGAAGGTAAGGACATCACTTGCGTAGCGATTTCCTACCAGGTTTATGAGGCGCTCGCGGCTCGAGATTTGCTCGCCAAGCAGGGCATCAGCATGGAAGTGATCGACTTGCGCTGTGTGCGGCCGCTTGATCGCGTTACCATTTTGCGTTCCGTTGCAAAAACCGGAAGACTGATTGTAACCGATATTGGCCATTCCCAATTTGGCGTAAGCGCTGAAATAGCGGCGATGGTAAGCAGCGACGGTTTCGATTTCCTCCGTGCACCGATTCGCCGAGTGGGTCTACCGGATGCGCCCACGCCTTGCGCGCCGGCGCTTGAAGCGAGCTACTACCCGACCACACAAGACCTAGTGAATGTAGCAAAAGATCTCATGGGCAGGACGGCTCCCAAAGCGAAAGCTCCTTCCGAAGAACGTGAATCGGAATCCCCCGCCTTCAGCGGACCATTCTAAAATTTAAAACTAGAACATTGCTCTTTCGACGGAAGCGCAGAGAGAGTGACACAATACAATGTGGATCTCTTGGATGGCGCTCGTGTTGGCGCCATTAGCGAGAATCGAAATATCGGCGAGCGCTTTGGCTGGTCCCCCATCTCGGCCACTGAAGAGGACAGAGGAAACCCCTTTGGCGCGGCAGAACTCAAGCGCCTTCAAAATGTTCGGAGATTTCCCCGAAGTGGTGATGGCCAGGAAGACGTCCTTCGGATTGGCTTTGGCCTCAAGCTGGCGAACAAAAACCTGGTCATAACCGAAATCATTTCCAATCGCGGTTAAGGTCGACGTGTCGACCGATAAAGCTTCAGCGGGAAGGGCGGCGCGGGGAGCTTCCATTTTACAAACGAACTCGGCCGCCAAGTGCTGGGCATCTGCCGCAGAACCGCCGTTGCCAGCAATGTATAAACGGCCACCATTTTTAAAACTTTGAACGACAAGTTGGGCCGCGCGATCGAAAGCGTCCATCTGAGCTGCGTTGGACAAAAAGCTTTGTTTTGCCGCGATCGAGTTCTGAAGGTTTTCCCTAAGTATGGAATCAAACTCACTGTTCATCTCACGACGATATAAACGAAACGCGAGGGGAGTCAATCCTTGTGGGGCCTGGCGCAGGGCAGGTGACGCGCTGGACGAAGTTGGTTAGAATAAGAACTTAGCTCAAATCTTTCATTCCCCTTCAATTTATGACCCTTTTTCAACGCGATACATTAGGTTTACCCTATCCCAACTTAAAATCGGTAAGCCGACTTTCCTCTATTATTAGCGTAACTTCAGCGATTGCCGCAGGAGTCCTGGGCGTACTACTGCCTCTTCAAGGGGTCCAAAGGCTTCTGGGAGCCGCGTCCAACCCGCTTAACAAGTACTACGCGTTTGCGCTCTTCATCCTTCTTCTTATTTCTGTCGTGTCGTTCATGCTGATGCATGTATTTGAGAATGCGGGGCCCAAAGAGGAGAGGGCTGATCAGCTGGCCCAGCCTAAAGCGGCCAAAGGCATTTTGGTTTTCCAGTGCGTGGCTTCGTTGCTCATTTTAGCTCAAACGATTTCGCAAATTCACATGCCCTTTGATCTGGATGAAAACCAGCGAGCTGCCGCCGCTGTCACTAAGAGTTTCTGGCACGAAACGACCCCGTTCCGACATACTGAGGTCCATACGGTGGCCCACGTCGCTGCGATTTTATCCATGAAGGCGCTTGGCGAAAACAAGGTGGCCTTTCGTTTGCCTTCTATTGTTTTCACCGTACTTTTTTTACTCGTTCTAAATTTGTTTGCTTCGCGCTTTCTGTCCCCTTTCACTAGCGTTCTCGTTTTTAGTCATCTTCTAGTTAACGAAATGACTATTTGGTACATGCACGCCATGCGGGGCTACATATCCTCGATGTTCTTTACGACCATTCTCTTTTTCCTATTGATGGAAGTAACGCGTGCGCTACCCACCGAACGAAAACAGAAACTGATTCTTTTCTTTTTGGCGTTTTTTCTTTCGGTGCTGTCGCACCCCTTCACGGGAATTTTCGCACTTCTCCTGGTGTTGACGCTTGTGCAGTGGCTTTGGCTCAACCGAAGCACGGTAGGAACGGAGCGGCTTCGCTATGCCTCTCAACTCATTTCACTTGCGGTACTGCTGGTTCCTTTTTTTGTCGTCGTGTTCGTGTGTGTGCTGAAATCGCTTGAGCCTATCGCAAATGTCCACGCGGGGGGCTTTGAAAAATTTGTCGATCCTCTTTTCCAGACTTTGCCTGCGCTGGGGCGCGCATGGGCCGTCCGCGTTGTGGCCGCGCTTCTGCTCATCGCAGGACTGTTCCGATTGGTGCGTTTCAAGCGTATTACGCTAGATTTTTATAGTCTGTTTGTGGTGAACACTTTCTTTTTCTTCGGAGCGGTTTTGCTCCTTCTCAAAGTGAGTCATCTGGAACCGCGATGGTTTATTCCGTTCTTAGTTCCTTTTCTTTTCTGGGCGGGGGAGTGGGTCAGCGCCATTCCGCAGATGGCAGTCAGAAGGGGAGTGATGGCCTCACTTTTTGTGCTTTTTACGGCTTTACCGTTTCAGATGCGTCACGGAATTTTGGACCGCCTGGGAATTTGGTATCACGCACGCTACGAGAATTTCTTGGAGATGGTGCGCCGAGAAACCGGGCCGGTTGAAAAGAACTGTTATCTCTTTCCAGATATTCCGATGGGAGACTGGGCCGAACAGTTTTATTTCATTGATTCCCCGAAGACCCCTGCCGAAAAAGCGGCTTGCGAAAACCACTACGTGGTCTCCCTCGAGCTGGGCCAGGTAGTCCCTTCAGAGCCCCACACCCTTGTTGTTGACGCGGGTCACGGCAACGCAGTCTATAAAATTAATAATTAAAAGGTGCCAAAGGCTTTTTCGCCCCTTTTAGGAATGCGTGAGGGCGGAGCGCAGGCGGGGAACTTTTCGAATAGCCCACGCGAGCGGTCTAAAAACACCGCGGGGAGTGACGAGTTTCCGATTAATAAGACCTCGGACATAGTTCTTAGTTGCCTCGCGAGAATTGGAACCTCGATCTAGGCCCAAATCACGTCGCAGCATTGCTTGTAGAACATCTGAGTACTTCGATTCGACCGCCTGCTCTTCCCAAAATTCATAGTTTGGACCACGTGACTTACTTTGCAAATGGGTTGCGCGAAGACAGGCTAGGTATAGATTTTTAAGTCCTTTCCTGCGGCACTCAAAACTAAAAGCTACGTCGCCGAAGGCGTTAGGATACTTCAGCTCCTCTAAACCCACCTCTTTAAAAGTACTTGTTTTCATCAAGCAAGCGGCAAAAGAAGACCCAAACGTTTCACGAGTTTGCTCCACGAAATCGGCGCGGGTTTGTGTGATAAAAGCCAACCGGTGATCGCCTCCAGGGATGGCTTGAAAGGCAGCGTGCTGAATCTCGCCGTCGGGGAAATACAGGGGGATGCCTACTGTTCCTACCCAATGAAACTGCGCCCAGGCTACCAACACGTCTAGGGTTTGATCACCCTCTAAAAAAACATCATTGTTGAGAAGCAAGAGAAAATCGCCCTTCACATGCCGTTCTACCGTCGTGTTGTGCATGTGCGCATAATTGAATGCTTCCGGGTAATCAATCACACGAGCAGTAAGTTCAAAGACTTGCAAGAACTGATCTAGTTTCTCGCGTTCCGTTCTTTCGGAGGCATTGTCCACGAGCAAGACCTCGACCGGAACGCGTCCCTTCTGCTTAGAAAGAGCCTTCAAACTTCGAATAGTCAGATCTGCTTTGTTCTTAAAACAGACGATGACCGATAAAAGGTGACTCGTCGGAGCCACGATCTCTGGAGTGATGGAAATCGATCCATTGGATAGGTGAGTTTTTGCAGGTAAACCCATGCGCTCCAGGTGCGTGCTAAGAAGCCGCTGCTGGAAATGCCGTGCTTTTGTTTGAAAGGAAAACGGAGAGGCATGAAAAAAGTGAAAACGAGGGATCAGCTCAAACCGAACTTTTCTTTCGAAGAGGTGCAAGACGAAATCAAATGAATGGTCTTGTTGCGCTGCCAAACTGAATCCGCCGATTTCACTCCAAAGTTTCCGGCGCACCCACCATAAAGTCCCTATGTAGTCCATGTGGAGTTGGGTAAACCAACTTGCTTCCGGTTTGGAGAAAGTATGTAGGCGGCGAGTGTAGAGGGAATCAGTTTGGACTTCGTTGCAATAGTAGACGTCGGCGGTGTCTTGTTGGGCCATGCAGGTTACATCAAAAAGCGCGACCGGGCTTAGTACGTCGCCCGCTGTAAGAAAACTGAGCCAAACTCCCTGCGCTTTGTCAGCGGCGAGATTTTTTGCGGCAGCTGCTGATGTATCGGGAGGGACTTCAAGCGAACGGACACGGCCCTCCGTCAGCGGTACTTTCCCGATTACGATTGCTTCCCAAAATGGATAAGACTGAGAAATCAGGGCATCGATCGTCCGCCGCAAATCCGCGGGGCTCCCATTGGGCAGAATGATAATGGAAAAAAGAGGACGTTCTTTTAGCCGAGCAACCCGCACTGACTCCTCTTCCCACTTTTGCAGAAAATCACTTTTCGATTCCGGACGGCCGTAGGTGTACCAAGGCAATCGGGAGAGCGACGCGGGCAAGGGGGATTGAGGGACGTAAGGCATAAAATCGATGGCTCACAATAGTGGAACCGTCCGCGATTGCAACCAAAGCTCCTAATGCATTGAAATTCCAGCCACTTGTCGACGCATTTTGGAGCGGCAAATGACCTTGATTGGAAAGACCACATCCTTCATATTGAACGCAATGCGTTGGTTCGAGGATCAAAATATTCTGCGACGATTGGCGGCGGGTCCAAATCAAAAAAAGTGGCTCGACCGGGGTGCTGCGATCTGGTTTGGAGAACACAAAGAGACCTTTCCCGAGGACATACGGCAGGGCAGTCGCCTGGGGATTTTGTGTTTTGGTGAGCTTCCGGGAGGGACCGGAGAGATCGCTTGTTGGATGTATCCCGTGGATGGAAGCAAGTTTCAGGGTGTGCTGCTGGGAGAGAAAAGCCAGGTGAAGTTTGTAGATACGAGCGGAACCGTCTATTATGAAGGCTTGTGGGGGGATACCACGCTGCAACTTGTTGAATCGCAGGACACATTTTTCGTGTGGCTCAAGCCGCCGGAAAGAAACAATCCCCTCGTTTTCCAGGTTGTCGGGCAAGGGCGGATTGGTGACGGTCTGCCAGAGACTCACTAAATGAAAAAAACCATCGGTTTTATCTTTCTCAGTGCCTTGGCCTACGCCATTGGTTGGACTTGGTACGCCTTTCCGTACACGCTGGTCTCCGCGGACGATCTCACGCTCGTTCGAAAGATGGGATTTGCTTATTACCCCGCATTCAAAGCCTGGGTCAGTCTGTTTTCTGTTTTTGAAACGGCTTGGGGTTGGCCAGTAAACTCCGCCATTCTTTTGCAGGCGATTGCGGCTAATACTCTATCTCTAATGCTCGTGGGTTGGCTGTGCTTTCGCTTAATGGGAACATTCACTTCCTCTGCGGCTGCGGTTTTGCTCTTTGGAATTTCCACGTGGCCCGCTGTTTACTTTTTTGATGCGGCTCGCGCGCCGCTTGCTGCGCTCTTGAGCCTTGCCGTGATCGTGTGCTTGGTGGAGGCTTATTTAGAAGAAAAGCGAACGCCTTTTTTCCTTATCTTGGGCGGATGCCTTGCCTCGCTGCAACTAATGACCTCGCTGTTTCTAGTTCCGTTGGTGGTTCTCCAGCTCGTCGTGGTGTTTTTGCTGTTTACCTCGGTTGAGAACCTAGAGAGATGGAAGGCTTTCGGATTTTATCTGGTTCCTTTCTTTATAGGTCTAGGCGCGTTTCTTTTTACTCACGGCGAAGGTCTACTGGAGTACATTCGATCCAGTTTTGCGATAGCCCAGTTCTCAGGTGCGCTATCGGAACAAGGAGATCTCCCTCAGTTTCCTTTCGCGAGCCTCTATTTTATGGGGAATTTTTATGGGCCTGGCCTCTTTTACGGAACGATGGGCCTCGCACTTTTGTTTCTTTTTTTCTTTTTTGATCTTAAGAGACATCGCACGACTCAAGAGAAGCTGCTTTTTTTATTCGCCTCGATTCTCATTATCCATCCCTTTGTGATTGATTTGTCGCCGGTACCAGCTGCTGCATCCGCGCACTTTCCCATTTATCCGATGTTTGTTCTCCTTTTTGTGGCGTTCAGCGCGTTTTGGATTCGGAAGGCGACTAAAAGTAAGCCTCTGATTATCATTTCATTGGGAGCCCTCTTCGTTTGGACGGGCGTTCTCAATTTCAAGCACGATCAGGATCTTGTACGTGTGAAACAAAATGCTTCCGCCGCGCTGGAAGCTTTTAAAACCAAGAAGCTTGTGGCTTTCGCAACGGATATTCATGCTGATTCATTGGAAGAGTGGCTGGGGATCGAGCTTAGCCGTGTGACGGACTTACAGGAGGTCACCCCGGAAACAGCCGATGGGATTCTCGTTGGTCCTCATGGGCAGGGCAGCGGCCATAGCGTTTTAGCCGACGTGGCGATGAGGGATTTCAGCTTGTTGGTGGAGCGTCCAGAAGGAATGAAAAAACTGACGGTTCCGTTCTTCGGTTACTATCCTGCTTTCGTTTTTGAATCGCCGATTTCGGCGGCCCGCTACTTCGCTGATCAAATGCCCAAATACGACGAGCCCACCCTACAAGTCGAGCTTTGGTACTGGCCTCCCGCTTCCTAGGATTTTCGAACTTAATGCCCGACAGCCGGTAGGTCGTTTGCCACCTCGAGCAGATCTTTGCAGACGCGAAAAGGCGGCTCTACCTCCTCGCTCTTTATCATCTTTAGCGTGTCTTTCCCTTTGCCTGTTAAAACGAGGTAAGACCGCGCGCCGATGTTCGTGCCGAGTTCTAGGTCAGTTTCTCGGTCTCCCACCACAAAACTTGCGCGCCAATCTAGAGGGTGACCACCGTGCTTCTTTGGAATCATTCCGGGATTAGGCTTGCGCTCTGGGCAGGCATTGTCCGCTGAAAAGCAGTAAGCGTAGTCCTCAATCCGCACACCTTGGTCTCCTAGAAGCGAAACGGTTTTTGCGTGAACCGCCTCAAACTCCTCTTTAGAAATGATGCCGCGCCCCACGCCGGACTGGTTGCTGATCACAAACAGCCAATAACCTTTCTCCACCATCAACTTCAGTCCCTCCACGGCTTTGGGAAGCAAGGAGACACGGTGGGCCTCTCGAGGGTAGTGAAGGTCTTCGATGATAGTGCCGTCGCGGTCCAAAAAAACCGCTGGGCGCATGTGGATTGCCATGCTTTGAAAATAAACCGACCACGCTCTATTGGGAAGCGCGAATGCCGGGCAGATTTAGCAAGCCCAGCGTCGTTTCAAGTGCGAAAAAGAATGTTATCTTTGATAGATGCTTAACACTTCTGTCTCCGAACACGGGTTAAACTCGCAGCGTCGAGTTCCCTTCTTGAACCTCAAGGCGCTCAGTGCCGATCAACAAAATGAGTACTTGGAGGCCTTCAAAGCGGTGCTGGGCCAAGCCGCGTTTGTGGCGGGCAAAGAGGTGGAACTTTTCGAAAAGGAGTTCGCCCAGTGGGTGGGAAGTGACAAACACGCGATAGGTTGTGCGAATGGGACTGACGCGCTTTCGCTTGCTGCGCGTGCCCTTGGTCTTAAGGCGGGCGACGAAGTCATCGTGCCCGCGATGACGTTCTTTGCCACGGGAGAAGCCTTTGCTTCTTTGGGGCTGAAAATAAAGTTGGTCGATGTTGATCCCGGAACGTGGGTGATGAACCCGGAAGCGTTGAAAAAAGTCATCTCTTCAAAAACAAAGCTCGTCGTACCCGTTCATTTGTATGGACAGATGGCGCCGGTTGATGCGATCCGAAAGATTGCCGATGGAGTAGGTGCATTTGTTATCGAAGATGCCGCGCAGGCGCACGGAGCAAAATGGAAAGGGGAAGGTGTCGGAACCTGGGGACACGCCGCCACGTACAGTTTTTATCCTTCAAAAAATCTCGGGGCGTTTGGCGACGGTGGCGCGGTCTTGAGTAAAGATGCGGATCTTTTGCAACGAGTAAAATGCATTGCAAATCATGGAGGACTAAAAAAGTACGAACATCTGGAAGTCGGATGCAACTCGCGGCTCGACAATTTGCAGGCGGCGCTGTTACGGGTGAAATTACGGCACATTAATCAGTGGAATGAAAAAAGAAGATCAATTGCACAGATGTATCGTCGACAATTATCAGGTTTATCGGCTATCCAGTTACCCAAGGAAGCCGAAGGGGCGCAACCCGTTTATCATTTGTTCGTAGTGATTGTGCCCGATCGAGAAAAATTTCAGCACTTTCTTGAAAAAAAAGGCGTTGCTTCGGGCATTCACTACCCGCAAGCTCTACACCAGATCCCGGCCTTGGCGAGTCAGTTCGTGGGGACTTCACTCTCTTTTCCCAATGCGGAGAAAATTGCCGCTCAGGGTGTGTCGCTGCCCATGTGCCCCACGCTGACCGAAGAAGATATCAATTACGTATGTGAAGTCATTCACTCTTACTTTCAGGGTTAACAATGATAAAAGATCAGGAAAAAGTCGACTCGGCCCCTTTCGTGCACGAACGCGCGTTGTGTGAATCCAAGAATATTGGTGCCGGTACGCGCGTTTGGGCATTCGCTCATGTATTGCCAGGCGCTAAAATCGGAGAAAACTGCAATCTGGGAGAGAATGTTTTTGTTGAGAATAAGGTGGTGATCGGAAACGGATGCACCATCAAGAATGGAGTCGCCATTTGGGATTGTGTGACTTTAGAAGACGATGTGTTTGTCGGACCGAATGCTGTCTTTACCAATGATCTTCGCCCTCGCGCCTTTGTGAAAAAGGGATCCGCGGCATTTCTTCCAACTCACGTAAAAAAAGGGGCAACGATTGGCGCCAATGCGACTTTGGTGTGCGGAGTGACTATCGGCGAGTACGCCATGATCGCCGCCGGCGCGGTTGTTACCCGAGATGTCGCCCCCTACACCTTGGTTGCGGGAAATCCCGCGCGCCCTATCGGCAAAGTGACCCAAGACGGGCAGCCCACAGACAACTAGGCACGGACTCCCTGCCCAGTCGCCAGACAGGTTAAGCCCTCGTATACATGGTGTATTCAGACCCCCGTCCAGGAGTGATCGACGTCTGGACAGTTTGCCTCATCCAACCACACCTAAATAATGGAAATAATAAGGTAAAATATAGTCCTGCCTGGCCCTGGCTTTGCATTTTAAACAGGCTATGCGGATCCCTTTTTCCATTTTGTTTGCCACGCTTTTTCTGATGCTGGCGCTTTCGCCCGCGTCTCTACGTGCAGATGACGAGGAAAGCGCAGAGCCGATGAATCCGCAAAGTCTTTTGAATAATCTTTTGAAGAACCAAGAAGAGAACAGTGAATTGCATGACGAAGAATCCCACAACACCGCACCGGTGGCAGAACCTCCGGCGCGCGGTCAGCGCTCACGAGATTTAGGCGATATTATTCGTGTCGATGGGCGCGGGGTACGGATGATGGCGATTGATCAAGGCGACGTGGTTCGCGTCGATGCCACTCGCGGGGGATACCATCCTGGCGGAGATGAGAGCGTTATTCGTCCGGGAAAAAGATTAGGTGTTACTAAAGAGTGTGGTGGCGTTGTGTCGGTCGGTCGCGGCTCCTGCCATCCCAACTTTGAACGCTAGTTCTAAAAGGTGCCTGGCACCTTTTGGAACCCTCCTCGCAATGACTTCATTTACCTAGATAGTGGAACCAGTCCTTAGTTGCCTCTGCGATCGAATCGGGCGTCCAAACCGGCGCGTCTTTCCACAAATCAATCTGAGCGAGAAGTTTCTTCACCCCTTCTTCAAATCCCACGCGCGGCTCCCAGTTAAGTTCCTTTTTGATTCTAGAAATATCGGCGAAAGTGCAGTCCGGTTCACCAGGTCTCTTCGGGATGTAAGTGACTTCCCCGCCAAGGAGTTTCACGAGTTGATTTACCGGGTAAGTGTCTCCACTTCCCACGTTAAAAACCTGCCCGGAGAGCGGGGAATGGGCTGCCGCGAGAAGGGCTGCTACCGCGTCCGATACATAGGTAAAATCTCGAGTTTGGGTGCCATCGCCGACCACCGTGAGCGGGCGCTTATTAAGCTTTTGGCCCAAAAACACGCCGAAGACGGCTCCATAGGTACCGGAGGTACGCGCGCGCGGTCCGTAGACATTGAAAAAGCGAACGCTCAGCGCGGGAATTTTATAAACCTGTTCCCAATGCAACACGTAACATTCACCCAAATATTTTGTCAGAGCGTAAGGATACTGTGGAGCGATGGGTGCCGTCTCAGGTGTTGGATACTGCGTCGCTAAACCGTAGCAAGAAGACGAAGCTGCGTAAACGAAACGATCTATTCCGTGCTCACGTGACGCCTCTAACACGTTGATGGTGCCGTCCACATTGGCCTGATGGTAAATCTGCGGAAGTTGGATAGAAGGCACAATATCAGCGCGCGCGGCTAAATGAAAAACCCAGTTGGCGCCCGCAAAATGGGGGGCAATGGCGCTATACTCAGCCACATCCGCCTCGACAAACTTTACTCGTCCTGCCTGAATGTGCCCTTCAATATTTTTTTTTCGCCCGACAGAGAGATTGTCGAT
Source organism: Bdellovibrionota bacterium (assembly GCA_041751875.1). Classification (GTDB taxonomy): domain Bacteria; phylum Bdellovibrionota; class FAC87; order UBA2466; family JACKAF01; genus JBGSIC01. The sequence goes on from JBGSIC010000010.1 coordinate 72,944, forward strand.
GACGGTGACCTCAAAGCCATTCTCAATACAGGCATCGACTAAATGACTTCCGATAAAGCCCGCTCCTCCGGTGACCACGACTTTTCTTTTCATTGGGCTCCTTTTTACAGATCAATATGTTGGGCTATGGCTAGGGCTGCGGTCAAGCCTGGTGACTCAATCCCCAAGCAGTGCGTTGAGCCGGAAGCGGTCTCCAACCAAAAATCTTTGTGGGCATCTCCATCGACATAGAGTTTCGGACGTACGCCGATTTGACCCGGAGAAAGCGCGCTCTCCTGCAGAGAGGGAAAATAGCTCTGGGCTGCACGTGCAAAATGGGGGGAGAGCGCATTCCAGTCGCAAGTGTAAGTGCTTTGATCTAGCTTTTCGATCCAGTCTACATCCGGACCTAATCGAACCATGCCGTCTGTATCTAAGGTAACGTGAACACCCAACCCGTGCTCCTGAGGGACAGGATAAACGAGATGCTGGAACTTTCGGCGGTACGATGCCCCTAACGTAAAATACCGACCGCGGCAGTAGCGGTGTTCGAAACGATGCGTGTCTAATATTTGGTTCGCTAATCTTGCTGCGTATAGACCGGCGGCGTTGATGAGCCGGGGGGTGCGGATGACTAACATACCAGCAGGGCTTTGAACGCTGACCTCCCAGGTATCGCCCCGCCGTTCGGTATTCAAAAGACGGTGCTGGTAAGCCACCATTCCGTTTGCCGAAAGAAAATCGCGTTCCAACGCCGCCATAAGCTGGTGGGAATCCACGATTCCCGTTTCTGGAAAAAACAGCGCTTCACGAACCGCTAGAAGCGGTTCTCTTTTTTCAGCCTCTGTCTTGCTGAGGAAGACGTGAGGAACAGCCAGTGATCTACAGTGATCGGCAAGGGTTTGCAGATAGGCGGTTTCTTGTTCGTTGACAGAAACCACCATCTTTCCCAAACGCGAGTGGGAAATCCCTTTTTTTTCGCAATAGGCGTAAAGAAGAGACCTTCCTTCCACGCACCAGCGCGTTTTATTCGTATTCGTACCGTAGTAAATTCCACTGTGAATCACTTCGCTGTTGCGCGAGGAGGTTTCTTCGCCGAAATGAGCGTTAGCCTCGATGAGTATGGTTTGTCGTCCCCGCTCGGCGGCTCTCGTCGCACACGCCAGACCAATGACGCCAGCGCCGATTACCAGCACATCACATTCGACCGAAGAAGACATAGTTTAGAGATTAAGAAACGTTTTAAGAGAATCTTTCCAACTACCCATTTTCGACTTTCCCAGCACAGAAAGCAATTTTTGGTTCGCCATCACCGAGAACGCTGGGCGTTGCGCGGGGAGACCCGCCGATGCAGTTGAAACCGGAGTGAGTTCAACATTTAAATTTAAATAACTTCGAACGAAGTGGAAGACATCGTACCAAGAAGCATAGTCGTCGTAGGCGAAATGAAAGAGGCCTGAAGCCTTCTTTTCCAGAAGGTCCTGCGTGGTTTCTGCGACGTCCCGCGTCCAAGTCGGCGCGCCCCACTGGTCATCGAAAGCCTTGAAAGAGGACTGTGATTTCAAAGATTGAAAACGATCTTTTCCCGAGCCGTAGAGCCACTGGACGCGAAGGACAAGATGCTCTGGATATTTCAAGACGCTCAGATCGCCCGCAAGTTTGGAGGATGCGTAGAAGTTCGCTGGAGCCGGCGCTCTTCTTTCATCTGAGGGAGAAGTCTCCAGTCCACTGAAGACTTGATCCGATCCAAAATGAACCAATTGGGTTCCCGTGCGCGCGCAGGCATCCGCCAGGAGCGCCGGTCCCCGCGCGTTAAGAGCAAAGGCCGCTTCGCGGTTACTTTCGGCCCCATCGACGCTGGTATAGGCCGCGCAGTTAATCACGGCTGCGGGTTTCCACTGAAGGAGCTGTGAAGCAATTTGAACGGGATCCGTAATATCGAGCGCATCGTGAGCTAAACCGACCACCAACGAAGGGCCTAGGGTCTTACTCAGCGTGCTTACCAACTCTTTCCCCAAGAGCCCTGAAGCTCCCGTGATCAGAACAGGTTGATTTCTCTTACTGAGCGACGGGTTGTTGTCGAAGCAATTCGTTTGCATGGTAGTAGGAGTCAAAAGTCCCGGCGTCGGTCCAATGACCGTCGAGGACTTCGTAGCGCATCTGCCCTGAGGCAATGTAGGCGTTGTTTACATCCGAGATTTCTAGCTCTCCACGTTGACTGGGTTGCAATGTACGGATGATTTGAAAGACCGAATGAGAATAAAAGTACAGTCCTGTTACCGCAAAGTTGCTCGGAGGATTTTGAGGCTTTTCGATGACCCGAATCACCTTGTCTCCTGATATCTCGGCGACACCAAAACGCTGAGGATCCGACACTTCAGTGAGTAAAATACGCGCACCGTTTTCCTGTTCAGCGAATCTACTTGCGTAGGGTCTGAGAGAAGCACTAAAAATATTATCTCCCAGAAGTACCGCGATTTTCGACTTACCCGCAAAGTCTTCTCCGAGTGCAAGCGCTTGAGCGATTCCTCCTGCCTCGTCCTGCACCTTGTAGGTGAACCGGCAGCCAAATTCGCGACCCGATCCCAGCAAGTTTACGACATCCCCCATGTGTTCAAGGCCCGTAACCACAAGGATGTCAGTGATACCCGCCTGGGTAAGCTTTTCAATAGGATGCAGGATCATAGGTTTGTTCCCTACCGGCAGTAGGTGCTTGTTGGTAACTTTGGTGAGAGGATATAGACGCGATCCCGTACCACCCGCTAGAACGATTCCCTTCATACGTTTCTCCCCAAAGATGGCACAAATTTCGAAGCATAGTTGTCTTGGTAGAATTGCTCGTACTCACCCGCTCTTAGTTTCTGCCACCAATCCTTGTTTTCCAAGTACCACTCTACTGTTTGGACTAACGCAGCGTCGAATGTGCGTTGCTTTTTCCAGCCCAATTCGTTGGTGATTCGACTAGCATCGATTCCGTAGCGTCTGTCGTGACCGGGCCGGTCATTGACGAAAGTGATCAGAGAGTGAGGCTTCTCCAAAACGTCTAAAATCCTGCAGATGGTTTCGATATTGGGATGTTCTTCTTGGCCACCTATATTGTAGACCCGTCCGGCCTGACCGCGCTTAAGAACTTCCATTACGGCAGTGCAGTGATCTTCGACGTAAAGCCAGTCACGTACCTGCTTGCCATCGCCGTAGACAGGGATCGGCTGATTCTCCAAAGCATTCGCAATTACCAAAGGGATCAATTTCTCCGGAAACTGAAAGGGACCAAAATTATTAGAGCAACGTGTAACCACCACGTTTTGCCCAAAGGTCCGAAAAGCGGCCAGGGCAATGAGATCGGCTGAGGCCTTCGAGGCGGCGTATGGTGAACTGGCGTCCAAGGGAGAGCTTTCGGTAAATGTGGCTTCTCCCGGCATAAGTGATCCGTAAACCTCGTCAGTCGAGATCTGGAGAAAACGTAGCTGTGGGTACTTTCTCGCGTGAAAGAGGAGGTTTTGTGTGCCAGCCACGTTCGTGAGAACAAAGGTGCGCGGATCTAAGATGCTGCGATCCACATGCGATTCGGCGGCAAAATTGACGATCGCGCTGACAGGTTGTTCCTCCAAAAGATCTCCGATTCTGAGATCGTTAATATCCATTTGCACGAAGCGATAACGGTCCGGCGCAATGCCGGCCAGGTAGGTTTGGGTTTCGGGATGAGCCGCGTAGGTCAACGCATCCAAGTTTATGACTTGGCATTTAGGGTATAGTTTCAGGACATGGGCCACAAAGTGGGAGCCGATAAATCCACAACCACCGGTAACAAGGATAGTGCCTTCCATGTGAAGTGACATACAAAGAGTTCCACCACGCTGGCAAGCCTTTTCCCTAAAGCGAAGACCCTTTGCTGGCGTGTTTTCCGGCGATTTCAAGGGGTTGACGATCGTGGCGTCTCAGTCGAAACTCCGTCCATTCTAGGAGATTCATATGGCGGTAGAAAATGTAGTGATCATCGGGTCAGGCCCTGCTGGGTACACAGCGGCCCTTTATACTTCTCGTGCAGCTCTCAAGCCTCTTTTGATTGAGGGCTACGAGGTAGGTGGCCAGCTTATGCTGACCAGCGACGTAGAAAACTACCCCGGTTTTCCCGAGGGAATCATGGGGCCGGAAATGATGCCGCTCTTTCGTAAGCAAGCCGAGCGCTTTGGCACTCGCTTCTTGACCAAAAACGTGACCAAAGTCGATTTTTCCAAGGCCCCCTTTAAGATCTACATGGATGAAGAAGTGGTTGAAGCTCGCGGAGTGATTATCGCCACGGGTGCTTCGGCAAAGTGGTTGGGTCTAGAGTCTGAAAAGAAGTTGATGGCCAAAGGGGTGTCTGCGTGCGCAACATGTGACGGCGCTTTTTTTAAGGGCGAGAAACTGATCGTCGTAGGTGGCGGAGACACCGCGATGGAAGAAGCTAACTACCTTACGCGTTTTGCCTCTGAAGTTGTTGTAGTGCACCGACGAGACACGTTACGCGCTTCCAAGATTATGCAGGACCGCGCTCAGAACAATCCAAAAATTTCCTTCATTTGGAATACAGGCATTGACGAAATTTTGGGCGAGAACAAAGTGGAGGGAGTCCGTCTGAGAAATCTTGAAACGGACAAAACCGAAGACATGCCCTGCGGTGGTGTGTTCGTGGCCATTGGGCATCAACCCAATACGGGCTTTCTGAAAGGTCAGATTAATCTCGATGAGCAAGGCTACATCAAGCTCGCGAAACTACCGACGACCGCTACAAACATCGAAGGTGTTTTTGCAGCGGGCGATGTTCACGACAAGATCTACCGTCAGGCGGTGACCGCGGCGGGATCGGGCTGCCAAGCAGCCATTGATGTGGAGCGTTACCTCGAAAGTCTCGGCCACTAGAGATCAAAAAAATAAGAAAATTAAACGTTTATCGTTTAACCGAAGTTAAAAGCCGCGATCGTTGCGCCTTGACCTTCCTAATCGAATACGAAAAAGTTCATAATTGACGCGCGAAGTGGGGACTTCGCTCGCGTTTTTGGGCGCGTTCGTTGGGGAAATACATGGGGGTCGGGATGAAAACAAATATCGCGGTACTTTTCTTTTGTGTGCTCACCATTGTGGGATGCAACAGTTGTAGCGAGGACGTTAGAGGCACCATGGCAGACAATATTCGAGGCGAACATTCCCAACTTACTTTTGATTACGACCCTGCAACCATCGAAGCTATTTGCACGCAGGAACAAGACCGCGTCAAAGCGCGCCTTCAGGAGGTGGCCGGAATAAGCGTAAATGCGGTGTCTTTCGAAAATAGCGTACAAGCTCTCGAGCGTTCTCTTGCTTACTTTTCCAGTGCTCTCGAGCCTGTTAGCTTTTTGAAATATGTTTCACCTGACGAAAAAGTCAGGGCCGCAGCTGATCAGTGCGAAGAGGCCGTGCGAAAGCTTTATGTCGATATTTTTGCTCGTGAAGACTTGTATCAAGTTGTGAAAGCTTACTCTCTTGCTGTTGCCCCTAATAGCGATCCGATCGACCGCAAGCTCGTCGAAGAATACATGATTGAGTTTAAGCGAAATGGTCTTGAACTCTCCCCCGAGAAGCGGAAACTCTACATCGAGAAAAAGAAGAAGCTCGTGGAGCTTTCTACTGAGTTCGACAAGAACTTGGTGGAATGGAAGGAAACGATGGAAGTTTCCAAGCAAGATCTCGAAGGCTTGCCGGAAGATTTCATCAATAGCTTGGAGAAATCGCCTGCCGGTAACTACGTACTGACTCTGGCCTATCCTCACTACTATCCCTTCATGGAGAACGCAAAATCTGAAGAGGCGCGTAAGCGCTTGGAAGTAAAATTCTTTGGCCGCGGTGGCGATCGCAATCGAGTGCTCCTAGAAGAAGCCATTGGGTTGCGCCATGAGCTAGCACGGATGCTTGGGTATGCCACTCATGCGGAGTACGTGCAGACGCGACAAATGGCGCAGAACCCTAAAACAGTGAACGCCTTTTTGGCGGATATGCGCAGCAAGCTCATTCCCAGTGGTCAGGAAAACTTAAAAGAGCTTCTTGAGATTAAGAAAAAAGACGATCCGAGTGCCACTGCAATTCACTCGTGGGACTGGCGCTACTACGAAAACCAATTGAAGAAAGAGAAGTATCAAGTCGATCTTCAAGAAATCAAGGAATACTTCCCGCTAGATGTCGTCAACGCGGGGATGTTTGAGCTTTATCAAACGCTTTTGGGAGTTACTTTTGTCGAGGACAAAGGGGCCAAACGCTGGCATTCAGATGTTTTGGCTTACCAGGTGATTGATAACAAAACGAAGAAACATGTGGCGTCGTTCTACATGGATCTTTTTCCACGCACCGGGAAATACAATCATGCCGCTGCATTTACTTTGTTGTCAGGTCAGGTAAAACCCGATGGCACTTACCAATTGCCAGTGTCTTCGATTGTGGCGAACTATCAGGCGCCGTCGCCTACTCAGCCGTCGTTGCTCTCATTCAACGAAGTGGAAACGCAGTTTCATGAGTTCGGGCACATCATGCACCAGGTGCTTACGAAGTCGAAATATGCGACTTTCTCGGGAACCGCTGTGAAGCGTGACTTTGTGGAAGCTCCCTCGCAGATGTTGGAGAACTGGGTGTGGCAGAAAGACGCGCTAACGAAGCTCTCAGGTCACTACAAGGATCACTCAAAAAAACTTCCGGATGATCTCTTAAATTCCCTGATTCGCGCCAAACTCGTGAACTCGGGAATTCGTTACTTGCGCCAGGTCTTCTTCGGCATGTTGGATATGCAGTATCATTCTTCCCCGAAGGTAGACTCTACCGCCATCTATGAAAAACTCAGTGGCGATGTGATGCTTATTCCAATTCCCAAGGGCACTATTCCGCAAGCAAGCTTTGGCCATCTCATGGGCGGATACGACGCTGGATACTACGGCTACTTGTGGTCCGAAGTTTACGCCCAAGACATGTTCACGCGCTTTGAGAAGGAAGGTTTACTTAGTCCCGTTGCCGGAGCCGCCTATCGTGAGCTTATTCTAGAAAAAGGCGGAACGGTGGAACCCATTGAGCTCATCACGGCTTTCTTGGGCCGCGCTCCTAACAACAAGGCATTTTTGGACAGCTTAGGGCTCGGCGAATCACGGGCGATTAGTCGCAAGACAAAGTAGCCTAAAGTGCTTTTGCCCAGTTGAGAATAAGCGGGGCAACCCGCTCGGGCATTTCTAGATGGACGTGGTGCCGTCCCTCAACTTGTTCATGAGTGAGCAAGCTTATCTTTTTCGCCATCCCCAAAAAGTGCGGTGCTTGCTGTAGAAATCCGTCTGACGCTTCCACCAAAAGCGTGGGGCAGGCGATGGCTTTGAGATAGGCCTCCACCTGGACCTCGGTCATTCGCTGAAGCGATGGTAGGCCCAAGCGAAGATCACTACGCCACAGGTAGCCTTCTTCACTTTTCTGGATGCCTCTATCCACCAAATGTTTGGCCGCTTCGGCGTTTACGTGTCCCTTTTTTTGTTTAACCAAATAGGCGTCTTCTAACGACAGCAGCACACGCGGCTTTCGAATTTGTGGTTGGAGCAGGGCTTCCGAAGTTTGGCGAGTCCGGAGAGGCCCCTCCTCGGAAGGCGCGGTAAGTGGCGCCAGACCATCTAGTAAGATCAGTCCGGCCACCTTTTCCGGGAAGGTTCCCGCAAAAAGACTCGCGACACCCGCGCCCATGGAATGGCCCATCAAAAAGGGCTTTTGCCATTTTTGGTGCGCGCAAAGGGCGGCCACTTCTGGGACCCAGCTAATAAAGGCATTCGGGTAGAACCCCGGTCGGTGAGCAGTTAAGCCGTGTCCAGGAAGATCGACGGCAAATACTTGGAATGAAGTGAGAAGAGGGGCCAGGCGATCGAAGCTACCGGCGTTATCAAGCCAGCCGTGAAGCGCCAGGAGCGGGGGAAGGCCATCGGCACCCCATACGCGGGCCGCGATTTCAATTTCCCAACCTTTTAGGAACGTCTCTTTCGGATTACTGTGCGCGCTCATCGAGCCACAAGCGGCAAAACGCGCCGTACTTATCCGCAATCGCGTCTACAGCTTGTTCGTGGCTGATTTTTTTGTCTCGGAAGTCGAGCAAAGGCTGCTGGAATACGGTTCTACCGACGGCAAAACCAATCACGCCGGGCACGTTTGCTCCTACGCGCAACCACTGGCGAACCTTTTCGTCGTTCTCACCGCGTCCTAAAATAATCACACCCACGCTGTTTCGATTTCCTTGCTGGCAGGCCTTCACCACGCGCTCGCAATCTTCCTTGCGATCCAGGCCTTCCAACTTCCATACGTCGGCTTCCACACCGGCGTTTTGCAACTCGGTGATAGCTTCCGCCATGAGCTTGGGACGCATTTCGATGTCGTATACCCCTTTGTCGCCTTTGCACTTACTGAGCTGTTCATCCGTGGCAGGCACGAGGAGTTCAAAAACGTACTTACGTCCCTTCTCCTCTAAGTAGCGGCTCAACTCCGCTAGCTTGGTGGCCTGGGCCTGATTCTGCGCCTTGTCTCCGCCGGTATTGTAGCGCACGAGCACTTTCACAAAATCGGGGTCGATTTTCTCGATGTGAGACTTAAAGTCTTTACCGTACTCAAAATCGAATTCATCCTGGCCGCTTTTCTCGGCTGCCACACAGACGATAAAGCCGCCTTTTTTGGCCTTCTGAAGTACCGAGAGGCCAAACTGCTCATCGGTTAAAATTCCCATTGAATCCTTGGGAAGCCCCGATTTCACGGCTTTTTCAAAACCCTCGTACACAATCATCTTATATTCGCTTACCGCTTTCGTTTCCGCGGGAGTGGGCGGATTGGCATGCCCCAACATTTTTTTCTGAAAGGAAGTCCGGTGATCAAAAGGAAGGATCAAAAGGTCTTTAGTGTAGCCAAGCGATTTCGCCATTGAATGCTCCTGATATTCGACTGTGGGCCTAGTATGCCCAAAAATTTATCGCTGTCAAAAATGCGTGACTGGTTTGGACCGGGGAGGTGCCAGGTCACTTTCCGTCTTTCAGCCGGAAAGTGCACAGGCACCGTCCAAACCAGTGACGCATTTTTGACGCGTCTCCACAACGAAAAAAGGGAAAGTGCCTTTAGAATCAGGGCATGAAGAACACATCCGTGAGGAGCTTCGTCGAATTTTTGGAATCTCAGCCGCGTAGTCACCTCCAAAATGACGAGGCCGACAGGGTATTCAAAGCTCTTTGCTTCGAACCTCACGCGTTTGATGCGTACACCTATTTCTGTGATGATCACTATGCACGCAACCTTGTTGCGCGCGGTCTGTTTTTCGAGCTGATTGTCGTGGCCTGGCTTCCCGACCAGGAAACTTCGATACACGACCATGGTGGGCAGCGATGTTGGACATGGGTTCAGACTGGGGAGCTGCGTTCGTTGGTATACCGGTGTGAGGAAGGCAAAGCGGCCCTCTCCCAGGGAGAGGAAGTGCTACGGTCTGGGGGACCTTCTTATATAGACGATAAAGTGGGCTGGCACGCCCTGACGAATCCAGGAAATAAACCGGCGGTAAGTGTCCATCTGTACGCTGACCCGATTGATCAGTGCCGGACTTTTTGTAACAAAACCTTCAAAATTCACTCAACTCAAGCTGACTACTTTACCGAATATGGTCAGCCTATTCTCGATCTTCCGGGGGAGGAAGATTTTCACCACTAGAGAGTTTTCCGTCCTAGCTTGCCTTGGTGACGGCACGGAGCAGATATTCATCGGCTTCCCGATACCAGTCGTATAGATACTTCGCTACCCACTTACGCATTTTGGCATCTGAAGTCGAAACAGTTCTAGGGGAACGTCCTTGGATCTGAAGGTAGTGAACAATTTCCATTCTCAGTCCGAACAAGAAGTGTGCTGCCTTCTTGCGGTCGCGTTTTTCAAGCTGCTGATAAGTTTTTTCTAACGTACTAGCGACCTTCGGGTTCACCTTGCGACCCACGGTCAGTACGAATTCCAAGTATTCGGGATAGGTATCGAGAATTTTGCCCACATCGTTGGTTTCCCCATAGGAAGGTACCGACGAATTGGGGATGCGCCCGGGCGTCAAGCTAACTGCGCTCGGCAAGTTTTTCACGCCTGCTGCGGTCCGCGCTTTGAAGGGAGCGTGAATGTAGATAATCGCGCCGGACACCGCCACGCTCACAAATACAATCCGGAACAGAGAGTGAGCCAGGAAAGACCGGCTCAAGAACACCAACTCGCCCAACCGAGTTTTTTCATCTGAAGAATTCAAATTAAAGAATAACACCGCGTAGCCTCCTCAGCGCTCATCCCAAGCGCCCACCGTTTGAATACAAGTCTTGTGCCACGCTCCCGCGCACGACGACTGACGATTTTCCCTGCAAAAGCGACAGTTTTTGTCCGGGTTTGGCCCGGATTTGTAACTTTATTCCCGCCCAACCCAATTCGGCTGGCTCCGTTTTGGTGGAATGTTTTTTGCTTAGTGAAGACCCGAAGTTTCGGGGCGAGTGTTCGACGAGCCCATTTTGATTTTTTTGGAGGCGCTCTTGAAAGTAGATACGCGGATCGTAAAGTTCACATTGGGAATTCTCAGTTTTTCAATCGTGTTGGCTGCCATCATTATGGTCAGCACACAACGCAGAGAAGTGGCGCCTCCGGTCGGATACCCCGGTATGCTTCATCAGCCTCCTCATACGGGCAAGGCCCTGATTATGGTTCGCGCCGAAGAGTCATTGCCGCTAGTGGGAGTGAAGTACGTCGGTGAGCAAGAACGTGGCGTAGATAATGATCAGACGGCTGAAGCGCCTATGATCGAACCTTACCGTACTTTCATTACGATTCAGCGATATCAGATCAACAACAACGGCAAGGGAGTGGATTCCATCTCTAATGTGAAACTGCAAATTAAGTTTCCCGGGCAGGTAGACGCTGACGGTAAAATCAAAACCCAGGATGTTGAGCTTCCCGGGAACGGCGAGTACTGGCCTATCGGAAATGGGCAAGTCCAAGAAATCGACCGTACGTTTGAGCTTCCTTACAAGTATATTGAGAACGACGGATTTAAGTTCGAAGTGCACATGCTCCCCAAGGGCAATTCAATTGATCCCTGCAAGTTTGAAGTGGTTACTCTTTCGCAGTTTAACCGCGCGTACATTTGCCGCACCGACGTCGAATGGCAGCGCAAGAAAAGAATTGCTGAAGACAAGCTGGACGAAGAAAGTTTTTACGTCCGCGTCTTTACCGATCGTCTTGATTCAGGAACGACAAAGAAAGATATCCCGACAAACGCGATCGCGATTCGCTAGAACTCCGAGCGGCTTCGGCTGCGACTGAGGATCTGGCCGTCCGACGCACGGAAGATAATTTGCTGAGGGCCGCGACGCGCGCCTGCGCGGTCGCGGACTCGCAGGATATAAGCCAGCTCTGGCTTGGCGGCTTGCGCCGACGCAAAGTAGATTGGCGTCATAAAGCTCGGATCGTTTTCCACGACTTCATAGCGCGGCGAGAGTCTCTCGAGCAGAAACTCCGGCGCTGATGCTGACCCGCCGCTACCTGGTAGCAAGGGGCGATAATTATTTTCAAACTTTGTTACTTGCATCTGCCCATCGACTTCCACTTCAAATCCTAATCCCATCAAAGGAATTTCCCCTTCATGGACCGAATACTTAACCACTGTCTTTAGAGGGGTACGAAAGCTCACAGACTGAAGCGAGTGATGCTTTTGAAAACCCAATTCTTTTTTCTGATTCTCGATGAAGCGATCAGCAACTTCCAAAGCAGATAACGTACCGGCGTCCAAGTGTTTTTTTTCCGACTGGGGGGCCACAATTTCTCCCCGGTGAGCCAAACTACGACCGGTCATTTTCTCTGCTACAGGGCGTGGCGAACGTGAGGCTAGGGTAAGTACGATGAGTATGAGAGTGAGAAAGGTGACGACGAGTAGGCGCTTCATTACTGCAACACTCCCGCCTGAATACTTTCACCACCATTTTCAGCCGTCACACGAATCTGGTAGGCCGGCCGGCCTGAGTAACCGGCGTGATCCATAATAAAAGAGGTCCCATAAGTAAAAACGGAGAGTCCCTGACTCAGTCCTACTTGGATGGTCTGGCCGGGAGCGAGATCACCAAGACCTTGCATGTAGACATCGGACAACAGATGCGGGCTTCCCGATTCAGCGTAGACACGGACGTTATGCGCGGTAGTGGTATTCGGATTGGAAACCTGAATCTGAAAATAGACGTAGTCGGCTTCCTGGAAGGTGGATTGTCGCAAAAGTGATTGACCATTTAGATCTTCGTATTCCTGAATACCGATAGGCTTATAGTAAAATTGTAGCGGCGTTTTTAAGTCAGGTGGGTTCAACTTGACTCCGCGGCTTTCAAACGCCGCGCGGATACTACGTTGATTGATTCCGCAGTGGAGCTGTTTGTCTGCCCCTAGAAGCGCTTGATGAAAGTCTCGAATGGAAGCGTCCGTGGGAAGGCTGCCGGCGGCCGAAAGAATCATTCGGTCGGCCATCACCGCTCCCTTAGCCGGCTCATATTCCGTGAACTGAGAGCGAATCTCCCAGAGGACGCGGGTGCAGATTTCAGCTACCTGGTACCGCTCGGGAACTTTTCCCGCCCCATCATTCAGTAAACGTTCGGTGAAAGTAGTGGGACGTGAAGCGGAGGCGTCGATTGCTGAGCGAAGTGGTTTGCCCCCATCATATTCATCGAAATTGCGCGCGATCCACTTGCCAATAAAATCTTTGTTTCCCACTGATTCAGCAGCGTAGTCCGCCAGACATTCATGGAGTGCAGAACCTTCCGTAAATGCAGCACCGCGGGCGCCGGCCAGATCCAAACCACGATCGAAAGTCACGCTTTCGTTCACTAGGTGACCAAACTCGTGCCAGTACATGTCTCGGTCGATTGCGGGAGAAAAATCTCCGTCACCCACTAGGTGAATAATGCGGGGAAGGGTGCTCTCGAACTGGTTGTGTTCGTAGTAGGCATTGATGTCGCCTTCATACTGACCTGGGGCGTTGGTGAGAACGTAAAGAGGCCGCTTGCGGTTTACCGTAAAGCCAAGCGCTTCAACGTAGAGGAGCATCGCGGTCGTTGAGTAGTAAGCCATCGATTCGGCGTACTCGGCGGTGTCGGGTGAAAAATCGAAGTCGCCGCTGAAAACAGTGGCCGCCTGCGTGGTGCTATTGCGCCGAATCTTGATGAAAGTGTTTTCCAGTCGAGAACTCGACGATAGGGCGGTAAGAGGAAAAAGTGCAGTGTAGTTTAAAAGTGCCGGACTGTCGGCGAGTGCTTGGAGTGAGCGGGTGGCATCTAAAGGGTTCGGCATCACCAGCGAAGCCTTGGGTCCACTGAGGGCCGCTGTCCCTTCGCGCAGGCGAACAAGGCCATCGAGATTGAGATCGGCGCTGCCGCACTGTTGGGCAAGTTCTTGGGTGCAAGCGTTGAGCAAAAGGCACCCAACTAAAAAAATGATGTGGACGGATTTCATGGCTATCGCCTTCTTTGAATTGCAAGGCGAAGGCCGCAGAAATGACGCTAACTATTTAGAACAATGAGCTTTCTCTCAGGCTGGACACGTGTCACGTATACACGAAGTAGACAGTGTCGAACGCATCTTGGATTGGTGAGGAGTTTGAGTGGGTTAGCCTGTCTAGTGGGAAGAGTGGGTTTGTCGAGGAAGTGAGCGATTTAAGGTGTCTGTGCACTTTCGGATCTGTGGTGCCAGGTACCTTTTGGCCGAGGTGTCAGGTCACTTTCGGTACTATGTCCCGAAAGTGCACAGACACCTTGCACAGGCACCATAAAAAAAATGGGCAGAAACTTGGCTTGCGCCAACCTTCTGCCCATTGTGTGGGGGAGAGACAAACCCTCGGTACAGGGGGACGAGAGGGGATTCCTGTTACCGACTGCCTGCCTACTTACTCGTTGTGCTCGTTTACGAAACTCCCAAGTTCTCTAACTACCTTGTCGGAGGCGGTTGAATCGGGGGAAGCTTTTGCGAAGCCGCTCCCTGATTTGCCGTCTGCTGACCGGCAGCTGCTTGCTGCCCTTGATTCGATTGTTGGTCGACGTTCTGGTTGTTGTCCGAAGCTTGTGCGTTCTGATCTTGGTAAACGTCTTGGTTCTGCGTGTTGTTGTTCAAGTTCTGATTGTCGAACTGAGCCTGTTGCTGTCCCTGACCGTTGTTGATGGGATTGCCTTGGTTGTCATACTGAAGCTGTTGCTGTCCTTGACCGTTGTTGATCGGATTGCCTTGGTTGTCGTACTGAAGCTGCTGCTGTCCTTGACCGTTGTTGATCGGATTACCTTGGCCGTCGTACTGAAGCTGTTGCTGACCTTGTCCTTGGTTATCCCACTGACCCTGTCCTTGCTGTTGTGGACCGTAGCTGTTGTCAATCGCGCCACCTTGGCCGTTCATTCCGCCTTGGACGCCGGCACCCATTTGTCCGCCGTTCATCGCGCCACCCTGAACACCGAAGCCACCTTGGCCGCCCACTCCGGGAGCACCTTGGAAGCCACCGGCTTGACCACCAACTCGACCACCTTGACCGACGAAGCCGGCTTGTCCGCCGCCCATCGCACCGCCAAAGTTTCCGCCGCGAGGAGCGATCATGCCGCCTTGACCCTGACGAAACTGTTGAACGACACCAACTTGGTTGCGGTTAAGATCTACCTGACCAGCGGCCCATTCGTCGGTCTGAACGCTACCCGCTCCAGGAGCGCGTACGAACTCGCGAGGTCCGTTGATACCAGGCTGTTGGAACTGAGCGCCTACGTTGTATTCGTAACCCGCGGAGTGGAAGCCGTGGTTGACACCACCAACTTGAACTTGAACGTTGCCGTTCATCGGAGGCGCCATCAAGTAATCGTTGCCTTCGAGCGGACCGTCGAAACCGACTTCCCCGTTGAAGTCGAACGCGAAGGGCGGATACAGTTCGGCGAAGCAGTTACCCACGACACCGACACCGAACGGACGCAACTGGGTTGAGTGCTGAGCGATATCTAACAAGTAGCGAAGGTTGTTCAGCGCGCGCTGAATTTCCCACAAACGGTAGGTCAACAGATTCGCGGCACCAGGTGCATACAGATAAGGATGTCCTTGGCAGTAATAAAGTTTGTAAAGCGATTCGCGAATAAGTGAAGCAACCGCGAACGCGTTACGAAGACTGGCTTCTAATTGAAAGTGGAAAAGATTACGGAGCTCGATAGGATTGACCACCAAGCGAGGATCGCGGCCCCAGTTTACTCGGAACCATTGGTCGAGCGCGCCGGCGGCGTTGGTCATGTCGTAGGACGGTCGGACCAACTCCATCTTCACGCGCATCGGCTGACCGTAGGGCAGCGGGAGACCCGGCTGCCAGGCTTGGACTTCAAAGAAGCGGATACCGAAATACGCCGTATCAGGCCGGGCAACCCAACCCCTTTGGATTACCGTATTCGGAACTACCCCCGTAGATATCATGTGCGGATTTTCGTCCAAGAACGCGCGAAGGTGAATTTGAAGCTGAGCAGCGTTGATGCCGATCTGGTGAACCAACTGCGGCATCGGCATTGGCATCGGGTTGGCTTTTGCGTCCAACGGAAGAAGGAACGCAAAGACGTAAAAGAATGTAGCGACAAAGGTGCTTCTGGAAAATAAGCGACTAAACATAGAAATGCCCCCTTAAAAAAAATGGTAAAAACTAAAACGAGTTGTGTTTTGTAAGAAAAAAGTCCCTAGAGCAAACGAACCGCTACTACTGGATAACCAAGTTGAAATCTCTCGAGTTGGGCCAGGTTACAGGCTTAGACGCGCGATGTCAATAAAAAAGTAAACAAATACGGATATTTAGGTGACAATTTTTGTCACCTGTCCAGTTTTTGTGCCTAAAGGCCCCTAGGCGGCCCTACAGCGGGATAACCACGTTGGATTGCGGGTAGAAGAAGAAGTTGCCGTTCACGCCGCCAAAACGGGCCTCAAGCGTGATATCCACGGCGTCCAGCGGGAAGGTCACGCCGGGTTTGATGAACATGCCTAGACCCGTAGTTTCGTTGGAAAGGCCTATGAAGGGGCCTACCGAAAAGCCGATGTAGCTGCGTAAATCTGAATCTTTTCGATCAAAAGTCACGCCCACCATGATGGGAAGCCCAATTGGTGTCCCCGCTCCCCCTCTTACCGTGATGCCGGTATCTAAGCCAATCCAGGTCGAGCCAGACCGTTTTGTACGGAAAGCGACGGCCGTATTGACACCAAATCCGTTCGAACCGGCGAAAGAAGCCACACCCAGCCCAAGTCCCAGTTTCACCATGGAATTGGCCGAGGAGGCGACCCCTCGGTGCACCGGTCGCGCTGCCGGGGCAGCCGTGGAGTTGGAATCGGGGGCACCTTTTTTCAACGGGGGGGCGCCTAATGCGGGGACGCCAGATTGAAGACTCAAAACCAAAACCGCCGAAATCATAAAAGAACGAAACATGGATGCCCCTCCCAAGGATGAAAGTTAGGAAAAGATGTTACAGCAGATGTTTGTCCGAGGCACTCAGTTTGTACGGCATTGAGAGGGATGCGAAACGGGCCACGATTTGCCTTTCCACTCGAACCAGGGGCTTGCGTATTGTAAGGTCGAAAACGGGAGATGGAGAATGCGAGAAGAGGTTCCTGTGAAAAATAATGCAACGCAGCAGATTTCTGCCACCCGCATTCGTGGGGGGACTAGAACCTTGTTGGTGGGGGCCCTTGTCCTTGTCCTGTTGGCGCTGGGAATTGGGCAAATGTTTTGGAAAGAGGCGCTTCGCCACCAGGCCAACGCCCACAGACAAGAACTGGAATGGCAAAAAAAGTTGGGGCAGACATTTGCTCGTCAGCCAAACTCTTTGCGAGCCGTTGCGGGTACGGCCTACAAGCAATTACCCCGTTCCCCCGTGCCCTCTTACTTCCTGGCGCTGGCCGAGTTTAATGCAGGTAACGAACTTGCCGCTCTTTCCTATTTGGAAGCCGCGGAAAAACTCGCGCCGAATGAACAGCAGAAAGGTATATTTCGCGAGACAAGTACGCGCATTCGTCGAGCCGATCCGCGTCCGTTTATTGAAATGACCAGCCCCTTTGTCGAATAGGCAAACGGGATGATTTCCGTTAGACTTGCCGGTTATGGCGATTCAATCCATCCGCGGCATGCACGACCTTTTCGGCGAAGAGATTCGCCGCTGGCAACCCGTCGAAAAACATATCGCCCAGATCTTTGCTGATTTTGGCTATCAGGAAATTCGCACTCCCGTCATGGAGAGCGTGGAAGTCTTCACCCAAGCCGTTGGCGAAGCGACCGATATTGTAGAAAAGCAGATGTATGTGATCGAGCGCGATCGCGAAACCGTGGCCCTTCGGCCCGAGGGGACGGCGGCTTTCATGCGCGCCATCATTCAGCATCAGCTGCACCGGCAACCTCAGCCTCAAAGATACTTTTATTATCTGCCCATGTTTCGTTACGAGCGCCCGCAAAAAGGGCGTTTGCGACAGTTTCACCAATTTGGGGCGGAGTTCATTAATGACCCTAGCCCCGAAGCGGACGCGGAAGTCATTGCCCTTCTCGATCACATCTATCGCTCCTTGGGACTTACCCAATACGAGATTCGGATTAACACGATAGGGACAACCGAAACACGAGCGCTTTATCGAAAAGCGCTTGAAAACTATTTTGCCCCACACGTAAGCAAAATGGATCCTGAGGCGCAAAGCCGTTTTCAGCGCGCGCCGATGCGGTTGCTAGATTCCAAAGACCCCGCTCTTGCGCCCTTAATTGAAAAAGCCCCTTTGATTACAGAGCACCTGACACCGGGTGATCGCGCTCACTACGAGGCGATGAAAAAAGCGCTGAAACACCTGGGAGTGAAATTCGACGAAGACCCTCGGATTGTTCGGGGCCTCGACTACTATTGCCACACCGCTTTTGAATTCGTGTCGGACCTTTTAGGAGCGCAGAGCGCTCTTGTCGGTGGTGGCCGCTACGATGGCTTGGCGGAGCGATTCGGAGAAAAGCCCATTCCCGCTGTGGGGTTTGGCCTCGGAATGGAGCGGCTCTTGATGGCCTTGGAAGCCATTGGGAAGTTGCCCACTGGCCTCGATAAGCCTTTCTATTTCTTTGCCCCTTTGGGGGAAAAAGCGTATGAGGTCCTCTACCCGCTGAGTGTAGAGCTAAAGAAGAACGGCATCTGGACGGAAATGCTCTACGAAAAAGACAAGGCGCTCAAAGGCCAACTCAAACAAGCCAATCGTTTACAGGCGAGAAACGCCGTCATTCTTGGCGATGAGGAAATGGCGAAGGGTAAAGTTTTAATCAAGGATATGGAAAAGGGCACCCAAGACGAGGTGGCTCTATCAGGCCTATCCGAGCACCTATTGAAACGGGCAAAGGCGAACGAGTGATGCTAAAGCGAGATCTTTATTGCGGAGAAGTGGGAGAAAACCATTTAGGCAAAGAAGTGACTCTTTGTGGTTGGGTGGATAGATGGCGTGATCACGGCGGCGTGATTTTCATCGACCTACGAGACAAGACTGGAATCAGTCAGGTTGTTTTTGATCCCGCAGACAAAGCCTCTTCTCCAGAGATTGTGCTGCAAGCCGCCGAACTACGCGGCGAACACGTGGTGGCTGTAAAAGGGAAGGTCCGCAACCGTCCTGCGGGAATGGAAAACGCCAAGATCGCAACTGGCAAAATAGAAGTTCTCATCACCACGCTTGAAGTGCTCAACCAGGCCAAGACGTTGCCCTATCCGCTGCATGATGATTCTCCCAGTGCGGGCCAGGTAGATGAGATGCTGCGTTTGAAGTACCGTTATTTGGAACTCCGTCGCCCGGCCCTCCAACACAATCTAGATATTCGCCACCGTTTCTTAAAGTCGGCTCGAGAGTTTTACTGGAATGAGCGCTTCACGGAAGTCGAAACCCCCATTCTTTACAAGAGCACGCCTGAAGGCGCGCGCGATTACTTGGTGCCAAGTCGCGTGCACCCCGGACAGTTCTACGCGCTTCCGCAGTCGCCTCAAACGTTGAAACAGCTCTGTATGATTGGCGGGATGGATCGCTACTTCCAGGTGGCGCGTTGCTTTAGAGACGAAGACTTGCGGGCGGATCGCCAGCCGGAATTTACGCAAATCGACGTCGAGATGAGCTTTATTGAGGAAGAAGAAATCTGCACGCTTCATGAGAAACTCATGAAAAAAGTGGTGAAGGATGTCCTCGGTGTGGAGGTCACGACTCCGTTTCCGCGCCTTTCGTACGACGATGCGATGAATCAGTACGGTTCGGACAAACCCGACCTTCGCAATAGTCTCAAACTCATTGATCTTACCGAGCAGGGTAAGAAGAGTACGTTCCAGGTGTTTCAGTCGGCGATTGAAAGAGGCGGCATTCTTAAAGCGATTTGTTTTGAGGAAAAAGAAGCTCTCACCCGCAAGGATCTGGATACCCTTCCGCAGCAAGTGGCACCCTTTGGTGCGAAAGGGGTGAGCTGGATCCGCATTAAGGCGCCAGGCGATTGGCAGGCCCCGCAGGCGAAGTTTTTCTCGGATGACTTGAAAAAGGAAATGGAAAGCAAGCTCCCCATCAAAGGGCCCTGCATGATTTTCATGGTGTGCGACACTCCTAAAGTGGTTCACAACGCTTTAGGCCACTTGCGCCTCGAGTACGGTTCTAAACTCGGCTATCAATCCAAAGAACAGTTTAATTTCTTGTGGGTGCGTGATTTCCCTCTCTTCGAGTACGACGCCAGGGAAAAACGTCTGTACGCAGCTCACCATCCTTTCACCGCTCCGCTGGGCTCGGACACAGAAAAGTTCTTAAAAGAAACGAGCGTGGAAGCTCTTTCGAAGGTTCGGGCGCGTGCTTACGATTTGGTCCTGAATGGTTTTGAAATTGGAGGCGGGAGTATTCGTATTCATCGCCCCGAAGTTCAAGCGAAAATGTTTCAAGCCTTGGGAATGTCTGAAAAGGAAGCTCAGGCGCGATTTGGGTTTTTCCTAGAGGCCTTGCAGTATGGCACCCCTCCGCATGGGGGCATCGCCTTAGGCGTCGATCGCATTGCGATGCTTTTGGCCGGAACAGACGCCATTCGCGATGTGATCGCGTTTCCCAAAACGCAAAAAGCGAGCGACCTCATGGCCGACGCGCCTTCAGACGTAGATAACGCCCAATTGCTCGAGCTATGCTTACGCGTCGCTCTTCCGCAACCGAGCGAAAAATAGTTTCAGTTAATTAGAATTGGTTTGTGCTGGTTAGGTTCTCAGGCATTTGAAGAACGCACACGGCATCCGCCGCGACGTTGCTCCAATCGGAGAACGCGCCACCATTCGCGGGGCGAATGGCAAGGTAATCAAAGTTGACGAGATCCGAATAGGTGATCTCTTTGCTAATTTCCGCGTTAGGCTGAGCCACAACCTGATATTCCAAAACCTTAAACGTGTTGTTTTGGCTGTTGACCAAGCCTACTTGGATAATAGGTTGGCTTACGGCCAATTGATAAGGGATGACAACTAAATCGTATTTGCCAGCGCTATTCGGAATGACATAGGTATCAAAAGAACCCAACGTGCCGTCGCAAGTAAAAGCCGCGAAATCGTATCGGCTTCTGCGTTTGCTACAGCTCGTAAGAGACAACGCTAGCGTTAGCACTAAAGCTAGGGCCCACCATTTCTTTACGATACGCAAGATTTTCCCCTTCATCTTAAACTCCATCCACTTCAGGTACACGGGTAACAGCAACTGACTCAGAGGAATTGCAAGGACAGAGCCAATTGTGTTGCTAGGAGTGAAGGCGTTGATATGCAATGTGTTCAGTCGGAATACGCGGTTTTGCAAAAACCGTCTCCAAAATCGCAGCGGTTCGACGTATACAACGAGAGCGCATCAGGCCTACTGCGGATAACTCGACATTCCGAACACTTAGCCCGCTTTTTGAATTGGCTGGCATCGTGGCCAACTGGCTAGAGTTTCTACACTGCTGTCACTCTTCAGATCGCTCGGGCTAAACGTTATGGATCGTTAACGGAATTTGCCTGTCGAACAACTGGGAGCCCTGTATTCAAAAAGAGGGGAGAAAGACCGCAAAACTGTTTTGTTCTTGTTCGGCTGCATTCAAAAGGTCTTTGGTTTACGCAGCGCTATTCGCCCCGAATTCTCGTGGCATTCCCCTTGCACTTTGATCGAGCAAACGAATTTTTGTTTCTTACCGGGGGGTAAGCGTGAGTGCTCGTAGTTATCTTCTATTATTTCTCTTACTAATATCAAGCAGCTCATTTGCAACATGGAAGCGCGTGGGACCGAGCGTCTGCAAGACCACCGGATGTGAGTCCACCTACAACAACGGGAGTCGAACCGTAAAAGTCTTTCTGAAGCACGAAGGTGAGGAATCACCCAATCAGTTTGAAGTTGATGACGAAGCTATCAGCAAATGGCTTGAAACATATGCCGAAGAAAAGAAGACATTGGGAGGAAAGTTTTCTGTTCGACTCGGAGATGCTGGCTTGGAAAGTGAAGCGCAGGATTTCTTGCCTTTCGATTATGACCTGGTCATAAAAGAGGGAAGAATTTTTAGTAAGACAAATCCCAGACACGACTTCATTCTCCCTTTGGCTGAAGATCATCGGACGCCTACGCTTGCAGAAAAGCAGCCTGGTCTGCCCAGCTTTGCGGAAATCTCTCAAGAAAAGCCCACCGTACGCGGTCGGTCGAAAGAGCGCTCAGTTGTCGTAAAGCCGAAGGAAGAAAGTGAAGTGCATACGAGCTCGCCCGTGAAATCGGAGCGGCCCACAGCGCCCTCCACGGATGATGTTCTCAAAGATCATGGGCTTTCTGAATTCGTGCAGAGTGTTCAGAGCGATCAAAAGGAAAAGTTTTCTAAAGAGGTCGTTGCCGCGATTAAGAAGTACAACACCTCAGACAAAGGAATTGACGAAGCGGTTGCACTTTATAATGAGCTCGATGCCGCACTCGCAAGTTTTACGGGTGAACCCGAGAATACAGGAGCCCACTGGAAAGGCTTCCAAACAATCGTTGCCAAAATAGGCGAAAAAGACAAAAAGTCGCAAGCCTGGTTGATGGATATCGCCACAACTCGTGGTGCCACCGTCGAACAGCTTGAGAAATATTTAGCGAATGAGAAGTTTCCGAAAGGCCGTCGCGACCTCGCGCAGGTCGAGCTCGATAGGCGTAAAAACAGCGAAGTTGTGAAACTTTACGCGAGTGGCGCGGCAGCGCGCTCCCAAACCGCATTGCGGGAAGTGGAAGCCGCACGGGGTTTTTTAAAAGAAGGCAAAGTGAAGGAAGCGGCAGAGGTCTTGTCGCGCCGCTATTCTCAGTTACGTGCTCCGGTGCGCGATCAACTTTTGAAGGATACTATTGCCATGGCGGAACGTCCTGGCGTTTCACCTAGCGATAAAGAGTATTTGAGAAACGTTGCGGGCTCACTTCGTGCGACTAACGACTACTGGGCCATGCGCGAAGCAGGTAAGGATCACGCCACTGCCGTGAAGGAAACCATGGCAGGTCTGAAAACCGAAAAACTGGATGAAAAAACGAGCAAAGTGGCTTCGGAAACGTTGGCCGCTTTGGGCGGACGCTTGGACCAGAACAAAACGGTAGTCCAGTGGCTTGATAACGCTTTTGATTCTTCCAAAAATCAGGATGAACGCGCAGCGGCTCTTCGCAAGGTGCAGGAAGCTTACAAGGGCGGAGAAGCGGCGATTTACGATTACCAGGCCCAGCTTGCTCGCATGCTCAAGGACGAAAATTTGGACCCCGCTTACCGCGCGCACCTTCAAAAGCGCTTCAATCAATGGGCAGCGGTTTTGGGGCGCGTAGACAAGGATGGTAACTGGTACCTTCCGGTGCAGAGCGATGGCGCCGCCACGCAACTCGCCAATGGTGTCACGGTTCCCTCGAAGAAACCGGCCGTGATTATTGCTGCTTCCGCGGATGATCTCGGTGGCATTATGGCCAAGATGAATGGCAAAGGCCGCGGCCTGGAACGTTTTCATGCTCCAAGTGGTGTGGGGTACACCGCGGTTGATAAATACTACGAACCGCCTAAAGAAAATCATTACTACACCTATAACGCCGGTGATTTTAAGCCGACGGGGTACGACGCTTTTGTAAAGAGCCAAGCGGAACTGGCTGCCAAGAAAGCGGAAGAAGCG
Source organism: Bdellovibrionota bacterium (assembly GCA_041751875.1). Taxonomy (GTDB): domain Bacteria; phylum Bdellovibrionota; class FAC87; order UBA2466; family JACKAF01; genus JBGSIC01. The sequence continues at coordinate 96,109 of JBGSIC010000010.1, forward strand.
CGAAAGATTGCAGCAAAGAAAGAAGAAGAGCGGGTGAGTTCAGAACAGATTGCACAAGCCCGACAAAAACAACAACCGACTTTGGCAGGAGCAACAGGTACACCTCGTTTAGGCGCAGCCGGACAACCTGTCCAGCAATCCGCCGCGCGAGAACCCGCCACCCGACAACCGGTCACTGTGGTTCTTTACACGTCTGACGGAACTTGGCGTTGCGATGGTTGTGTCAACCTAAAGAACAGCAGTACTTTTCAAAGGTTTGCTCGCGAAGCGGCAGCAAAGGGAATCAATTTTCAAACGAGAGGGCAACCTCATTACACGAATCGAAATTTTTACTCTCCGAAGGGTTTAGGCGTGCCGTCAATAGAAGTAGATGGGGAGGCGTTCGGCTACGATCAGATTGAAGCCCAACTTAAATCTTTACTGAGTAGGTAAAGATAAGGCTTCACTCAACGCATCTTCCGGCCCCGAATGGGTGCGGTCACTTAAAGCTAGCTAGCTTTTTGAGTGAGTGCTTCCACGCACATCTGAGGTAATGACTTGCCACTCGTGAGAGAGCCCGGTGACACCAGGTTCTCGTTGCGAATGCGCCAGAGATCATTGCGGACTGTGCGGTCTTCATCTCCCAAGCGAAGAATTCTCTCAAATTCGGTTTGAGACAAACTGCGATCGGTATGAATGCGTTCGCGCTCCTCGGGACTCAGATTAAGATTCCAAGTTTCTTCCAACCCGAAATGCCATTTAACCATCTCTTGATCCGAGACAGAGAAAACACCTTTTGCGCGGTTGCGAATGGATTCAGCCAAAGTACTACCCAGGCTTGCCAGCCATGTGAAAAAGTTGCGACGGTTTTCATGAAGCTCGGCCGTCTTCTCGGTGCCAATATCTTCCGAGATAAATACAAAACGGCGTGGGACTGCCGGCAAGTACTTACCCGCAACCGCTACGCCTACTTTCAAACCCCAGCTTACTACCGCGACCTTGTAAGCCCACTCGGTGGCATTCGCACGAAAAAGAGCATGCATGAAAGTATCCACCACGCTAATTAGCCACAATCCGTAGGACCGGCTTTGGTGATTGAATCGGCCTTTTAACTCCAGGGCACGAAAGCCGTCGTCCATAAACCCGTCGAGAACGATTTCAGGAATGGTTAAACCCAAACCACCAAACAAGAATTCCAGACTATTGGGGCTATCAACTTCTTCTCGCTCCCCTGTTTTCTGATTCAAGACAGTCTGCTCAGAAAGATAAGCCAGGTATCGCAATACATAACTGATACCAAGCGATCGCCAGAGATTAATGTTGGCGGACTTCAACCAACCCGTTCGGTTGTAGAACTTTACGGGCGACCAGTCTTGTAGCCACGGAAAAGTGTGCTTGGTGCACCAGGCAGACCAGCGTTTCGCATTGTATCCGAACGCGGCCGCAACGCCGCCGGCCACCGCGCCAATACCCGCGCTGGACCAGTTCAAACCATACTTTCCGACAATTACGAAACCCGACACGGAAAATTTGCCAATCGCCACAGCACGCGCCGCGATGATGGTGTTGTAAGGGTGGGTTTCGTTTACCGCCGCGGTAATGAGTCCGCTGCGTTCGCGTACGCGGGTGAACCAACTCTTACGTAAATTTTCATTATCCTTCAGACCCTCTTCCACGGATTGAAGGGCTTTTTGAATCTGAGCTTCTTGCGGGGAATCATCCGGTACTGCTTCGGCCGCTTCAAGAAGTGCCTCACGTTGTTCGCGCATCGCTTGGCGATCTGAGTTCAAATCAACAAACGACTCGCGAATGCGAAGCTTCATGTTGGGATAACGGGCTTGGACTTCCGAGCGCACCCGACCAGCGAGCTCTTCTCGGCGTTCGCGTGAGGCTCCTCGCGGAACGATCACAATAACTTCAACGGGTTCATCACTTTTGGGGAGAAGGGACTGGCCATTGCCGGAATCAAACTGGTCGAAAAGGTCAGGGAGTTCGCCTGGCTCGAAGCTGCCGACATCGAGCATGATGTCGCCGCCGTAACGGTTCTGCGCACTCGAGGTGAGGTAAACGGAATAGCCATCTTTCGCATACGCATCGAGCGGTTGCAAAAGGGCCATTGCAAATAGAAATAGAGATGCGCCGTAGTGTCTGACCATGTGCCTGAATCCTTTGGTTTTGCCGCAGTAGGGGCCCGATCTTTTACCAAACGCAGCGCATGGCGTCAACGAAGCTAAATAAGCATGAAATAATAAAGGCTTGGGAGGGGAAAGAGGTTCTAAAAGGTGCCAGGCACCTTTCGGAACTCAGGCGCTGAGCTGTTCTTGCTCGCCGTCGGCGCTGGGTTCGAACAGGGTGCAGACGCGTTCAACCCGGTAGCGAAGGGCCAAAAGGTCTAGGTTTTTAAGGGTAGGTAGGATTTCCCGGTAGCGATCGATTTCCGCCAGGTCCGGGTTTTCCAGAGAAAGAAGTTTTCGCAAATCCAGAAAGGCTGTTTTCTGATTGGCCATATGCACATTCAAAATCGTTTTCTGTGCGTCGTTGAGTTCCAAAAACGACACACCAATACCGCAGTCCACTTCACAGCGTTTGTTATCCATTACGATGTGAGCGATTTGCCCTTTTAGCGACAAGCTTCCCGGATGTTGCGGGAGTAAAAAGCTTAGATTGAGAGGCGTTTCGATACTAAACGGGGTGAGCGTAAGTAAGAACATGCCCCCGCGGCTAATGTTGCCCGCGTAGGCAGTCAGAGTGACGCGTCCGTCAGTAAGAACGGTGCGACCGCCAAAAGGAAGTCGGTAATCTTTTCGTCTGTCAGAAGCTCTCAGTGCCATTACTTTTCCTCGGCTAAAATTTTCAGCAGTGATTCTTTGTCTGCTTGAGTGATGCGCTCCTCAAAATCCCGTTCAGGGGGAGGGGTCAGCGAGACAGGCTTGTTCTTTTTTTTGTCGTTTTTGCGTGCTGCGGGTTTAAAATCGTCGAAGTCTTCTTCTTTGTCATCCCTCGCTTGGAAACCAGCCTTGTCCATTCCCAGACGCGCCATTTCCTGCGTCCATTCCAAACCGTTAAACACAGCTTCTTGGAACCGTGCTCCAACTGTTTGGTTTTGTATGCGGATTTGCCCGGTGAGTAGCACCACAGCAATCAGCGCCATCATTTGGAAAACTGTTTTCGCCATTGGGGATCTCTCTTAGGAGAAGGGGAGTGTTTTTATTTTACCATAGGGAACTTTTTTGGATTCGGTTATAATAAAGACATCCCCAACCACTCGGAGACTCTCATGTCACAGCACGCTAACGTGCCGTGCGAAGAGAGTGACGATCAGTGGCTTCCTCTAATCGAATACTCAGTTCGTAGCGGGATTAGTACCAGTACCATCCGTCGAAAAATAAAGACCAACAGCATCCAGTTCAGACTCGAAAACGGACGGTACCTAATTCTGTGCGCGACTGATAAGAAGCCTCAAACGGCTGCTTATTCGATGGTTCCCAAAGAAGAACCAATTGAAGTTAAGAGTGAAGCTCCCGTACCCGTCACCCCTCGCGCGGAAACAAAATCAGCAAACAAGATGTCGTCCAATTCGCGGTATCTACCGCTAATTGACCGATCTGTTCAAATGGCGACTGAAGCCTACGAACGAGCGCTTCAGGAAAAAGATGAGCGCATTCGTTTGCTCAACGATCAGCTGAGAGAAATGCGCGAGCGCCTAGACGAGCTTCGCAGTTTAGTCAGCGCTCTCGAAGATAAGTACCAAGTTCGGTACTAATATTCTCCTCTTTGCAAATTGCATGAAAAATTGGCCAAAAATTTGGCTTTGTGGTGTTTTGTTTTGCGCTTGGCTTTCCGCCGAAGCCCCTGAACTCGATGGCCTTTGGTCCAGTGGGCTGGAAAAACTTCAGGCGGAAGACTATGCAGGCGCGGCTCCTCTTTTTGAAAAGTGGATTGACGAGGCCGCCGAGCAAAACAAGACGAGCGCCGATGCGCACTACAACCTTGCGCTAGCTGCTCAACGCACCGAAGACCTTGCACGCACGCAATTTCATTTGGTGCGTGCAACCGACCTGACTGACTCTCCCTTTACCGCCTATCTGCAAATTAACCAAATCCGCGCTTTGGAACTCGAGCTTGGTCTTGCCGACCGCTTGTCCGATGCTCCTAGTTTCATTCTGACTCGCGTTTTCACGCCGAATATGCGGGTGGTACTACTGGGGTTGGGGACTTGGATGTTCCTCGCGGGGTTATTGAGTTTATGGGCCCGGTGGTCGACCTGGCTGGGCGGTACCGCTATCGTTTTGGGTTTACTCTTTGCAGCTTTTCTTCCCGCGCTCATGCTATGGGAAAAATCACTTCCTGCTTTCGCTGTGATGAGTAACGAGAAAAATTCTGTGCTGATCTACGAAGAAGCGAAAGCCGATCCGTCCCTGAAGCTCGTCGCCCTTCCGTCGGGAACCTTGGTAAACACCGCCGAGGCTGCAGGCGAATTTACCCGCGTAAGTTTTCCCGTGGCAGGCTGGGTGCCCACCTCCCACCTCATGCCATTTTAAACGGGCACCTAACCCGCTGCGAGGCGCGAAACCGTATCAACTAGCTGAGCGAAGTCTAAAGGTTTCGGCACAAACTCATTGCAGCCCGCCGCTCGACTCTTCTCTGCCTCTCCCGAAAAAGCTCCTGCACTAATCGCCACAATCGGTCCCGCGTACCCTTTTTGTCGTAAACGAGTCGTGGCTTCGTACCCGTTGAGTCCGGGCATCTGGAGGTCCATCAGAATAACGTCATAATGGTCCTTGGTGGCTTGAGAAACTCCCGACAGCCCATCCTCTGCTAACTCCACCGTCGCGCCAGCGGCTTTTAATCGGTGTTTGAGAAGTGCGCGGTTGTCATCGCCGTCTTCCACAACCAAAAGTTTTAAGCCTCGGAGCGAAGCCGTCTGAGGAACTTCGCTCGGAGGAGAAAGAGATTTGCTCATACGTCCGTGTACAGGTGCTTGTTTGGGAAGAACCAGCGCAAATGTCGAGCCTTTCCCTACCTGTGTTTCCAGCAACTTCACATCCCCACCCATGGCCCGCGCTAGACGACGCGACAAATAAAGGCCCAATCCTGTGCCCGCCTTTCGACGATGAGGTTTTCCTAACATGGCAAAGGGTTCGAAAAGTTTTTCGCATTGAGCGCGATCAATTCCAGGCCCGGTATCTTTCACCGCAAAAGTGACTTCGTCGCTACCTTCTTTCCACTGAGCACTGACAACCACCTCTCCTTGTTCTGAAAACTTAACGGCGTTGCCAATCAAGTTGAGAAGAATTTGCTGAAGTCGCAGAGGATCGGAAACGATACAAAATCCCGAGGGAATGTGGTTTTCTACACTGAGTAAGAGGTTTCTTCCGCGCACCTGGGGGTTGAGGGCTGAAGTAACATCGGTCATGAGTTTTTCGACCAAAATTGGCCGCGATTCAATTTCTAGCGAGTCGGCTTCTATTTTCGAGAGATCGAGTACGTCATTTACCAAACTAAGAAGCAGTTGCGCATTGCGCTCGATGGGATCAAGTCGCTGCCGGATCCGGTCATCTGAAACCGATTCCATTCTCAGAATTTCCGCGAAACCAAGAATAGCAGTAAGCGGAGTGCGCAGTTCATGAGAGACTGCAGCGATAAAGCGACTCTTGGTTTGGTTTGCACTCTCAGCGGCTTCCTTCGCGGTCTGCAATTCGAGTTGGGTTTCTAGCCAGCGCTGCTCGACTTCTTTTCTTTGCTGAATGTCTATCGAAGATCCTATGAAGCCATCGAAATTTCCATCAAAGTCATACTTGGGCTTTCCCCATTCCAGAAGCCAACGGTACTGCCCGTCTTTTCTCATGATGCGAAACTCAGCCACAAATTCTTTTCGTTCGGCTGCTGCTTCTTCGTGTAGGCGAAAACAGCGATCCCGATCTTCTGGATGAATGAGGTCCATCCAACCAAACCCAAGTTCCGTTTCTATCGTTCTGCCAGAGAAGTCGAGACAAGATTGATTGCAGAACACACATTCGTTGTTGCGGTCAGAAATCCAAATCATCAGGGGGGCGGTATTGGCAAGGTCATGAAAGCGTTTGTTACTTTCTGCCAGGATTTGCTGCTTTATCTTTTTTTTGCTTCTGCCGTGAACGACGAGCAGAGCGCCTAAGGAGAGAGAGAGGGCAAAGATCAAACCAACAAGAAAAAACGTGAGGGGCTCGTTAATGGGCGAAAAATGTTCCACAAAACCAGGGCCTCAAAAACAAAGGCATAGGAAAACACTGCTTTCGTGACACGGGGAGTCGATTTTGGCAAGGCAAAATAGCCCAGCCTGGCAACCTGCCAGGCTATTGCTCCATGTGGGACAAGTGAGAGACCGATTGCTTCAGCTGAGCTAGGTGCGACTCAAAGTTGGGCAAGCTCGCCTCGTCTTCAAGGAGCGAATAATGCTGATCGAGAGTGGATTTTAAGGCATTCAAGAAAGTCTTTTTCTTCGATTGCGTTCGCTCGACTTCATCAATGATTTTTTCGAGCCATTCTTCTGTGTTTCGTCGGATCTCTTCCGAGCGTTCTTTTACGCCTTGAAGAAAACGAGTCGCTTCTTCGGTGGCTTTGTCTCGAATCTTTTTGGCCTCTGCCTTCGCTTGTTCCAGAGTGAGAGTGATCTGCTCTTCTTTGTTTTCCCACTGGTGAACTTCGTTATTGAGGTCGGAGATTTTTTTAAGAAGGGTGCGTTCTTCTTTCTGCACCAGCTCCCAATGGCGTGCGATTTGATCTAAATAGAAAACGACATCCTTCGGAGAATAGCCCCAGAGCGTTTTGTGAAATTCTTTGTTTTTGATTTCCACGGGCGTCAACTGCTCTGACAATGACTGGTGATTCTCCATTGCTGCTCCTACTAGGGTTGTGGTGGGCATCGTGCCCAATGAGGGCAAAGTGTATCATAGCCACCCGAGTCATTATATGAGCGCCTAGTCAAATTTAACGGAAACTAAACACTAGGGACGAGGACCGAACAGGCAAGTTCCCAGACGCACATGGGTTGCCCCTTCTTCGGCTGCTACAAGAAAATCATCACTGGTTCCCATGGAGAGTTGAGAAAGACCAAAGCGTTTCTGTAGCTGTTTCATCTTTTGAAAGAAGGGACGTCGTTGTTCCACGGGTTCAAGTGGCGGGGGCAAACACATTAAGCCCTCTAATTTAAGAGAGGCCAGTTTTGCTAATCCCTGTATAAGCACCGCGAGCTCTGCCTCGGCTGTGCCGGCCTTGCTACTTTCTTCTCCAATATTCACTTGAATCAAAACCGAAAGCGTTTTGTTCTGAGCCTCCAGCAAACCATTTAGTTTCTGTGCTTCTTCCAGCCGAGAAAGCGTTTCGACGCAGTCGTAGTCGACGAGAAACTTCACCTTGTTGCTTTGAATGCGTCCCACGTAGTGGAAACGCGTCGGTTGTTTGAGCTTTGTTCTCAGCTCCTGTCCTTCTTGAATGTAGTTATCACCCAAGACAGTCAGACCGTTCTCCAATGCCTCCGTGATGCGATCGAGCGGTTGAAACTTTGCCATTCCCACGATGGTGATTCCCGGACGAATCTTATTCAGAGCGGATCGGATTCCCAGAAGGTTTTGTTTAACGCTACTCACATGAAGTATTCGAAGGCAGAAACGCCGGTTAGTTTTTCCAGTTCGTCTAGAAAGGTTTCAAGCGGAAAGCCCACCACGTTCCAGTACGAACCCTTAACTTCCTTAATAAAGCGTGATCCCAAACCTTGTGACGCATAGGCTCCCGCTTTGTCGAGGGGTTCACGAGTGCGAGCGTAGTTTTCGATGGTTTCCTGACTTAGGGAATGGAAACTAATTTCGGACGTCACAGTGATCTTTCGGATGCCGTCTTTTTTTGAGAGCAGACACAAACCTGTATGAACCTGGTGTTTTTTGCCTGAAAGCAAGTGAAGATGACTTTTCGCCTCTTCTCGGTCTTTGGGTTTTCCGAGTACTCGCCCCTCCAACGCCACCAATGTGTCCGCTCCGATTACCACAGTTGCTTCGCGCTGGCCTGCCAGCACGCTTTGGGCCTTGATCTCTGCATTATCCGCTGCCACATCGATCACATTGTCGAACCGAGCGGTGCTTTCTTCCGCCGTGGGAGACGCTTGAGTAAAGGAAATTCCCAGTGAAGTTAGCAAATACACCCTCCTTGGGGAGGTTGACGCTAAACAAAGTTCGGAAGGCTTTAAACGGGTGGATTGATTCATCTTTTTGGGCAGATCCGTGACCACTCGTGCTGTAACATAACGCGTAAATTAATGCAAAGGAATTAAAAATGTGGTATAAGGCCAGCACTCGTTAAGGCTGTCTCAGAAGAAAGAGGAATCTAAAATGCATCAATTCAAAGTTGGTGACAATGCCGTTCACCTCTCGCACGGCGTGGGAGTGGTGAAGGGAATTGAAGAACGCAATTTCGGTGGCGCACCCGGGTCAAAACAACGTTTCTATATTCTTGAGATCCATGACAATGGCGCTCCCAAGAAGGTGTTTGTGCCTATTGATGGTACCAACCAACGACTTCGCCCTATTATTAAGAAAAAAGAAGTAGAGCAGGTCTACAAGATCCTGAGAAAAAAGGATTTGGGCGTGGTCGATCACCAGACCTGGAATCGCCGTTACCGTGAATATATGGAGAAGATCCACACGGGCCAAGTGCAAGAAATCGCGGAAGTTATGCGCGCTTTGTTCCTCCTGAAACACGACAAAGACCTCTCGTTTGGTGAGCGCAAATTGCTTGACCAGGCCAAGAGTTTGCTCGTAAAGGAATTATCGTTGGCTCAGAACGTGGATGAGACAGCGGTTGAAAAGGAACTGGAAACTATCTTTGGTACCTAAGAGTCCAAAAATCTTCGTATGATCATCTCTGACGCCGTGCTTCTGGGCGGGGGACTGGGAACGCGTTACAACCTAGAGCGCTTAGAGCAGGAACAGGTAGAGGACGAAGATCCGCTCCCGAAGCAGTTTGCTCAGCTCGGGCGGTATCCTGTTTTCATTCACGGGCTCAAATCCCTTTTAAACTTGGGTGTGTTTCGCCAGTTTGTACTCGTCTTTCCAGAAGAGTACATAGCGCGGGCGCAATCTGAAGTGCGAAAGCACATTGATCCTATCCATCACGGGGTAATTCAGTTTATTCGCGGGGGAGAAACCCGCTATGAGTCGTCGCGACTTGGCATTCTGGCTCTTGAGAATCAAGATCCTCTTCCCGCACGCGTCATTATCCACGACGCCTGCCGGCCTTACCTGTCTCCGCAATTTTTGAATCGTCTTTGTGAAGCGGTTGATGACCGTTCTTACGGCGCTTGGGTGCCGGCCGTTCCGGTAACAGATACCTTGAAACGAGCCCAGAAACGCCAGGTCTTGGAAACCGTATCGCGCGAAAAGCTTTTTAGAGTCCAGACTCCTCAGGTCTTTGAATATAGCGTTGTGCGCACGCTTTTTGACAAAGTCCCCGAAGGCAGCGAAGTTGAGTTTACCGACGATGCTTCGCTTTGCGAGTATTACGGGATTCCCGTCGGCATGATCGAAGGGGATGAGCGAAATATTAAGTTAACTTACCCGTTCCACCTAGATATGCTCCGGTCTCTTTTGGCGAACAGTTCGGATCAATTAAAGGAGTCCCCGTGCGAGTTGGCGTCGGATACGATCTACACAGATTAGTCCCCACAGCAGAAATGGCCCATATTCCCATCGGCGGGATTCCCATCCCCTGTCAGTTAAAAACGGAAGCGCACTCGGATGGCGATGTACTGCTGCATGCGACGGTTGATGCGATTTTGGGAGCGGTGGCAATGGGTGACATTGGCCGCTGGTTTCCCGATACGGCCCCAGAGAACCGAGGCCGTTCCAGCGAAGAATTTGTGACTTTTGCGATTGAGAAAGCTTTTAGCGTCGGGTGGGTGGTAAAGCAGCTCGACTCGATTGTTATGTTGGAAACACCCCGCCTAAGCGACCACAAAGAAATGATTCGCCAAAACCTTGCCCGACTCCTCAACATCGAATTGGATTGCACCAGTGTGAAAGCCAAAAGTGGTGAAGGAATAGGCCCCATCGGTTTACGAAAAGCCATCGCCGCGCACGTGAACGTTGTCCTGGTTGAGCGCCGATAATGTCATTACAGATTACCAATACGCTAACAGGGAAAAAAGAGCCGTTTGTTCCCATGAAAGATAAACACGTGAACATGTACGTGTGCGGTCCTACAGTTTATGGCTTTACCCATATTGGAAACGCTCGACCGCTCGTATTTTTTTCAGTGGTAAGGAATTTTCTTAAGCAGCAGGGTTTTGAAGTTACCTTTGTGAGTAACTACACCGACGTGGACGATAAAATCATCGCGCGCGCCAAAGAAGAAAAAATTTCCTCCGAAGCGGTGGCAGAGAAGTACACGAAGGAGTACGAGACGGATCGCAAGCTTCTCGGTCTGGAAGTCCCCGATAAGACACCCAAGGTGACGGAAACGATTCCAGAGATTATCCGCTTTATCGAGGGACTCGTTGAAAAAGGTGCTGCCTACGTTGCGCCGAATGGGGAAGTTTTCTACTCGGTACGAGGATTTCCTTCTTACGGAAAGCTCTCGGGCAAGAAAATCGACGAGCTGATTTCTGGGGCGCGTGTGCAACCCGGCGAACAGAAAAAAGATCCTCTCGATTTCAGTCTTTGGAAGCCTCAAAAAGAGGCCGACGAACCGGCTTGGGATAGCCCGTGGGGCAAAGGGCGCCCCGGATGGCACATTGAATGTTCCGCGATGGCGTTAGCCGCCTTCGGGGAAACCTTTGATATTCACGGCGGGGGCATCGATCTTGTGCACCCGCACCACGAAAATGAAATTGCTCAGAGTGAGGGCTTAAGCGGAAAGCCTTTTGCGCGCGTTTGGATGCACAACAACTCGTTGACCTTTGGCGCTGCCAAAATGTCTAAGTCGTTGGGCAATATTGTCCTGACCCGAAATTTTATCGAGGACCATTCGGCCGAAACCTTAAAGTTTATGCTTTTGGGCAATCACTACCGTAGCCCCATCGATTTTTCCGAGCAGCAGATAGTGGAATCGGAAGGGGCCTTGCATCGTATTTATTCAGCCATCGAGCGGTGTGAAATGGCGATGAAAGAAGAAGTGCAGCCGGCGGAGTGGAATCCGTCATCCGAAGAAAACGCGTTGAAAAAACTATTCGATGCTTTTCCTCAGTTATGGCAAAACGCGATGCTTGACGATTTCAATACGGCGCAAGCGATGGGTTATGTGTTCGAATACGTGCGGGCCGTAAACTCCTTCGTCGATCGCAAGCAGTTTGTTTTGACAGCGAGTGGGCATAAACTCATCAATGGTTTCGTCCATCAATTGCGAGAATTCGGCGAAGTGCTTTGCTTGTTCCAAGAAGAAGCGCACGCGTTTTTGGGGGCGCTACGTGAACGCCACCTAAAAAAACAGGGTATTACGGCGGATTGGGTGAATCAAAAAGTTCAGGAACGCGTTGACGCTCGTCTAGCTAAGGATTTTAAGAAGTCCGATCAGCTCCGTGATGAGTTACTCTCAAAGAAAATTGCTCTCAAAGACAAGGGCAACGTCACTGCATGGGACGTAACGTTCTAAAGACCGTTTGAGTTTGTCTCGGTATCGCCCAATTGCACCGTGGTTTCGGAAGCCTTCTCAGGTGCAGGAGAAGAAACACGTGGCGAACGCGCCCAAACCATTCCCAACTTGGCGCGCAGACAATGATGAGGTAGCGGGCCCCACACGCGACTATCTACACTCTCGCTGCGGTTATCCCCCAGCACAAAAAAGTATCCCGGAGGCACTTCGATAGGAGCCAAATCTTTTCCCGGATTGTGGGTGACCAAATAGGGAGACGCGTTTTCTCGTCGTTCCCAGCGCCAGTTTTCGCCGGCGAGTTCGTACTGAGCGGGAACCTGGTTGACGATAAGCACGCCGTTCTTGATTTCAACCGTATCTCCGCCAATCGCGACCACTCTCTTGATGTAAGTGCGGTTGGGTTTATCAGGTAACTGATGAACGACTACCGCACCAACTTGAGGAGAGGATACGGAAAATAGGACGGTTTCGGTGAAGGGGAAAAACACATTGTAGTTAAACTTCGATGTCAGAATGATATCGCCGTCGTGAAGATTGGGTAGCATGGAGTCCGACTGTATGCGAAAAGTTTCCACCACAAAAAGCCGCATGCCTAACGCGACCGCGGTAGCGCAGAGAAAGACTTTAACCCAGTAAGCGTAAGGTTTGAGTTTGCTCATATTTGAGGATGCACTCTCAATCAATCGACAAGGCGGCCAAGAAGGCTTCCTGAGGAATTTCTACACTCCCCACCTGTTTCATACGTTTCTTACCCTCTTTTTGTTTCTCTAAAAGTTTACGTTTTCGCGAAATATCCCCGCCGTAGCATTTGGCGGTCACGTTTTTACGCAGCGGCGCGACGCGTTCGCGTGACACAATTTTTGAGCCAATGGCCGCCTGAATAATGACTTCGAACATTTGGCGTTCGATAAAGCCTTTCATCTTACTAACAAGTTCTTTGCCCCGGTATTGGGCTTTCTCACGAGGCACAATCCAGCTAAGTGCGTCCACCGGATCCCCGTTAATCAGGAGATCCAGCTTTACAAGTTGGCCCGGCCGAAAGCCGATTAGCTCGTAATCCATACTCGCGTAACCACGACTTAAACTCTTCACTTTATCGTAGAAGGACAAAACAACTTCGTTGAAAGGGATATCGTACTCAAGAAGAACGTGAGTAGGGGAATGGTAAAAGAGCTTGGTCTGTGTTCCTCGTCGGTCTTCGCACAGCTTGATCAAGTTGCCTAAATAAGTTTCGGGCGTGTGAAGAGCCACATGCACGATGGGTTCTTCAATTTCTTCTATGTACTGAACGGGGGGAAGCTGCGAGGGATTGTGTATTTCAATCATTTCCCCTTTGATAGTTTTCACACGGTAAACCACTGTAGGGGCAGTAGTTACCAAACTTAAGTCAAACTCGCGTTCCAGACGCTCTTGCACGATTTCCATGTGCAAGAGTCCAAGGAAACCACAGCGCATTCCGAAGCCCAAAGCATCCGACTTTTCCGGCTCGAAAGTAATCGCGCTGTCATTCAAACTGAGTTTCTCGAGCGCCACTTTGAGAGCCGGATAACTAGCGCTGTCCACAGGGTAGAGTCCGCTGAATACCATCGGCTTTACTTCTTTAAAGCCGGGAAGAGGTTTCAAAGCGGGTCTATTTGCGTGGGTGAGAGTGTCGCCAATTTTAATGTCGCGGATATCTTTGACACCGGCGATAACAAATCCTACTTCACCAGCGGCGAGCTCCTTTACTTCCACGCCCTTCGGCGCAAACACACCTAGCTTAAGCACTTCGTACTGTTTCTGCGTATGGAGGGTGAGAATCCTATCCGACTTGCGAAGCGTTCCATTCATGATGCGCATCAAAAGCACCACGCCCTGGTAGGGATCAAACCAGGCGTCAAAGATAAGCGCTTCCAAAATCGCTTCCGCATTTCCCTTGGGAGAAGGAAAGTACTTTACGACCCCTTCGAGAACCGCACGAATGTTTTTTCCTTCTTTGGCACTGATGGCAATGGCGTTGTCGGCGGAAATGCCAATGAGATCTTCAATTTCCCGTTTCGTTTTTTCGATGTCCGCTCCCGGAAGATCTACCTTATTTAGAACGGGCAAAATTTCGAGATTGTTGTCCAAAGCTTGGTAAACGTTTGCAAGAGTCTGGGCTTCCACACCTTGAGAAGCATCCACCACCAGGATAGCGCCTTCGCAAGCAGCAAGACTTCGCGATACTTCATACCCGAAATCCACGTGTCCAGGGGTGTCGATAAGGTTGAAGACGTATTGGCCGCCTTCTTCACTTGTATAACTTAGGCGAGCCGATTGGGCTTTGATGGTGATTCCGCGTTCGCGTTCAATATCCATTTGATCCATGAATTGATCGCGCATCTCTCTGTTTGTCAGTGCGCCGGTCACTTCAAGCAAACGGTCAGCAAGCGTCGACTTCCCATGGTCAATATGGGCGACGATGCTAAAGTTACGAATAATCTTCGGGTCAATCAAAGCAGGTACCTATCCATTTCCTTGGACTAACTTAGCGAATTGTTGGACAGGTGTCAGGCAACTTTTAGGTCCGAACCTAGTTGTCTAGAGGGGTACGCCGAGGCGTCCGGTTTGCCGGGAGATCATCTTGAATTAGCATCATCTGGCCCGGAAGCAGATGTTTATGCTTATCAAGGATGAGGTCGATGCCTTCGCGAATGTACTCGGCAATAGGCACCTTCGTTTTTTGGTTGAGCAACTTCAACAGACGGTTTTGCTCACTGGTGATATAAACGGTGGTGGAAATTTTCTTTCGGCTTTCCATCGCAACTCCCGGGAAGACTCTTACGATACATGACCATATATCTATGTCAACGCCGATTTGGGAACTTTCCCGGCCGCGCCGTGTTGATAGACACTGGATATGATTAGCGTTTTTTAGTCCGCGTTAAGCGCTCGCTCCCGGTCCTTTCTTTATTATGGCAAATCCTTTGGTAAACGAATGAGGTAGCTCCAGCTGGTACTGCCCCCCTTTTTGGGCCGTAAATTCATCCGCGGCGATCTTCGCTCCTTCAGAAAAATAGCCGTAGTCGTCGATGATCACGCGAGCCCCAGGACTCAAGCGCGGATGGAGGAGTTCCAACGCCGTCAGCGTGGGCTCGTAGAAATCGAAATCAATGTAAGCAAAGCACACCCGCTCAGGAAGTTTGTTGGGGTCGGTATGCTTTTCAATAAAGCCCTTAACCACATGGGTGCGTTCCACTGGGAAACCCACTTCGGCCACACGGCCCCTAACTGCCGTTTCTGGGTGAGCCATCAGGCCGGTGTAGTCGTTGATGTCGCCGAGCTGAAAAATATCGTCCAGCATTTTATCTTTCTGAGTCGGTTTGGGGAGTCCTTCGAAGGAATCGTAAAGCCACAGATGGCGATCGGTTTCGCGTAACTCATTGGCGAGAAGGGCCGAGGTCGTTCCTTCTGCTACGCCGAATTCGCAGACCGCTCCCTGCACAGCCAGTGCTTCGTGCATAGCCCCCAGAATATAGAGTGCTTCGGCAACCGGGTTTCCGCGCAGTTCCATCATGAGTGCGTGGCGGCCCGCGCAGGTGGGAAGTTGGGGGAACAAAGTTTTTCTAAAGAGCTCCTCAAAGTCTGCCAGGGTACGTGCGTAGCAGTCGGTAATAAAAGGAAGCTTCGCTGCCTTTTGAACCGTTTGGTTGCGAGCGATGGCCAAGCCCAAAGGCCTAAGGAGCGAATTGATTTGTTTCATAAGGGAATGATTTTAGCACAGGTGCCCATCTACTTCCCGGCCGGGAAAGTCGCGGGTGTTCTATTATAGTGCGCGACCTTTACGGCCGGGAAGTAGATGGGCACCTTTATAAAAGATTTGTGGCAAGTTCTGCCAACTCAGACCGCTCTCCTTTAAGGAGAGTGGTGTGGGCAGCGATCTTTTCGTCTTTGAAACGTTCGACGATGTAAGTTAGTCCGTTGCTGGATGAGTCCACGTACGGGTTATCAATTTGATAACAATCACCCGTTAAGACGACCTTGGTGCCTTCACCGGCGCGCGTAATAATTGTTTTTATCTCATGCGGCGTCAGGTTCTGAGATTCATCCACAATCAAATATTGATAGGCCAAGCTGCGACCGCGGATGTAGGTGAGCGGCTCAATCTGTAGCATGCCCTGGCGAATCAGTTCCTGCCAGGCCTTACCGCCCGACTTGCGCTTCTCGGGCTTCTCTCCGCCCGAAAAGGAAATGATGTAATCAATATTGTCGAAAATGGGCTGCATCCACGGATTCAACTTTTCTTCGATTTCGCCGGGAAGATAACCGATGTCTTTGCCTAGCGGAAAGACAGGGCGCGATACCAAGAGTTTTTGGTACTTTCCTTGATCGATAGTTTTTTGCAAGCCGCAGGCAATCGCCATCAAAGTTTTTCCGGTACCTGCCTTACCGACAAGACTCACCAAACGGATATCGTCGTTTAATAAGGCGTCCATGGCAAAAATCTGTTCAGTATTGCGTGGCTTAATGCCCCACACGCCTTCGTCGGGGGTTTCGATAGAGACGATTTCTTTCGTCACCGAGTTGTAGCGACCAATGACGCGTGACTTAGGATTTTTTTGATCTCTAAGCTCAATATAAGAGTTGGGATGAAGATTGCGATCCTCCATCGGAAAGCGTAGCTGCTGCTTAAAGCTTTCAATCACATCGCCTGGCACATCGAAATGAAGAATTCCGCTATAGAGCTCTTCAATATTGACTCGACTCGGCTCAAAATCTTCCGTGGGAACGCCGAGTGCGTCGGCTTTCACGCGAAGGTTGACGTCCTTAGTAACAAAAATAAGAGGCGTTTTGGGATCGTCTTTATGTAGCTTGAGGGCAACCGCTAAAATACGATGGTCATTGATGTTCTGAGCGAGGTTGGTCGGAAGATACTTAACAGCGTCTTCAAACAGATCGACGACAAGCTTTCCGCCCGTCGCAAGCTGGACACCGCTGGAAAGTGACCCTCTTTTTCTTAAGTCGTCCAGAAAGCGCGAAAACTGGCGAGCGTTTCGCCCCGTTTCGGTCAGATCTTTCTTGAACTTATCGGTCTCTTCCAAAACCGTGATCGGTACAACGATTGTATTGTCCGCAAACTTAAACAAACATTGCGGATCAAACAGAATAACGTTCGTGTCTAAGACAAAGGTCTTGTTCAATGAAGAATAATCCTGGAGATGTCGTTAAACAAAGTGATTCCCACCAGCATCAAGATGAAAACCATACCCATTTGATTGGCTATCTCCATCGTACGGATGGAAACAGGCTTTCTTTGGATAGCTTCAATGGTGAAAAACAAGAGATGACCACCATCTAAAACAGGAATGGGGAACAAATTTAGCAAGAACAAGTTAATGCTAATCAGTGCCATCATCTGCAAGAAGGGGATAATCCCCGCATCAAGACTTTTGCCAGCGACAGAGGCGATCAGAACAGGGCCGCCCAGGTTTTTCACCGAGATTTGACCCATCACGAGTTTTCCGATGCTCACCACCATTTGTTTTGCCAAGGTGTTGGCTTCATTGACGGCTGCCCCGACGAGCTCCAAGGGATTTCGGATTTGCACTTTGGTGATTTCAGCGCGCTGGTAAGCTGCCATGGGAGCAAATCCCACCATGTACTTTTTGACCATTTGTCGAGTCAGAGGATCTTCCTGCTCTACTTCCTCTGGAACTAGATTTAGCTGCATTTTTTGGCCATCGCGTAGCAGGTGAAACACGATGGTTTTGGAGGCTGCCCCTTGCTCTTGTACGTGGCTCAAAATGGCGTTGAAGCTATGAATGGGTTTGTCATCCAAAGCGAGAATGTGGTCGCCGACTTGCAATCCGCCCGCCGCGGCCGGACTACCGGCATTGACTCCCGAAACAAAAATTTCGGAAGGGTAAATGCCTAGCGCGCTAGCGGGATTGAAGGGAGCTGTCGCATCGACGTTTGGTTTAGACGAGGGCAGTGCGACCGAAAAAGACTGTTCGGGTAGCGAAGCGATATCTTGAGAACCCGCGTTTTCCAACGACGGACGTTTGAAGGTAAACGTAAGAGGTGCGCCGGCTTTCCACTGCGAATCGATGGCGTGTTGAAGCTCTTCGTAAGTGGCAATCGGCAAGCTACCAATTTTGGTAATCAGGTCGCCTGTGCGAAGTCCTGCGGCATAGGCGGGTGACTTGGGATCGGAAATGCCCACGCGTGAGGCCAGCGGGAGCTCAGAAATCCCGTCGATGCCACCGACCAAAACCATTTCTCCAAACGCATTGCGCGACTTAACCGGAGTGACGGTGACCGGAACGACCAATTCGGTCGTGCCTCGTTTGACGTGCAACTCAACTTTTTGCTCAGTCCGTTTTTCTAGGTAGTTCTCTAGATCTTCCCAGCTGGACACGGCGGTTCCGTCGATTTGCTCAATGCGATCGCCGGAACGCAACCCGGCTACATACGCAGGGCTGTTCACTTCAACAGTTCCAATGTGGCTGGCGGCCATCGGCTTGCCCACCCAGAATACGATGGCAAAAAGCACGTAAGCCAAGAGCAGATTAGCCATCGGGCCCGCGGCGACAATCAAAAAACGTTTATAAAGTTGCTGCGTGGAGAACGCGCGGTGTACGTCAGCGGCGGGAATTTCCTTGTAGGGATCATCTCCCATGAGCTTTACATAGCCACCTAAAGGAAATAGCGACAGCGCGTACTCGGTTTCTCCCCACTGTTTGCTAAAGATTTTTTTTCCGAAGCCGAGCGAAAAGACTTCAACGCGCACCCCAAAACTTTTTGCGACGAGGAAATGGCCAAGTTCATGGAAAAAGATGAGTCCGCCGAGTAAGACGACAACTCCAATGACCGCAGTAAGCACGGAACCTCCTAAGAATCCAAAAGGGAGGGACGGACACGACGGGAATCCCAGCAGGCCCCTGGATTAAGTGCTTAACCATCCTATTCTATTTGGACTTTTCCGCCAACAGGCGTTTCGGGCAGGGGATCAAAGGCTAAAGCGGGAGGAGACTTCTCGCCCGACGCACCGGGCCTCTTCATCCAGTGCGAAAACTTGCTCGATGTTTTCAATCACGGAAGAACTGTGCCGCGCCAGCCCGGCTTCAACGAGCTGGGGGATGGCAGTGAATGGGATGCGTTTGTCTAAAAAGGCTTCCACCGCGATTTCATTTAAAGCGTTTAGCGCCACCAAATGACTCGGACCGGCCCGCAAGGCCTCCTTTGCCAAGCGCAGTGCGGGGAAGCGGGCTTCGTCGGGCTCGAAAAATTCGAGCCTCGACATTTCCTTGAAGCTGAGTTTGGGAATCACATTGTCTAGGCGTTCTGGATAACTCATCGCGTACCCGATGGAGCATTTCATATTGGGCCGGTTGAGCTGCGCGATACAGGAATTGTCTTTAAACCACAAAGCCCCATGAACGATGCTCTGGGGATGAATCCAAATTTCAATTTTATCGGCCGGGAAATCAAACAGAATATGGGCTTCAATAAATTCGAGGCCTTTATTCATGAGAGTTGCCGAATCCACCGAAATCTTAGGGCCCATACTCCAGTTGGGATGACGGATGGCCTCCTCGGGGGTGACGGTATGAAGGTCGCGATCTTTCTGTGCAAAAAAAGGTCCCCCACTCGCTGTGATGACAAGCGAGCCAACGGCTTCGCGATCCTGCCCTAAAAGCAACTGGTAAAGGGCATTGTGTTCACTGTCGACGGGAATACAAACACAACCGGAATCGGCGATGGCCTTCTTGAGAAGTCCGCCTGCGGTGATGATCGATTCCTTGTTGGCTAGAGCAACCGTTTTGCCTTGGCGGACCGCTTCCAAAGTAGGAGCGAGTGCCGCAAAGCCCATGATTCCCACCACGACGACATCGGCTTCGATTCCCGCAACGGCCTTAAGCCCGGCCGCGCCGGCTTCTACCGTCAACGAAGAAAATTTCTTGGATAACGCATTTGCGGCGGACTCATCGTAAAGGGCCACTCGAGTGGGACGAAAGCGTTCGACTATCTGTTCGAATGCCGGTCCCCCACTTTTTGCCGCAAGCCCGACAACCTCAAAACGTTCTGGGTAGGTCTCTACAATCTCCAAACATTGTGATCCAATGGAGCCGGTCGCACCCAGTACGACGATTTTTTTCTTTTGGATGATAGTGTTCAAGGACTCACCCACGTCATAAAGGCGTAAAAGAAGGGAGCAGAAAGGGCCAGCCCGTCGATGCGATCCAAGATTCCGCCATGGCCGGGCAACAGACTGCCAGAGTCTTTTTGTGACTGGCTGCGCTTGAGAAGGGATTCGAAGAAGTCTCCTACCTGGGCGAGCAGGCTCACCCCGAGTGCCACTCCCGCGAAAACGACCCTATGATTCTCGGGAAAATTAGTGGTGTCGACGAAATTCAACCATACAAAAGTAACGCCGAGGGCGCAGGCAAAAGCCGCCAAGCTTCCTTCCCAGGACTTTTTGGGACTGAGTTTCGGAACAATTTTGTGTTTGCCGAAACGCGATCCCACGAAATAGGCTGCCGTGTCTCCCCCAAAGACAATGAGAAAGAGAAGCAAGAGAAAAACTCGCCCCTGATCGAAGGCTGCAATAGGTACGAGAAATCCGAAAATGCTGACACAATAAAAGTATCCCAGCCACTCCAACGCAATAGCACGGATGGCTCGGTCAAACTCCGAAGCATTTCTCCAATGGTAGATCTGAAACACGCAAAAGATTACGAAGGACGACCACAACGCCACGGCGCCCCACTGCTCGCTCACGCGCATGGCAAGCAGAGTAAAGAAGATGAGAAGTACGATACGGAAGGGGCGTGAGCGGAAGCGCACAATAAAGAAAAGACGATCAAACTCAAAGTAAGCAAAGGTGGAGGCAGCGACAGCAACCGCCATCAAGAGAGGAAGTGAGGCGTAGAAGATCAGCCCCAAGGCCATAAACGCCAATATCACTCCAGTGACAATTCTTTGGGCCATTAGCTGTTACTCTCCTCTGCAAACGAGTTTTCCGAAGGTCTGACCTGCTCGGAGGTTTTGCCGAAGCGACGTTCTCTTCCCGTGTAGTAGTTGATAGCTTCGTGCAAGGAGGCTTCGCGAAAATCCGGCCAGAGTGTTTCGGTGACAAAAAATTCAGCATAAGCGGCTTGCCATAAAAGAAAGTTACTCAGACGAGACTCACCACCTGAGCGGATAAGGAGTTCGGGATCGGGAACGTGCGGTTGGTAGAAATAGTTTTTCAGGTCGTTTTCCCCAAGACTATCCAGACTGAGTTCGCCGTCCGCGTACTTCCGAGCAATTTGTTTGGTTGCATCGAGTAGTTCCTGACGCGAGCCGTAGGAAAGCGAAAGGTTGAGGTACATGCGGGGCGCATAATCGGCCGTTTTCTCCTGAGTACGATCGAGCTGTTTTCGGGCATTCAACGGTAAACGCTCCACGCTTCCTTGCGCGATCAAACGGATGCGATTTTGGACGAGCTTCTTTTCCATGGTCTTAAGATAGTGAATTAAGATCTGCATGAGCATGCTGATCTCAGCAGCGGGCCGATTCCAGTTTTCAGTCGAGAACGCATATAAGGTGAGATAGCTCACACCCAGTTTGGCGCATTCCGTGGTGATGTCGTCGACTCGGTTGGCACCTTCCCAATGTCCCGCAATGCGCTGCTGACCACGTTGCTTAGCCCAACGGCCGTTGCCGTCCATGATGATAGCAATGTGTTTGGGAACCGTCGGAAAACGGGTGATTCGATCCGCATCCGGGTCAGGAGTGGGCGCGATCCAGTGCATTAGATCACAGGCTCATGACCTCTTCGGACTTAGCTTCTACGAGTTTATCGACTTCTTTTACGAATTGGTCGGTCAACTTTTGAGCTTCATCCTGAGCACGGCGTACGCCGTCCTCTGTGAGATCGCCTGCCTCTTTTTGCGCTTTCGCGCCATCAACGAGTTGTCTACGTACGTTACGCAAGGCAACGCGCGCGTCTTCCCCGTGCGTTTTGATCGTTTTTACGAACTCTTTACGCCGATCTTCTGTAAGCGGCGGCATGTTGATTCGAATCAGTTTGCCGTCGTTAATCGGAGTGAGGCCCAAGTTGGCAGCCAGAATGGCTTTTTCAATTCCGCCGATCAGACTGGGATCCCAGGGCTGTACCGTTAACGTTTTAGCGTCGGGAGTGGATAGCGCCGCGACTTCTTTGAGCGACATATTGCTCCCGTACGCATCGACCACCACCGAATCGATCATCGCCACAGAAGCGCGGCCGACTCGTAGTTTCGAGAATTCGGTTTTTAGATGCGCGAGGCATTTCTCCATCTGAGACTTGCCGTCAGCAATTCCTAGACTCATGGTGACCTCCTTACAATCGTTCCGATTTCCTCTCCCATAACCACACGCTTAAAGTTTCCCGCTCCGTTCATGTTGAAAACGATGATGGGAAGGTGGTTATCCATGCAAAGCGAAATAGCGGTGGAATCCATTACCTTAAGATTCTTCTGAAGCACTTCAATGTATTCAAGAGACTTATAGAGAGTGGCGCTGCTATTTTTCTCTGGATCGTCGCTATAAACGCCGTCCACTCGAGTCGCCTTCATGATCACTTCCGATCCAATCTCCATGGCGCGAAGGCCTGCCGCGGTATCGGTGGTGAAGTAGGGATTGCCGGTGCCGGCTGCAAAAATGACAACTCGCTTTTTCTGCAGGTGCCGAATCGCGCGACGCCGAATGTAGGGCTCGCAAACCTGATTGATTTCAATCGCTGACATCACACGAGTAAAAACGCCCTGTTTCTCCAACCGATCTTGAAGGGAAAGACTGTTGATTACAGTCGCGAGCATGCCCATTTGGTCGGCGGTGCTACGGTCCATGTTGCGACCGGTAGATCCCAAACCACGGAAGATGTTTCCGCCGCCGATAACGATGGCGACTTCCACTCCCATTTCATGGACTTCTTTAATTTCCGTCGTGATGCGTTCGATGATGTCGGTGTGAATGCCGAATTCATTGCCGCCAGCCAAGGCTTCGCCGCTTAACTTAAGCAGCACCCGCTTAAAGCGGCCACGTTTTTCAGCCATGCGGTACTCCCTCGCGTCGATTCTAGTTACCCGCTTCAGCAGCGGCGGTGCTAGCTCCTGCGGTTTCGCCTACTTGAAAGCGAGAAAAGCGTCGGACGGTGACATTTTCACCCAGCTTTCCACTCGTTTCCTTAACCAGCGTGTCGATGTTCTTCTTAGGGTCTTTTACGTACGGCTGGTTGAGCAGACAGACTTCTTCATAAAACTTACGCACCTGTCCTTCGATAATTTTGTCGAGGAACTGGGCGGGTTTTCCCGATTTCGCAGCAAGCTCGCGATAAACATCTTTTTCTTTGGCAATCACGTCTTCCGGAACAGCCGATTCATCAAGATAGCGAGGGCTGCTCGCCGCAATCTGAATGGCAATTTCGTGAACGAGATTCTTGAAATCGTCCGTGCGGGCAACGAAATCTGTTTCGCAGTTCACTTCCAAAAGAACGCCGATTTTACCGTTCGAGTGGATGTAGGATTCCACCAAGCCTTCCATCGCGATTTTGCCGGTGCGTTTGGCCGCCTTGGCAATACCCTTCTTACGAAGGTATTCCGCTGCTTTCTCGATGTCGTTTGCACACTCGTCGAGCGCTTTTTTGCAATCCAACATGCCCGCGCCGGTTTTGTCGCGGAGCTCTTTCAACAAATCCATGCTCATGGGCTATTCCTTATCGTCAGTAATAATTTTAACGTTTTCTGGAAGATCCTCGGGCGACACGGTGACATCCTCAACGGGAGGGGCAGCCACGACATCTTCCTCGGTGTCAGTTTCACCAGAGTCGGCACGGTAATCGAGTTCCGTGGGCAACTTGGTTTTCTGACGGACCACGCGTTCGACAATCGGACCAGAAGGTTTTTGGCCTTCTTGCGTGGGTTCTTCTCTTCTTACCGGAGCCGAGCTGCGCATCTTTTGTTCGTAGACCGCGCTGCCTTCGGCGCACGCATCGGAAATCAGGTTCACAAAGAGAGTGACCGATTTGATGGCGTCGTCGTTGCCGGGAATGACAAAATCAATGGGATCCGGGTTGCAGTTGGTATCCACCACGGCGACCACGGGAATGCCCAAGCGATTGGCTTCGGCTACCGCGTTCTTTTCCACCATGGGATCCACCACAAACAAAGCCGCGGGAAGAGAACGCATGTCGCGCAAACCGCCCAGGTTCATGATGAGCTTTTTCAGCTTACGTTCCAAACGGACGATTTCCTTCTTAGGAAGGGCCTCGTAGGTGCCATCGGTTTTCATGTTCTCGATGGCTTCCATGCGTTCGCAACCTTTGCGAATCGTGGTGAAGTTCGTAAGCGTTCCGCCCAACCAGCGTTCTGTTACGAAAGGCATCTGAGCGCGCTCAGCCGCTTCCTTCGCAACCGTTTTGGCTTGGTTCTTCGTCGCTACGAACAAAACCTTGCCGCCTTCAGCGACAGTTTTCTTAATAAAATTACACGCTTGCTGCGCATTTGTGACCGTTTGTTCAAGGTCGATAATGTAGATCCCGTTGCGCGGTCCAAAGATATACTGCCGCATTTTGGGATTCCAACGCTGCGTCTGATGTCCGTAGTGGACACCGGCCGCCAACATGTTTCGCATAGAGATTTCGGGCATGACTTCCTCCGGTTAATGCCTCCGTCCCCGATTTGCTCGCCTAGCGAGACCGAAGTCTAATGGGGGGGACGTGTGTTTTTCCCTGTGTTCTCTTATAGAAAGCAGGGATTTCGTGCATTAGTGAGCTATCACGGCCCCTTCAAAATGGGCAAGGGAAATGTCCTGAGTGAGTTCCGCACCTCAAGGGCTATCATTTTTTCCGTCAGCAAAGTAGCGCAAGTTGACGAACCTCTTTTTCGAGCCTACTTCTGATGGGCAACTTTTTACCGCACAACGGGAGACTCCATGAAGTTCATCTTGGTACTTTTACTCGGCCTCAGCTCGCTCCAAACAGAAGCTTCACCGCTCGCTTTAAGAGATCGCGTAGCAACTTTCTTAAAAAAGAACGTCATGGGTCGCACTCAGACGCTTTCGACCGAAGGCACGTTAGATGCCGATGGCGTGAGTTATCTCGTTAAATTTCAAGCGACGATTTCGTGGGATAAGTTGAATGAAACAGAGGAGGGTCTGACCTTCCAAGAAACGCGCGACATCAAACAAACGAGTACAGAACTGGATAAAGCAGGAAAACCCGTGGGTCAGCCCATCAACACGGATCGTGAAGTGGTTCGTGAATATGCGCTCCGCCCGGCGGCTGATTTACTTTCTGGTATGACGACAATTTCGAAAAACACGCTGGAAGATCCGACGGGTACCGGGTTTGTGACCATGGCCGAACTTAGCGCAGACGATAAAGAACTTTATCTTTATGAATCGATGGCGGGATTTTCGGAAGCCTCACTCGACGGCAAGAATACGATACCTGTGGCTACCTCATCTGCCGCCACACTTTTTCTAGACAAGAACGGCAAACTCCAGACCCACGAAACCTTGAAGTTTTATAAAGTCGACGTGAACAAAGATTTTGCTCGCGAAGAGCTTCACCGCTTCAACCTTGCTGCGAGCGAGAAGTAGCCATGAAGACACTTTTTTATTGGGTATTAATTACCTTTCTTTGTGTTCCGGTTTTGAACGCGGAAGCGCGCGGCCGTCGTCCGGGCGGCGGTGGTGGAGGAATGGGCGGGGGTTACCGACCACGTCCATCCGCTCCTTCGGCTAGACCGAATCCACGTCCGTCACCTCGTCCCGCACCGGGTCCTCGACCAGGAACGCGCCCCAATCGGCCGTCGCCTGGGCCGGGCCCAGGAGCCGGAGCAGGGCGCCCAGGTGGAGTGCGTCCGGGACCTGGACCAGGTAACGTTCGCCCCACTCATCCGATCAACAAGCCGGGTGGCCGACCGAACGCAGGCGATTTGGATAAATTTATTGGAGCGCATCCGCCGGGACATTTTCCTGGAAACCCTGGGCATCGTCCCGGTTACCCCGGCTACCACAAGGCGGAGTTTCACCAGAACATTCACAATCACTACCCCTATCATCCTATTTACGGTTACCCGTTTAGTAAGAACTGGTGCGCGCACTTCCATTGGCACTATTCCAACTGGCCACATTGGACTGTAGCGGCGACGGCCGTTGCGCTAACGAGCTACATTGGTGTGCCGTACTCGGGGTATGGTTCGGCCGAACAGATTCCCTATTATCCGGTGGAACCAGCCCCTCCCGCGACCTACCAAGAATCGGTGCAGGCGCCTCAGGAAGCGGTGGAGGCGGGACAGCAAGCAAACGTTCCCGACGACAGCCAATGGATGAACCTCGGGAACTTTGGAATTATTCCTTATAAGGCCACCGACATGAAGTACGGCATACAGCTGGCCACCACCAAGGACGGTGTGCTGCGAGGCATTCAATGGGACATGCAGGCCAACACTTCAGTCGAACTGGAAGGTTCCATTCAAAAAGACACGCTTCGTGTGGCTTGGCAGGCGAAAACCGCCAACGCGCCGATGTTTGAGACGAGCGTGGATCAGCTGACCCAGCAAGAATCGATGGTCAACGTATACGACCCCATCAGCAAAAGTCTGGTGAGCTGGCAACTGATTCAGATCGACGAAAAGGATTTGCCCGCACCGAACTAAAAGCAGGGTGTCTATGGGATGGTCGGTCTGTCCCGAACGGCGAGCAACATTCATGACTTATCGTTGATCCCGAATGCGGTGGAGCCTGTACAGCGCCCCCTGCTAAAATAGGCATATGTGGAACGTTGGCGAGCCTAGAAAACTTGGAGTCCTACTCCCCCTATTCAGCCTTTATCTTCTATCCGCTTGCAGTAATTTCGAATCGTCTTCGGCCTCCCAGAACCGAGGCCCTGGTAATCCGGAAGTTTCCCGACACGTCGCACGCCATTTCAGTGGAGCGCAACTTCTCTCAGGAGGGGCGGCCCCGACCGACGTTACCAACAACCTTACTTTTACCGTGAACTACGGAGATCTTGGGGATTTAGGTGTGGAAATAAAGATTGGGCAAATCCACATTCACACCCGTCAGTCGAGGGAGCATCCCGATCCCTTAATTAAGGCCACGGGCTACCGATTGGGATTTGCTAATAGCGATCTTACAGGGCCCGAAAAACCTTTCTCCAGGCGCGGTCAGCGCGAACACTTTCAGTACTACATGTTACCTCCCAAGGGGGAAGACTACTTTGGCGCGGTTCTGACAATAGACTATTTGGAAATCCGGAAAAACGGACACGTCGTGTTGGAATTTGATCCCGCAAAATACCCTGAGCGGGTAGAGGCAAAAGACCGCTATCTTCCTTTTGTCTTTTATACGGATTCCATCGAGGGCGTCCGGGTAGACGGTATCGCCGACCCCAAGTTCGAACTGGAGTTTCGGCCCGGCTTTTTCCAAAACGTTCTCGACCAGTACAACGAACACTGCCAACCGAACGAAGAATGCTTGTTACGCAATTGGTTGGATAACAATATGCGGAGCCACCACGGAGTTCCTGAGGACCAAACCATCGGCCTGGAAGAGGCGAAGCAAAAATTCTTTAACCGCATGCGCCTGATAGCCCCCTAAGTGAATTGGCATTCTCTTGTGATTCCCGCCCCTTCGGTTTACCTTTTCGCAAGCCATGACGGTCGCCCCGGACAATCGAAGAGAAAAGTACCTAGCTGAGGTCAAGACCTGGCCGACCCAACCGGGCATCTATATTATGCGCGACGTGGGTGAGCGCATTTTGTACGTGGGGAAAGCGAAGAACCTCCGCGCCCGCATCAAAAGCTATTTCGCTCGACCCCGTACGCTGACCCCCAAGACCCGCCTGATGGTGGGCAAGATCGAGCAGCTCGAGTTTACAGTCACGAACAACGAACTCGAAGCGCTTCTCCTAGAATGTAACCTCATCAAAAAGCATCGGCCCCGATACAACATTCGGCTCAAGGACGATAAGAATTTCCCTTACTTTGTTTTGGATTTCACCCATCCCTTTCCGCAGTTTAAGGTCACGCGCAAAGTGATTGTGTCCCCCAAACTCAAATATTTCGGGCCCTACAGCGCAGGGGTAAATGAGATCAGCCGTTTTCTTTTAAAGACCTTTCAAATTCGCGACTGCACCGACGCAAAATTCAAAAACCGCAAGCGCCCTTGCTTGAGTTACGAAATCGGAACCTGCACGGCGCCTTGCGTGGATTATGTGACCGAGAGTGATTATTCCGCTCAGGTGCGGGAAGCCATTTTGTTTTTAAACGGGAAGAAAAGAGAGCTTCTAGCCAGTTTTAAAGAGGGCATGAAGGAGGCTTCCGACAAACAGGAATATGAAAAAGCGCGTATTTACCGCGACAAAATCGCCGCACTTTCGAAAATTTCGGCGCGCCAAGACGCCGTTCTCACGGAGCGGATGCAAGACATTGACGTACTCGGAGCCCACGAAACGGGTGAGGGCGAAGAGAAATACATACAATGGGTCATCCTTTATATTAGGGCGGGTTTCCTCACCGGGCGCAAAGCCTACCGGGTGAAGCTTGGGCTGGAAGGTAAGAGCGAAGCCACCGGCACGTTTCTTCAGCAGGTCTATTCCAAAAACCTGGTTCCTGATGAAGTTTGGGTAGCCGAAGACTTTAGCGATCGCAAAACCCTGGAAATTTGGCTGAATGAAATCGCGCAGAAGAAAGTTCTAGTGCGGGTCGGGCGCACGGAAAAGATTCTGCGCCTTCTGGGAATGGCTCAGGAAAATGCGAAACTCATTGCCAAAGAGCACGACAATAAAAAGGAAGCCAACGCGGGCCAGGCTCTTCGGGAAGTTCTCGATCTGCCCGAACCACCGGTAACGGTCGAGGGGATCGACATTTCCAACCTGCAGGATGAGTCTCCAGTGGGCAGTTTGGTACATTTCGAAGATGGGGTACCTATCAAAAGCCGCTACCGTACCTACCATCCCAAGACAGTCGATACCCAAAATGATTTTGCGATGATCCACGAGGTGGTGACACGTCGGCTGAGTGACAAGGAGAATCCGCGCCCGGATCTTCTGATGATTGATGGGGGGAAGGGCCAGCTCGCGGCTGCCGCCAAGGCCATGGAGGATTTGCAAATCTCGGTACCTCTTTGCTCGCTCGCTAAAGCGCGCACGGAATCCGCGTTTACCCGAAAGGATATTCGTAAGAGCGAAGAACGCATTTTTGTTCCGGGAAGAAAAAATCCCATCAACCTGCCCGAAAGCCACCCCGCCATGAGGCTCCTGGTACAGCTTCGCGACGAGGCACACCGTTTTGGCATTAAAAGTCACCGCAACCGGCGGGATAAAAAGATGTTAGAAGGTTCCCCGCTTTTACAAATAGAAGGCATTGGGAAAAAAACGCGCGATCGTTTACTCAAAGCCTTTCCCGATAACGCAGCTTTGGAAGCCGCTTCCCTCGAGCAGCTTATTGTTGCCGGACTTAACCACACCCAAGCCGAAAATGTTCAGCTCGCCATCCGCGAACGAAAAACCTACAAGGATTAACGCGTCGCGATATCTGTCGAACCGCATCCCGATTGGTTTTCCGACCGCAGCTAGCCGTTGACAGAAATAATGACCAGTATTATTCATCACATAAGTCAAAATTGCGCACTTCGAGGAAAACGTCTCTAAGACTACACCCTAGAATCGCAGCGTGAAGTCTTCTCGGGAGGATCAGCTTCTATGGACAAGCCCTACGGTTGGTGGTTGCCCATCAACATTTCCACGCATGGAAAGCCCATCGATGATCTCATCAATTCATTGCATTGGTTCATGCTGGCGCTTTTTGTCGGATGGGGAATTTATTTTGTTTATTGCTTAATCAAATTCCGTGCACGACCAGGGCACAAAGCCGACTCAACGGAAAAACATTTCCGTTTGCCGACCTACATTGAGATAGGTATCGCGATATTCGAAACTATTTTGCTCGTTTTTGTGAGTTACCCCATCTGGAGCAGTGTAAAAAATGACATGCCATCGGATTCGGATTCACTCCGGGTAAGAGTCGTGGCGGAACAGTTTGCTTGGAATATTCATTACCCTGGGGATGACGGCATTTTTGGTCGCACCGATCCAGAGTTGATCGCGCCCGAAGATAATAATCCGATCGGTCTTGATAGAGAGGGTGATCCCAACGCCAAGGACGACATTATCAGCATTAATAACTTCCACTTTCCGGTTAACAAACCGGTGAGGGTAGACCTGTCGTCCAAGGATGTGATTCATAGTTTTGGCATTCCGGTAATGCGCGTAAAACAAGATGCGATTCCGGGAACTGTGATTCCCGTCTGGTTCGAAGCGAACCAAACGGGCTCGTTCGATATCATGTGCGCGCAGTTGTGCGGTGTGGGACACACACGTATGCGCGGTGAGATTACAGTCCAATCAGACGAAGAATTTAAAGCTTGGTTAGCCGAGGAACGTACTTATCTCGGACTTGAGGAGGGTTGATGTCTAGCGCTCACGGAGAAATTCATGCACACGGAGACGGACACGCGCACGAAGAAGGTTTTTGGCGCAAGTATATTTTCTCCACGGATCACAAGGTAATCGGAATTCAATACGGCTTGGCCGCCATGGCGTTTTTGCTACTAGGCTTTGGCCTGATGCTTTTGATGCGTTGGCAAATTGCTTTTCCCGGAATTCAAATTCCTTTGATCGGTAAAGCGCTGACGCAGGACGGAGTGCTCAGCCCGGAACTTTATAACCAGTTCGGCGCTATGCATGGCACCATCATGGTTTTCTTGGGAGTCGTACCGATGGCTGTCGGCGCATTTGGTAACTATATGTTGCCTTTGCAGATCGGCGCGCAGGACATGGCGTTTCCCAAATTGAACATGGCCAGCTTTTGGGTCAACTTTGTCGGCGGCCTTATCATGCTGGGAAGCTTCTTGATGCCTGGTGGGGCACCGCAGTCAGGTTGGACCTCCTATCCGCCCCTTGCCAACATCGCGCCTCCTAGCCAAACCGCTTGGCTTATCGGCATGGTCTTTTTGATCACCTCTTCTTTGTTGGGGTCGGTAAACTTCATTGTGACCGCGATTCAATTGCGTGCACCGGGACTTTCTTTTTTCCGTTTACCGTTTTTTGTCTGGACCCAGTTGGTTACCGCGTTTTTGTTGCTCCTCGCGTTTCCGCCTCTTGAAGCGGCGGGTGTGTTGCAGTTGATGGATCGCGTGGCCGGTACCAGCTTCTTCATGCCATCGGGCTTGGTAGTCAGTGGTGAGATACTTTCTAATGCAGGTGGGGGTAACCCGCTCTTGTGGCAGCATTTGTTTTGGTTCTTGGCACATCCGGAAGTGTACGTGCTGATTTTGCCGGCGATGGGAATCGTGGGAGAAATCATTGTGACCAACACCCGCAAGCCCATGTACGGCTACAACACAGCCGTGTATGCGATTATCTTTTTGGGCTTTATGTCCTTTATCGTATGGGCACATCACATGTTCATGACGGGAATGGGAACCGCGATTAGTTCGTTCTTCCAGGCCACGACCATGATTATTTCGATTCCCTCCGTGATCATTCTAACGATCTTTTTGCTTACCTTGTGGGGAGCGTCTATTCGGTACACGGTGCCGATGCTGTTTGCTCTGGCGTTTCTTCCCATGTTTGCGATCGGGGGACTCACGGGTCTGCCTCTCGGGTTAACGGCGTCAGATATTTACCTGCATGATACCTATTATGTGATTGGTCATTTCCACTACGTTGTGTCGCCGGGAACTCTCTTGGCGTTGATGGGTGGTTTCTATCACTGGTTCCCGAAGATTACGGGCAAGATGTTCAATCAAACGCTAGGTAAACTTCATTTCTGGGGAACCTTTATTGGGATGAACGGCATCTTTGGTCCTATGCTTTTGGTCGGGATGGCGGGCGTTTCACGACGCTTGTACGATGCCTCCATTTACCAAGCGGCAAAATCGGTACAGCCTTTGAACGTGGTGATGACCTACTCATCCTGGTTCTTGGCCGCGGCTCAGATTCTGTTCCTGGTAAATCTTTTCATTAGTCTGCGTAAGCCAAAGACGCCCGCAGCAGAAAATCCTTGGGAATCAACGACGTTGGAGTGGACGGCGCCTACGCCCCCACTTCCGCACCAAAACTTCCCGGTTCCGCCCCATGTCTACCGTGGGCCCTACGAATACAACACGACTTCGCGGGAGTTTGCTCCCCAAGCGTTGCAGGAGGTTTAACCGATGTCCGTTGTCATTCCTTACGTTTCCAAGCCCCATCCCGTAACGGGCGTCACCAACGCCAAACTGGGCATTTGGTTGTTCTTAGCTTCTGAAGTGATGCTATTCGGTGCGCTCTTCTCGTCGCTGATTGTGCTTCGAGTGGGTTCGACGGATTGGCCTGTCGGTTCGACCATTTTGAACGTCCCACTGGCTTTCGTGAACACGATTATCCTCATTACCTCAAGTCTAACGATGGTGATGGCGTGGGCCTCCCTCAAGTTAAACAACTTGGGTAAGTACAAAATGTACATGGGACTGACGATCCTTCTGTCGTTTGCCTTCTTGGTGGTAAAATATTTTGAATATTCAGCAAAAATTCATCATGGGCTATCGCCTGCGACGAGTAACTTTTTGGGTATTTATTTCACCATGACCGGCCTACACGGGTTGCACATCATTGGTGGCATTGTCGTGAATGCTTACCTTTGGATTCCGGGTGCTAAAATGTGGCACAGCGATCCAGAGCGGTTTACAGGGCGAGTGGAAGTTGCCGGCCTGTACTGGCATTTCGTAGATTTAGTGTGGATTTTCCTCTTTCCGACTTTGTACCTTTTATAGGAGACAGCATGGGCGATTCAGCTGAAGAAATCCGACATCATATTAAGGGGTATTTTCTCGTCTATCTGGCGCTAATGGTTTTGACCGGCGTTACGGTAGGCGTTTCTTACTTTCATCTTGCGATCCACTGGGCAGTGCTTGTCGCCTTTATTGTGGCAGCGGTGAAAGGTGGCCTTGTGGCTGCCATTTTCATGCATTTGAACAACGAGAAGAAAATCATTTATTGGATTTTGATTTTGACTGCCGTTTTGGCGGTTGGATTTATTATCCCTGTTTTGATGGACGTTGAAATTTCAGCATACACACAGAGGCACATACCTCAATAATGTCGTTACGTTCCGTACACATTTTTTT
Organism: Bdellovibrionota bacterium; assembly: GCA_041751875.1. Taxonomy (GTDB): domain Bacteria; phylum Bdellovibrionota; class FAC87; order UBA2466; family JACKAF01; genus JBGSIC01. The sequence goes on from JBGSIC010000010.1 coordinate 128,860, forward strand.
CATCTTTGTTTGCACCATCTTTTGTATCTGGTTTGGCCTCTGGAGTTTTCAGGCCTATCAAGAAACAGGGACTACCTACGACATCACCATGGGTGTTTTGTCTTTGATCGCCTCGGCGGCTCTGTCTGTTTACTTCGTTTGGTTTATTAAAAAGAGCCGGCAGTTGGTTTGGGCGTTGGTGTGGAGCCCCATTATTTTTCTTTCCTCATCGCCGTCGGCCTGGGCCTGCGCGACTTGTTTCGCGGATCAGAATTCCCCCATCGCTAAGGGCGCCAACGCGGGCGTCATGTTTCTCCTCGTCGTTGTCTGCGCCGTCCTAATCGGATTTGCGGGCCTTTTTATCAAGTGGATCCGCCGCGCCAAAAAACTCGGTCTGTAAAGGTGCCTACTTTTGGACGGTGTCTGTGCACTTTCCGGACGAAGTACGGAAAGTGACCTGACACCTTCCCGGTCCAAAAGTAGGCACCTTTTAGAATTTCGAATCTGGAACTTTAGCCAGCGCAACGCCTTGCTCGGCTAGCCAACGGTGGGTTTTATCTAGCGTCTTGTTCTTGAGTAGGCTTTTTTCAAAATCGGCCAGACCCGCTACCTTTTTGGCGTCCTTTTTCAGGAGGGAATGGGCTACCTCGATGAGTTCCACTTTGATGAGCCACTCATCAGGAAAATCTTTTGCGTAGCGCGCAACGAGAGCCTCAACTTTGTCTTTGGTTTGGTCGGTTACCTTTGAACCCCGAAGTTGCCGGAGTTCGGTGTAGGCGGCGAAGCGTTTTTTCTCGGAGGCGCTGAAGGGGCTTTTTCGTCCTGGCTGTGTTTCAGCCAGGCCCATTTCGTAGTCCCCATAAGCTTCGCGATCGGCTGGCCCACCGTAAACAGACGGAACTTCCGTTCCGACGAGCATATCGAATTCGCCCCATGCGGGCTGGAAGTAAACTTTGTCCCCGCGAGTAACTTGGCAGTCCTTCCATGTAATTAAAAGGAGACGGTTCTTTTTGCGCAGCCAGCCGGCGACTTTTCCCTTCACTTCAAAGCCATTTGCAAACTTTAGGGTGGCGCTTTTTCCTTTTGCGATTCCAATTTTTGCAAGCTCGCTATCGGTAAAACGGCTGGGATCTTTGCTCACCGTTGTCTTCCAGTTTCCGAGAGGCGAAGAGAACCCGTCAGGATGTCGTTTGGTGCCGTGGCCTGGAAGCTGCTCGTCGGCAAAGGAAAGCTGCACGGGCCCCTTAAAGCGAACAAACTCGACTGAATCCCTGTGTTTCTCAAATTCGGAGACAATCCCACTTACCGCGATGCCAGAGTTAATAACCACGGTCGCCAGAGTCTGGCAGCGTTTGGCTTCGTCTAAACCGTAGACGCCACCTCTTTGATAAGACATTTGCTTTTCAAGATCCTTCAAAACCTCACTAAGGGTTTCCAGGTCAGGAGTGACAAAAAGCTGAGGTTGGGGCTCGGTAATATTGTACGAAACTTCAATGCAATCGATCGAGAAAGGAATTTTCTTAACCTTGGCTGACAAGCAGTTCTGACTCTCGCCGACAGAAGAAAGTAGACCGGCACCATAGATCTTGGGATTCTTCAGAGTGCCAGACAGGCCGTATTCCGCTGTCCACCAGTTCATGCGCGCTACTTTTGAAGCCTCAGAAACGTGGTTTACCTGGCTAGCGGCCGCTTTGAGGTCAGCTTCGGCTTTGGCAATTTGCTTGGCCGTACCGTCGGGATTCTCTTTGATATCGGAAAGAATCCGAATCGCTTGGTAAAGCGCGATGTCCTTGTCGGAGAAGATCGCTTTTTGCGCTAGCGTGGCGTACTGGGAGAGGTATCTCGCGTAAGCTGGCTGCGCCAGAATGGGAGCGTGCCCCGCCGCTTCGTGAACAATATCCGGTGCCGGAGTGTACGCAATATGACTAATCGTACGCATGTCGGTCGCAATCGGAAGAACTTTCCTCGCTTGAAAATCGAGAAAAGCTGCCGGTGGCAGAAAGCCGCAAACGGGCACCGCGCCCCAGCCAAAACGATTTAATGCTTTGTCCATGTCTGAAATGCGGGGAATGCGATCTAAAGGAATGCCAGTTTTTTCGCAGCCTTTGAGGTAGTCGCTTACCGCGTATTTTTTAAAAAACTCTCTTGATTGGCGCATGATGTAGCGCCAAGCGGCGTGGTCCTCAGGGGAATAGCGGTCGTAGTCCTGAGTGGTGCAATACTTCTGAAGATAAGGAGGAAGCGACTGGAAAGTTGCCATGTTGCCGTCGAGACGAGGCCCCAACGGGGGCCCCAATTAATCCCTGAGTTCAGCTGGGTTTGCTCCAGATCGAGTGCTTTTGAAATGCCGCTTCGTCCTCCGTGGTCGCCGTCCTCGACGGGCCTACTAGCCCGCCTGCGGGGGCTTCCGTGTGCGTCCTCGCGGCAATTCAAAATCCCTTCGTCGCTGCAGCAAACCCAACTGAACTCAGCGATGAGAGTCAGTTTACTCGTATCGACGGCGGCTGAAAAGCGAGAACGGGCAGCTTGACGCCCGGCATTACGGTGTGTCGGTGACTTCCATATAGACGAGTTCACGGTTGCGCTCGCCCTGCATCAGAGGCGAAAGCACAAGCTTGTCGTGGTTCTTGGAGATTTGGATGTCCCCGGCGCCCAATTGAGCGATGGGCCAGTTCTGCAGAAGACTGTAGAAAGTACGGGGACCGGGTTCATAGATTCGCAGGCCTAACGCTGGCGTCCAGGCCGCGAGCGTGGGATTGATGCCGTCGATCACGACCGGCGCCTGAAGCGTGTCGATATGATAGGCCGGGCAACCGCGGCGATTTGGGCTAGCGTAGTAAAAGTTTGTGTTCGGATCTGAGGTAAAGACACCGTAGTGACCTTTGCCTTCGAAGGCGTAAACGGATTGTATTTGTCCGTCGAACATGTTCGTTCCCGCGTTCGCATTGCTTAGCACGCACGTCTCAACGTCAATTTGATAAACATCGAGCAGTTGCTGCGTTCCCATGTCGGCAACCGTGTACAAAGTGGCATACGGATAGTGCGCACCCTGAGCCAGTCGAATGCGATTAGCATTTTTATTCATCCAGGAGATAGTACACGAGCTCTTGGCCGCTCCCGTGCCGGGTTCGTATTTATAAACTTTGAATACGCTGCCGCCATGTGCGTTAAAAGTGTAGTCCAAGGTGTGAAGCTTGTTGTTCTTCCAGAATAAATGAAGCGGGTTCTGAGCACCCGTGAATGTCTCCCAGCGACGCTGGTTTACCTCAAAAATGCTGTTTTCCCCTTCGGTCACCACATATTGGTCTTTAGGATCTTGTAAAGGGGCTATCGGAAAGTCGATGGTACTCAACCCGGTTAGGAAGCCCGTCGAGACTGAGTAGCGACGCAGTTCGTTCTCATAAGTTCGGATCATGATCTGATTCTTGTTCTCCCAAAACACAAAACTGCGAGCCTCTTGTCTGAGAGTGAAATGCGAGGTGGCCTTGAACTTACTAATATCCAGAAAAGGAATGGGCCCTTCGCCACCCCCGCACCCAGATGCGTGGAGAGGAAGGGAAATGAGATGTAGAGAAACCAGGAAAGAACTTAAAACCAACAAATACAGCCTCATTGTGTGGACTCCTTTATGACTTCGGGAACAAAACGGTAACCTTCTTCCTCAGCGACAATTACGTGTGAGGGTAGGCCCAAAATGCGTAAGCGTTTGCGTACCATGGATAACTTGGAATGGATCGCTTGATTCATCTGCCGAGGATCTTGTCGATCCGACGATAGGCCATCTAGTAGTTTCTTTCTTGAAACAAATCCATCTCTTAAGATCTGTAGAAGGAGCTTATCGGTCACCGAAGTTGACTTAAGTGTAAGCGATTTCTCCTGGTAGGCGACTCGCGTTTCGCCTTTGAAAGCTTCTCCAGAAAGAGAAATCGGACCAAATTCCTTTTTGTTCAATAAAGCATTCTCAAGTTCATCCACCCGCACAATGACGCTTTTGAAGGAAAGGATGCCGAATTGGGCTTTGATCTGCGTGAGAAGAGTTCTTACCGCAACCTGATCATTTTGATTGAAATAGACCCACGCCAAAATGATCTGAGCCGAAAAATGTGTATACCAATCTTGGTGACGGGACACGCGGGATAAAAGAAGATCGAGCTCATTCTCGGCCTCTTCGAGCTTTCCCTCATAGCGAAGAATGTTTGCATGCCAAATTTTTTGGAGGTCCGCTAGTTTTTGACTTTCGGGAACTGGCATTGAGTCCAGCAGAGATCGGCAAGCCACAAAATTGCTGGGTACTTCCTGACAATAAAGACTCATGAGAGACATGCGCGATTTAGCGACGAGATCGGGACTGTCTGAATGGCGAATGACCTGATCGAAGAAGGGGTAGGCTTTTTTGAGTTCCTTTTTGACGAGATGGATAACCCCAATTTGATAGGCAAGATCGCAGTTCTTCAGCAGAGCGTATTTCTTCTCCAGCTCACCCAGATAGAACTGAAGCTGCTTTTCTTTCCCTAGTTCGAGAAGGACGCGCACGAACATACCCATGTACTTTGCGTGCAGCTCATCTACGGAAAAGGGAATGCGATCATAGAAACGACGCAGCAGATTGTAAGCCTCGACGAGACGTTGACTGTAAAAGGCCTCTTCAGCCTTGTGGAGGCTTTGTATGATCGATGGATTCATTAAATAGAGGGAAAACAGCTTCTCACTCTAAGCGTATCATAGGTACGGAATAGTTCGGATGGTGATCGCGTGTTAACAAGTGAGAGCAGATAATCTACAGAAGTTAACAGTTTCCCAAACCGGCACTGTCAAAAAACTGTCGATCTGGTATCTTTGTTTCAAGTCATCAGACTTCTTTAGATTTCAATCAAAAAAGAACAGCGCAGCATTCTTGGCGCCCGATAGTTTTAAACACTGGGGGATGCATGAGACACCTGACTCAACTCGTCGTCGGTTTAGTTTTGTTTAGCTATGCCGCAGAAGCCCGACACAACCATGATGCACTCTTCCTCGTAAAAGTGCCGGCCAAGAATTCAGCGGAGCGATCGAAACTCGCACAAGCTGGGGTTGCCATAGAAGGTACCTTTAGCGATGGCGTGAGCTTCTTTGGAACTCAAGCTGACATTGCGCGCGTAAAAGCGGCCGGATTTGAGACGGACGTCTTGTCGCTCCCACGGGCGGCGACGCGAGCATTCCCGTCGTCTGATTCTGCTTTTCATGACTACGCGGAAGTGACCGCATCACTCAAAGATCTCACTACTAAGTATCCCAATATTGCTCAAGAAGTAGTGATTGGAAAAAGTTTGGAAGGGCGCGATCTTCGCGGAGTGCGACTATCGTCACAACCTGCTTCAGACAGCCTTCCCACGGCGGTGTTCCTGGGCTGTCATCATGCTCGGGAACATTTGAGCGTGGAAGTGCCCCTGATGTTGGCGAACTACCTAGCTACCAACTACGCAACGAACCCTCGTGTGAAGCAAATGCTTGATACGACCGAAGTCTGGGTTGTCCCGATGGTCAACCCTGACGGCGCCGAATTTGATATCCAGACCGGAAATTATAAGTGGTGGAGAAAGAACCGTCGCTCAAATGGTGGTTCGAGTTATGGGGTGGATCTCAATCGCAACTATGGCAAAGGTTTTGGCGGCGAAGGTGCTAGTTCCGATCCCAGTTCGGATACCTATCACGGCCCTTCTGCCTTCTCTGAGCCCGAAACGGCAGCGGTACGGGACTTTCTGAAAGCGCGATCCAAAACGACTGTGCTTATTAGCTTCCACACCTTTAGTGAGCTAGTGCTTTGGCCCTGGGGTCACACCAATGACAAGATCAGCAATGATCCGGATCGTAAGGTGTTTGAAACGATGGGCAAGAAGATGGCTAGTTGGAATGGTTACACACCCCAAAAAAGCAGCGACCTTTATGTGGCGTCAGGCGACACCACCGACTGGGCCTATGATGAATTGGGAATCTTTGCTTTCACCTTTGAACTCTCGCCGAGTTCAATCTTTGGCGGTGGATTCTACCCGGGTGCTTCGGCAATTGCGCCGACCTTCAAAGAGAATCTAGAACCAGCTCTCTATCTGATTGAACACGCTGCAGACCCTTACGCGGCCGTATCCAACACACGTGACCCCTTGGGAATTGTGCAGTTGTCGTCAGCCAAATAGGGCAGGTTTCTAAAGGTCGAGAAGGTTTAAGCCGACTTCGGGGTCCATCTTGCGCTGCAGGGGAACGTTGGTCTGAAACAGCGACACTTCCACTGTGACGGCAACATGGGCCTCAAAAAGATGGCCAGCGTAGGCCCGTTGCTCACTGTCGGAAATCGTGGCGTGCGCGTGTACGATAGGCTTGCCTTCCAGATAACTGATGTTTCCCATCAGGCTTACCAATTCGTGGTCTTCTTTGAAGAGACGCTCAACGTAGCTCTTGGTTTGCAAGTTGTAGTAGCCGAGACGCACTTTCTCAATGGCGCCCAGGCCCGTAACGACCGCACTGGGGATTTTTTGGCTCAGGGCAAATTCCGCGATTTGAGCCATCAGCGGTTCGCCTCTCATGAGTCTCAAATGAAATCCATTCTCGAAGGCTTTCCACTTCATGCGTCCTCCCGCTTCCTTTCTGACCGAGGGTGCTATCGGTAGTCGATTTTTAGCCAACCATTTTCGGTCGTAAAATCCGTAAGCTCATACTGATTGAGCTTTTCCCATGAACTACCGGCGGGCACGGTGAGCCCATCAAAGTTAAGATGTTCCGCGAAAAATACAGCCATTTTTTTCTGAACGAACTCGGCCATGGCGATTTCGGCCTCACTAGACACTTTATCGTCTAAATACTCTAAACGGACATCGCCCAACCGAACCATCACGGCTGATCCATCGATAATCTGAGGCTGGTAGACGACCGAGGTTCTCACGGGTCTCACGACTTCTTCCTTCTGCCCCTCGAAAGGAGTGCGGCCGAGAATTTCCGCCGTGACGTAAATTTTGAAGAGTCCATCGCGAAGCGAAACCACCAGTGGCGCTCTGTGCGTGATCTTATAAAACCAGCGCGTGGATCGGTCGTGAGGTCTCAGTTCGCGTGGCTCATCGCCAGTGATCGTGCGATGGGCATTGTACCAGCTCCAATCTGTTTCGAATTTGTCTCCCGTATAGTCCTCAACAAAATTTCTCAGGGCCGATTCGTGGATACGCATCCCAAGAAGAGTTTCTTCGGAGAAGGGGGGAGGAGAAGTGGGAGCGCCTAGCTGAAAGGTATCGGCTGCAGCAATCAAAGCTTCAACATACTTTTCTGAGGAACGACTCCAAAATCCGCTGGGCAGAGTGCCTTGAAAGCGCAGGAGATCGAGTACCTTGGTCTGAACATCTGCGTTAGCCAAGCCGACTTCCTCGTTCGTGTCTTCGACCAGTCTTTTTGATGCTAACTGACGCGCTTTGCGTTCCGCATCGGCTCGCGCTTCTAGATGATGTTTGCGCGCTACGCGGTTTGCGAGCTTCGTGACGAAGCGATTAGGGTGTTTCACGCTTTCAATTTTGAGAGCGGTCTTTGCCACGGCAAAGGGCTCAGACATGTGCAGCCCATCTAAGTCAAACGTTAGCCATCTGGTGACCGTTACATCTGAACTGGAGGAAGTAACGGTGGAAACCTTCTTCTTTGAACCCCTGATCGTGGGAGATACCGACGAGGCCTTCAACTGAATTCTAAGAGTCGCCTGTTTGGGATTGGGGACGAGATCGATATGTACTTTACCCTCTGAGTGGGCCCATCCGCCGTATTTCATATGATGAAAGCTACCTGTAATGAATTCAGATTCAGACACATCTCGTTCACGATCCAAAAAAATGTCGATAAAATCGATTCCCACCCTCGTAGCAATGTTGGGATAGCGATAAGTAGAACGAGCCTGTTCCCAAGTTGGGTCGGTTTGCTTCACGGTCCGCATCCAACCTAAAAGAGTCGAAAGTTCTGCCTCTTCCAAAGCATTTCGTTTAACTGAGAGTAGTTGGGTAATGCGTGTCCGATTGCGAGAAATTTGCTCATGGAGATCGGGGATATCCAACAGGTAAACAAGCTTTAAGTAATCCTTAAGAGCCAGTTGCATGGGCAAGAACCGAGGATCCGTAAGTCCGACATTGTTTTTGCGAAATTTATTAACAATACGCTGAACAATCGCTCTATCCGGAACGCTCAAAGCGAGCTGGTGTTCTAGTTCATCAATTTCCAGGAAATCCGCCCAACCTTCTCGATCCTCTTCAGAAAAGATTTCAAACCATTTTCTCAGGGCTACAAGTTCATTTCTTACCTGCCGAGTACTTGTGGCGAGCTCGTTTGGAAGGGAAAAGCGCTGAGTGACAGTTTCTCCAGCACACGGGGCGACGGGATAGAAAAACACCAGCAAAAATAGTAGCGCGAATGTGGACCGACTCATGGCGCGGCGTCCTTGCAGCGAGACGACTGGCCTTCCTTTTGGACAACCGTATAGAGCACGCGCATGCTCAGCATCTCATCGCTTGATTGCAAGCCCCATATCTTCGTTTTTTCTGGCTCAGGGTTCGCAAAATTGTAAGACGAATTATCCCAGATACCCGTCATCATGAGTTCTTGTCCGGCAGGTACCAAAATAGGATCTTTAAAGTCGAGGGTTCGTTGCCAGTTAAAATCCCAGCTCGGAATGCCTGCCATGAACTCCGGAACAAAGGTGCCATCACCGGCGTCGTGCATCCAGTCCAAGCGCCAAGATTTTCCGATTTGGTGCATGTGAGCCCGGATGGAAAGTAGGTTAACGTCTTTGCGAAACCAAGCCGCCTTTTGAAGTTCCACATGGCCATCGTAGGCAGGAATCTTTAAGTCGCTTCGGTGCAACCGGAAGGCATGAGTGCAGAGCTCAACTTCAGGGGCTTCTTTCGCCCAACGGAAGGCGACGCGGGACTGATCGAGAACTGGCTTGCCTATCGGCGTGTAATGAATCTCCATTACGAGATCATGGTGACGCGGGATGCGCATCGCTTGTCCATCGGGAAAGACGCGCGCGTTGTTTTCTGTGTCGCCCGGAACAAAACTTGAAAGGAGTTGTGTGTTTTCTCCAGTCAGACCGTACAGTTTTGCCATCCCGTCGGGGCCTGAGTAATCTTCGTCATCCGCCTTAACAATGTGCAATTCCATGTGGTGAACAACTTCGGCAGATCCAGGCTTTAGCTCAACGGCTTTCACCCACTTGTCATGGTCAAAATCGAGCTTGAGCTTGAAGAACTGATAATCGAGAGTGCCCGTGGCAGGAACCGGGAAAGGCTTCTCCATTTTGGTGGTGTAGTCAGGATCAGAGAATGACCATTCCGCAGTGGACCAAGAACGGGGGGGCGGAGCGAGCTTTCGATCCCCTTCCTGAGCGCCCGTTTTTACCCAAGCATCAATCAATCGAATCTCGTCTTTGGAGAGCATGTGATTGTTCACAATCTCAATGAACTTCTCATTACCCGCAGAGTAAAAAGGAGGCATCTGCCGGTCGATGACAACTTCACGGATCATTTCGCTGTTGGCCGCAAAATCTTCATATTCCGTAAACTCAGCGTAGCTGCTGCCTACCTCACCTGGTCGGTGACAGACCTGACACTTGTTTTGAATAATTTGCGCAATTTCGGGATAGTAAGTAACAGGCGCCACCGTCTCGTCGCGCTCCTTCGTCGACTCGATAACACAGCCTGAAGGAGTAGTGGCAGATTGATTGATGGTTTTACCCTGAGTGAAGGAAGCAAGCGCGTCGCGCAGGTAGTGGTGTCTGGGTGCTTTGAGCCGCGATGTAGTTTTATATTGGTCATCAATCGCTCCGCGATAGATGATTTCGAAGTTGTCATTTACGACAAAGACCTCGGTTAGCACGCTGGCGCCGAGTTCTTGGGCCAAGGCGCCGCCTCTATCTAATAGGACTCGGGAATTAAGACCATACTCCAGCGCGTGCTGAGCGATATCGTACGTAGCCAGTCCGTCGTCGGAATAAACATTAATAAAGAGAATGCCTTTTGATTCAAACTCAGCCTGGAGCTTGTTTAGGGTGGGGACGTATTGTTTGATGAGTCCGCATTGGGTTCCCGAAAAAGTAAAAACAATCGCTTTGGTTTTGGGCCCGGTGAGTGTTTTTCCATCATCGAGCGAACGTGAATAAGGAGTGAACAGGTCGGCAACCGAGTAATACTGAAAGTTGATTCCCTTTAGAGCAACGGAAGACAGGCTTTCCGCACCTAAACCAACCACGTTCAGGGCAAGCGTTCCCAGCAGGCAAAATTTTATAAACAGTTTCATTTCATCCAGTTAGCTAACGATTGAGGTACTTACGGATAGAAGTTTTGGCCCACCAAGTCAATTATTAAGGGGGGCTTATTGGCTAACTGTTTAATATTATGGTGTAATCATGAGGTAAGGTGGGGAGCTAAATGACAGGGAAAGTGGGGGCCCGTCAGCGGAAATGAGGCTGACGGTTAGGGAAGAACGGCTACGCAAGGCACTTCTTGCAGGGTAGATAGCCTACTTTTCTAGTGTTTTAGAAACTGTCTTTACGTTTTCTGAGTTCGGCGAAGACCTCGACCTCATTCGCGTCTACTAAGCCAAGCTGCTTCTTGATCCCTGGATCGTTCGTGCGAAGAAAAGGATTGGTTAAGAGTTCTTCTTTCACTGTGCCAGGGACACTCGGTGCGCCTTTTTTGGAGAGTTGTTCTAGATGCTCCAACCGGGTCTTGAGTGAGGTGTTCGATGGGTCAACCGTCAGGGCGAAGCGGGCGTTACTCAAACTGTATTCGTGTCCGCAATAGATTTGCGTATCGGGAGGTAAACTGCGAATAAAAAGCAAACTCTCCCACATCGTTCGTGCATCCCCTTCAAATAGGCGACCACAGCCCATCAGGAAAAGGGTATCGCCCGTAAAAAGGTATCGGTCTTCACTGAACCAATACAGAACGTGTCCTTGAGTGTGACCATTGGCGAGAACGAGCTGACAGGGATGATCTCCTACCAAAAGTTCACTTCCCGGATCCAAGGGCATGTCGATGCCTGGGATTCGCTCTTTGTCCCCTGCATTTCCCACCACCTTAGCGTGCGTTGTTCCCTTCAGCGCGAGATTTCCCCCGACGTGATCCGCGTGATGGTGGGTATTTAGAATAAAATCGAGTTTCCATCCCTGCTTCTTGAGTTCCTCAAGAATGGGAGTGGGTTCGGATGGATCTACAACCGCGGTCACATTTTTTGAACTATCGTGAATGAGATAGGCGTAATTATCTTTGAGTTGCGGAATAGGAAGAATGCTTAACCCAGCCATCTCTCGTTCATATTAGCGCTCCGTGTAAAAGACAATGCCAAAACCCTTGTTGGTCCCTTGAAGCACTGCCATAATAGGCCCATCTTAAGGATTAATTGCCGGTGAACAAAAAGCGAAGCCTGACTGTCGTGATGCCCGCACTCAACGAGGAGCGGCACCTGGAAGAAGCGGTTGCCAGCGCCCGTGCTCGTATCGAACCCTACTTTGCGGAATGGGAAATTTTGATCTTCAACGATGGAAGTTCCGATCGTACAGGGGAAATTGCAGACCGATTAGCGGCATCCGAATCTCGCATTCTTGCTTTCCATCACGCCACTCCCAAAAACCTTGGCGGGGTTTATCGGGAAGGAGTGATTAGAGCGACCAAAGAATTTATCATCATGATTCCCGGCGACAACGAGAACGGGGGAGAGTCACTTGATGATGTTTTGGATCTAGCTGGCACCGCAGACATTATTATCCCTTACGTAAAGAATCCTTCGGTGAGAGTTTTTACTCGCCGAGTGATCTCGCGAACGTTTGTTATTTTGGTTAATTTGCTATCCGGGTGCCGTATCCGCTACTACAACGGAACAGTTTTGCATCGTAGTGAAATCCTGAAAAAGCATGGATTTAAGACCGACGGTTTTGGCTACCAAGCGGAGATCTTGGTTGATTTGATCCGGCGCGGCTATACCTACTCGCAGGTGGGAATAGAACTTACGCCCAAGCCGGCCGGGACCACTAGCGCATTTCGCCTCGCAAACATCGTAAAAGTGGCGAAGTTTATGATCACGCTACGCACACGTACTTCCCCGCGTTAACAAAAATTACGCAAAAGTTCACCAGCGCTTTGGCGACTGTTGTCCACTAGGTAAAATCTTTACATACGGCAACACCGCATCTTTGTATAAAAACGGCTTTTAAAATTTAGTTTCAGCAAGGGGGAATCATGAGGGGACTCTCTGTCTTGTTGTACGCGCTAGTTTTGTGCTCCAGCTCCACGATGGCTCAGCCCTACTACACGGGCTCACCGCTTTCTCAACCTGAACGAACCATTTGCGGTAAGGATGACATGGTTCTGATTTCAAAGGCTGAGCAGGAATGGAGACAACTCAGCAGTCCCATCGGTATTCTCGACGCCACCGTCTCTAAGACGAGCGGTTTTCACTGTTCGGGAACTTTGATCGATAAGGATATTTTTATCACTGCTCGTCACTGTAAAGAAGCCTGCGACAAAATCTCCGTACGATTTGGTTTTCATTCCACCGCCAGCAAAACGGAAACCTTCAAGTGTCGTGAGATATTAGAAATTGGAAAAAATCAGAGCAATCAGGACTATATGGTTCTTCGATTGGAAGGCAGCCCGGGCGTGCAGTGGGGATGGTATCCCCCGAGCGATAGGGAAATGAAGCCGAACGACTCTCTTATGGTTTTTCACCATCCAAGCGCAAAGCCGATGCATATGAGCCTTGAAGATTGCACCACTCATTCCATCAGTGGGGGCATGCTCAATCACCATTGCGACACGCTAACGGGAAGCTCGGGAGCGGGTGTGCTCACCCGAGACGATAACAAGAGTGAGGTCAGGTTAGTGGGGGTGCACGCTTTCGGAGGATGTGCCTCAACTGGGCGGTCTAACTCGGGGCCGTCCATGAAACATTTGGTAACCCTTAGTGCGCTTCTGCGGTCACTTGTGAAAGATTAGATTTCGTTGAAAGAGTCCGTGCTCTTTACGCTCGGAGATACCGGAGCTTGGGCTGTGTCTGAATAGTCGGGTTGTTCGCCGACTTCACGAGGGTGAATGTCGCGTGCGAACGACTCGATGAGGTCAATGGAATCTTCATCTAAGTCGCTTTGTCCGGCGCTGTCGGCTTGAAGACGCTCGGTTGGAGGAGCAATCGCTTCTTTTTGCGAATGGCTGCTGTCCGCGCCGTTCGCTTTAAGAGAAGCTCCGAGTGAAAGCATTAAGAGTCCAAAACTAAAAAAGAGTCCGTAGCCTTTTATCCACGCCTTCATTATCCGCTCCCCGTTTCAAACAGCCTTAAGATCCCATCGGCTAGACACAAAAATTTCCTGTGATCTATTAAATGATGTGCAATGACAATGCCACGGTGCGTATTCTGGTTGTTTAGCTACGAGTCAATTGCGTTGCTCGCCGAATGATTTGATCCGAATCGCATACTTCTTAAACAAGCAGAGTACAGAGGGGGGCTAAACCCTTGAATAGCCTACACTTAAGGGCCCTGTGATTCACTTAGGCAGTTTTGTCGATGCTTTGGTGGGTTCTTTAATCGGGATGGGCATTCCGCCGATACAGGTTACGGAGACCTATTTCATTGAAAACACTCTCGGACCATCGCGTTATCCAATGGCTAAGACCGACGCCTCCGCTAAAGGTTCCGGCTCTTGAGAATTGGAAAAGTTTGGGGCAAGGGATCCAGGTTCATTCCGATCTTCCCAAAGCCCACATCGACACTCTTTTGCCATGGTTGGAAAAAACTTTCCCTTCGCAAACGATACAACCCATTGTGCTGGAAACCCAAGACCTCGAGTGGCTCGATCTTTTCTGCACTCAGATTCGCATGAGCCATAATCTGAGCCTTCGTTTTTCGCCATTGATTTGGGTTTACGAATCTTTCGACCCAAATCTGAGCCAGAGAGTCGCGCAAATTGGTGTAGATGAACTCTTATCTCTTAAAACCCCTGTTGAAGAAGCGATTGCGCGTATTAATTTGCGCGTTCAGCAAGCGGAAACCTTTGTACTACTTCAGAAACGCTTGGATGAAGTCCTTCGTCGTTCAGGGGCTTCGGAAACGGCTCTGCAACAGCGGGAAGAGTTTCTGAGCGTATGTGCGCACGACCTGCGGTCGCCAATAGGTTTAATTCAGTCCAGTTTAGGAATGTTGCTCAGTGGTTCAGACGCTCGGAATCTGCCTCCGTTGGCAAAAGAACTTCTCGAACGCTCGCAACGGCAGGCAGGCAATGCGCTCAGGCTGGTGAGTGATTTACTCGACGTGATGAGCTTCGAGCAAGGGCTAAAACCGCAGTATGAGCTCTTTACTTTGGATTCTTTTCTACAGGAGTTCTATCAGGATTACCAAGCGCAAGCGAAAGAGAAGGGGATTTCCTTCCACTATCAAAACCCCATTTCGGATTGGCAAGTACTGGCGGATAAAGATCGGATCCTTCAACTTCTGCAGAATCTCTTGGGCAACGCTTTGAAATTCACTGAATCGGGTAAGAACGTCTATCTTACGGTGCATTCTTTCACGGGGCGCCGAAAGTCGGATCCCCCCTATCCGATGGTCATTTTGAGTTTCAAAGATGAAGGCAAAGGCATTCCTCATAAGGAACGTGAGCGCATTTTTGATCGCTTCAGTCAGATAAAAGATTACTCCCGCGCGGGAGGAAGAGGGTTGGGGCTTACGGTAGCAAAACAGATTTCCACTTTGCACGCGGGAAATCTCTGGGTGGAAAGCGAACCGGGTAAAGGCTCGACATTTCATGTTTTACTTCCTCATGTGGTCAGTCGAAGCGCTGTCACAACAGTGCCACACGCTTCTCCGAATGCGAAAAAACTGCTGGTGGTAGAGCCCATTGAAGCGAAGAAGAAAAAGAACTTTGAAACACTTTCCCATGCGCCTTACGCGGTGACCTTTGTGCGCGACGGGGTGGAAGCCGTAGCAATGGCCTTCCACCTGCAACCCGATATCATTCTTCTTCGTCATGACATGCACAAAATGCCCGAGGGCGATGTCGCACGTATCATTAAAACGAACCCTCTTACCTCTCATGCCAAAGTCTTTTTAGGTTTGGAAGAGGGCGAATCGCCGCAACGCATACAGGTGGATGAGAGCTACATCGAGGGGATCCTCCCCGTACCTACCATCTTCGAAGATCTGGGACGTGCGCTCAGTGACAAGTTGATAAAGGCCGCCTAGTCATTCCCGTCTGTATTATAATGGGAAGCCATGAATATCCTGATTCACAAGAAGAAAAAGACCCTGGAAGTCTGGGAAGGGGAAACGCTTCTGCATCAGTTCCCCATCGGTATCGGCAAGGCGGAAGTCGGACACAAAGAAGTGGAGGGCGATATGCGTACGCCCGAGGGTGACTACTTTGTTTGTGTAAAGAACCCCAAGTCGAAGTTTCATCTCAGTCTGGGCCTCAATTATCCCAATAATAAGGATGCTGCCGAGGGGCTCAATCGAGGACACATCTCCCAAGCCGAATACGATGCGATTGTGCTCGCCAATAACACCACCCTGCGCCCGCCCTGGAAGACGAAGCTCGGTGGCGAGGTCTTTATTCACGGCGAACTCGAGGTGAAAGACTGGTCCGAAGGCTGCGTGCGCCTCTTTAATAAGGACGTGGAGCTCCTTTATCACCTCATTCCGGTGGGTACCCCAGTCTCCATTAAACCCTGATCTTAGACATTCCTCTTAAATATTAATAACTTAATATAAAAACGCCCTGAGTTGACGCCTCGCGCTATGGTTTGGTACATTCCGCCCGCTTTCTCTTTGGAGGTTCCCATGTTGTCCCGCTTTCTTACGGTAGCCCTTTTGCTTCCCCTTTTGATTTCCACGGCGTCTTTCGGCCAGAATGCTTCGACCGAAGACCTGATTCGGAGTCTGGCAACTCAAAGCAGGGCGCTCATCTTAAAGATGCATGCGCTTCACCTAAAGTACCCGGCAGCCAAGAACGAGCTGGTGAAGCAAATCCAAAGTGGAGACACCGCCACGGTTTTTACCTATGGTAATAGGGACGTCGTAAATATTCAGAACGTAAATAATGGGTTTGATGGTGGGCAGCAGAACATTACCGTCGAAATGAGTTACTGGCCCCGCCAGCTAGTGCAATCGTCGGAACTACTTTCCCAAGAGGTTCAGACTGGGAGTAGCACGGAACGTTTGCAGCAGATTTATGTTAGCGTGCACAACTCCGCAGGGAGAACGCTGGCGCTTAATGGCTTTTTTATCGCTAATCTTTATGCGATTCCCGAAGTGACGAATGAGGAACTCATCGAGCTTCAGCAGCTGAACATTCAGCTCATCACTATTTTGGATCAAATTCGTGCGAACTCTGCTTACAACTACTTGGCGATTCCTAACTACTGGACGGAAGACTGGACATGGGCCACACGTTACGCGTCTTATTTCTACAGGGAAGAAGCCGCAGCGGATGCCGCAGCCACTGCGAGCGAGTCCACTACGAGCGAAAATGTATACGTAGATGCTGAGACAACCGACACCGATACAAACACCACCACGACGGATTCGGCTACGACGACCGATTCAGACTCAAACGATAGTGAAGACCCTTTTGTAGATTCTGACACAACGGAAACCAAGACCGAAGACTCAGACACAACTTCTAAAAAGGTGAGTGACGAAACCCCCGAAGACACCGTGGTGAAGAAAAAGGCGAAGGTCCTTTTGCCTCCTCAAGATTACGATAAGGACGACGCGGAAGAAGTCGAAACCCCCAAAGCGGATGAAAAAAAGACGGAAAGTTCCGTGTTGGTAGAAAAGAAGTCTAAATGGGACACGGATGATCTTACGACCGTACAAATCCTGCTGCTTAAGAAACTTCGGGCGCAGAAAACATTGAGCGAAGAAGAAGCGGCAATCAAAAAGCAATTGGAAGCGGCCGCGACAAAGGCAGCCAAAGCCAAGAAAACTTCCGCGACTACGAAAGATTCAACTGAATCAACAACTGAAGCGGCGGAATAACTCTCGCCTTCGAGTCTCAATCTCCGAAAAAGTAGGCGACTTCGCGCGCCGCCGATTCCGGGCTATCCGAGCCATGGGCCGCGTTAGCTTCTAAGCTGTCTGCGTACAATTTGCGAATCGTTCCCGGAGCCGCCTTCGAAGGATCGGTGGCCCCCATCAAATCACGGTATTTTTTTACCGCGTCTTTGCCTTGAAGAGTCATCAAAAGGACCGGACCGCTGGTCATAAAGCTGACGAGGCTACCGAAAAAGGGACGCGCCTTGTGTTCTGCGTAGAAACCTTCTGCTTTTTGCTTGGTCAGGGTCTCCATACGCGCGTCGACGACTTCCAAGCCGGACTCTTCGAGCATCGTGATAATTTTACCTACGACCTTTTTCTTCACCGCATTGGGTTTAATGATTGAGAGTGTCTTTTCCATTTTTTACCTCTTTAAAGCTTCTGCCATGGTTTCACCCAACGATGCTGGGCTCAAAGCAACACGTACCCCGGCCTTTTCCAGTGCCGCAATCTTGTCGGAAGCTTTACCACTTCCTCCACTGATGATGGCGCCCGCGTGGCCCATTCGTCGACCCGGAGGGGCCGTTTGGCCTGCAATGAAACCCACCACAGGTTTCTTTACATGCTTGCGAATATAGTCTGCCGCCTCTTCTTCGGCGGAACCGCCAATTTCCCCAATCATGATGATGGCGTCGGTATCGGGGTCTTCATTAAATAGTTTCATTACGTCGGTGTGGGTAAGCCCTTGAACCGGATCTCCACCGATTCCTACACAAGTCGACTGGCCGATGCCACGTTCAGTGAGCTGGTGAACCGCTTCGTAAGTGAGGGTTCCACTGCGGGAAACCACTCCGACTCGTCCCGCTTTGTGAATATAACCTGGCATGATGCCAATCTTGCATTGGTCGGGCGTAATAATGCCCGGGCAGTTGGGTCCCAGCAAAACAGCATTCGTACTTTTCAAATAGTTTTTCACTTCCACCATGTCACGGACCGGGATGCCCTCGGTAATGCAGGTGATAAAGGGAATACCCGCATCGCAGGCTTCCAGTATGGCGTCCGCGGCAAAAGGGGCCGGAACGTAAATCATTGTGGCGTTGGCGCCAGTTTTTTTGACAGCTTCCTTCACGGAGTCAAAAACGGGGATGCCTTCCACCACTTGTCCACCTTTGCCCGGTGTCACTCCCCCCACCACCTGAGTGCCGTATTCTTTGCACTTGGTTGCGTGGAAAGCGCCGGCTTTACCGGTGATCCCTTGAACAATCAATTTGGTGTTTCTGTCGACGAGAATAGCCATTTAAGCTCCCGATGCCGCGGCTACCGCTCGCTGCGCAGCCTGTTTCATGCCTGTTGCGGTGATCAACTTCAAACCGGACTCACTGAGGATTTTCTTACCTTCTTCCACGTTGGTACCTTCGAGTCTGACCACCAAAGGAATGGTAATTTGCAGCTCGCGCGCGGCTGCGACAATCCCTTTTGCAATGACATCACATTTCATGATGCCGCCGAAAATATTAACAAGTACCGCTTTTACCTTCTTGTCTCCCAGGATGATCTTGAAAGCTTCGCGCACTTTATCTTCTGTAGCGCCACCGCCCACATCTAAGAAGTTAGCCGGATCGCCACCCTCCAACTTAATGATGTCCATCGTGCCCATCGCCAGGCCGGCGCCGTTGACCATGCATCCGATGTTACCGTCGAGACTGATATAGCTCAGGTCAAACTGCTTGGCCTTGATTTCGTTGGGATCTTCCTCGGTTTCATCGCGAAGGGCAGCCACATCTGGGTGGCGGTAAATCGCGTTGTCGTCGAAGTTAAGTTTTGCATCCAGTGCGATAAGGTGGCCGTCCGCGGTGACCACCAACGGGTTGACCTCTAAAAGCGAGCAATCATAACTGTTATAAAGTTTAAGGAGCTTATCCAAGAAGCCGGGCAGCTCTTTAGCAGCGGCGCCTTCGAGTTTCAGCGATTCTGTCAGACGCCGAGTTTGGTAACTGCGCAGTCCCACCAAGGGATCGACCCACTCCTTAAAAATTTTATCAGGTGTTTCTGCAGCGACCTTCTCGATGTCCATCCCGCCTTCGGTGCTCGCCATAATGACTAATTTGGATACCGAGCGATCCAAAGTAACAGCGAGGTAAAGTTCTCTAGCAATTTTTGAGCCTTCTTCGACCAAGAGACGCTGAACCTTTTTGCCTTCAGGGCCTGTTTGGTGAGTTACCAAGGTCATGCCGAGAATAGCTTGAGCGTACTGTTTTACTTCAGCGACCGATTTTGCGACTTTAACTCCGCCACCTTTCCCGCGTCCCCCCGCATGGATTTGCGCCTTTACCACCCAAACAGGCGTCTTAATCGTTTCGGCAGCAGAAACAGCTTCGTCTACTGTGTAAGCCACTTTTCCCTCAGGGACCGGTAGGCCGAATTTACGAAACAGTTCTTTTCCCTGGTGTTCGTGAATATTCATTAGGCTATTTCATCCCTGCCATAGCGGTGACTAGTCCGCGGACCGCTTCTGCTGACTTGTTGAGTTCCGCCTTCTCAGTTGCATTTAATTCTAGGTTAATGACTTGTTCCATGCCGTTACGTCCTAGTTTGGCGAGCACGCCGACAAAAAGGTCCTTGAGTCCATACTCGCCCTGCAGATAGACGGCGCAGGGAAGGATGCGTTTTTGATCCTTTATGATGGCTTCCACCATCTGAATGACTGAAGCGGCTGGGGCGTAAAATGCGGAACCTGTCTTTAAGTAATTTACGATTTCAATACCACCGTTGCGGGTGCGCTGAACGATCTCTTCAATCTTTTGTTCGCTTAAAAACGTCGTCAGAGGAACACCGGCGATATTGCAGAAGCGGGTCATCGGTACCATGGTGTCGCCGTGCCCACCGTAAACAAAACCGTGTACATCTTTTACGCTAACGTCTGCGGCCTCGGCCACGAAGGTCCGAAAGCGCGCGGAGTCCAAAACACCCGCCATTCCCAACACACGCTCGCGCGGAAAACCGCTAACTTTTTTAGCGACGTGAGCCATTGCGTCGAGTGGGTTGGAAACCACAATCAAAATGGTATTGGGCGAGTACTTCGCGACTTGCTCGGTGACCTTTGTCATAATGCCCGAGTTGGTTTTAAGCAGATCATCGCGGCTCATGCCCGGCTTACGCGGAATACCGGCAGTAATGACAACGACATCTGAATTTTCTGTCGCCCCGTAATCATTGACTCCTACGACACGGCAGTCGAATCCTTCGACAGGTCCAGACTCCAAGAGATCAAGTGCTTTTCCTTGCGGAATCCCGTCGGAAATATCCACCAGCACCACATCGGCTAGTTCTTTCGATACAGCCCAGTGAGCAGCCGTGGCGCCTACGTTGCCTGCACCGACGATCGTAAGTTTGGGTCGTCGCATCTGAATGAGTCCTCGTTTATAGGTTTTTAACAATACATTCGCCAAACTCAGAGCATTTCACTTCCTTAGCTCCGGGCATCTGGCGGGCAAAATCGTAAGTCACGGTTTTTTGACGAATGGTTTTGGCAAGCGCTTCGGTAATACCGTCGGCCGCTTCTTGCCAACCCAGGTGCTCGAACATCATCACGCCACTGAGAATCACCGAGCCGGGATTTACTTTATCCAGGCCGGCGTACTTAGGCGCCGTTCCGTGTGTCGCTTCAAAAACAGCGTGGTGATCCCCAATGTTGGCACCCGGTCCGATACCCAGTCCACCCACTTGGGCGATCGTGGCGTCACTCAGGTAGTCACCATTCAAGTTGGGAACCGCTAAAACGGAATAATCTTCAGGACGCAAAAGCGCCTGCTGAAACATAGCATCTGCAATGCGATCGTTGATCACAAGCTTACCGGCGGGAGCTTTTCCCTGATGATTGTCCCAGAGCTCCTTCTCGGTAATTGTTTCCTTGCCGAATTCTTCTTTCGCCAGAGCGTAACCCCAATCTTTGAACGCCCCTTCAGTGAATTTCATGATGTTTCCCTTGTGCACGAGGGTCACAGTCGGTTTTCCATGTTTCAAAGCGTATTGAATCGCCCGACGCACATGGCGGCGGGTATTCTCAGGACTCATGGGCTTAATACCGATTCCTGAGCTGGCAAGAATCTGCGTTTTAAAATCGCCGTTAAGAATGCCGATAAGTTTACGCGCCTCGTCAGAACCGCTCTTCCACTCGTAGCCGGCGTAAACGTCTTCCGTGTTTTCACGGAAGATGACCATATCCACCTTCTCAGGGTGCTTCATGGGGCTGGGAACGCCTTCGAAGTATTTCACGGGACGAACGCAGGAGTAGAGGTCGAGGACCTTGCGCAGGGTAACGTTGAGTGAGCGAATGCCTCCTCCCACCGGGGTGGTAAGAGGGCCCTTGATGGCCACGTGGTGGCTCTTAATCGTATCTACGGTGTCCTGAGGAAGCCATTCCCCGGTCATCTTGTGGGCTTTTTCGCCCGCCAGAACTTCCTTCCAAACGATTGAGCGCTCGCCGCCGTAATATTTCTTCACCGCAGCATCGAAAACGAGCTGTGACGCTTTCCAAATATCAGGCCCTATGCCGTCTCCCTCAATGAAGGGGATGATCGGGTGCTGGGGCACCTGAATTTTGCCATCGTTCGAGTAGGAAATTTTTTGTCCGGCTGCCACGTTTAAGTCCTTTAGAATCAAATAATTCCGGCACAGATTAGTGTCAGACGTTCATCCTTGTCAACGAAGAGAGCCGCTCACAGGATGCGTAAAAGGCCGCCGGGAGAGGCTTTGCATGAGAAAAGGGATGGGGTAAAGTGACGGCCAAAATGAGGAGACCAAATGGCAGAAAGTTGCCAGCTCACCGACAAAAAATGCAAACCCTGTGAAGGCGGAGTGGATCCCATCGCAGCCGACGACGCGAAGAAAATGCTCGGAGAGCTTCCAGGCTGGAAGCTCATGGGCAATAAAATTGAGAAAGAATACCAGTTCAAGGATTTTGTGAAAGCCATTGCCTTCGTTAACCAGCTCGCGGAATTGGCGGAGTCCGAAGGTCACCATCCCGACATTTCTGTGCATTACAACAAGGTGCTTGTCAGTTTATGGACTCATGCCATTGGGGGATTATCGGAAAATGATTTCATTGTGGCCGCCAAGACTGAAACTCTGGGTTAAGTTTACTTTCCTATTGATCTTGGGAACAGGGCAGGGCGCTCAGGCGGCATTGTCTGCTGATGAACAAAACAACGTCGATATATACAAAAAATCAAGCGCAGCTGTGGTCAACATCACCACGGTTTCGCTGAGGGAAGACTTCTTCTTTCAGGCTTATCCGGAAAAAGGCGTGGGGTCCGGCGCCATCATTCGCAAGGATGGATACGTCGTTACCAACGATCATGTGTTGGGAAGGGCGCAAAAAGTGTCCGTAACTCTGCACGACAAGAGCGAATACCCGGCAAAAATTGTTGGTCGAGACCCTGATACCGATATTGCGGTTCTGAAAATCGATGCCTTGGGAAAATCCCTTACGCCACTTTCTTTTTCTCAGACGGCTTTGGCAGTGGGCCAAAAAGTGTTGGCGATTGGCAATCCATTTGGTTTGGGAGGGTCGCTTTCCGTCGGAATCATCAGTTCACTTGGACGTGATATCAAAGCCCAAACTGGGCATACGATCAAAGACGTTATTCAGACCGATGCCGCCATCAATCCCGGAAATTCAGGGGGACCACTACTAAATAGCGACGGTGAAATGATTGGCGTCAACGCACAGATTTTTTCACCCAGTGGAGGCGGCCATGGGGTGGGGTTCGCGATTTCTGGTCCGACCGTCAAAAAGATTGTGGATCAGCTTGTTCAATTTGGTCAGGTACTACGACCTTGGCTAGGGGTGGAAGGCGTTGGGTTTAGCGCACCATTGCTGCAACAGTTTGGCGTGCCCTTGGAGCATGGGATGATGGTTACTGGAATATACAAGAACAGTCCCGCTGCCCGTACCGGTTTAAAAGTGGCCGACAGGGAATACCATGCCGGCTTCCGCGTGATTCCGGTGGGGGGCGATATCATTTATCAGATTGATGATCGCAAGGTGAGTTCAATGGAAGACCTACGAGACTACATCTTTGATAAAAAATCGGGGACGGCCGTTACTTTGCACTATGTGCGAAACGGAAAGAAACTTCAGGCAACCACCAAGCTCGCGTTTCCGCCGCAGGTGAGGGCGGGGAGCTTTTAGGTGCCTGTGCACTTAATTTAGGTGCCAGGTCACTTTCCGTACTTCGTCCGGAAAGTGCACAGGCACCTAAATTAAATTCACCATCAAAGGCGTCAGCTCTTTCGCGATCTTTTCTAGGCGCTCTTTTTCGGCGTCGGTAAATGCGTTGGGTTTATAGGAATCGATATCGATTTCGCCAATGGGTTCACCGGCGTCGTTACGAATGGGCACCACAATTTCGGAGCGAGTTTTGGAATCGCAAGCCAGATAGCGGGTGTCGCGCGTGACATCCGGTATGTTGAGGGTTTGATTCTCGCGCACAGCGGCACCACAGATGCCCTTATTCTGCGGAATGACCTCGTGCGGGCTAAGATGCCCGCGAAAGGAAACCAAGTAGAGGTTTCCCTTAACGAGTTTGTAAACCCCACACCAGTCAAAGCGTGGATCACTCTCCTTTAACAAAGCAATCTTCTGGTCGAGAAGGATGGCGTATTCGCTTACAGGTTGCACCCAAAGACTTGCGATTTGTGCGGCGAAATCTTTCAAACTCTCGATACAGGCAGGTGACTGAAAATTTACGGGATCAGTGGCTTCCGCGAGAAGCACGCCTTTAAGTTTGCCATCATACGAGATGGGTAGGGCAGCATGTTGGCTTACAGGAGCTGAAGCCGCCGTCAGAATCTGAATGGCATTGGTTGCCGCTACCTGGGTTAGCAGAGCGGCTGTTTCCGGTGCCTGGCTCAAAGCGCGGGCTGTTCCCGCAAAGCTTTTAAGAGCGAAGGAGGAGTCAATGGTGTTGTAGATGTACAGGCCGAGCCAGGAAAGCTTCTGGGATTTTCGGCCCTCTTTAAGACGACTGTCTACGTAGCTAAGAAACACATTTGCCATGCTGGCGACAGAGTCTACTAGAGTCCAGTGCCGTATCGCTAGTCTAAACGCAAATCCCTTCTAGTTTACTGCAGAAGCTGAAGCGCGACCGAAGGAATCTGGTTGGCTTGCGCTAAGACCGCCACTCCCGCCTGACGAATCATCTGGGCTTTCGCTAGGTTCGTGCTTTCTTCAGCCATGTCCGCATCACGAATCCGAGAGTTCGCGGCCGTTAGGTTCTCAATTTGAATCATTTGAGAATCGATCGCAGTTTGGAGACGTGTTTGCATGGCGCCTACTTTGGCGCGTGCTTCGTTAGTGATGAAAAGAGCCTCATCGATGTTTGAGAGCGCATCGCGGGCACTATCACGGTTCGCGAGATCTAGGCCGTCCATGCCCAAGCCTTCTGCGGTCAGGTCGATGTGGCCAGGAGCAAAGTAGAGTCGGTCGACATTGTCGTCATTTAATTTACCGACCTGAATACCTACGTTTGCGGTTTGACCCGTCAGAATAGGATCCTGACCGATGTAGGTCGTGCTCTCCGCCATACGCGTAATCTCGAAAACCGTTTCATCGACTTCGTGCTGTATGAAGGCACGTTCACGATCAGAAATAGTGTCGGTGGCTGATTGCATCGCGAGTTCGCGAAGCCGAATCAAATTGTTTGTGATTTCTCGAGTACCGCCCTCATAAACCTGAACGAGGGACACGCCGTCTTCAGCGTTGCGAAGACCTTGGCCTAAGCTGCGTACGTCGGCGGTAATTTGGTCTGAAATGGCTAATCCGGCGGCATCGTCAGCGGCTTTGTTGATCCGCAGACCGCTGGATAGTCTCTCAAAAGTTTGTGTTACCAATCGGTGAGCCCGCGCCAAATGATTGGACGTATTGATTGCGGGTATATTGGTTCTTACGGTGAGTGCTGACATGGGGACCTCCCCAACTTTCTTTTTGTTTACCTCCTTTCCTTAAGGGCTCTCAGTGAGAGTTTGCACTCCGTGCAAATTATAGTTCGTTCACTTACATTCACCGATTCGACCGACGCACTGGGAAGTTTACAAAAAAAAACAATGCGTTGCGTGAAGTTGAGGTGACACGCCGAATCTTTCGCAACCCTCGACAAACCAAAATCCCAACATTTATAGTTAGTTTGACTAATGGCAAGAGGTCCAAGAGAGGCCGAAAGAAATACCGCGAAGAAAACAGTTTTTTTTTGTTTGGCAGCGGGGTGCTCAGAAGTTTGTGCGCTGTTTCTTTCGCCTCTCTTCGTTTCTGTGCCTGACTCTCCAGCCTCCCTTTTCTCGGCTTGTTCTCTTAGCCATGGCGCGCTAGGTTCCTATGCCGATGGCGAAGCGCGCTAAAATCAGAGTTCTCATTACCGGCGGTCCGACACGAGCCTATCTGGATGGGGTGCGTTTTCTCTCCAATATTTCAAGCGGAGAGTTGGCCTACGAGCTGGCGAAAAGGTTGAAAAAACAAGGTGTCGAAGTGGCGCTGGTCGCGGGACCCACCTGCCAAGACTTCAAATCCTTGAAACTGAAGCATTACCATCCCATCGAAACTCACACGCAAATGGCCGAGGCAGTTTTTGGGCTTTGCAAAACTTTTCAGCCCCACGCTGCGATTTTTGCGGCTGCGGTTTTGGATTTTGCTCCAGTTGAGAAAAAGGTAGGAAAAGTGCGATCGTCGGATGAGTGGGTGATTCGACTGCGTCCGACAATGAAGATTATAGATGAGGTAAAACACCGCTTCCCGCTCATCCGTCGAGCCGGTTTTAAGCTTGAATGGGAAGCGGAAAAGAAGCAATCGAGCTTTGAGTTAGCGCAGCATATTCTCACCAAGAACCAGCTGGACGCTCTTTGTCTAAACTATCTGACTGAACTAAAAAGCAAAAAGCACCCGGCTTATCTCATCGACAAACGTGGTCCCCAGTTCAAAGCTAAGACGAAAAAAGAAATAGCAAAGTGGCTTACGGAGTGGGTGTTTACCCCTAATGCTTGAGGGAGCTTTCGTAGCGAGCAAGCTTGTTGTAGAGGGTTTTTACCGTTATTCCCATCGCCTGGGCGGCCCGTGTTTTGTTTCCTTGAAAATGGTGCAGAACTTTTAGAATGTGATTCTTCTCTACTTGATCCAGCAAAAAGGAAGCGCCTTCCGGAGCAAAGCTCTTTTCCGCTTCGCTTTCGTTTTCCGTGTCGGGCAGCGGCAACAGTTCTTTTGTGATGACTTCTTCATCCAATAAAATTTTACAGCGTTCTACCAGGTTGCCCAGTTCACGGGCGTTTCCCGGCCAGTGCTGTTGCGCGAGAGTTTCCAGCGCATCCTGACTAAAACGCATGTGCCGGGTGGAACCTCCCCGGCCAGGAGTGCGAGCAAAAAAGTTCGCGAGTAGCTCCACGTCACCCGTTCGTTTTCTTAGCGGAGGAATTTCGAGTGTTACGGTGTTGAGGCGGTAGTAAAGGTCTTGGCGAAAACGTCCCGCTTCCACTTCAGCAGCAAGGTCCTTGTGAGTCGCCGAAAGCACACGGACGTTGACTCGAGTGGGGGCGCTCGCCCCGATGCGATGAATTTCACCCTCTTGAAGGAAACGGAGAAGCTTGGACTGAGCTTCGAGCCCCATCTCTCCTATTTCATCCAGAAAAAGAGTCCCACCAGAAGCCAGCTCCACCAGTCCCACCTTTTGAAAGAGGGCACCTGTGAAGGATCCTTTTTCATGACCGAAGAGTTCACTGAGCAAAAGGTGTTGGGGCAAAGCGCTACAGTTTATGGAAATGAGGGCGGCATTACGACGAAGGGATTGTTTGTGGATCCACTTCGCGAGTAGCTCTTTTCCCGTCCCGCTTTCTCCCTGCAGCAACAGAGTCGTATCGGTGCCCGAAACGCGCCGTGCTTGTTCCAATACTTTTAAGGTAGAGGGGTCCTGTGTGAGAAAGCCCTCTTCGCAAAAAACTGTTCTATCATTGGGAATTGAACCGGTGTGCAAACTCAAATCCCCCCTCCCGCTCAAAATACTAGTCGGGGGAGGCCGATTCGCAAGCTAAATATAGAAAGGGCTAGGCCTTAGGCTGAGGAAGGATTTGGCCAAGCCATAGTCGTGCCTGAGCCATTCGGTTTTTCGCCATCGCTTTGGGTTTCCAATCCATTTGGCGTGTGAGGCGAGAATAGGAAGATTCTTTATCATAGCCAAGAAGGTCCGCGACCAGTCGCCGCGCTTTCATTACGTTGGTGGGCAGGCAATGTCCGTTTGGGCCTACAGGGTAGGCGTCCATCCGACGGTAGCAGAGTTCCACGGCGCGTTTTACTTTCAATCCTTCGGCTAGCGCGTAGGGGAAACTGATGTTTCCCAAGAAAAGTTGTGCTCCGGAAATCAAAGTCGCTAGGTCCAAATGATTCTTGGCTTGCACCCATTCAATGTTGTCCTGCTCAAGACGATACGGCTTGAGTTCGTGGGGTAGTCCGACCAAGTAAACTTTGGGGAGGCCCTGCACTAGAGTTTGCCAATACCAAGGGGAAAAGGAGCGCCATCGCGGAGCCACCGAAACCACCACGTAGGGGGCACTGGCTGGAGCGGCGGGCGCCGTCAGCCAGGGTTCACTTAAATCAACGTGAGTACCTTGAGCATGAGCACATATTTGCGCTAAGTGAGCCAGAGCGGTTCTTCCGGAACCCGGGGCTTTTTCTTTTTCGCTCGGCACTTGTAAAGCGTCCACGCGTTGGAACATATCGAGGTTGTAATGAATGCCTTCTGGGTTTTCGGCAAGCTCCGAAAGATTAAACGCCGATTCGCAGAGACTCACTTTGTTGAGATAGCGCTGTTCAAGAAGGAGTGGGATGAGTTCCTTGGCCCGGGAAAGTTCTAGGGAAAAGGCGGATTTGGCTGCTACTTCGATGTTGAGAACCAAATGGTTGACGCCAAGAGCGCGGCATGTGGGAAGCGCGTAAATAACGTCGCCGAGTTTTCCGCTGTGTATGGCGGTGCGTTCCTCGCTTAGCACGACATGCTTGTGAGATTCGGAAACCTCTCGATGGAGCGTGCGGATGACTGAGGCCCAACTCAAATGGCCTCCCGCAGGGGCGCGCTTTCCTTGGGAAGGGAAAGAAACCACTGTACCTTCATTTTTCGCTTCCAGCTTGCGATGCCTTCCGAGATCAGTTTCTTACCCGCCACTTTTTGAAATTTGGCTTCGAGATCGGTGAGCTGAGAGGGAACGATGAAGGGACGTGGAACAAATTCGAGTTCATTGATAGGCGCTTCACTCAAATAAAGAGCAAGCTTTCCCACGGAGTTCGCAAGATGCGCACCGGTGAGGTCATTTGTCACAACCATGTCCACCTTGCTGATTGCCTGTAGATAGTCTTGCGCTTCATAGGAGAAGAACACCCGTGAACCAAACTGGGGAGCAAATCGCATAAAGTCTTGAACGGTTGGGCAAAAGATTTCGATCTGATAGTTTTCCGAGTTTGAAGAAATAAAGCGAGTCACTTCGCGCACGAACTCAGCCTGCTGCGGGCGAGAGGGATAGTGTTCACTGTTGATGAGAAATCCGACTTTCGGTTTCATCGCCACGCTCACACTCGCCGGTGGATGAGATGAGGCAAAAAGAGAGGGGCAGGGGAGCATTGTGCTCTCGATGCCGTGCTGACGGAAATAGTTTTTTGTTTCAATATCTCGGACAGTCACACCTGTTGAGCGACGCTTAAAGCATTTCACAAGAGTGTTGTTCAGTGTTTTTACTTCTGCGGGCATACCTAGGCCGAGTGTAAGCAGCGGGAGCTTGGATTGAGAAATGAGTGAGTAAAAGGTGTTGAGGTGGGGGCTCTGCCATTGCGTGCCTCCCGCAACGATGGCGAGCTGAAAAGGCAGCAAAGTTTGATGGCGAAAGGTATTGGTTTGATGGCCTAAATCACCTTTGAGTTGAGCGCGTTGCAGTTCGCGGTCAAGCGTGACCCAACGAATGGGCGACGCGATGGCTTCTTCCATCAGGTTTCGAATGCCGAGTAGCGCCCACTCTTCAGCGGGGTGAACGGCGCGGGATGTGGCGACTAAAATATTCATAAAGTGTCTGAGGTCGTGACCACTCTTTTAGGGTTCATCATAAAGTAGGCAAGTTCTTGGGCGATGGCGCGGTTAAAGCTGGGACTGTAGTGCACATCATCGATGAAGAGGCGCTTCTTGAAGCCCATTTTTCTGCACAAGTCACCCATGTAGACAAAATGCGGTCGCTTAAACTGTTTCATTTCTGTGTAGAGCGGAACAACTTTGTCACGGTATTCTTCAGGAAGTTCCTGACGGTACTTGCTGCTTTGGCAAAGGTACGCTCGGTTGGGTTGCCAGACAAAGTAGGGTTGAATTTGGTAAAGGCTAGTGAGTGCCTCAATCTGATCTAGAGTGGTGTGGTACGACTGTTGCGTTTTTGCGACCCAGTCAGGTAGCGAATAGGTGCGCCGGTGCGGATGGCGGCCCTGTTCGAAGTCACGAAAAAGTCTGCGGTAACTGTCGCGTGCCCAGTTGTTCACAGTTTTAAAAAGCGGAAAAGTATTGGGAAGAGCGGTCGAGGAAATTTGCGCCTTGTCCCATAAACGAATCAGGTCTTTGGTGTTGTGAGGGGTCTCATTGGGAGAGTCGGCATGAAGTACGTTCACCCCATCGAGGAATACGACGGCGTCGGGACGGTATCCCGAATGCAAAAGTCGTTGAAATAAGATCATCTCTTGAAACCACGAATAGTAGCCTTTACCAAAATTAGTTACTGTGACGGAACGGGTCTGACCTCGCTTGCGATAGCTTTTTTTCAGAGCTTCTGCCAGGTAGTGTGGAATAGTTTGGTTGTCGGCCGTGTGCCAACCTAAAGTCGTGCTTCCTCCGAAGACGTAAACCTGGTACGTGCCCTTTGCACTGAGCGGATGGCTTTTGGAGGCCCGGTAGCTGTAACCTTTGTCGTCCATCTGGATGTTAACGGTTTGGCTCTGGAACGCGGGCTCAGAAAAATGCGTGTAGGGATGAAAAGCGTATCCCACTTGGGCAAAAGAGGCGAAATCGCTGAGGATCTGGGAAACCTGTTCTGGGGGCACTCCCTCAAACGAACGGGAGTCGACCCATTTCATTTGATGTTCGTTCAGTTTAAGTTCGGGGCTAGGTTGGCCACGGTGCACTTGGGTCAATGCTGGTAAACGTACGCTGGCACTCTGCACTTCCGAGCGGCGTAAATGCCCGGGAAGTTTCATCAAGCCATTTACGATGAAAAAAGCCATCAACGTATTGAGGACCATCAAGCTGAAAAGCTTGTAATATTTAAAGAGTATGTTCGTCATGCGTTCGTTCGTATAGTTTTTCAAAAATGGTTTGGGCCACCAATTTATTCAAGTCAGGGCCGTAGTGAAGTTCATCGGCAAACGCGTTCACCAGTTTGTTTTTCTCACAAAGTTGCGAGAGGTTGTGAATCCCTGGAATCCGGTTCTTTAAAAAGTCGTCATAAAGGGCTTTGACCGGCTTTTGCTGGTCGGAACCCAAGAGGCGGTTGTTGGCACACCGAAACTGGCCGTGCGGTTGCCAGATGAAATGAGTCTTGATGCCATACACCTCGGCGATGGCTTTTCGCTGTTTCATCGTTTCTACGTAAGATTGGCGGAGGGCTTGCGTGGAAAACTCTGATTCGGGGTGGGAGTTCAAATAGGCGTAGCGCTGCTTGAGAATGAAATTCATCTTTTTATTTGTTTCCACGCTTTCGATCTGATTGATCAGGCGCAGAATTGGAATTTCGTTTGGAAAAGGGAAGGTCAGAAAACCACGTTGTTGCTTTTCCCAAAGTGCTGCCGTTTCCCGTGACCAAATGGGAACGTTTTTCGCGCCTTGCTGATTTCGGAAAGCGACCCCATCGATAAAAATTGCCATGGAAGGGCGATGTCCGGCGTGTAGGAGGCGCTCGAATAGCACTAGTTCTTGATACCAGGAGTGGCCGCGCCCCGCGTAGTTCACGACTTCGTATCCCAGAGTGTTGGGATATTGCTGAACTCGCGTATTGAAGGCTTCTTGTAGATAGCTCGGAATAGTCCATTCGTCGGCAGCGTGAACGCCAAAGGTCGTACTTCCTCCAAAGACAAAAACTTTGTGGCCTACCACATGATTAGGAGCGGTCGATTTGCGAAACTCAAAACCATATTCGTCACGTGTGACGTTGAGGGTTTTACTTTTGAACGGAGGGTCGGCAACTTGCACATAGGGACGAAAGACCGTCCCTTCTTGAAGATAACTGTGTTCGTCGTTTAGGACCGAGCGCAGTCGCTCTTTGGAAACGGAATGGTAGGCACGCAGGTCGACTTGTGGTTGAACGACTACGTTTTCTTTCTCGGCTCCCTCATCAGACGAATACCAAAGACTGATGACTCCATTGAGCCCTAGAAAGAGAAAGCCCGCCGTGGTCACCACGAGCGCCAACATCTGATAGTGGCGCGCGAGCTGAAGCTTAGCCAGAAGCGAGTTGAAGTACTGGGTCCACATCCTTATGTCCCCAAAATTAAGGTTCGACCGCGCCTATCCTTAGGCGGGGTTCTCAACTGGCTATTCGGAAGATTGTGAAGAAAACTCAACAATCTTATGACGCAACAGGCCCTCCTAGTTTCTTGACAGCAGGCTAAGACATTGATGTTTTTGATAGATGCTCGAATTCAACGTGCGCATGACTCGGCTTGTCGAAGAGGTGGTTCGAGTGCTGCCCGAGTTTCATTTCATCGATTTGGCGCGCGTTCGTGTGAGTTCCTCCTCCGCGCATTCCAACCGGCGTTCGGGGCTAGTCGCTTATTTGCTTCCGCTTAAATACAAGGATGGGCGGCCGGTGGAACGCAAAATTCGGGGCCGCCACGAGTACCATTACGGGATGGTCCCTGTAATGGATGAAGGAGTGGAATTGCTCTATTTGATCTATTTTTTGTTGCCACGTTTTTTGAATCTGACTTTGCGTGAAAAGTTAGAAACCGTCATCCATGAGTTGTTTCACATCAATCCCGCGTTTAACGGCGATGTGCGAAGATTGCCGGGGAGAAGCCACCTGCACGGCCATTCGCACGAGGACTACGACCGCAATATCCGCCGGCTGACCGAAAAGTTTCTTTCTCTTCCGCACGATTCGCAGGTTTATGCGTGCTTCAAAGGTAACGCCACCCAAATTCGACTGCGCGAAGGCGATATTGTTGCTCGTCATCGTCGCGAGCCCCGTCCTACGCTGCTCAAAGTTTCTCGGGTGGGGATTTTTCGTCCCCCTTTTAAGTTCCTTACCCGCACGAACCCCAGTCAGGTCTAAGGACCCATTTTCGAACCCGTTGTCGGTAATTTTCCGCCTGTGCAACTGGCGCCATTTCTGCAACAGGGAAACGCATGCGTGCTTTAGCGCTATTACTCTTAGTGGCGTGCGGAACAATGAACGAGGCGCACGATCTGCAACTACAGTTGCGTGTGCCTCTTTCCCTCAAACGCTCTTCTTTGCGTTACCAGCGTTTCTTGGACAGGGTAACTTCCCTTGAGGTTGAAATGGAAACCGTGAAGAAGGGAAGGGTCAGCCGACACAATATCCATTTTCCGGTAAGCCGTTGGGAAGCGCTTTTTGTACCGCTGGCGCCATCGCAAGAGGTGCACGAGATCACCGTGCGAGTTTGGGATAGAGATCGGGAAGGCCGGCCGCGCTCGCAACCGGCTCTGGTGGCTCAAAAACGTTTGACCCAGAAGGAAAGAAAAGAGCGTTCAGTGGAATTAATTTTGCGTCCGCAGGTTTCGTTGCGAGACTATGACTAGATGGCGCCTTCTAAGCTTGAAGGACGCCGCGTTCGATCTGGTCGCGCTCGATTGCCTCGAACAAAGCACCAAAATTACCTTCGCCAAATCCGTCGTTCCCTTTTCTCTGAATCACTTCATAGAAGAGAGGACCCACCATGTTTTTGGTGAAAATTTGTAGGAGGTAACCATTTTTGTCACCGTCTACCAGAACTTGATGCCTTTCGAGCTCATCAATGTCTTCTGAAACATTGGGAACACGGCGCGGGACCGCTTCATAGTAAGTGTGAGGAACGCTAAGAAACTCTATTTTCTCCGCACGCAACTGAGACAGCGAATCCACAATGTGGCTTGTGGCAAGAGCAACATGCTGGATGCCCGGTCCGTGATTCACATTCAAGAACTCCTGAATCTGTGATGCAGCCTCGGTGGGCTCGTTAACGGGCATTTTGATGACCCCATCAGGGCTAACCATCACATACGAATACAAGCCTGTTCGTTCGGTATGAATGTCAAAAAACTTGGTGTTCTCGAGGCCAAAAATCGTTTCATAGAATCCGACCCATTCTTTGATCGTCCCTTGATCCACGTTAGTTGTCAGATGGTCGATTTTTTGCAAACCGAAGCCATTGTTTTCTACGAGTAGCGGCGTATTGAATCCCTCTGCGAAGAGATTTCCTTCACGAGAAATGAAGGAATGCCAAACGTCACCAAACGCTTTTATCGAAGCCTGTTCGACGGATCCGAAATCTTTGCGATAGGCCTTAGGAGGAGACGCTACTTTGGCGCCACGAGAAAGCGCAATTTCGAAAGCCGACACCACGTTTTCGCAACGGAAGGCGACGTTCATGACGCCTTCACCATGTTTGGCCAAAAACTTTGCCACCGGATCGGCTGGATCCGTGCTGTGACTCAGCAGAATGCGAATGTCGTTTTGGACAAGAAGGATCGATTTTAATTTGCGTTCCAGAATTTCTCTGGAGCCGCCGCGATCAAAGCCCAAATGTTTGTAGAGTTCGACCGACTTCTCTAGGTCATTAACCGCAAATTCAATGTGGTCGAAACCGCTGATTTTAAGCGCTGAAAAATCTGACATATTTGCCCCCGTGCCCATTTAATCTCGCCAAGTTTTAGGGATCGGTCAAGTCGCGGTGACTAGTAGCGTGGGGGGCCCAGATCCGGGCGCTTTTGGCGGGTGAGCTGCATTGACTGTTCACGTCTCCATTCAGCGACACGAGCGTGGTCGCCGCTGAGTAAAACATCGGGGACCACGAGGTCCCGAAACTCAGCCGGGCGAGTATATTGGGGGTATTCAAGTAGCGGGCTTTGCGTTTGAGGATCTTTGAGCGCAAAGCTTTCCACCACTTCACGTCCCCCCAAAGTTCCATCCAGGCCTCGTATGAATGCGTCGACAAACGCCACTGCCGGGAGTTCGCCACCCGTCAGCACGAAGTCTCCCAAGGAAATCTCATCGTCCACCCAGTAGTCGATAAAACGCTGGTCGACCCCTTCGTAGTGCCCGCAGATAAGCAGATAATGTTCGACAGCCGTACGAGCATGGCATTCTTGAAGGAGGGCGTGGTTAAGTGGACGACCCGCGGGCGAAAAATAGATCGTTCGAAAAGACTCCGATTGTAGGGGCTCCGTGATCTTTTCCCAGGCGCTTACCAGAGGGGGTAAGGCCATCAACATTCCGCCGCCACCACCGTAAGGCATGTCGTCGACCTGCTGATGGGGTCCATTTCCGTAGTCACGGAGATTTACCATTTCGTAGTCGAATAGTCCGGCTTTCTGAGCACGACCGGGAATGCTTGTTTTGAGCCATACATCAATCGCGTCCGGAAACAGCGTTAGAAAATAAAACTTCATTTCGTGTTCCCTTTGCCGAGAGAATCGAGATGTCGCACATAAATTTCTCTCTTAGTGGCATCCACCCGCGCGATGAAGTGGGAGGTTGCAGGAACGGCGAGAATTTTTTTAGAAGGTAGAGCAATATTCCACAAGGCGTGACCAATTCGAGTGTCCGTTCTTAGGTCTTCAACCGCCGCCAGCGTTCCGACTGTTTCTCCAGAGTCTGCGTCCACTACACGGCACCCTTCTAGATCGCTGACATAAAACTCGTTGCTCTCGAGAGCTTTCAGTTCCGCTCGCTCCGCAAAAATTCCCTGATCCCGCAGCGCTTGAGCCGCACTTTCCTCAGCGACACCTTGTAGGGTGATTTTCCATCCTTTGGGCATCCAAGCGCTCTCTACTACGGAGTAGGGCTGGTAGTTTTCGGCGTGTTTTAGAAAGAGAGTGGAGACATAGCCCAAAGCAGAAGACTGCCCCGCGTCCGTACGGACGAGAAAACTTCCCTGGTAGCCGTGAGGTTTGACAATGGTGCCCAGCAATACGTATTGCGCGGAGCTTTGAGACATTTAATTCATTCTAGGATTTCGAGTACCGACCGTTTTCTCAGCTTGGTGGAAACTGCCCCAAGGATGGTTCTCAGTGAGCGGGCGGTTCGTCCTTCTTTTCCTATCACTTTGCCTAAATCTTCTCTCGCAACCTTAAGTTCGATCACTGTGGTTTGCTCACCGTTGATTTCGCCCACCGTGACCTTGTCCGGCTGATCGACGAGCGCCTTGGCCATAACCTCAACCAGATTTCTTAGTTCATCCACCACTGCAAACCTCCTTAAGAGGATACACTGCTTGGCGCGAAGAACGTCCGATCAGAAAGTCTAGGCCTCTTTGGGAGCGGGCTTAGCCTTCTTGGCTTTAGGAGCCGGGCGTTCTTTTTTAACTTTCGGTTCCCGGACCGTACTCTTGTCGAGCTCCGTCAGAATCGACTGGATGCGGTTTTTCACCGAGTCCGAGAGCTGCGCGCCCACGCCTAACCAGTAGGTTAAACGAGGCTTTGAAATTGTTAACGAATCAAGCTCTTTACGGGGGTCAAATGTGCCCAAGCGTTCGATAAAGCGACCGTTTCTTTGAAAGCGCCCATCCTGCACTACAATCCGATAGTAGGGTTTGTGCTTTGTGCCGTGCCGAGCAAAACGAATTACCGTAGCCATTACTTACTCCAAGTAGCTTACTGTGTTCCTTACTAAAAACCTCTGGTTCGTATCACATCCTCATACGTTTGCCCATAGCGGATTTCTTACCCAAACGGGACATCATTTTACGGGCTTCGAGGAACTGTTTGATGAGCCGGTTTATGTCTTCCACCTTCGTACCGCTGCCGGAGGCAATGCGCTTGCGGCGGCTACCATCAAGCACCGCGTGGTTGATCCGCTCTTCGGGGGTCATCGACAGGATGATCGCCTCAATCTTTCGGAGTTCCGTTTCCGGAGGGCTCATGTCTTTAAGCTGCTTTTTTATTTGCCCCATACCGGGCAAGAAGCGCATTAGGTTTTCCAGCGATCCCATTTTTTTGATTTGCTGGAGGTGTACATAGAAATCGGCCAACGTGAAGTCGTTTTTCTTCACCTTTTTGGCTAGTTTAAGACTTTCAGCGGGGTCCAACGCCGACTGCGCTTTTTCTGCCAGCGAAAGAAGGTCACCCATGTCCAAAATGCGGGAGGCTAAGCGGTCGGGGTGAAAAGTTTCGAAATCGGAAGTTTTTTCACCTGTACCGACAAACTTAATCGGGCAGCCAGTCACCGATCGGACCGAAAGCGCAGCACCCCCTCGTGCATCACCGTCTAATTTGGTGAGGACCACGCCAGTCAGAGGCAGTCGCTCATGAAAGGTGCTGGCAATCTGAACTGCGTCCTGCCCGGTCATCGCATCGAGCACCAATAAAATTTCCGTCGGGTCGAGTTCTTCGGAGACGTCCTCGATTTCCGACATCATCTCTTCGTCAACATGTAGGCGACCCGCGGTATCGAGTAGCAACACATCCACGTTAAGTCGGATAGCCTGCTCCTTAGCGAGGGTAGCGCGGTGGCGAGCAGAATCAATCACCGGGCTATCGAAGTAATCCACCTTGAGAGCGGAAACCGCCGTGCGTAACTGTTCCAACGCCGCCGGACGGTAGATGTCGATTGACGCCACCATCACGGTTTTCTTTTCTTTTTCTCGAATGAACTGGGCGAGTTTAGCGACGGTAGTCGTTTTGCCCGCACCCTGTAAGCCAGCGACCATGAACACGGCGGGGGGACGGACTTGAAAATTTAGGGGCGTGGCTTTTCCGCCCATAAGCTGAGTGAGTTCTTCGTAAACCACCCGTATAAACTGCTGCTCGGGCGAAAGGCCTTTTTTAACTTCACTGCCGATACATTTGGCTCTCACCGCTTCTATGAAGTCCTTAACGACTTTTACGTTCACATCGGCTTCGAGAAGATTGCGCCGCAGCTGGCGACAAACTTCATCCAGAACTTCTTCGGTGAAGACCATTTTGCCACCGAGGGCACGAATGGTTTCAAGCAGCTTCTCCGTTAAGGTTTCAAACATACGGGCTAAAGTAGTGGCGCATTTTGCGAACGGCAAGAAAGAGAAACTTTGTCCGAAACTAAGGGGCAACCTCTGTATACGAAGTTGCCCCTACATGGGTTGGGGGCTTACGGCCTTGCGAGCGCGTAAGCGAGGAAACGTTTCCACCCTGATTAACTTCCAAGTGGGGCTCGGAAGTTAACGCCACCTAGATAATACGCGAGCGCCTTGGATACAAAGAAATTCAACACGTTTTCGCGAGTGCTGAGCACAAGTTTGAAGGTAAGACCTAAAGACGGCCCATTGAGCGACCACAGCACGACTTATAGGGGCAGGGATAAAAAAAAAGGGACGGCCCTTTTTCAAGGACCGTCCCCTACATGGGTTGGGGGCTTACGTTCCTTTTGGGGGGAACGTAACTTTTATAAACTCTTTGCCGGCACTTCCTACTCAACTCAACTCTGCATCTTCTACTCTGCGTCAACTCAGCGCAGCGCCAGCGAACGACGGGTTATGTAACGCAGGGATATGGTGAAAGCAAGGATTAAAACAAAAAAAGTTCTTCTACGAAAACGTTGGGTAAGTATTTGATATTATATTGGAAAAAATACGGAACGCGACAGTGGGACAAATAAAATACCAATTAATTTCTTGAGAAGGGGGCTTATTACTTTGTCGTTACCGAAACGGCGCCGCTAATGAGGGTCGGCGCCTCCCAGGAAGCATGCAAAACTTGGGTTTCCTTCGAAAGGTGCGCCAAAGCACTCCCCAAGCACTCAAAAATGTTTCCTGAGATCAAAGTTTCCTTCACATAGTAGGCGCGTTCTCCCTTTACCCACCACTCAGCGCCTTTCGCGACTCCCGAAAAATCGCCCGTGACCGAATCGACCTGTCCAGAGAAGCGGTTTACCCAAAGACACTCGTTTTGCCGCGAGAAGATGTCTTCCTGAAGTTTTTTCAGGGGCTCTTTTCCGCCTTCAAGTACCAAGCAGTGTGCTCCAGCGCTAGGTAAGCCTGCTGGACCTCCCACTGAATTCCCCGTCGAAGGTATTTTGAGAGCATTGGCGGCGTACTGATCGACCACAAAAGATTTTAGTACACCTTTGTCGACGAGAGAGCGATTAGCGGTAGTAGCGCCCTCACGATCGAAGCGACAGGCCCCGGAACGATCTAGAGCGTGCGGTAAATCTTTGAGAGAAACAGCGGCGTCCAAGACTTTCTGCTCGCGATCGGTGAGCTTCCACTTGCCGGTGTTTTCCACCACACTTCGGCCATTGAGGTGGGTCGAAAGCCCAGACATAAAAATATCGATGACGGCTCTAGGACTAAAAAACACAAAACCTTTGTAGCTCTTGCCCGGGCCGGTCTTTAAACCGCGCACCACGTCTTCGCAAAAGGCTTTGGTGGTGGCAGAAAGTCGTTGCCCTACGTCCCGCGAGTGGCGGGCCATTTCGGAAAAGTAGTCGAAGCTGGTGATGTTATCTCCGTCGACTCCCATTCCCATCAAACTCCAACCCGCCTGGTGTTCCTGTTCCACTTTGTGGGTTCCCAACGAACTAGCGACCAAGAACAGAGAGCTACTTACCTCGACGCTGCCCTCATTTAGGCGAAAGCGTGGGGCGGAAACAGCGCACGTCATTAACTCTTGGGCCCAGGCCTTTTGTTTTTGGAGGGGAAACCGGTGGAGATCAGATTCTGGGAAAAAAGACTTCGCTTCGTTTTCCCCTTGATTGGGTCCAATCGCGAGAAGAGCGTTTTCGGGAGAGAAAAGCGCGATTTCGACGGCTTGCTTCGCCAGCGTTTGAAGATCGTCTTTCGCGGTGGAATTTGCGGAGGCAAAGCCCGCTTTCGCTCCGCACATCACGCGCAGACCCAGCTGGAAACCATCGTTGGACGATGCCAAATGGAAATCTTGTTTCTCAAGCGTAATGCGAGTCTGTTCAGAGAATGTCCCGCAAACCTCCGCATGCGTCGCTCCGGCTTTCTTGGCAGACGCCAACAAAAGCTCGGCCGCTTGTTCGAGAGTTCCAGTTTCCGGAGCTAGAAATGTGTTCATTCCTGAATTCCTCCGATGGTGGCTCGGCAGCGAATGTAAGGACCTCCGGCATCAACCTTCGCGGGTTGGCCCTTTCCACAATGTCCTGAGCCTAGGTCCAATTCAAACTCTTGTGATACCGCATCTACCGTCGACAATACTTCAAATGCTTGACCCGAAATGGTTGCTCCCTTGAGAAACTCGACAATCTTTCCATCCTTGATTCGCGAAACACGTTGCGCACCAAACATGAACTCACCGGTCGCATCCGCTTGACCGCCGACGGGACCATCAACGAGGTAACCCTCTTTGGTAGAAGCAATGATGTCCGCCAGAGATTGTTTTCCCGGTTGGATATAGGTGTTTCGCATGCGAATAAGGGGTTCATCGTAGTACAGCCAAGCCCGCGCGCTCCCCGTGGGTTCCACCCCAAAGAGAGCTGCTGACTCACGGTTATGGAGGTAAGAAACGAGTTTTCCTTCACGAATGATTTCCGTGTTCTGAGTGGGAATGCCTTCGTCATCTACGAGCAGGTCGCCGCCTGCGTTCGGCGCCCCGGGGACCTGCCCGCCGTCCAGCAAAGTTATCAAAGGACTGGCAACCATGGTGCCGATTTTTCCCGCCGCCACCGATCCGGAAAGCACGAAGTCTGCTTCCACGGTATGTCCGATTGCCTCATGGGAAAGTAAACCGACCATCCCGGGGGATAAAATCAGCGTCGCAAGACCGCCTTGCACGCGGCCCGCCCCAGCAAGGTCGACCGCCAACTTGGCTGCTTGTTCCGAAAGATTGTCCCAAGAACGGGGTTCGAAAAGGCATTCCCAAGTTCCCGTTTTTCCCACCGACTCGTGCGCCACTGCGCGGTCACCGGCCTTCTCGGCAAAAGCCGAAAGACGAAATTCATTTCGTGCCAGCTGAGAAACCGCGCAGGCGCCGTCGGTCGTGACGACAATTTTGTCTTCAAACATTTCGTTATAGGCGCATGAAGCGGAGTGAATGCTCGAGGACCGCTTCCGGGTTTTTTCTTCGGCTTCGCGAACCACCGATAGTTTGTCCGAAAGAGCCATTTTGCTCAATTTGTCATAGCCGGGCAGAGTGAATTCTCCGCGAGCCATTTTAGTCTCTGGCAGTGCTTTGACTTTCGCCTGCTTCATTTCGCTTATTGATTGCGCGCAGGCAATCGCTTGTTTGAGAGCCTTCTCGACCGATGCAGGAGAGCTTTCTGACGTCGAAGCAAAGCCCCAGGTTCCGTTGACCAGCGTGCGTATACCCACGCCCGAGGTGAGGGCAGACTTCGCCTGCTTCACCAGTCCTTTTTGTACCTGGACAGTTTGCGAAGTGCGGCGGTGATAACGGATTTCAGCCCAGTGGGGTGAGCTTTGGACTACTTCTTCAAGGCGTTGTGCTAGGGCTTTCATTCGAGGCTCCTTTTAATTCGAGAAAATAGTGGCTGAGCCACACATCGACGAGGCAACCGACTACCATCGACAAAAACATTTGGACAACCAAACTCAGGCCAATGGCAATACTCGACGAAGCGAGTTCCGACCCAAAAAGGGAGGTACTCATATCGCCGACAACGTAAACCCAAACCATCAAAATAAGCGTAAAAAGCACCACTCCAATATGCAGAAAGATCCGTGGACGGGAAAGACGCTTTGATCGATCTAAGTAGGCCCAAAGATTCTGGCCTGGTTCAGACAGAATAAGATGGGGCACAAATAAATAAAGAGCCGCGAAGTAGAGGCCCGGCAAGAGAAGCGCGAGCATGCCCACCAATGTGATGAAACCGATCACGAGTGAGGCGAGAGCAAGAATTTTCCACTGGGCCCGAACCCGGTTGCAGGTTGATTGAAGGGCGCTCAGCGTTCCCTCCGGAGTGAACGCAACCGAGGCAAAAGTGGCAGCGGTGCTGAAAGTGGAAGCGATAAAAAGATATGGGGTGCCCGCCAGCGTCGCGATCGTTTCATTGCCAAGAGCGTCGCGCAGAAAATATTCAACGACCAGATAACTGGCCGCCGGGATCTGCAACCCGAGAAAATGGAAAGGGTGGGCCAATAAGGAACGGCCGGATTTTGCTATCGGCGGCAGCAGAGCCTTGAAGTGCGAGCGCATCAACCGATTTTACAGGCAAACGAAAGGAAATTATACATAGGGCATGGCAGATCTTTCTCCTCCCTATCAGTCCACCCCGTTACGCGTTCTTCACTTACGAGGGGAACCCTTCGAAATTGGCCGCCAGCATGGTGAAGCGGTTGGAGGCGACGCCAAAGAAGGCATGCTGAAGTTTTATCATGCGTTTTGGACCCGTTTGACCGAAGCCCCTCCCGGGCCGCGTTCCCAAAAGTGGGCTTGGGCGGCGGGCCAGTGGGCGATGAGCGCCTTTGTTTTGAAGAAGCTTCGCCGGCAGCTGCCGCCTTTCATGCTGGAATCCATCCAGGGGATGGCCAAAGCCACCGGGCTGGATCCCGAGCAGCTAATCCTGCAAACTCTCTTGCCCGACGTGGGGCCTTATACACAGGCCTTGGCGACGCGCCTCAATCCGCGTCTTAAAATGCCCGTGCAAATGCCCACGTTTGGTTGTTCCAGTTTCCTCTTTCGCGGGGATCGCTTTCTGCACGGACGCAATCTGGACTTCCCTGGGGTGGGTTACTGGGATCGCTTTCCTGTGATCCAGTGCGTGGAGCGCCCAGGCTTCTTGCGATACATAGGGTTTACCTCTGCCGGCGTTCCAGTAAGTGGAATTACCGGAGTGAATGAAGCGCAGATTTCCGTTTCCTTACATCAGCACTATTGTGAGGAAACCAATCTTGGTGGCCTCCTTCCTTTCTCGCTCGGAGAAGAGATTCTCAGTCGCGCCCGCAGCTTGGAAGAAGCCGTGGCAATTTTGCAGTCTAGCCGCGTCGCAACTGCGTGGGCATTTATTCTTACCGACGGTAAAACGCGGGAGGGGATGATCTACGAATGTCATCCGCGAGCGCACGGGATTCGTCGCCTTACCCCCGCACGAAACCATCTTGCACATTCCAATTTTTTTCAAACCGCGGAATGCCAACCCCGCGAGTACGCTGCTACTGCCCGGATGAACTGGGACAACAGAGCGCGCGCTTACCGGTTGGAACATAATCTCGAGGCCTGCTCTGGAAAACTGAGCAGCGAGCGCGCCGTTCAAATTATTTCCGAACATTATGATCCTTATTGGAAGAGCGATAAAGTCTTCAACCGCACCGTTTCGCAGATTTACAACATTCAAAGTCTCATCCTGGATACAGAGAACATGAAAGTGTTGATCGCGGAGGGAACAGCACCGGTTCATCTCGGCCAGTACCACGAATGGGATCTGGGAGAAATTTTTGCTGGCAAAGAAGGAAGAACGACGAACACTCTTCCCGGGTATCAATTCAAAGACCCCCGCCAGAATCAGGCGAAGCATTACTATATTTGGAGTTTTATTCGGGCGATGGACGGCGATTACGAGGGAGCCCAGGAGTGGCTTGAACGAGCTCTAGGGACCCATTTCTTCGCGGAGGGAGCGCTGACCGCTGCCGTGATCGACATGAAGAAAAAGCAGTACGCGGAGGCGCATAAAAAGTTGGAGAAAGCGCGTCTTGAGATCGAGGGGGACCTCAAGCCGGGACAGCAGGCACCCCCTGAGTATTTTGAAGTGTTGTTTTTCCAGGCGCGGGCGCATGACCTAGCGGGGGAACGAGACAAAGCCCTTTCGCTCTACCGCTTCCTCGCTCAGCATCGGGATCTCGAGGACAACAATATGCGGCTTCAGTGCCTCTCGGAAAAGCCTTACACAGAAAAGAAGCTTGACCGTATCATGATGCCTTACTCGTCCTATTTGCCCTACTAGGAGCTTTGCCATGACGCGTTTCCTATGCGCCGGATCTTATGGCATACCAAAGAGATGAACAAAGAAGTGTCCGCCGAAGAGGTTGGAGGAGTCATCGACCATACTTTCTTGAAAACAGAAAGAGAGGGCGTGTCGCCTGCCGATCAAAAAAAGGAAGTTCACAAGCTGGTCGCTGAGGCCCATCGCTGGGGGGCCTTTTCGGTTTGTGTTCGGGAAAAGCAAGTCGCTTACGCCAAGGATCTTCTTTCG
Organism: Bdellovibrionota bacterium; assembly: GCA_041751875.1. Taxonomy (GTDB): domain Bacteria; phylum Bdellovibrionota; class FAC87; order UBA2466; family JACKAF01; genus JBGSIC01. Next base: position 172,210 of record JBGSIC010000010.1, read on the forward strand.
GCCTTGGGCAGTACCGTAAAAATAGTAAGTGTCATTGGCTTTCCGATCGGCGACGAATACTCGACGACGAGAAAAGTATCTCTTCTCGAGCAGGCGAGGGAAGACGGGGCGGATGAATTCGACATGGTTTTTAATGTTCAGGCTTTTCATCGGGGGGAAGTGGAGGTCGCTCGCCAAGATCTCATAGCGGTTTCGCGTGCGGCGGGCAGCCAGGTGTTAAAAGTCATTTTTGAGAACGCCTACCTGGCAGAGAATGAAAAGAAGCCTGTTTATGAAATGGCACGCAGGGCATTCTTGGAGTCCTTTGATGGCGATGCTTCTCGACTCGCATCCCGTTTTTTCAAAACTTCAACTGGCTTTGCAAAGCCCCCGGAAGGTATTCCTGTGGGAGCGACTTTGCATGACGTAAGCTTGATGCACGCAGTGGGAGAAGGTGCCGTGGGGATCAAACCCGCGGGCGGAGTGAATAGTCTCGACGATGCAAAAGCGTATTTCACGGCGGTGGGCAGCCCACGTCACGAGGGGAAAATGGACCCTGCGAAGTTTCGGATCGGCACAAGCAGTTTGCTTTCGAAATTATTTGGGGAAGCGGGACAGGGCGGTTATTAGAGCGCATCTCAAAGCCCCCCGCTACTGCGGCTGGGTCTCGCAATGCACTCTAGTTTTCGGGTGGTTGAGTGGCGATAGCAATTTTCTCGGCGCCGGCTGCTCGGGCTGCGTCCATAATCTTTACGGCATTTCCCAAGAAAACGGATTCATCCCCTCGAATAACGACGGTACGCTCCTCCGTAAGAGCAAGCTCAGACTTTAAAGTTTCGATCAGGGTCTCTTCGGTCGCGGTTTTTGAATTCACCGCGATTTGCCCACCTTGGGCCACTGTAATGTAAACGGGCTTGTTGGTGGAAGAGTTTGAGATGGAGGTCGATTTCGCGGAAGGCAGTTTCACATTGAAACCGCCCTCGAGCATGGCGCTACTGGAAATCATAAAGATAATGAGAAGTACCAGAAACACGTCGGTTAAGGGCGTGATATTGATCTCGGCTACGATATTCTCATCTTCGTTTTCTTCAAAACGCATTCCCATCGTTAGCGCGCCTTTTCAAAAGAGTAGTCGAGGATTTCTTCTACCGTCAGTTTCACCTGGCTCATCGTCTGGTTAGCGAGAGTCACAAAAACGTTGTAGGTGATCAGTGCCACGATAGCGACAATCAGACCAGCAGCGGTCGCGATAAGGGCTTCGGAAATGCCGGCAGCAACCACGCTGAAACCGCCCGTTCCTTTTTGGGCCATCTCGTGAAACGCCTTTACGATACCGACGACGGTGCCGAGTAGTCCCACAAACGGAGCCGCGCTGCCAATCGTTCCTAAAATCCAGAGATTTCGTTTTAAGTATCCCGTAAAGCGTACGCGGTTACGGTCGGTAATGCGTTCCGCCTGCTCGCGACTTCTTTGAGTATCAAGCGCCGTAAGAAAGAGATTGGAAAGGGGCTGTGTCTCCTCGTGACAAATTTTACGTGCCGCCTCTTGGTCACCGTTTTTAAGACTGCTGAAAAGTGAGTCGGTGAGTTTATTAATTTTAGGGCGAACCGTGAAAAAGGCATATGCCCTCTCGATAACGATAGCCCAGGTGAGTACCGAAAATACCAGGAGTGGCCACATTACCCAGCCACCGCCTAAGAAGAGATTTCCCAGAGTTGCGCCCATATGTCCTTACCCTCGTTGTCTGAAAGTGCCAGGCACTAGAATAGCACTTTTGAGGAGAGGATGAGGAGATCTTCACAGTTGCAGCACGATAAAGCCATACAGGCTTGGCAAAATAGGGAGAGACAGTTTGCCAGTCGGGCCTGTGCGACGCGTTACTACTCTTAACGCGCGCCTGGTCGCCCATGGAAGGAGCTATCAGGATGAGACGTTTGTTCGGTAAAGTGGTGTATCTCGCAATCTTGTCCGCCTGTGGTGGACAGATTCAGCCCAGTGAACCCTGGACCATCACCCCCATCAGCGCTCAAGAAGCGCGCCGAACGACCTTTCCGTATGCTTTTTCCGGCCAAATACTCAGCGTCGGGTCCGACGCGGTGTTGACCCAGTTTAGTGTCGATGTGATTGGGGCTGACCCCGCTGTGAATTCTGTTCTGAATCCTTTGGGCGATAAACGAGGCATTTTTCACATTTCACGTTCGGCTCTTAAAGCCGAAGTCGAAACGGTGGTGTTACCTGTATTGATCACGGCCCCAGCCCACGAAGCGACAGTCTTCTACCTTGAAGTAAAAACGGATTGCTTCACGCTGACCTGTCCGGGCCGTCCTGCCCATACCCTGCGTCTGAGAACCTCCAGCGTGTTGCCCGCGCGAGCAGGAACGTCGGACGAAGCCTATTCGGCAGCCAATGCCGAGCGCGCCATTCGCACTCTCGGAGCGAACCAACTTTTTGGCCAGCTTAATCAACAACAAAAATTCGATTCCACGTTGCAGCAGGTCCTGGCGAGTTCAAAAAATGGCGATCAACTCACCAACATTTTGGTGGTGCTCAATCGATCCGGTGAGGCAGACCGTGCCCGATTAGTGGCGAATCTCTTGGCGTCGGCAACACCCCCGAGTGGCGCGATAGATTTTGCAAGTATCCTCAGTGGGGTGATGCGGTCGGTGGTTCCGACTCTGGCTAGTATCAGTCCTGAGTTTGCGGCGGCCCTTTCGGTGGCCAAAAGTGTGCTCCCCTACCTGAAACCGCTTCTAACCGAGATTGTGGAAAAAGGAGAGGGCGGAACTCTAGCAAAAATTTTAGCATTGGTTTTAACTGGCCAAAGTGCCGATCGAAATCTGACGTCGATGGGAACGATTTTAGCTAGTAGCCACAGGGCTCAGTTGGGTATGGGAGGATTTCTTCCGTACGCAGCGGAAATAGCGTCGCCGGCAGCGGAGGCGAGTGCGTTTGGCTCGGTTTTATATCGCTCCCTTGTGCACGCGGAGGCCCCTGGCATTTCGGTAAGCCATGATCCTGCACAGGAATTGATTGTTCCCTATGTTCGAAATCTTATTCAAGCATTAGGGGGTAAAGATGGAAATGAGCTTCGCCTTTTGTTTAATCGCTTGGTAGGACGTTCCAATCCGCTAAAAGCTTTAAAAACATTTCCCGCGAGCCAAGAAGAAGCTAAACAGTTTAGTCTTCTCGCTCCCCATCTCGTTACGCTTACCGATGGACTTAACGGCCAGTACGAAGTTCCTTTGACCCATTTTCTCATGCCTATCATCAACAGCCGAAACCCGGCGGAGTCTTTGGCCCGAACCATTCGTGACTCCCAATCTGGCGAAGGTGAAGTGGGGGGACTTTTGAAGCAGATTTTTCCCGGGGTTGATAAGGTTTGGAGTGAAAACGTTTCACAGAAACAGCTTTTTGCTGCTCAGCTCGTGCAAGGCGCTTTACGGGGAGAATACCAAGACGTCGTTGTTTTAAAAGATTTGGAAGGCTCGCCCGCGATCATCATCTCCGCTCAAGCGCGAGATCTTTTTAAGATCGCCCAGCTTCCTAACGTGGAACGTCTTGTGGCAGTGAACGAGTAGCCGCAACGCCCTTTGTTTCAACCCACATCGTCTGATAAAACTCACTAAGATGGATTCCTTTTCTGATTTTAGCGCTTTCTACGCTTACTACCTGCGAGAGCACTCCCGCCGGGAAACAAAACTTTTGCATTTAGCCGGGACAAGCTTGGGACTCGGAATGGGCATTTACGCCTTTTACGCTGGCAGCTGGGCCTGGGCGGGTGGGGCATTGGTTTGCGGATATGCCTTCGCCTGGCTGAGCCACTGCTTTATCGAACACAATCGGCCGGCAACCTTTCGCCATCCCTGGTGGTCTTTCCTCTCTGACTTTCGGATGGCTTTTGAAGTTCTCACCGGTAAAATTCGTTTGTAGCGGGCTCCAAACCTTTACCCATGAGTGTTGGCGGGCGAAGTGGCTTCCGATTTTCGTTGCTATTGCCGCGCAATGTCATTATTTCCTTGGAAATGGCGGCCGACCCCCAAACCGAATCTTCCCCAAAACTTTTTCGTGAGCTGAATTTTTTCTCTGCCTTTTGTCTGGTCGCGGGCTCTGTCATCGGATCGGGTGTTTTCATCGTGGGTTCGGAAATCGCGACCCAACTCCACGACCCTTTTTGGGCGCTGAGTGTTTGGATGTTTGCTGGGTTTCTCACCTTAATCGGGGGCCTACTTCTAGCGGAACTAGGTTGTGCTCTGCCCAAGGCCGGAGGGCAGTATGTTTATTTGAGAGAACTTATCCATCCTTTGGTTGGCTTTCTCTACGGCTGGACTTTGCTTTTGGTGGTCCAGACCGGTTCTATCGCGGCCTTGAGTCTAGCTTTTGCCAAGTTCATGGCACGAGTCATACCGATTCCTGACTCTGAGCTTAAGTTTTGGGCAACGGGAGCCATCTTAAGTTTTACTGCCTTCAACGCATTGGGAATCAAAAAGGGCGCCGGACTTCTGGATTTTCTAACGTCGCTGAAGCTTTTGGTATTGGCCGGGATCTCGCTGATTGGACTTTCGCTTTTGTTCGGCGGAACGCAGACAGTCTCCTTGCCGACTGAACCATTGAATCTATCCTCTTTCGGCGTTGCCCTCATCGCGGCTTTTTGGGCGTACGACGGGTGGAACAACGTTACGTTTACCGCTGGTGAAATTAAGAACCCCAAAAAGAATCTGCCACTCGCTCTTGGCTTCGGGTTGCTAGCCGTTACCGGGCTCTATTTATTGGTGAACTATACCTATTATTTGCTCCTCGACTCGAGCGCGATTGCCAACTCAACCTTTGTCGGTGCAGATGCTGCAGGAGCTTGGGGCGGTCCCCTTGCTGTTAAAATTATTCCGTGGATTGTAGCGGTATCAACATTGGGCTGCATGAACGCCATGATCTTGGCGGGACCGCGTATTCCCTACGCGATGGCACTCGATGGCAGCTTGCCCCGCATTCTTTGCCGTCTCAATCCTAAGACTCACTCCCCCAACGTTGCCATGTATTTTCAAGCGGCCTGGACTTGTGTGCTTGTTTGGACCGGAACCTTCGATCAGCTTTTCACCTATGCTATTTTTGCGGCCTTTATTTTTTACGGCCTTACGGCAATTGCCATGATCCGCTTGCGCCAGCAAAAACGGCCGCTCGCGGAAGATGCTTTTCAAGCGCCTCTTTACCCCTTCTTGCCTCTCGTCTATTTGTTGTTTGTAGCGCTATTCTCTTTAAACGCGCTCATTGAAAAACCCTGGGAGTCTCTCGCGGGGGTGGTCATTATTCTTACGGGCATCCCAACCTACTTCTTCCTGCAAAAATTCCAAAAGCTCAGTTAAAACACCTTCGCAAATTTGATGGGTGTACCGGCACGCTTTGCTCTCTCTTCGATCCTTAAGAGCTCGTTATATTTAGCCGTGCGCTCAGAACGGGAGAGGGACCCCGTCTTGATTTGCCCGCAACCGGTTCCGACAGCAAGATGAGAAATCGTGGTGTCTTCCGTCTCACCAGATCGGTGGGAGACAATGCAGCGATAACGGTACTCATTGGCGAGCCGCATGGTTTGCAGTGTTTCGGTCAGCGTGCCGATTTGGTTTACTTTGATGAGAACCGCGTTAGCTACTTCCAGTTCGATTCCTTTTTGGACGAAGGTTTTATTCGTTACGAAAAGGTCGTCGCCAACCAGCTGAACTTTTTTGCCAAACTTCTGCGTGAGCGCCTGCCATCCTTTCCAATCATTTTCATCAAGACCATCTTCGACACTCACAATGGGAAACTTTCGAAACAGGTGATCGTAGTAGTTGAGCATTTTATCGGTGGTGAGCTGCTTTTCTCCCTCCCAGCCGATTTCATATTTGCCAGTGGCTTTGTCATAAAAAGAGCTGCTCGCGACGTCCAACGCCAGCGAGATTTGGCTTTTTAGTTGGTATCCGGAATTGCGAATCGCTTCGCAAAGCAGTTCCATCGCTTGTTCGTTGGATTCGAGGTTGGGAGCAAATCCCCCTTCGTCTCCGACAGCGGTGGAATGCCCCTTGGAATCCAACGTCTTTTTCAACCCTTGGAAGATTTCACATCCTGCTCGCAAAGCCTCTGAAAACGTTTCAAACCCGTGTGGAACAATCATGATTTCCTGCATCTCAAGCGGGTTGTTGGCGTGTTCACCGCCATTTAAAACGTTCATGAGGGGAATCGGGAGCTGCATGGCGCTCGTTCCATTTCCCATCGCTTCATTAAAAATAAGGTAGAGCGGGAGCTTTCGCTCAGCGGCGACAGCATGGGCAAACGCGAGAGAGACGCCCAAAAGCGCATTCGCACCCAGGTTCGATTTTTGCGCAGAACCGTCTGTGCGGATGAGAAGGTTGTCGAGCTCTTCTAGGGAAGTAAATGTTTTGCCGGTGAGAATGCGCCGTAGGGTGTCGTTGATATGGGTCGCTGCTCGTAGAGTACCTTTTCCCAAGAAGCGTTTGGGATCCTCATCGCGCAGTTCGCGTGCTTCGTGTTCCCCTTTGGAGGCGCCTGAGGGAACCATGGCCATTCCCATCGCGCCCGAACTTAAGCCCAACTCCACTTCTACTGTGGGGTTGCCACGGGAATCCAACACTTCGCGGCCAAGAACAGAAGCAATTCGAAAACTCAAGATGGACTCCTAAAACAACTGGTGCCCAAGCGGGCGACCGACAGCGAATTTTTAGCCCACGAGAATTTGATTGTCGAGGTGCCTCTTTTAGTTTTCGGACTTATCTTCGCGGAATTCCGCGTCGATAGGTTCGTCTTCCTTCTTCTCAGCCGAAGGAGCCCCTTCGCCGCCCTGGCCAGGAGCTGCGCCACCACTTGCTTGGCTGGCTTTGTACATTTCTTCGGCCAGCTTGTGCGAAAGCGTAGTGAGCTTTTCCTGAGAGGTTTTCATTGCAGCGAGATCGTCTTTTTCAAGAGCCGCTTTGGCTTCCTTCACAGCTTCCTCAACTTGAGTTTTGTTGTCGCCAGACAACTTATCGCCGTTGTCTTTGATCAACTTCTCAGTCGAGTAAACAAGGTTGTCCAAGGTGTTCTTCGTGGTAACGAGTTCCTTCTTGGCTTTGTCTTCCTCCGCATGTGATTCAGCGTCTTTGACCATTTTCTTGATCTCATCTTCGCTGATACCGCTGCTCGCTGTGATTTTGATGCTCTGTTCTTTGCCAGTCGCCATGTCTTTGGCGCCTACATGAACAATGCCGTTGGCATCGATATCAAAGGTCACTTCAACTTGAGGCACGCCACGGGGCGCGGGCGGCAATCCGGTCAACTGGAAACGCGCGAGCGTTCGGTTGTCGTAAGCCATTTCGCGTTCGCCCTGCAACACGTGAATCTCCACGGTCGATTGGCTGTCCTCAGCGGTCGAGAAGATCTGACTCTTCTTTGTAGGAATCGTGGTGTTGCGATCGATGAGCTTTGTGAACACGCGTCCCAAAGTTTCGATACCTAAGGACAAGGGCGTGACGTCCAAGAGGAGTACGTCTTTTACTTCTCCAGCAAGCACACCACCCTGAATCGCCGCACCGGCTGCGACCACTTCGTCGGGATTTACGCTGCGGTTTGGCTCCTTACCAAAAAAGTCTTTTACGACTTTTTGGATCTTGGGAACACGCGTTGAACCGCCAACCAAAACGACTTCATCGATTTCGCTCGCGGAAAGACCAGCGTCTTTGAGCGCTTTCTTACAAGGCTCAATCGACCGCTGAATCAGGTCGTCGACAAGCTGTTCAAACTTGCTTCGGCTTAGCTTTATCTGCAAATGTTTGGGACCGCCCGCATCTGCCGTAATGAAGGGAAGATTGATTTCCGTCTCCATTGAAGAAGAGAGCTCGATCTTAGCTTTTTCCGCCGCTTCCTTTAAGCGTTGAATGGCCATTTTATCGTTGCTGAGATCAATGCCCTGATCTTTTTTGAATTCGGCAACAAGGAATTCGATCAATTTTTGGTCAAAGTCGTCACCGCCGAGGTGGGTGTCACCGTTAGTGGATTTTACTTCGACGACGTTATCGCCGACTTCCAGAATAGAAATATCGAAAGTACCGCCACCAAAGTCGTATACCGCGATTTTCTGTTCTTTCTTTTTATCCAAACCATAAGCCAAAGCCGCAGCCGTGGGTTCGTTGATGATGCGTTTTACATCCAGACCCGCAATTTTGCCCGCGTCCTTGGTCGCCTGGCGTTGGGCGTCGTTGAAATAAGCGGGAACGGTAATGACCGCTTCCTTTACTTCGTGGCCCAAATATTCTTCGGCGCTCTTTTTTAGCTTTTGCAGAATCATCGCCGAAATCTCAGGTGGAGAATAAACCTTTCCCTGAATTTCCACACCAGCACCACCATTTTTCTCGGTGGCTACCTTATAGGGAACCATGCGCGTTTCGTTCTGGACTTCCTCAAAGCGACGGCCCATGAAGCGCTTAATCGAGTAAACCGTGTTTTCGGGGTTAGTGACGGCCTGACGCTTAGCAATCTGGCCAACCAGCCGCTCGCCGTCTTTCGTAAAAGCCACTACGGAAGGGGTGGTACGTCCGCCTTCTTCGTTAGCGATGATTTTGGGCTCGTTGCCCTCCATAATCGCGAGACAGGAATTGGTGGTTCCTAAATCGATTCCAATAATTTTTGCCATCGTTGTGTCCTCCAGGACTCTAAATCTTATAAATTCCAATAGCTTGGCAGAAGTTCACTGCGTTTCAGTCTCTTATATACCAAGTTTCTGTGCCTAATATGGGCGGGGATTTTCGTAAGTCAACGGCTTCAAATGGACCTTGCGTAAATCGGTAGATTTGATAGATTGCGGCCCGTTCTTATGCCCATATATGAGTACCAGTGTAAGGACTGCAGCCAGACTTTAGAAGTCATGCAGAAGTTCTCCGATCCCCCTCTCGAGAAGTGTCCAGCGTGTGGGGCTTTAGCGCTCAGCAAGTTGATCTCACGTACGAGTTTTCAGTTAAAGGGTAGCGGTTGGTACGCAACGGACTATAAGAAGGCTCCGGCGGATTCAGCAGGAAAAAAAACCAGCACGAAAAAGCCAGAGACGTCGAGTGAGAGTCCAAAAGCGGAAGCTAAGGATTCGCACACCCACCATGCGGGTTGCTCGCATGGGAAGGTAAAGCCTTCGGGTGATTAGAAGTGAGCGTTAGGTGGTTGACTTTAAAAGGACACTTCCTAGATTACGCCCACGGTGTTTTTAAAAAAGGGGCGGCGGGGCAATCTGCTGCTTTAAACGTACTTGTAGGAGGTTAGTTATGAAGATTCGTCCTTTGCACGATCGGTTGATCGTCAAGCGGGTGGAAGAGGAAGAACGTACCAAAGGCGGGATCATTATTCCTGACAACGCGAAAGAAAAGCCCCAGCAGGGTGAAGTGATCGCGGTCGGTAGTGGAAAGGTTCTCGATGACGGCAAACGTACCGCTCTTGAAGTGAAAAAGGGTGATCGCGTTTTGTTCGGCAAGTACGCGGGTTCAGAGATCAAGATCGATGGTAACGATTTCTTGATCATGAAGGAAGAAGACGTTCTCGGCGTTCTCGAGAAATAAAAGTTTTATTCTGTAGGAGGAATACATGTCGGCGAAAGAATTAAAGTTTAACGAAGATGCAAGAAGTTGCATTCTCAGAGGCGTGAACGTTTTGGCAGATGCAGTGAAAGTGACCTTGGGACCACGTGGTCGCAACGTTGTCATCGAAAAGTCATTCGGTGCCCCCACTGTGACCAAAGACGGTGTCACGGTAGCGAAGGAAATCGAGCTTGAGAATAAGTTCGAAAATATGGGCGCGCAGATGGTGAAAGAAGTCGCCAGCAAGACCAGCGATGACGCCGGTGATGGCACGACGACCGCCACGGTTTTGGCCCAAGCGATGTTCCGCGAAGGCGTGAAGTTGGTAACCACGGGTCAAAGCCCGATGGAAATCAAGCGCGGCATGGACAAAGCGGTTGAAGCTTTGATCGCGGACCTTAAGAAGCAGAGCAAGTCCATTAAGGACGCGAAGGAAATCGCCCAGGTTGGTGCCATTTCCGCGAACAACGATGAAACCGTCGGCAAGATTATTTCTGAAGCGATGGCGAAAGTCGGTAAAGAAGGCGTTATCACGGTTGAAGAATCCAAAACCGCTGAAACGACCCTCGAAGTCGTGGAAGGTATGCAGTTTGACCGCGGTTATCTTTCTCCTTACTTCGTGACCAATCCGGAAGCGATGGAAGCTCAGATCGAAAACCCTTACATTTTGATCCAAGAAAAGAAGATTTCAAACATGAAAGACCTTCTTCCCCTCTTGGAAAAAGTGGTGCAGGCCGGTCGTCCTTTGGTGATCATCGCCGAAGACGTTGAAGGTGAAGCACTCGCCACTTTGGTGGTGAACAAGTTGCGTGGCACGATCCAAGTCGCGGCGGTGAAAGCCCCGGGATTCGGTGACCGCCGCAAGGAAATGCTGCAAGACATCGCGACGCTTACGGGCGGCCAGGTGGTTGCAGAAGACTTGGGCCACAAACTCGAAAACGCGACGTTGGATAGCTTGGGTCAAGCCAAGAAAATCACGATCGATAAAGACAACACCACCATCGTTGATGGCTTAGGTGAAAAGTCGGACATCGAAGCTCGTGTTGGCCAGATTCGTCGCCAGATTGAAGAAACTTCTTCTGACTACGATCGCGAAAAGCTCCAAGAGCGTTTAGCGAAGTTGGTCGGTGGTGTTGCCGTCATTAACGTCGGCGCGGCCACGGAAATCGAAATGAAAGAAAAGAAGGCGCGTGTAGAAGACGCCCTTCACGCTACGCGCGCTGCCGTTGAAGAAGGCATCGTGGCCGGTGGCGGAACAGCCTTAGTCCGAGCGGTAAATTGCTTGGAAAAGCTGAAACTGGAAGGCGAACAATTGGCGGGTGCGAACATCGTTCGCCGCGCGGTTGAAGAGCCTTTGCGCATGATCGCGATGAACGCGGGCTATGAAGGCTCCATCGTCGTGGACAAGGTTCGCAACAGTGAAAAAGCTAACTTTGGATTCAACGCGCTGACAGAGAAGTACGAAGATCTCGTCGCTGCTGGCGTGATTGATCCCACCAAGGTAACCCGTTGCGCGCTTCAAAACGCGGCTAGCATCGCTTCGTTGATGCTGACCACGGAAGCGCTCATCACCGAAAAGCCGAAGGATGAATCCTCCGGCGGCGGTCATGGCGGCGGCGGAATGCCCGGTGGTATGGGAGGCATGGGCGGCATGATGTAAGCCGTCCTGTCCTTCGGGATTTAAGACCCGCTCTCCTTTGGGAGGGCGGGTTTTTTTTTGCTTTTTGACACAAAACGTTTTAGATAACGCAACGGATTAGGCTGGCTTCCGACCTTTGGCGTCGATCCCGGTTTCCGATCGCTTTCCTAACTTCCTGTTATTCCTTCGTTAACCAAATGCGTTATCTTTCCCCTTGCAGGTCATCTCTTTAGCCGTTAGCACTTAAGTATGCGGTAACGGGTTGCGGCGTAGGGTATCGATTAGGCAAACAACCATTTTGAGCACGGTTGCTGCGGTGCGAAAACTATAACCTGTTGAGTGCGGGGGAGAATGGGTTTGTGTTTCGAAAATACGTCGCCAAAGTCCCTATCTAAACGTAGGGGCGCAAAGACATGGAAGTGCGCGTTCGGAAGGAACGGGTGCTCTTCATGAGGGGTGGGGGAAACATGGGCGCGCGGGTTCGAGTTTTTACCAGTTTATTTCTCTTTTTATTTCTTGTCGGTACCTTGCCGGCAGATGCCTCCAGCCGAAACAATCGTCGAAAAAAGAACGCGGCAAACGCGGAACGTCTCCGTCAGGAGCGCGCCCTAGCGGAACAGGGGGCTTTGGGCGATTCCGAATCGAACGAATCCAATCAGGAGATTGATTTCGGAGACGACGAAGATTTGGCCACTTCCCACAGCGATACGACGGCAGGAAAGTTTGGAAGCGGCATTCTCCTTCCTGGCGATGATGGGTACAAAGCTCCGCCCGACTTGCGCAGTGCCTCACGGAGAGACTTACAGCTTTTCGGGCAGCCCGTCCCCAAGGGAGTCCTTCTCGGTGAGTCGTCTCGGCCTTCGAGTTCGAGAAATGGTAATGGGTCCTCCAGTAAGAGCGATCGCAATGTCGCAACGAATGGGTCGGGTAACGGAAACCGAAACGGTCAGTCCAAACCGCAGACAAACGGTGGGGGAAATGGAACGGCGGCTGCCAAAGGAACCAACGGAGAGGCGCGCTCTGGACGCAGTAATGGCCAAGTGAAAGGCGCGGGAGATTTTGTTGCGGAAGCCACGGAAGAGGAAAGCACAGGCACCTCACTGCGCTCTCGTCTGACGAGCTTACTGCCGGCGCGTTCAAAAATTCCCGACGAGGAAGCGGCTTCAGCCGTAACAAGCGAGCACAGCGACGGGGGAACAGGTCCGACGGCCGCTGCCACACCAGTACCGCGATCGGTGCCCGTTTCTCACCCCAGTGCCAATGGGGCAGTAAATGGGAATGGAAGGTCACAGCATGCTGGGTCGGAACTCGTTGTTAGCGAAGTACCGGCGGCAGAAAGCCCACGACGGGTGAAGAACCTGGTTCCTGGAGAAGCTGTTGTATCTAAGTCTCCCTTGCCCGATCCTCGGCATCAAAAAAATGTCGTATCCAGTGGGCTGCCTCCGGCAATCGACGGTTTTTTAGTCCTTCTGCTCTATCTCGCCGATATCGATGCACCCACTTACGACTCGGATGCCAGTAAACTGAGTTTGGCGAGCAAGGTCAGCCATTTCAAATCGGGCGTGTCTCTGCTCCTTAAAATTTATGGTGATCGCGAAGCGTACCCCAATTATTGGGAGCCCATTCAGTCGTTGAATGAATACTTGGGTGCCACCGAACCCACTCGAGGGCATTCGGGAAGTGTTTCGGGCGACATCCGCCGTCTTTGGTATTACGTAAATCAAATGGAAGAAGGGGGTGAGGATGCTCTTCCCCGTGCTTACAAACCTGAAATGCCCAATTCCGGTAAAGGGGACTTTGCGACCGAAGGGTTGAACTATCAGGCGCAGGGTTACCGGTACGAAGTAAGCGATCGCATGCGTAAGGTGATCACTTCGGCCGCTGTTTCCATGCCGACTGGCCGGTCGATGACGGTGATGGATTCTGTGCTGCGCGCCTTTGGAAGGTTCCTCGCTAAGGCTCCGGGCACCTGGGGCAACATGCTTCGCAAGGCCGCGGATTCGATCGAAACCACAGATATCGAGTTGCAAAAGATGTCGCAGACGAAGGGTCTGCAAGAGCAAGCCACTCTTCCGGACCATCTGAGATACGTCGCCACAAAAGCAGATGCGTTGAACCGTCTAACTGGCGTGGAAGATGCGTTTATTGAATTTCTGCGCGAAGTGCAGACGCAAGACTTTGCGTCGACCGCCGCTCTGATCGCGACCTTTGAAGAGAGCCTGGGCGAGATCGTGGGCTCGCTTCGTTCTCTGGGAACTTCCATTCTCGAATCCAACAGCGTGCGCTTTGTGACCCCTTCCAGGGCCGAAGAGCGACATATTTTTGAGCTTATTCGTGTTCTTTTCGACGATTATCCAAAACTGCTACCGGCTCCCATCTTCAAGAACATCATTTTGGATCTGTTTAGGGCGCCGAACCTAAACAGTGATCTGGATGTCCTGGTGATCATGCTTCGGCATTTCGGGCCAATCTTGAAAAATTTCCTTCAGACTTCTTCGCGTTTTGCGGCGATGGACGCGCTCGCGCGAACGTTTGAATCGCTTCAGACGGCGGCCAACAAGACAGTTCCCTATGAAGTCGTGGAAATGATCATCCGCGCCGATCCGAATCAGTACGAGCTGACCGATATCAGTCATGAGCCGCTAGCCACGGGAAAGTTCTTCCAGGCGCACTTGGCGAAAATGAATGGGAAAGCAGTCGTGGTGCGTGTGATGCTGCCCGACGCGGAAGTCATTTTAGAGTGGGAACTTCAAATTTTGCTCCACTTGGCTGGACCTTTGAGCAAGATCTATTTGCCGTCGGATATCACCGATCCCGAACTGGCTAAGTCGATCATGCGCAAGATCGTTCGCTCAAAGCACGCCAACCATATGGAAGAGCTCAATATCGCGGCGACAGTCATCCACCAGAACGCTGCCCGGAAAAGATTTGCGGGAATCTCGGAGGACATACAAACCGCACGTGGCGGAAACGTGAAATTGAACTTGGACGTGCCCTTTGCGTACCCGGCGCTTCCCGATTCGCGGGTGATGGTGTGCGACGCCGTGGAAGGCATCATGCCCCTTAACAAGGTGGCGAGCGAGTACCCCGAAGTGGCGCAAGCGACCGCCGATTTCCTTACCAAGGAGTTCTACGACAAATTGGTATTTGAGGCGCTGGAGCGTAAGGAACCGAAAGCGCCTGAATTGGAGCGGGCGGAAATCATACGCTTCTTACGCGAAATGAATCCCGCGGCGGGGGCGGCAGAATCAGTTTTGGCGGCTATTCCTTCGATTGCAAACGCAGCCGATCCAGATTCCGGAGTGGCCCACCGAGATTTGCATGGTGGGAATATTCTTTTCGTACCCGTGCTTTCCAACACGAATACGGAGTTTATCATCAACCCGATCGACTGGGGGCTAACCAGCTGGGTAAAGCCATCAGAAATTGATCGCATTGCCATCACCGCGTATGGAGCGGAATTCAACAACGCGGCGATTATTACGGAGAACCTCTTTAAGCTGGCGAGCAAAGCCACCATTAGCAAAAAAGAACTTTATGCTCTAGTAAAAACCAAGAGCATGGAACTCGAAGCAAGCCGGACTTGGTGGAGCCCGGAAGAATGGGTAATCCATTTCTGGTCGCACGGCCAATTGGAGTTTCCGGCCTATGTGGTGGGCCTCGCGGATGCAAAAGGCGCGCTCTACGATTTGCGCAAACAGCTGACCGATGAAGAAGAAGCGGCGGCCGACAAGTTTGTATCCGAGTTGTTTAAGGGAAGTCGTCGCAAGGCGGTTATGCGTCATGCCTGGCGAAATCACCCTTGGGACGCTTTGCTTTCAGGGCAGGTGGTTACTCGGTACAGCAAGTACAAATTTCTGGAATGTGCTCGTCACATTGCCGGAAGTGCGAAACCGGTAGATCCCTTGAATCGCTAGGAGGGTTTTTGGTCGGCAGAGCTCTCACGAAACGCTTCGTTTTCTTATGGCTAGGTGTTTTCCTTTTAACGACACCTTTTGCCGATGCTTTCTCACGCGAAGATACCGCTCTTCATACCCAGTGGGCTGAGACCCTCAATCGCATTCAGTCGACGGTAGAAGTTCTTCGAAAAAAACTTCACAAAGCCGGAATCGAAATTGATCTCACTCAGTACGATGAAGTTTGGCGAAAAATTGGACCTCAGGCGACTCTCCTCAACCGCCCGTTGATAATGACTGCTCTGGGCGGCCACAACACAGGAAAGTCGACGCTTATTAATACTATCGTAGGGTCGACCGGAGAGGACTCCGTGACCGTCGTAAGCTCGAAGGGGGGAGAAACGACACTTCCTGTGGCGTTGATTTCCAATCAACTTCCGACAAAGGATCTCTCGTCTCTTTTTGCGGGCTTCGAACTGGTGCAATGGAAAAGGGCGGAAGATGCGTCAGTTGTTCTGCAACAGGAGCAACCTCGGCTTTTGTGGAAAAAGCACGCACGCATTCCCCAGGAACTCGTGATCTTAGATACGCCGGACGTGGACTCTTACCACCGAGAGAACGGAGAGCGGACTCGGCAAACGATCAAAGCCTCGGACGTCGTTTTGGTGGTGTTGAGTGAAGGCTATGCCAATGATCATGTTTTCGATGTGCTTCAGGAAGTGGGGCGCTCCAATAAGCCGGTCATTTTTGTGTTTAATAAATCGGAAATTAAGGACGATTACATCGACAAAATTTGGTCTAGGCAGCTAAAGGAACTTCGCGAAAAAGCCAAGCTAGATGTCGTGGGAGCCTTTGCGATTGAACGCAACCGTGGCAAAGCGCGTGAGGGTAAACTTCTGGATTTTTACGCGATAGGAAAAGAGGGGACCGCCGAGCCTCAGATCGTGAACCCTGTAGAAGCTATTGGCGACCTTGAGCTTCATAAAATGCGCATCCAGTCTGAGTTGGGGTCCTTGCAACTGGCACTTACGGGCGAAACGGGTCTGGATCAATTTCTTGCGCAGGTGGGAAGTGTCCACGCGATCCTCGATCAATTTCAAAGAATGTTTGCCGACGAGGAGTCGGAAACCAAAACCTATTCCTGGGAGCTGATGCCCAAAGATGTGATCAAGCAGGCGGTATTGGATACCTGGGCGCACCACAACCGGTCGTGGACCACGACGGGAATAAAAATGGCGCCGCAGTACCTGATGAAGGCTATTGGTATGCCGTTTCGCTACCGCTATCAAGTGTACAAAGAAAAGCAGGAGCAGAAGTACCGGGAATTGGAGTTCGCCTATTTGCACAAGAACGTTCTCAATCTCCTTCTTACGAAATTAGAAGAAATCAAAAGCTCAGATCTTCTCTCGGGAAAGGCGCGGGCGATTCTAGAAGAGAAGCTCCGTAGTGATAACGTGGCCGTGATGCAGGAAAAATTGCGCAAAGCCCACGACAGCATGAAGCTGGTGGACGGAGAGCTCTCCAGCGCCATCCGCAAGGAATTCGATCGCATCCGGGTAGAGGAACCCGACAAATACAAAGCCTTCCAAAATGGGGATGCCGTTTTAGCTGGTTTAGAGTTTTTGAGTACCTTTACCGTGAGCTTGGGGGCTGGGCGTCTGGTAGCGGCGCCCCTTTTGGCCAACTTTTTCACCTCCTTTTTCGCGGGATTCGCTCAAACCGGAGGAGCCATCGCCACCGCCGGTGGGGCGAGTGTGGGAAGTTCGGTGCTATTCGACTACGGGCGCACCGCTGTTTTATCTGGCCCATGCAAACGAATCTTAGATACTTACGCGGAGGGGCGTCTTGCGTGGGTGATGAAGTGGATTGAGGAGAACTACCTAAAGGAATTCTACGCAGCGATGCGAGAGGGGATAAGAGCGACCCAAGCCCCGGAAGTGGAAGAGCTTAGAACGCTGGTGGATTGCGCACGTAAGCTCGGTGATCAGGTGACGAAGTAACCCCATGAGATTGCTTCGCTACGCTCGCAATGACAGAGAATGAAAGTTTATTTGGCGAGTGCGACCATCGCGATACCGAAAGCCGCCAGCGACGACACAAAGCCAGTCACGAGCGAAATGGTTGCGACATCTCGGCGCCAGTTCCAAGGTACGGTGACGATATCTCCGTCGACAAGAGCCGGGAGCGCTTCGCCATCTTCCACTAGGTCTTCCAGTTCAACGTCGATCAGCTCAGCCTGTTTTTTGCGGCGGATTGTGATGCCATTTAATTTTGTCGTATCGGATACCCCACCTGAGTAAAGAATGGCGTCCAAGAGGTTGGTATTCTCAGGAAAGTAGTGAATGCCCTGTTTTTGAACTGCTCCCATCAACATCACGCGGATGAGAAGCTTTCCTTGTGTGGAGCCGTGATAGAACTCACTGCTCCCATCAAAAGTTTTTGTCGGCGTAACATGGGTAAACTCCGTTTGGTCCGCGAACACTTGGACCGGAGCTCCCAAAAAAGACAAAATGAGGCTGATGACAACGAAAGAATTGAAGTTTCTCATCCCATGACTTTAAGGCTATGCGATGAGATTTGGTAGCGCCGTTGCGTTAAAAAGCTTAAACGATCGCAGGTTTACAGGCTCGCCTCGCGACGAAAGGATCAGCGAACAGAGCCTAATTTTTTCCAGCTTTCTAAAAGATGTGTCGTCAGGCGAATCATGACCCCCGACGCAAAGCCGCGAGGGAAGTAATTCTTGTCCTGCCGCAGCATGCCAGAGCCGGCGATATCACAGTGGACCCAGGGCACCTCAGGGTCGACAAAAAATTGAAGGAACCAACCGGCTTTACTCGAGCCGGCGTCCCGCGCATCGCTGCTGTTTTTGATGTCGGCGACTGAGCTTTTGAGAAATTCTCCGTACTCGTCAAAGAGAGGCAGCTCCCATACACGTTCGTCGGTGGCTAGCGAAGACTCCTTGATGCGTGACATGAGTTCAGGGTGATTGCCCATTACGCCGGTTGCGGCGCTACCGAGAGCAATCACAACCGCTCCGGTCAGTGTCGCGTAATCGATAATGCACTGGGGTTTTGATTTCTGCGCGTACTCCAGGGCATCGGCCAGAACCAGGCGCCCTTCAGCGTCGGTGTTCGTGATCTCCACTGTTTTGCCGTTCATGCTGGTCATGACGTCACCCGGCTTTTGCGCTTTGCTACCCGGCATGTTTTCCGCCGCAGCAATATAGCCTGTCAGGTTGATGGGGAGACCCATGCGGGCCGCTGCCAACATGACGCCGGCAACAGTGGCGGCTCCCATCATGTCGTACTTCATTTCTTCCATTTTGGCGGAGGGCTTCAGAGAGATACCTCCAGTATCAAACGAAATCCCCTTGCCGACCAACGCGATAGGGGCAACGGACGCTCCTGCTCCTTTATATTCCAAAATGATAAATCGGGGATCCTCCGCGGAACCTTGCCCCACTCCCATGAGCAATCCCATTTTCTCTCGCTGAATGCGCGCGCGGTCAAAAATGGTGCATTTAATCTTGGTGCCCTTGGTTTCCTTCTGAATCAGATTCGCGATGAGCGCCGGCGTCGCGTAGTTGCCGGGCCGGTCACCTAGCGAGCGCGAGAAATTGATCGCTTCAACCAGAACGCGCGCCTTACCCGCCGCCGCGGAAAGTTCCGTGCTTTTGTCGACGTTAAGTAGGTTTAGCAGCGTTGGCTGAAAGGATTCCGGCCGCTGAGTCCGCAAATCGGCGTACTCGTAACCGGCAAGAAGATATCCCTCGCAAAAAGCCTGAAGGAAACGAGGTGCTTGGGCTTTGTCACATTTCGCTAGAAAGCTCTGGGCATCACAACTGATCTTCGCGAGCCTCTCTTGTCTTTGGAGGAGATACAGCGCGGCTCCTGCTTGGCGAGCAAGTTCAGAACTCCACTTCTCAGCAAGACCTAGACCGAAGAGAACAACATGAGAGAAACCCGCGGCAGGGTAATAGCGCAGCAAAACGACTTCACGGGGTTTTCCCTGGAAATGAGCGTCTGCTTTTAGGCGCTTGGCGATTCCCTCAACGTCTGCGTGGGCTTTACCAAAAAACTGAGGCGCCGAAGGGGCAACTTTGTCTTTAGCCTTGCCCTTACCCTTGGGAGTCTCGACCTTCTGCTGAAACCAACCTAAAGCTAGTGTGTCTGTTTTTTCTTTTGATGAGAATTCAATCGATGGAAGCGCCAACGCCCACTCCTTTGTTGTTTGCAGCAACGATGCGCAATAAAAGCCTTTTCCTATCTAGAAGACTTCCGTGTGCTTGACAACTTTTTACGAGAAATCCATGCGACTTAACGCCGGTAATTTACTCCGCCAAAACAATTTGGATCCGGTTCCAAATTAGTGCTCTTCGGCGAAACTGTAACTAACTAAAATAATGGCAGAAAGTTTTCTTTCGCTTTTGAGGTTCCAAACTGGAACCAATATTCTCCGAAATGATTCTAACGTAACGCACCGCATATATTTCGGTCAAAGATTTGTAAGCTACCAAGAATATTATCGAATTGGATTTATTTGCCACTCGCCAAAAAGTTGGCGCGACCGTTGCAATAAGAGTTGGTCGTAGCGGTTAAAGAGTTTTTGCTAAAGCAGTACGTAAGTTCAAGCTGTCAAAAATTGAAGTTGAGGGGAGCGAATGGGCTTTCAGCCGAACATTCCATTCCAAATACCCCCCCAAATAACCTGTTGCCGAATGGCTAGAGCTTATTTGCTTAACCCTCAACTTCTTTTAAATTTCTCGTAAACCGCTAACTCCCCAACAATCTGCCCGCAAGCCAACAAGAGTTGGCTCTCGCTATGTTCGCTTATCGCAGTCGTGCGTTCCCCCAGTGCGTGTGCTATTTTTCTAGCCAATTTCTTAGCCGGAACACGCCATGCCCGTTTTGACTGACATCCCCGTCTGGTTACTCTTCTTGGGCGTATTCATTTTGGGGCTTATCTTTGGAAGCTTCTTCAATGTATTGATCTGGCGCCTTCCACGTGAAGAGAATCCCTGGAAGGGCCGATCCCAATGCCCCTCCTGCAAAAAGACTCTTAGCTGGCACGAAAATATTCCCGTGCTGAGTTTTCTTTTGCTCAAAGCCCGCTGTGCTTCTTGTAAGGGGCCTATCTCTTGGCGCTACCCATTGGTGGAGCTCGGAACCGGCTTTCTCTTTGTGGGACTTCTTTTTTATTTTGGACCGACTTTTCAGGCGGTTCGCTACTCCGTCTTTTGTTCACTTTTGATGGTGATTTCTCTCATTGACCTTCAGCACCGGATTATTCCTGACGAGTTGAGTTTGGGCGGGATCGTGATTGGGTTTCTTTTCTCCTTTGGGGGGTCTGACCTGACTTGGATCGACTCGCTTTTAGGAATTGGAATCGGCGGGGGAAGCTTTCTTCTGGTTGCCTGGCTATACCAAAGATTTTCGGGTCAGGAAGGCTTGGGCGGAGGTGATATCAAGCTTCTTGCTATGATTGGGGCCTGGTTGGGGTTTCAAAGCATTCTATCCGTCATTTTGATTTCAAGCGCGTTGGGCTCTCTCATGGGGCTTTTCCTCCTGCTTTCGCGGCGAGGCGGATTAAAATCAGCGATTCCCTTCGGTCCGTTTTTGGCGGCTGCCGCAGTCATTTGTGTCTTTTTCGGAAACGTTCTTTATGGTTGGTTGTATCAGACGGCCGTTTGACGATGGAAAGTGCCACTGTCAGACTGTGAGCGAAAACTACCGTAGTCTATAAACGCGTTACCCTTTCAGGAACAAAAGGATCGGCAATGAAGCGAGTGGCAGTGACAGGTGGAGCGGGCTACATCGGGCGGTGTACCGCCGAAGTGCTAAAAGACCAAGGCTACCAGCCGATACTCATCGATAATTTTTCAGCAGGCCGTCGGGCGGTTGTGGGAGAACTAACCTGTTTTGACGTCGATTTAACCAATCGCGAAAACACCATTGCTGCCTTTAAAAAGATGGGGGTGTTGGAAGGTGTGATTCACTTTGCGGCCAAAGCGTTGGTAGGGGAGTCGGTAGAACGTCCCGAAGAATATTTCCGTAATAATATTTTGGCTACTCTCAACGTAGCCGAGGCCACCTCCGTGTGCGGATCTCCACCGCTTGTGCATTCCTCGAGCTGCGCGGTTTACGGGATTCCCAAGAGCTTACCCATTACCGAAGCCACGCCTCTGGGGCCGGTTTCTCCCTATGGAGAAACTAAGCGAATTGCGGAGCAGATTTTGACTCAGTACGTGAACCACCGCCAGCTGCGGGTTCTCAATCTGCGTTACTTCAATCCGGCCGGCAGCATAAAAGGAGCCACCCTGGGAGAGGCCCATGATCCAGAAACGCATCTGATTCCGAATGTGGTGCTTGCCCACCTGGATAAGAAAGCCGTTACTATTTTTGGAACGGACTATCCTACTCCCGACGGAACGTGCATACGCGATTTTATTCACATCGAAGATCTCGTAAACGCGCATTTGGCTGCGATCCAGTTTTTGTCGAAGCAGGAGCAGGCGATCGATCTTGCCTTGAACCTCGGGGCGGGTAAGGGCAGTTCCGTAAAGGAAGTGATTCGCACGTGCGAAGAAGTGGTGGGCGCGCCAATCCAAGTGGTGGAGGAGGCGCGACGTCCAGGAGATCCTCCGGAACTCGTGGCCAGTATCGCCAAGGCCCGCGAAATACTGCAATGGGAACCCAAACGTTCTTTGAAGGAAATGCTTTCCGATCACGTAGCTTGGATGCAAGGACGCGGGCGTATTTTGACTAGCCGGTCATCTTAAAAAGAATGAACGTTCGCTAAAAAGTTCTAGGCTTGATCTGCAGGAGCGGCTGCCGCTTCGGCTGCTTTGAGAATCTTCTTGGCTTCCTGAACAAACACGACACGTCCGTTGGGACCTGGTACCGCGCCTTTTAACAAGAGCACATTGTCGCCCTCGATCACATCAACGATCTCTAAATTCTGAACCGTTGTACGCGTGTTACCGAAGTGACCGGGCATGCCTTTGTTCTTCATGATACGGCCGGGCCAAGTGTTCGAACCCGCCGAACCGCCGTGACGGAAATACTCATGTGTTCCGTGACCGGCATCTTTACCTTTAAAACCGTGGCGCTTCATCACGCCGGCAAACCCGCGGCCTTTAGAGACGCCAGTAACGTCGATGAACTGGCCTTTTTTGAAAGCAGAAACTTTCAGAGGCGCACCCGCTGTAAGATGCGCAATGCTTTCTTCAGGAAGCGCAATTTCACCTAAAATCGATTTCGCCGGCGTGCCCGCTTTTTTAAAATGACCCTGTTTGGCTTTGTTAACCGTTTGAGGTTTCTTCACGCCGTATCCAATTTGCACAGCGCTGTAACCATCCGATTCTTTTTTCTTCACCTGAGTGACAACGCACTCACTGGCGTCGATCACGGTGACCGGGACCATGCGTCCCTGATCGTCACAAACTTGCGTCATTCCCACTTTTTTGCCGTAGATGGCTGCTTTCATTAGTACCTCAACTCCTTCGCACGAAGGCTTCTGAATATCGATAGGGTATATCGGTAAGGTGTTGATGTCGCAAGTGTTTTTAGGGACAGGGAATTCGCTTTGCCCGCACCAACTTTGATTGCAATCTTAAGGGGTTAGCGGGTTGGGGCGATGCAATGGGGACGTTGCGTTAACAAAAATTAAGAAAAAGGATGTGGGGTGAAGAGTTCTCTTTCGCGAGGCAGTATTCTCTGGTCAGTGGGTTGAGGGTAATGGCCGCTATCTCCGTGCGCGATGCGTGGAGAAGGAGTTAGCGGCCATGCATTTTGTCTCCGCTACGGAATCCTTCCAACATCTTGTTTCTTACGAGCTCCACAAACGGTTCGATGGCGTCCTCGGTGTAGGGATGACTTGCGATCGGGGGCATCACCGTCACGTGGATGGTGCCTGGTTTAAATGTCTTTGTGGCGAAATTAACTTTTTGGGCCAAGGACTCCGCGACGATCGGGACGACAGGAATGTTTGCTTGAACGGCTAAATGAAACGCCCCTTTTTTAAAGGGGAGAAGGCCCACGCCAGATCGATTGCGCGTTCCTTCGGGCATCATGATCACTGAGCGATTCTTACGACGGATTTCTTCGGCAGCGCGCGCGAGCTGAGACAAAGCACGATCCCGTTTCTTTCTGTGAAGTCGTACCCCACCGGTCAGCACAAAGAGCCAACCGAGGAGAGGTACGAAAAGGATTTCTTTTTTAGCGATGGCGACGGCACCCAAGGGTAAAAAACTTCCAAAAATTGCCACATCAAACGCGCTTTGGTGATTTGCCAGATAAATACACGGGCGTTGGGCTTCCAAATTTTCCGGATTGATTAATTTAATTTCGGTACGTGTGATCCAAAGAATGCCGCGACCGATACGTCTTGCGCAACGAGCCTGATGACCCGGATCCCGAAAACGCCACAGGCATTCGACCAATCCGATGAAGGAGGCGATGAGGACCCACGCGAATATGGCACTCAACTTGAGATAAAAGAACACGTTATTCATGCTACCGGTGAAAGATAGGAAAGGTTTGGGGCTCCGGCAAGTTTGGTGGTTAAGAGCAGGGGGGCTAGTGCGCCGAAACAGTGGCTCGCGACGGCTTAAACCCGCGCTTGGCTTGAACTAGACGGAGGCGAGCTAGTTCGAAAAAAAGGCTCCCTCCCGTGCTGCAAAGTTTGGTGAACGTTCTGTGAGAACGTCCATGAGGACGCAGGCGATACGGAACGGCAATTTCACCGAAGCGTTCTGGATGATAGGAAAACACCAGAAGACTGAGCTGCAGATTCACACCCTGATGTCCCGCAGGGATCTCAGGCAAATAGGCTTTGAGTGCGTGCGAGTGGAACAAACGGAAAGAAACGTTTGCATCTTTTAATTCCGTCCCGAAAAGAAATCGGATACTTCGTTGCATCGCTCGTGAAAAAAACTGACGTGTCCATGTTTCAAGACGGTGAGTGCGGTAACCCAAGATCAAAAAATAATTTTCTCGCTGTTCCCACATGCGCAAAAAGTCAGCCGTATCGTAACGATCGTTACTATCAACTTGAAGGGTGTAACGACCGCGCACGGATTCGTAACCACGACGAATGGCGTGAGGGTGTCCCAGATGCAATTGGTGAATCACGCGCATCTCAGGAATCTCGCGACGAAGATTATCCAGAATGCGACCCGTTCCATCGCTCGAACCATCGTTCACGACAATAAACTCAAAACTTTTTACTTCAGCTTGCAGTAGAGCTAGCCACTTTCGAATAATACCTTCGACATGTGGGCTCTCGTTGTAGCAGGGCATAACAACGGAAAGATCGGGCGTACCCGATGGGCGCGCGGGGGAAGTGTGACTCGTTTGACCCCTGCTAATTTCGGTGCCTTTGCGGATGTTTTGCTCCCCAATTTAGTCCCAAATAGAGCGGGACTAACCGCCCTATTATATACATGTTTCTCGCTCTAGGCGACCTTTTCGGGGCTTTCCGCCGTTGCTTGACGCCCCCCGCGAATCCAAGTATAAACCGGCAACTTTAGTTTCTTAGTTTTTGAAACCAATTATGTCAGATAAGCGAACCCGCATTGAACCCGTAGAGGCGCTTACCTTCGATGACGTACTCCTGCGACCGCGCTACTCGGAAGTCCATCCTCCCGATGTGGACCTGCGCACCGAGCTGACCCCCACTTTTCCCCTAAATATCCCGATATTTTCGGCTTCGATGGACAAAGTTACGGAAAGTTCGACTGCCATGGCGATGGCTCGGGCTGGTGGTGCAGGCGTGATTCACCGCAACCTGCCCATTGAGAAGCAGGCCCTCGAAGTGCTTAAAGTCAAAAAAAGCGAAAGCGGGATGATTTTGGACCCGGTCACGATTCGGCCTGACCACAAAGTGGGCGACGCCCTCGAGCTAAAAAAGAAGCACGGGATCTCAGGCCTACCTGTGATCGAGGACGGCAAGCTAGTCGGCATAGTCACCAACCGCGATTTTCGTTTCGAAGAAAACCGTGAACGCCTTATTGCGGATCTGATGACCCCCTATGAGAAGCTGGTGACCGGTGGGGAGACGGTCAGGATGGAAGACGCCATTCGTTTGCTCCACAAGCACCGTGTGGAAAAGCTTCCCATCGTGAAATCCGATCGCACGTTGATTGGGTTGATTACCATCAAAGATATCGAAAAGAGTATTTCCCATCCCCTGGCTAACCGTGATGGCAAAGGCCGTTTGCGGGTTGGGGCTGCCGTAGGAACGGGCGAAGACGCACGCAACCGCTTTGCGGCGCTTGCCGCAGCGGGAGTCGATTTTGTGGTCGTTGATACCGCCCACGGAGACTCCAAAAATGTCCTCGATATGGTGAAATGGGGTAAACAGCATTTTCCTTCGGTCACACTTGTTGCGGGAAATGTGGCGACCGGCGAAGGGGCCGAACACCTCTATCAAGCTGGCGCGGATGCCGTGAAGGTGGGAATGGGCTGCGGCTCGATCTGCACCACACGCGTGGTGGCAGGCATTGGTATTCCTCAGTTCTCCGCCATAGTGGAGTGTTCAGCGGTTGCTCGCAAATATGGCCGCACCCTGATTGCGGATGGCGGCATTAAGTATTCAGGCGATCTTGTTAAAGCGCTCGCCGCCGGAGCGGACGTAGTCATGCTCGGCGGAATGCTGGCGGGTACGGACGAAGCCCCTGGAGAACTCGTTTATTACCAAGCGCGAACTTACAAATCTTATCGGGGAATGGGTTCGATTGAAGCCATGTCTGAGGGCAGCCGTGATCGCTACGGCCAAACGGGAGTTGAGAAAGACAATCTTGTCCCCGAAGGGATTGAAGGCATGGTGCCGTATCGCGGTCCCCTAGCGAAGGTTCTCACCCAGATTGTAGGCGGAATTAAAGCAGGCTGTGGTTACGTGGGAGCGCGCAATTTGAAGGAACTTCGCGCCAACGCTGAGTTTGTGAAGATTACACACCAAGGGTTGAAAGAATCACACGTCCATGATGTTTTTGTAACGAAAGAGGCGCCTAACTATCGCCCGAATCTTTAGTCGTACTAAGAAATAGGCAACATGAAACCTACGGTTCTCGTTCTTGATTTCGGTTCCCAATACACACAACTTATCGCGCGCTCGATTCGAGAGCTGGGTGTCTATTGCGAAATCGAACCTTTCTCAATCGACACCAAAAAGCTGTTATCAAAAGAACCCAAGGCGATCATTTTATCGGGTGGACCTTCCAGTGTAGGCGGTGCGGCTGCGCCTAAAATTTTCGCCAAAGCTCTCGACAGCGGCATCCCGGTCTTAGGGATTTGCTACGGCATGCAGCTCTTTTCCCATATGAAAAAAGGGAAAGTGAATAGTGGAAAAACGCGCGAGTATGGTTTTGCGCAGCTCGAGATTCTTGAACCCTCGGGCCTGTTCGCCGGTTTTGAAAAAGGAGAAAAGGTCCAGGTGTGGATGAGCCATGGGGATAGCGTTGAAAAAATTCCCGATGGGGCAACACTTTCTGCACGAAGTGAAGGGTGTCCCGTCGCGGCCTTTCAGAAAGACAACTTCCACGCCATTCAGTTTCATCCGGAGGTCGCCCACACGCTTCAGGGTGATAAAATTTTCTCCAATTTTTTGTTTGGGATCTGTGATCTCACGCCTGATTGGAAGATGGAAAACTTTTTCGAAACTAAAGCGCGCGAGATTACTGAGCAGGTGGGTAAATCCACCGTCATTGGCGGCGTGAGTGGCGGAGTCGATTCCACGCTTCTGGCTGTCTTCTTGGGAAAAGTTTTAGGAAAGCGCTTCAAACCGATTATGGTCGACAACGGGCTGCTACGAAAAAATGAAGCCGTGGAGGTTTCCCAGTTTCTCAAGAAAATCGGCGTGCCGCTTAAGGTTATCAACGCCGAAGCGCTTTTTTTGAAACGCCTCAAAGGAGTTTCGGATCCGGAAAAGAAGCGGAAAATTATCGGAAAAACATTCATAGAAGTTTTTGAGAAGGAATGCCGCAAGCACAAGGACGCCAGGTTCTTGGCACAGGGAACGCTCTATCCCGATGTCATCGAAAGCGTGTCGGTGAAAGGCCCCAGTCACACGATTAAAACGCATCACAACGTGGGTGGGTTGCCAAAGAACATGAAACTCAAACTCGTGGAGCCTTTCCGCGAGCTTTTTAAGGATGAAGTACGCCAGTTGGGCCGTACGCTTGGCGTGCCGGAATCCCTCCTTCAAAGACATCCCTTCCCGGGACCTGGTCTTGCCGTGCGCATTCTGGGAGCTGTTTCGAAAGACCGTCTTGATTTACTTCGCAAAGCTGACGCTATTTTTACTGAGGAACTAAAAAGCCAGGGGCTCTACGACGAGATTTGGCAATCGCTCACCGCACTTCTTCCCATTAAAACAGTAGGCGTGATGGGCGACGCGCGGACTTACGAAGCTTGCGTTGCACTTCGTGCGGTGACCAGTCGCGATGGCATGACCGCTGATTGGTACGATTTTGAGAAGCCCGCGCTGGGTAAAATCGCAAATCGTATTATCAACGAAGTGTCAGGCATCAATCGGGTGGTTTACGATGTTTCTTCGAAGCCGCCTGCAACCATTGAATGGGAATAAGTACGCGAGCGTAAAATACACGAGCGTCTGGGGCGAGTCGGAGGCGGGATTACTTATTCGCGAGTGATTGCGACAGAGTGCTTGAAGAAGGATCGGAGCAAATATAACCTTCAATGTGGTAGCACTAAGCACTCGCGGATTAATGCTTTAACTTCGTGCTGGGAAGGGGCGCTCGCGTACTTATGATTTTTGATTTGTTTCACTCCATCAGCGATCCCGTCATCGACGGTAAACGTTTGGGAGCGAAAAAAACCTTTGAGCAGTATTTAGCTCAGGCCCAGCTTGCGGAAGACTTGGGTTTTGATACCCTCTGGCTCGCCGAGAGCCATTTTTCTTCTGAGACCCAAAAAAAAACGAGTGTAGCAACGATTCCACATTTTCATGGTGAGGTGGGACTTAACAGCGATTCGTTTCAGCTTGTTCACTGGCTGGCACAGAAAACCAAAAGAGTTGCGCTCGGAACCGGCATCCACAATATCGTCGGTGGAAGTGGGGGCCCCATCGCTAGTGCCGATCGTCTCAACTTCCTCAGTTTTGTAAATCAAACCCACTGGCACCGCACCCTTCGTTGGGGAGTCGCGGCGGGACGCTTTCCCTACCAGAACACACCGTTTGGTCTGGTGCCCCGCGATGAATTTGAAAAAGCCTTTTGGCCCATTGTCACACGAGCCGCTTTTTTGGAAGCCCTAGAAATCTTTTTGCGTTTGCTCAAGGGGGAAACGCTCAGCTCCCGTGACACAAAATCGTATCAAGTGGAAGAAAGTGACTTGGTGGCGTACGGAGACAAGGCCACCGCGCTGAGAACGCAGTTCACGTTTCCACATCCCATCGAAAAGCGCTGGCAGTTCGAGGCGCTAAACCTTGTTCCCGAACCCAGTTCTCACGAAGGTTTGCATATTGTCTTGGGATCCGCTGACCCCAAGGCCCGTGACGTAGGGGTTCCTCTTTGGGATCTCGATCTTTTTAACCTGTCTTTCACCCCCCCTGAGAAGCTGCAACTTTTGCACAACGAAATGCAAAGACGTTGCACGGAACATAACAGACAATGGAACCGGGGGCGTTTACCACGTACGGTGATGGTGTTTATTGATCCGGACCCAAGAAAGGCCCAAGCGCTTGCTAATGAAGTGCTGGATACCTATATCGAAGCGATGCGCGGAACCGCGCAAGTGCCCGACAAAAAAGTGTTGATGGAGCGTGCCCTCATTGGAGATGCATCCGCCGTTCGGGATCAACTTGACCCTGAAAACCCGCGAGGGTTTCACGGGGACGATCGGCTCATGCTTTGGTTCGAGTTCAACCAGTGCGATGGAGAAACCATTCGTAAGAGAATGCGCTACTTCATGGAGGAAGTGGCGTCGAAAATCTAGTCTATCTTCCTGTGATTTCCCGAATGAATTTGTAGATCTCTGCGTATCCTGCGTTCATGTTCGCGCGGTTGCTGCTGCCCGTGGAAAGCACGTCGTGGCCGGCTCCCTCAAGCGTGATGTGCTCAATGTGCGGCCAACGATGCGCCAGACGATCATAGTCCTGGCGCGCTTCAATCGGATTCTGGGCATCTTCCGTACCCGACAAGAGTAGGGTGGGAACCCCATTCGTCGGATCTTCCCACCGGTGCCAGCTCATCAAGCGATAGAGATGGTTTGTCCACTCAAAAAGAGATTCGCTAGAGGCTAACGCGCCCGAGTCGATTCTTTCCCGAATCGCTTGCACCACTTTTTCATCAATCGCAGGATCTGAATGCGAGGCACTTACCCCGATCAAACCACTGATCAAACCGGGATGGCGTCTTTGCATTTCAAAAGCGAGAGCAGGCCCTGCACTACGCGCAAACACGATCACCTTTTTGTTATAGAGATCACGGATGCGTTGAAGGTCTTTAGCGACTGTTTCGCAGACGATATCCAGAGCGTCTTCTCCTTCTGGAAAAGCGTCTTTAAAAAGTTGGCTGTGTCCATGCCCTGGGAAGTCGTATGTCAGCCCACCGAGTTCCACATGATTTTCGCCCACGGCTCCGGCGGCGGTTCTTACTTTCTTTACAAAACCTGTTTCCGCTTCCGGTGCGGTGAAAACACGAAGCGCGGACAAATTAGAGCCCATGCCCCGGCGCGTGCCGCCCCAACCGTGCCACATCACCACAATGGCTTCTGATTCGATGGGAGCAAGACCTTTTTTATTAATAACGCCCTTGGTTTTCAGCCAGGGATAATCAACTAGCTGAAGCGTGGGGAAATTTTCACCCACGTATTGAACGGTGGGAACGCCATCGCGCTGTTTGGCGACAACTTCAGAATATTCGCCGCCGCCTTCGGCAACAATCAGATGGCCGCAAACCGAGGTGCTGCCATCATTTGCCTCGGTTTCGAGTTCTCCCGCCCACAAAGGGGCACAAATAAGTGCCGTAGACACCAAAAGGCGCCCCAAACCCATCCAATGTTTTCTACCCCTCATTTGTCTAAATTCATTCCCTTATAGGCCCAAAAAACAGCCTTTTTAACCGCGCGGTCCCAAAAACGACGGCGTAAAGCCCCTGATCACTTGAGGATTTTTGTCACATCGAGTTACCTATTGATAATTCATAATTGAAATGTAAATATCACTTTTTATGAGTTTACTCAGTCCGCAATTAGACGCCTTTTTAGCCGTTGTTCGCCAGGGCACAGTCCAGCAAGCCGCGAAAGATTTGGGGCTCACTCAGACTGGTGTGACCCAAAGAATCCGCACTTTGGAAGGTAGGTTGGGCACGACGCTCTTTACGCGTTCTCGCCGGGGCATGCGTTTGACGACGGAAGCGGAAGCGCTTTTGCGTTATTGCCGAGCGGCGATGGAACTAGAAGGGGAAGTGCTCGCCCAATTGCAGGAATCGGGGCAAGTAGCGACCATTCAGGTGCGTGTGGCAGGCCCGTCGAGTCTGATGCGCTCGCGGGTGATTCCTGAAACGAGCGGTTTGATTAAGAAGTTCCCAGAACTTCTTTTCTTCTTTGATCTCGACGACAGCGAAAACTGCGCGACAAAGCTGCGAGCAGGGCAATGCGATTTGGCGATCATGCCCCGAGACAGCGTGGCGGCAGAGATGGATAGTAAACTTTTAAAGGATGAGCGTTACATTTTGGTGGGGAGCCCCAACTGGAAAGACCGCTCGGTCCAAGAGATTGTGGAGCAAGAACACATCATTGATTTCGATTCGCGGGATAAGATGACTCTCTCGTATTTAAAGCAGCACAAACTTTTGTCGGCGGGTCAGCCCGTTCGCCACTTAGTAAATAACACTGACGCTTTGGCCGCTATGGCGATGTCGGAAGTCGGTTACACGGTTTTGGATGAGCACTTTGCAAAGAGCTATTTGGAATCGGGGCGTCTGGTCAACCTGCATCCGGGACACACGTTTGAAAATAGTGTGGCTCTCGCGTGGTACCCGCGACCCGAAATGCCTCGGTACTTCAGTGAATTCACCAAGGCCATCAAGTAAGTTAAACGTCAAAAAGTAGGGACGCCGAAAAGTGAATGCGGTTTGCCTTCAGATCGGCGAAGGTGGAGGGAAGCCTGATCGAAGGGGTAAGCCCCAGATAGTACCTGACGTCGAATATAAAGTGAGTTTGTTCAAACACTTCGACTTCCATTCCTCCACCAAAACCGATAGCAAATGTCGTATGCTTTCCCGGAAAGCCGCCCAGTCTTACGGCTGCTTCCATTCCCCCCGCTACGAACAAATTAAAGGCGGTGGCCCCCAGTTCTATCGGGAAGGCGTACTGCGCAAAGACCGGCAGTTGCGCGAAAACAACGTTGATCCCTTCCACTTTGCTGGCATGGAATAGAAGATCCGGGCGCAGAGAGAGTTGTGGGACTGCGGGAAGCAAAAACCACTGGGTCCCTAAGCCAAAACCCATACTGTTCTCATTGTTACTGAAAACACCCGTTCCTGTGTAAGAAACAAGTTCCAACAGAGCCTTAGGGCCGAGCCGGTGGGATTTCCCTTCTGTTAATATTACTGGTTTTTTTGCTCCGAAAGCGGGAGACAAACAGAAAGTCAGAAGACACAAGCCAAGCAGTTTTTTCATCTTCTCATTGTAGGGGGAGTCGGATGAAACACAAAGTTAAGTTAGAGCCACGCGGCCCCGCGTACGCCACTCGAATCGCCGAAGCGCGCGCGTACAAGCTTGGTGTCCACCACATCCGAGAAAACATAACGGTCCCAAAGCTGAGGAACCCGATCATATAAATAGAGGTGGTTAGAAACCCCACCTCCCAAAACAATCACCGTGGGGTCAAGCACGTTGATAATTGAAGCGAGTCCTCGCGCCAAACGGTCTGCATAGTTTTCTAATACGAAATTAGCGTCGGTATCTCCCGCAGCACCTTTTTCAACGATCTCCGATCCGCTGAGTGTGTTTTGGGTTCGCTCTTGGTAAGCACGTTCTAAACCAGGGCCAGAGATAAAAGTTTCGATGCAACCTTTTAAACCACAGTAACAGGTCGCGCCCGGCAATTCATTGGCCTGGGGCCAGGGTAAGGGGTTGTGTCCCCATTCTCCAGCGATGCGGTTGGGGCCGTCCACCGGGCGCCCGTTCACCACAATTCCGCCCCCCACGCCGGTACCTAAAATGACGCCGAAGACGATGGGGGCGCCGGCGGCCGCTCCATCAGTCGCTTCCGATAAGGCGAAGCAGTTGGCGTCATTGGCGAGTGTGACCGGGCGGCCTAGCGCTTTTTCCAGATCCTTATCGAGGGGTTGTCCGATGAGCCAAACAGAGTTGGAATTTTTCAAGACGCCGGTGTGCGGTGACAGCGTACCGGGCGTACCAATACCAACTTTAGATTTTTCTTTCAGTCCCTCTTCAAGGGACTTTACGATTTCAACGATGGCTTGAAGTGTTTGAGAATAACTGCCACGGGGGGTGGCGTAACGCAGTCTCTTTTTCTCGGCTCCCTGAGAATCGAGCAGGATGCCTTCTATTTTCGTCCCACCGAGATCGATGCCGATGCGCACGTTCTACTCAAAGGCCCTATTCGGGCTGAACCCAACGGCTGGCGTGGTCGGTATGCACCGGGCCGTCATAGGGATTTAAATGGGTATGACCGTGGTGAACCGAGCGGTACGCGATCACATCGTGCACGAATCGGAAAATGCGTGAGTAAACTTTCACGGTGAGTTGCCGATTCTGCTTCGAACTGCGTTGCACGCTCGGATGGGACAAGCTCACTACGTCGTGAGAAACGTGCTGGAAAATTTCTAGGTCTGTCAGAGGGTGGGAAGAAGAGTCGACCAGTTCCCGATAAGCCTGCCGAACATCTTCGTGCGCATTGTATTCCCAAACCGCGGTCGGGATGCCATTGGCATTTAAGTGGTAAACCCAGCTAAGCGAGGTGCGGGGGTCAATCCGCAACTGCATATTGGGGGAAATGCCGTGCTGGCGTACAAAGTTGGTGGATTCGTAGGTCGGCGCGACGGGATCACCATTGGCCAAACGCCCTCTCCCGTCGGGAACCTGCCAATCGTCATCGCCCATCAGCACTAAAGTGGGAACGCCATTAAACCCGTTCTGATTACGGTGCCAGGCTAGAGGGCTGCCATCGGGAGCCTCCTGCATCGTCTTATACCAATGGAAGCAGGTATCCAGACCCGCAAAGTTAGGAATGAAGTCACCCTTGCGACGCTTTTGATCATACCAAGCGCGCTGCTGGTCTTCGGTACCACCCGGAAGGTGACCGAGGGTTTCCAATACATGTCCCGGAGGGGCAGGGTGCACGAATAACTTGCGAGCCGCCATTTTTCCGACCCATTCCAAGCGATCGCTCTCCGATGTGCCCGGAAATCCGCCCTGTTCGTGAATGAGTTTTTCCAGTTCATCCGCATTGTGCTCGACAGACCACTCGGAATTAATTGGTTGAACGATGTCTTGTTCCAGTTTTTTTCGCAGCCATTTGAGACGCGCTTCGCGGGATTCCACAATAAACTCGCCCGTTGCTTTGCCGTGACGGTAGGCTTCTTCCTGGTTACGCAGCAATCCTACCACCGGGTGCACAGGACTGATGATGATGAGCGCGTCTACCAAATCGGGTCGCTTTTCAGCAATCGCCGCTAAAATACCGGAGGAGGCACTGCGCCCTACCGGGATGATCGGTAGATTCGAGGTGCGTCGAATCATCTCAAGCCATTTGATTGAGTAATCGACCATCGCCTCGGGATCCAAGAAGTCTTCCAAGGGAAGCCCGCTCGCGTAGCCCGGCAGATCAATCGATTCAACCGTGATAGGCACCCAGAAGGGAAGTTGTTTGAGCTCAGTCGACAAGCCGTTTAATTCAATGCTCGAACTCATTACTAAATTCATGAAATCAAACCAGGAGCCGCCCTGACTATTGAGTCCGCCCGCTCCGTGAAAGGCCGGCATATGAGCTACAACGGGAAGATTCTGCGTCGCATGAGTAAACGCAGGTCCAGATTGGCCCTTGCCGTGGCGCACAGGAATCATTTCAAATTTGCCTTTACCTTCGGGGATGAGGCTGACAATTCCTTTGCTAGGAACCACGCCGTCGCGATGGTGAAAGCGCAACGTTTCCAGTTCAGGGGAATCAGATACTTCGAGCAAATTATAGGTATTGTTGTTGCGGCTCAGAGCAGAACGCATGAAGCGTTGGGGAACTTTTCGCCCTTCTTCATTAAAAACGTGTTCGGTACCGGTGGTGAAATCGATGGCGACATTGAGGCCGGGAATGAGCCTGCGATGTTGGCCCGCAGTGTCCAAGCGCTTGCGGCACTCGTGGATACTCTGGCTAATAATAACGTCATCCGCCCAAAGGGAGGCTGTCGAGATGGTAACAAATAAAAATAGAAGGTGCCTGATGGACAATTGCAAAACCTATCCCCCAGAATGTTTGGTTGTAACGGAGTCTGTTGCGCCGCGACTAATCCAAGCTAGCCGTTTGACTTAGTGTTGTCTAGGGGAATTAATTGCGAATATTATTGAATACTTAAGCGATTCCCTCTAGGCTTAGCGGTTGAGTTTGGGCGAAGTTTTTGAGCCTAGATTGGGAATGTGGGAGAGGGTTAATGGCCGACTTTTTTACCTGTTTGGGAACCCTAAAAAGAGGGGGAAACACAGAGCTGGCGCTCTATGGCGAGCTTGTGGTGAGCGAGGGAAGCGCTATCCGATACCGTACGGGAGTAGGGGTAGGCTCCTACCCGGCACGATCGCTACTCAAACCGTTCCAGTTTCTGGCTACTCATACTCCTTTAGAGCAGTGGGAAGGAAAACCCAGCGTTTTTTTGAGTGCGTTAGGTTCCGTTTCTGCAACCGAAGAACAGGTTCGTAGCTTGGAAGAGAAATACGGCGCTCATTATAAAAGGTGGGAGCCGGCCATTCTTTTTAAAGCCGGTTTTCCTCAAGATCCCTCGTTTCGCCACCGCCTAAAGGAAGAAAAGTCGTCCGGGCGAAAGATTTATCACAGCTGCTTTTCCAAGCATGGGGCTATTTTGGAAGCGTGTGAACGTTTTGGCTGGGACAAAAGTCACTATTGTTCGACCGAACACCCTTTTCACCTCCAGCTTTGTGAAACGCTGGATACCATTTTGGAAACCAAGAGGAGTTATCAGACCGCCACCGACGGTTGTGGGCTTCCTACTCCCATCCTTTCATTGGGGGAACTGGCACGACTCTACCAAAAGTTAGCTTCAGCGAGTGACTCTTCGGCGCTCGGCCACATTCGGGCGCTGATGCTGAAGTCCCCTCAGTGGATTGGGGGCCCGGGAAGACTCGATACGGAGCTGATGAAAAAGAACGAGGGAAAAATTGTCGCCAAAGAAGGAGCCGATGGTTTGTGGGCGATAGGGATGCTGCCCACAAAAGCTTATCCCGAAGGTTTGGGCATTATTTTAAAATTGGCAGAGGGCTACCAACCCGCTCACGCGGGAATTGTATTGGTACCGCTTCTTGAAAAACTGGGTCTCAAACCAGAATATCAACTACCACCCGGGCAGACCTGGGAATCTCATTATGAGCCTTTCCAATCGAAAGCGCCCAAGCTCTGGGATATCAGTCCCTCGGTAAGTAACCAAACAGCCGTTTTTCCCGGCGATGTTCCTTTCCAGCGAAAAGTGAGTTTGGATACCGCAAAGGGCGATCATCTCACCCTTTCGAGTTGCCTGACTACTTTGCACGTGGGAGCGCACGTGGATGCGCCCAACCACTTTAAAAAAGGTGCCGAAGGCATTTGTAGTGTGCTGCTTGATCGTTACGTGGGGCCCTGCCAGGTGATTGAAGTGCGTAAGGGCGTAAAAGCGCTGGTCGACAAAAGTGATCTCATGTCAGACGTCGAGGGCGAACGCATTTTGATCAAAACACGTTCCTTTCCCAATCCGAATCATTTTAACGAAGACTTTCTCGCTCTCTCGCCTTTGCTCATCGAATACCTGGGGGAAAAGGGGGTGAAGCTTGTGGGAGTCGATACCCCTTCGCTCGATCCGGTGAATTCGAAAACGCTTCTGGCTCACCACGCTACTCTCAAATACAAGTTGGCTATTTTGGAAGGGATTGTGCTGGAGGAGGTGCCTCCAGGGTTCTACGATTTGTCAGCCTTACCATTGCGGTTGGCAGATGCGGATGCGAGTCCGGTGCGCGCCGTGCTTCGATCTCTTTAGTAAGCCGGGCTTCCCATCCCGTTACGAGCATCCCAAAGTTCACGGAAAAACTTTTTCTGTAGTGTTTGCTGCAAGTACTGAACGCCCAGAGAACCTCCCGTACCGGGCTTCATTCCTATCATCCGCTCGACCATTTGCACGTGTCGGAAACGCCAAAGAAGGATTTGTTCGTCCAGTCCGATTAAATACTCGCATAGGTTATGCAACGCGCTTAGACGCGGTTCTTGATAAATGCGAAGGACGGCCGCGACGATTTGATCACTTTCCGGGGCCAGGATGAGTTTTTCTGCAAGAAGCAGGTCCAAAAAAGCCGCGCGCAAGGTGGGCTGGCTAAGCTGTTCAGCGACCGAATCCTTCCACTCTGGATTCATCTTAAAGAACTTTGTCAGGTCTGCTTCGGGAGCTCCCATTACGAGCTCGAGTTCGCGGAATTGTTTACTCTGAAAACCGCTCGCCGGATTTAGGCCATCGCGAAAACGATTGAACTCCACTGGTGTCATCGTTTCCAGCACGTCTATCTGCTGGACTAACACACGGAAAATTCCACAAATGCGATCGAGTAAACGGTAAGCAGCAAGAATTTCACCTTCGCCCAAACGTGTGATGAGGGCGCGCATCTCAAAGAGAACTTGCTTGAACCACAGTTCGTAAGTTTGGTGCACAACAATAAATAGAAGCTCATCATGTGCTGGCGGATTGGATAGAGGTGTTTGTAGAGCGATAAGTTCGTCGACTCTAAGATAACTTCCGTAACTTAGCCCTAAGGGCTTTCCTGTACCGGATTCAGTTTTTGGCTCTGATTTGGCGCCCGACTTCGGCGCATTTTTATCGATACTACCCATGTACTACTGAAGGTAGCAGGGCTCAAAAGCTTGGCAAGAAAAATGTGACGCGTAAAGCTAGTCGTGCCTGAAGGACCGGGGGCAAACAGTGTTTACAAACTGCTGGGGGCGGAGGCCCCCACACCATACTCGCGCGGGTTGATCTGATACTTTTTTATTTTTCGCAGCAACGTGTTCTTCGGAATGTTGGACTGCTCTGCCGTTAGGTTGATGCGGCCAGAATTGCGTCGAAGCGCTTGAATAATGAACTCTCGTTCGAAGCTCTCTTTGCCTTTTTCCCAATCCATGCCGCCCATCTGAAAATGGGAAGGCTCATCCGCACCGAGAGAAGACGGTATAGGCCGACTTTCTTTGGGCAGGTATTCGGGCAAACTAAAAATGGTAATAATGTTGGAATTCTCGAGGACAAAAGCGTGTTCAATCGCATTTTCCAGTTCTCGAATATTGCCCGGCCAGTGAAAGTGTTCGAGCGTTTCCAGTGCCTCTGAGGAAATGCCCTCAATCTTCTTGCGGTGTTCTTCGTTAAACTTATCGATGAAGTGATGGACCAGCGCAGGGATGTCCTCACGGCGCTCGCGCAATGGCGGAAGAAAAATGGGCATCACATTTAGGCGATAAAATAAATCTTCCCGGAACCGTCCTTCTCCGATCAGCTTCTCAAGGTCGCGGTTGGTGGCGGCAATCACGCGGACGTCTGCCTTGATTTCGCGACTACTTCCGACCGGCGTGAAACTATGGTCTTGCAACACCCGCAAAAGTTTCACCTGTGTACCGGGTGCCATGTCGCCTATTTCATCGAGGAATACGGTACCCTTGGCAGCAGACTGGAAAAGGCCGATCTTACGCTGATCCGCTCCCGTGAACGCGCCTCTTTCGTGACCAAACAATTCGCTTTCGATGAGATTTTCCGGAATCGCTGCGCAATTGATCGCCACAAAAGGATGGTCCTTGCGGTTGCTGTTGTAGTGAATGCCTTTGGCGACGAGTTCCTTACCCGTACCATTTTCACCGCGAATGAGTACTGAAGTATTTACGCGAGCAAGGCGTTCCACCACTTGGAAAATGCGCTGCATGGACTGGCTTTGTCCAACGCACTCGGCTCCATCTTGGCTGAGCATGGGAGCAGAATATTTAATTTTGTGAAGCATGTGGTGAGCACGTTCCGCCTTTTCCACCAAATGGAGAATTTGCTCTTCGTTGATAGGTTTCTCAACGTAGTCGAAAGCTCCTTCGTGAATGGCGTCCACCGCGTCTCGCACATTCCCGTGGGCAGTGATCAGCGCGACCGCCGTGGAGTATTCCTGGGCGCGAACATGGCGCAAAAAATTAATCCCGTCCATGCGGGGCATTTTCACATCACAAAGAACAAGAGGATAAGAATGGGTGCGCAACATCTCCGCGGCCTGAACACCGTCTTCGGCTTCAGCCACTTGATAACCTTGGGACGCCAAAAAAGCACACACCTGCTTTCTGAGTTCCAACTCGTCATCAACCACCAGAATTGAGTACAAAGCGCGCTCCTAGGCAGAAAAGATGCCGCCCGATCTGCCGGTCAAAAGAGAGAAATTTGTTGCGTCTCTCTCATACCAAACTCTTTTCCACGTCGCAAGCGGAGCGAAAGGGGAGCATGGAAAGAAGGTTATTAATTACAGGTATTTAGCCCCTAAGGGGGAGCCAGAATTGTACCGTTGTTCCAGTACCGGGTGAACTCTCAATCTCCAGTTTGCCTCCGTGGAGTTCGACGAAGTATTTGGCGAGGTAAAGCCCCAGCCCTGATCCCTTTGTCTGCTCGCTTGCCGTTTTGCCTCGGTAGAATTTTGCCGTCACACGGGGCAGTTCTTCTGCAGGAATGCCGGGGCCCTGATCTTTTACAGAGAGATACACTTTGTCGCCAGCCTCACGAGTTCCGATCACCACCGTGCTTTGAGTGGGGCTGTACTTAATCGCGTTCTCAAGCAGGTTGGCGATGACTTCCTCAATCAATTGTTCATCTCCCTCCATGGAAAAAAGAGGTTCAAGATCGACCGTAATGCCGACCGCTTTTTCACCTGCCATAAAACGGCTGCGCTTAACTGCTTCTTCGACCAAGCGGTTGAGATCGATCACCCCAGTTTTGACTTCCACGGCCATTGTTTCCATGCGTGTGACTTTCAGGATGTCGGAAATGAATCGCGCCAGATCTTGGTTCGTTTGCCCAATCGTTTTTAGCGACAACTGAAGTTTCTCGCTCAGGTCGGGATTCTCGGCCAGGGAGCGCTCCACAATAGCTTGGATTTTCGCAATCGGAGTTTTTAGGTCATGGCTAAACAGTGAGATGAAATTGTTCTTAAACTGATCCATCTCTTTAAGTTGTGCGGCTTCGCGTTCAATCAAATGTTGTTTTTCTTCATGCCGGCCAAGTTTGTAGCCCATCAGAAAGAAGTGGGTAAAAAAGACAGAAACAATCGCGTTGGAGACGCCAAACCACACTTTCGAGTAGGCAAAAAGAAAAAGTCCCACACCCAAAATGGCTAGCGCGAGCAGCACGAGGCTCAACCACGCAGAATAGAGTGGGAAGGCAAGAATAACTCCCACCGATAGTAAAATCGCAGCGACGCCCACACAGACGGTAACCCATCTGGGAAGGTGGCGAATTTCGCGATTCTGGCGAAGCGTATCTATAATATTTGCCTGCAGTTCCAATCTTGATAGAGCGCCCATGGGGGTTTCCACAGTTCGTTCTCTACTGGCTGGCGCTTTCCCAATCAGGACGATCTTGTCTTTGAGTAGATTCCAATCGGGAGTGCCGGTTAGGAAGTAGGCTGCGGGATAAGTCGGGTACGAACCCGCGGGCCCGCGAAAGTCTATCCAGTAAGGACCCTCTTCTGTGGGAACGTCAATGGGAAGCGGTTTATCATCAACTTTTATCCTCTCTGCGACGGCAAGCGCCAGGGATCGATGACCCCGAAGCAATAACCACGTTTTTCTTACAATGTTGTCATCATCGGGAAAAATATTGTTGAATCCATAATTCTTATCACCGGCGAGTGTCGTGGGCGGGGCCGCAAGTTGGAGGTCCTCATCCAGTACGGAGGAAAAAACAAAGTTATCGGAAGTAAAACTTACCTCGTGTGCATCCGCGGTAGAGTAAAAGGAGGTAAAGACCGTTAGTTGTGGAAGCGCACGCTGTATGCGTTCCGTGAGCCGCTCATATTTCGAGGCCTTCCAGGTGGGGGCCGGGTAAGGCGAAACACTGAAGCTCTCCAGCAGTGAAGGCCATTTTACCCTGCTATCGGAACGCGGCAGCTTGGCGTCGTCAATCTCCACCAGTACGATAGGAGTGGAGCCAGTGAGATGGCCGCGCAGGACAAAAAAACGGTCATAAAACCACTCGTCCATTTCGGTAAGTGGGAGTAAAAGGACGAGGAAACAGAGCGATACGCGGACTAGGACACTGAGCCTCAACATGGCGCTAACCTAGCAAAAAGGATTTATGAAACCAACGCTGATCATCGTAGACGACGATTTGAAGACGCGAGAACAGCTTTACTCTATTTTGGTCGATGATTTTGAGATTTTAGCGCTGGCGACGAACGGGCAAGAGGCGGTTCAGGCTGTGCGTACCCACCGGCCTCGGCTGGTTGTGATGGATGTGGTCATGCCCGTTCTTTCAGGTATTGATGCCACTAAAGCGATTCTCGCCGAAAGCGCCGAGCCGCCCATTGTGGTGATGGTGAGTGGAATGACCGACGAGAGTATTGTGCTCAAGGCACTCAAAGCAGGGGCAAAAGAGTACCTTTTCAAGCCGATCAAAGAAAAGAAGCTTAAAAAAGTCCTATGGCGCCTGTATGAATTGGCAGCTTAGGAAGTCGGCGGCTTAAAGGCGCACGCCAAAGCTTAGCTCCACGCCCAGTAAGGTCGCGTCAGCTCCAATGCGATTGATGAGAAGTTTCAGATCCGTGAGGAACGGGTTGAAATCAAACCCAGCTCCTAGCACGAAAGCAGGCAAGAAGAGAACCTCTTCATTCGTGTCGACCGTTTGGGAGCGGAACCAAAGTCCCGCACTCGCGCCGATTCCTAAACCAAACTTTGCATTGTCGGAAACTCGGAACAAGTAGCGAACCATCCCGTCAAAAGCAAAGGCGTGCACGCTGTTGAGCAAGTACTTGTAGCCTACCCAACCCCGTAATCCTAGTCGGGTATCTTCGTAATCGAAGTCAAAGTAGACGCCCGCTTGGAAGCCAAAATCCTTGAAGTATTCTCCCAGAGGCGCGCCTGCGAGGGTGAACTTGGGTTCAGTATAAAAATTTCCGCCCGCGGCAAACCCTACGTGAAAGACCCCAGCGTCGACACGCTTCTCACCTTCGACAAAATATTTCCGCTTTTCATTTTTGTTGGATTTTTGCCAGGAAGAGCTTTGCGAACTTTCCCACTGTTGGCTCTTTGTATTTTTGCCATTCTCCGAAGAAGACTGTGTGTTTTGAGAATTGCGAAGCGAAGAGTTTTCTTGTCTTTCTTCAACAATATTTGGGTCTTCTTCAAACTCGGCTCGCAAGGCAAGCGGGAGACTGAAAATAAGGAGGGTAAGTAGGGCAATGCGACGCGTCTTGGATGCAATCATGGGTGTTCACCTCAGGGCTCTATTTTAACAGAAAGGCTTAGGGAGATCAGCGAAGTACGTGGAATTGGCAGAATAGAAGAGGGCAAAGAAAGCCCACCTCAGCCGCTGTGGGCCGAGG
>JBGSIC010000011.1:0-48608 GCA_041751875.1 Bdellovibrionota bacterium
GCAAAGAAAGCCCACCTCAGCCGCTGTGGGCCGAGGTGGGCGGATCATCGCAACTAGTTTTTCTTGGCTTCTAGTTTTTTGAGAATTTCGAGAACTTTTCCCTGATCATCCGTTCGCGCGATGACCTGTTCGTAGTTTCCTTTTGAAACCTCGACGTAAGAGATTCCAATCGATTCTCCATTTGCTAGACGCTTTTTCAGGAAACGATCATGCTGGTGTCCTTCTTGAATGAGCTTGTAGACGTCCTCTTCTGAGTATTGCACCGGCGTGTCATACTCCACAATGAAGAGCGGCGCACCACTTTGGATGTGACGGACCACGTGCAACGCTGCGCTCTTGATTTCTCGTTTTTCAAAAGCAGGGGGCTCCTGTATTGAGGTGGCTTCAGCAAACATGATCGCCGTAGCCGCCGCTGCCTCGAATCCAAACGGAGTCATTTCGTAGAACGTCTTGGTAATGATGTCGCTGATGTAAATGTTGTTTTCAGAGGGAACCGATCCCAAGGGTTGAAACTGGGCTTCCTCCGCGTCAAACGCCATCAACACCTTAAACGGAGCCGCCTTGAGAGTCTTAACCAGAGAGGCTGCTTTTCCCTGTTCCACTTTACCCGCGGGAGAAACAAGTTCAATCGCCTTAGGCTTTAAGCCGGAAACGATTTTCTCGTAATAGTCTTGGTCGATAAGGTCGACCAAGGCACTTAAGTCACCGTCTTTGGGGACGATGATATCCAGTGCCACCTGATCGGGACCTGCGTTGTGAGCCCCAACATCCCCGACGTTGAAACTATAGGCGTCGATGTCCGTGTCCGAATAAGTTTGCATGTCCTCATTTTTTTGAGTCATGTAGGTAGCGTCAAGCGTGTCGCCTCCGCCGGTCGTATATTTACCGTCAATAATTTCTGGGAAGTGTTCCCGGAAGCGCCCTTTGGCGTAAATGGCGTTCAATAGAATCGCAATATCATCTCTACCCAAGGAGGAGAGCAAAACAGGAATCTTGTGGTTGGTTTTATTGTCCACCCACTCATTTACTTCCGCAACCGTCGCGTTAACCATTTTGCCGTCGATCTTCTTTTCCAAGGAAAAGTCTCGTTCGTTCAGCTCAGTTGCACCAAATTTT
Organism: Bdellovibrionota bacterium; assembly: GCA_041751875.1. Taxonomy (GTDB): domain Bacteria; phylum Bdellovibrionota; class FAC87; order UBA2466; family JACKAF01; genus JBGSIC01. The sequence continues at coordinate 1,117 of JBGSIC010000011.1, forward strand.
TCTGCCGCGAGCGCGAGAAACTTAGGAGTGTACTTGAACTGACGCGCGGTATTTGCCCAAAGAGAAGTTGCGCTTTTGTATTCAAATACACCGTTGCTTTTTGTTGCGTAGTCGAGCAGATCCTTGCGAATTCCTACAATGTTGTCAGCGATCGTATCGAAGTTGAGGCCGAGTTTTCGCTGTTCCTCAGAAACAAAAAGGCTTTCCATTTCTTCCCGAGTCTTTTTGTCTGCTCCGTAGGTGGCTAAAGCGAGTGCTTCGCTGATGCTCATCGGCGAAACAGCGATCGGGTCACCGGATTTGCTCTGGTACAGACTTCGAAAAAGATCGAATCCCATATTACCGAGGCTTGCTCCTGCGGCACGTTTGGGATCCACTTTAGTAGCAAGCGCAGGCATCGCGGTTAAGAGCGCGAATGCTGTTATCAAAAAGAACTTCATACTTCCCTCCAGCTATCTGGTTACATCATGAACCAGTGGGCATTCTATAGACCTGCGCAATGCGCCACTCAAGGGGAATAAGGTAACGCAATGCGCTAAATTTAGGAATTAAGCAGATGTACAAGAAAAGTTTGAAGAATAAATTATGCGGGGAACAGGCGTGGGAACAGCTTCCGGGAGAGGCGCGGCAGGAGACCGAGAAAAAGAAAAAAGAAAACGCTGTAGAGTACGGACTGGGTGGGGGGGGAATGCGCATGCACATGCACCGACGAACATCCGTACAGACCACCGGAGAATTCATTTGCGGGATAGAGAAAGCGAACGCCGTCGCGATCATCTTCTCCAATCAGCAGCTCACTTTTATCTCCGATGCTGTAGTACATCAGCGCCGATTCGATGCTGCTGTGACCGAGGCCAAGAACATGGCCCATCTCATGCGCCATTACGATTTCGAGTTCAAGCGGAGTGAGATTGGCGATCTGAGAAGACTTTCCGGCTTCTGCATTGAGAAGAATTCCACCGTAAGTAATATTGGAACTTCCCGCGACGCGCATGGTAGCGCCTGGAATAAAATTTGAATCGGTTCCCAGGTTGGTGGACATTTGCGGATCGCACAAAATCACGGGAGTGTCGGTCGCCGTGTCAGCCATGAACGCCGCGACGGTTGTCGTTGAAGAACCCCGCGCGAGTACAAGACTTGAGCCCGGAATGTTATTCCACAACTCAAGGGCCGCATCGAGCGCTGAGTTCAGTTCGTCCTGCGTGATGGGGCAATTGGCGTAGTTAACTTGAAAAGTGAGTGGGCTTTGATTCCAGCCTCTCAGGGCGGGGCTTAGCACAGTCCAGCCGAAGAGCGGGGCGCTAAAAGTGAAGAGCAAAAGCGCCAGCAAAAGAAAATGTTTTTTTGTCATAGTCGGATACCCAAAGTTGCGGAAGCGTTGAGACTGCGTCGAGATTCGCTGGCAACCTGCAGGATGTATGCATCCAGCGCGACACTAACTTTCTCCGAGAGTACAAACTCCAAGCCGCCGTTGGCGGTCATCAGGAAAGCGTTGCTTGCCCCTGAAGGGTTATAAAAATCCGAAGTTCCGTTGCCATTCGGCAACGTTACGGTAGCACCGTTACCCATGATCAGCGTCCATTGAACACCGGAACCGATGCGAACCTTTAACCAACTCAAAAGGTGCCACCCGACCGTCAGATCAAGGTGGCTCATAAACGTATAGGTTTTTCCATCCGCCCCCGCCCGCCAGGGCAGCATCGTTCCGAAGGAAGGCTCGAAGAGTAAGGATTGGCCCAGCTTGATGCCCCGTCGAATGCGTGCGTAACCGCCGAGCGTGCTAACGAGAGACGCATTTTCGGGGTTTACGTTGAAGCGTTCAATGAGGTTGGTTCCATAGCCGCCCAGATCCAGCGAGGTAAAGCTTTGGATCCGCCGCGGGCGTGCGTACCCATTTGCCGAAATGAAAAGACAGAGAAAAACGAACAGAATGTTTTTAGTCATATAGTAAGGAGGAGAGGGCGACCTCTTAGTGCGGCGTCATCGCAGTCACGAGGAAGTAGTGGCCAATAGGCGAGCGCCCTTCAAAAGCTGTCGGAATTTTGTCGGCTCCCGAAAGCGTGAGGGTAAGGGTGCTGTCTTTTGTTTCCAAAACTTGGTAGCCATCTTTGTGAAACGTGACGTTTGTATAGAAGGTTACTTGGCGTTGTGTGGCTGAGAGATCCTTTTCCTCGACGACTGGGACGTTATCCACAACGCCATCACGGTAGGTAATCTGCACCATCGAGCTCAACATTTGCTCACGGTGAAGAGTGACGTTTTTTAAGACGCCCACGCAGACGGTATCGACATCAGTTTCCGTCAGCGTATTTTTTCCGCAGTAAGTAGGGATAACCGCAAGTTGGGGGACAGGCTGGACCGATCCGTCGTCCACCGTGTAGGTTTTTTTGCATTGGGCGGTCCCTTTGGGGCCGACCACCCAACCAGTTGCTTCATGTACCCCTTTTTGGGTGGGCTTAATGGTTCGAGAGTCTTCGGGAGGCGTGACCTGCTGACCATCGATGTATGCTTGGGTAACTTCCCCCTTGGTTCGGATGGTAAGTATGATCTGTTCGCCGAGTTTAATTTTATCGGGGATGGCAGAGAGTTCGCAGCTTGGCGCGGCCGGACCGGGATCGCCTGTAACAACATAGCTTGTTTGGCAGGTGTTGGTACCCCCTGCGCCGGTCACCTGACCTGTTGCTTGGGCTGTGCCTGCCTGACTGGGTGTCACGGTAAGTGCCCCGCCGGTTGCGGCCACCGCCACTCCGTTGATAGTCGCAGAAGTGGCTTGCCCTTGAACGGTGAGGGTGAGAGTCACCGGGTTATTTATTGCGACGGGGTTTGGCGCCGCGGCCAGATTGCAAGTCGGAGCGTTTGCACCGCCTGTGCAATTCACATGAATACCGCAGATATTTGCTGAGTTTTGATCCCCCCAGCTTTTTAGAAAATCTTTGGACGCCGCTAGATCAAGGCGCGTGCTGTAGTTGGTATTAAGAAGGTTGCCACGGGAATTCACACCTAGAAGAACTTCGCTTCCCGATGCGTTTTGGAAGGCGGGGCCACCGCTATCACCGAAGCAAAGGATAGCGCCTTCCTTCTTCTGAGAAATCATGCTGTGATTGTTTAACCGAGTGAGAACGGTTTCTCCCATCAAGAGCTGACCGTTGTTGCCGCCCGTGCCGTCTTCTTTGGTGCAGCCATAACCCATCAAAGTAATCGGATTTCCTTCCGCAGCGGTTCCCCCTACGTTGGCGGGTTTAATCGTTGTGGATTTGTCCATAAGACCCAAGGCGATGTCGTGTTCTTCCTTGGTGAAAAGGTCGCTCAGGGTGAATGAAGCGGAGTAACTGCTCCCGTCGAGCGTAAAGGTCGCTGTGGTTGATTCCGACGCGCAGCTGGCTGCCGTGATAACCGCTTTTGCGCCGACCACAGTGCCAGTGCACTGCGTGCCGTCGCTAAACTTAAGGGCGACGACTTCTTTGTGTGTACCCGCCGGAACGGGATTTCCGTTAATCAGGCGAAAACCAAAACCGCCCCTTGCTCCCACGGCTAACACAGCGGTGAGAAGAACGCCGGCAAAAGCCAGAACCCTTAAGAGTTTCATCAAATTTTCCTCGAGAGTGAGAAGGGAAGAAGTTCAGAGATGAAGTCTATCCAGGATAGCAGTTCTTCCGTTCAAATATGGATGCGAACCAAAACTTTGTTAGCTGATGTTACCGATCCGTTAAGCTACTTCGCGCAACGGCGCTATACTCTGATTGCCGAGTGCCAAGAGCGCCTGTTGGTAGGGCAACATGATCGTAATATGCGTGCCCAAGCCAGCAGTCGATTGCACTTCCACCTGTCCGTTTAACTGCGCGGCAAATGTTTGCAGCGAATGGAGTTCAGCTTCGCCGGTGCGCCCCAATCCTAAACGGGGGTCGAGAACTTTCTGAAGCACGGCAAAATCGCTAAGGTTGTCATACTGCGTTCCGTGCGTGCGCAAATTCTTGCGAAGGGAAGATACCGAGATGCCGGAGCCGTCATCTGTCAGAGTGATAAAGAGCCACGCGGGACGGAAGGATTCACGAATCAGTTCAAAAGTGAGTGTGAGTGTTCCGGAGGGTGGCTTGCCGCGTTCGCTACGGCGTACAGTAGACTCAATCCCAAAGGAGATGGCAAAACCGATTGCGTTTTTCAAGGCGGGAAATAGGGGCAAGTACGCTTCCGGCACGACACGAAGATCTTCACCCGTTAAGCGCAGCGTGGGAACCGGTTTGTTCAACTTGCGTGCAACTTTTTCAGCATGTTCCACGAGGGGCGCCGTGTAGCGTCCTACGGGCTCACTCATAAACTCATTGAGAAACTGTTCCTGGATCTCTGGCGCCGAGGATCGAGGTGAGAGTGTGGAAACAAAACGCAGTAAGCGTTGACGGCTAAGACCGCTTTCCGCGGACGCACCCACTTGAGACTCAGGTTTTGCACCGATAACGACAACACCCGTCAATTGATCTACTTTATTGCGGAAAGGATAGTAGGCAAGTTCAATCGTTTCACCCTGGGGATTGGTAAGAGTGTTGGGCAGCGAGCGGGCAACTTCCTCGAAGTTCGCCTTCGGTTCAAACATCCTTTTGATTACGTTTCTGGTTTGTGAAATATCGCCCCCGAGGAGATCCCAAATGGGTTTCTCAGCACATTTCTCACCGAAAAGAGTTTCGCTGTTTTGAGAAACAACAGAAATTAAGCTGCCATCTTTACGGAACACCAGGCAAGCCTCAGAGAAACAGTCGACGATATTCTGGTGGAGCTTTTGGATTGCCTCCATTTCGTCCTCTTTGGATTGTACGAGAGTTTGTTGCTCTGTGAGTGCTTTCTTAGCAGAATCAAGTTCAGATTGGAGCCGTAACTTTTCAAGTTCCTTTTCTTCAATCTCTTTCGCTGAGGGAAATTTGCTCATCGACAAGTGGCTGCGATCGGCCCATGCACGACGCATGCGATTGGCAAACCAAAAAGCAAGGCCCACAAGAAGGATAATGACTGCGGCGCTGGAGGTCCCCGCCTTGGCGAGTATTTTTCTGCTTTTAGCGGATAAGTGTTGATCCGCACGTAGCTGGACGGCCACAACCGCAATGACATTGTTAGCTTTGTCTTTGACTGGAGCAAAACCGGAAACCCATGTGCCATCTTCAGTTTGATAGAGGGCGGTACGAACAGGTTTCTTAGATTCGAAGACGTTAAAGGCCTCGGGTTTCACGATGAAACTTTTTCCGATACGAACTTTTCGGTTCCCTGAGAGAATGCGCGCTAAAGTGTTCGGGGGACTGGTGCGCATCCAAACAAGCGTGGAGATTTCATGTTCAAGTTTGTGAATAAGCTGAATCCGGCGAAGGATGCGCTGGATTTTGACAAAGTCTTCTGACTTTTTGATTTGCGGCTTTTCTTCCAAGAAAGCGCGCACCACGTTCTGATGCGCTTCAGGATTCACGACGGCCGCTGCCATCTCCGCGATTGATTGCGCACGTTCTCCCAAGAGCTGTTCCACGTTTTGGTTCAGGCTCTGATAAGCCAGTAGACTTTCTTTCAGAAAGAACACGACTCCACAGAGCACGACAAACAAAACGAAACTAACCCACAGAGGGGGATTGCGGATAAAGGCTTTAACCATGGGATATAAGACGGATGAAGGATTCTAGAGTGGCCGAGGAATCACGGTGATCAAACTAAGATACGGCCGTCCTTATATTGTAGCAGAGTCCAAACGGGCAAAAGAACGCGGTAAGCATTTCCAAATAGTTTGAACTATTTGCAGGAACAACAAAAGCACGAAGTCACGTGACCAGAGGCGTTAAGGGTTCCAAAAGGTGCCAGGCACCTTATGGAACTACTCGTTGGGGTGGCAAGCGGCGTAGTATTCGCCGTCGCAAAACTGAACCAGATTGTAACCGGGTCCGAAGGTACGGTACCAATTTTTCGATTGGGAATCTTGTCGTTTATGAGGGGCGAAGTTGGAGACTTCAATTAAACCGACGGCTTTGTCGCCAAGAAGGAGTTCAATGGGTTCGAACCCTTGGTCGATCTGAAGATCGTTTGCCACAAAACTCGCTTTAAGTGTGAGCTGCGGAGATGCCAAACGTTCGCCATTTGCTGGGCAATCACCTGAGGCAAGAAGGACTTCGGTGCCTTCCTGCAAAGGGGCTTCAAACTGAATGCACACTCGAGGCAATTCGATTCGTTCGGCATTGAGCGTGATGGCTCCTTCGGGCAAATGATTTGTGCGAAGGTTGATCACCGCGCTTTGTGAATCCTCAATGTCCGGTAAAGTGGAAACGTCGATGCGCGCGAGCTGCTTGCGGCGTTCCTTTTCAATATTGTATTGGTCTTGGGCTACCCTTTCGGCCAACGGGGAAAGCTGACGAGGTACGCGACGGACGCGGTTGCCATCTCGTTGGATGGTCGGACCTTCATAGTTTCTTTGTGGATTTGCGATGCCGGCGCGTCCCAAACTGCCCCGAACCGCGTTATCATTTTCCTCTGCGCATCCGGCAATAAGAAGAAGAACCAAGCCTAAGCTCGCAAGGAGAAGAGGGTACATTCGGTTCATTGGGGGGTCCTTTCCAAAAACGGGATAAGCGGTAATGACGCTGGGCATTATAGCGATTTGGCGGATCGGGTCAAGCTTTGAGTAAGAAACTGATTTTATACACTTATTTGACAACCTGAACCCGCTCTAGCAGGATGCGCTATGATAATGGCGAGGAGAAGACGCCCGTATGGCCATCCGTAAAGTAGCAAGAATGGGGCATCCGGTACTAAGGCAAAAAGCCCGTCCGTTGACCCCAGAAGAAATTAAGAGCGAACCCACTCGTCGCCTCATTCTCGATATGGTTGAGACGATGAAAGAGTACGGGGGCATCGGCATCGCCGCTCCCCAGGTTCATGAGTCCATTCAACTCGCGCTTATTGAGATTTCTCAGGCAGGCGATAAATACGATGACGCCGAACCACAAGCACTTACCGTTTTGATCAATCCGAAGATTACTGTCCTCGACAAAACCCCCCAGGGATTTTGGGAAGGTTGCTTATCGGTGCCGGAGCTCCGTGGTCTTGTTTTTCGTCCGCGCAAAGTTGAAGTCAACTATCTCGATCAAAATGGCAAAGCCTGCAAAGTGGTCGCGGAAGATTTCCTGGCAACCGTGTTTCAACATGAGCTAGACCACCTAGACGGGGTGTTGTTTGTTGATAAAATCGAAGATCGCACGCAGCTAGCCTTCCTCGAGGAATACCAACGCCACATCCTCCCCCTTCAGCGTGACGACATAGGCAACCTGGACGATTAAGCGCATCTCGTCGTTGAGCCGAATATTTTTGAGATGCGCCTTTGTAGAAACCTTGCTAGCGTCATTCCCACTGGGGGAACTGTGTATAAATCTGCCTTGTTTTTGTTTCTTGTTTCGCAAGCCGCCTTTGCCCTCCGCATTGGGGAACTCACGGAAGTCACTCAAAGCGATCTCCTCCGATTGGAAAGTTTGGCTGGCTCATACGCGCCAGTGAACGCCGGTCATGCCTCACGCAACCTGTCCGCTAATCTGGATTGGGATGAAGTGGGTGACACGCTTAAGGGGGAGGGATTGGTGGGCGAGGTGCATGGGTCGGCCGCGCAATACAATCAGTTCGTGATGACGGTGCGAGACCCCAACGATTTTTTTAGAAGCACTCACCTATCTCTTGCGGCCATGGATCCGAAACTGATTGCAACCCTTGCCGAAACCCGCCGACACGATCGGATCCGGGTCTGGGGAGAAATTAAGAATCCGAAAAATCCGCAGCGTCACATTATGTTGACCGACGTGAAGATTGAAAAGGCTCACACCCCCGCGCATCCTGCGTATGCACACAAAACCCAGTTGCCAAGCGAGCTTCTTGCGCAAACAGAATTAGTAGGAAAGGTGCATGCAGTAGCAGAACAGGGAAAGATACTGGTAGTGGAGTATGGGGACGCCGTCGTTCCGGTGTTTGTCCTGGACCCGGATCAAACAAAAGCGCTCTATCGTAATGACACTATTCGTTTGAAGTATAAAGTGCGCCCCCATCCGAAGCTTCCTACGCATCTTATGCTCGATTTGCAGCAGAAGCCGGCGGTAGAAGTTTTGGAAAATATCAAGAAGATTGATGGCAAACCCAAAACGGTGACAGGTTCGATCGTTTATTTTCCCAAGAGCCCTCAGCTATTGTTTGAAGTCTTAGCGGTCCAGGGGAACGACGCCCACGGGATCAAGCGTGAATACACGATTATCAATTTTGACGACGCTGATGTTTTTGCAGACATTAGAAAGAAACTTAAATCTATTTGGAATCTTAAGCACACCGAGGCCGTGTACGAGCGCAATAAATGGGTGAATCCGGGATTACAAATTGAAGTGACCGGTAAGGGGCATGTGGTTTCAGAGGGGCAAGCCAACCCGCAGATTTTGGTGGAAGGCCCGGACAGTATCAGGCTCGTTAACTAGTGCATTAAGGCATGGGTAAGGTCGCGTTACAGTTTTCCACTGTGGCTTTGCTACCACTGTACTCGCAGGTATCGGTGATCTTGGTTCTCACCCAGCCGGCCTCGACGCCACTGCCTTCACTGGGAAAACTGCAAACCTCAAAATCCACTGCGGCTTGACTCGCCTGCGTACAGTAAAGGTGTTGCGAGGAAGCTCCACACCAGAGATTGGTTTCAATATTGGTGGGTTTGAAACCTAGTCCTGTATTGGTGCAAACAATGCCTCCGCTCGCGTTTGCGGTGACGCCTAAGCAAGTGGGGAAATCGGAAATGGCTTTTCTTCCCAGGCCAATACGGGTTTCGATATTGGTGGGGCGCCAACCGGTTTCTTCCCAACCTTCCGGACCAATCGGCATGCCGGGGGTAAACCAGAGGCACACGACGCCACCTTGCGAAGCTTGCCGAGCTTCCTCGCATTGGGCGTTACTCTCAAATCGGCTTAGCTTTTGATTGTCAGCGACACGGATCAGATCTTTTCCCCAGCATTGGAGCTCCTCCAAGGGGGCGGCCTGGGCGAAAGCAGACAAGAAAATCCCAAAAAGGAAAAGGCGCATGATGGTTTTCCGGTTAAGGGCTTCGGTGATTCGAAAGCCCCATGGTCTAACACCCTTTTCGGTAAATCCATCGGGAAGGCGTAGGGCGCGCCGTGGCAGGGCGAAGCGGCTTGGGAAAATAAGGGCTCTAGGCTTGAACGACTTCTTGGATCTCAGGAATGGCGTCTTTCAGCCGGCTTTCCACGCCCATTTTAAGGGTCATGATCGAACTCGGGCACGAGCTGCAGGCTCCCTGCAGATGAAGATAGACTTTTCCATCTTCGTATTTATCAAACGTGATATCGCCTCCATCCATCGCCACAGCGGGACGGATTTCGTTGTCCAAAATTTCACGGACCCGGCGAGCCACGTCCCCTTCAGAACTCGAGGCGGCGGCGTGTTGTTCAGCCTGTTTTTCAAACCATGCCGGATCGAATGGCTCCACCCCAGACTCCAAGAACGATTTAATTGCAGCAGGGACATCTTCTGCAATTTGATCCCAGTTGCCTTCGGCTGCTTTGGTAATGGTTACAAAGTTTACTCCGACCATGACCGATTCGATGCCTGCGATCGCAAAAACTGCACGGGCAAGAGGGGCCAAGTAGGTGTCTTCTTTAGACTTAAACTGAGCGGCGCCCGAAGGGAGTAGAGCTCGGTTAACCGAAAACTTCAGACTGTTCGGGTTAGGGGTGAATTCCAAATTTACAAAAATTTCTTCAGCCATGACGCCAAGCTAGCATGTTATCGAAAAAGGGGGAAGGGGCCTTGGCGTGCAGGATGCTCACGTGATACGGGTTGGGGGTTGGTAAAAAGGCGAAAGCCTTTGGAATCCGGTGTAAATCCGGAACTGCCCCGCAGCGGTAAGTGGGAACGAAAGCGCAGAAAAAGCACTGGGCCTTGGCCTGGGAAGCGAGCGCAAGTAGGAGATTGAGGTGCCCACAAGTCCGAAGACCTTACCAATCGGACTCGAGGGAGTATGCGCACTTACTTGCTAAGCTGTTTGGCGGTTAGCCTAACACTCAGCACCTCTATTATATGTGAAACCACATCGGCCTCACTCCCCGCCATTAAAGTATTGGGGAAGAAGAAGTCCTCTCATGAGAGTTCTTCTCTCCATGTGGAAAGTTTTCCCGTTGAGTCGTTTACTGTGGCGCAGTCGCTCGAAAGTTCACCTGCGATTCTTGTCCGCCAGTCGGGTGGCGCGGGCTCGGTGCCCCAGTTTTTAGTTCGTGGTCAAGATCCTTCGCAAACCCGTTTCTTTTTTGAAGGTATTCCTCTCAAAACTTCTCAGTATGGCGTGACGCACTTGGAACTCCTGAGTGCGAATCACTTCTCGCGCGTTGAGGTGGCGCCGGGACAGATTTCCACCACTCTCGGAGAAGACGGATTGGGCGGGGCGATTCACTTTCGGTTGCCCGAGACCTTTTCGAGGCCTGCCGTGACCATGCGCACGGGAGCATTCGGGTATTTGGAAGCTTACGCGCGAGCGGCTTTGCCAAACCGTCATCCCATTCAGTTTGCAGCGGAGTACAGCCAAGCCTTCGAGGACTTTCTTTACTTTGATAACAACGGAACCCTTTTCAATTCTGCGGACGATCGTATCCGTCGGCGAGAAGACAACCTTTTTAGGCGAATCAGCTTCTTACCTCACGCACGGTTCAATTTGAGTCCCTCGTCTACTTGCGACCTTTTCAGTTTGAATGTGTTGCGCGAACAGGGCCTGCCCGGCCCCGTCTCTGCGCCGACTTCGGGAGTTTGGCGAGGTTTTACTCAGTTAAACAGCGCAATTTATAGAGGACAAATCAAGACAATCCCCGTTCACGCGCAGGTCTACTCGGTATGGAGTCAGGATGGTTTGCGCGGTATTCCTCAGGGAAGTCGGTCTATTGATTATGACTCACACTCCTTAACGTTGGGAGTGCGCTCCACGCAGACTTGGTTGCAGGAAACGAACGGGACGTTTCGCACCACAATCGGGGGCCAGTGGGAACGCTACCAGATGGAGAGTTCCAGTAGTGTTTCGCCCCTGTTTGATAACGAGAGATTTCAGCTCCCCATGGGGGCAGACGTCGAATGGGGGAGTGGTCGATTGCGGGGAAATGTGGGTATTCAAGGACACCTCAATAAAAGCCGCGCGCGCACCCAGGCGTCGGTACGTCAGGATTTCTTTTTGTCGCCGCGCGCGAGTGTCGTTTACACCTTTTCCGCAAGCACGCGCATCCGACTTGCCGGAGGGTATTTCTATCGTGCTCCATCGATGATGGAACTCTACGGCCGCCCCGACGGATTATCCGCCAATCCTCTTCTTCAGGAAGAAAGAGCATGGAAGGTGGAAGGAGGATGGGACGGAGAATGGCGCGCACCCTTCTTATTTCACACTTGGAAGCTGAGCTATACGGCTGCGAGTGCTTGGGGGAAAAATCTCATTAGCTATCTACAGAACGCTCAGGCCTCCGCGGTTGCCGTAAATATTGGTCGGGCGAATATTCTCAGCCAAGAGATTCTGGTGGAAGGAAAAGACGCACATGGATTTAGCTTAGCGGCGGGTTGGAGTTGGCTTCACGCCATAAATGAAAGTGAAATCGACTACCAAAAAGGCAAGGAGTTACCCGGGCGCCCTCGTCAGCGCCTGAGAGTCGCCGCACGTTACGAGAAGAATAAGTGGGCCTTGGGTTACACCTGGACGTTGACGGGGGCAACCTACGGCGATGTGGCTAACCTAAAGCGCATCGGGGCGGTCGGTGATCATGCGATTCAGCTTAGCTGGAACGGGGGAAAGTGGGGCGAGTGGACACTTGAGGGAAGAAACCTAGCGGATGCCACGACGGCCGCCGCCGCCTACAAAAATTCCGAAGTTGAGTCTGTAGAAAATATTTCTGGTGTTTCAGGCTATCCCGTTCCGGGAAGAAGAATCTATCTATCGTGGAAGGTTGAGATATGAAAAACAGTCATGTTGGTGTTGCCTTGTTGGTATGTGTTTGGCTCGGAGGTTGTGCAGACCGGGGAGGAAGTGATTCGCCCTCAGAGCAATCTCAACTGTGTATCGCTCCGAACATTTCTTTGGACTTTAGCGGGTCGCCTTCAGGTGGAGCCACGTTATGGGTTTCAACCGTCGACCACTTTTTCTCAGCCGGAGCGCTCAAGAAAATTTCTCTTTCCGAAGGATCCGTTGATTCACGTAACCTCCCTGTGTCAGCCGATGCCATCGTAAGAGAGGGTTCGGGACGCTATCTCTTTATTGTTAATCGGCTAGGAACGGACAGCATCCAGGTGGTTGACCAGCTGAGTTTTAAAACGGTGGTGGAATTTTCGGTCGGACGAGGAACGAACGCGCAAGACATCGCCGTCTTCAATAACAAGGCCTACATCACTCGTCACAACGCTAAGGATATTTTGGTGTGTGATCTCAACCCTATCGGTTTCAATAAACTGATCGACGTTTCCCCATGGGCAGACAAGGACGGGATTCCAGAAATGTCATGGATGGAAAAAGAGGGGGCACATTTGCGCGTATTGCTTCAGCGCCTTGACAGTACGGACCAATATCTAGCGAAAGGGGTGGGGGCTGTGCTGACTCTCAATATGGAACGAGATGAAGTAGAAGGAGTCAAAAAGTTAACAGGCAAGAATCCGAATACTCCATTTAGAAGTAATGGGCGCGGACAAACCTACGTTTCCTCGCTCGGGGTATGGGGGGTGAATGACGGCGGGATAGAGGAACTCGACGCTGGGCTAGTAGTATCTGAATCTCAATTAGGGGGCGAAGCAATCGATTTCGTTCTGACGGATGATGCACGAGGTGTGGCGTTGGTCAGCACTGCGGAAAATCATACCGCATTGGTTTCTTTCGATTTGAGTACGCGTTCGACCGAGATGTTGAGCGTTTCTTCGACTCCCTCCTATCAGGGATGGAGTCAGTTGTTCGCGATACCAGGAACCAAGAACGTGGCAATAGCGGATCGGAGTCTGAAAGACAGTGCCGTCCGCGTGTGGAACACTGCGGAGCGAAAATTTGAAAGAGCTATTGAAGTCGGACTCCCACCTTATTCGATCGGTTTTGGATCGGGTAGCTGAACATGAAAGTGGCTTTTACTCTCTCCCTCTCAGGTCACGCCGTACTGCTTTCCTTTATGGTGTTTGCGCTTGGCCAGACAAAGCCTACGTTCTTTAGAGCGAATGAGGGAAGCCGTGCTTGGATCGAAGTGACCACTCCACCGATTCCGGTTGCTACTGAGCGGACGGAAGTAAACAAGAATAGTGAAGGAGAACAACAACAGCTCCAGCAAACTAAGTCGTTTCCCGAAGTGGCTCTCGAATCACTCATGAGCGGGGAGAATACACCGCCGATCTATCCGACAGAAGCTTTGGAGCGAGGCTGGCAGGGATTGGTGGTACTAATTGTGTTGTTTGATCCGCAAGGAAAAACTCACCGCGTGAGTGTTCACCGCACTTCGGGATTTTCCATTCTCGATGACTCCGCTGTTTCGGCGGCACAAGAGTGGCGGGCTCCCGAAGGTTTCTCCGAGCGAGCTGTGCGCGTTCCGATTCGATTCGAACTTATTCCATAAACCCTCTTGATGCTTCTCCAGCTAAAGCGTTAACCGCTGTTAGCACCAATCTGGGTTTGAAAAAATCTGTCTCAAACACGCGTAAAACGCTCTTAAACCGGCATTTCACTTTAGCCCTTTGTCGTTCGAGTCGATAAATGAATATCAGCGAACTACAAAAAATGAATTACTTTGTTTTCCTCACATTTGGGCTTTTTTCTAGTGTTGTTGTTCTGGCCAACACCCCTATGGGAAAGTTGGAACTCATTTCAAACTCTGCGTTTGAAGTGCGGCAAAATGCAGAGAGCCGCGGTACGCAGATTTATGGAATTGATCATGTGATGGGCAATATTCAATTTTATGTTCGGCCTGGAGAGAGCGCGGGTGCACCTCTGTCTTGGGCGCCCGAATCGCGAATTTTGGAAAGCGGGGTGTACCGCAGTCTTCATGGTCTCACCTGGAACTGGGTGCACTCCTCCTATTCAGATCCTCTTTATCCGGGTTTGCACCGCTTTACGACAATGTTTGAAACGGAAGATCAGGGGTTTGAGTTTTACGGGTACGCCTCCGGCGTTTCAGAAGCCGCTTCTCACTCCCTTGCGATCGCCTTTATAGAGCAACTTCGACGAGCGGGGAACGGACGGTCGCTGACGGACCAGTTCATTGGGAAAAAGTATTACCTTGGGTTCGGCGATGATCTGTCGGGCTTTATGGGAAATGAAGTGAAGTACGACATCGATCATACGCACAACATTTTTACGAGCCAACTCGGCGGCGAGTACGATGGAACAAAGGTAATTAGTGAATCAGGGGGCGCAGAGCTCAAAAAATACTGGAGTTCGTTGCGAGAGCAAATGACTTTCCACGACATGTACGTCCAGTATTCTTCAGGGCATGGTTACCAACAGGGGCTGGCTTTTGGGGTGACATACAATCAGATACGCGATGCCACGCTTGCGCTCCCAGCGAAGGAAGTCGTTATTTTCATCATGGCCTGCCACTCAGGTGGCCTGGTCGATTCTTTCAACGCAAAAAAAGCGGCGTGGGAGAACTGGGGAAAATGGAAACGCACTCTGTTCGTGCTGGCGTCCAGCAAAATCAGTGAAACGTCTTCGACCGGACCTGGTAAAGACCCGGATGAACCGAACGGACCTAGTGGAAGCGCGGGCAGTGCGTTTGGTCATGCCCTGTGGAAAGCTTTGATTGGCTACGCCGATGGATACGGATCAGGAGTAAAAGATGGGTTTATTTCCATCGGAGAGATTATCGATTTTTCGATCTACAAGACCAAGCAAGTAGGGGGGCACACCCCGGTGTACACAGGGGTCTATTCGCGGGAAATGGTCATGAACCGCGTTCCCACCGAGCTAGAAATTGCTGCGCTGGGGCCTTCGACCGAAGGGTTGAGCGACAGCCAAATAGCTGATCAGATTAGAGATTTAGACAATCTGTTTCGTGTTCGATAGTTTTGCGCCGCGTTGCCTCTTCTTCTCCCACATGCTAACGTCCTCTTCTTTTTGGGGACTTTTTTGCGCTTCTTTCACGGCCTACTACTGCTCTCGTTGGGATGGGGGACGCCCTGCCTTTCGGCTGAAATTCCCCTGCTCGAGTTTGTACTCGATATGGACAACATGCTTGTCTTTCGCGACATCCAAAAAAATGAAGCGTTGGCGGCTCAAACGCCGAAGCCGTATGCCGTAGAAGCAGACGGTGAGCTGTATCGCATTACTTGGGGTGCGCCAGAGCTGATACAGTTTTTGGTAACCCTTCCTCAGCGTTACCCTGAAATCGGAAAAGTGCGCCTCCATTTTTGTAGCGCTTATTCGGGCAACGATCCTGTCGCGCGCATGGAGAAACTTCTCGATCATCTCGTATTACCGGATGGCACCACAGCGCGGTCGCACGCCACAAACCTTATTTACTACCAAGACCTTCTTAAACCAGAATTCGATGTCGCGGCCGCTTGGCGCGAGTTGCCCTTTTCCCTTGGCCGGTACGAAAGCCGCTTTCTTCAAGAACAATTGCGAAAAAGTATTGCAAAGCATTTGGGAGATGTTCGCCACGCGATACTCATTGATGACAATCCGGGGTGGGTGCTTCCGGCAGAGTTTCACAATCTTCTTTATGTGCGAAACCGAACTCGGAACGCCGAAATGGCGCGAGTGGCTGGCTTAGTCGATGCGGCTGTGGCTTCTGCCTTGATCGGAGACATTTACCCGAGTGAGTTTCTTTACGGTTTTCAGTGGGAAGTGGTGGACGGGGTGTTGAACTACCGCGTTCAGGCGGATGCGCTGGATTGGGTACGTCGCGGTGAAACACTTCTTCAGTCCACCCGCGAGAATTTTTCTGTGTTGTCTGCTCCATTCGAGGAGGCAGATTGTGGATCGGCATTGGAGGGGCGTTCATGAAGTTAATGAAGTTGGTTGGTCTTTTGGGAATTGTGTTTCCGAGTCTCGCTTTTTCCATGTGTGTGGAAGCGATGGAAGCGGCTGTGAACGCAAACATGATGGGAGCGAACTCCCCACGCCGCGCTGTTGCGATAGTGCACCATCACCTTAGGGCCGGAGGAGTTACCCGGGTTATTGAGAATGCGGTTTACGCACTCAAAAAAATGGGAGTCGAGACTGTTGTAGTGGTCGGTGAGGCGCCGTCGCACACTGTCTTCGCGCATCGTAATATTGTTGTGGTTCCTGAACTGAATTACGCGGATTCCTACGATTCCAAGACCGTCCCCGCCATTTTATCGAAGATGGAAACTGCCGTTGCTCAGAAACTGGGGCAGGCTCCCGACGTGTGGCACTTTCACAACCCCACCTTAGGAAAGAATATTGGGGTGACGGCGATGGTATCGGCGATGGCGGCTCAGGGCTATCCTCTTTTATTGCAGTTGCATGATTTTGCCGAAGATAGTCGACCCGCCAACTATTCCAAATTGGTCGCGCAATGGAATGAAGAAAAGCCTTTGGAAGAAGGTCTTTATCCGGCTGGTTCGAACGTGCAGTATGCGGTACTTAACGGGCGCGACTATCAGCGTTTGATTGCTGCGGGCCTTCCGAAGGCCCAGTTGCACTTTCTTCCCAATCCGGTTTGGTTTCAGAAAGTTTCGGTGAGCCCTTTGGCGAGTCGACCGACCGGAGTGGATCGGTTGTGGCTTTATCCTACCCGCGCCATCCGAAGGAAAAACCTGGGCGAGTTTCTGTTCTGGGCTTCAGTCGCTGGTGAGGGGAACCATTTTGCGACGACTCTGGCTCCCGCCGAAGGGACGGGAGAACGAGCAGTTTACGAAAGCTGGGTAGGATTCGCAAAGCAGATGAACCTACCAGTCACGTTTGAAGCCGGAAAACAATGGAAAGCGAGTTTCGAGCAACTCTTGGCGGAGGCCGACACGTTTGTAACCACCAGTGTGGCGGAAGGGTTTGGCTTGGCCTTTATGGAACCCTGGTTGATGGGGACACCCGTTTGGGGCCGCGATTTACCAGCGATCACCGCTGATTTCAGACAGGCTGGCGTGGAGCTGCCAGGTTTGTATACTCGCTTGGATATTCCGGTATCGGTGATCGGGCAGCCTCGCCTGGAGGCAATCATTGATCAAGAGCTGTCTCGGTACCTTCATGCTTATGGTCGAGCCTACACTCCGCAGCTCAAGGCGCAGGCCCTTCAGGCTTTGCTGGTAAACGGTAAAGTGGATTTTGGGATTCTCAATGAGGACCTGCAGAAAGAAGTGATCACGGCTGTGCAAAACAAAACACTGCCTGCAGGCGCTCCCAGTTATGCTCTATGTGAGCAAAGCGTAGACCCGTCCGTGATCGAAGCTAATGCCAAGATCTTGCGTGAGCAGTTTGGCTTGGACAGCTATGGGCAGAAGCTTGTTAAAATTTACAACCAGAATCTTTCGCCGCGTGGAGGGGGACAAGCGTATGTGAGCGCGGAAGGCGTTTTGGGTGCCTTTCTCGACCCGAGCGGTTTTTGTATGCTGAGAAACTAGTTTGTGCGTCGCCTGGTATCCGGCTGCGGAACGGTGTTTATGGCAAAACCTTAGGGCATCGGACGGCCAGGGGCGCGCTGCATCCGAATTTGAGGACCAGTTTGGGCTTTGAGAATGAAATCCCAGCGGATGCGAATAAATCCGTCTGCATCCACAATGCCTTTCGGAGGATTCGGAAATGGAGCCGCTTTCTCAAATGCTTGAACGGCCGCACTGTCTACTTCCGCATGTCCGCTTGTTCCTAGCCGGGAAATCTTTTGAATGGTTCCCTTTTCGTCGAGAAGAATGAGGAGTTTGGTGGTTAGTTCCTCTTTGTCAATCTGCTTACCTTTCGCCCAGATCAAAGCAATTTTGCGTTCTACTTCTGGCTTCCAGTGTTGGCGCAAGAGCTCCTTAATACGGTGATAGTAGGAGAAGTAGCGAAACTCGCGTGTGCTTAACACGGTGGCATCGCCTTCCTCAACCCCACTCAAATTGTCGTCGCTAGCTGCGGTGGGTGCGCCATCGCCTCCCACGCTTAAGTCTTTGAGTGACAACGTCTTCCAGTTTCGTTTTATTCCTTTATTTTTGTTCTCACCAGCACCAATATCTTCATCCAGGGGTGACTTATTTTCTTCGCCATCAGCACTACCGGTGGGAGCGACACCGCTCATGCCCTCTTTCGCATCGGCCTTCATGCCAGTGCCTTGTTTCTTTCGGAAGTCGTCGATAGCCTTAGCGCGTGTTTGCTTTTCGGCTGTCTGATTGCGGTCACTCAGTATCGTCGCATTGGGGTCCAACTTGCGGTTATTGGCATCTTCAGTCTCCGCAATTTCCGGGTCTTTGCGCACGGTTTTCTTCTTTTGCTGTTCCGTGGGCGGTGTGCGCAAATATTCGTCGGGTACCTGCGTGATCTCGATAGGAGCCTGGTTTTCGGGCTGCGGAATCACATCGGCGCGATAGTGGGTTTGGGTCACAAAGAGCAGCAAATGGAGAATTCCTGACCCAAAAAGGCCCCAAAATAGCTTGTTGCTGTTTTGCTGAGGGTTCTGATTGTCCAGTAAACTTCTCAAAAGACTTCCTATTCCTGTTTCTTCGAACTCAATCGATCGTAAATTTCCAAGACCTGCCTGGCTGTTTCAGAAAGTCGCGGAGAGCTGCGGTCTGGACTCTCATAGTTCCAAAAAGTGGCTTTCATTTCCTCAAAAGCGATTCGGCTTTCCTGAGTGCCGGGATTGGACTCTATTTTTTTCTGAAGAGGCAACCAAGCGCTCAGAGCTTCATGTTTCTCAAAGTCGCGATCGGGTAGTAGTTCAGGGAACAAGTACACGCTGATATTGGTCGCAATCATTTGAGCGTGTTGGGAACGATTCACTTTGAGTGTTCGAGCGACCTCATTCCTCAGAACATCTTTCCTTCGAAGGAAATCGCGCAGGTCGCCGCGTTCGTAGGTAGTAGAGAGTTTTTGAAACTGCTCCTGTACTAACTCAAGGTCGGGCGCAATGAGCGTGGCTAGATAAATAAGATAGAAAAGAAATATTCCAGTGCCGACGACAAAGAATGTCATCCAGGTTTGATGGCTCCCCGCACGGGTAAGACCGATGAAGTACTGTTGGAGTGACTTCAAAAAGCGAGAAATCATCTCTTTTAGGAAACCCATCATAGGGAACCTCCATAGGATCGAAGAACCTGAGGCTCTACCGCACAGGCAGTGATGTTTCGCATGTGAACTAAGAGTTCGTGCGCAAGGCCACGGGCAGCCTTCTCACTCCAGATTCGACCCAAAGAGGTGTGGAAGAGGGCAGAGTCTTCAAGAGAACGCAGGAACTCGGTTTTGCTTTGGAGCAAGCGCTTTAAACCTTTTTGACCCGAGCGCTGACGCTCTTGATTCCACAGGCTAAAAACTGCGCGGGATCCTTTGTTGTAGGCCATTACGGAAAACAGCCAGAGCACTTCAGGATCAAAACTTATATTCTGGCGAGCGAGAGCTCGTTGCAGCTGGATATTGCGATCCTTTAGAAATAGAGCCGATGTCACCACCGCAGTGGGAATGTAATAGTAAGACGAAGGGTTAAAGAGTTCGGTCTTTGTCGGACCAATCGGTCGAATATCTGTGCCTAGCAGTTCAATGAGATGTTGTTTTCCTTCTCGATTGAACTGATGAAGTTGATAGTTAATCTCATAGAATCCAAAGTAAGTGAATTGCCCCAATCCGTAGCTAGTGCGTTCATCGCCAATGCCCAGTAGGTGGTTCAAACGGCTTTCTTGGAAGAACAGACACCAAAGAATAGGTTCAGGAATGTTGAGTACTGAGCTGGTGTGCGTGAGCGTCTGTTGGATGGTAAGTTCATCCTCGTGTTTGAGGCGATCCATCGTACGCAGGTAATAGAGTTCTTCACGCAGTGACTCACTCGCTGGGTAGTTGCGAGAAAAGAAGTTGGGATCCGTAAAAGGCTCGTGCGTGCCAAAGAACCACAGACCAGTCGTAAGAGCCAAAGGGAAGCCCAAGACCAGCAGGGTCAGCTTTGTCCAGGAAGGACGCGCGAAGACAATTTTTTTTCTCCGTCGAGCCATAAACGTAGATCTCTCCGGAACTGGGATCGGTTGTTTTTAGAGAAAACTTGAGGGGTTAAGGCGAAGGACTTCTGGGAGTGCGCGTTTTCAAACGCGGACTTAGGGCGTGAGGATAGGATTAAAGGAAGTTAACGCTACGCTTCACTCATCTACTTCGGACTTCTTCGAGAAGAGCTAAAAACTTTTCTACAGGAATGACACCATGGATGCGAGGTTGTGAAAGTACTTCACCTTTTGCGTTGAGGAATACTACCGTGGGCAGACTCATGACCCCGTACTTTCGCAAGATGGCCGAATTCGCCTCATTTTCTTCCGTTACATCTATGCGTAGGGGGACAAAGCTTTTGAGCGCGTCTTGTGCCTGAGTTTGATTGAATACTTGGTGCTCAATTTCGTGGCAGGCCGCACACCATTCAGCGGTGAAATCAAGAATCAAAGGAAGCTTTTCTGAGGCCTGACGGTCAAGGGCCGTTTTCTCATCGTTAATCCAGGCGATTTGGCCAGCCTGCGTGCTCGTTGCGGAAATTCCCTTATCCACCCATCCCATTTTCTTCATCCAAAGGATGCCGTAGTAGGCCGCCGCAATCAGAAGCAGTACCGCGAGTAAGCGGTTCACAAGATTCATCCACTTGCCCGAACGGGGAAGCTGGTTGAGCACACCAGAAAAACCGCCAATCACTAGAAAGAGGACTCCCAAGCCTAGTGAGAAACTGAAAAAGTAGAGCGTTCCAAGCAGTGCGTTGGAGGATTCAAAAACAAAAGCCAAAATACCGGCGACAATAGGGCCAACACAGGGGCTAACGATAAGGCCCGAAATGGCGCCCATAATAAAAATACCAACGCGGCTGTTTGTGTTTCCCACCCCCAACATTTTGTTTTGCCAGCTAGCTGGGAGACTGAGTTTAAATAATCCGAATTGGCTGAGGGCGAGAGTGAGAAAAAGAATGGCTAGGAACGCGAGCATGAAGCTGCTTTGTAGTAGCCCGCCGAAAAGGGAGCCTGTGAGCCCCGATATCATCCCCATCACGGAGTATGTGGCGCACATGCCAGCAACATAAACCACAGCCAAGCCAAAAACTTTCGGGTTAAAACCTCTGAACGTTCTTCCTCCGCTTTGTTGGGATGCACGCCCGAAAATGTTAATGGTGATCGGAATCATCGGATAAACGCAGGGAGTGAAGCTGGTTAGCATTCCCGAAGCAAAACAGAGCGCCAAAGCGAGTCCAAGGTGCTCAGAGGCGATGGCTTTGACTTGGGTCGGATCGACGTTGGTGAGAAGTTCCCAAAATCCGGTCTCAGCGAAGGAGGCCGCGGGAAGGAGAAGGGCCAAAAGGGCGACTGCGCGGGCGTTTGGGAGAGTTTTCATTCTCTTATTCTAACAGACCTAACGCAGGCCCGGTATTTCGTTCGGCCCGTTGACACCTGTAAACGGGGTTAAAGGTACGTCTTTGTCCATTCTCTCAAGCCTAAGGACAAAAAGTGCGACAAGTATACCGATGAACCCCATCGAAAAAACCGCGCTCGCATTTAGGCTCACTTGGCGCACCCAGCAAATTGGGTACCTCCTTTCTCGTTACGCGTTAGTAGAGGGCTTGGGGAGTGTAGGCTTAGAAGTTGGTAAGCGGGGTTTAAGCTGGGGGCGAAAGAAAGGAGCCCAACCGGCGGCACCTCTTGACGGTGTGTTTGGAAAAAAGCTCGCACAAACTTTTATTCATTTAGGGCCCACCTTTATCAAGCTCGGCCAAATGTTGGCGCTGCGACCCGATTGGATTGGCGAACCAGTCGCGGAAGAACTTCGGATTCTGTTTGACCGTGTTCCGCCGATTCCTTTTTGGCGAATCAAGCAGATTCTGAATAACGAGCTGGGGACCAAAGAGGTACAAGACGCGTTTGATGTAATCGAAAAAGAACCTCTTGGATGTGCGAGCCTCGCGCAAGTTCATTCGGCAACGCTCAAAGATGGTACTCCGGTAATTTTGAAAGTGCAGAAGAAGGGGGTGGACAAGATCGTTCGAGCTGATCTTCTCATTTTGGAAACGCTCGCCGCTTCGGCACACAAACTTTTCCCCACTTATGGGATCGCTCAAATGTTTTCCGATTTCCAGATTGCGACACTTAGGGAAATTGACTACCGAGAGGAAGCTAAGAACATTCAAAAGTTTCGTAAGAACTATTCAAGAATGTTTGGGGATAGCTCTGTTATTTTTCCGAAGTACTATCCCCATTTGAGTTCACAACGGGTAATCACAATGGAGCCCCTTCGCGGAAAGAAAGTCTCTCAGCTTCCTCAAGGAAGTACCGTGGCTCGACAGGCAGCCTCGCAAAGTGTCACCGCGATTTTGGAACAGATATTCGACCATGGATTTTTTCACGCAGACCCCCATTCGGGAAATATGTTCTTCATGGAAGACAACGGTAAACTGGGATTTATCGATTTGGGGCTCGTCGGGCAGTTAGATCCGAAGGATAAAAGAAAGTTTTTGAAAGTTTTGATGGCGATCTTGGAGAGAGATCGCGCTCATCTAGCACGCGCGATCTACGATCTTGGTGAGGCCTCTCCCAAAACGGACTTCGATGCATTTAATGCAGCCATCGGTTTGCTGCTAGACGAGGTCATCAAGAAGGGAATCGACCAGTTTCCTTTGAATCAGATCGTTAATCAGCTTCTCGCGATTGCGCGCAAGAACCAGATACTCATTCCTAACCGCTACGTTCTTATGCTCCGCTCTTTTTTGATTATCGAAGGGGTGGCGAAATCGCTGGATCCCAAAATTTCTCTCTTTCGGATGGCACCCCCTATCGTGGCGCGCAGCCTGATGAAGTCCTACAATCCGTTACGATTTTTCCGGAACAAGTAGTCCGCTTCCCTAGATTTAACCGCAATAAATCAAGTGTTTACCTGGAGGGAAGAGTTATCGACACGTAAGGCTAAAGCCCTGCGTCAAATGCACCGATCCATTCATTGGTGCTTCCATCCAAAACATTTCAGCGAATCAGCACGATCTGCGCTCTTCTCCTTGCTCTTGCTGTGGCCCCCGTTTTGGCCAGCGAGAAGAACAAGATCGTAGAGCCCCAAGATCAGTCCCTCATTTATTTGAGGGGTAAGACAAGCGCGCTTGAAGGCAAGTTTAAGGAAGCGGCAAGCTACTTCGAACGGGCCTTAAAATCCGATCCTTCGAGCCACGAAATTCTCAATCAACTGAGCGAAGTCTATTTAAAGATGGGCGATGGAGACCGAGCGATTGAGTTGGGAAAAAAAGCCGTGGAACTCGCCCCCGAGAACGGTTACTATCGCGAGTCCTTAGCTGGAATTTACGCTTCACTCAAGCAGTTCGGTGAAGCTAAAGAACAGTATCAGGCCGCGATCAAATACAACCCTTCCGATCGCAAGTTGCCCTTGCTTCTAGGGATTGTGATCGCCGAAATGGGCGACATGAAGGGATCCATCGAGGTTTTCAGCGACGTGATCAAAGAAAACCCTGATCGCGAAATGGCTTTTTTCTATCGGGGCCGTATTTATCTTGAAATGGAAGAGCTCAAGAAAGCCAAAGCCGATTTGAACCAGGCTTTAACCCTTCGCCCCAGTTTTGTGGAGGCTGGACTCACCTTAGGCATGTTGCACGAACGCCTTGGTGAAGTGGAGGAAGCCATCAATGTCTACGGACGAATCGATGGCGGCGGCAGTTTCAAGAAACGATTGGCGCAGCTGTACATGCAGCAAAAAGATTTCAAAAAGGCGCTCAAAGAACTTCTGGAATACGAAAAGGCGGAGCCTGACGACTTCACCGCAAGGATCAAAATTGGTCTACTGTACTTTGAGACAAAGGAATTTGATAAAGCGGCGACGCAGTTCGAATCTGTTCTAAAAGACGAGCCAAAATCAGACAACGTGCGCTTTTATCTGGCAGCCGTCCACGAAGAGAACAAAAAGTATAAAGAGGCGATTCAAGAGTATAAAAAAGTTACCGCCGACTCGAGCTTCTATGTTCAGGCAGTGATGCATATTGGCTATCTTTACCGTGAGCAAAAACAGTACGCTGAGGGCGCTCAATACGCTAAAAAAGCTGTTGCGAAGAGTCCTGAGATTCCCGAATTTGTCGATCTTTACGCGGGTTTCTATGAGGCTCAGAAAAATTACAAAGTGGCGCTGAATATTGTTCGTGCGGGCCTGAAAAAGCACGAAGGTAATGAAAAACTTTTATACTTTGAAGGTGCGCTACTCGACAAGACGGGAGACAAAGAGGGCGCAATTCGCAACATGCGCAGGATCATCGAGAAGAATGATTCTAATCCTCATGCCTTGAACTTCCTAGGTTACACCCTTGCCGAAATGGGACAAAACCTGGAAGAAGCAGAAAGCCTTGTAAGACGAGCGCTCAAGATTCGGCCCGATGATGGGTTTATTGAAGACTCTTTGGGTTGGATTCTCTTCAAGAAGGGCAAGTATAACGAAGCGCTTGAACGACTTCAGCACGCAAGCACCTTGCAGCCCGAAGAAGCTGTGATCTATGAGCACCTTGGTGATGTCTACTTTCAGCAAAAACGTATTAGCGAAGCACTCAAAAATTATCAGAAGGCTATCGACCTCTCCAAGAATGATCGCGAGTTGGCCACTAAAGTGAAGAAGAAAATTGCCGAACTCAGTGAAGATCAACGTAAGCCCACAGGTCATTCCGAAAAGTAGCGCCCCAAAGTTAGGTCAGAGTTCCGCGACGCCCAGGCTAGCCCTCTCGCAAAATCCGTTAAACTCAGTGAGAAGGTTTTGAACGCGCGTCTCATCGTGACTGATGGCCGCCTTTTCAAGCATCGCTGCCGTGTCGGTCAGTTCCGGGTAGCCATAACCGCCGGCGGCCCCCTTAATTTGATGGGAGAGTTTTTTTAGCTCAGACCAATCTTTTTTGTCGTACGCTTCGCGAAGTGAATTCATGCGATCAGGAAGGCGAGACACAAAACCCTTTACGATGGGCGCAACACGCGGATCCTCTTGGTAAAGCGAGTAGAGCGGCTCGAGTGCTTTCGAGACTTCGTTCCTCACTTCCTGAGTTTGTCCGTAGTGTTTTACCATCTTCAGCAAGGCATTCACCTCAAAGGGTTTGGTCAAATAGTCGTTACAGCCCGCCTTCAAACATTGTTCGCGCTCGTCTTTCATCGCTGCAGCAGTCAGAGCTAGGATGGGTATACGGCAGCCAGCTTGGCGGAGTCGTGCAGTGGCTTCGTAACCTCCCATAATCGGCATCTGCAAGTCCATTAAAATTACATCGTATTGAAATTGCGTAGCTTTCTCAATTCCCTCCTGCCCGTCGCTTGCGATGTTCACCTGCGCTCCCGCCGCCGTTAAAAAATGGCGAATGACGCGTTGGTTATCCGGGCCGTCCTCAACAACAAGAACGCGCACGCCTTCCAAGCGAATTCCTTGCGGCGGAGTGAGGGGAGCATTGGCCAGTTCGATATCGGCGATACTGAGTTCGTTCAACCAGGTAGTCTGACTGACATCTCCCGGATCGAGCGTGATGACAAAAGAACTCCCTTCGTTTGGAATGCTATTTTCCAAAACCAAATCGCCCCCTAGCTTGCGAGCCAGTTTGCGAGAAAGATTGAGTCCAAGCCCACTTCCACCGAAGCGTCGCGTAGTGGAACTATCCGCCTGGACGAAGGGTTTGAAGAGGTGACTTTGTTTGTCCAATGGAATACCGCATCCACTATCTTCCACCGAGATACACATCAACGAAGGGTGTTCCGAATCCAACGGGGTTATCCCGAAACGCACGCGAACAAACCCCTCAGAGGTAAACTTTATCGCGTTTCCTACAACATTCATCAGAAGCTGTCGCAAGCGCATCGGATCCGTCGTAATGACCTCGGGAATCCGAGTATCTAGTCTTAACTCAAAACGAAGGGATTTATTTTCGGCTTGGCCTTTGAGAAAAAGTAGGAGCTCGCCAAGTTCCGGCAGAAGCGGAAACTCAATGCTTTCCGTCTGGAGTTTTCCTGCTTCAATTTTGGAAATGTCCAAAAGATCATCTATGAGTTGAATCACGGTTTTGATGTTGTACTTGATGCGTGACATGTAACCGAGGACGAGTTCCTTTTTGCTTCCTAGCATGACCCCCTGGGCATGATACTCCCCGTCGAGCATTTCCAGGTAGCCACAAATAGCGGAAAGGGGCGTGCGAATCTCATGACTGATATTCGCGAGAAAAGCCGATTTGGCGCGGTTCGCGGAGTCGGCCGCCTCCTTGGCCTCGCGTAAGGTTCTTTCGACAAGTTTAGTTTCGGTCACATCGCTCAGGAGGCCTAGAATGTGGTTTTCTCCATTGAGCCGGATAAGTTCGAAGTCGCCGAAAAAGTCCCGTTTACCTTGAGGGATTCGGACAGACATCTCCACTTTTTTTACGGAACCTTCTGCTTTCAACTTTGCAATCATCCGATTGCGTTCCGTTTCGTCTGACCAAATTCCAATTTCCATCGAGGTGGATCCGATCACCTTGTTCTTCGGTAGACCAACCATGTTTGCCAAGGCTTCGTTTACATCCACAAATTTGCCGTCCAGCGTGGCGATACCAATGGGGCCAGGCAGGGCGTTGAAAGATCGGAGGATAAGTTCCTCGGATTGGCGAAGGCGTTCTTCCGTCTGCTTTTTGACCGTCACATCGCGTGAGAATCCCCAGACACCCACCATTTCGCCGTTCTCGTAGATGGGTGTACCTGGTGCGGAGGAGACAATGACCCAGCCTCCGTCTTTGCGCCGCATGCGAAACTCTTGCTCTTCACTTCGCTCACCTGCGAGCCCTCGTTGGAACAGTTCGACGGTACTCTGCAAATCATCGGGGTGAACGATGTCACGAAAATCTTTGCCAATCCAATCTTCGCGCTTAAAACCGGTAACGAGCTCAAAAGATCGGTTTATCGCGGTTACTTTTCCTTGGACATCTACCTGGTAAAAAAGTTCCTGTGCACTTTCCAAAAGAAACTGGTAGCGCCGTTCCGAAGTCTGGATCGCATCAAAGGCAAGCTTCTCTTCGGTGGAGTCGCGAAAGACGACAACTCCTCCCTGGACGGCTCCTTCTTTGTCCCGGATGGGGGTACCGGTTACGGTGACAAACATGCCGGGGTGGTCGGGCTCGCTTGGGTTAACGATGTATGCCTCAGTCACCGAGGTTTTTCCTTTCAGGGCGCGCTCCAGCGGAAGCTCCTCCTTCGTAAGGGGGGTTTTCTTGTCGGCCTGCAAAAACTGGTAATTTAAATGAAAACTGGTCATCGCCGCTTCGGTGGGTGTTTCATTCATGACCCGACTGAGAATGCGAGCCCCGGAAGGGTTAATCAAGATCACCTGTCCTCTGGTATTGGCAACAATGACACCATCGCCAATGCTATTGAGCACCGATTCCGAGAGCCGGAGCTGATGGTCTAGTTCGAGTCGCGATGCGCGAAGCTGGCGCGCGCGTTCCGCTAGTCTCTTCACAGAATGCTCGAAGCGTTCGTCGTTCGAACGGGCACTTTTCAGCAGAGGATAAAAACCCAACAGGACGATTCCGAAGATGGAGACAAGGATGAGCGCAATGGCAACGGTTGCCCAGCGTTCAAGTTCTCTGATCCGTTCTCCCATTTTCAGATCATAGGTTCGCATCAAGTTCTCGAATGCGGGGATGAGCATCTCTTGCGAAACTTCTTCTACTCTCGTGTAAGCGGGGTGATCTCGGGAGAGTTCCGCGCTAGGGAGCTTTGCCAGCGCCGTCCCATTGACAAGAAGGAGATTGATTCCACTTTCAAGCGCGTTGTAGGTTCGCCCTAAATGTGACTCGTTGATCGGAGGTTCGGGAGCGGAGAGCTTGTTGGTTAGCTGTGTTTTGCTTCGCTTCAGTTCGGTGATGGCCGTTTGCAAGTGGGCCCGTGCCCGATCACGAACGGGATCTTTGCTGGTGTGCACAAGTTGGAAAGCGGCCTCCAAAATGTTTTCGGTGAGAATGCGGTGTCGGGTGATGTGATTGAGAGCGGCGCGGTGTTCGTGCATCGGACGAATGGTAATCATGAACGTGGTGTAGACACCCACGGTGAAACATATAAGGAGAACGAGGGCGTAGAAGGCCATCCGTCCTTTCTTTTTTTTCACTTTTTGCGTCGCAGGGTTATTCATCCCCATTGCCTGTTTAAGTAGGCCCAGTGGCTGTTTTGGAGGAACACCATCTGAGTAAACATCGGAATGGTGCAGCGGGTCAATATTTGCGGTGGCACTTAAGTCTATGAAAGGAGTAAAGAAAAACGGGGGGGAGTTCGAAACGTGTTACGCATGACCCAAATGATGGCCAATTATGCAGAGTCCGATACCCGCCAGGAATGCCAGTAAACGGCGGAATCGTTCCCCTTCTTGGCGGTGCAGTTCAGGAAGAAGATCACAAGAGGCAATGTAAAGAAAAGTCCCAGCTGAAATCGAAAGAAGGATGCCCGCGGCCGTGTCCCAGCTCACCATTTTTAGATAGGTCACGCCCAAGAAAATTCCCAGTGGTGTCGCAAGGGCAATTCCCAAAGTAAAAAGCAAAATTTGTGAAAACTTTTTATGCCCCATCTTGAGTAGCGATGTCAGGGTGAGGGCTTCCGGGATTTTGTGGGATAGCACTGCGACCAGGATGAGTGGGCCAATCGTCGGGGAAGCAACTGTTGACGCCAACGCTAAACCTTCTAAGAGAGCGTGGACGCCTAGTCCAAAAAATGCGGTCATTCCCACCGTGTGATAATTGCAAGAGTGCTCTTCACACGAGTGAATCATCACAAACCGTTCCAGTCCTAAAAGCAAAACAAAGCCACCCAGAGTGTAGACGCCAAAGGTGTGGGGGAGAAGTTCTGCGGCGTGCGGAAGCATATGGAGAAGCGCAGTGCCTAAAAGGAGTCCAGCGCCGAATGCCACGAACGTCCGCAACCAACCGGAGTCGGCTTTTCCAAAGTAAATGGGTAAAATACCGCCGATAAACGTCGCCGCAAAACAAGCTAGGGAATAGAGAGCTAAAGCTTGAGTCATGCGG
Source organism: Bdellovibrionota bacterium (assembly GCA_041751875.1). Classification (GTDB taxonomy): domain Bacteria; phylum Bdellovibrionota; class FAC87; order UBA2466; family JACKAF01; genus JBGSIC01. Next base: position 30,258 of record JBGSIC010000011.1, read on the forward strand.
GTGTTCCAGAGAACGAAGCTTCAAGCGAGGCAATTCGTTGCGCTAGCGGAGTCGGATCAAACAAGATGCGTACGAGTGGGTCAGACACCGGAGGAGGCAACAGAAAGAGGTGGCGCACGCTGAGCGGTACAGAGAAGGGGGTGCGCTCACGCATGGCATCGATCAGTCTCAGTGCTTCCGCGAGACTTTGTGCGTTCCCGCAAAGCTTTGCAGCTCGTCCATCAATCTTGCTCATATTCTTTCGGGTTTTAAGAAGCAGGATGGGAAAAAGACCTAAGGGGTAAAGGATCACCTGCTTCACAAAGAAGCTAAAGCTATAAACGCTTTGAGCGGAAGGGTCCTTAGAGCTATCAACTATCCAGTTCAAAGTAGCCAAAAACTGGCTTAACCATGAGTCGCCCGAAATATCTGTATGCCAAAGGAGAGTAAGCTCATGCGCGAGCAACGCGGAAATTTCTGAAGGCTTGAAGGATTCCAGTGCGCCTCGTGTGAGAACAAGTGTGGCATGGGCGCGTGAAAATCCGAACAGAGCAAAATTTAGAGCAGGTGTTTCAATGACTGCGATCCGAGGAGGGGTGAGCGATAAACGTCGGCAATAGTCATCCACAAGGGAGTGGACGAGTGGCGATTCCGCGCGCGTTAGCGTTTGGATCCGGAGGCGCTTGGCAATTTTCTCCGTGGCTCCCGCACGCAGACGGTAGAGAAAGGCACCGCATAGTGCAAGGCCGATGACAAATCCGGTTTCATTCCACAAAAGGCTTAAGGGGAGGGTGAAAAAAACGGCGCTGTACGCTGCGAAAAGCACCCATCGAAAAAAACCTAGGATCGCCAAGTTTGTCCTTTCTTTTTGACTTAGTGGCCTCTATTACGCACATTCTAGCTGAGTTTTCAACCAAGGGGTATCAGTGAGGACGTCAGAAGCGCAGACCCTACACGCCACGGTGTCAGAACCACCCGTTTCCCGCCAGCAGATCGATGCGTTTGCTCGGGCTACGGCTTCACAGCATACCCCGGCCTTACCGCCGACTTTTTACACACTTTTTCGCCGGGCCGAGTACCAAATCATGGATAAGCTCGACACCAATTGGCAATACTTGCTCCACTCGGAGCAGGAATATGAGTATTTTGAGACGCTCACAGAGGGGCAAATCCCGGAAGTAAAAGCCCGGTTGGCCGATAAGCGCGAGCGCAGGGCTGCAGGATTTCTGATGAGCTTCATAAAACTGGAATCCGACATCATGGTTAACGGGCGAAAGATCGCCTGTGTGCGCACCTCTTTCGTCATTCGCGAACCGTTGGAGGAAGCGAAATGAGTTGGAGCGCTGGGCAAGCACTCAAGCCCTTGGTAAAGCCGGCCATCACGCGTCAGCAGTTGAAGGACTACGCGGAAGCGTCTGGCGACAAGAACCCTATTCATTTGGACGATGCCTACGCCAAAAAGGCCGGATTCCCGAGCGTGATTGTGCACGGGATGCTTTCCATGGCGTTCATGGCGGATCATGTTCGTTTTAATTTTCCTGAGAAAGCGTTTCGTATTGGACGGCTCAAGGCCCGGTTCCGCAAGGTCACTTTTCCTGGCGATGTACTCACCTGCTCCGGGGAAGTGCGTGAGGTCGGGGACGGGGCGCTTCAGCTTGCCCTGGAAGTGAAGAATCAGGATGGTGAAGTGACGACTGACGGATCCGCCGAAGTAGCTAAAATCTAAGCTTATTTCCGGTCTAGCTTTGGATCTTCGACCTGTGCTATCTTCCGGGTCCCTTAATTGAAGAGAAGTAAAACATGGCAACCACTCACTTAAGACTCATTGTCGGAGGCAAGTCGCATTCCGAGCCGGTGGAGAAACTCCAAGGCCCGATTACCCGAATGGGACTATGGGAACAATTTAAGCCGCTGAGCAAAAAGCACATCTTGGTACTTTTTCTTCCCAAGCTTTTGCTCCTGGCCAGTTTAATTTATCTACTTTCGCGCCATTAGGGCGTGTCCTCATCACACAGCTTCTTAAGCGCTTCGATGTAGGTTCGGTGTTCAATGGGAAGCAGGCGGGCCTCTAACTTTTCTACCGTATCGCCCGCTAGAACGGAAATCTTGGACTGCGCGATAATGGGGCCCGAATCGAGATCGGCAGTTACCCAATGAACCGTGCACCCCGTTTCTTTAACGTTGGCCTTTAGCGCTTGTTCATGCGCTTTTAATCCTTTGAAAGCGGGAAGCAGGGAGGGATGAATGTTGATTATTTTTTCTGGAAAAGTATCGAGAAGTGTTTTTCCCAGCAAAAGCAGGTAACCTGCCAAACAAATGAGATCGGGTTTTAGCGCCGTGATTTCTCTCACTAGCACTTTTTCGTACGCGGGGCGGTCAAACTTCCCTTCGGAGTGGTAAAGTGCCGATTCCACAACAACCGTTTTGACGCCTAGCTCGCGAGCTCTCTCAAGAGCGGGCACACCCTTGCGATTACACACGAGAGCGACGACTTCTGCATTTTTTACCGTACCGCTTTGGATGGCTTTAGTGAGGGCTTCGAAGTTTGATCCGCGACCAGAGGCTAAGATGACAATCCGTTTTTTGGAACTCATTTCCAGTTAACAGTTTCTTCACCTGCGCTGGCCGCGCGAACGGCCCCGATGGTCCAAGCGCGAATACCTTCTGCCTTTAGATGCGCGGTTAATCCTGCCACGTCTTTCGCCGGAAGAAGCGCAATCATGCCGACGCCGCAATTAAACGTCGATAACAGTTGCTCAAGTTTGAGGTCTGCTTTCTCCTGCATCCACTTGAATAGCGGGGGGAGGGGCCACGATTTACTGTCAATGTCCGCCACAATCCCTTGGGGAAGCACACGCGGTAAATTTTCATAGAGTCCGCCACCGGTCACATGGACCAAGGCGTGCAACTTGGGTAGATACGCGCTGAGAGGCTTAACGTAAATGGGGGTCGGGACAAGGAGTGTTTCTTTCCACGTCTTTTCGCCAAACGGCGTGCGCGCATTGGGCTGAAGATTTTCCTTCTCAACGAGCTTACGAATCAAAGAAAAGCCATTGGAGTGGGGGCCAGTAGACTCCAACGCCACAAGGACATCGCCTGCGACAACGCGAGCGGGTCCCAGGAGCTCGCTCTTTTCTGCGACTCCGACGCTAAATCCGGCCAGATCAAAATCATCCCCATGATAGACACCGGGCATTTCGGCGGTTTCTCCGCCGACCAGGGAGCACGGCACTTTTTCGCAACCTTTTTGAATACTCGTCAAAAGACCCAACAGCTGTTCGGAATCGAGTTTTCCAGTCGCAAAGTAATCGAGGAAAAAAAGTGGCTTCGCGCCCATGCACAAAAGGTCATTTACATTCATCGCAACGAGATCTTGGCCAATCTCTTCGAGACAATCCCAGTCCAAAGCCAGTTTTACTTTCGTTCCCACGCCATCGCAGGTGGAAACTAAAATCGGGTGCGTATAATTTTGCGTGATACCCGCGAGATCATAGCAGGCGGCAAAAGGCCCGACCGACGCCAAAACATTCGGATCTTGGGGACGGCTTTTAAGGTATTTCGCAAAACGCGCCAATGTGCCCGCAGCTTTTTCGGGGTCCACCCCTGCTTTTTGGTACGTTAAGCCTTCGCTCACGACTTCTTTCCTTTCGAGGCGCCTTTTTTGCCTGATTTGCGTTGCAGTTCCTTCGGGACCACGCAGGTGCCTTCGGCGCGGGCGATGACGACCGGCTTATTGAGCACTTCAGCGGCACTGGTGGCCCGGCCATCTTTCCGAGTGGCTTCTATCACTTTTCGGGCCTCAAAGCGCATGCCTCGGGAAGTATTTCCGGATTGGGTGATTTCGCCCTCAATTTCGAGGTAGTCTCCAGCGTAAGCGGGCGCCAAAAACTCCACGTTTTCGTAGGCACGAAAGAGCCCTTCGTCACCGTCGGTTGCAATTAGTAACTCGGTGGCGACGTCGCCGAAGAATTCCATGATTTGGGCCCCTGAAACCAGGTCGCCACCGTAATGGGCATGGTGCTGGGACAATCGCAGGCGAATCATTGATTTTGCAGGCATTTTGGTTCAACTCCTTAGAGCAAGGGGCCGTAATTGGGGGGCATCCTACCACGCAGAGAAGGATTGGGAAGGGCAAAAGTGGAAAGGCCTTAACCGCGGATTTTATCTTGACGGTACGGGCGTATCCTCTTTATCTTGCTCGGTTTAGGGCCTCTATTAGGGCAAGTCTCGGAGTTTCAGTGCAGAACCTTATTATCGACAAGATTGAAAAAGGGCAGGAAAAAAAGCGCCCGTCCTTCCACGTTGGCGACACCGTTACGGTGAGCGTACGTTTGAAGGAAGGTGAAAAAGAGCGCGTTCAGGCGTTTCGCGGAGTGGTGCTTTGCAAGAGCCCCAAGTCCGGACGCGGTCCTCGCGCCACCTTTACGGTGCGTAAGATTTCAGATGGGGTGGGAGTAGAGAGAGTCTTTGCGCTCCATTCCCCGTCCATCGAAAAGTTGCAGGTAGAATCATCGGCGGAAGTCCGTCGCTCACGCCTGTATTACTTAAGAGATTTGCGCGGTAAGAAGGCGCGCTTGAAGGAAACGGATCGGTTTAAAGATCTGGTCGTTCCTGAAGGCGAAAAGGAAGCGGTTGAAGCTTCTGCCCAAACGGCGCAGGCAAGTGCAGAAAAAGGGACAGAGCAAAAAGAAGCGAAAGCTGACGCGGCTCCGAAGGCTGATAAAAAGGCCGATAAAAAAGCCGACAAAAAGTAGTCCTTCTTTTTTTTAGAATCTGCACAAGTTCGATTTTAGTTAGCAAACTGGTTTTACATCATTTGAGATTGCAACTTGAAACCCAGCTTCGAGTACGAACTGCGTGCGCACACCAAAGGCTACAAGCTAGTCGCCGGTCTTGATGAGGTCGGCCGAGGTTGTCTCGCTGGGCCCGTTGTGGCTGCCGCGGTCATTCTGGACCCGCAGAATATCCCCAAAGGTTTAAACGACTCCAAGAAACTGACAGCTGAAAAAAGAGAGACGCTCGATGGGCTGATTCGCAAGCACGCGTTGGCCTTTGCCATCGGTATTGGCGATGTCGAAGAAATTGACCGAATCAATATTTTAAATTCCTCCAAAATGGCGATGATTCGCGCTCTTGAGCAACTCAAGCCCGCAGCAGATTGCCTTCTTATCGATGGCAATTTTCGGATTGCGGTAGAGCTACCGCAGCTTCCCATCGTGAAGGGGGATCAAATATCGGTATCGATTGCCGCGGCCTCTATCATTGCAAAAGTCTACCGTGACGCTCTGATGAAGGAGCACGACAAGCTTTACCCCGGCTACTTCTGGTCTCAGAACAAGGGCTACGGGAGCGTTGAACACCGCTTAGGGCTAGAGAAGCTAGGTCAGAGCCCTTTGCATCGTCGTTCGTTTAGCTGGACGCCTGTATCGAAAGAACCAGAAACCGTTCTTTAGTTTTACTTTCCCTTCTCTTTTCTATTCTCTCAGGCCTGTTTAAACGGCCTCGACGTTGCACTTCATTCGCAGATGAACGTTCTTACCCAAACCAAAGGGGCTTTCTTCGAGGCCCAGGCGCGCATCGAGGCGAGGCGTTTGGGCTATCAGCTTTTGGAGAAAAATTTGTGGTGGGGCAGATATGAAATCGATTTGCTTGCCTGGGATGAAAAGACCAATGAGATGGTCGTGATCGAAGTTAGAGGCAGAACGGGCGCCGGTGATTGGGAAAGATTTGGTGCCAAAAAACAACTCCGGCTCACGTTTGTCGCCGATAGCCTAGCGACTACTTACCAAAAGCCGGTGAGGATAGAACTCTTTCAGGCCACAGGAAGTGTGCCCCAAAGCAAATGGAAAAGGTGGCTGAGTTTGCTTATGGGAAGGGGAGTAAGCTGGGAAGTCGTGCCGGTGGACTAGTGATCCAAAGCAGGCTTCGCATTGGATCGCTTGGGTGGTGCGTTCGAAAGAAAGCTCGCCAACGCCTCTGCCTCGTCTGTGTAGACTTCAAAGGGCTTGCGGGCTGTCTGGTAGACCCGAAACATGCGGCTAAACTCTGCGGAAAGATTGCAGAGTTTCGTGCGCGTTTGCCTGTTCTTGCTGAAATCCTTCAGCACACCGATAAACTGCGAAATGCCGCTGGACCCTACGAAACGCAGTTTGGAGAGATTGAGGACTAGCTGCGTGGCGTTTCGCTCCTCCATCATCACCGACGCGGTTTTCTCGAATTCAAGGGTAGATTCAAAATCCAGGTGACCCTCTAGTTCGAAAACCAGTGTTTCACCTTCTTGTTTGGCTCGCATTATCATAATGTTTTGGAGTGTGGTAGGACTCGGTACAAGTATAGCAAATAAGTGGTAACTCTCGAATCAAATCTGTACGTAGTCGCAACTCCTTTGGGAAATAAGGAAGATGTCACGCTGCGTGCTTTATCTGTGTTTCGCCAAGAGAAGATTTTCTTTGCCGAAGATAGCAGAGAACTAAGAAAACTCATGGGGTTGCACGGTGTGAGTATGGAGAACAAGATTATCCACTCCTACGCGAAGCACAATTTACGCACGGCGACTGAGAAGGCTTTGGAATATCTCAGTGCCTCGAAAAGCGTTGTGTTGGTTTGCGATCGAGGCACGCCGGGTATCTCGGATCCGGGAGCCCAGCTGGTGGCTCAAGCACGGCTCATGGGGGCTAAAGTCTTGCCGATACCAGGGGCTTCCGCAGTCACGGCGCTGATGTCGGTGAGTGGTTTCGACGGCACCTTCACCTTTGTGGGCTTTTTGCCTCACACACAAAAGTCTCGGGACGAACTTTGGAATCAAAGCGCCTCTCTCGATACGCCTGTTTGTTTTTTCGAATCTCCTCAGCGCGTTAGAGAAACCGCGAAAGAGCTAAAAAACCGATTCCCCTCGGGCATGCTTTTTTGGGGGCGCGAGATGACAAAAGTTTTCGAGCAATATGAAAAAGCCTCACTTGCCGATCTGGATTTAGAGGCCCTTCCGGAAAAAGGGGAGTACACTATTTTACTCCTACCCGGCAAAAAAACTGTCGATGATAACGATCAAAAGTCGCAAATAGAGCAGGCTATCCGGTTAAGGACCTGTTCAGAAAAAGACTGGGCAAAACACCTCGGTGAAAAATTAGATCTGCCGGCCAAAGAAATTTACAACCAATTGCAACGGGCAAAGAATCTGGACTGACCAGAGCATTGCGCTAGATGCGCCAAGTCACGAAGCCAAAAAAACTATGTAGGAATCTTCACATTTAGCCGATGAGTCCTTTGTGAAGAAACTTATACTCATTCTCGCTAGTGTTTTGTTCTTAAGTGTCCAGTCGATCGCAGCCGAGCCGGAAGGAGCGATTGTACAAATCGCTCGCCGTAATACGCCCGGTGCGCAGACCACGAACGCGAAGGAATACTATTTAAACATCGGCGAACTCGATGAAGTGAAATCTGGTGACGTATTCCACGTCATTCGCCAGCTACCCATTGCAGACGTTCTTGAGGGGGAACCGCTAGAATTTTTACCGGTTGTCATTGGCGAAGTGCAGGTTACGAATCTTGGTAAGTCGACGGCTGTTGCAAGATTGCTCTCGATGCAAGAACCCGAGCTGCTTCCAAGCCTTGAGTACCCCGGCATAATGTTGGGAGATCAAGTGAAGCGCAAAACCGGACTTCCTTTCAAGTAGGGTAATCCCATGCTTGACCACAAACGAGCTCTTCTCCTAAACGCCGGCTATGAACCGCTGCGCGTGGTTTCGTGGAAGCGCGCGTTCACACTTTTATTCCAAGATAAAGTTGAAGTGCTTGAGCAGTACGAAGATTTCGTGCGTTCGGTGAGTGAAGCGTTTCGATTGCCTGCCGTGATTAAGCTACGCGGATGGGTCCACCTCAAACGGCGTATGCCCGTTATTCGTTTCTCGCGCAGCAACCTCTATCTCCGCGATGATTTTACCTGTCAGTACTGCCTGGTTAAATATCCCGAGAAGCAACTCACTTTAGATCATGTGATTCCCGTCTCCCGCGGAGGGAGGAAAAGCTGGGAAAATATCGTAACCGCTTGCCTTACCTGCAACCAACGCAAAGGGCACAAGCCACCCGAAAGCGTGGGCATGAAACTCAATCGTCCGCCCTCGGCACCCAACTGGCTACCGGGCAATCTAGGCGGCATTACCACAAACGCACCTCCGCCTTTGTGGGCGCCGTATCTGACTCCCCACTCGACGAAAGTCGCTGCTTAAATAATAAAACCAGTTCTAGGCGATTGCTGAATTGAGAAGACTTTTAATCTTTTCTTTGGGCTGATTGCCGACCATCTCGTTCAATTTCTTTCCATCTTTGAAAAGAATCAGGGTCGGAATGCCGCGAATGCCGAATTTTGCGGGAACTTCCTTGCACTCATCCACGTTCACCTTGGCGAAGCGCACTTTGCCTTCAAATTCCTTGGACAGTTCTTCAATCACCGGAGCGAGTGCGCGGCAGGGCATGCACCACTCGGCCCAGAAATCGACCAATATGGGGGAGTCCTGTTTTTCAATCTCACCTGCGAAGTTTGCGTCATTTAGCGACGAAATTTGACCCATCCACTACCTCTTAGTTTATACGTGCCGTTCCAGCCATACCCACAGTCAAATACCCACCCAAAGGATAAAATCGGACCTCGGGGGTGTCAATTAGCAAAGCCAAGTCACTTATTCAGCGAGGCTTTTTGGGCTTGGTAGGCCTTTCGAAACGCTGGGGACTTCTTTAGTTCGTGGTAAACGAGCTCACCCATCTTCTGGCCGTTATAGACATCGCTGGGATGGTGCATGCCCGAAAGGACCCGATCTTGGCCAATCTGATCGGCCCGCCGTTCGATCTGCTTCCGTTTGGCGGGGTAGAAGTCGCTTAATATCAGAGAATATAAACGCGCCAACACGGCGTGTCCGCTGGGGTAGGCGCCGGTCACTTCTTTGGGAACGCACGGGGTAACGCTGCTTAAATACGCAAAGGGACGTTGGCGCGGGAAATCGACTTTAAGCTTTTGAATAAAAAAGTCTCCGTCGTTGCGAACCTGCTCAAAGAAGGGAGTGAGCTTCTCGGTGGAAGCTTGATCGAGAAGGGCGTAAGTCGGGCCAAAAAAGCTAGCGAGACTGACAAAGACTTCTGAGTTGGCTCGGTCACAATCCTTTTGAGAACGTTCTTTTTGCGCTTTGGCCAGCGCCGCTTCATCCTGTTTCTGTTCTTCACTGCCGGCAGTGGGAGGCGGCACAAGCTGCTTTTTGAAATTCTCGTAGAGAGCCGGTTGCAAATAAATCGGCTCCTTAGGGATGGGGTGGTGAACGGTTCCACTAGGGGCGCCCAATCCAACCAAACTGAAAAGGAAGAAGAAAAAAGAAACCCGTTTCATGATTTCAGACCTGAGTATTTTCGATTTCAGTATTTTTTGAACGAAGCATGAAGGCGGCAACAAAACCCAGGGTGATTCCCACCAATGTGCCAATAAACTGGGACCACTGAAAGCGACTCAGCGCCCATTCAATAGAGGACTTACAATTCACACCAAACTGCGCCGGCGGATCGAAGTACCACGCGATCACTTTTGGAGCGAGCCAGCTGGTGAATAATCCACCAAGGCCTGCACCTATGAGTACGAAAATGATAATGCGTTTGAAGCTTATAGATTCCATGGTGAGTTTTTACCTTGAAGAGTTTGGGGGAGTCAAAGAACTAAAATCTATGAGGAATGGCCTTCCTTACTCTTGATAATTGTTGTTGCAGCAAGGTATTTAAAGTGCGATCAAGCAGGGAAAACCTCGATCTTCAGGGTTCATACAACTCTTTCTGTACCAAATTCCTGTCGCATCAACATCATCCTAGTGCTCGAAATTGCTGCCCCATGGATCTAAAATGTGGATCTTTTATCTTCCCATTCTTTGTTCACAAAGGCTGTCAATGAATTGATGTGCTTGGCTTCTGAGATTAAGTCTACGAGGGATTCTCGTTCTAAAGGCTGTTATTCCAGTGCGATTCGGGAGGGGCAATCGCCGTCGAAACTTATTTTCTCGCCTTCTCTTCAATTTGGGAGTCGGCGGCGGTACATCCTAAACTATTCAAAATACTATCAAGTTTGCAAAAGACACCTGCTTCAAGCGTGGGGAACACTTCCATCCAAATTAGTCCGTGCTCTTCAGCGATGGCAGATGAGAATCCGTCCTCAGAACGGAGTAAAAGGTGAACTTTTTCGATCTCGGTCTCTTGATCCACAAACTTGGACAACAAATTCTGACGCGCAGCCTCCGCGATGAGTTCCTGAATGCGAATCCCGCTGGGAATTTGTTCGAAATATTGCGAGAAAAAAACTTTGTAGGGTTTACTTAAATAATCTTGCAAAAACTGCCTGTAATTCACTTGAAGGTTCCTCCGTCTTTAATCCATGTTTCAGGTACCTTGAAATCTAAGTACACCTGTCTACCTCCTCCGAGCAGTTGTACACCTGTGGATTGGTTATGGACAGGGGCGGCAAATCCTTCGTGTGTTAGCGTTCCGGACGGAACTTCAATTTCTACCCATTTAGTAGCGGAATTTGGGACTTTTCGAGAGGGATCTAGGGCAAGATCCAAAGTAACCTGGCTTGGTCCCGTTGGCTTCACTGGTGACCAATATTGCCCAAGCCGTTCCGTTTTCTCGTCGTAAGATCGGAAAAGCCTTTCCGGGACTGTCTTGCGCCCCGAACGGTAGGTGGCACTACGAAATGTGTCTGCAATCGTTGTTCCCGCTACCGGAACGCCTCGTGAATCGAGTAATAGGTGGGGGCTGCCGATAGGTCGATTGTGAAGACGTCCAGAGTTGCTGGGTGAGTGTATTGTTGCTTCTTGAACTGGCTGGGCAAGTTCTTGTGCTTTTTGCAGAACTCCGCGTCTTAAGGGCTTATTCAAAATAGTCGCGAGCTTTTCTAGAACGTTAGCGCCTAATTTGCCTTTCGAACCGATTCCTCCAGAGAAAGCCCCGATAGCTGCCCACATCCGTTCGGACTCGGAAAGTTGCCTACCGTAATAAGTTCTTCCTGACGACGCCTCAATAAAGTCCTGCGCCCACCCCAGTCCCGGGGTGAAACTCGCGGCGTCCCTTGTTGATTCCGGAAAGTTTGGCTCTTTACCAGTCGCCATTCGCATTAGCGCGTCAGCCACAACGAGATAGGAAGCTGCTTTCTCGACCTCCCCTCTGACCGCTGCAATGCCCGAAGCGAGGAGCGATGCTTGGGCACCTTCCTTCATGTCCGCTTCTTCGGTGGTCTTAGGAGAAAAATCATCGATTCGTTTTTGAAGTACACTTGCGTTTTTGAGCAGCGGTTGTCGCTCGAAGGCCCGCGACATAATTGTTTCTGGATTACCCTTTAGTTCGGGACCATCGATGAGAGCTAACACGGATTCAGGAACTTCCACTGAAGGCATTCGAATGCGCATGGCATGATCTTTTAACGATTCTTGGTGCTTTACGAGGTCGGCGTGGCCTTTCGCAAAATCGGTTTCTATGGCTTTGAGATGCTTCGGATAAGCAGTTCGATATTCTGCGTTGCTTTGTGCATACTGCCGGTTCAGCGCTTGAAGATGACCTATTTGGGGTAAAGGTGAGAACCTTACTTGTGGGGCCTGTATGGGGCTTCCTGTGTGAAGAATGAGGTCTGCCCCTCCATTTCCGGTTAGACGAAATGGACTTCCATCTTCGGAGGTAGAACGATAGCGGAACTGCGCTCTCCCTTTGAGGGATGCTCGTCTGAACTTACTTTTTTTACTCGCGATCGCTTCTTCTGGTTTCCAAAATGTAAAAAGGGAAGGGTCAATAGTCTTACCTTCGAGGGTGGCTTTTAGGAAGGTTAATTGTTCTAGTTGAGAGGACAACGCATCTTGCAACTCAACGTTACTCTTTAGAACACGAATTTTAGCAGCGCTCCAAAGAGCATAGATATGCTTGCGTGTTTCCTCCATCGAGGTTTCAATTTTCTGAATGAGTTGTGGCTTTTCGATGAGACAGGAGGCCACGTGAATTTCTGACTCGCCACACTCGGCCAATTGCGAATTTATACCAGCTACCGTTTCAGCATTTTGTTTAAGCTGGTCGCCCACCTGAGTGTAGAGATAGTTAATTCTCTCCATGGTATGAACGGCGCTGAGTTTTCTGAAGAGGCTTTTCCGGACTTCAGCTTCTTTAGCTAATACGTCTTTTGTGCAAATTCTCCGAAGGGCTTCATGGGTTTCGCGGCTAAGATACTTTCCCATGGCCTTTCGGACGTCGCGGTAGCAGCTCGGAATCGGAACATCCTTCGGCCATTCCATGGGAGTCCACCAGGCATTTGGGGACTCTTTGTCGTAAACTTCGCCTCTCCACTTTTCGAGATGCTTTTTTTTGCCTGGGCCTAAGGCGTTCATTCGGTTGTAGTCGGCAATGAGTTTTTCGTATTTTGGAGAGTTCCGATAGTCGACTGTCGTTTCTTGCCGTTCGGCATAGAAAGTCGAAGTGTACCCCAGCGCCATCAGGGCGTGGTAATCATCGGAAATCTGTGCATGAATGGAATCGAGTGCTTGGAATTTTGTCGATTGGGGCTTCGAAGAAAGTAAACGGCGCACAAAGTGCACTTTCGCTTTTGTTGAATTGTCTACAGCCCATTTGTCATACAAATCCAAACCTTCTTGGAGAGCGTGATTCGATCTGTAGGGACGCGACCATTCGCCCGCAAATTCTAGAGTAAGTTTGTAGGCTGTTTGTGATGACAGAAGGGGGCCTTTCGCATCTTTGGTTAACCATTGATACAGCGTATTTAACCGGTCTACGCCGTCTGTGGTTATGTCTGAGCCCTGAATGTGTCTCGCAAGTCCCATCTGGTATTCCGGAGGCATCGCCACCATTCGCTTCGTTGCCTCCTTCAGAGATCCGGAACGGGAGTCGTTCTCCTGCTGGTGTATGTGGAGGTCGAGATGAAAGGGATTGCATCTTTTTCCCGGGAAACGGGAAGGGGAACTAATAAAACGGGTTAAAGCTCCATTTTTTATCTCCATGTTCGAACGAATGTCGAGGAGATCGTAGTTGAGTTTACTTTTGGTTTTACCGAAGTTGGGGCTTTCGCGCACATCGGGAAACACTAAATCGTTTTCTAAGTCATCCTTAGTCAGGGAATCGTAGACTTTAAAGGTATTAAAATTAGGGAACTCGTCGGCGTGTAGTGAGTGTCTCTTGGCAGAGCGAATATCAGAGAGCGGAGGGCGCTTTTTAGCAAAGTGTTTTTCTTCCACTTCTATTAGTGCTTCTTCGTCTGATAGAGAAGGAGATGTGTTTTTGAAGGCCTGAAAGTTGGCAATAAGATGGTGAAGCCCATCATAGGTACGTAACTTTGTGTCGGCAAAGTAAAGGCGAAGTTTGGCGATAGCCTCTTTTCTATCAAGTTTAGGGGAGGGGCTCACTCCATAGATGTTGTTTCCTGTGAGCCAGTGATAAGTATCCAGAATGAGAGCTGGCCGGTCTTCTACCTCAGGCCATCGTGACTCTGCGTAAAACGGGCTCGAAGACAGTTTATTTGTTCCAATCCCAGAAAAGATTCTTTCATATTGGGAACGCGGGGCGCCCAGAAGTTTTTCAAGAACAGACGGAGATAGAAGGGCCTCTAGTTCATCAAAGATCGGAAACTTGCCGCTTGAGGAATTGTTGGGGGCTATAATTCTTTTGCTAGGCGCCTCGTGAAGGTCGTCGGCGAGCGCTAGCACAGATACTAGCAGTAAAGAAAATATGGCAAGCTGATGCAACTTCATGATGTTGAAAATCCGTGCGTGAAGTAGTTGCAAGGCTCGGACCGGACGAATTGAGGCGGGGACCTTAAGTTAAATCGTAGAACTTAGAGACACGTGTCGATGCGGGAAAGGAGAGAAACTGCGAGGAGGACTTTTCGGCCAAGAAAAATTAAGTGGTGGGTCCGACAGGGCTCGAACCTGTGACCTCTACCATGTCAAGGTAGCGCTCTAACCAACTGAGCTACGAACCCATAACACGCACCTGCGTGATTAGATTGAACAAACGTTTATAGGCAAAGAATCGCAGTTGGTAAAGCGACATTCCCCTGCGGGCCGCACAGGGTTTTTACGGTGTTTGGATCTCAGTCGGTTCATAAAAATACATATAATCAATAGTTTAAAGCATGTGCCTCATTGACTGCCCACGTCAAAAACGTCTTAGGCTGGAACGAAAAAATACCGAAAAAGCTAAGAATCCAACGATTTACTCCGATTTCGTCCTGGCTCGCAGCTTGCATTTATAAGGAGTGAGACCCTCACCTTAGTTTTCTCCATCCCGGCTTCACCGTGAATGTGCCTCTCCCGTTTTCGTTTGGGGGATTAATGGAACGTTTAAGCTACTTAGCCAAAAATACTTTTCTGACTTCAATTATTCTTTCATCCATTTTCATGGGTGCTTGTTCCAATCGCCGCGCGCAGATCGTAGGCGGGGGAGATCCCTCATCAGAAATCGTCATTGATTTGAAAGGCCGCCTGTCGGGAAGCGGGTCTTTTGTTGCTAACGGCATCACGATCGATGAGCACGAAGAAGTACAATTGAGTTGGGTGGTAACCGGTAGTCCTTCTCATTGCGCCCTTCACAATGTCTCGGTAACGCCACCGGAAGAAGTGGTGGCCGACGCGATAAATGAGGGGACTTTCGTGAGTCCGTCGTTAGAGGAATCTGTTCGTTATGAGCTTACTTGCAACAAGGGCTTAAACTTTGCCTTAGCGTCATTCGAAGTCACGGTAAACGAAGTAGTTCCTCAATTGCCCGCCTTGACAGTAAATCTCAAAGGGAGACTCACCAACACGGGTGCGTATGTGGAAGAGGGAATGGCGATCTACACAGGGCAAACCCTGGATTTGCAGTACATCATCACCGGTAGTCCCACGAGCTGCACGTTAAAAAATACTTTGGTTAACCCTCACGCCACGGTTGCGGTGAGTACCATCGATGCCGACGAGTTTCGGACCGGTGCCATTAACACGGCGATGAATCTTCGGCTGCGCTGTGAGCGCGGCTCAGACATCGCGTTCAAAGACTTTGCCGTTTCAGCCTCTGCCGCTCCGGTAGTGCAGTTGGCGGTGACGGGTGGGCCTTATTACGATTTTGGCAACGTGACGGTGGGGCAAACCAAGGACCAAGTTTTCACGATCACCAACACAGGTAACGTCAGTATTGCTCAAATTACTGTGGGCGCGATTACGGCTCCTTTTACGGTCACTAACATTTCGAGCTGCTCAAGTACTCTTTTGCCGGGGGCAACTTGCACTTTTACTGCCCGTTTTTCTCCCGTTGCAGCGGGGCGCCCCGCCACGGCTTTACGGCCGCCGCCTGGTGCAGCAGCTGACTTGTTGCTCGAATTGTCTTACGGATTTACGGGATCTAACTTCTTGATGGGCTTCGACGGTACCGGCGTTGCAGTCGTGGCACCGCACGGTTTGGACGGAACCTTTGGCACGTCGGGTAAGATGCAGGCGGGAAATCGTCTTAACGTCGCCGCGGGAAGCCTGAACAACGCGGAAGGGATTGCGATTCAAAGAGTGGGAACGCAAGACAAATACCTTGTGCACGGTCGGACGCTCGCCTACGTGGCAAACGCGCCCAACGGTTACGGTTATACCGATGGCATGGGCATAGCGCGAATCAACGCAAACGGGTCAATCGATACCTCGTTTGGTCAAAGTGGCCTAGCAGTCACGCCATTTACCTTGGCATCCAGTGCGCAAGTGATGCGCGTGCGGGTGCTTAGCGACAATAAAATTTTGGCTATCGGTCGCATTGGCGTGATGGGAAGTGGTGGAACCTGGGCGCGTGTGTTGATGACAAAGTACACCGCTGATGGCCAACCCGACACAACCTTCGGTTCAAACGGTGTCGTGATTTCCGATCTTCATAATGGCGCTATTGGGCAAGATGGCGTCGTAACAAGCGATGGAAAAATTATTGTTATTGCGCGCGTAATGGGCTCGGGCACTACGGGCTGGACAGCGGGCGCTCACCTATTGCGTTACAGCGCAAACGGTTCACTTGAAAATGCCCGCCTTTATAGTCTGGCGCGTAATGGAGGGACTTACAACTTTCCCACACGAGTGATTCTCCAAGCTGACGGAAAAATTCTCATTGGAGGTGTTTCACAGTGCCAGACGGCATTGGGTTACTCCCTTGCCGTTTCGCGCTTCTTGGCTGACGGAAGCATCGATAGCGGATTTGGCAACAACGGTGTGGTTTGCATTGCTCCGAGTAACGATAACTATCGGGGCACGGGAATCTTTTTAAGAGGAACCGACATCGTGATTGCCGGGGGTGATGGAACCGTAGCTACTTTGAGTAGTGCCGGAACGGTAACAAGTGTTTTTACCGCTCCGAACACTTATTTGTTAGGTTCGGCGATACGTTCCGATGGAAAAGTATTGCTTTCAGGAAATATTGGTGGCGCGGTTGCGAAGTTGTTTAACGTCGATGGCTCAGTAGCCCGCACCTACGCTGCGGCCGGTTTTAGTGGCTCCGTTAATGGGGCGATCGCTGAGGCCGACAACAAAGTTGTGGTATTTGGCGGCGTACTAAACGGTACCGCCCAAGTTTTCATGTCACGGTTCTTGCCCTAAGCTCTACCAAGCTAAGCGGCTTTTTGGGGGGTTACTTTAATCGTAACGCCCAGTAGGGAAAGATATCCCGCCAGTTTTTCTGCGCTCATAACGGAGAGTTTTCCTCGAAGCAATTCACTGATCCTAGGTTGAGGTTGATTCAAAACAGTCTCCAAGGCTCTTGCAGTGAACTTTTTCTTAGCAATGATCTTTATGATCTCGGCGTGCAGATCCATTTTGAGTTTAAGCGCGGCCCTTTCCTCCGAGGAGAGACCAAGATCGTCAAGTACGTCTCCGTTGGAAACGTGGGTAGGTTGGTTGTCTTGTTTTCTCTTTTTCACGGGCATTTTCCTCAAAATCTTGCCAAAACCTTATTCAGTCGACCCTTGGCCACTTGAAGATCATTCTGCCTCGTTTTGGCGCTCTGTTTCTCAAAACAGTGAAGAACATGGATTCGATGCCCAACCTTCGCCAGGTAAATCACTCGGTACCACGCTCGTTCATCTTGCTCCCTAATCTCGTACACTCTAGGGCCGATGGATTTCATGGGGCGACTGTTCAGAGGAAGCTCACCAAACTGCAACCGTCTCAGCTCCATACCCAAGTCAGCCCGAACACCTGTCGGAAAGGAGCGAATTACTTCAAGGGAGTTACCTTCCCATGCGATTTCAGCCGCCTTATTGCTTGCCGGGCTGCTCAATCCCAGGCTCCATTGGGTATAATACCGAGTATACATAAATATGTATACTTGAAAATGTATAATTGAGTTATATCAATATGTTGAAAGATGCTGGTTGGCATGTGAAGCATCCCTGTCGTTCAATGAGGTGGGTGTTCAAGGTGCCATTTCTTGTGGTGGGTGGAGCAAAGGGTGACTAGGTTATCTAGTTTGTCTTTTCCGCCTTGGCTTAAGGGCTGTTTATGGTGAATTTCTAGCCATCTTTCTGACCGGCAACGTTCGCCCTGGTGAACAAACGCGCATCTTCCCTCATCTCTCAATTGGATTTCATGAAGGAGTGCTGCAGGCAAGGGTTTGCGGCCGGCAACTGTTCTTAAGAATTGTTGATGGATGGGTTTGGTGGAGGGTTTCGCGGCCGCGCGCTTCGCTTTTTGGACGGGGTCGACGCGCTCGAGAAATTCGCTCAGCACGGCTTCCAGAGTTTCTTCAATGCCACAGTGCTTTCTTCTTTTCTGAGATAGTAAATCCTGCGCGCGTTTCAGCTTCGCTTCAAGCTCCGACGAAATACCACAACGGAGTTCGGACCTTTCTTCGGCTAAGGGACGAATGCGTTCCACTGTGGCAGGAAGAGGATTTTCTTTTACCACCTCCCTTTCAACTTGTTTTTGAGTGAGGGTTGCTGCCTTTTGAATCCACTCTTTGGAATTTTCTTTGTGGATGACGGACACAATTTTGTGAGCTTTGGAAACCGTTAGTTTACCGTCAGTAATAGCCTTTTTTAGTTCGGGAACCTCTTTTGATTTTCGGGCGACGTTGATGAAGCTATACGCCTGGCTGTCAGAAAGTCTGAGCGCTTGTGTCGCGTAGTGAAAGACACTTGAGTAGCCAAGGTCTTGAAAGATTCTCTTTGTTTCTATGATTTGTATGATGCCGAGAAGCTCCGCTTCGGCTTGCAAGAAATGCTTCGCACAGGCGAGAGCACGTTCGTGAATTTGTTTGAATGATTCCATGGCAACCTCCGTTAAGTAGAGGAAACGCCTAGAGGATCGGTTTTTCAAGAGCGTTAGGGGAGCGTGACGGTTAGTTTTTTATCAGGTG
>JBGSIC010000012.1:0-3434 GCA_041751875.1 Bdellovibrionota bacterium
GTTTTTTTTCTGCCACTGTCTGCGAATCGGTCCACCCCAGCTCTTCCTTCATCAGTTCCGCCACTCGAGGAATTGCCGCCGCAGCCGCTTTCGCATCGAGAAACGCCAGACGCATACGTCGAGCAAGGACATCTACTACTGTGCACGCCCCTTCCTCACGACAGGCATAACCCACTTCGCATTCCAAGAAGGGGTGCCCAGGGACAAGCAAGGCGTTTCCCTTCCCGCTGGCACAAACCGCTTCCGCTCTGCTTCCATAGTAGTAACAAAGGTGGCGAGCAGAGGACTCACTGATTGAACATTTCTGCGCCAAGCGCTTCCAATTCTTTTCCCTGGGTTCTTCCGCGCCGATCAACCGAAGTTCATGGGTTTGCGAATCCTTCACGCCACCAAACTTTCCGATTTCAATGACTCTATCCACCGTTTCCTTTGCCATCAGGCGATAGGTAGTCCACTTACCGCCGACAATAGAAACTAATCGTGAATCAGTTACCTCAATCAAATGATCGCGAGAAAGTTTTGCGGTGTCGCTTTCGCTACTTTGGGCCACCAACGGCCGCAGCCCCGCCCAACTGGAAAGAATATGCTTTTTGGTGAGCTGAAGAGAAAAGTATTTGTTTACGTGCTTGAGAATGTAATCCAGATCCTGCGCAGTCGGATGGGGGTTATCCTCGAGTTTACTCGGGCTATCGGTGGTTCCGACGAGCGTATGCCCTTCCCAAGGCAACAAGAATAGCACCCGGTTGTCGTCGGTCTTGGGAACCAAAACACCCATATCGCGTGGACAAAACTCACCAGAAACGACCAAGTGCGCCCCGGAACTCGTGGAAACAATTTTCTTCGCCTTGGGATTATCTAATAAGCGAATGGTGTCGCAAAAAGGCCCAGTCGCATTGACTACCATCTTGGCTTTTATTGACCATTTTTCTCCTGAAAGCCGGTCGTGCACTTCGGCACCGCTCAAATGTTCCTTCGATTTTATTAGACTGGTGACTTCTACGTGGTTGCAGACCACCGCGCCCTTCTCCACCGCGGTCAAGGCAATAGAAACGTTCATGCGAGCATCGTTAAACTGTCCGTCAAAATAGATAACCGCTCCCCGGAGATTTTTTTTCTCCAAGAGCGGCATAATTTTGAGCGCCTCTTTCGGCCCTACAAAGCGACTGGGTCCCAAACGCCGCTTTCCCGAAATGCGGTCATATAGCTTCAAGCCACTCGTGTAGTAGGGAACATCAAGTAATCGGTAAATAGGTGTCAGAAGTGGCAGTGGGTGGCAAAGATGCGGAGCCAGACTCAGAAGAATGCTACGCTCCTGCAAAGCATCTCTTACCAGCTCGTACTGCTTCCAATCCAGCTGGGTAAAAGCCTGTTCCAGGTAGCGGACGCCACCGTGAATCAGTTTGGTGCTGCGGCTTGAGGTTTCTGCGGCAAAATCTTCGGCCTCAACTAAGGCGACCTTCAGCCCCCGGCTTGCAGCGTCCAGTGCAACCCCAGCTCCCGTGGCTCCGCCGCCAATCACGAGAAGATCAAAACTCTCGCTTTTTAGTTTTTTCTTTTGTTCGGCCCGCTTCACCTGTTGCCCCGAGCTCTACCTTCACAGGATTTAGCGCCACTTGAAGGCGCCAAACAACAAGCCCTTCTGATCCTTCTCCGAAACAACAGGATCCGAAACAGGCCAATCGATTCCTAAGGCAGGATCACTATATAAAATAGTTTTTTCGGCCTGGGGACTATAAAAGTCGGTGCACCTGTAATGAAAAATGGCTCGTTCTGAGAGAACGCAAAAACCATGAGCAAAGCCTTGCGGAATAAAGAGCTGAGTGGGCTCAGCTTCTGACAAGGTAAACCCCTTCCACTGCCCAAAGGTTTCGGATTCAGGGCGAATGTCTACCACTACATCAAAAACTTGCCCTTCTAAAACACTTACCAATTTGCCTTGAGAGTGAGGCTGCTGAAAATGAAGTCCTCTTAGCACCTTCTTAGAGGAGTAAGAAAGGTTGTCCTGCACAAAAACCGGCAGGCCAAGAGCGCTATACCTCTCTTGCTGCCAGAGTTCCTGAAACGCACCTCGAGAATCCCCGAAACGCTTGAGGCGCAAGAGTTTCAGCCCTTCCAGTCCAGTATTTTCCGCTGTTATCAAACCCGCTCCTCAATGCCCCTTCCTACCGTAGATTGGGGGCGACTTCAATCAAACGGCTCCCTACCGCAACGCATTAAAAAAGACCCGAAAGACCTGTCCCTAGTTTGGTAAAATACCTGAATGCATTCCCGAAAATTTGCGTTCCTTTTTCTGGCGTTTACCTCGCTTATTGGGTGGGCCTTACCCAACAATTCGGTCTTTGAGAGTGATAAGGTTCTCTCGCCTGACAACGCTAAAAAGCTCTTCTTCCGAATCGAAAGCACCAACTTCGTCAAAAACAACGAGTACTTTAATAAGTATTCCGATGGATACACGCTTTTGGGCTTCATGGTGCGTCCCAAGTTTGTTTTCTTCCCCAGCGAGAACACAAAGCTGGAGGCGGGTGTGCATATTCTCAAGTACTCCGGCCAAAACACTCAAGCCCAAGCCACACCGATCTTAAGTTTTTCTTTCGGCGTCACACCCGAACTCCAAATGGTGCTAGGTACGCTCAACGGGGCTCTCGACCACGGCATGATCGAACAGATGTACCGAATCGAGAACCATTTCGAAAACAATCTTGAAAACGGAGTGCAGTTTCTCTACTCGAGCCCACGCTTCCGCTCTGACCTTTGGGTAAACTGGGAGAAGTTTATCTTCCAGGGAGATCCGTTTAAGGAAGAATTTACGTTTGGTTGGGTGAACCAACTAAATGTATCTTCGCCTAATAGTCTTTTTCAGGTTTCGGCCCCACTCCATTTCTTCGGTGCGCATCGGGGTGGGCAGATTGACTCTTCCGGTGAGAATCTAGAAACGCGCGGAAACATGCTGACCGGCTTGACCGTCGCCATGCAGCCGCAAGAGGGGCTCCTCAAAAAAGCCGGTCTGAATGCCTTTTATTTAGTTTATAACGACCTTTCGCCTGCTCTGTCCCATCCGTACCGCGCTGGTCACGCCTATTACGCCAACGCCTTTGCTCAGCTGGGTGACTTTCAGCTCGATTTTGGTTACTGGCGCGCTCACCAGTATCTCGCTCCTCGTGGCGAAGCGATTTTCCAAAGCGCTTCCCAAACTTCCGACTTTACCAATCCCGAAAGGGAAATGTTGGTGGCGAAACTTGGCTTTACTCACAACATCTACGACGACATTTCCTTTTCAGCGCGCTTTGAACCCTATTACGACTTGAGAGAAAGCAAGCTTGATTATTCAACGGCCATTTACCTGGTCTTTAATCGCAGCTTCTTTCTAAAACAGCTATGAAACGCATCTCTGTAAAACAACTCGCTCCCAAGGGGCTACGCTTTGACTCTTGGTT
>JBGSIC010000013.1:0-417349 GCA_041751875.1 Bdellovibrionota bacterium
GGATTAAGGTGCCACAACCCCCCGATTAAGGTGCCTATCTACTTCCCGGCCGCAAAGGTAGCGGGTAAGTACCTGGCACCTTCCCGGCCGGGAAGTAGATAGGCACCTTTTAGAACCTAGTCGTTTGAAATATCCCGCGGCGTGAGCGCCTGCTTGTGATAGTGCGCAGTGAAAAATTCAGCGACCGCAGCGTGCCCCTTCGCGTTCCAGTGCGCATCCTTCGGAAGAAAATACTCTTTCCATACCGCGCCTAGCTGGTTTTCATCGATAAAAAGCGGAAACACGTCCAAGAACTCCACCTGATTCACCTTCGCCCACGCTTCCCAGTGAGTCACCTGCTTAGACAATAGATCTTTTGCCGCGATTTGATCGGGCCACGGATAAACAACCAAAGTGAGCGGAATCTGGCGTGACCTAAGTAGCTGAGCGAGCTTATCCATATTTTCTGTCGCCAGAGCCAACCCTTTCTTTCCATAGGCTTCAAAAAGCTCCGGATCGATAGTCCAACGCGCACGCGAATTACCCAAGGGCTCGCGAAAGCATCCGCCTGAGCGAAAACGGCAGCGCAAACTCAAATAGGCTCGCGCGGTCATCCGTAAGTTTTTTTCGAGAAAGTAACCAAAATTCCCGAGCTGATATCTCAGTGCGACGTCCATCGCATCGTGTGGCCACTCGAGCCCTTTAATGTTTCCCCAAGTATCAAAGTGGTAAAACGTTTCGTCTTGGATGTCAGAAAGATCGAGGAAAACCACCACTTCGTCGAACTTCAGGCCCTTCTCTTCCAAAAGATACTTTGTTTTGCGGTAGTAGGTGATCGGCGAATAAGACGACACACCGGCGTTCATGACTTCAACGTCTTTCTGAGCGAGTTCCCGCGTAAGGATTCCCACAAAACTGTCCTCAAAGGGAACGCCAACTCCTTCCGTGAAGGAATCCCCGATTACCAGCAAGCGCTCCCTACTACTTTTGAGCGGCACCTCTCTTACTTGGCTATCGCGAAAGCCAAGCGAGTTGGTGATAAGAGGATAGTGATGACTTCCGTATCGCTCACTCTCATCTTTACTATTGGGAAGTAAATCGTGGTGATAAAGAGCAGAGCGAGTACGCACAGTCGCAGGGACCACTTGCGGGCGAGATTTCCAATTTTGTAAAAAAGTGAAAAAGAAATCCGCGCACAAAAAAAGGACTACAAAAATGAGCGGGATCAGGGCCAGCCGACTGGCGCGACTTAAGGGTGTAGCTACCACCGACGGATTATAGCAGAGCCCTTTGACGAGAGGAAAAGGAGAGAAAAACAGCTTAAGGATTAGTTATTTGATGGGACGGCTGGTCGAAGGAGCGCTAGCCCCTTCACGGAAAGAGTAAACCACCGCACGACTGGGAGCCGAAGTTGCTGAACGCGTGATGGGAAGGTCACGATGCCCACCAGTCATCGAGCGCATCGTCGGGGGGTGTCCCGGAATTAATACAGCCGGCGAACGCGAAATAAAACGCCGCGTTTCGGTCGAACCACGCATGACGTTCTTAGGCGGTTTACGAATGCTCGTCACGCCCCGTTGAGTATTTCCCGAAGCTCCCATTAGGGAGGGTAAACCTGACGCCGAACCAGAGCGACTCATCAATCCCATGGTTCCAAACGATGAAGCCCCGCCATTTCCAAAGCTCGTGGAAAAAGAAGCATAAGAAGGAGAGAGTGCCACGGGGGGACCCACAATTCCGCCGTTCATCGCATTGGTGTAAGCCTGGGCCCGCAACCTGTAGCTCTGCAGCGCGAACTGGCCACGCATGGCGTACAGCGAAAGCTCAAATTCTTTGTCCGCTCTATAACTTGCAAGCATGCGGTCTTCCCGCGCATCGGCGCGGTTAAGGTCCTGCGAATTGGCAAAAGCCGCTAACGTCATTTTCTCGTTTGCTAGAGCAGAGGCCTCTCTCCCTAAGATAATATCTTTTGCCGTTTCCACGGTCGCGCCGTTCATCGCTGCCTGATTATCACTTAAATGCATGGTCGCATCGGCTTGAATGGCTGTCTGAGCCACTGCCGCTCCCGCCGCGGCGGCTGCTCTAAACTTGTCGGCGCTAGCGG
Organism: Bdellovibrionota bacterium; assembly: GCA_041751875.1. Taxonomy (GTDB): domain Bacteria; phylum Bdellovibrionota; class FAC87; order UBA2466; family JACKAF01; genus JBGSIC01. The sequence goes on from JBGSIC010000013.1 coordinate 2,084, forward strand.
CTGCAGAAGCAGTGGCAATCTGAGCGGCTGCCCCCGCAATCGAACTCGCAATGGCCCCGGCCGCGGCAATTCCCGCGCCTTGTCCACCGCCACCACCACCACCAGACATCCCGCCGCCTCCACCGCCCCCGTTGGGGTTGCCTCCAAAACGACCGGCGTTAATCTGGTCCATCGTACACATCTGCTGTTGTACGCAAGCCTCAACAGCTTCATTTTCCGTTCTTCCAAAACCTGCCTGTTGCTCCAAGCAAGCCAAGCAAACATCGGTGGGATTCAAAGCAAGAGCCGGCTGCGGCAAAAGAAGCTTTGACCAATTGGTCACCGCTCGCCATGGCTTCACTTTTTTACTTAATGAAAAGGTTTGGCCCTTAAGGCGCGGTGTTTTTTCTTTCTTGGAAAGTTTCTCCTTCACCGAGGAGTCCGAAGTGCGTTTTTTCTTTTTCTTGTCGGCATCTAAGCGAAAATACTCGTCGTCCTCTTTTTCTTCACATTCCCCGGCCTCTTCGAGTTCGGGAGTACATTTCTTTTTACCGTCCTGGCCCTCTACGGCCGCCAGGTCACGACTGATTTCATTTAAAAAACTATCCTTCTTATTCTCGTTGTTGCCGGCCGCTTGAGCCACCGCTTGAACGAGAAAAGAATCACTGGCCGCGTTGGTTGCCGCCAGATTGGCCAAAGCTTCGTTAGAACTTTCTTTTTTGGCGGAATCATCGAAAACAAGTTTATTTGAACCCTGAGAACTAGAAACTTCTCGTGTCAGAGCACCGAGATCACTTCCGCGCAAATCAACCAACTCACCACTAGAAACCCCCGTGGGTTCGCTTTTAAAATCGCCAACGCCGGAACCGTTGTCGTCCATGCTCACGCTCCCCGAGGCGACCGGTCCCTGGTCCAGACCGCCGGGAAAGTCTGAGCCTGCTTTAGGAATCAGACTCGCATCAGGTTTCTGCAAAAATTTATTGTAGGCATCGGCGGCTGACACATCCACAAAGCCACCCAACATGGATTGCACCGCAGAGAAGTCACCATCGTGGAGATTGCCCTGCATAAACTCGCCAGCCAAACCCGTGATGGCGGCAGGCATCGCTGCGATCGCATTGCGCACATCAATGCGGCGCCATTCGTCCATCGGATTTTCAGCCGCCACGCGCATGGCTTTGTTAACCCGTGCAACGGCGCCGATCATTCCGCTAAAACCTGGTTTGCTCATGAAAAAATTGAGGCGTTTTTCGGTCATGATGACCGGAGCCATGCCCGGAGGGGTGGGCAACTGAATCGCCTCTTCCGCTTTTGCGTGCATGGCTAAGCAAAGGGCGAGAGCCCAGAGCGTAAGTGCGAATTTTTTTGATCCGAAGATCTGCATGGTCAACGCTGCCTAAAACTTAGTTGCCTTCGGAACACGACGTGCGGCTAACAGGCTGGGGAAACATTCCCTCCCTTCTAGAATGTGCATAGAGCCTGCCAACCTCGGCTCCCCACCACAGAAGTAACTATTCGGAACTACATGGTTATTTTTAGGTTTGAGACGTCCACTCTTTGTGCACCTGGCGAAGCTTTGACGGCAGGTCTGACTCACGGCCTAAGCCTTCAATTTTTCAGGGAAAGGACTGCCGTCCTTCCGACACCCACCCGGCTACTGCCAAACGCCCCTAGTTTAACTCGTTAGGATACCTGACGAATTGCGGGCAACGGGTTGACCCATCCGAAAGCGTCGCTTACTCTTGGCCTCTAAATTTTTACTTAAGCCGAGGTTGCTATGATTGAAGATCCGATCACAATTACTAATTTTGTTCTTCGCTTTATCCACATCATTTCAGGGATTACCTGGATCGGGCTTCTCTACTTCTTCAACTTTGTGAACATTCCCTTTCAAGCCACTTTGCAAGGCGACCTCAAATCGAAAGTGAATCCTGAATTACTCGGACGCGCACTTTTTTGGTTTCGTTGGGCTGCCATGTCGACATTCCTTGTTGGCCTTTTGCTTCTTCTCCACAAATACACGGTAGGACAACTCTGGACAGATGCAGACGGCGCCATTAGCGATCGCGCAAAATGGATTTTGTTTGGAGCCGTATTTGGAACCATTATGTGGTTCAACGTGTGGTTCATCATTTGGCCGGCTCAGAAGAAAATTCTCACTGGATTGAAGGTCGGCCAGCCGCATCCTGAGGCGGCAGCTCTCGCTAAAAAGGCTGCTTTAGCGTCGAGAACCAACGTTTATCTTTCGGCCCCCATGCTGTTTTGCATGATCGCACCGACCCACTTTCCCACATTCGGAAGTGGCCTCCCGTTGGTGGTCATGGCGCTGATTGGATTCGGCCTGGTGAAGTTCCTCTACACGGTATCGCCGAAGGTAGGACAAATCGGCGGCTAGCAAACGCAGCTAACCGCCTCTTCTTTTTTAAAATTTAAATTCGCTCGGAGAGAATTCGGCTTAAACGCCGGTGCTATCGATGCGCTTTTTAAGTTCTTTGCCGACCTTAAAGAAGGGAAGCTTCTTTTCAGGAACAAAGACATCCGCGCCGGTCTTAGGATTTCGGCCGACGTATGATTTGTAGTGTTTTACAAACCAGCTGCCGAAGCCGCGGATTTCAATTCTGTCTCCACGAACCATCGCCATGAAGAATGAATCAAACACGGTGTTAACTAGCTCCTCAGCCTTTTTCTTGGTGAGATTAGCCTTCCGCGAAATGACTTCTATAAGTTCCGATTTAGTCACGATGCCTCCCGTCTATTGGTCCAACGTAATGCCAGGGTTTAGCGCGCCTCCTGACCCACGTGGGCGCCAAAACGTAAGTACCTCATTATTATAGGTTTTCTTTTCGCTCGATCCAAGCCCAAATTCAAGAAAGTTACAGAATATGGGGAACTTAAGCCAGGTTCCGCTCTGAAGGCCCCGCGACGCTGGACGAAACGGGACAAAACTGGGATACCGATGGGGGTGGATTACCGTCAGGCATTTTTCTTATACACCGCGTTACTCAAACTGACCGATACATTAGCGGTCGTGGTGGCGTGGCACTTGTGTTGGACCCTACGTTTTCAGTGGGCGCTCTTTCCCATTGTAAAAGGTTTACCAGAATACAAAGTATACGCACGCGCCTCCCTGCCACTGGCGATTGTTTTTCTGATCGCGATGCACCTAATCGGAGCTTACCGTCCTGATCGCATTCCGTTCGGCTTTCGGGCCTTCAAGAAACTTCTCCATGGCGCAGTTTTAGGAACACTCATCTTTGTTTCGGCTATTTATTTTCAGAGTTCTTCGTCGCACTATTCACGCGTCTACATGATCTTGTTCATGGGCGTTACCGTTGTCGTGATGACAACCGGACGCCTACTGGCCGCAGTAGCCTGGGATTTCGTTCAGCCTCGCTTGCATCGCCTGCGCACGTTGGTCGTTGGCAATGGAGAACTGCTCGAGCTTTACCTCACTCAATTTGAAAAAAATGCTCCCTACCCAGTGGAATGGGTGGGCCGGCTGGGAAAGGAAAAAGCGCTTCCTAAGCAACGTGCGATCACCTACTTCGGAGAGCCGTCGGCGATTCTCCCCGCCATTGAGGCAACGGGCGCAGAACAGGTGATCCTGTCTTTTTCTACCGACAACTCCCACGAATACGCACCCATTCTTGAAAAGCTTTCTCACGAAATGGTGACGGTAAAAGTAATTCCCGACTACGGGCGTTTCAGCACGTTCACTTATCATGCTTCGGACGAACTCGGCGTCCCGTTGCTTTATTTTAATCAGCCTCCCGTAGGAGGAACCGATCGCTTTCTCAAACGCGCGGGCGATTTCATTGGGGCTCTGGCGTTCATAATTCTCTTTTCGCCTCTATTTCTGATCATTTCAATCTTGGTTAGATTGAGTTCTCCCGGACCGATCATTTATTCGCAACGGCGTGTAGGCGCCGATGGTGTGGAGTTTGACTGCTACAAGTTTCGTTCGATGCGAAAAGATGCGGAAAACGAAACCGGTCCCGTATGGGCGCAAAAGAACGACGACCGCGTGACGCCGGTGGGAGCGTGGTTGCGCCGAACCAGTTTAGATGAGTTGCCCCAATTTTTTAATATCCTCAAAGGCGACATGAGTATTGTGGGCCCGCGTCCGGAGCGACCAAATTTTGTGCGCCAGTTTCGGGGAGAGGTTCCCAAGTACATGCTTCGCCACCGCATGAAGTCGGGCATCACGGGCTGGGCGCAGGTAAATGGTTTACGGGGAAATACATCGCTAGAAAAACGTATTCAGTATGACCTTTACTACATTGGGCACTGGTCGCACCTGTTCGACATAAAAATTATTACCGTCACCCCTTGGATTCTTTTGAAAGCGTTTAGAAAGGGTGTGGCTTATTAAAGTTGCGATCATTCATGACTGGTTAGTGAGCCGGCGCGGCGGCGAACAGGTGCTGGAAAAACTCTGTCGCCTTTATCCGCAGGCGGAGATTTTCACTCTTTTTTATCGACCCGGCACCGTCGGCAAAGAAATTGAAAGCCGGCCGATTCATGTGTCCTCGCTAAACTCCCTTCCGGGTGTGCACCGTTACTACCGTTACCTTCTTCCCTTTCTGCCTACGGCGATTGAGCAGTTTGATCTCAACGGTTTCGATTTGGTGATTTCATCCTCTCATTGCGTTGCCAAGGGAGTCATCCCGGCCCCTTCCGCGGTGCACGTGAGCTACTGCCACACACCGATGCGTTATGTGTGGGACAGACGTGCCGATTATTTTGGGACAGGACTTAAGAGCAAACTGCTCTCTCCCTTTCTCCATCGCCTACGAAATTGGGACACGCTTTCCAGCGCACGCGTGGACCATTTCATTGCCAATTCCTATTGGGTTCAAAAACGCATAGAAAAATATTACCGCCGATCCTCAGTGGTTGTTTCCCCGCCAGTCGACACCGATTTTTTTCGACCAGGTGAAACGGAGCCCGAAAGAAATTACTACTTGGTGGCCGGCGCGATGGCTCCTTATAAGAGGGTGGATCTGGCCATGGCCGCTTGCACTTCCTTGGATCGCCCCCTTTGGATCGCGGGAGGCGGCCAGGAACAAGAGGCCCTACGAAAACTCGCGGGCCCCAACGTGCGCTTCTTGGGTAATGTAAGCCGAACCGAACTTCGCCATCTTTATCGAAACGCAAAAGCGCTACTCTTCCCCGGTGAAGAAGATTTTGGAATTGCCCCGGTTGAGGCAATGGCCTGTGGCACACCTGTTATTGCTCTCGCACGGGGTGGTCTCACCGAAACGGTGAAAGAAAATGCCTCGGGCATCTTTTTCTCCGAGCAAAATGTTCGCAGTTTGGAGAGAGCGATTTTAGCGTTTGAAGCCAAGGAACCTTTGTTTACCCAGGAGACCTGTCGCGCGCCGGCTTTGCGTTACAGCGAAATGGCTTTCCTAGAAAACCTCAGCTCTTTTTTGGAAAAGTGTTTGAAGGGAATTAAGAAAGCGGAGAGAAACCTAGACGCCCCCCTGTGATCTCTTGCCGTCGTCCGCAAGTAGCCCTGGATTAGCCTTGCTTGAATTCTGCTCGGTCGCGTTTACTATACTCTCGATAAAATCGAGAGATTCATTTGCCGCGTAGTTCGAAAAACGGGTGCCAGGCTCCTTGGTCGAAAGCACGCCCGCCAAACATTTTTCTCCCTGCTGCACGACGAGAGGTCCTCCTGAATCACCCTGCTGAATAGGTATTCCGTACTGATAAACCTGAAGCTGTTTCACGCCCGGTTTGAATCCATTGATTAGCACAACGCCGGGGTCCTGGGAGGTCTTCCCCGTATAAAAACCCTGCGCGTGTCCCATCACTTTTCCATACTCCACGGGCGTATTGTAGGGATTGACGTAAGATTTGCATAACGGAACTACCGGTACATCCAAGCTCTCATCGCATTTAAAAACAAAGGCTGCCGAGTCTTCGATACCACCATTAATGTAGTAAGGATTCACATGCCCAACGGCCTCTACTAAACCGAAATCAGCTGTGTGAATTCTTAATCTAGCTGCCGTGCTCCCGATCGTCCTGTCTCTATAATAGCTGTGGTGGTTTACCGCTTCGGCTAGGCAGTGACTCGCCGTCGCCGCAACACACATTCCGTTTTTTCGTGAAACGAGTGTGGCTTGGCAACCGTGGCGCGAGTTTCCGTCTTCAACTTGATACTGCCAACCGACGTTGCCCCCTTCGCCACTTTTCACCAATCCCTCCTGACCTTTCCCGAGTGAACCGGGTCTCGCCAAATCATCTGGGTTGGTTTCGCCGTCCTGAATGTTTCTAAAATTTAGATTGCCCGGACCTTCGCCTCGGAAGTTTCCGTTTTCATCAATGGAACCTGGTCCGAGCCCATGCGAAAGGTTATTGTTCTCGGCATTGGGATCAATGGGCCTTTGTGCATTCGGATCTTGCTGGTTGTGTTGCCCGTTTCCCTGACCGCTGTCGGGGCCTCCGCTCGGGCCTCCACCGTTTGGTCCGCCGCCCCCTCCTCCGCCACCCGGCATTTCGGCGGAAGTAGCTTCCGGAAGTTCGGGAGACTCGGTTTCCGATCCTTCAAAACCTTCAAAACCATTTTCTCGCTTTCCCAAAGCGGCAATGGCTTTTAGCGCGTTGCCGGTGGAACTCGGGCGTGCGCTTACTTCAGCGCTTTGAGACAAAAGCGCAATGAGCGGCATTAAATTGGGCATGGGCGGTGCGACGGCTTGAACCACCGGAACAAAAGCCGAAGCGCGGGAATTTGCGGGAGCTTGATTAAAACTGCGACCAAAGGTTTGCACGCGGCCATTCTGGTTGATTAAGTGCGCGTTTCCACGAGAAACCAAGGCTTTGGGAAGATGCGCGCGCGTATTGGAAACCACAGAGCGGGGCACCCGCTTAGTATTTAATAGCGGAACGGAAGACGCATAAAGGTCGGTCACCACCATGGCAACGGCCATGAAACTGAGCACGCCCAAGCGTGGATAGGTTGAAAAACTACGCTGAAACATCCTGCCCCCATCCTGATAGAGTGCAAGAGAAGTACCCAAGAGACTGACCTGCTATCTCCTCATAACGCCTTGGAGTTTTCTGTATTCTAAGTGAATGCGTATTCAATAGGTGCCTATCTACTTCCGGGCCCAAAAGGTGCCAGGTGATCACCCGCTACCGATTGGGCCCGGAAGTAGGTGGGTTCCCTAGCAGGGGGATGTGGCACCTTTAACGCAGGCCTCCTTCACATTGAACGCCTTAAGATTGATGATTTAGAGCTAGGGGGCGCAATGCAAAAGTTTCTATTATTCTTCGCACTGACTTTTACGGTGAATCTTTTCGCTTATAACGTGGGCGATACGGTTCCCAATATCTGCTGGACCGATGTCAACGGCTCACAAGTTTGTCTGGACAACTACAAGGGCAGAGTCGTCGTTCTTGATTTCAACGCCGGATGGTGTGGCCCCTGCAACACGGAAATGTCGCAACTTGCTCGTCGTGTGGGTGAGTTTAAGAACAAGCCGGTCACTTTTATCAGCGCTTCGATCGAAGGATGGCAGAGAGGCACCCCACCTAACGCTGCTTTCCTCAAGGAATGGAAAAACAAACATTCCATTCCAGCAAGTATTGCCGTCATCGGTGCAACGCGCGCGCAGTTCTTCGATATTGCGGATCCGAGCTACACGATTCCCAACTTTGTCATCTTGAGCGGATCGCGCGAAATCCTCCAACGCAGTGGCGAAATGGGAGTGCCGGAGCTCTTTTCTGAACTCAATCAGATTTTAGGGAACTCTCCTCCCAAGGGTCGTTTCGGATTCGAGTTCTAAGCTTTTTCTGGCGAAAGCTGGGGATCACCGCCCCAGCTTTCGCCTTAACATTCGTTAGCTTTATTCTTCAGGCGGCGCACAAGCTATCCCTCTCATTCACCGATGATTGTGTATTCCGCAGTTAATACTCTAATGGAGGCTCACATGAAGGCATTCTCGTTTTTGATTTTAGTCGTTGGTTTGACCCTGGGTTTCAATGCTCCTGCGCAAAAGCTCGGCGAAGTGGTTCGTGATTATTGCTGGGAAAATGCTTCAGGCGAAGCACGTTGCTTAGGCGATTTAAAAGGCCAAGTGGTCGTCATCGATTTCGGCGCCGGCTGGTGCGGTCCCTGCAACAGCAAAATGCGTGAGCTAGTGCAAAAGGTCGGTATCTACGCTGAAAAAAACGTCACCTTCATGAGCGCCATGATTGATGGTTGGACTTCCAATTCGGGAGCTGACCCCCAGTTTTTAAACGAATGGATCCAGCGCCACAATATTCCCGAGATGATCGAAGTCGTATCGACTCCTCGCAGCGACTTTATTGCGGTTGCAGGTAGCGGAGGCATTCCTCGCTTCGCCATCTTGAACCAAGAAGGTCGGATTGTTTACCGCGCTTCTGGCCCGAGCTTGTCGACGGTGTTTGCGAAAGTAAATGAACTTCTCGCACAGGATCCGGTACTAGCGTCCCGCTAGTTCCAAAAGGTGCCTGGCACCTTTTAGAACCTTTGAGCGGCCGCGCGAATGGCGACATTCCGCGGCCGTTTTCTTTTCCAGCCAGCCTTTCTGGACGCAGCGCATCCTTCCCCGTTTCCACCTTAACACCCGTTAGAGACAATAGGCTCATTGACTGAAGCTAGGTCCCTCTCCTGACCGATAAGCCATTAAGGGCATCAGAAATTTAAGGGGACCAGAGATGAAAAGAATCTTGTGGACGCTAGTTTGGACGCTAAGCGGCATCGCTTCGGCCTATCAGATCGGCGACTACGTTTCTGATCGCTGTTGGGAATCGGTTCAAGGCGACAAAATCTGCCTAGACGACTACCTCGGAACCGTCCGGGTGATGGATTGGGGAGCGGGTTGGTGCGGCCCCTGCAACTCCAAGATGGGTGAGCTCGCGGGCAAAGTGGGAAGTTTTGCCGGAAAAAAGGTGACCTTCTTCAGTACCATGCTCGATGGTTGGACCTCTAACTCAGGCGCCGACCAAGAGTTTTTGACTGAGTGGAAAGAGAAACACAATATTCCCGAGTCGATTCATGTAGTCAGCGTGCCTCGCAACGACTTTCTCGCGATCGCTTCTAACGGGGGAATTCCACGATTCTCCATCATCGATCAAGATTCCCGGTTAGTTTACCGCGCTTCAGGCCCTAGCTTGAACGAAGTTTTCGGCGAAGTGAATAAGCTGCTGACCAACGGTCCCAAAGAGCTTCCGCCTTTTATGATCAAAAAGCCAAACCTCGACCTCAAATAAGACCACCAGCGTTATTCGTAAATCGGCGGTAGCAGGCTTATAATGAAAGCGACGATGCTCCGAGGCCTTACATTCCTTCTACTCGCGTTCTTTCCCCCCACTCTTCTTGCTTCCTCTCCACTCGCTCACCCCGTTTACAATTATTGTTGGAGCGATACTAAAAGCGAAATGGTTTGCCTGAAGGACCACCAAGGCTCCGTTCGCGTACTTATGTTTATGACCGGGTGGTGTAGCGTCTGTAACAAGCGAATCGAAGAAATCACCCGCCGCTATCCCGCGTTCCAAAACCGAAATGTGGTTTTCTACAGCAATATGATCCAGGCATGGAATCCTCAGTCGAATCCCGATCCTGCTTTTCTCGACGAATGGCGCCGACAGCATTCAATACCGAGAAAAATCCATGTGGTGAGTACCCCGAAAGAAGACCTAAAGGATTTTTCCCATCAAATTCAGATACCTTACTTCGTGGTGATTGATCAAAGCGGCAACGTCACCATGCAGGAGGCTGGCTGCCAAATCAGCGAAGTCTTCGCCGAAGTAGAAAAACTCCTGGAGCCCTTCCCCGACAAAATACCGTAGTGCCGAGCGCTTGGCTTCCCCGAAACCTCGTGATAGCAGTCGAGGATGATTTTATCAGGCAACCGCATCCGAGAGGCCCAGGCCGCCGGACACCTCAAAATCGACCCCTTCCATCCTGAGCGGGTCGGCCCCAATAGCTACAACCTGGCTTTGCACCACGAACTGGCGACCTACGAAGAGACCGTGCTGGACATGAAAAAGCCCCTCACGCTCAATCGTTTTTCCATTCCTGAAGAAGGATTTGAACTCGTTCCCCAAAGGCTTTATCTCGGACGCACCATTGAGTACACGGAAAGCGAACGTTTTGTTCCGATGCTGGAAGGGCGATCTTCGATTGGGCGCCTAGGCCTAAGCGTGCATATCACGGCGGGTTTTGGTGACGTAGGATTTAGAGGCTTCTGGACGCTTGAAATCTTCGCGCTCCAACCCGTGCGCGTTTATGCAGGAGTAGAGATCTGCCAGATTTTCTATCACGAGATTTCAGGTCCTTACGAAAAGTATTCCAGCGAGAAGTACCAAGACAATCGCGATATGCAACCGAGCATGATCCACCGCGACTTTCTTCGTAATCAACCCACTCTTTAACGGCGCGCTTGGGCGAGTTTCACTAGCTGGTAAGCGTTGAGAATTCCCCAGCCATAGCGAATGTCCATCTTCTTTTCGCTGGATTGTAGAAGAAGCTTCTTAGCGTCAGCGACGGTAAGCTTATGGTTGGCGTGTAACATCAAAGCTAGCGCACCCGCAACGTGCGGCGTTGCCATCGAGGTTCCTGACCACGCGGCGTACTTATTACCGGGCAACGACGCTGTCACGTCGACTCCTGGGGCAGACAGATCCGGTTTAAAAACCGTAAGGATCCAAGACCCCACCTTCCAAAGATTGGGTCCAACGCTGGAAAATGGCGCCAGATCACTTTTGCTATCAATGGCTCCGACGGAAATGGGTTCTGGCAAGCCACCAGGCATACCATTCGGGGTCGTTCCGGAGTTACCGGCGGCAAACACAGGAATGATCCCCCCGTTGATCCAGGCCTGAATCGCGAGTCTAAACGGTGCGTAGTTTTCGATCGTATTTACTCCGTTGGCTAGCGCTGCTCCCCACGAGTTGCTCACGATGTGCGGATAGTCCGCGGTCGAAGGGTCGCCGTCGGGATCAAAAGCCCATTGCATCCCACGAATTAACGTGGAATCCGCGCTCGTTCCGTTAGCGGTAAATACCTTCCCCACCAACAACGAAGCATTGGGGGCAATTCCTACGTTGGCCCCCGCAATAGTGCCAGCGACATGTGTGCCGTGTCCGTGATCATCGAAAGAGTTTTTTAGCTTGGCTACGAAATCGCGGAAGGTCACTTTCACGTAGGAAACCTTTCCTTCCGGGCTCACGCGACGAAACTCGGGGTGACGACTCTGGATACCTGTATCGAGAATACCGACCCTGATGCCTGTTCCATCCAGCGCAGGAAATTCTGCCCGGATCTTGTCAACGCCAATACGCTGCAGGCCCCACGGCATTTGCGCAGGGGGATCTTCCGGTTCCGCAGGACCGGCCGGGATCACAAATTGCCGAACCTGATCGGCTAAAACATGTCCGACCCAAGGTTGTTTCTTAAGCGTTTCTGCGTCTGTCTTTTCGAGATCCAAGCGCGCCCCTCGAACTAACCAAAGGTCTTCCACATTTCCGCTAATCCGATGCGTCCCCATCCATTTCTCAAGCTCTTTGAGATCTTTTTGGTTCGTGCTTTTTAAAAGATTTTGGTAGCCCTCGTGTCCGAGCGAGGAAATTGCAATTTCATTTTGATGAAATAAAACGAGATAACTGTCAGCGGAAAACGCCGTATACGAAAAGAAAGCGAGAAAGGTGCCTCCCAGGCGAAGCCAAAAAGACCAGTTCATAGAGCCCCCTTATTTTCGATGCAAAAACTGATTGAGTTCGCGCGAGCTGACTTCTTTCACCTTAAAACCAATCGCTTTGACGGTGTTAAGAGTGTGAATGCCAACCGGTAGACGTACTGCTTGCGTCACACCATGAAGTTTAATTCCCACGGGTCCCGAAAAGCCCGAAGGAAAGTTTGTCTCCACAAACTCCACGAAGCTCTTGCGGCTCGCTTCGGAAACAGTGACCTGCAAACCATTCTGAGCAAGGTTGGTTTGGAAGGACAATGCTTCAAGCGGCGTCCAAGTTTTATCGCCTAAATGAATGCCTTCTATTTGGTAGTGCAGATGGCCGGTTCGACTCCACCGGGCCGCGCGAAGTAATTGCCAACGCAGTTCGAGCAGGTTCCCTTTCCGAAGCGTCGGAGGCTGGGGCTGAGGTCTGGGTTCCGGTTGTGGCACTGGGGCCGGCGCAAAAATACTCTCTTCACTTAGGTTGCGGCTATCAACTTCGTCCACGGAAAGTTCGCTATCGAGAAGAAGAGCGACTTTACTTCCCGTGGGAATTTGAATTTCTTTCTTCTTTGGATAAACGAGCATCTCGACCTGCGCTCCGAGATACTGGCGTTCCGTGCGATAGAGCGAGCCATCGGCGTTGGTGCGCACGTTGGAAGTAAAGGTCAATGCGTTGGGATAAGCCAAAGTGAGAATCTGTGAGATTCCCTTTCCCGTTTCCCCGTTATCGTAGCGAGCCTCGTAAACGTAGAGCCCTTCATCCGTAACAAACTCGACATCGATTTTTGAAACACCACTTGTTTTTATTCCTGGCTGGCCTGGATAGGTAACCAAACCGCAACCGACCAAGCAAAGGACTAACCCCAAACTTAGGACACAACGCATGGCTTCTCCCGATAAGATCTTGTTTTCACATTAAATCATTGAACGACGAAGACAGTTATCCGCGACATGTCATGGGGAGAGCTAGCTAAAGAGAGTTGCGTAGAGATCCCAAGTTCCATCATAAATATCTCGGGCGCCCCCCAGCGCACCATCCTTCCATCCGCCTGATCGAAAAGCGATCGCCTCAAGGCCTGCACCAGCGGCTGACTCAATATCGTAGGGTGTGTCGCCAAGCATCACGACTTCCTTGGCCGGAAGTTTCATCCCTTTTAACGCAGAAATAACGATGTCAGGATCAGGTTTCGAGTTTTCTGCATCATCCGACGAGGTTTTGGTGGTAAAAAGGTCCGTCACTTCGGCGATATCCAACAAAGTTTTCAGATCCGCTTCAGAAGCAGAAGTAGCGATACCGAGCTCATAACCAATGTCTTTTAGCCTAAGCACCAGTGACCGCGTTTTTGGAAAAGGTTTCACTTGGCGCAGAAAGACTCGCTTAAAGACCTCACCTTTCTTTTTATCGAGTTTTTCTATCTCGGCTTTCGAGACATCTCTACCCAAAGCGAGAGGGATCAACTTATCGCCTCCCATCCCTATTAAGGGGCGAATCGACTCGTAGGAAACCGCCTCATCAAAAATGCGGAAAGCCTCCACGAAGGCCAGTGCATGTTGATCATTGCTATCAACCAAAGTGCCGTCGACATCAAAAATCAACCCGCGGAAAGGTAGAGGAGAAAGTGGTTTCATTAACCACTAGCGAATGCAAATCTGGGACCGAACTAAATCGCCCTAAAGCATGAGGTTGATGCTGAGCATATGCTCAAGTGGCGCACTCCCTTGATTGGGAATTTCCAACGCATAGTGGATCCCCATTCGCCCGCTATCCACGCCCACACCGGCTGACCAGAAGGAAAGACTCTCATCGAGAAGCGCTCTAAAACCAACCCGCAACAGAAAGTTATAGGGAGAAAGATATTCAGCACCGACTCCAATTTGGTACGGGTTGAATCCTTCAAGTTTGGTGTTGGCAGCGACTGAGAGAAAAAGGGTCTGCTCATAGTTGATGCGCCCGCCCACTACGACTTCTCTATCCTGGTTCAAATAGCCCGGACGCCCACCCAAAATGTTGCGGAAAAAGCCACCAAACTGGACAGTCGGAACGCTGTAGATCACTCCCACATCCAAATCTTTTAAATTTTGCTTCTGATTACTTTCGTCGGTGCCCCACAATAATTTACCCGCAACTCCCCAGCCGAGCGATTCGGTAATTCGCCCTAAAACGGAAATCTTCATCCCTTGATTCAGATTGTCCGTGCCTTTGACGGGAAAACGGTAATAACCAATTCCCCCTCCCAGGCTTGAGGTTTGCGTATCTAATATAGAGGCGGAGAACGCTCCCGAGCCGTAGTAAGAGCCCTCTATACTATAGAGTTCACTGAAGGCGGAACCTGCGGGATTGGAATACAGACTGTCGTTGTTGAGGTCAGCCCCTGCAAGCGATTGCCCCATTGCTTTCTCCGCGATGGGAACGATCTCAGCGGCACCAAAGGTCGTCCACCCGTAGAGTGCAGCAAAAAGAAAAAGTATTCCACGTTTCATAGTTCTCGCTCCTGGAGACGCGCGCGTAGGGCCCATTTGTGACACCGCTCGTCTGTAACCATACTGTACAAGCTATACCCGCAAAAATAAAGGCGTTGTAGGCAGCCCGATTGCACTCAAAAGGAGTACAGCAAAATGGTCGCCTTCAGAATACGCGCGAGTCTTCAAACTTCGTGAGAGAACCGAAAGTGTATTCCGTGGCACAGGGCTTGCTTTATTCGACCATGGAGTGAGGGCACAGTGTTTTGTTGTTGCGCCCCGGCCTCACAAAAAGCGCATTGCGGAGTGGATACCGATGAAGTGGAAGCTTTGGATATTAAGTTTTAGTTTTTTAGCGGTGGCGAGCACGCCCGCTTTGGCCGAATATACGTACAATGGTTACAACCAGTACGACGCCTACTCGGGCGCCTACACACTGGGTGGAAATAGCCTGTACAACATCGCCGGACTCGGAGGGAATCTCTCCAACTACTACGGCAACAGTTACTCGCCCTACTCGTCTTCCTCGAGCTACCCTTACTCGTCAGGTTACGGCAGCTGTTCTTCTATTTACTACAGCAGCTGTGGCGCTTCGAACAATTTAGGCATGAGCGGTTACTATAACCCTTACTCAATGGGTAGCTACGGTAACGGTTACAACATGTACGGTAGTTCTTACGGAAGCGGATACGGTTCGACCTATCCTTCCAGCTCGTACAACGGTTATTCGCCCTACACTTCTTCGTACTACGGTAGCAGCAACTACAATTCCTACTACTCGTACTACACGCCTGGAACGGGCTACGATTACTACTACATTCCTGGAAGCAGCTACTACAACAACCAGAGCTCTGGTTACGGCGGCTACAGCCCGTATGTTTCCAATTACAATTATTCTCCCGTCAATGTCACCATCAACTACACAGGTGGCACGACCACCACGAGTTTAGGTGGTTGCAACGGGGTAACGATTCCTTGTGGAACCGATGTTATCGGAACGCCGACGATTACACCGATTCCTCCGGTGTTGGTGCCTCCGACGACGACGACGCCGTCGCAGAACACAATCCCGACCAACCCGAGTCGGACTCGCGTCCCGCGCGGTGCGGATGCCTTGGTCCACCGATAGCCAAAGCTTGATCGCAGATCGAGTCCCCGTACGAAAAGGGGAGAATCCACTCGATCTGTTGTAGCGGTAAAGGGTGACTTTCTGAGGACTTGCCTCCTCCCCCTTATGTGGCCCCGAAACACATACTGTTCTTGGGAAGTCACCTTTACCTCCTCCCCCAAAAAACCAGTGCATAATCAGCCGTTTACAGCTCAGTGGGGGGTCTTTGATTGACTTTTTGTCCGGATTCGCTACAAATAACGATTCTGCTCAATCCTGAGCAGCCCAAGGTTCTTTTAGGAGTTCTAGACATGAAAAAGTCGGACCTGAATAAGTTCAAGAAGATGTTAGAGCTGAAACTGCATAGCTTGCAGCAGGACTTTGGCGTGGAAGTAAACCAGTCGCCTGGTGAATCACTTGCTGATGTGAATGATCAGGCCAGTCTGGAAACGGAAAGAAGCTTTGGTCTGCGCATTCGCGACCGCGAGCGTAAACTTATTTCCAAGGTGCAGTCCGTTCTTCGCAAGATTGGGGACGGAACCTACGGTATCTGTGAATCGTGCGATGAACCCATCGGCATAAAGCGCCTCACGGCTCGTCCGGAAACCACCTATTGCATCAATTGCAAGGCGGAGATGGAAGAAGAAGAGCGCCGCGAAGAAATTAATCTCAAAAATACCCAAAGTGAGCAGCGCATCTAGGGTCAACCCGCGCTTTCGTTCTCCTTGAATTCGCGGATGCTGTGCGCGCGTTTTCAAGAATCGCTTTCTAAATGCCTCTCTTGAAAGCACGTCCACACCGTGTGTGCATTCTTCCCGATCGAGGGGACGAGCTTATTTGGCGTGGGTATACACTGTATACCCCGTTAAGCCCCAATGACGTGAAACGTCACCGGTGAATGTATTCTCGTCGTCGGCTAAATCAAAAAATCCAATCGTTTCAATCGAGTTTACCGTCGCTCCTGGCACAAGGCCTGCTCTTACTATGCCGCAGAGGAGCATACGTGTCCCAACGTTCATTCTTATCGTGGCTACTGCTTGCCTGTTTAGTGATAAACGGCTGCGCCCAGTACAATGTAAGCGGTCCGATCCGTATGCAGGTCTTCGCCCCTATTCAGGGCTCACACTGCGGATATCAAGCTCGCCCCCAGGTTCTGGAGACAGTAACGAACGTGCGCAACCTGCGCGGCTCTATCGGCCAGGTCGTCACCCACTCAGGCACTCTCACTGGGGAAGATATCACCAACGGCAACTACCGAGCTGTTCACACTCAGTTTTCACAGACGGGTAACACCTACTATCCGCTCGATTTAGGCTCTCTGTGGGCGGGAAGTTTTTACTACGCGCTAGAAACCGCCTACCGAATGTTTCGCGACCTCGAACCCACCATTTCCGATATGCGCATAGTCGCACTCGCCAACGGTGACCGCTTAGAAAATAGCCTTATTTTTCAAGAAGTAGAGATAGAAGACGGCGAAGACATTTTGGTCGATAACGCCGCTTTCGTTTATTTCGGCAACTCCGTAAACACCTTTATCAACGCTCCCATCCGAGAGCACTCTGATATCCCCATGGTTTTCAACATGGGCATCATGGTTCACGAGTATACGCACATGGTGATGAACTATCTCGTGAAAACCCCTCTCGCCAATTCGCTTTCGGAAGATTCTGTGGGCGATCGCGCTATTGGTGCGATGGACGAAGGGATTGCCGACTACTTTGGTTTTCTCACAAACCGCGATCCGAAATACTTTCTGTGCACCGTTCCTGAGAGGACCTACCGGGATCTCTCGAAAGTGAAGTCTTACACCCAAGCGTATAAGGAAGCGATGCGAACCGGTTCCGGCTACCAAGCCCACTTGTTCGGCGCCTTCTTTGCCAGCGCACAATACTTCATGGGCGAACGCCTGAAGGATCACCCTCGGCACGCAAAAACTTTAATTCAGCTAATGAAACGCCTGGGCTCAGGAAGTTGTGGTTCAGCCAACTCCTTGGACTACAGCGCAATCGCACGCTGTCACGAAGGCGTCACTGGCGCGCACTCAGAGATTAGTTACGTGTACCGGCAGTTAGGATTTTAACGTGAAGTTTTGGATTTCCATTTTAGTCTTTATGTTGCTGCAAGCGGGCGGACCTGCGTTTGCAAAGTCCAAAAAGCGCCGCCTGCATATTCCTCTCATGTCTCAAAAGAAAATTTCTTACGTGGCACCGAAACGTTCCACGGCTCGTGCCTACTCGCGCGTTCAGAGCCGCTATCGTCACCAGCCGATCAAACGAGCGATGAGCTTGGCTGTTCAATTCGGCATCATCAGTCAGCGTTCTAGTTCGCCAGGATCTTTGCTGGGCATTAACGCCCACATGGGTCTCCGCTTTCTTCTAGCGATGCCCATCAGCCGCAATTTCACCTTGGAACCGGTGGCAGGTTATTATTTCGACCGTTCAAGCCTGGCCTCGGTATCGCTGACACATCACTGGCTTGAGACGGGCGCCAACGCCCTTTATATCATCCGCGCTTCGCACAAAACGCAGTACCGTTTAGGTGCGGCCGGGCGCTTTGATATGCGCTGGAATCGTGTGAGCGCACCGGAGAACTCTGACGGCAGTTCGCTTCAGATGGGAGTCAGAATGGGACCCACCGTAGGTCTTAGCACCATGCTCAATCGAAAGACGCAGCTCATCACCAACGCCGAAGTGACGTGGGACATCACCCGCGGGTGGAACATCCACCCAGCCCTCTATATCGGCCTCGCTTTTCCCTTATAGAATTTGAGATCCTTCGGGCTAAAGCCCTCTGGATAAAATGTGTCGAGCTTCACTCGACCCATTTTAGCTAAGTAAGGATTTGAACTCTTTACCCGCACGGAACTTAGGTACCCAGTGCGCTTTAATGCGAATCTCTTCCCCCGTCTGAGGGTTTCTGCCTTTACGAGCAGAGCGTTTGCTCTTCAAAAATGTTCCGAAACCAACCAATCGAATCGGGTTTCCCTTCTTCACATTTTTTCTCAAGATATCAATCGCGGCGTCTAAAACGCGTTGGCAATCTGCTTTTGTGAGTTTTGTTTGTTCTGCAACGTTGTTCACCAAGTCGTTCTTATTCATGTTGTCTCCACAATAAACTGGCTTGCGACGAATCGATGGGGAAGCACCACTTGTATCCCCGTCAGTCGCACAAGAAGTTAGAAAATATAAGGAAAAAACGATCGAGCGGCAAGTCTGTTTTACACAGAATCACTTTAGTTTGCAGCGTTTACTCCCGCGACTCTTTCAAGCAGTATAAGAGAATGGAATATTTTCATCAGCCGAATATCGATCCCGTGTTGTTTCATCTTTGGGGGCCCCTTCAAATCAGGTGGTACTCGCTACTGTACGTTGGCGGCTTCCTCGTGGGATGTATGGTGCTACGGCGACTTTCCAAGGAACCACGGTTTGGCTACACCTCGGAACACATCGATCAATTCACCATGTGGGTACTGCTGGGTGGGGTAATTGGAGCGCGCATCTTCTACTGTGTGGTTTACGACCCACGTGCACTAATACAAAATCCCCTTTTTCTCTTTCAGATTTATCGGGGCGGGTTGTCGTTCCATGGCGGCTTTATCGGCACCATGGTGGCAGGGATTCTTTTTTGCCGTAAAAATAATATCAAAATTTGGAATTTTCTCGATGCCATGTGCATCGCCGCTCCGCTGGGACTCGCCATGGGCCGCATGGGAAATTTTATCAACGGGGAACTCTACGGCCGAGTGTCTTATGTCCCCTGGGCGGTCATCTTTCGTACAGGAGGCCCGCAACCCCGGCATCCCTCTCAACTTTACGAACTTTTGCTTGAGGGGGTGATTCTCTTCACCGGTCTTTGGTTAGCACGGAAAAAGCTAAATAAGCCGGGCCAGATCAGTGTGGCTTTTATCTTAGGTTACAGCGCATGCCGATTTATCGTCGAGAGCTTCCGTGAACCCGATGCACATCTTGGTTATTTGGCGCTGGGACTCACTATGGGGCAAATTCTCTCGCTCGTGATGGCGAGTTCAGGATTGGCTTTATGGGCGGTCCTTCGACCCCGTTGGAAGAAAATGGCGGCTTAGGAGCTCTTTCGCCATTCGGAAGTAATCAGGCGCAGGCGGCGCTTGATGGTCTGCTTTTCTAACAGCAATTTGTTCCCAATTTTACGTTCCAGTTTCTTCTTAGAGCGCGAAAGCTGGTCCACGAGCTTGCGTATGTCAATCGAGTGGTGCGAACCGAATTGGGAACGCCGTTCGCCTTCTTTTTTCAAATGCTTGAGGACGCCTTCCAAATCTTCGTAAACGCGCAGAAGCTGATCCATCTTGGGTGATTTCATGGCTCGTCGTATTTTTGGGTTAAACCTGTAACGGATACCCTAGCGGAAAATAAGGTCGAGTCCAAGAAGCGACTAGTCGAAGCGGATCAGCCTGTCGCGGGGAGGAAAAGGGTCAGGCCAACCGTGGTGGAGAAAAAGCTACGAAAGTGGTCTTTGTTGTAGGTCCGAGCACGAACCGTTGCGTTACGTAAATCGAAGGTCAACGCGAGGGATCGGTTGAAGTAGAACCGGAAACCTACGCCCAGATTAAATCCTGGGTTCCATTTCGTAAGGGTAATCGTTTCTGAAGGCATGGTCGTTGCACCAGTAGACTTGTAATTGACTGTTCGTGTCTGGCCAAAAGCCACGCCGGCAACGGCGTAGAAATCAAATGTCACCACCCAGGAGCCGGCGAGACGAATCTTGCCGTAAAACGGCGTGATGATGAGGTTAGAGCTTCCGACCATCAACGGGTGCGCGTTGTCCAAGCCGTAATTGCTGCCATCACCAATGTGATCCGCCGCCTCGCTCTGCAAGGTATTGATCAAAAAACTGCCCACGCTAGGAAAGTGATACTGAAAATCGCCAATCTCCCACCCAATGCTATCAGTAAAGTGGTAACTCGCACGGCCCCCGACCATATAGGTTTTCACGACGGATTCGTACGGAAGCAGACCTCCGTTTACGCCGATCTCAAAACTTCCCGCACGAAAGTAAGTTTTATTGCGAACAACCGCTGAAATTTCTCGCTCGTATTCGTTCTTGGGGGTAAGCGCCTTTTCTGCCTCTGCGGCAAAACTTTGCGAAGAATAAACACCCAGAAGTAAACACAACGCTGCGAAGAGTTTCATATTTAACCTATTATGCAGGAATTTTCGCCATTTGGCCATGAGGCGATATAACGTGACTTCCCTCGAAGAGTTGCCAGAATAAGAGGACAAACATGGATGATCCTCGCCTTCAACGCATCGCGCTTCTAGTGCCCATCTTCCTGCTGTCGCTTTGCATTCATGAATTCGCGCATGGATGGGTGGCGTATCTGCGCGGAGATGACACAGCGAAGCAATCTGGCAGGCTCACACTCAACCCCATCGCGCACGCGGATCTCTTCGGCACGCTGATCATTCCGCTATTCTGTCTCTACTATAATTTGTTTTTTATCGGGTGGGCAAAACCGGTACCCGTAGATCCCAGAAACATGAAGTACGGCATTAAAGATATGTCTCTAGTCGCCGCGGCCGGTCCTATTTCGAACATTTTAATAGCGCTTCTTGCGACCGGCGCTTTGGCGTTGAGTTTTCATCTTCCCTTGAGTGTGGATACTTTGCGGTTGGTGCAATTGATCGGTGTGACGACCATTCAAATCAATCTTATGCTTGCCGTATTTAATTTAATCCCTTGCCCGCCGCTCGACGGCTTTCGGATTATCCAGGCTTTTTTGCCCTTAGGTTTCTTGATTCGTTTTCAGCGCATGGAGAATGCAATTGGCGTTGCGTTCATGCTACTGATTTATTTCCTACCGGGTGGTTTTCAGATCATTTCGGTTCCCGTGCAATACGCTTTTCGCACGATGATTTCTTGGATTTAGAGATTGCTTCGTCCCGCCACGCTGCGCTCGCGGTCCTCGCAATGACATACTCAGTTCGTTAATCTCACTAAGATAAATGGATGGGATCGATGTCGGCAGACATTTGGACGGGCGTCTTTTGCTTCTCGAAGAAAGCATACGCAAGCGCAACGGCCTGCTGCACTTCTTTCACCGTGCGCGCTTTCATCAAACACTGCCACCGATAGAGATTTTTCACACGCGAGAGCGGCGCTTCCGATGGCCCCAAGAGCTGTACTTTTCCTGGTTCCGTCTTCTGCAAAATTTCCATGGTTACCTGGTGTGCAAACGTTCTCACAACGTCACGATTACGGTGCTGAAAGCGCAACAGAGCCAAACGCACGGCGGGTGGATAGCCACAGTTTTGTCTCGCCGCAAGTTCTTGATCGTAAAACTTCTCGGGCTGGTTTTCCGCCGCTGTCCGCAGCGCAAAATGATCCGGATTAAGTGTTTGAATGACCACTTCCCCCGCAATGTTAGCTCGTCCCGCTCGACCTGCGACTTGAGTCACCACCTGGAAGGTGCGCTCGTGCGCACGAAAGTCCGGTAAACTGAGAGAAGCGTCCGCTAGCAAAATTCCCACGAGGCCAATGCCTGGAAAATCATGCCCTTTGGTGATCATCTGCGTGCCGATCACAATGTCCCAATCGCCCGCCGCAATCCCTTTTAAAAGTTTCTCAAGGGCTTTTCGGGTCTTTACCACACTACGGTCCATGCGGGTGATTCTTGCCGTCGGTAAAAGTTCCGCTAGCTTCTTTTCCAGTTGCTCAGTACCTACCCCCATGGGCTCAAAGTGGACCCCGGCGCATTTGGCGCAGCTATTGGGGGGTGGAGTGTGCGCCCCACAATAGTGGCACTTGAGAACGGGAGGGCGCTGATAAAACGTCAGCGAAACATCGCAGTTTTTGCACTGGGGAGTGTATCCACAATCACGGCAGTACAAGAAGTGCGCATAACCAAGCCGGTTCAGATAAAGCAGTGCTTGCTGTTTATTCGCAAGACTCGCCTCCAACTTTCGAAGCATCGTACGACTCAGCCAGGGCGTATCGGTAGAAACAAACTCATCCTTATTCTTAAGGTCGACAAAAATCGGCTTGGGCATGGGCCGATTCATAATACGTTCCGGCAAGCGCACCAGTTGATACTTTCCACTCTGCGCGTTGGCATAACTTTCCAGAGAAGGCGTCGCCGAACCCAAAATCACACGCGCGCCCATCATCTTGGCGCGTACCACGGCGACATCGCGCGCGTGATAGCGCAGAGAATCTTCTTGCTTGAACGAAGCTTCTTGCTCTTCGTCGACGACGATAAGCCCGAGATTCTTGACGGGCGCAAAGATGGCCGAGCGCGCACCGATGACGACACGAGCTTCCCCCTTAAAAATGCGCTGCCACTGATGGTGGCGCTCCTTCGGCGTCAAATCACTGTGCAAGACCGCAGTCTGAGTCGGAAAGCGCGAAGAAAAACGCCCCAGAAGTTGTGGGGTCAGTGCAATTTCTGGCGCAAGCACAATGGCGCTTCGCCCCTCTTCTAAAGTTTTCTCCAGAACCCGCATATAAACTTCCGTTTTTCCGCTACCGGTCACGCCGTAAAGTAGGGTTGGCTTACCGTCCTCCCCGGCTAGGATCGCTTCGAGCGCCTGGCTCTGCAGAGGCATCAGCTCAGGAACAGCAATGTCGTGGGGCAAAAGTCCCATGGGTTCTGAAGGTGCCAGACCATCGGGAGTGCTTTCGTCCTTCTTCTTTTTCGCAGGTTTGTGGTTCCACGCGTCCTTGGGAATGGCCGCCGTCAACACCTCACCGATTGGGCAGCAATAGTATTCGGCCACCCAACGCAAAAACCGCAGCATTGGCTCATCAAACAAGGGTTCTTCAAACAGAATGCTCTGAATCGCTTTGAGTCGTTTCGGATCGATATCCGTCCCATCAGGAAGTCCCACCACAAAAGCGTGCGTGGGTTTATTGCGAAAGGAAACTTGCACAAGAGAGCCAGGAGCCAGATTTTCTTTAAGGCTGTCTTCAGCGAGGTAGTGAAAGGTACGCGAGACCCGGTAGGGGACCGCAACGTCGACAATCATCGAAACCTAAGTAGCAAAGCGAGGTTCGATTTCACTGGAGAGGAAAGACGATTGCCGTCCTGGCGGCTTAGCGACTGACGCAATTTATCCCACTGTTCTTTGGAAAGATTGCGAACCGCCACCACCTCAGAGCGAATCACTTCCGCTCCGCCTTGAGTCAACGACAAACGGCGCGGGTACACTCCGCCGGAGGGCATCTTCTGAAAGTTCTCAAAATTCCAAGCGGTGGAACGGCCTTCTTCCTGCCACTCTAGACGGCGAATCCCTTGTACGTTTTTCTCAAAATAAACAATGCGCTTGTCGAGTCCTTCGTTCAAACCCACAACAGCGATGGCGGTATCGCCATTTTCAAGCCGCTTAATCGCAATGTCGTCGTGTTTCACGTAGAATTTCTTGGGGTCATAGGTTTTCGGAGAACCTTCCGGTGTGTATCCCGAGCGGAACTCGTTCATTTGGTCCCGGTTTACAAAACGTTCCTCGCGCAAGCTGGAGGAAAAATAATTGGGATCTTTCAACAAAAAGTACTGGAGAAACAACTTCGAACTGCGCGCGAATCGACCGCCACTCCCAAAGTCGTATACATCCTTATCTACGCTGGCAACGCTGCGGCTGGAACGGTCTCCTTCGACTTCCCACTCAATAAAGATACGGTTGTCCCCGTAGTAAATATTTTCTCGCAAGATGCGGTTGCTCTCCCCCAGGTTGTGGCGAAGAACGATCTCAACCGGGGTATTTTCTTTGCGTCCCGAAAAAATTTCTTCCACCATGGACGGTACGGAATACACGTACGCCTGCGCTGAGAAGCTAAGGAACAAAAGTAGGTAAACCGCTTTTTGCATAGTCCTCTTATATAAGCTGTTAGGCCAATCCCCGCAAATAGGATCGCAAGGGCCCTTCGAGCTCGGTGCGCCGTAGCGCCTCTTGAATTTGTGCCTGCAAAAAACCCATCGGGCTCCCCATATCAAACCGGTTGTTACTTATCTCGGTGGCGTAGAGCGCTCCGTCCTTGGCCATCGCAGCCATCGCGTCGGTCAGCTGGTACTCGCCCCCGACTCCCGGCTTCACTGCCTCTAGGTAATCAAACAGACTCGGATCAAAGACGTACCTTCCCACGATAGCGTAACGGCTGGGGGCATCGGCGGGCTTGGGTTTTTCTACGGTATTTTTTACCTTTACTGGCTCCGCTCCTACTTTTTTGCCACCAGCATCGATAACGCCGTACTTCTGCGTAGCGTCGGCTGAAACCTCCATCACCCCGACAACGGACTTCTCCAGTTGGGCCGCCGACTGAATCAAGGTCTTTAAAGGGGCTTTCTTCCCATCCCAGGATGGGAAAATTTCATCTCCCAGGCTCACCGCAAACATTTCTTTGCCTACGGCGGAGCGGGCGCACAAAACCGCGTGCCCTAAGCCCAAAGGCTGCTTTTGCCGGACGGAAACGACTTCACACATTTTTTCGAGCTGGCTCATTTTTTCCGCAAGCTCGTGCTTGCCGCGCTTCTCAAGCCAAAGAGTGAGGGACGGAGCGACATCGAAGTAGTCCTCTAAAGCGGATTTGCCCGCGCTGGTCACAAAAATAATTTCTTCTGCCCCGCCCTCGAGAGCCTCTTCGACAACGTAATGAATAGTGGGTTTGTCGATAATGGGAAGGAGTTCCTTCGGAACCACCTTAGAAAAAGGTAAACTGCGCGTTCCCAGACCTGCCACCGGGATGACTACTTTTTTTGCCTGCGTCCTAGGTGTGCTCACGGTGTCTCCCTCAAAAGAACTAGCCTATCGCAAATCACCGACGCTGACGAGCTTGCGCTCCGCGATGTCCCTTTGTCTTTCTCGGTTTCTTTGGTAAGTCTGAGATTAATGGCCATTCCCGACTATTTGAGCACCCCTTTCGGGTACCGCGTTCAAAAGACAATTTCAGCCCCCATCACGTTCACGGGCATCGGTCTGCACTGCGGAAAAAACACGAAAATTCAGCTACTTCCTGCGGAACCGAACGAAGGCATCTACTTTTTCAGGGTCGACCTGAAGAACGCCCGTCGCATTCCCGCCCATTTTGATTCGGTCGTCGCCACGGATCTTGCGACCACCTTGGGCGTGGCCGACCGGGAGGAAGAACGCGTAGGAACCGTAGAACACTTGCTCGCCTCTCTGTTTGCCATCGGAATCACCAACGTGCGCGTGGAAGTAGATGGCCCGGAAATCCCTATTCTGGATGGCAGCGCTTCTCCTTTTGTTGACGCGCTGGTGGATACCGGCGTTACCGTTCAGCCTTTTTCCACAGCGACCCTGAAAATTTATCGCCCCGTTCGTGTGGCAAAGAAAGGGGCCATCTGTGAGCTCTTGCCACGAGACCGTTTGCGTTTAACGACCTCCATTGAATTTGCCCATCCGGAGATTGGTTTGCAGACGTATGCAATGGATCTCACCCCAGTGGGTTTTCAAAAGGAACTTTGCTCGGCGCGCACCTTTGGATTTTTGCAAGACTTGGAACTTTTGAAAAAACACAACCTTGCTCAGGGCGCCTCATTGGAGAACGTGCTGGCTTTCTCCGAGACAGGAACACTCAATCCTGAACTGCGACGCTACCGAGACGAATGTGTGCGGCACAAAGTTCTCGATGCGGTGGGAGACTTGGCACTGTGCGGATGTTGGATAGAGGGCGAAATGCTCAGCTATCGGGGCGGTCACTCCATGCACCGCTTGCTGTTGCAAACGCTTGCACAGTACCCAGGACACTGGGAGCGCTTGCCTCCCGAGCCGCTTCCGGCGATGGTTTTTGAAAAGGCTCCTGGCGCGTTCCATCTTCCCTCGCAGGTGGAGCCCAACGCGTACGCCTCGGTACTTTCTCTGCGGCTTTAGGAACCCTAGTAAACCAACAGGGTGAGAATTTTTCCCCACACCCATTTCAAGAAGGAAAAGATTTGCGGGATCGCAAAGCGATTGCTGCAGTCATAGCCCGAGAGAGCCTGCGAGCACTGGTCTAAGATACCCGTGTCGTAGAGTCGGTCGGTATCAGCGAGAAAATCAAAATTATCCCAGCGATTTAGATCAATATAATAGGAGAGAATGCGATCCGCGTTCCAGCTTCCCGCGTGCGCAACGCCGACAACTTGGAGCGCACCTTCGTCCGTCTCCCTAAACATGGGCCCACCCGAATCACCGAAACACGATCCCGCGCGATTGAGGGGACCCAAAATACCCCGCGCAACCACACTTGTGCGAGGGGTGTGCAATTCCACGTAATCGGTTAAGCGATAAACCTGGTTTGTTCCCGTGCGTTTGAGTCCCGCCCCCGTACGGTGTTCAATTTCATTGCAGCCATAGCCCACCAACCGAATGTGTTCGAGTTCAGCAGGACGTGCCCCTAAAAAAGTCACACCTTCGGCAGGAACTTTGTCTTCATCGAAAATGAGCACAGCCAAATCATTGGGATCGTTGGCGACACCAGGACCAAAGCTTTCCACTTGGTAGGTACGAAAAATTCCGTACTGCGAGACCACCGTGTACTGACCGGCGGTAAGGGTGCAATGAGCCGCCGTGAGAACTGCCCGCGGGCTAACGAATGTGCCGGTGCACAATCCAAACCCGCCGGGAGAGACCACTTTTACAACGGAGGGATAGTCGGTAGTCGTTTCAATCCCTTGATCGCTCGGAGCGTCGATGCGTTCAAGGTTATAAGCGGAAGGATCGGCGCAATGGGGAAGCAATAGCAAACAAGCTGCTCCCACAAGAAAACTCAACATTGAATCAGATCGACTCACGTGCTCCCCAATCCCATTGCGAAAAACAGGCTAACGCGCTTTTCGTGACTTGGCCGAGACAGGTTGGTCGGATGCGGGCGAGTTCTTCGCACCGCGCCCTTTTCGACCTGTTCCGGTCACCCACAGAAAAATAAACAGAAGGACTGCCACCACCAAGGAGGCCGTAGCGGAAATCAAGAAGCGTTCAAAACCATGAAGGTAGCTTTCCGCACGAATGCCTTCTTCTTTACAGCTTACCAAGGCATTAGATACCAAAAATGGCTGAAATTTGTCGTCTGTGATGGTCTTATTCTTCAAGAATTCAATGTTGTTACGCAAAGACTGTGCTGTTTCCGAGAGTACGGCGAGATGCTTATCCCAGCGCCGAAGAGCGTAAGGAACCTGGGTCTCAAAGCGCGCCACGCGTGCGTCGAGTGCATCCACACAACTTACCAAAGCACTGAGATCGGCTGGATTCGAAACGGTGTTTGTTTCACCGTCGCCGAACGCGAGGGAAGAAAAAAGAGCGATGAAGAAAAGGCTCCTCACGCGGCTCCCCCCTGGGCACGCACGCTACACGCCATCCACTCACCCGATTCGTACAAGCGGGAGGGCTGAAACTCTGCGCGATCGAGTGATTCTTTAATCGCCTCTTTCTGCACACCCAAAAGCCCCGACAAAATTAAGGTGCCTCGCCGTTTCACGGCGGTCCGATAAGAAGCCATAAGATCCACGTGCGTGGCTAACAGAATGTTAGCGACAAGAAGATCAAACGGACCGGGGCACACATCAAGCGATCCGTGCACCAGTTCAATGCCTTCGCAGCCGTTGCGCTCAAAATTTTCTTTAGCAACGGTGAGTGCATCGGCGTCGACATCGGCAGCCCAGATACGCCGAATTCCCAACTTGTAGGCAACGATTGCAAGAATTCCGCTCCCCGTACCGAGATCTAAAAAACGAATGCTCCGGGCGGAGGTTTTCTCTAGTTCCTCTTCGAGTAGCTGCACGCACATCTGGGTACTGGCGTGAAGCCCGGTTCCAAACGCCATTCCTGGATCCATCAAAATAGGTGTGCGTCCCGGTGGAATGGGCTGATCACTCCACGTGGGTTGAAGATAGAACGTTCTTCCAAGAGGCTGCGGAAAGCAGTACTTCTTCCACGCGTCGGCCCAATCGGTACGTTGCATTTTTTCAGATGTGAACGAAAAGGTTTTCTGACCGGGAAAGATCTGCGCAAGTTCAGCCGCGTAGACGTTGAGAGCCGCGGTAACGGCTGACATTTTTTCTTCTGGGAAATAGCTAAGTACCTGACCTAGCTCCTCCATCTCGGTAACGCCTTCCGCCCCATTTTCCCAAACAAAATTAGTAACGGCTTCGCGAAAGCCGGTAGCGACAACAATTTTCAACTCAAACCAGCTCATTTCTGCCCTTTTCTTATTTCTGGCAAATGCCGCGAGCGCGTCGTTCGATAGAGGCCAACTTACGAGTGGCCTTTCGAAGTTCCGTGGGGACCTTGATCAATTGGACAGCTCTAGCCCAGGATCGGCGCGCTTCACAAATTTTTCCTCGGCTCTCCATCAGCCAGGCGAACCACGCGTAGGTCAAGCCCTCACTGGGATCGGCTTGCATGGCTTTTTCGAAGTACTTTTGCGCTTCATCGAACAAGCTCATGTTCAAGTAGCAGATGCCTAGCTCTCGAAGTCCCAAAGGATCCTTCGGGAACAAATTCAAATAGGCCAACAACTCCCCGGCTGCTTTTTCAAACTCCCGCTTATACCGCAAGACAACGCCGCGGCGAAGAAAATTACGCTTATCGGTGTTTCCGACTTTAAGTGCGTTTTCCAAATACATTGCGGCTTTTGGATACTCTTCCTCTTCGATCGCACGATCGATTAGTTCGCCGTAATACTTCCGCAGTTTCACCTTCGCAATCTCACTCTTTGTGTTGAGGTCGAGCGCCTTCTGCCAGTATTTAATGGCGTCTCCAAACTGGCTCTTCTTCTCAAATAGAATCCCGAGTTGCTCAAGGACTCCGGCATCGCTGCGGTCGAGTCGGTAACACTCCGCCAGCCAGCGTCCCGCTTCAACCAAATTTTCTTGATTTAGATACAGAACCGCCAGGTTAAATCGGCTCGCCATGTGCTGCGGCCAACGGATTGCTGTTTGGGTGAGATGCACTGTCGCTTTCGCGTTCTCTCGGCGATTAAGATGGTGACGCGCCAATCCCCAGTGAGCCCATCCATTCTTCGGTTGGTCGGCTACAAGTTGTTTGTAGATGAAGGCGGCCGTATCGATACGTCCCTGCTCTTCGTACATTTCCGCGAATAGCTGCTGCACGCGGCTACTGTATGGAGTGCCCTTGAACTCCCCTTCCAAACGATTGAGAAGATCGCGAGCCTGGTTAAACCGCCGCTTTTTAATGTTGGCGTAAACGTTGAGGAGTTGAACTTCCTGGCTGTACTTCGAATCGGTCAGCTTAGCTCGAATAAGTTCGGCGGCATCCGATCGGCCCGTGCGGTAATAGACCCAGGCACAGTCAACCATGCCTTTCCCGTTCCCCCCATTGAGCACTTCGTACTGCCGGCAAATGGGAAGCGCCTCGGTGAGACGGTTTTGCGTTAATAATAGATGCACCACTTCTTCATCCGCCCAGGACGTTCCTGACAAAAGAAACCCGACGGCGAGAAGGGTTTGTAGCGATTTGACGAAACGGTTCATCCGGCTAAGCACCTAAAATAACAACGAAACTAATTCGGCGGTCCCCCGCGCACGGCGGAGACCCTACCTGTCACTGATCGTGAAAAATCGCGTGAAACTTAAACCCCGCAGCAAAATTGTAGGCTTTGTGTTTTCAAGGACTTACCTCTCCCTTGATTGGCTCCTCTCCTTCATCACCGCATCTCAGGCTGAATAGGCACGGCGCTGACAGGCTGAACCAACAAATTGTGCGAAACTCTCCTCATTTCCAGCATTTGGCGCCTTCTCGGGGTTGCTAAAATAAGGAGTGTCGGGGATTTGGGCAGGCTTAGTATTTGAGAGGATTAGGGGATCCCAATCGTGAAAAAACGTACGGCCAAACTTTAGCCAACTATCCAAGACATTTACGACTGTGTAATCGCGGCACACTCCTTGCTGATCAATGGGGTGAGATCCTTTTCTTATTGGAGTACGTATGCGCAAATCCTTTCTGTATGCCACTATTGTGCTAGCCCTTCTATCGGGCTGTGCTCAAAACGGCTCGTTTGCTCAGCGCGACGAAGTCTCAGAATGGGATCAGATCTTCGCTTTCTCTGGTGAAAATGCGACTGCGGCGGTTAATCCTCCGACCGACATCATTTTTCTTCTCGATAATAGCGGCTCGATGCAGGACGAAACACTTCGTCTCAGAAACGCGCTCACCGAACTGACAGGATCGCTGGCAAACGAACAACACGTCGACTACCGCGTTTACGGCCTTAACCTGTGGAGCATGTGGGCAAACTCACAAGGCGTGATGGAAGTTCAGAGCTACAATTTCGACTCATACTCCGACCGAAATAGTTTTAGCGTGTTCAACACTTTTATTTCTGATGAAAGTTATTTTTCTCCCTTCATGGATTCGTACACGATTGAGAACGGAATCGCGCTGGCGGGAGGTGCTCTCCAAACGCACTATTTCCTGAAACCTGACCTCTCACGACAAACCAAAAATATTGAGTTTGTGATGATGAGCGACGAAGACAACGACTTTCAGAAATATGTACACCCGCTGACCGGCGAAGTTCAGTACGCGGCCTATCGAGATTATCTGATGTCGGGCCCGAATATTTACAACTATCGTATGGGTTATGATTCCGGCCGAACGACGCTCACTGTGGCAAACCGCTGTATTGCCTCCCCGAATACCTATAACGCCATTCCTGGAGATAACAGCGGACGCTACTACTGCCGTACCAGTTCAAACGAAGGTAGATTCACGAGCTATACTGCTACTCACATCGCGGATGTGCCAAACAGCTATTTGTGCATGGTCACTTCAGACAACCACACGCAAGAAATGGAACGCTGGAGCTGGGGTCCTGAATGTCGCATCAATCCGAACGCAACCTATAATCGCCAACTCACATCGCATATCTACAACTCAACCACGAAGACTTATGCCATGGCCCCGGGTGTAAACAATGCAGTCCCGGTAACTTGCACTGAGCAACAATACATCCCGACCGTGTACCTAAACGGAAAAACCAACTGGAACTATTCGAACGTGCCCATCACTAGCATCACCACCGCTGCGTGCAAGTCCGGTTTTGCTACCGCCTACGCTCAGTATGGTGGATCAAACTATAGTGTTTTGCTTGATCCCAGCTTCGTTGCCCCGCAAGGAGTCACGGTTGCCCCCTCCGCTCGGATACAAAATAATTTTTCATCCACTGAATATTATGCCACTGACGAGGAACTCATAGCGGCGTATCAGCTCATGGTTCCCAGCGCAAAAAACATTACGGTAGAAAGCCGTCCGGAATCTGAAGGGGCAGAAACCTCACTCTACCTTTCCAATCCGCAAGACTTTAAACGCATGTTGAAAGAAAGATTTCCTCATCTCAACGTCGCGTTTAATGCGATCGTTGCGCAGAAAGACGGTGCTTGCCGTGAGGGCGATCAGTCAAACAACGTGGAAGGTAAACGTTATAAGCTGATGGCTGAAATGACCAAAGGATTTGTCGGTGATATTTGCGACCTCGACTTTAAACCCCTCATGAAAAAATTGGCCAGAAACGTTTTATTTAACAGTCGTCCCCAATATCCTTTAAAGGGCTACGCCAACCCGCACGCCGTTCTTGAGGTCATCGACCAGGATACGGGAGATCCCCTAACTAAAGACGTTCACTATGAAATCACACCCGATCGCTTGCACATCCGATTTGTGGAAGGTGCGGTTGATTTATCACACAAGTTCAAAATCAATCAGATCCGGCCCAACTAACGAAGAGATTTTTGGAGTACTTATGCGCAAACACATCTTCTGTGCTCTGATTCTCGTTCTTCTATCCGCCTGTTCCCAAGCTGGTTTTTTCGCCCACCGCGACGATGTGTCGGAATGGTCACAACCTTTTAGCTTCGCGGGAGACGGTGCGGCCGTCGCTATCAACCCTGCCACTGATATTATTTTCCTGTTGGACAACAGCGGTTCCATGCAAGACGAAGTCGGAAGGTTGAGATCTGCTCTAACCGAATTGCAAGGATCTTTGGCCAACGAAAAACACGTGGACTACCGCGTCTACGGATTAAACTTTTGGAACATGTGGGCAACTAATGGGGTAATGGATGTCTCCTTTGATGGAGGTTACTCAGATCGAAACAGTTTTGCGCCCTTTGAAACCTTCCTAAATTCGGACTCCTTCGGATTTCATCCTCATATGGATTCGTACACAATCCACAATGGAATCGCTCTCGCGGGAGGAGCCCTTCGGGAACAATACCACCTTAATCCTGATGTCACACGGGTCACCAAAAACGTGGAGTTCGTTATGGTTAGCGACGAGGACAACGACCTTCAGAAATATGTTCACCCGCTCACCGGCGAGGTTGCCTACGAGAACTATCGCGACTATCTGATGGTGGGACCGAATACATACAACTACCGAGTGAACTACGAAACGGGAAAAACTCGCTTGAATGTTTCCAATCGCTGCCTTGTTTCTCCCAATACTTACAACGCTGCGGCGGGAGAAAACTACCACCGCTACTACTGCAAAGCGAGTGGCGAAGAAGGCCAATTCTCGTATTCCACCTTCACCCATATTGCCGATGTTCCGAGTAGCTATTTATGCATGATGACTTCTGATAATCACACGCAAGAGGTAGTGAGCTGGCAATATAGTACCGGCTGCCGCCTTAATCCGAATGCCACTTATAGCCGCCGTCTCACAACTCAACCCACAGTGCCCGGCGTTACAAACGCTGTCCCCGTAACCTGCAGGGAACAATGGTACCAACCAATCGTTATTTTTAACGGAAACGCCAACTACAATTACACCTCTCCCGTTTCCAGCATGACCATAGCTGCCTGCCGCTCGGGCTTCGCACCCACCACTGTGCAGAACAGCAACTCTAACTATCACGTCGATTTAGCGCCCTCTTTCGTTGCACCTAATGGCGTTACTGTCGGGCCTG
Organism: Bdellovibrionota bacterium; assembly: GCA_041751875.1. Classification (GTDB taxonomy): domain Bacteria; phylum Bdellovibrionota; class FAC87; order UBA2466; family JACKAF01; genus JBGSIC01. The sequence continues at coordinate 35,232 of JBGSIC010000013.1, forward strand.
CACCGCGGACTTCAACGAACTTCAACTCGCAAGAGTTTTTCGCCACCGATGACGAAGTCATCGCCGCATATCGGGCTATAAACCCGAGCGCCCTTAACATTGCTGTCGAAAGCAGGCCCGAAACGGGACTTGTTCAAGAGAAACAGTACTATTCAACTCCGCAAGGTTTTGGCGCCATGCTGAGAGAAAAGTTTCCTCACTTAAAAGTGGCTTTCAACGCAATTATAGCCAAAAAAGACGGGGCTTGCGTTGAAGGCGAACAAACCAACAACGTCGAGGGAAAACGTTACAAACTCGTTGCAGAAATGACCAAGGGTTTTATCGGTGATATCTGCGACGTCGACTTTAAGCCACTCATGAAAAAACTGGCAAGCAACGTGCTTTTTAATAGCCGCCCTCAATACGCCTTAGCCAGATTTGCTAACCCTGATGCGATTCTTGAAGTAGTCGATCTCAATCTCGACGAAAAATTGTTTGAAGGTGAGCACTACGAAATCACACCTGACCGACTGCATATTCGTTTTATTGAAGGTGCTGTGGACATTACGCACAGATTCATGATCACGCAGATCCGTAAGTAAATCGCGAGCCTAGCTTAGGCTCCCTCCGAGCGTGCCTTACTCCTTGTGCCAAGCACGAACCCGGAGTAAAACGGCCGTATGTTTCGGCGATTTCAGCTTCCCTTCATTGCCCTAGGCCTCTTCGCGCTCGTCGGCGCATCCAGCCTGGGTGTTGCCCTTCACTACTGGTTAGTGCCTCATGGGTATTGCGCCCAATCAGGCGCAGTAGTCCACAAGAGCGAGTGCCACCACGCCCAAACCAGCGCTTTAAGCTCTCGGACCGACCACACTGATGAATGCCAGAGCGCTTTTTTAGGTCAACGCCGATTTCTGCGATCAGCGCCTCTAGAACAATTTTTGGTCAGTGTTCCAACGAGGTTCGCACCGCTCCCCTATATTTCGGTTTCTTTGAGTGTTGCTCGTTACGCATACGCCCCTAAGAACTCACCGCCTCAGATCTAGAGTCCTTTTTTACTTTTTATTCCTATTCATTTTTGAGGTCTTTATGAAATTTCTTATGTTTGCTTTTTTAACTGTTTTTCTTCTCGTCAGTTGCGAATCGAAAGTTACCAGCTCTTTTAATGACCTTGGCGAACGGGAGGGTTTGAAAATCCTGCAAAGTAGCAATTCGCTCAGTGACCCGCGCTCCAATAATCGCTTCCACGTTGAATTTACTCTTGATGACTTCGATAGCCGTTTCGAACTTGTGACCAATGCCAATGCTGATCTGAGTGAGGGCATCGTGATCTCCTTTAAACGCATGGGCGACGCACTCGCCTACTCAATCGCCGGGGGCGAAGACATTATTTGGGAGCACGGAAATGCCTTGAACAGACTCTCCTTCGATATCGAAGTATTGAATAATCACGGCGGAACTTCGGCCATCGAGATTGATGGGGTGACAGAAGAAGAACAAGTGTTTCCCGCGTCAGTTGGTAAGGATCGGTTCTGGGGCGTGCGTGTACAGGGCGTGCAAAACTGGCTCGCCACGGTAGAAAAAAATATTGCGCATGACCACGGCCACCAGCACGATGACCATGATCATGGAGATGGTGATGGACACGATCATGACCATGACGACCACAGAGAGGATTTTGAACCCACTGCCGTTCAGGGAGAATTTCGGATGCCCAAGGACTATCCACTGCGCACGGCGCCCGGACAAGAGCTCTACCCCTAGGAGGTTGCCATGCCGATACGCCACTTTTGCTTTGGGGTTCTGATCACGCTTGTCCTGGGATTTGGTATCTCTGCACGGGGGGAAATCAACGGAACCGGTTTACAAATTGCCGCGACCGCTGACTTTGCCGGTGGCTTCGGCCTAACGCAGAACTCGGGCGGACCGGGTCGCTTTCAAATATTTCGCGAGGGAGAGATCATGGCGTTCTCCCCCGCGGACTATCTTTTTGATGGCCGACTGACTATCGCTGCCGAAAACGATGGCGGCATTATTGAGCTCGTTCTGCACGAAGCGATTCTCAGCTCAAGCCGACTCATTCCACGGTCCCGCTTTCGACTTGGTCAGTTTTTCTTGAATGTCGGCAGGATCAATTCCCTACACCGACATGATTGGCCGTTTACCAGTACCCCCAAAGCTCACGGCGAAATTTTTGAAGTGGGCGACATGGAGGGGGTGTCAGATTTGGGATTTGAATATAGCTATCTCCTTCCCATTCCGTTCTACCTGGATCTTACTCTCGGCGTCACTTCGGGGTGGACCTTCGGGCACGTCCATGGGACCGCGGGGGATCCGCCACAAGTTCCGACTCACTACGGCCGGCTCATGACCTATTTTGATTTGCCGGGTGGGGGAGGCGCACAGGTCGGTACCAGTTACCTTGGTCGCAAGGACTTCTTCGGAACACCGACCTCCATCTTTGGAGTGGATGCGGTTCTTAAGTGGAGAGAAAATCAACGCATCGTCTGGCTTCTGCAAAGCGAGCTCTGGTACCGAAAGAAGTCGACCGTGGGAGTCACTGCGAGTGAGTCGTTCGGCGGCTATCTTTTTGCCCAGTACGGCTTAACCCAACGCGCTTACGCGGGAGTGCGTTTGGACTATTACAAGCAGCTCCTTAGCAAGGACTACACTTTAGGTGTGCTCCCGCAATTCACCTATCAACCCAGCGAGTTTACTACTTTCCGGGCGAGTTATAGAGTGGAAATGGATTTTTCGAACGCGGTCTTCGACCGCACGAAACACTTCGTGGAACTGCAAGCTGTCTTTATATTAGGGAGTCACCCCGCGCATGAATTCTAAGTTTATTTTCCTTCTTCTCGTTCTCAGTTTTTCCCCGGCATGGGCCAAAGTGAGTGTTGTCACTACAACGACTGATCTCGCCTGGGCCGCACGACACGTAGGTGGAGAATGGGTGGAAGTTCGCTCACTACTCACGGGAAAAGAGAACCCGCACTATCTCGACGCGTCTCCGCGTTTCATCCGCCAAGTTGCTGACGCGGACGTACTTTTTCTCATAGGCTTTGACCTGGAAGTCGGGTGGCTTCCCAAAGTTCTGGAGCGCTCGGGAAACGCGAAGGTGCAACGGGGTGGAGTCGGTTTCGGTGAAACGGGAAGAGTGATCACCCCGCTCCAACGACCGGCCGTTGTGGTGGATAGGTCGATGGGAGATGTTCACGCCCTGGGAAATCCCCACTACTGGTTGAGCCCGACCGCCTTTGGAGAAGTCGTGGCGTACATTGGGGAAACCCTGGGCCGCATCGATCCCGAACACGCCGCTGGGTACTTGGCTAACGCCACCAAGCTCAAGGAAAGTTTGGACGCACTTGTTAAAAGGAATCTGCCCAAACTCGCCCCATGGAAAGGCAAAGCACCGCTCGTGATCGAGTACCACCAAGAATTTATCTACCTCTTTAATCAGTATGGTGTGTTGTCTCTGGGAAGCATTGAGGAGAAACCCGGCGTGTTGCCTTCCGCAGGAAGGTTGGCGCGCATCGGGGCCACCGCAAAAAGCGCAGGGATAAAAGTCGCTTTCACCGCGCCCTATAACCCGCAGGATGTACTCGCCAAGTTTCACGAACTATCGGGCGTACCTGTCTTTACGGTACCGACGTCTGTTCAATCCAGTGGGCCCTATTCCGACTACGAGGCTTTGCACCAACACATGGTAGATTCTCTGGTGAACTATCTCAGTGGAACCTCGAAAGGAAACTCCTGATTGTGGGTGCACCACTTCTCGAAGTACGCTCGTTAAGTTACGGCCATTTCGCTCACAAGCCCCTCGGTCGCAATCTTTCTTTTACGCTTGAGAACGATTCGATCCTCTATATCGAAGGGCCAAACGGGTCGGGAAAATCTTCCCTACTCCGCGTCCTATTGGGACAACGCGCGCCCTTGGGCGGAACGGTTTTTTGGGGAATTGAAAAGAAACGAATTAGCTATATCCCGCAGCTGCAAAACACGGACTTCCATTTGCCGGTGACACTCGCAGACCTGCTGCGCGTTTCTTACCCAGGTCACTGGGAAAATTCCAAAGCCCTCAAGTGGGGTCTTTTATCCGAAACTCAGTTGGATCTCGCATGGAACTCAGCCAGTGGCGGCGAGAGAAAGCGCACGCTTCTGACACGCGCGCTGTTAAACGATAGCGCCGTATTAGTGCTTGATGAACCGATGAACCACCTGGACCAAGAAAGTCGCCAATTGATTCAGTCTGCGCTTCAAAACTGCTCCGCCTCCATGATCGTCGTGAGCCACGACGAGCAAGAGACATTGCAATCCAAGAAGAAGGTGCAACGCCTCTTGTTGGGAGAAAATCATGAGTAGTTTACTTGCGATCTACGCCTTACCGCTTGCCGCGGGTTCCTGTTTTGCAGTGGGCTTGTCGATCCTGGGAGGCCACTTAGCGGCGCGAGACAAAGCCATGCAAACGCTTTGCATTGGTCAAGCCGCCACGCTGGGTATTTTGTTCGGTATCGGGCTGATTCACGGTGTGATGGAAACGGAAAGTTCCCTGCATTACAGTCCTGTCGTGATCGGTTTTCTTTTTTCCCTAATGGCTTACTCTTTCGGGGAATGGACGGTACGCAAGGTTACCACCTCCCGAAATTCCTACTTCGCTGCGATTTTTGTTTCCTTACTTGCCGCGACATCGCTCTTGAGTGTCGTATTGCCGGGCTTGGAAAATCATCTTTCTCAGGTTTTCTTTGGGGATCTTGCGACTCTTTCTGACCGCGATAGCTTGGTTATGCTCGTGGCTTCTCTTCTGACTTTGGCGTTTCTGTTAATTTTTGCAAAAAAGTTTACCAACGGCTCGTTTGAAACCGCTATTTTTGGATACGAATCAGGAGGAGCGCGCGGATTTAACCTGTTTGCGCTTTTTGTGATTGCGCTCTCGGTTCAGTTTCTCGGATTTCTCTTTACTGCGTCCTGTCTATTTCTTCCGACAACCCTACTACGGGAAGGAACAGGCAAGGAACTCAATCGGCATTTTATCACGTGTGCGCTAATAGCTGGATCTAGTGCGGCTCTTGGGTTTTTGTTGTCATTGAATTGGGAGCGCTTACCCACGGTTCCCGTGATTGTCGCTGTGATGATAGTCTTGGGATCCCTGAGCGCATTTGTAGGAAAACGCGTCTACCGTCAAACTTAATAAACTAGAGACGCTCTTTTAATCGGTTCAACCACTTCGTAAAGGGTTCGTTCGATTTGTTGGCGACTCCGTCGCCACAGAGATCTTTCTTTTCTGCTTTTTCTTCTTTAAGCGTCACCGTTACCGAAAGAGGAACTTCGCAACCCTGCACTTGTTGTTCAGGCGACCCGCTCACCCAACCATGAAAATTATCATACATTTTGTAGAAGTTTACTTCGGAGACCATCATCGTTTTAGTGATGGTTTGATTCTCATAGGTTGAAATGAGATAAACAGGACTATTGTATTTGAAATGCTTCAGAAACAGGACGCCCTCGCCTTGCGGCGTTTTTAGGTCCACGCGCACTGATTGCGTTTGGCGTTCATAGAACGCTTTTTTTTCCCAAAAGGCGTGGCCTTTTTGACCAACAGCCAACAACGTTATAATGAGCAACCACTTCCACATATTTCACTTCCGCTGCCCCTCAAGAATGCAACGCCCGCGCCAAAACAGGGATTAAAGGACACCACACAATTCCAGGGTTTTTTGCTCTTTGGCGTCGATCAACTGCCTGTATGCTGCACAGATACAGGCCGAAAATTGTCCCTTTCCCTTGTTCCCCTTACTTCTCAGATCTGAGATTTTTCCCAACTTCGAGACGCAATCTAGCGCAAATAGGCACAAGAAGACTGGCACACGAAGTGTAATTCCTCCTTTATAAGGAGGTTGGGGTGCGGTGTGATGGACACATGAAACTCACGCGCGAGGCGATTCGCCGCGTGCAGCGGGATTGCCCTTACGTACGAGAACTCTGCGAGGCCCCGATGTTTCGTCAAGAAATAGAGGGCTGGACAAACGCGCGGCAGTCGAATTCGAGCGATCACTATTCCGCCGTAGCACGCTACTTCTTACCTCCTGATGACACGGGCAACCTGCCCTTTGAAGTCATGGCGGTAGATATTTCACACGCGTGGACTCACAACGCGTCTTCCGGTCAACGCTACCATTTCATGCGCGCGGGCAACGAGTCGCCGCTGGGGGCGTACCGCAACGCTTGTGATTTTATCTTGGGACAGATGAACCGTTGGTTAACCCTGTTTGGTCAGACCTACCGGTGGCCAGAAATTCTTTCACGCGGACTTCGCACAACAGGATTTTTGGGATGCGCCATTCACTCGCTACAGGACTCTTTCTCGCCCGGCCACACAACGCGGGGTTTTCACACCACACCAACCTTTGTATGGAATCCGAATCTTCCTCAGCCCATTCGCGAAATTCATATCTACAGCCAGCAGGATCACGATCATCACGCACATGATGACTATCAATCCGGTTCGCTGGATACTTACGAAGGACAAATGGCAATTTTGGCTACTACGGAGCTGATCACCCTGGGCCTCAAGAACGTCTCGGAAAAAAGTGCCTCGTTAAAAGGCTGGGACCTTTTCCAGAATAAGTGGCTGGCACAGGTGGGACTCAGCGCCGCGCCTTAGCCGCACACATTTCAGGAGCAGCATGTCGAAACTGAAAACTTTTTTTTGGCCACTCAACAAAGTTTCCGGGGCTCTTCTTTGGATCCTGCTCTGGTTTCCCGTCAGTGCGCTTTTTCCCAGTCACCCCGATTTCCCCTTCGCCAATTGGATGGCTCCCTTATCGGCGCTTCTTATCACGATGCGTTCTGGCTTTCCTCCAACAGCTGAGTATTGGTGGGCCGCGTTTCAGCTCTACTACGGGGCGGCATTGTTTTTTTGGGTGGGGTTGGCGTTGATCATCCGTTTCCTGCCGAGGTCTAGAAAAACAGTTTGATCGGGAAGGCGCGTGCACAGCATCGCGGCGCTCGCAATCCCAGAGCACGAGCCGATTTGGCGGGCTGACTTAACACCCCCTCCCGCAAAGTGTTTCCGTGATCCGAGAAAAACAGCAAGCCATCTGCGGAACCACACTTTTCGATCCGACGCGATCGACAGGGGGTGACCAAGATCGAATCTTCAGATAAAAAGATCGCCTTGGTGAAACGCGCTCGCAGCCTCGCTTTTCAGGCGAGTGGTAAAGCAGTTGACTAGCGTGCGCTCCTTACTCCCTTTGCACAAAACACACGGAAAACTTTTCCAAATTTTCAAAAATGCTATTGCCTTAGAAAAAGGTGGGCGCTACTTTCTTTAGTTACCGGTTGGGTTGGCCGAAAGATGTATGGTTTTGCCGATCCATCGAGGTGAGCGCAAAGCGCTCCACCGCTGGCAGCTTTAAACCAAACTATTCATTGGTAAGGATTCTCGGAAGAGAAGGAGCCTAGTGTGGGTACACCTACTCTTGAAGGGACAGCTGTATCAATTTTTTTGAGTGTGAGGGTTGGAAATGGAAATCATAGCTGAAACGCAGCAGGAATTGGGAAGACTCAGAGAATTTCCCAAGCACCGTATCATGCACGTCCGTAAGCGCGATGGGTCAATGAAACCCGTCGATGTGACAAAAATTATCGAGCGAGTTACCAGCTGCTGTCAGGGCCTCGACGAGGTCGACCCCTTACGCGTCGCCACCAAAGCCATCAGCGGTCTTTACGACGGAGCCACGACCAAGGAACTCGACGACCTTTGTATTCAAACCGCGGCGCATTTAATCGCGGAAGAACCCCAGTATTCCAAGCTCGCTGCCCGCCTGCTCAACCTCTATATAGAAGAGGAAGTCCGCACGCAGAAGCTTGATTCTTTTGCCGCCGCGATGCACGCTGGCTTGGAACTCGGCCTGGTTTCCGAGACCGCTGCGGCCTTTGTGGACGAAAATAAAGGGCAGCTGGCGGCTGCTATTGAGCCCTACCGCACGGATAAGTATGAATATTTCGGCCTGCGGACACTCTATGACCGCTATCTCCTTAAGCACCCCCAAACCCGGGACGTAATTGAGACGCCTCAGTATTTCATCATGCGTGTCGCCTGCGGCTTAGCCAGGAATGCCGAGGAAGCCATTGAGTTTTATCGCCTGGTTTCTTCCACCGATTACATGCCCAGCACACCGACGTTATTCAACTCCGCTACTCGTCGTGCGCAGATGTCTTCTTGCTACCTTTTAGATTCTCCCGATGATGATTTGGCAGAGATTTATCGCAAGTACGCCGATATCGCACAGCTTTCGAAATTTGCCGGTGGCATCGGACTCGCCTATTCCCGCGTCCGTTCCCGTGGCTCATTGATTCGCGGTACCAACGGCAAGTCCAACGGGATTGTGCCTTGGCTCAAAACGCTGGATTCCTCGGTTGCAGCCGTCAATCAGGGCGGCAAGCGCAAGGGCGCCTGCTGCGTGTACATCGAGACCTGGCACGCCGATATCGAGGAATTTTTAGAGTTGCGGGAAAACACGGGCGAAGAAGCCAAACGCACCTACAACCTGAACCTTGCGAACTGGATTCCTAACCTTTTCATGAAAAGAGTGAAGGAAGATGGTCAGTGGTCCTTGTTTGACCCCCGCCAGGTACCCCATTTTCCTGACCTTTTTGGAGCGGCGTTTGAGACAGCTTTTGTCGAAGCAGAAGCCAAAGGCCTTTTCGTAAAGCAGGTAAAAGCGCGCGATCTTTATGGCCGCATGATGAAGAGCTTGGCCCAGACCGGCAATGGCTGGATGACCTTCAAAGACAGCTCTAACGAAAAAGGCAACCAGACCAAGGATCCAGCAAACGTCATTCATCTTTCCAACCTCTGCACGGAGATTTTGGAAGTGACGTCAGACAAGGAAACAGCCGTTTGCAATCTGGGCTCTTTAAACCTAGGGAACTACGTCGTTCAGAATGACTTCGACTTCAAGAAGCTGGCCCGTGCGGTCCGCATCGCAGTGACCTATTTGGATCGCGTCATTGACCTGAACTTCTACCCCATTCCGTCGGCCGAAGTTTCCAACAAGCGTTGGCGCCCCATTGGGCTGGGTGTGATGGGCTTGCAGGATACTTTCTTTAAGTTGCGCCTTCCTTTCGACTGCGCACAGGCTAAAGAACTTTCGCGTCGGATCGCCGAAGAAATTTACTATCACGCGGTTTCGACTTCCTGTGACCTCGCGGAAGCCGAAGGCCCGCACGTCTCTTTCAAAGAAACCCGCGCCTCGGATGGCCACCTGCAATTCGACCTTTGGGGAGTCAAACCCGAAAAGTCGCTGCGCTGGGATACATTGCGTGAGCGTGTTCAACGCATCGGGCTTCGCAACTCACTCATCATCGCTATTGCGCCCACAGCGACGATTGCGTCAATCGTAGGGGCGTATGAAGCGATTGAACCTCAGGTCTCAAACCTCTTTAAGCGCGAAACACTTTCTGGCGAGTTCTTACAAGTGAACCGCTACTTGGTCGAGGAGCTTAAAAAACTCGATTTATGGACCGATAGCGTCCGTAACAAGATCAAGCAAGGGGAAGGCTCCATTCAGCATATAGAGGAGATTCCGGCCGAAATTCGGGAAATCTACCGCACGGCCTGGGAAGTACCCATGCGCTCATTGATTGACATGGCGGCCGATCGCGGGCCCTATATTGATCAAAGCCAGTCGTTGAACCTATTTGTGGAAAATCCTTCAGTGGGTAAGCTTTCTTCCATGTACATGCACGCTTGGGAAAAGGGCTTAAAAACGACTTATTATTTACGTTCTCGTCCGGCGACTAAGATTTCGCAGACCACCACGGCGCCGACAGCCGCAGCGCCTGTCGTGGAGGAAGTCACCACTTCCGAGGCGATCGCTTGCTCGCTAGAAAATCCGGAATCTTGCGAGTCGTGCCAGTAAGCCGGTAGGAAAAAGTTATGCTCTTAAGCCCAGGTTTTAATCTTACGCTTCGCCCGATGAAGTATCCGGTCTTCTACGAAATGTATAAGAACGGTATCAAGAACACGTGGACCGTAGAAGAAGTCGATTTCTCTCGCGACCTGGATCATCTGCAAAATCGCATGACTCCGGCGGAGAAACATTTGGTTAACCGCTTGGTTGCGTTTTTTGCCACCGGTGACTCCATTGTCGGCAACAACCTGGTCCTAAACCTTTACAAGCACATAAATTCACCGGAGGCGCGTTTGTATCTGTCGCGCCAGCTATTTGAAGAAGCACTCCATGTTCAGTTTTACCTGACGCTTCTGGATACCTACCTTCCTGACGTGGAACAACGCCAAGAAGCTTTCCGAGCAATCGAGACAATCCCTTCGATCAAGAAGAAAGCAGAATTTTGCTTTAAATGGATCGACTCCATCAACAAGTTGGAGCGTTTGGAGAGTGAAGGACACCGTCGCCAGTTCCTTCTCAACCTGATTTGTTTTGCTACATGTATCGAAGGCCTCTTTTTCTTTGCCGCCTTTGCCTATGTTTACTTTTTGCGCTCCAAGGGCCTGCTCGACGGACTTGCGGCGGGTACCAACTGGGTTTTCCGAGATGAAAGCGCGCACATGACTTTTGCTTTCAAGGCCATTGAAATCGCGCGCCGAGAAGAGCCCGGCTTGTTTGATCAGCAGATGAAAAATTCCATCATTCAGATGATGGATGAAGCGATTGAGTGTGAGCTTGCGTTTGCTACTGACGTTCTTGAACACGGGGTCGCAGGACTGTCCATCAACGACATGCGACAGTATCTGGAGTTTGTGGCCGATCAGCGCTTAGCGAGCCTGGAGATGCCCCCGCACTTCAACGCGAAGAATCCGTTCGAGTTTATGGCACTGCAAGATGTGCAGGAACTCGCCAACTTCTTTGAGCGACGCGTCTCTGCTTACCAGACCGGCATCACCGGTCGAGTGGCCTTCGACGAAGAATTCTAAGAGAGATTGCTTCGTCGCCGCTGGCTCCTCGCAATGACAGGCGCCACTTCCCCCAATGATAGACGTGACAAGGGCGAAGCAACTAGTGATTGCCCCGCCCCGTCTTACGTACGCGCCCCCAAAAAGTTACAAACTCGCCTGAAGGGTCAGCTGTCCGACCCCTTTGCCCAAACCATCTGCCTTAAGAAGGTCATCGCTGTAGAAAGCGACCCCGACAGTAAGTTTAGGAGTCACCGCGTACAGCAACTCAGGGTAGGTCCACACCAGTAAACTCCAAGCATCGTTATTTTTAGCTCCGGCCTGGTAGTTCAAATGGCGAGTTTGGTGAAAAAACAAAGGCAAGGACAACGAGAGCTTATCCGTCAGGCTAATGTCCACAATTGCGTAGACACGGTTTTCGAAAACCGGATTGGCGGAAGCGTCTGTGCCCGATCCACTTCCCGTACGACTATAAGCGTGAAAAATGGGGATAATTGATCCCGTTACCGTTACAACAGAGGAAACTTTTTTCGATAGTGTGAAATAGTTTCGAACCGTCGTGATCATGCCCGCGTCTCGGCGCGCCTTGAAGGTAGGTGTAAAAACACGAGGCGCGTAAGTGAACGTGAGACTCTCATCCGCGCTTTTCCAGATAGGAGCAAATCTCGCTCGAAAAAACCCGTCGAAGGCATAGAGATCCAACCCGGTGCCATCGCCCCGATGACGCGCAATATTTGTGTTGAAAGCCTGCAAGTAACTTACGTTGATATCTTCCGTAAGATTGATCCCGAGCTCAACCGAGTTCTCCGTATGGAAAGAATCGGCTCCGGAGGCCGCCATCGAGGGCCGCATGTCCAGCGCTCCCGACACGGTTCCAGGCGTCGCCGCCACTAGCCCCGCACTAAAAAGTCCCAACAACAACGACGAGAAAATCCACAAGCTTCTGTTGCTCATAAATGGCCCCCTAAACTCTTTTCGAGTTCCCAAGTTTTAGTATAAACCCCCGTACTTCGGCATTCCGATTCCTCTATTAGCAAGACCCTTGCCATTCTTCCGTAGCCTGGACTGAGCGCGCTTTCTCCCAACCGGTATCTTTTTGACCCTGGTTTACCGAGCATTCTTTTCAAAAAGGTGCCAGGTCACTTTTCCGCCGAAAAGTGCACAGGCACCTTTTTTCAAAGCACCTGGCACCTTTTTGGCTCAGGGCCCCGGCACCTGGGGACTTCTTGGCACTAGCGCGTCGCAGAACTAGGCTCGAAAAGTTTTGAGAGAGTTGGCACCCGACTTGCTTAAGCAATGGGTGAGAGGGAAGACGATGAGTAAGACATTTGAAAAAGGTAACCAAACGTTCCTTAAACGAGTTTCTTGCCGCAAAGTTTTTCACAATGCCATTCGGATCGAGGAACCGATCCTGCTCCTGTCATAAATCTTCGAATCGCCGCCAAGCAAACTTTCCTGGGGGACCCGAATCCGGTCCCCCTTTCCTCTTGTGCCAGGCATTTTTTCGGAAGGTGCCTGTGCACTTTCCGGACGAAGTACGGAAAGTGACCTGGCACCTCAGCGCATTATTGTGTAATCTAGCCCCGGTGGAAATCTGGAAAAAGTGCAGCACTTGTAAGAACCCTATCGCATGTGGCGCGAAGTACTGGGCGTGTAATGTTTCGACCTGCAACACCCAGAAGATGGCCTTGGCATTCTGTACGGTGGAATGTTGGGACGCCCATATTCCCGTGCTGAACCATCGTAGTGCGTGGTCACTCGAAAAGACCGCGCCGCGCACACCGGGCGAACCGGCTTCCAAACCAGTTGCGCCCAAACCGAAACAGCAACCACAAGCCTTTTCGGTACCACAAGTAAAAGTGCGCCCCGCTAGCAACGCGACTTTGCCTTCGGCCCCCAAAACATTTTCAGGAGCAAATACTATGAGTGAATCATCAGACGATATTTTGATCATCGCCTCGCGCTTGAAGGCTTATATCCGCGACAAATCAGAAATGAACACCTCCGCTGACACGCTAGAAGCGCTCTCGCAGATGGTGCGACGAGCAGCAGACCAAGCCATTGAAAAAGCCAAACAAGCCGGCCGTAAAACCGTCATGGCCCGAGACTTTTAATGAAATCTCAAGAAGGCAAGGTTGTCCTCATTACGGGCGCCTCTTCCGGCATCGGGCGGGCGGTCGCGGAAGCCTATCACCAGCTTGGCGCCTCAGTGGTATTGGTGGCGAGGCGTAAAGAACGCCTCGAAACACTCGCTGCTGACCTTTCCGCCCAAGGTGCTCCGGTATTAGCTTTAACGGGCGATGTCACCAGCGAAGAAAGTATGCGTTCGGTTGCTGAAGCCGCTCTCAAACGGTTCGGGCGACTCGATGTGCTTTTCGCTAACGCGGGATTTGGTGTAGTCGGAAACGTGGATAAGCTTAGTACCGCCGACTTTCAGCTTCAATTCGACACCAACGTATTTGGCGTCTTGCGCTCAATCTACGCCTTTCTTCCTGCGCTTAAGGAAAGTCGCGGGAGCATCGCCGTCACAGGAAGTGTGATGGGCTTTATTTCTCTGCCTGGCGGAGCACCGTACTCCATGAGTAAATTTGCCGTGCGAGCGCTTTGCGATTCTCTTTATGCAGAGCTGCGACCCTTGGGCGTATCGGTCACCCACATCGCTCCGGGCTTTGTTGCTTCAGAAATCCGCAGTGTAAACAACCAAGGCGCGCAGGTGGAAAACTTCAAAGAACCTGTCCCCGCTTGGCTTCTCATGCCCACCGACAAAGCGGCTCGGCAAATTGTCAGCGCTATTATTCACCGGAAACGCGAACAGGTGGTCACGGCACACGGAAAAGCCACGGTGTTTTTGCAAAAACATTTTTCCGCGTTGATTGCTTTTTTGGTCAGCCGATTTGGCGTGAAACACCGTACGCAAGCCAACTAAAGCTGCGAAGAAAGTCCACTCGACGGGCGTGCGATAGGCAAAAGAATGTCCACGAAGAAGGTTCCCAAGGTCATCTTCTCAAAAAGTTCTGGCGCCGTGTATTTCTGCGCTTCTAGCACCTGAAACAAAATGGCCTTCCCCAACTGCTTGTCGATCGCCTCGAGCGCTTCGGGATCACCTGAAAGAGCGCGCTGCACTTCTTGCTCGGTTACATCCTGACCGGAGGCTACCAAAATCGGCCAGATACCCCCAATCGAGTCGTCTTTCAAACGTTGGCGTAAAACGGCGCCGAGTAAATGTAAGTCTTCCTCAAGTGCTGGAGTAAATCTTCCGGATTCATCGAGATAGCTCACGAGGCGATTATTTTGAACTGTTTGATAATTCGTGAGGTGCTTTTGGTCATACTCAACCGAATCCACGACTCGCACCCCTCCGTTAGGGAAGTAGTGTCCCGAACGCGAACGCACCAAACCGTTCCCAACGACGAGCGCGATGATTGCCATCGAGCAGGGAACAATAAGACGCTTCCTCCTCTTGTTCGCCCTGTATTCTTCGTCTTTCAATCGCTTGCGTTCGTCCCTGTCGGAATGCACTTCTCCCAAGGTCTCTTTAATGAGCTCTCGTAAGGACAGGTGATCGGTCTCTGCTGGGGTGTCGGGCCCAGGGGTAGGCGTCGCCGGTTCGAGAGGCGTTTCCGCACGTACGGATGCGGCTAGAAGGCAGAAACACAGGGTGACGCAAAGGCTGATTCGCCCGAGCCTTTGAATCGCAAACTTTTGAGATAATCCCATCTCCCTTGCGTATCCGGTTGAAGGCATGAAAACAAGTTCCCCAAGCTCATTTATTGGGAACTTCTCGCCCTCTTTATCGAATTTTTAAGCAGGCTTGGTACCTATCCCTCATGCCCATTAGACGTTTTTTTAGTCCCTTGGTGCTAGCTTCACTCGTTGCTTCGACGTCGCTAGTTGCCTCTGAGCTCGCGCTGACACTCGAAGTGGCTGGAAAAGGGGTCCAGGAGCAATACAACCAAAGTCGCTTTGTGGGCGCTTCTTTGATTGGCTCATTTACGACGGACGTCACCCCTTACTTGCAAGGCCATGTGAGAGCCAAAGTGAGACTGGACCAAGGGTCAAGCCGCTCTACCTTTTTTGATGCCTACGGTCCGCGGCAACAGCTCAGACTCGAAGAGGCTGCCCTCCTTTGGGAACCCCAAGAAACGTTTCGCATACGTCTGGGAGCTCTTAACCAAGACCGCCTCGACGTCCCCTCGTTGATCGATAGCCAAACGTTCGTGGCAGCCATGGAAGAAGCTGATTTTGGCAAATATCTCACTTTGCGGGCTCAGCAAGCTCTTCCCAGCACACCGAATGGGCTTTTGCCGACGACAGGCACGGATTCCACCTTCCCCAGCTTTTTTTGGACGCAGTTAACCGTGCACGCGGAGGGCGCACTCCGACCTCGCCTTTGGGTGGCCCATTTTGCCTTTTTAGGCTTACCTGCAGAGGTAGCCCACCCCGGTCGGTTTATGGGGAATTCGGTTTCTGGTGGTGCCGCTGCGTTCAGTACGTTTGATTCGCGCTTTGAAGGCCTTGGGTTGGGGGGGTCTCTAGAATGGGCGGAAGGCTGGGGCTCGCCCTCGCTTTCCGCCTATGCCCTTTTTAATCCGCACGCCTCGGAAACAGGAGGCGCTCAAGTGGTCCGTCTCACCAACACCTGGGTAGAACGCCCAGCCTGGCGCTTGCGCAGTGAGCTTTCCGCCTTTCGTGTCGAGGCCGACGCCACCCCCGCTTTTTACAATCGCCAAGAGTGGGGTCATTCCAATCGATTCGGTTTTGAGGCTGGCTTAATGGCTGAAATGATTAAAGAAAAGGTATCCTTGGGTGCCAGCTTCACCCACGCAACCCCCTTAAGGCAGACCCCTTTTCAGGACGAGTTTTTTTACTTGCAGCTCCTCTTCCAGAAGACATATGACTTTTTATAGACCATTCAATTCTAGTTTACTGGGTAAGCAAGGATCATTGCGGGGGCAATTGTCTAAGTTACACGCTCTATTTCTCTATTCATTTCTGCTATTGGGCTGTCAGCCAAGCGGTAGTTACAACAACGCTGGTGTCGGCACCCTGACGGTAAGTTCGCTGACCGCGACGACCTCAGGGTCCCTGCCCGATGTGGATCGTTGGGGCACGCTCAACTTGACCGACACTTTCGATGTACAGCTGAACGCCCACATCACGCGGTTCGGGTGGCAGAACGAGGCCCTTTCGGAGTCCGAGCCACTTCTTCCTCATTCTAAAATTAAAGTGCGCACTCTATTAGTAGTGCCGGATAAAAAGCAGTCGACAGGTTCATGGGCTCTGGATAGAGAAAATATCGAATGCGTCAGCGGTTGGGAAACCACAACCGAAGTAGGAGCGCATGGGGAAATTCAATTTCCCTTGGCTGCCCAGTATCTTTTTTCCGACGGTCCTCAGTTAGAAGGCCGAGCCTATCTCATTTTGGAAGTCGGTTTAAACGGGCAGACCGAGAGTGGCGTTGCGCCCACAACGCTCGCCGTACCTTTCACGGTTTTTGCCATGCAATCTTCTCTCACTCCCCGGTATTCAAAGGTTCCCTTTGAAGAGTGGAAAAACGCGTGCCCAGTGAAACTCTCGGAGGTTTCCCTGCCGGAGGCTGGACGCATCCAAAACTCAGGGCAACTGTTCGCCGCCAAAGGTAAACCGCTTCCCGAGGCAGTCGATTCGTTGAGTCTTTTCAAAGAAAAAAGTGGAATGCCGTCGTCTATTTTTACAAGTCGCTCTGCCCCTGCGAACTGGTCCTCCTCGCTGCGATCTGCTCTTGCCTTTTACACTGGCCAACTCAATGGCCATCGCGTCGATCCGCGCCGCGCACGCCAGATATTTTCCCCTCTCGCACGCGAGTTCTGTCCGCTTCTTAAGAAGGAAAGGAAGAACTGCGCCTCGGGTCTTCCTCTCGACTACATCGTTATCGAAGATTTTAATTTTTTGGCCGGCACACCAAAAGTACTCGCCCAAGATCATGCACGTGATTCTTTGCAACTCATCACCGCGTACATGGTCGAAACGGTTCAGTCGAGCAAGGTGGATCACGGTCTAAGTAGTTCCGAACACAATTCTTCTGGCAATATCGGAAAGATTTTGGGGTTTGAAGCTTTCGGGAATGGTGGCGGGATTTTCAGCACCTGGACTCACGATGAGAATACCTATGTTGCCGTAGGCCTGTCGCGCGTCCAAGACGAGCGGGTCAGAAGCCGAAGCCGAGAGATGGGTGAACTTTCCGTCCAGGCTAAGATTCTGACTCTGGAAGCACCTGTGCGCCACTGCCTGCGTGTGCGGCCGGCGCGTGGCCACGACTGGGAGCCGTTCTTCTACTGCGAAGAAGCGAACATTCAAGCCTTTGAACACACCTGGTACTATATCGACGACACAACGAACTTTAGTGGCTTTTTTAATAGCGCGAACGAAAATAGTCGCAACAATAAGTGGACTACCCTCATGCGCGGCGAAGATAACTACGAACGTTTTCGGCTCTCATTGAATGATATGGTAATTGAGCTTCAGCAAATGCCTAAGCACTGGCAACGCACACGCGATCTTTATCAGACGAAAACTAGCGCCAGCTCACGCACCCAATTCGCCGAAACCTTTCCTCAGGAATTAGGCATTTTCCCAGGCATGATCAGCTTCCACTCAACCGAGCAAAGGCCCTAAAAAAACATCTACTCCCGAGATTGCAATGACTCCCGAGCGAGGAACGGCTGAACCGCCTGCGGGCCAATGACTGGTTAAATGATCGGCCGACAAAACCCCGGGGTGTTGAACAGAAAGGAAAAGGGTTTTGCCATCGGGGCAAAACGTCGGGCCGGTAAATTCGGCATCGACGGGCGCAGAGGCTACCTGGAGGGCCCGCCCCGCGTGCTTTCCTTGCAAAGGAATCACAAACAGTCCGTTGTGGCTGATCTTTCCCATCGGTGTAACGAGATCAGTGGTCATCCACAAATTTCCCAGTTTATCAAAAACAAGATTGTCAGGATGCGCGAAACCGCTTCGGTCTCCGCCCACTATAAATTCAGTGGCTTTGAACTCGAGCGAGAGTGGGTCTGCCCCTTTTTCTTCAATTTTTAGAATCGCCCCCCGGTTACCTGCATCGTCGCCGGTTAGAGCGATAAAAACACTTTGGTTTTGCGGATCAATCGCTATTCCTTCTGGGCGCGGATACCGTGTTGCTTTGAGAAGGTGTGCTGCTTCGCGCGTATAGATAAGAACGTCTAAAGGCGAGGCAAATGCGGTTTTGAGTACGGGTTGCTTGTTCCAATCCAAAGATAGCCATCGTCCGGCTTTGCTATCGGCGACAAACAACTCGCCCGCCTCCAATGATCCCGCCTTTGCAGAAATAAATTTATAGAGGCACTGGTTGTCTCCGTCGTCCCCCGAATAAACGACACAGCGCCCGTCCTTTGCTTTTGTGACCGTCGCCCCTTCCCGACAATAGCGTCCCAACGCCACCCGCTTATAGGCCTTACGGGTTTTGGGATCAAACTCCACCACCCAACCATAGTGTTCCGGGGGAAAAGCCAGCTTTGCTTCCCAGTTGTATTTACTGGGACCCGCTTCCGATTTCTTCCCTTTGGAATCACGGTCACCCACGTAGTGAGGATAATTTTCCTCGCAGGTGAGAATCGTGCCCCACGGCGTAACGCCACCCGCACAGTTTGCCATTGTCCCCACGGCTTTTTCCTGCCCTTGAATCTTAACAAGCGGTGAAAAAGGAATGACTGTCTTTCCACTCAAACGATAGTTCCCGTTGTTCTTGAAATCCACCTTCCACGCACCCGCTTTTCGGACGAGCTTAATCAGAGAGCCGCCCACGATGTCTCTTGCCTCCTCAACGGAAAGCGGAGCCGAACCCGGCGCCCGCGCATGAACGGGCGATTCATGGTTTACCCATAGCCACCCCTCGTCCTTGGAGAGGGGAAGAAAGGCTGTAAAATCGTTGTCGTTCCCGAAGCGTTCTCCTCGGGAATTAATCACATCGCCAAACGTGCACAAAATTTCGGCCTTTAGGCCTGGTGCCAGGACAACCTCATCCTTTTGGGAGGGGAAGGACCCGAGCTGAAGCATTGGCGCCTTTGAGGCACGGGCGAAAGCGGGAAGTGGAAGAGAGGCTACCGCAGCGGTGCGTCCCATAAAGGTGAGAAACTCTCGGCGCGAAAACAAATCCAATTTTTCCTCAGAAACTAGTGGGTGACGGGCTTGGAAGGATCTTTCTCTTCCTTCGACTCCCAATCGGAGTGACGAATAATTTCTCCGTCCACCATGTACACAACGTCTTCCGCTATGTTTGTTACGTGGTCGGCGATACGCTCAAGATTGCGTGAGCACCAAAGAAAATGAATATAGAGCTCAATACTTTCGGGCTTCTTCTTCATCAGCTCTACGACAGAATCGATAATCTCACGGTGAAATCCATCTACTTCGTCGTCGGCGATACACACCTTCTTAGATAAAATAGAATCGCGATCCACAAAGGCTTTCAAGCTATCGCGTAGCATACGAGCCGTCGCATCTGCCATTGAAACCATCAGTTCCGGAAGCGGAAGCGCCGGTGCTTTGGCGAGTTTTTTCGCCCGCCGAGCAATATTCACGGAAAGGTCAGCGATACGCTCCAAATCGTTGTTGATCTTCATGACCGTACTGACAAAACGCAAGTCTTCGGCCACGGGCTGATAAAGCGCGAGAACTTTGAGACAGTCCTCTTCGATTTTCACTTCTAAACGGTCAATCAGATCGTCTTCGTGAATTACCTTGCGCGCTTCTTCCACGTTACGTTCTCGTAGTGCGCGGATGGAGCGTGCGATGGTGGCTTCCACCATGGCGCCCATGGTGAGAAGCTCTTTTTTCAGCGCATCTGCGCTTAACTGAAAATGTTTGTTCATCAGCCGAACTTTCCTGTTACGTAATCTTCCGTTTCCCTATTTTTCGGCGTGGTAAAGATGGTTTTGGTCTCACCGAACTCAATCAGCTTTCCCTGGAACAAAAAGGCCGTCAAGTCGGAGATGCGGGCCGCCTGTTGCATATTATGCGTCACAATGAGAATCGTATACTTCTCCCGAAGTTCAAGTAAGAGCTCTTCCACCCGCGCAGTGGAAGCAGGATCCAACGCGGAGCAGGGTTCATCGAGTAAAATGACTTCGGGATCCATGGCAATGGCGCGAGCTATGCATAAACGTTGCTGCTGACCACCCGACAATGCCAACCCACTGTCATTGAGCTTGTCTTTCACTTCGTCCCAAAGCGCCGCCTTGCGCAGACACCGTTCTACTAATTCCGGGAGATCACCGCGGTACCCGTTGATGGAAGGTCCCCAAGATACGTTCTTAAAAATTGAGCCTGGGAAAGGGTTGGGCTTTTGGAAGACCATACCGACTTTGCGGCGGATTTCCACCGGGTCACTGCCCTTTTTGTAGATATCGCGACCGTGGTAGAGCACCTTGCCACGAATGCGCACACCAAAAACAAGATCATTCATGCGGTTAAAAGTGCGCAAAAGCGTGCTCTTCCCACAACCCGAAGGACCAATCATCGCAGTGATTTGGTTCTGTGAAATGCGCACGTTCACATTCTTAACAGCGGGTGCGCTGCCGTATGCGACCGTAAGGTTTTCGGTCTCCAGAATGGGTTCTGCAATGGTTTGCGCTTCTACCATTTAAGTCTCCGTTGGTAGCGATCCCGAATGAAAATGGCGGCCGCGTTCATGGTTAAAAGGAATATGAGAAGGACAAGAATACCGGCAGCGGCGAGCTCATGAAAACTTTCCTGCGGACGCGATGACCAGTCAAAAATTTGGATGGGCAAGACAGTGAAAGCGCTCGATGGGCCCTCTGGAACAAAGGCCACGTAGGCTACGGCTCCCACAAGAATCAATGGAGCGGTTTCTCCAATAGCGCGGGAAAGCGAAAGAATAATACCGGTCAGGATGCCAGGGAGTGCGGCGGGAACGACGTGGGCACTGATCGCCTGCCAACGTGTCGCTCCCAAAGCATAAGCGGCTTCGCGAATGGTATTGGGCACCCCCCGCAAGGCTTCGCGTGATGCCACAATAATCACCGGTAGAATCAAGAGGCTCATGGTCAGCGCACCGGAAGTCACGCTACGGCCCAGCGCCATGGCGCGCACAAATACAACTAACCCCAAAAGACCGTAAATAATGGAGGGGACACCAGCCAAATTCGAAATGTTGATCTCAATCAGGTTTCCGAGTCGGCTACGCTTGGCATACTCCTCCAGATAAACAGCAGCTCCCACTCCCACGGGAATGGAAAAGATCGCGGTAAAAGTAATCACCCAAAGGGAACCCCAGATCGCAGACCAAATTCCTGCCTTAGCCGGGAAGCGAGAGGGAAAGCTCGTTATAAAATTCCAGTTCAGCCACCCCGCGCCTTGGCGAATGATTTCATAAAGAAGAATAAGAAGCATCATCACCGCAAGCGTCACGGTGCCAATGAGAACGACGCGAAAAGCATTGGCCTTGAAGCGGCGCCAGCGCAAATTCACGCTGAAATCGGATTCCTTTTCCGCGATGTCTTTTGAGTTCTGCACCGGTCTTGATATTCCCGTTAAACTTAACACCCTAACCATCCCCTTCATCAGGTTTGACTGCGCGTTGGTTGTTTCCACTTTACTGGCTCTTGTATTTCCTAAACCGTCGGACCACCCAGAAGGCCGACAGGTTCATCACTAAAGTGATGAGAAACAATAAAAGCCCAACAGCAAAAATCGTTTGGTACTCGATGGACCCGGCAACCACATCTCCCATGCTGATCTGGACCATAAAGGCCGTCATGGTTTGGATGCTCTCAAGCGGATTCAACGTCAGCACCGGATTCGCGCCAGCGGCTAAGGTTACCGCCATGGTTTCGCCAATCGCCCGCGAAAGAGCAAGCACAAAGGAGGCAAAGATACCCGAGGCCGCGCCTGGCACCACAATCCGCGTCGAAACTTCCAATTTTGTCGCCCCCAGGGCATAGCCCGCTTGGCGCACACTGATGGGAACAGTTCTCAAGGCGTCATCGCAAAGAGAGGCAATCATAGGGAGAATCATGATACCGACCACAATCGCCGCACTGGCAGCGTTGAATACCTCGGTTTCAGGAAAGAGAACGGTCAAAACGGGGGTCACCGTCGTGATAGCGAAATACCCGTAAACCACTGTCGGGATACCAGCCAAAATCTCCAAGATGGGCTTGAGGACTCCGCGCAAACCATCCGAAGCGTACTCACTCAGAAAAATCCCACAGCCCAGACCCAGTGGAATACCGACCACGCCCGCACCAAAAGCTATCTGCAACGTGCCTGCAAAAAGCGGAAGCACACCAAACTGCTTCGGCTCAATCATCGGGGTCCAGACCTTGCCAAAAAGAAACTCAATGGGGGAAACACTCTGAAAGAAGGTCAGACCTTCCGTCACAAGTACGTAGACAATGCCGCAGGTCGTGACCACAGAAACCATGGCACAAAGGAGAAGCAATAATTTTACTGCTTCTTCTTTGAACTGCCTGCTTCGTGCCGAACTCGCCGCGTAGAGTGACATAATTTATTTCGGGTCAGGATTTGGGAGACGCAGCGTTGGGGGCTACTTTCTTCACAAACGCCTCGAAGGTCGCCGAAGCTTCCTTATACTTTGCTTCGGGCATCGGAACATAGCGAACCGACTCCACGATCTCACGCGCGTTCTTCAAATAGTAACGAACAAAAGCCTGTACCTCTGGGCGCTGAGCCGCCTTCGCGCTGACGTAAATATAGACAGGACGCGAAAGAGGGTAGGTTCCGTTCTCAATTGTTTGGATTGAAGGGGTTACTCCGTCGATCGCAAGGGCTTTGAGTTTTGAAGCGTTCTCAGCAAAATAGGCAAAACCAAAATACGCCATCGCGTTAGGGCTCGCCGCCACCCCTTTGACCAGAGCATTATCATCTTCGCTGGTGACAACACTTTCCGTGCGGATCACGCCCGACTTTCCATTTACGTGCTCACTGAAATAATCGAAGGTACCGGAATCGTGTCCTGCACCGTAAAGCTTCAAGGGTTCAGCAGGCCAAGCGGGATTGAGATCGCTCCACTTTTTAATCTTGCTACCAGGTTCCCAAATCTTTTTGAGTTCGGCCATCGACAACTTTTTCGCGAAGGGATTACTGGTACTAACCACAACCGAAAGGCCGTCAAACGCCACCGGAAGTTCAACATAGTCTAGGCGACTCTCCTTAGCGCACTTAATTTCCTCAGCTTTGATTTTGCGAGACGCATCGTTGATGTCCATCTCGCCTTTGCACCACTTTTTAAAACCACCGCCCGTGCCCGAGTAGGCAACGGTCACGCGAACTTTTTGATTCTCTTTTTCGCGTTGAAACTCTTCGGCTACGGCTGCCGAAATGGGATACACCGTGCTCGATCCATCAATTCGCACCGAGCCTTCTAGTGCGTTCGCCGCACTAGGAAATAAGAAAGAAACCACCACCCCCACAAAACCCGCTATCCGCACGAAAGAGCACTTCATAGGAACTTCCTTTGTATCAGGGCACTATAGATTCTTCGCCTTTCTACGCTTCAATTTTAAAGATTCCTTAAAGACGCCAACAAGCGCCCTTAAAGCTAAAACAGGGAATAAACGAATGAAATATCAATTACTTAATGGGAGATTCACCGTAAAGCGGCTGCCCTTATCGGGCTGGCTGGCTACCGAAATGGTACCGTGAAGCGATTGCACCAGATGCTTAACAATAGAGAGGCCCAGGCCGGTGCCGCTGATTTCGCTGGAACGGGCTTTATCCACTCGGTAAAAGCGCTCGAAAATCCGCTCATGCTCTTGCCGAGGAATCCCCACGCCATCGTCTTCGACTTCAATCTGGGCGCTTTCGCTGTCTTTCTTCACACGCAAGACAATGGTGCCGGGAGCGGGAGTGTACTTGATCGCATTATCAATCAGGTTATGTGTCACCTGACGAATCGCTTTCTCATCTCCCCAAACGAAAACGCTTTCGGGAAAAAGTTGGCGTTGCAACTCAAGTCCCTTTCCTTTGATCGCCAGTTCATGATCCTGCACGCTTTCGCTCACAATGCGATTTAAGTCGACGGCAGATAAAGGAAGTGAATCCTTATTCGCTTCGATGCGCGCCAGAGTGAGAAGATCTTGCACTTGCTCAACCAGCTGGTCGACTTTCCCTTCAATTTTCCTTAAGAAACGAACGTTATTTTTTTCGTCGAAAAGTGCCCCACCGATGAGCGTCTCGACGTATCCTTTTATGGCGGTCAAAGGAGTTTTAAGTTCGTGCGATACGTTGGCAACGAACTCTTTGCGCACGCCTTCTAAGCGCCGTAGTTCAGTAATGTCGTGGAACACAACGACCACGCCTTGATCACTGTCGCCCGAAAGAGGCGTGGCTTGTACTTCCAACATCAGCTCTTCTTTCACGCCGCGGACCGAAATTTCTCCCTTAATCGAACTACCTTGCGTGCGGGTGGTTTCGACGATTTCCTTAATGGGCAGAAGCTGCACAAACTCCCACAACCGTTGAGCAGTGTGGCCTAAGGCAGATTCGCCCAGCAGAAGGCGGGCGGCGTCGTTACAGAAAAGAATTTTGTCCTCTTGATCTACAGCGATCACACCTTCCACCATGCTGGCTAGCATCGCGCGAAACTGCGCGCGCTCATGTGACAGAGATCCCACTCGGGCTTCCAGATCTTTTCCCAACGCTTTCAACGTACGATCCAGTTCACCGAAGCTGCCCGACGACAGTTTTCCCTTGGCCGAGTAACGTCCCTCTCGCAGGCCCTCGACAAATTTTTGAATCGAATCCAAGGGAGCGAACATTTTACTTAAGGCGCGATGAGAAAGAATGAGGGAAACGATAACCGCGAGCAGCATACCGAACAGAACTGCCCAGCCACTCACCGAGGTCGCCGAAAAAAAGACAGGGGTCACCCCTACCAAAAAACTGATCAAACCAATGCTGAAGAACTTCCAATAGTATGGATGTTTGAACACTATAACTCTTTAAACTTGTACCCCACACCGCGCACAGTGGTAATCAAATCGCCCGCTTCATCACCCAGTTTGCGTCGGATAGCACCGATATGCACATCGACATTGCGCTCGACTACGATGGATTCTCCACCGGTGACTTTTTCAATCAGTTGCTGACGGGTAAAAACCCGCCCCGGTTTTGCCGCCAGTGTCTTAAGCAACCGAAACTCCGCTGCTGTCACTTCAACCAGTTCATCGCTCAAACGGACTTCGTGGCGTTCGGAATCTATTTTAAGAGGACCCACTTCAATTTCAGGAGCCGTAGCAACATTGGGAGTGCCCGTGCGACGCAAAATCGCTCGCATGCGAGCAATCAGTTCACGAGGGCTAAAGGGTTTGGTCAGATAATCATCCGCACCAAGTTCCAAACCAATCACCTTGTCTGCTTCTTCACCCTTGGCGGTTAGCATGATCAAAGGAATCCCACGCGTTTCCGGATTTTCTTTGAGCATCCGGCAAACTTCGAGACCGCTCATTCCCGGTAGCATGAGATCCAACAGGATCAGGGCCGGCTTGCGCGAAACCGCTTCCTGATAACCGCTGTGTCCCTCGCGTGCGGTGTAGACTCGAAAGCCTTCCCGCTCGAGGTTATAAACAAGGATTTCAACGATATCCGGTTCGTCTTCTACAACTAAGATTTTCTTGTTTTCGACCGCCATAGGAGCCCCCTCATACCCTAATCGTGGTAACGGGATCAATACGCCTACCCTACTAGAATTGCATTAATTTCTCGCAAAGATCCGACTAAGGGCTGGATAAAAAAGAGTTTTACCAGATCTGAAGGGGAAAAAAGCCCCCTTAATCAGGCTGGATGAGGGTGCGTTTACCGACCTGCTCCGCCAGAAATTCCATGGGGCGGGTGAGCTTTTTGAAGGGGGGTAGGCCCAGCGTACGTTCCGAAACCGAACGGCCTCGTCGAAAGAGGTTTAACACCGCCACCTCGGCTTCACTCAAAAACTCGGTCGTATCCACCGTTTCGCCTTTGGTGCGGCAGAAAAGATCCACACGAAATGGCTTGTGCGCGTTGGCCCGACTTTCCGCATCGTCACGCGGGTTTTTTTCTATTTTCACACGAGGACTCAACCGTAACCGCTCCGGAACTTTCCTCAGTTGGCGATAGCGGCGACGGACGGTGCCCAAAAGTTCTTTCAACGGAACTTCTTCCGCATCGTAGTCCAGATCTTCTGGATCAATTTGGTCTCGGTGCTTGGCAGGAATTAACTTGTCCATGGCCTTGTCGAAAGTAACGGCTTCCAAAATCGGTGAGCTACTTGCTATTTCCCAAAGTTTGTCACGGTTGTCGGCGACTGATTGGCCACAGCGTTGCAACAAGGCACGCTCTTTCCCGTAGTGGCGTCCCCAGAGATGCTTGCGCGCGCGCTTGCTCCAGCATTTTGTCACCGGATCGGCGACACTCTTCATGTCAGGAGCAAGCTCATCCATCCGCTTGTAGTACGCTTTCGTATCAAAGCCATTTTCATTAAGAGCCCATTGACCGAGGGCTGATTCCATCTGGCTCACCAATTCTTCAATGGCCAACCAGAAGTGACTTCCTTTATTGCCGTGGTCATGAATACAAAAAAAGGTCGAACAAACAGCATTACGAAACGCATGAACATTACAAAAACCGTTCGCGGGATTGAGGTTGGGACAACGCACTTGCGCCTCCCCAAATCCCGACTCACCCAAACCAATTAAATAGTCTGCCCACTGCTGAGGGGTACGCTGCATCCCTTCAGGCAGGACCCACCCTTCGCCTATCAGCTTGTCGACCGCCGCGGCGGAAGTAGGCTGACGCAGAGCAAGGCCCAGTAAAAAATTGGGCATAATGGGATGGTAGCTGCAGCAACGATACACCGGGTCATAACCTTCGAACTTCGCCTGGGGACAATCGTCGCAAGTGGACTGTCTTTCCTGCGGGATGTCATAGGCATGAACTTCTTTGGGAAGCAGATAACGCCAAATCCCAGGCTTCACTTGCCCGTTAAATACGTAGGGGAGCTCAATGGGATCGACTGGCATTCTTCTCTCTGGCGTCTGTTAAGTGAAAGGGTTAACGCGCCAGACAATAGTGAAAAAGCGGATCGGAAGCAACCCTTTGCGTGGATTCTGTGACACTTCGTGCTAGGTGCCAGTCGACTTTTGGTACTTCGTCCCAAAAGGGTCGACAGGCACCCTAGCATCAACATGGTAAAATAGAGGTCTACCATGAGCCATCCTTCAAGATGGTCGGGCTTAGACGGCGCTAAATTTCTCTGCATTTTGTTCATGGTCTTTATCCACGCCACCTTCTGGTTGGTGACGGACCAGGACGAAGTCATGAATACACGCTCGTTTCTTTATCCGATCATAAATCACACCACGTTTCTGGGCCTCTTTCCCTTAAGCCTACCGATCACGGCGGGCTGTGGTCTGCGTTTCTACTTAGAAAAAATTCGCACACACACCGATTGGGAGAGTTTTCGTCTCCTGCCTCTCCTTAAGATCTCAATTGGCATTATGCTGTTGGGCTATGTGATGACGCTACTCACGTGGGGTGGTGGCCACGCCTTTGAGTGGGACGTGTTGCACTTTGTTGGTTTGAGTTACTTGGTCATCGCGCTAGCTCTGAAGGTGACGACGGTCCCGGTATTCGCCGTACTCGGTTTCTTCAGTTTTCTCCTCACCGATATTGTGCGACAGCTTGTTGGTGCCAATCCCGGCTTCCTGGGTGCCGTACTGGTAGGCGACCAATCGGGAGACTTTTTCTGGCCGTTCTTTCCTTGGTTCTCCACCGTGGTCTTTGGTTTTGTACTCGCTCATTGTTACATACGTTTCGGCAAATCAAGCCGCTTTCAGTGGGGCTTAGGGCTTATCGCTTTACTGGGACTCGGGTTTGCGTACACCAACCAAGACTTAGCGCTGGTGTTGGATCCACAATTTGTCTGGGGCCCGGGCGTGTTTCAGCCACCTCTGGGTTTTATCGTCGGCCTCATGGGGTTCTTCTCACTCCTGCTTCTTATCTTCGATGGGCTTAATGCATACTGGCCTCCTTCTCCCAACGGCGTCGTGCGTTCCTTCAGCCAAGGAATTCTGTGGATTTACCTCGCGCACATCATTGTGGGAGCCAGACTGGCCCAACTTTATGTGAAATGGATTCCACTCTCTCTTTGGACTGTACTTCTCTTTGCTTTCCTCATGATTCTTTTCTCTTGGTTTGTCGGCAGGCTAAGTGTCCGCCTTGCGGAGAAACAACTTCGAATCACTTTGGTAAAGGTGAAAAATTGAGCGATTCCAGACGCCCCTCACCGCAGCCGGCTACGCCCCCTCGTCCGGCACCTTCCTACAAAAACGATGACGTATGCATCGTGGGAGTGGGTTGCGTGCTACCTGAGGCGTCGGATACTCAGGCCTTCTGGAACAATCTGTTGCAAGCCCGTTGCTCAATCGCTCCCATGCCTTCCACCCGTTGGGACGCAAATCTTTACGTGTCGCCTGATCCCAAAGCGGAAGACATGACTTACTCATCCAAAGCAGCATTCGTTCGAGATGAGCAAATGGAAACGATTACTAAAAAAAGAAAATGGAGCGGCCGTGGCTACAATCGCCTCCAAGCGATGACCCTCGAGGCGTCACTACAAGCACTAGAGAACATAAGTGCCGAGGACCGATCCAAAAACCTTTGCGGCGTTTTCCTCGGTTGTATGGGAGCGGATGAAGAACTTTCGGTGCAAAAGCTACTGGAAGAAGAGCAAAGCGTGCTTTCTTACCTTGAACAAGAAGCCGGTCCCCACCTGGAAGACTTGCGTTCCGCAACAGCTCAAACATTTCAGCACCTGCGCAAGAACCGAACCTCGCGGAAAGAAGCTGTCCTAGCGACTTCCGTTTTGGCGACGGTAAAAAAGGAACTGGGGCTAAGGGGCGAAGCGTGCCTGGTAGATGCGGCTTGCGCCTCTTCCCTCGCTGCGCTGGATCTAGCGATTGGCCACTTACGCGCAGGAAACTGTCATATCGCCCTGGCGGGGGGCATCGAAGGACAGCTGGCCCCTGAAAACTTTGTGGTCTTTAGCCAAGTGGGCCTACTGGCGCAAGACCTTCCCCACCCTTTAGACGAAAGTGCCGACGGTCTTTGCCAAGGCGAAGGTGCCGTGGTGTTTGCTTTGCAACGCCTTTCGGACGCGCGCGCAGAGGGCCGCAAGATCCTGGGTGTCCTTCGCGCTTCGGGTGGCTCAAGTAACGGCAAAGCATCTAGTCTCTTTTCCCCCACCGTAAATGGACAGACGACTGCTATCTCCCGTTCACGCCAGAAATCCAGCTCCGCGCTATTCGACTACATCGAGTGCCACGGCACGGGAACTCGCACAGGGGATCGTACTGAACTTCGTGCCCTGAATGAAATGCAAAAAGGAGCAAAAGAAAAAACGCCTGTAGGATCCGTAAAGGCTCTCATCGGACACACCAAAGGCGCCGCAGGCGCAGCCGGCCTTTTAAAGTGCTTGTTGAGCCTACAAAACAAAACGGTTCCCCCGTCACCTTATTTCACGCGATTCGCGGAATCCGATAGCCTCTCCCAACTTACGGTGAACACACAGCCCCTATCGCTTGCCGACAGACCTAGTCCCCTTTGCCTTGGCGTAAGCTCCGCGGGGTTTGGCGGCGCCAACTACCATATGCTTTTGGAGGAATACCTACCGCAAGCTCCTGCGGTTTCCGGTTTACCTCTGCTCACCACCCGGATCGCTTTAATCGCCCAAACTCAGGTTAATGATCCCCATGTCGCCGAGGCTTTGGCTTCCTACAAATTCAAACTGCCACCGAAGAACCTAGCGCAAATCGATACGCTTCAATTGCAAGCCATCGTAGCGGTGGCCCACGCGCTGCGAGACTTTCATCTTCCTCTAAACAGTTTTGACCGTACAAAAGTATCGGTGTTTTCCTGCGGATGCACCGGCATCGAAGCTTCCTACCAATTTTCAAAACGCGTTCGACACAAAGAGTTTCATCGCTTCGCTTCCGGAGAAAAAGCAGCTGTCCTAGAAAAACACAAAGCAAAGTTTCCCGCAGTCACTGAAGACACGGGGCCCGGAATTTTGAACAACGTCATCGCCGGACGTGTCTGCAACGTTTTTGATTTTATGGGAAAGAACTTTAATCTCGATGCCGACATGGCATCCCTAGGTTGCGCCTTCGAAATGGCGTCCATTGAACTACGTTCGCGAAGTAGCGATCTGGTGATTGTTTTACAGGCGGAAGAAACGTTTAACGAGAACGAATGCGAGATCTCGCGACAAGGCATCCGTTGCTACTTTCTTACGCTGTTGGATTCAGCGCGACGCGACAACCGCACCATTTTAAGTTTGCTAAACGACGTTCACTACGAAGAAACATGGCCGGTCCAAGCCTAAAATCGTCCGCCCCGCTTTCCGCCAAAGGAATCTTTGGCGGCGGCTATCAGGTCGGATTCACGCCTTTCGCGGAACCGTTGCGCTCCTATTCCTCCGTGTGTTTTGTTTTTGCGGGCCAGGGAGCGATTTACCCCGGCATGTTCGCCCACCTCTATCAACAGTTTGAAAGCGTACGCCAAGTTTTTGTAAAAGCGGATGCAGAGGCGACTCGCCTGGGCCTTCCTTCCGTGTCCGCTTTCGTGGTCAATCCGCAAAGTCTAACCGATACCCAGAAACACCAGGTACAAAACCTTTGCCTCTTTGCCGGTGAACTAGCCATCGCGGAGCTGCTACTTAACGCCAAGATTTATCCTAAGGCGCTTACGGCCCACAGTTTCGGCGAGTATGCAGCGCTGGTATGCGCGGGTATTGTGCCCTTCGAACAGATGTTCGAACTCGTCGCGTTTCGCGAAGTACAATCACCGCCGAAAAACGAAAAAGGCTATCTGGTCGCGATTCACGCCGATGAAGCGTTTACCAAACAACTTCTAAAATCTTTTCCGTGCCCGATTTCTAACTTAAACAGCGCTTCCCAAACGGTTGTTGCCTGCCCCCCGGAGAAACTGAGCGCTTTGGATGAGTTTCTCACTAAGGAAGGTGTGCGCCACAAGGTGCTGCCCACACCCCAACCCTATCACTCTTCCTTTTTGTCAGAGATGCCCCCCAAAATGCGCGCCTGGTTGGGAGCACACAAACTCACGCTTCATTCGGCAACTCTTCCCGTTTTCTCATCGGTAACACATGCGTGGGTCGAGGAACCCTCGCGGGATGTTCCTTTTATCATCGAGAACCAAATGACCGAGCGAGTGGATTTCATCGATCAAATCCATTCGATTTCGCGATACGGTTGCGACCAGTTCATTGAAATTGGGCCGGCAATGGTACTCACACCGTTAATTGAAACCATTACCGGTCTCCCTCGCCACCGTTTGGCCTTGGCCGACGATTACTTCGAAGACTACAAGAAACACGCGGCCGTCCGAGAAGAACGACGTTCCCCCAACAGCAATAAGCTTTTAGAAAGTATCAACCGCATTATCAGCTCGGTGACGGGATACCGAATTGAAGACATTTCCGTGGAAGATAAGTTTCAAGAAGACTTGGGAATCGATTCCATCAAAAAAACGGAAATTGTTTTTTCGGTGTTTGATGAGGTCCGCAAGGAAGGTTTGACCGGCATTAACACCGCGGGAATTCACCAAGTAGGTGACCTGCTTCAGGTACTGGAGAACGCGCAGCAGAACCCCATCGTACCCGCGCACACTCAACCGGCAGCGTTTGCTAGATTTCAAAAAACGTGGACGGCTTGCGAACTTGTCGTTGATATTCCTTCCCCCCTTCCCACTCTCTACATCGACATTGATTTTTCGACTTCCCGTCCCCTGGATCGGGCGACCTGGAGAAAGCTGCGCCGCCTGTCCAAAGAGGGCCGTTTCAACTGCGTCCTCATGTATCCACCATCGGCGATTGACTGGGATTTTTTGGCACCCGACGCGCTTCGCAAAGTAATCGAAGGAAAAATTCTTCCACTGATGAAGGTAGTACAAAAGTTTATTCGTTCTCACCAAAGTGCCTTTGAAGGGACTCTCGCTCTGGTCAGCCAGGGAAAGAAAGATCCCCTGGCGCAAGGTTTCGCTGCTTTCCTCAAAAGTGTAAGGAAGGAGAATCCCAAAAGCTTTGTAAAGCACGTCCACTTCGAAACACCTCTCCCGCCCGAAGCATTGGGTGCGCAACTTTTTAAAGAGCTCCAGGACGTCACCAGTCCGGAAGTCGTCTACCGCCGAGGAGAACGCTATCTCGCATCACTCGAAGCATTGGATGAAGAAGATGGGCTTCCCCACGACGGTCAACCGCGCGTGGTTATCGCCCTGGGGGGAGCGAAGGGAATCACTCGCTCACTAGTGGAATCGCTCTCATCCCGTTTCCCGATTCGCCTCTACCTTCTGGGCCGCTCGCCGCAAGCCAGCATTCAATCCTCTCTGCAAAGCCTCGAGGGCAAGGTCAGCGACTTGAGCTACACAGTGTGTGATGCAACCGACTTCGCGAAGCTAGAACAGACCATTGGTCGCATCTTAGCAAGAGAGAGAAAGATCGATTTTATTCTCAACGGTGCAGGTATCGAAATCAGCCAGGGCCTGGGTCAGAAGACGGGCTTGGAAATGCGCAAAGAAATTTTTAACAAGGTGCTGCCCGCGTTCTATCTGACTTGTCTCTGCCGTTCGCTTCCTCAAACTAAGCTTATTCAATTCTCTTCGGTCGTTTCCGAGTTCGGAAACGCTGGGCAAACGGTTTACGCGTGGGCCAATCAGTTCATCAATACTCTCGGCGAAGTTTGCCAGGGCCAAACCCTTTCCATCGCCTGGCCGCCTTGGGACGGCGTCGGGATGACGGCACCCCTAGCGATTCAACAAGGTCTCAAGCGTTTGGGTGTGGGTTTACTTACGCCCGAAAGTGCCGCTGAACTCTTTGAACAAGATCTGGGCCCCGCCCACGATCGATTGCGAACCGTTTATTACTACGATCCAGCCGACTACCCGGCGTATGGGCTCGCCTTGAGAAAGCTTGCACCGTACGCTCCTTTATTGGGAACGCCCCTACTCGTAGGGGGAAAGGCCGCATTCAGTCGATTGTATGCACCGTCCTCCGATCCTTTTCTCCAAGATCACCGAGTAGGCGGACGCGCTTACCTGCCCGGAGCAGTCGGTGCCGCTCTCTTGCTGGGCCTTGGGCGCGCTTCGCTTGGTTACTACCCTCGTCTGGAAAGCTTGAAGTTCACTCAACCGATTATTTTTCCGGAAAAGAAAACGGCCCTGACCAGCGTTTACAACCCCCGTACGCATACCGGCGAGGTGGGGTTGGGTTCACCCGCCTTTATCGCCCATTTCCGCTCGCCTCGAAGAGCGCCATCCGTTTTGCGACTCCCCGCGGAAACCAGCCCCCTTCCCACTGAAAATTTTTACGGGCCGCAAGGGATGTTTCATGGCCCGAGCTTTCAGCTCGTCGATAAAGCGTGGAAGCACGGAACGCATCATGTAAGAGTGCTGCTCAAACACGGATTAGCTCCCATTTTGGATAATGGTTTGGGTGGCAAACTCTCCCAGTGGATTGACGGGGCCTTTCAGTCCCTCGCCCTCTTCCCCCTAACAGAAGAGAAAGCTCTTTTCCTTCCCGTGGAAGTAGGTGAACTCGAAGTTTTCTTGGCCTCCTCGCCTCTGGAGGCTCACTGGATCTATGTAGAACGCACGGGGCAAAGTTCTTCTCATGTGGAGGGCAGCGCTCAGGTTCTTAACGAAAAGCTGGAGTGCCTCGTCTCTCTCACGGGCGTTCAGTGTCAGCTTGCGATGCCGTCAAAAACCTAAAAAGGAAAGGAGCTCACTTGGCTGGTCAAAAGCAGTTACGAGTCTTAGTACTCGCTCACCAAGAATTGCTCCCCCCAGAAGGCGCACTCACTCATCAGTCCAAGGGCGCCGACTGGAAGACCGAGTTTGATGTTCTAAAAGCACTCAAAGCGCTGGGCTACGAGGTTCGCATTCTTGGGTTGGAAAATGACCTAGGGCCCGTTCGCGGAGCAATTTACGAATTTCAGCCAAACCTGGTTTTCAATTTGATGGAAGATTTTCACAACGTGCCGATCTTTGACGGCAATATTGTGAGCTATCTCGAGCTCCTCAAAATTCCCTACACCGGTTGCAATCCGCGTGGCCTGATGATGGCGAAAGACAAGGGCATCAGTAAAAAAATATTTCACTACCACGGAATTCGTACGCCCGATTTTGCGATATTTCCGCGCAACCAACGCGTTAGGGTTCCCAAGGAACTCAAGTACCCTCTCATCGTAAAATCACTGACCGAAGAAGCTTCTTTTGGTATCTCCCAGTCATCAATTGTTTACGACGAGCAGAAACTGCGAGAGCGCATTCAGTTTGTCCATGAGAATACAATCACCGATGCGCTTGTGGAGTCCTACATTTCAGGCCGCGAGCTTTATGTCGGCATGATCGGCAATCAGCGCACGGAAGTCTTCCCGATTTGGGAACTTCTGTTCCGCAAGCCCACGGATCAAATTGAACGCATCGCCTCACGACGCGCTAAGTGGAGCCCTAGCTATCGAAAGAAATATGGCATTACTTCGGGTTTGGCTCGCTCGCTTTCCGACGCCCAGCGTGGGGAACTCGAAGCAACTTGCAAGCTTGCCTACCGTGCTCTCGGCTTGAATGGTTATGCGCGACTCGACTTCCGTTTGGCGCAAGACGGCACACCTTTTCTCCTCGAGGTAAACCCCAACCCACATCTTGGAAACGGCGAGGACTTCGCTGAATCAGCTTCCAGAAAGGGTTTGCGGTACACTGATCTCATCCAAAAAATTGTTAGCCTGGGACTTAGCTGGCAGCCAGAAGGCCCGTCCGTTTGGGTCTCCGCTTAAAAGGTGCCCATCTACTTCCCGGCCGGAAAGGTCGCGGGTGATTACCTGGCACTTTTACGGCCGGGAAGTAGGTGGGTTCCCTCGCAGGGGGAGTAGGCACCTTTTCTGCGAGCTAGTCATCCGAGAATTTTTCTTGTAGTCTTTAAAGCCATCGACTTTCAATAGGGCAAATTTCATCAGGAGAGAGACATGAAACGGCTTCTTACTTTTTTCATCATTATCGGTTGGGTGGTCGGTTGTTCCTCTGGGCCCAAAGCCAAAGAGACCGACACGGCGGTAGCCAATGCCGAAGCGACTCAGCAAGAAGCCACAGCAAAAGCTGACGCGACCGTGAAAGCGGGAGAACAGAATGCCGCGGCAACCACCGCAGCAGCGACAGCGAACGCCACAGCTCCGGCTCAAGGCGAAATCAAATGCACCTACGGAAGCGAAGAACGGGCTATTTCGATCACACCGCAAAACGGCGGCTGCGAAGTAAACTATGTCCGCAACGGCGAATCCCGAGTCATTGGTAACGCGAACAACGAAGTCGCGCACTGCCAGCAGATTGCTGACCGCGTGGTAAGCAACCTGAAGAACAACGGTTTCACCTGCACTCCCTAGCTAGGGAATCTAGGAAATTAACTGGAAAATTAGAATTCAGCGGAACCGATCTGGTTTCCGTTGAATTCCCGTGTGGATTTGGGAATAAGCGGGTAGCTCCCGATTACCGCAAAAAGTTTGTCGGCTTTTTGCAGACGAGAAGTCCAAAATCCATTGATCGGACTTAAACGCGTTTCGGCAAACTGGTATATTTCTTCTATCTTCTCCGCGGGCACTTTCGGCAAAACCAAGTTCACTGAGCTCCCATCCACAAACTGAACCCGAACAGTCAAAATAAGAGAACTGGTCTCGCGCAGAGTGTGGGCCTCTAGACCAGCTGGGGCCGGGTTGGGTGCCGGAAACTTTGCATTAAATAAACTCGCCCCCTGCCCCACCCCGATGCTACGAATTTTATCCCAGAACAAGTCTCTGATGCTCGCAGCAACGAGTTTGCCTTTCTTGTGCGCCAGAAAAAACTGATGCGCTCGAGAGTTGGGGCTAAAATCAGATGCACGAAACTTCCCCGTCGCCAGCGCATAGAGTTGGCCTGATATCCAGCGCTGCCCCGTCTTACGGGCAATCTCACTTACTGCTTCGGAATAGTTTGAGCGTTGTGCGGAGTTAAAGCCCAAATGGCGATTCCCTTCAGCGGCTGCTGAGGGAGTCAGAAGCAAGAACAATCCCGAAAGGGACCAGAGAACAAGAACGTTGCGTTGACGCGCCCCGCCCTGAATGGAAACGAATTGAGAAAGCATAAGTGACTATTTTGCCAGAAACGACCAAAAATGTATGCTCGCATGTCCGTTCTCAATCAACTGGCGCAAGCGGCGCAGCGTGCCACGTCACCCGTCATTTCTCATTTGTCGACGGCGTGTGGTAAAATTTCACTCTATCCATGGCAATCTCACGCATTGTTTGTAATTTTTTCTGGCACCGCGGCCCGCTCAACTGGGTTGCCCTAGCCAGCTTAAAGTCCTTTCTCTCCTACCGAGAGAACGAGGTAGTCGTTTATTCGTATGATCCCAGCACCGCTCCTAAGATAAAGGGCTTAAGTTGGCTGCCCGCTGATGAAATTATGCCCTACGAGATTGCTGAGAGTTATCTTCTGAAAATGAAATCGTTTGCGGCCGTATCTCATCTTTTTCGCTACCAGCTTCTCCTCCAAAAAGGCGGTTGGTTTTTTGATACCGACTGCATCTTGCACCGCTCGTTGAACGGACTCAATGCTCTTCCCATTGTCTTTGGGTACCAATCTCGCCACTCAGCCAATGTATCTGTCCTGAAATTTCCGGCGGGCCTAAAACTTTTCCGAGAAATGTACGACGAAGCGAAAGAACTCCCTCCCGAGTTTTACCAGTGGGGGATGACCGGTGCTCAACTGTTCCAAAAATATGTTGAGAAATACCAGCTCAGAAATTATGGCCTAAGCGCCAACTATTTCTATCCGGTAAAATTTTCCGAAATTTGTGCTTTCACCACAAAGCTTAGTATTCCGTCCAACACCGTGATTGTGCATATGTGGAACGAAACACTCACCAAACACAACTTCAAGCGCTACCAAATTCACAATAGTGTGTTGGGAGAGGTGTCGGAGCCCGCGATCTGGAAACTGCTGCGAATACGCGATAAAGCCGTTTGGCATCTACAGAATTTTCTCAAGCCCCGCACAGCCTAACGCCGAGCGAGCCAATCGACTTCTTTGATTGTTTCTTTGGCCAATTTGAGTAAGTTGGCCTCCATGCTCCTTTCCGCTACAGACTGGAACCGCTTGCAGGACCTTCGTTCGGTTTTTCTCGAAGGCAAGCAAACCTCTAAAGACTACTGGGAAGACCAGCGTCTTTTGGAGATCTATGACCTTACGTTCGGTCAACGAATAGCGTGGAAATGGAACGCGATTCTTGATGAACTTCGCGATCGCGGTTGGAAGCCAAGTTCCCCGCAGACCGTTGATTGGGGGTGCGGAACGGCCGTTGCGTCTCGCGCTTTCGTAGAACGCTGGCCTCAAGAACAAATTAAGGTGTGGGATCGCTCACCGATGGCTCAAAATTTTGCCATAAAAAAGCTTGGAGCCGATCGCGCTAGCGCTCTGATTGCGGGAGAAAATTTTGTGGGAACCGTCCTTCTCAGCCATATACTGGGAGAGTTAAAGGATGATGTCTTAAGAAGGCTCCTCGGATCTCTGGCCCAGGCCGACACTATCATCTGGGTGGAACCTGGAACAAAAGTGATGGGACAACGATTAGTGGAGATTAGAGAGGGCCTCCGCTCGCATTTCCACCTCTTAGCACCCTGCCCTCACCAAGAACGTTGCGGTTTATTGCAACAGGGGCATGAGAATGATTGGTGCCACCATTTTGCTCCCCCTCCAACTTTCATTTTTCACGATCGCCACTGGAGTGAATTTAATCGCCGTATGAAAATCGATTTACGTGCGTTGCCGCTCAGCTACTTGGTGCTGGAAAAAAAGGGGGATTCACTTGGCCTGCCCTCGCTTCCTTGCCGTTTGATTGGGCGTCCCCGTTTTGAAAAAGCGCTCGTCCACTGGCAGGAATGCAGCGAAACCGGAGTGGCAGAGCGCCGTCTGTTGAAGAAGGAATCTCCCCCCCTGTTCAAAAAGATGGCGAAAGATCTCCCCTTCGGTTTGGCCTACGATTCCGTAGAATCCCTCAAGAACTCAGTTCCCGCGCCCACCTTGGATTAGGGCTGGGCCAGGCTCAAAATTTACATAGTATTAATACTTTCGACTACTTAACAACCCGCACCAGATTTCCTTGCTTGCCCGCGGCAGCTCTTATAATCTCTGGACCTTTCAACCCCCTTTTTTCTAGGCTTTTTGAGAAAGCGGCGCTTGGGAGAACCATTTGAGATTTGTGTTTAAACAACTCGGCGGAGCTGTAGGCAGATTACTTTTTTCTGCTTTGCTTCTTTGCGCGGTACTGCCCGCTGCAAGCGACGAGGACACAGACGTTTGGTGCCTCAGCGAACTTGCCGAACAAGCAGAAAACTCACTCAATGATACCGGGCCCATGCCCGTTATCCACACCGCGAATTCTGGAACAAAAACATTTTTGGTACTCAATGGTATTAGCTCCGGCACGCTGATCGCCCCCGAACTCAGAAGTCGAGGCCATCGCGTTTATCATGCTTGGGGAAAAAAACCCACAGCCCGCCAACTCGCCGCCTTTAAAGCCAGCGACTACGACTACGTGTTTCCTGAGTTTCTAGCAGGGGATCAAGAAAGCTTGTCCCGACACATTAAAGAGATGGGAATTTTTGCTGCTATCCCCGGCGCGGACGGCGGTGTGCGAGATGCCGAAACGCTGTCGTTTATGAACGATCTCCCTTCCAACGAGCCGGCAACTCTCGGCGCACGCACCAACAAATTCGAACAATACCAAGCCATGGGCGAGACGGCCGCGCATTTTACCGATGCCGAAGAAGCGCTCCGGTATCTCCGCAAAGAATGGGGTGGTTGGCGGAACGTGGGATCGGTGATTCTGAAGCCAGAGGAATCCTCTGGAAGCGACCTCATCGGACGCGTCCACAACGACCGAAGCTTTCGAAAGCATTTTCTCAAGATCAAAAATAATCCCAACCAGTACGGCCAAGCCAATGACTTCGTTCTGATGATGCCTTTCGTGGAAGGTATTTCTACCGACCCCGAGATTGGATCGGAGTATGCGATTAACGGCGTCGTCATGCTTTATGAAGGCGAGCTATACGTTCGTTTTACGGATGTTTGGCGCTACAACAAACGCATTGTTCAGGGTCGTCCCCCTTTGTATTGGAGCGAGGATCTTTTAGCCTACTCGGAAATCCCTCCCGAAATTCTCACCGAGGTCTTGGCTGACTTAGAACGTTGTGGGTACCAAAACAGCGCCTTCCATGCCGAATCCATATTGGGTGCGGATGGGAAGGTCCATAAGATGGAAATTTCGCCGCGTCTCTACGGAGATTTTGGTCCGGCTCTGGCCAGAGAAGCCATTGATTACGATCAGGTCACAGCGTTAGCCGACATCTATGATAACCCGCAGCGGTTCATGGCCATGGCGGGCAAGCCTTACTACCGGCGCAAAATGGCAAAAATGGTGAACATCAACAACCCCGTTTCCGCTCGGCCCCTCGCCGTTAGCTGGACCCATTGGGACAACGAACTTGCGCCCCAACTCCAGAGCTTGTACCAACCGATTATTAAACACGCTCCGGAAGGCGCGCTGGTAAAAGGCACGAATGGGCTAACAGATACTCTCGCTCGCATTGAATTACTCACCGATGACGACAGGATTTTGAGCCGAGATTACGAACTCGTCCGCCAAGCGGATCTCGAACGCCGGTTCTGGGTAGTGCGCGTGGCTTCTGCACAAGAGCAACTCAATCAATGGATGAATTTCCTTCGCCACTTTTTCTAATTCATGCGTATGCCGAGGGGTTCTTCCCCATGGCAGATCCGAACACAAACGAGCTTCTTTGGTTTCGCCCCGATCCCCGAGCCATTTTGCCACTTGATCATTTCCACGCTTCCCGATCTCTACTCAAAACCGTCCGCCAAAATGTGTACACCGTGACCTTTAACAAAGCCTTTACTCAGGTGATGCGCGGGTGCTCTGAGCGGAAGGAGACCTGGATCTCCGAAGACTTTCTTCGCGTTTACACCGAACTTCACAAAACCCGCTACGCGCACTCAGTAGAAGTTTGGAAGGGTGAGGACTTAGTCGGAGGGGTTTACGGGGTGGCCATCGGAGCCGCCTTTTTTGCTGAGTCAAAGTTTCACCGTACTCGAGACGCTTCGAAGGTAGCTCTCTACCATCTGGTTCAGAGACTTAAGGCCCGGGAATTCCAGCTGTTAGAAGTCCAGTTTCTCACGCCTCACCTTCAGAAATTCGGTGCCGTTGAAATTAGCCATACCAAGTACCAGCAACTCCTTAAAAAAGCTCTTAAAAGAGAAGCCCAATTCGTTTGACGACCGAGCCGAGCGAGGTGTACGGGGAAGATTGGAGGATCCGACGGGGTAAACCATGGCGCACTTACGACTCATACAAGGCGGACTTTCTCTCCCCCATCCACCTGAACCAGTAGCCCTGCCTCAGTTTGCCGTTGGCGATCTGATTCACCACCGCCTTTACAACTATCGCGGCGTGATCGTCGCCGTGGATCCCATCTTCCAGGGTAGCGAGGAATGGTACGAGAACGTGGCGCGCAGTCACCCTCCCAAGAATCATCCCTGGTATGAAGTGTTGGTGGATGAGGGAACACACTCCACGTACGTCGCCGAACGCCACCTAGAGCGCGACATGACGCTCAACCCAGTCCGTCACCCGTTGGTGGAACACTTCTTTTGTGAATTTCAAAACGGAAAATACCAGCCCATTGCCTAAGGGCGGCGAACGGCGGTCAAAAATGTGTAGCTCAGTCCTTCAGATTCACCGCGAGTTGATTCGACTTCTTTAAAATCTTCTTCCCAACCAGCTGGAAAATAGGTGTCTCCGGCAATGGGTTGATCAATCAAGGTCAGATACAAACGATCGGCTAAGGGGAGCGCCTCGACAAAGAGTTGCGCCCCACCGATGACAAAGACTTCGTCTTTAGCTTTCGCGATGGCAAATGCCTCTTTCAGAGATCCCACCACATCGGCCCCTTCAATCCGCAACTCCTGGTTGCGACTGACGATAATATTTTGCCGTTTCGGCAAAACGCGCCCGATGGAATCATAGGTTTTTCTTCCCATGATAATGGGGTGGCCTAGGGTGATGGCTTTGAATCGCTTTAGGTCTTCGGGTAGATGCCACGGTAGCGTGTTATCCACACCCATTACCCGCTCTCGAGTCATCGCAACAATCAGAGAAACTGTCATACGGCGATGGGTGCTGCAATCCGCGGATGGGGATCATAGCCCTCGAGTGTAAAGTCCTCGTACTTGAAATCGAACAGGTCGCGAACACCAGGATTCAGACGCATTTGCGGCAAAGCGCGGGGTTCTCGACTCAATTGCAATTTTGCCTGCTCTTGGTGATTCAAATAGAGGTGCGCATCACCGAAGGTGTGAACAAACTCGCCCGGTTTCAAATCCACCACTTGCGCCACCATCATCGTAAGAAGGGCGTAACTCGCGATATTAAAAGGAACACCCAAAAAAATATCGGCACTTCTTTGATAGAGCTGGCACGAAAGTCGTCCGTCTTTGTGCACGTAAAACTGAAAAAGCGCGTGACAGGGAGGAAGCGCCATTGCTTCCAAATCCGAAACATTCCACGCGCTGACAATATGACGACGGGAGTAAGGATTTTTTCTCAAGCTTGTTATTAGTTCCGAGATTTGATCGACTTCGCTGCTAGGGTTGTTTTTTTGCCAGTGACGCCACTGAAAACCGTAAACAGGCCCCAGGTTACCGTTTGCATCCGCCCATTCGTCCCAAATCGTGACCTTATTTTGCTTGAGGTACTCGGTATTCGTATTACCGCTCAAAAACCAAAGGAGTTCGTGAACAATCGATCGCAGGTGGCATT
This sequence comes from Bdellovibrionota bacterium, assembly GCA_041751875.1. GTDB lineage: Bacteria > Bdellovibrionota > FAC87 > UBA2466 > JACKAF01 > JBGSIC01. The sequence goes on from JBGSIC010000013.1 coordinate 77,078, forward strand.
TCTTTGTAGTGACCAACGGGAAGCCTTGGGACAGATCGAATCGCATTTGGTACCCAAACACGCTGAGGGTGCCGGTGCCGGTTCGGTCCTCACGGCGTTCGCCGTGCTTCAACACATGGTCTAGTAGATCAAGGTAGGCCTTCATAACGTATCCGGAATTCGCTTCTCCTGGCCTGGGCATACCATACGAAAGGGTGTCGGTTCAATTTGGCGGGCTAGATTCCCAGGATGGCCCGCGCTTCGTCTGGCGTTGCCACGCCGCGTCCCAATTCGGTGGCAAGGCGAACAACGCGCTCTACGAGTTGCGCGTTGCTGCGGCCTAAAACGCCCTTCGTATAATAAATATTATCTTCAAGGCCGACTCGGACATTGCCCCCGGTCGCCAGTGCCACAGCAGCCAACGGCAATTCAAAGCGCCCTACCCCGGCTACCCCCCAAGTGGATTCCTCGGGTAAGCGCTGGATGAGAGGAGCCAGATCCCAAAACACGTCACCGGACAAAGCCCCGGGAACTCCCAAGACAAACTGTACATGAAAAGGAGGCTCGACGACCCCCTCTTTGGCGAGCTTTTCTAGGTTGGCGAGATGACCCAGATCATAAATTTCGTACTCCGGCACCACAGAATCTTTATCAAACGCCTTAGCCAGTTGCCGCATTTCTGCGAAGGAGTTTACAAATACGTCTTCCCCGAAATTCATCGTGCCGGTGTTAAAAGACGCCATCTCCGGCCGCAAGGATAGGGGTGCAATCCGCTGCGCGATGGGCTCACCCACCGCACCGCCGGTGGAAAACTGGATGATCGGTCGCGGTTGGCAAGCGGCGTAAATCGCTTTTACCGAACGCTCGAAGTGAGCAAGTTGCTGACTGGGTTTACCGGTGTCATCGCGCACGTGCAGATGAATGATAGCGGCTCCGGCCGCGACACATTCCCTAGCCGCCTGAGCCTGTTCTTCCGGCGTAATCGGTAGGTTTGGATTATCTTTTTTTGAAAGCTCCGCGCCCGTTATCGCCGCGGTAATAATGGCTTTTTCCATGTTCGGGAGAGATTAGCCCGCTGCTTGGCGATTTGTCCAGCACGCGCTAGAGTGAGGAAGTTTAAGATGTGGTAGAAAACGGGCGATGAAAGACTTCCCTCAACATTCTCTCAAGGTCATCCTTGCTGCCCCGCGCGGCTTCTGTGCTGGCGTCAACATGGCCATTGAGTGCCTGGAACTATCGCTCGATTTGTTTGGGGCACCGATCTACGTTTACCACGAGATTGTTCATAACAAGCACGTCGTGGAAAGCTTCAAGGGCCGCGGGGTGCAATTTGTAAACTCCATCGAGGAAGTTCCCCCTAGTTCGCTGCTTCTTTACAGCGCACACGGCGTATCGCCCGCCCTGCGTACTGAAGCCAAAGACAAAAAACTCCGTACCATTGATGCGACTTGCCCCTTGGTCACCAAAGTGCACGTCGAAGCTTTGACCTTCGCCAAACAAGGTTTTCATATCATCTTAATTGGCCACGCCGGCCACGATGAAGTGATTGGAACGATGGGAGAAGCCCCCCAATCCATCAGCCTAGTGGAAACGCCTGAAGAAGTAGAAGCCTTGCCCTTTTCTCGAACCGACAGACTGGCTTTTCTCACGCAAACCACACTGAGCATCGACGATGCGGCGCGGATCATCGAAGTGCTTAAAAAGAAATTTCCCCAGATAGTCGGCCCCAAAAAAGAGGACATTTGTTACGCCACCACGAATCGGCAAGAAGTGGTCAGGCAACTCTGCCCGCAGGCGGATGTGGTTATCGTCATTGGGAGTCAGAACAGCTCGAATAGCCAGCGTCTCAAAGAAATCGCCGAGGCTGAAGGCAAGCCCGCTTATCTCATTGATCAAGCCAGTGAACTTGATGCCGCCTGGATCGCGAGCAAACGTTCTGTTCTTATTACTGCCGGTGCAAGCGCTCCCGAAAAATTAGTACAAGAGCTGGTCGAACGTTTGCAAAACGAGTTTGGTGCCACAGTTGAAACCGCAAAACTTCGAGAAGAAAAAGTTCACTTCTCCGTTCCAAAAGAACTTTTGCTCGCGGAACAAAATAGAAAAACTTCATCTGTCAAAACATTGACTGAGCATTCCCGAAACTGAAAAAGTTGCCAGAACCACGGAAAACTCTTATGTTTTTTCGCCATGGCTTATCCGGCAACGCAGTATCGACTCTTCATGGTCACCTATGACAAAGAGCAACGCCGCCAAGTGGTAAAAATTCGCGCGAAAGACAAGCGTCGCGCCAAAACCCTTACCCGCCAAAAGTTTGGAACCGACATTGCCATCATTGCCGCGGTTCGCTGGAAAGACTTCGAGAAGGGACACCGACGTTAGCGATTGTTAACGTTTATCGGCCGTCCCACCCCCCATTTGTCGTCCTCGTCCTAAACTGAAAGCACGTTCTCGAAAACCCTTCACCAGAGGTCTGCATGCTTTCCGTACGCTTGTCGGTTGTCGCTGCCGTGCTAATCAGTATTGCGTCGCACGCTTCGCCGCGAATCATCAACGGAGTGGAAATCGCTTCAAACGACTACCCTTTCATGGCTACCGTAAAGTTTAAGAACACGGTTTGTAGTGCCGTGATCGTAGGCAGACAAGCTGTTCTCACGGCCGCCCACTGCGTCTCCAGCGACATTGCCGAAGTGGATTTTAACGGCAGGTTGTACGGCGCCGAGTTTGTGAAAAATAATCACTATGACGAAAGCAGTCTGCACGGTGATATCGCGTTCGGTTACTTGAGCGAACCCCTTCTCGCTGCCGTGCCCATCGCGGTGGAAACACGCTTCCAAGCTGATGAGGGTCATTACATGGATCTCCTGGGCTTTGGCTGCAGCATCCCCCAAGGACCGCAGAACACCGGGGGGGTACTGAAGATCGGAAGGGCCCGCGTAGGGACAAAAGCCAAATTAAATGAAGCCACTTTCCAGACAAACGGTGCGGCCCTGTGCTTTGGAGATTCTGGTGGCGCGGCGATAACCTACCATGAAGGTAACCCTGTGCTGATGGGAACCGGGTCTGCAGGAGATATCAAATCGAAGAGTACTTTTGCGCGCCTCAACGGGCGCATTAACCTAGGCTTCCTCTATACGATGCAAGCAAAGTACCAAACTGAAATAGAAGGCCTTGGCTATCCACTAGCCTACTGAGCCCGGTGTGCATCGAATTCCACAACTTCCCCCTCTTCGACGCGATAGGTGATCTCGATCGGATGGCAGCATCCCTCGCAGTCCTCCACGTAGGTCTGCGAAGAAACTGACGGATCCAGCAGCATGGAAATGGGACGCCAACAATACGGGCAGCTAAATTGGTATTCCACTTCCTTCAAAAGGCGCCCAAACCTTTCCCGATAATCCGAACGACAAGGCAAACAATCACGACGCGAAAAATCCGTACGAATAACTTCTCCGGTATCCTATTGAGAAACTGCTTCCCGGTCCAATTACCTAGGAAAACCACTATCACCATGACTGTGACAAGCGGCCAATACGGGCCCAGCACGAAGCCAAGAGCAAGGTAGGTACTGGTTTTGAGTAAATGGACGGCTGCCTGACAGGCTGCCTTGGTCGCCACCAGAGCTTCTTTGGTGAGCCCCTCTCTCAGGTAAAATGACCCCACCAACGCATCCACCGTTCCCGCGAACAGCGCCACAAATCCTGTTACCGCTCCCAAAGAAAACCACTTCCCCTTAAAAGACGGTCCTCCCTTGAACTTCGGCAAGAAGGCCATTACCAAAATGAACACACCCAGCCCGATCTGAAAAAGATTATCTGGTATCGTGACGACAAACCGCGAGGCGAGCAACGTTCCCAAAAACGCCCCGACTGTGAATTGAAATACAATCTTCCAACCGATATACGGCCTAAGTATCCAGCTGCGCGAAACATTGCTCGCTAACTGAACGGTGCCATGGAGAGGAATGAGAACGAGGGGAGGAAAAAACTCGGCCATTACCGCAAGTAACAACATGCCGCCCCCCATCCCGATCGCACCTGAGAGAACAGAGGTGAGATAGGCGGCTACCACCAAAATAATGTGCGCGAATTCCATTACATTAATTTACGAGAATCGGTGGGGAAAGAAAATGCAAAGACGCTCTCGCGTTTAACGTTCTTTCACTTTAAGCGCAGCAGCGTTGGCTTCGAGAAACTCTTTGATTTCGTCTGCCATGCCCAAGAGTTTTTCCCATTGCTCTTTATAGAGAGTCACCGGAAAACGGCCTAATCCGTAGACCGACAGCGCCCCTTTTTGGCTGACCTTCAGCGAAAGGCCACGCGCCGAGGTTTTCTTGAGCGCATCATTTTCTGCTCTGAGTCTTTCGAGTTCTGCTTTAAGTTGTTCTTCTGTGCCCATGGGCGCGCTCCTTACTCTATTTGTCGAAGTTATGTCGTCCTCTCCCCTAGGGGTCAAGGGAAAATGTTGTGGGCACCTCTCCTAGTGCGAGTTAGACTAGGCCACGAAGGTTCAACGGTACTTGGCCCAATGAAACAATCTCTGATCAAAACCGTCCGCCACATTTCCAGTTTCTTGCTGTTTCTTTTTCTTAGAACGCTGTGCCTCATCTTCTACCGAACTGAAGTAGAGTGGATTGGCGAAGGAAAGAACCAGGGATGGAACGGGGTACGTCTCTTTATTTTTCTCAATCACACCAGTCTTTTTGAGCTTGTCTACTTAGCGGCGATTCCGCTGTCTGCTCTTTGGCAACATGCCCCGCGGATGGTAACTCCCGGAGCAGACAAAACACTCAACCGACCCTTCGTAGGGAGGATTTTTAAGTTTATTTTTCCGAACATGATTTCGATTTCGCGGAAACGCGATCATACCTGGCAGGAATTTCTCGATCACATTTCTGATGAGTCCCTAATCGGAATCGCGCCCGAAGGGCGCATGCTCAGACCCAATGGTTTGGATTCCGAAGGCAAACCCATGTCCATTCGCGGGGGGGTCGCCGACGTGCTTGAAGCCCTCTCTTCTGGCGCCCTTTTGATCGCTTACAGCGGGGGCCTCCACCATGTGCAATCGCCCGGCGAGGGCCTTCCCAAACTCTTTAAGACCATCCGGATCCGTTTTGAACGGCTGGATATCGCTAGCTACAAAGAGTCATTGCGCAAGTCTGGAAAGGGCTTTAAAGAAGCGGTTGTGGAAGACCTTGAACGCCGAAAGGCGCAATACACGCCACACCTATGAAGCGACCATTTAAAATCATTGCGGCGTTCGCGCTGGGTCTTTTTATATCTTGGTGGTTTTTAAAACCGAGGCCACCCTCTCCTCCTCCCGCACCGGTCTCCACGAGACCGAAAGCCGATTTACTCCTGCCCACCCCACGAGTCCCTTCACCTACTCCCCGCATCGCGACTACCAAAAAAGAGAAAACAACTTCCCCGTTCACCGTTCCGCCCGATGCCGTCGCGTTCGAAGTGCACGACGGGCTGGCGCTTGCCTTCGGCGATATTGTTTTGGGAAAGCCCGATGAGCCAGTCGAACAGGGATTTTTCGTTCCTCCTCCCGTTCAACTTTGGGACAGCGCCGAAATTCCCTACGCTATCGATGATAAGATCACAAACCCAGAGCAAGTGGAAGAGGCGTTGGCCTTTTTTCAGAAACAGACTCGCGTACGATTTGTTCCCTTTCAGGATCAAGCTGATGCAATCGTTTTTGTCCCTGGCGAAAAGCACTGTTACTCCTACGTCGGAAAGGTAAGAGGTCACCAACCCATTTATCTCTCTCCCCATTGCGGGCCACAACAGGTAGCGCACGAACTGATGCACGCTCTTGGCTTTGTCCATGAGCAAAGTCGCTCGGATCGCGATCGCTACGTGGAAGTCCTCACAGACAATATTCAACCCGATTATCTCTTCCAATTTGCCCGCGTTCCAGAAACGTTGATGGAAACGGTAAAAGGTTCCGCCTTTGATTACGGCTCCATCATGCTCTATGAACCAAACGCTTTTGCCGTCGAAAAGAGCAAACCCACTTTGCGGGGCAAAAATGGCAACCAAATCTCTCCCGTTAAAAATGGGTTAAGCCGCTTGGATGCAGAACGGGTCAATGATATCTATGGTGGGATATGAGTTCCTTAGCCGCCGAAATCAAGAAACGCCGCACTTTTGCGATTATTTCCCATCCTGACGCGGGCAAGACCACCATCACGGAGAAAGTTCTGCTTCACGGCGGCGTCATTCAGGAAGCCGGTGAGGTCAAAGGAAAAGCCGGTACCAAGGCAGCCACCTCGGATTGGATGAAGCTTGAACAGCAACGCGGGGTTTCTATCACTTCCAGCGTGATGCAGTTCGACTATGAAGGGCTACGACTCAACTTGATCGATACTCCCGGTCACAAGGATTTCGGCGAGGACACCTACCGCGTCCTACACGCGGCCGACAGCGCGGCAATGCTTCTCGACGCCGGTCGCGGTGTGGAGCTTCAAACCAAAAAACTCTACGAAGTTTGCCGTTTGAGAAAGATGCCGATTTTTACTTTTGCTAATAAGATGGATAGGGAAGGAAAAAGCCCTCTCGATCTCATCGACGACGTGGAAAGCACTCTCCACATGCACTGCTATCCGGTCACCTGGCCGATGGGGATGGGAGCCGATTTCAGGGGTCTTTATCACCGATTCGAAAACAATCTCTATCTGTACAAGAAGGACGTACTCGAACCGACCGTTGTAAAAGTTGAGTCCGCCGCCGATCCGTTGATCGCAAAACATATTGGTGAGGAACTCTTTGCCACTCTCCAAGAAGAACTGGAACTTCTTCAAGGAGTTTTAAGTCCGTTTGACCCAGAAGCGTTTTTGCGAGGGGAAATTAGTCCCATGACTTTCGGAAGTGCGAAGTACAACTGGGGGGTCGATCTGTTTCTCCGTCTCTTTGCACAATATGCCCCTCCTCCCCAACCCCGCGTCATCGAAGGCGGTGACCTTTCTCCAGTAGAGAACTTCTTCTCGGGTTTTGTTTTTAAGATCCAAGCCAACATGGACAAAAGGCATCGGGATCGCGTTGCGTTCATACGCATTTGCTCCGGGAAGTTTGAGCGGGGCATGAAGGTACACCACACGCGTCTGAACCGAGAAATTCGTCTTGCTTACGCGAACCAGTTCATGGCGCGCGACCGAGAAACAGTCGAAGTCGCTTACTCGGGCGACATCGTCGGAATTAACGATACGGGCAACTTTCAAATTGGTGACAGCGTCAGCGATGGGAGACCGGTAAACTTTGCCGGCATTCCGCGTTTCTCACCAGAACACTTTGGTAAACTCGTCGTAAGCGATGCCCTAAAACGCAAGCAGCTTGAGAAAGGCGTGCGCCAGTTGGTTGACGAAGGCTCTATCCAGCTTTTCTACGATCCACGAGTGGGGTGGCAGGATCCCATTCTGGGAGTTGTGGGCATTTTGCAGTTCGATGTCCTTTTGTTTCGTTTGCAGGATGAGTATGGAGTAGATAGCAAACTCGACTCGCTTCCCTACACATTGGCTCGTTGGCCCGTAGACGCTGAAGGAAAGCCAACGCGAGCGGTAAAAGGCACCCCCCATTTATTCCAAGATGTGAACGATCTCCCCGTTGTACTCTTCCAAGGGGAGTGGGACTATCAACGGGTGGTGCGAGAAAACGCTGATATTACCTTCAAAATTACGAGCGCCTAATCCATGAATCTCCGTGTTGTGACTTACAACCTTCACAAGGGCTTAAGCGTCGGCAATTCGCGCCTCGTCCTTAGCGAAATTAAAGAAGCGCTCAAACCTTTAAGCTGTGATCTTGTGCTTCTACAGGAAATTCAGGGAGAGCATCTCGACTACAAGAAAAAGTTTGCTGGTTGGCCCGAGGAAAGCCAGTACGAATACCTTGCCGATCAACTTTGGTCTCACTACGCCTACGCAAAAAACGCGATATATAAAAAAGGTCATCACGGCAATGCCCTTTTAAGCCGCTTCCCTTTGCATTCGGAGAATATCAATCTATCGAAACTTCCTCAGTTTAGCCGCAGTTTATTGCACGGAGTGATAGCGCTTCCCGATCCACTCCCTCCTCTTCATGTTATCTGCGCACACTTTGGCTTGTGGCGATCGAACCAACAAAAGCACGCAGAAACACTAATCACACGTATTCAAAAAGAAGTTCCTGCCAATGCGCCTTTAATTTTCGGTGGGGATCTCAATGATTGGTCGGGGAAACTGGGAGCTTTTATCGCCCGAGCTTTGGACATGCACGAAGTGCATGATTATCAAAACGGGGCGCATGCCAAAACCTTCCCCGCTTGGTGGCCCATGCTTGCCCTTGATCGTTTGTACTTTAGGAATCTGGATCTGGTTACCTGCCAATCCGGTCCCGCTGATCCCTGGCGCAAACTTTCCGATCACTTGCCGCTCATCGCGGAATTTCGCGTTCCGCCCCCACACGCCACAAGATAAAGGTATACAGTGCGTCTATTCCATTCACACATTCTCTTTCCTCAATGTTTCTCTCAGTGCTATCGGTGAACTCCTAAAAAATGTCGGGAAAATGAGCAACAAACCGCTAGCTTTCAATTGAAAATTCAATTACTTAGCCTCGCCGTGGGGCGTGATTTTGGCTTACAGTTTGCAATTAGATAGAGAGACCCCACCACACCTCATCTCAAGTCACGCATAAGGGAATGTTCGAGGAGCCTGGCGTGAAGTTTGTTTTTTCCCTTTTTATTATCGTTGCCCTGACAGCCTGTCAGAACCGACGTGCGGAAGTAAATAACTCTCACAACGAATTCACCGTTGCCCTGGGTGGACGCCAAGTGGGAGTCGGTCAATTTCAGGCCGGCGGGTTGTCTCTTGCTTATGGAGAAATGCTTGAGCTGACTTGGGTGATTGATGGTGCTCCGGATAGCTGCCAGATTTCGGCGGCGGGTTCCGTTCTGGATATCACCCCCCTTCTCGAGTCAGGTTATCAAAGTGATTCACTCACCAGCAGTCGCACTTACGTCCTGACTTGCACCAACAGCTATCAAACCAAGAGTGATGAACTTGTTGTCACAGTCGCCGCTCAACCCACCATTGCGTTTGAACGCGAAGGAGCCGCGTCTCGTCCACTGGGTCAAGTGACCATCGGTCAAACCGCCGACACTCTGGTGCGCGTGAACAATATCGGTAGCCAAACAATCACTCTTTCAGCGACCGGACTGGCCACCCCTTTTTCATTGGTCAATGCCAGCTGCTTACAGAATTTGGCTGCGGGGGCGTCGTGTTCTTTTTCGATTCGCTTTGCACCTAGTGCTGTAGGGACAGCATCGGATGTTCTCACACTTGCGGTCGCAGGATCGAGTGCTTCCAGCACAGTTTCGGTTTCAGGCGAGGGAATGACCCCTCCCAGTAGCATTGCCTTGGATTCTGTCGATGGCTTGCAATTTGGCAACGTTGCCCTTGGTGCGTCACCCTATCTACGCTTTACCGCACGCAACACAAGTGCGCAGGCTCTCACTCTCGTCGTAACGGGCATCGCAACACCCTTCTCGATTGCCAACGCGACCTGTTTACTTGCCTTGCCGGCCGGACAATCCTGCAATTTTCGCATTCACTTTTCACCCACAGCGGTTGGCCTCGCCACGAAGGCCCTCGCACTAACCGTGAATGGAAGTGCACAGACCGTTCCTTTTACGGTTCAGGGAACAGGTTTCATCAATCCCGCTGATATCGGCTATTCGATTTCTTCTTCAGGGGCGTGGGACTTCCTTCAGGTCGGCACAGGCGAAGAAGAATCAAAAACTTTTCAGATCTCCAACACAGGACTCTACCCCATCAGTGGCCTGACACTGGCTAACTTAGCCGCGCCGTTCTTTCTTACTGCCTCAAACTGTGCGGACCCCATTGCGGTGGGCGGAAACTGTTCTTTCACGATTGAGTTTCGCCCCACAGCCGTCGGACCTGCCGCCCGCATCGCTCACTGGGATTTGGGAACCAGCCACCGAGCAGACCTTTCCCTTAGTGGTACTGGCGTAAATGACAGTCTTCCACTGGATGCGAGCTATGGCGTGGCGGGGAAATTTTTTACGGATGAAATCACTGTCGCAACCCACATCCGCGCTCAGGCCGACGGGCAGCTTCTTCTGGCTTCCATTCAAGGAAGCACTTTGAATGTTCTCAAGATTAAGGAAAACGGAGCCCTGCGCACAACTTTTGCCTCGGGGGGCCTTTTGGCCGAGGCAATTCCTGCCGGTAGCACGCTTCTAGATGTGCTTTCGATGGACACCAACGATTTCTTTGTGGTGTTCAATGATCACCGAAATTACGTACAAGTTCGCAAATACAACTCTACGGGGATTCGCAATAATGATTTCTTGATGGGAACCTCGGCAAAAGGAACCGCTGCTTCAGTGACTTCCGACGGTCGCGTCGTATTGGCGTTTCAGAACAAATTATTTAGATTTCAGCCCAACTCGCTGTTCGACAACAGCTTCGACGGTGACGGAATTAGAATTCTCACCGAATATCCTAATATTGTTATTGAGAAAATCGCCATTCAATCGGATGGCAAGATACTTCTCGCCGGTCCCAGTGCCGCGGGAAGCAACGACATTGTTTTCATTCGCCTGAACGCCAACGGCTCGTATGACAATACTTTTGGGGGATCGAACGGCAGAGCATTATTCATCGGGAGCGTCAGTTCGACTGTGATCGAGCTTAGTTCGATTGGAACAAGTGGTGAATCGATCATGGTGTTAAGTAACGCCTCCGGCGGCAAGGTGTATCGCCTCACACCTCAAGGTCTTGCCAGCGTAAATATGAATGTTACGGGTAGCATCCGGGATGCGGTCGTCTTAAGTAGCGGTAAAATCGGCTTACTTGGTTTTGGCGCAACCGTTTCGACCGGTGGAAAAACGGGTAAAGCCATTCTCCTTCGGGCCGACGGCACCGGAGATAACGTCCTCGATCCCAATGACGTTGATGGATCGCCGATGCTACTTGGCACTCAGGGCGACGGCAAACTTATCGCGATTGGTCCGAGCCATTCCGGCGTTCTAGTCGGACGCTTTAATCCCTAGCGCCGCCCATCGCTTGGGTGACCATTTCCACACCGTGCAAAATGTCCCACTGGCGTTGAAAGTTGAGTGTTCCTTCGCTTGCCCCTGCAAGCGCTTCTCTTTGACCCGCTACATATACAATGATGGGTTTGAGTTCGGCCGCGTTGGGTGCAGCGATTAGCGCACGTTCGAATTCCTCCAAACGAAGAACGGCCTCTTTAACGCGATCTCGGACGGGACCATAGTCAACCGCTGCACTATAGGCAGATAACCCGTCGCTCCACTCTTCGCTAAAAGACGTGGCATTAAGCATCACCCAATCGATCGCCATTACGCGCTCCGTCTCCTCAGCGGCCGAGCGCGCCAGACGGTAACTTTCCCTGCATTCATTTTGTAAGGTTTCGAAGCGCGAGAAGTCCTTTCGCGCCCAATCTGCTAGGGCGCTGGAAACTGCACGTTCATAGGCTTCCAAAACATCGGCTTGTTGATCGGTCAGTTGCGCCAGATTTCGCCATACACTCGTTCTTTCTCTCAAATGCTTGCGAAAATTAGTGGCCTCAGTTGACCGCCCGAACCGGAGAAAGACAATTCTCCAACCGTACTTGCGCTTAAGAATGGCAAACTGGATTTCGGTACTTTTCGATAAGCCCTCATAAAGTTCGCGCTGCCGCTTGGTGCGCTCGACTTCGATAACGGCTTTGCGAAGGCCAGGCGAACCCGCCTTTGACAAAAATAATTCACACTCATCCCACAACGTTGTTGCCTGAAGAGAGTGAGAAAAAACCATGGTCAGGCCAATCAAGGCTGTCCGCATTCCAACGCCCCTGAAAATTGTTTAAATACCCGGGTGTACCTATCTTTCACCCGAGCCAAGGCAGAGAAAAGCCCAAGTTGGCTGGCTCTTCAATCAAAAAAAGGCAAAAAAAAGCCCCAGTCGCTCCGTTTTTAGGGGAGGACCAGGGCCATGTTTGCCATGAAATTTTAGGACTTTAGTTCAGTTTGCGTAGTTCAAATTACCTAGTTCACGCGGCGTGAGCGAGCAGCAAAATCCACGTTGTCTTTAATCCAATCAAAGAATCGCGTCTGCTGAGAAAAACTCCTGCCAGAACGGAGGTTCTTTGGATCGCGCCAGCTGGTCATTACCGCTGCGTCTTGAGTCCAAACCTTCACGCGCTTTCGCGGAATCTTGGTCTGCCAACCCATTCCCACCACCGCATCGGTGTAGAGAACACGGAGTGTGACATTGCGAGAAAGCTTTTCTAAGGGCTTCAGCTCAATATTCCGAAAGCTTGCCTTGCCTTTTGCACCCGGTACATCGGGCTTGCCATCGCTCATCATCACAATGGAGATGGGCTTGAGCATCAGCTTGCGGCTTTCGACCGTGTTGGCAATCTGCTTAAAGAACGCGTTGTAATCAGTATAAGGATTGGACTTGTTCTTCGGAAAAATCTTCGTCAGCTTCTGACGAATTCCCGCGATCGATTCATTTTGAAAGGTCTGAATCGGATGCAAGGTTTTCGGCTCATCCGGACGTGCGCCACCAATCGAGCCCACGAAAAGGGCAGTAGGTTTTTCCAAACCACCGTAGCCGTTTAGATGAGCGTGAAGGTAGTGCGCCAAAAAGTCCAAAGAATCATCGAAGTGCTTACTTTTGAGAAAGGACCCACTGATATCCGCTCCCACAAAGAGTACTAACCGAGGGGTATCAGCGCCTTGCTGAGTAAACTCCTGGATTTTTGTACAACCGGAAGAGCCAATCAGCGCTAATAGAAAGAGAACTAAAATGCCAAACTTCATGTTAGGCCGCCTTTCTACGAGTAGGCGTGCTGCTGCCGTTGTTGTTGTCGTTTTTACGAGCGCCCGAGTTGCGTTTGCCACTGTCGGCAACGGGTAACAGCGATTTGGCGGGCTTTAGCTGTTGCACGCTTTCAAAGGGTAACGAAAACGCGTGGCGTTTTGTCAAAAGAAGAGTGAAGAAGTTAATTGCTGCGGCAACGATTTGAAGCGGCGGCAAAATAAAGGCACCCAAGACTTCTTCGCCTTTTGCGCTGATCCAACCCATCTCGCTTTTTAGCTGGCGAAGAAGGTTTGTAGTCAACGTGAGCGAGCCCGTCAAAATGGGATCGCGTCCCACCTTACCCGCACTTAGGCCTGTGCCTTGGATAATCGCCAACACAGTCGGCGTACCCGCTGAGGCAAAAAGGAACCACGACATACCGCGGATACCAAACCAAGTTATGCCGGCAATGCTAAGCGTTCCAATTACGCCCAACTCGAACGTGCCCGACGTGTGCTGCGCAAACCAGGGAACCAACGCATCCACAAATTCGCGATACAAGAAGACCACTTCCACAAAAAGCGCTACGAGCTCAATCACGCCAATTTTAATAATGGCGGCGATGTTTTTTGTTTTAAGCGCGTCCGTCCAAGTGGCTAGCACCGCGTAGCTACCCAAAACAACAAACATCATGAATAAGAAAAGAGGAAAGCGGATAAAGCCTTCGCTAAGTGTTTGACCCGTAACGCTAGAAAGCGTGTCGACCACAAGGGGGGAAGTCACGAAGGTAAAGATAATCGCTTCAAGCGTGCACCAGAACATCGTAAGGCCCACGGCGATCCAGGGAACTCCCGGACTGAGCGCGCTACGCACCACGTTTCCCATCATACGGAAAGGCACCAACACGAAGTCTTGAAGCAGCATCCAGACCGCGACAGTCGCAAGTCGAATCACGCCAAGGGTAGCCACTGTCAGTGTGCCCACAAACTTGAAGAGCCCACCCCAGAAACTAAATACGGCGCGCCCCATATCCCACCATGTCATCAAGATTGAATTCACGAAGTCCTGACGATCGGAGCGGATAACCACCGAAAGTAAACTCACGATGGAAGCCCAATAACCCGCAATCAATCCCAAGACAGGGAGCAATAAAAAAGTGCGTTTGGCAATCATCAACCCAATGGGATCTTCCGCACCCCAAGCAAAATCCAGGAAGGTATTTAAAAAAGGTACGAAAAGAATCGAAAGAAAGGCTTCGACAATATTTGCGATTTCCACGTTTACTCCCTTAAAACGTACTCCCCGAAGGGCGACCAGATCACACGGACAGCAGTTAGATCAAGAATAGGGGGTAATTATGAAGAAAATGGTCCGAAAGTGATGGCTCCGCCGACACAATCTCCTTTATGATGAAGAAAGCACGGTAAACTTACGCAGCCTCGTTTAGCCTGCGTCTCTCTCCTTTATATATAAGGTATTTCAATGACCCTGCCCCTTCGCACGCTTCGGTTTTGTACCTGGGGCTACTGGGCTTTTTTGACCTACACGCTGGTCAGTGTCGCTCCTTGGGACGTGCTGGGCGCGGACCGTTTTATCACGCCGCGCTTTGATCCCGCCGCTCCCGTTCCCTCACTCATTTTGCACACCGGCGCCTATCTACTTTTGGGAGGCCTATTATTTTTAAGTTTTAGAGATGATCGGCGCTGGAAAAAACTACGCAATTTTGCGCTTGTTCACGCCTTTGTGTGCGAAGCCTTGCAGGGATTTATCCCCGGGCGTTTCGTCAACCCGTGGGATGTTGCCGCCAATCTGCTGGGGCTCTTTGTGGTGTGGGGAGTACTTAGCTTTTTTGAACGTAAACACCAGAAGATTCATGATGATGCTTATGGTGCGTCCAGCAAAGCGTAACGAGATTATCAAACGTGTGACTTCCCCCTAAAGAAACCGGATGCTTGTGGTGAATTTCCAGCCATCGTTGGGATTCACACCGCTTACCCTCCTGCTCGAAAGTGCACCTCCCTTGATCCCGATTTTGGATTTTATGGCGAAGCGCCGCTGGTAAGGGTTTCCGGCCGGCAACTGGTCGTGTGACCAGTTGGCTGCGTTTGGGTCCCGCTTCTGCGCGTTTGGCTTTTTGCACAGGATCATGGCGATCAAGAAATTCTGTCACAAGCGCTTCAAGGGATTCCTCCAGGCCGCAAGCCTTTCTTCTCTTTTGAGAGAGCACATCCTGAACTCTTCTGATTTTTTTCTCTAACTCCGCAGAGATTCCACACTTGAATTCCATACGCTCAGCGGCCACTGGGTGAATCCGCTCAGGAACAATCAACGAGGGGTTGAGTCGCGCCACCTGTTTTTCCACTTCGCGAAAGGGAAGAGTTATTGCTTTTTCAATCCACTCTTTAGAATTGGAATGATTGATAACCGAAACTATCCTTTTAGCCTTGCAAACATTCAGCCTGCCATCCACGATCGCTTTCTTAAGAGCGGGAACTTCCTTCGCTTTTCTCGCCACACTAATGAAACTGTAAGCCTGGCTTTCGGAAAGCTTGAGAGCCTCAGTGACGTACTGAAAGACACTCGAGTAACCCAAGTCTCGAAAGATTTTTTTTGCCTCGATGGTTTGAATGATTCCCAAAAGCTCTGCTTCCGCCTGTAGAAAACGCTTCGCGCAAGCGACGGCGCGTTCGTGAATTTGTTTGAAAGATTCCATCGTGTCCTCCATTAAGTTAAGGAAACGCCTGGAAGATCGAGATTGCAAGTGCCTTAGGGGTGCGTGAAGAGTCCGGAAACCGGCCTCGCGAGAAGAGAGGCCGAATGAGTCTTACCAATCCAGAATGACTTTGCCGGATTTTCCGGTGCGCATGGCTTCAAAACTTTTTTCAAAGTCTGCAGCGGGATAACGGTGCGTGACCACTTCGCGGATGTCTAGTCCGCTTTGAAGAAGCGATTGCATTTTGTACCAGGTCTCAAACATTTCACGTCCGTAAATGCCTTTGAGATGCAAGCCCTTAAAGATGACCTGACTCCAATCGATGGAAACGGGTTCGGGAAAAATTCCCAGAATCGCCACGCGTCCCCCGTGATTCATTCCGTCTAAAAGACTCCGAAACGCTTCGGGATTGCCCGACATTTCCAGCCCGACGTCGAAGCCCTCTTTCATGCCGAGCTCCTTCATTGCGTCCTTCAAGCTTTGCTTTTTAGGATTGACCACTAGGGTGGCTCCCATCTTCTTGGCGATTTCCAAACGGTGCTCGTTGACGTCGGTCACCACGACAAAGCGCGCGCCTACGAACTTGCAGATTGCGGCTGCCATCATGCCAATCGGTCCCGCGCCGGTAATCAGCACATCTTCGCCCACCACATCAAAAGACAGGGCGGTGTGAACGGCGTTACCTAGCGGATCAAAGATGGCCGCCACATCGTCAGGCACGTCGGGAGAAATACGAAACGCATTGGTTGCCGGAAGGGAGAGATACTCAGCGAAACACCCTGTGCGGTGAATCCCGATGCCTTCTGTGTTGCGGCACAGGTGCCGGCGTCCCGCGCGGCAGTTACGGCAGTGTCCACACGTGATGTGCCCTTCGCCAGAGACGCGGTCCCCTTTGCTAAAACCAGAAACAGAACTTCCCACTTCTTCGATAACCCCAAAAAACTCGTGCCCCGTGACAAGCGGAATTGGCAAAGTTTTCTGCGCCCACTCGTCATAGTTGTAGATGTGCACGTCCGTACCGCAAATCGCGGTCTTCTTGATTTTGATGAGCACATCATTGGGCCCTATCGTCGGACGCGGCACGTCCTGCATCTCAAGGCCGGGTCCCTTTTTCGCTTTAACAATCGCTCTCATGAAATCACCTTCAGATTTTTGCCCACTTTAGCAAAGGCCTTCACTGCTTTCTCTAAATCCGCCCGCGTGTGAGCCGCCGACATCTGCGTGCGGATGCGCGCGTGACCTTGGGGAACCACGGGATAGGAAAACCCGATGACGTACACGCCCTCTTCCATCATGGCGTCGGCCATCTCAGTCGCCAGCTTGGCTTCGCCAAGAAGGACGGGAATAATCGGATGCTCACCCGGCACCAGCTTAAAGCCTAATTGCGCCATTTCTTTTCGGAAAAACTGGCTGTTCTCGCGCAGCCGCGCGCGCAATTCCCCTTCTGAGGAAAGTAAATCGAGCACCGTAAGACTGGTCTTCACAATCACCGGCGCCAGCGAGTTAGAAAAAAGATAAGGGCGCGAGCGCTGGCGCAACCATTCAACGACTTCTTTGCGCCCCGAGGTGTAACCGCCCGAAGCACCGCCTAATGCTTTGCCCAATGTGCCGGTGAGAATATCCACGCGCCCCATCACGCCACAATGTTCAGGAGTACCTCGTCCTTTTTCTCCGACAAAGCCCACCGCGTGGGAATCATCCACCATGACTAAGGCGTCGTATTTGTCTGCCAGATCGCAAATGCCTTTGAGATTGGCAATAATGCCGTCCATGGAAAAAACGCCGTCGGTAGCAATGAGGCGGTAACGACACGCTTTAGCTTCTTGAAGTTGTTTCTCCAAATCCTTCATGTCGTTGTTCGCGTAGCGAAATCTTTTGGCTTTGCAAAGCCTCACACCATCGATAATGCTCGCGTGGTTGAGCGAATCGCTAATAATCGCGTCCTCTTCCGAAAGAAGCGTTTCAAAAAGGCCACCGTTAGCATCAAAGCACGAGGAATAAAGAATCGTGTCTTCCATTCCCAAAAATTCGCTTAGTTTTTTTTCGAGTTCTTTATGAATGGCCTGTGTGCCGCAAATAAAGCGCACACTGGAAAGTCCAAAACCGTATTCGGCGACAGCCTTTCGCGCGGCTTCAACTAAGGTGGGATGATTGGAAAGCCCCAGATAATTATTCGCGCAAAGATTAAGAACGCTTTTCCCCTCAGCGCGAATTTGAGGTTGTTGTGGCGAGGTCATCAAGCGCTCTGTCTTAAAGAGGCCCTCATTCTTGAGTTCACCGAGTTGTTTGTTTAAACCTGAAAAAAAATCCGCCTTCATTCCCGCTCCTCATATCCTCACCGAAGAGAGACAATTTAAACGATGAAAGCCAAGCGGCCAACGCACAAAGTGTATGCGGGCTGCTCAAACAGAATGTAGCCACGAAGCACACCTATTAGATAATAAATTCAATTAGATACATGAACTCAGGCTGTATACACCTACTCCCCCCACAAAACCTCGACACCCCCTAGGCTCAAAATCTTGGCAAGAGGTATGCACTCTAAAGGGGCGTAAGCTCTCATTTGTACGTCGCGCGGGTTGATACACAACAAAGGTAAACGGCTATGATTCGAACCCGAAATAGATTTCTTTCCTTCTTAATGCTCGGCCTTTTTCTGGGCCTGGCTTCCCATTTTATCTGTGCTTTCGCGGTCGCCGACGAAGCGAAAACAGAGGGCGCTGAAACTGCTGACCCCGCTCAAGAAGCAAAACAAGAAAAGGAATTCACCGAGATCGTGGCGGACGCGGGCGACAGCACAAAGCTTGAAGAAACGTTGGATCAAATGGCGGAGTCAGACCCTGAAAAACTCGCAGCACTTCAAAAATTTTTGGACGCAGAAGCAACGGCCGCGAAGGAAGCGGGTAGATCAGAGGTGGCCGAGGGCCTAGAAATGATTCGGGACAAAGCCGGACGCGCTGCTGACGCAGCCAAAGCTGGCGGCCATGACGACCACGGGCATGTTGCAAGCGCAGCGGCTCCATCCTCTTCATCATCTGCCAGTTCGCCTTGCGGTCCAAATGGCTGCGGCAACCCTGGACAAGGGGCCGGAGCAGGCTCTCCGTGTGGTCCCGGTGGATGCGGAGACAGCGGTTCTGGATCGGGTTCTGGATCGGGGTCTGGAACTGGATCGGGTTCCGGTTCTGGGTCCGGTGCAGGCGCTGGTCAACAGCAGGCCGGGGGCGGCAGTGGTGGAGGCTCAGGCGGGGGCTCGGGTGGCGGATCCGGATCAGGCGGCGGCGGAAAAGGTGGCGACATTCAGCCCATGCCGTTTGACATCGAAGTGCCCAACTTCGATGGCACCTCAAAACTTTTTTCGGAAGTTCTAAAAAATAAAGCGGGCGATAGCTCGGGCGTCGAAGCGCTCGCGGCGGCGATTGCTCAGGGAAATAATGTGACTTCAACAAGCGGCGCGGATTTCACCGCGTCTCTGGGGACTTTCTTACAAAACATCCAGGCGATGTATGCGCAGTACGCGAATATCGGCCAAGTGGCGACTCCGGCTGTCGCGCCTGCCGCGACGATTGCCCAAACACAGTTTCTGCCGGCCAACGGCCCCGTCTCGGCGGCTCGCAACAATCAAAGTTTGCAGTCCTCGCTAGCAAGCCGCATGAATAGTTTTGCGGTTATGCCGCAAGGCTTGGTGCGCGGATCGTCTCGGGCCTTGCAGTATCGCTTGCCCCAACGGCAAGCAGTCGTCCAAGTGCCGACACGCACCATCTCCAGCGTTCAGGGCGAACGCTTTCAACGCTCCGCACCAGCTGATTCAGCGGTGGTGTCGGTGCGCCATAAGCGCCGATAGTTTGGGCCAATCAAGCTCGACAAAGCGCACCTTGGCTTCACTAGCCTCCCATTAGAAACTTCCGGGTGAGTCTTTAGCTTTCACCAAGGAACAATCAGATGACCTTCGATTTAGTCAGGACACGGCTGATCTCTGCATTCTTATTGCTTGGCTTGATTCCGCTCGCAGCATCGGGCGAACAGAGCGATATCGAAACTCCGAACGAAATCTTGATCGTGGCGCTCGGCGGATATAATTCCTGTAAGAGCTCTTCGCTCACATCCGAAGAAACCCCTTACGGCATGGACATGTACACCAAGGCAAACACGATGGTGCAAAAGCTCGGACGCCAAGTTGGACCGCGCAACGTGCGTACCCTTTACGGCTGTCTTTTTTCTTCTCCTCCTCCCAACGGAGAAGGCTCGTACATTACTTCGGATGCTCCAGGAAAAGTTTTCTATGGCAACGGTTACGACATTCTAAAAACCATCCAATCGATGGTAAAAAGTACCGATACGCCCATTTTTTTGATGGGCCACTCGTACGGTGCCTGGCTGTCAATGTTCCTCGACCTTGAACTAGGAAATACGTACAACGTGCCGGGTATTTTCACTATCGATCCCATTAGCCCAAAAACCTGTGGACCCATGGAAGTCGTTTTTGGTGCTTCGGGTTGCCATGAGGCCCCAACGGATCTCGATACAGTGGCGATTAAAGATCTCTCGCCCCTTTTTCTAAACTTCTATCAAACCCAAGATAGCTGGCTTACCTCTTCGAGCATTCCCGACGCCGACAACTTCCGCATGACGTACCGGCGCTCCCACACGAAAATCGATGGGGACGATCGCGTTTGGGATAAAATCACGCAGGCGATTAGTAAGATTCTTTAACGTCTGAGGCTAGCCCAGAATCGCTTGGAAGTGGGAACGGCAGCGTTGCTGGCTTAGGCCTTCAAGCGAAGCGCACTTAGCGGCGAAGGTTTGAAGTTGTGCTTTGAGCTCGCCTTCATTTTGAATGGTTTGTTTCAAAGGCGCTTCGATTTCCTTGAGGTATTTCAAGTTTCTCCCCATAAATCCATCCGATAGGGAAAATGTGATCGCGTAAAGGGATTCTGCGATTTCCTTCACACGCTTGAGATCTTTACTGTATTGAAGAGTCATTTTCATATCGAGAGCAGTCCACTGCAATTTTGTCGCCTGCCCTTTCGCCGATCTGCGAGCGCGATCACTCCAATAAAGGGCCTGCTCACCCTGTTTTTCTCTGTCTTCCAACTGCGCAAGCGAAGATTCGTAGTACCAAGGCGTGCTGCTTTTCCCGACTTCCGCCCGCAGTAAAGCCCTTGCTTCGCCACTCGCGCCCACTAAGCCGAGTAAGTGTGCCGCACCGGAAAGTATCGCTTCTCTCTCGGAAGTGTCTCCCGCACTGGTTGTGACTTCCTCCACTCGCCTTTTGACCTCATTCACTATCTGCGGCGAAACAGGCTCGTCGGGGTGGCTCACTTGATAGAGTTGTAGCTCGGGAAATACTGACCATAGACGGGTGTCGAGCGAAATCTCTTTTCCGTTTCCAATCAATTTTGCGGCTAAGAGCCAGCGTCCTTCGAGCGTTGTCCGTTCAGGGCCGGCCTTCGGGGCGACAAAACCAATCACTTCTTTCGCTGAGTAAAGGAGGGTCCCTCTGGCAACCAAAATCGTGTCGTAGTTTTCCAGGATCGCATTCAAGTATTTGGCCGAGTCTTTGCGAACCGAATCGATCCACTTTTGGTGTATTTTCGCAGCAGGTCCGCTTTCTTCTTCCGCTGCGGCCAAGAGTACGGCGGCCGATAAAAGGGCCTTTTCTTTTTTAAGTTTGGCAGGCACTTTGTCCGCCAACATTTTTTTGTTTATCAAAACACTCGCGGAGTGCGGATCCGTGCCTCGCGCCTCCGCCCAGTTGCCGTAAGCCAGCAAACGCCAGTCGGCCTCCGTTGCCGTGCCTTTGGCAGCTTTTTCCAAAATGTCTTTCACCGACGCTTTGGAAAGAAGCGCGTTACTAAAGGCTTCATCAAACTCGGCAAGGTTAACGAAGGTCTGCAGGCGCATGCGTTCTTCCTTAAGCGGACCCAACATCAACATGGTTGGGTAACCATGAACATTGAGCTTCTCCGCCCACTGCTGGGCCTCATCCGTGTCGCCATCGAGGTAAACGGGAACCACAAGCTGCATGAGCTCCGCAAAGCGGGGCCGGTTGAATACTTCGGCTTTAAGTTGGTGGCACGGAGGGCACCATTTCGCGCTCCAAAAAAGGAAAACAGGAACGCTGCGCTTTTCCGCTAGGTCAAATGCCTCTTCGACACTTCCCACGTACCATTCCGCCGCCGTGCCATGCTTGGTCGGCATTCCCGAGCATCCCAATACTACGAACGTCAGAAAGCTAACTAAGCCGAGCTTAATCATTCTTATTTTTTTCATACGTCGCTATTCTACTCTTACTTCCCCAAAAAACCACTTTTGCCCCTTTGACAACGATATGTCGCACCTCTAGATCCTTGGGAAGGAGACAACATGGCCCGCACCCCTTCCACGATGCTTTCACTGGGAACCCAAGCGCCCTCTTTTAGCTTACCTGATACCGACGGCAATGAGGTCTCACTCAGGGACCTGCAGGGCAACCCACTCTTGATTATCTTTTTGTGCAATCATTGCCCCTTCGTGAAACATATCGCCGACGAGCTCGCAGCGCTCACCACGGAATACGCGGATAAGGGAATCGCGGTGGTGGGAATCAATTCCAATGATATTGAACGCTTTCCGGAAGACGGTTTAATCGAAATGAAACAGGAAAAGAAAAGTCGGCAGTATACATTTTCTTACTTGCTGGATGACTCACAAGAAGTAGCAAAAGCTTATCGCGCCGCCTGCACTCCCGATTTTTTTCTGTTCAATAAATCTCACAAGCTCGTTTACCGCGGACAGTTCGATGAGAGTCGGCCGGGAAACGGAATCGCCGTCACCGGAAATGATTTACGTCGCGCGATGGATGAAGTTTTGGAAGGCAGGCCTGTGTTTGCTGATCAGCAACCTAGTATTGGCTGCAACATCAAATGGAAAGAGGGCAACGCGCCCGATTATTTTTAGGTGTCTGTGCACTTTAGCCTTTGGCTCGTCTCGCTCTGTACGGCCGCAATTCTAGTGGCACCTGCTCGCGAGGTTTGGGCGAAGCGCAAAAGTGACCTGACACCTAAAAATAATCGGAAAGGTGCCAGGTCACTTTTCTACCGAAAAGTGCACAGGCACCTTTCCGAAAAGCCTAGGCACTTTTCCGCTTTATTCCCTACACCAACACGTGGCTTTAGCGATGCACCGAAACTGATGATGCATGAAGTGACAGTTAGTGGCCCACTGAGTGTGCTCAAACCAACCCCCGTCTTTGTCGCAACGTCGGCGCTGCTCTTCAATGCGGGAACGTAACTGACCTTGCACAAAAAACTGAACGTTTTCTAACGTGGGGCCCCCGCCCATCGTGCTGACCACTTTATTCCAGGGAGCCGCCCCAGCCGGTAAGGCATCGAGTTTAGAGGACACCACCGTTTCCAAAGTAGGATCGTCTACCATCCACGCTCGCACTTCGAAGTCGAGCACCGTGGGACGAAAAGTAATCGCCCACATGCCTTGGGGATCGGCAATGGTCGAATAGCGCACGCCGGCGTTGTCGACGGAAACGCCGATCATGCCCGGCGTATCTGACTGCACCCGGCCCGCGACGGTCGCGATTCCCTTGTCGCTACTTTTTTTGGTAATCAAGATTAACGGACCCTGTCCCAAGACGAAGGTCGACAACAGAAAAGAACTCAACACAAACCATTTAGCCATATGCCCCCCAACCCTGCGCCTAATCTACCGCGCGAAAAGCAAAAGGCAGGGGACAACGCGTCAGAAGATTTCTGAGATTTTTTTCTGTCGGAAAGCGAAGATCTTTCCAATATCTGAAGCCACAAGCCATCCCACCGCGATGCGGCCGGCAAGCCCACCCGGAACAGCGTACAAAATGGTGTCAGTCATACGTGTTCCTTCCGGAACAGGTTCAAAAGTATGCGTGTGATGCCACAGTTTGTAAGGCCCCACTACCTGACGATCCACAAAAGATCGGTTAACTTGCCACTCTTCGATAAGTGACTGCCACTTTAAGGGAATGCCCCGCACTCGCAGCTTGTAGTCGATGAGGGTTCCCTTCTCCAAGCGTTCGGTCGACTTGCCTAACACCTGAAACTTTAACCAGGGGGGCGTCAAAATTTCTAAATTTTTTTCGTCCGCGAAGAAGGCGAATACCTTTTCAATGGGAGCGGAAAGAACTTGCACGTACTCGAGTTTTAGAGGATTTTTCTCTGGAAGCATTTAATATTTTTACCACGAGAGGGTCCCTCATATGCTGAAATCTTTTCATATCATTGCATACCTAGAGGGGATCTCACTTTTAGCGCTATTTTTTATTGCGATGCCGATGAAATACGTTTGGCATGAACCGGCTTTGGTAAAGTACGTAGGATGGGCGCACGGCTTATTGTTTATTGCTTATGTCGTGATTCTAGCCCAGTTGGCTTCCGCGAAAGACTGGCCGATGCAGAAAACAGCTTGGGGATTGGTTGCGTCTTTGCTTCCCTTCGGTGCTTTCATTTTCGACAAGCAGCTCCACCAGGAAACGTCCACGCCTGCTTAAGCTTCCGTATTGAGCGCAAGATACTCATCGTACGTCACACTGAAGACTTTTCCGCCACTTGGAGTCAGCTCAATGACTTTGTTCGCTACCGTCTGGTTGAACTGGTGATCGTGAGAGGTAAAGAGAACCGTTCCAGGAAAGCGAACCAAGCCCTGGTTCACTGCGGTGATGGACTCCAAATCAAGATGGTTTGTGGGACCATCCAAAATGAGTACGTTGGCACTCGACAGCATCATGCGCGCGAGCATGCAACGCACTTTCTCGCCACCTGATAGCACCTTGGCTTTCTTCAAGCTCTCTTCACCGGAAAACAGCATTCGTCCCAGAAAGCCTCGAATGAAATTCTCTGATTTATCTTCCGAGAACTGGCGCAGCCAATCAACCAAAGTGAGTTCCCCATTCTCAAAATAAGGGGCGTTGTCCGCGGGAAAATAGGCCTGCGAAGTGGTCACTCCCCAGGAAAACCCGCCTGAGTCGGCCTTGGTTTCGCCGATGAGAATCTGAAAAAGTGCCGTAATGGCCAGACCATTTCCGGTAAAAACAACTTTGTCGCCCTTGTCGATTCGGAAAGTCAGATTGGAGAAAAGCTTTTCCCCTTCCACCGTTTTGCTGAGGCCCTCTACGGACAATAACTGATCACCCGCCTCACGCTCCGGCTTAAACCCCACGAAAGGATACTTGCGCGAGCTTGGCTTGATGTCATCGAGAGTCAGTTTTTCCAAAAGCTTTTTCCGGGAAGTGGCTTGTTTGGACTTAGAAGCGTTCGCACTGAAACGGGCGATGAACTCTTTTAGTTCCTTGGCCTTCTCTTCTGCCTTACGGTTTGTGTCTTGTTGCATACGCAACGCGAGTTGACTCGACTCATGCCAGAAATCGTAATTTCCGGAATAGAGCTGAATCTTATTGAAATCGAGATCCGCGATGTGGGTACAAACTTTATTTAGGAAATGGCGATCATGGGAAACGACAATGACGGTCTTCTCGCAGTTGTAGAGAAACTCTTCCAACCAACGAATCGCTTTGGCATCCAGATGGTTGGTGGGCTCATCCAATAAGAGGATATCGGGATCCCCGAACAAAGCTTGTGCAAGGAGCACCTTAACTTTGTCGCCGCCATCGAGATCTTTCATCTTCCGGTTGTTAAATTCATTGGGAATGCCCAACCCTTTTAGCAAAATCGCCGCGTTCGCCTCGGCTTCCCACCCGTTCAAATCAGCAAACTCTGTCTCTAAATCTCCAATCCGGTCGGCCTCCTCGTCACTCATCTCCTCTTTCGCGTAGATGGCTTCGCGTTCTTCCATCACCTTGTTGAGTTCGGGTTGGCCCATGATGACCGTCTTAAGAACCGTCATCTCATCAAAAGCAAACTGGTCCTGGCGAAGGAAAGACAGGCGCTCTCCAGGTGTGACGGCGACCTCACCGCTACTGGGACTTTCTAAACCCGCTAAAATTTTGAGAAAAGTCGATTTTCCCGCCCCGTTGGCACCGATTAAGCCATAGCAGTTACCCGCTACAAATCTAACGTTCACCCCTTCAAAGAGGCGACGCCCTCCAAAACTTAGACTCAATTCCGATGTACTAATCATGTTCTCTTCTAATGGTTCGACCTGGGTTTAAACTGGATCATTCGCAAGAGGCCGCCGGACTTCTGTACCGTAAAAGAAGAGGAAAATAAACCCCGCCCTGCGAATGAGGACAGATCACCGAGCTTTCTTGCTTAAAAACCCGTTTTGGTTCATATTTCCCCCTGTCCCACATTGGTTAGCGGGTCGGTTCACAGCAGAGAAAAGGATTTAGTCATGGCCACAAAGTCGCTGATGCCTCGGGGCATCCCCTACATTATTGGTAACGAAGCTGCTGAACGTTATTCCTATTATGGAATGCGCTCCATCTTGGTGGTCTTTATGACCAAATACATGATGGATGCGATGGGAAACGCTGACCACATGACGGCTGACGAGGCCAAGAGTTGGTACCATCTTTTCGGCACCGCCGCTTACTTCTTCCCCATCATTGGTGCTTTGGTTGCCGACATTTTCTGGGGCAAGTACGAAACCATCATTCGTCTTTCGATTGTGTACTGCTTGGGCCATCTTTGTTTGGCTCTCTTTGAAACGCGCATGGGCCTAGCCTGTGGACTGATTTTGATCGCCATGGGAACAGGCGGAATTAAACCCTGCGTTTCCGCTCACGTGGGAGATCAGTTCGACAAAACCAATCAACACTTATTGGAACGTGTCTTCAGCTATTTTTATTTTTCCATCAACTTTGGTGCTTTCTTTTCTATTCTATTCACGCCGCTCATTTTGGAACACTACGGCCCCAGTTGGGCATTCGGTATTCCGGGTATTTTGATGGCGATTGCGACCCTTATCTTCTGGATGGGGCGCACCAAGTTCATCGCCATTCCGCCCGTGGGCTGGGCGAAGTACAAAGAAGAAGTCTTTAGCTCAAAAGGTCTCAAAGCTTTCTTGAGTTTGGGCATCCTGTACTTCTTTATTGCCGCTTTTTGGTCCCTGTTCGAGCAACAAGGGTCTTCGTGGGTGCTGCAGGCTGAGCAGATGAACCGACAGCTCGATTTGCGCTTCGGGCCGTTTCAGTGGGATTGGCTCAAGTTCGAGCTTCTCGCTTCTCAGATTTCGGCGGCTAATCCGATTATCATCATGGGACTGATTCCCTTGTTCACCTTCGTGATCTACCCCCTCTGGAACAAGGTGTGGAAAGCCACTCCTTTGCGTAAAATCGGGACCGGAATTTTTGTAGCCGGTGCGTCGTTTGCGATCGTCGCAGTGGCTCAATCGCTCATTGATTCTGGGCACGTAGTGAGCATCTTGTGGCAGTTTGGCGCCTACATTATCCTGACTGCGGCGGAAGTCATGGTGTCGATCACCGCGTTGGAGTACGCCTACACTCAGGCTCCGAACTCGATGAAGTCCTTTGTCATGAGTTTCTACCTGCTCTCTGTTTCCTTCGGGAACTCGATTGCTGCCGTGGTAAACTTGGTAATCCAGAACCCTGACGGAACGAGTAAATTGGCAGGTGCAAGTTACTTCTGGTTCTTTGTCGCGCTCACCGTCGTTTTTGGCGTAGGTTTCATTATCTTCGCCCGGCGCTATAAGGAAGAGAATTATATTCAAGCGGCGCGCGCTCACTAAGCGCACCCTTGGCCCAAGGAGGGCGAATGTCTGTTACTCAAACGATGTGGGTCCTTCAGTGGGATCGTTACACGGGAATGGCTAAGTCCCAAAAGGCGCCGCCGGAATTTTGGGCAGAGTACGATCGCATCGCTATTCCTTCTGATGGGCAAATAACCGAGTATCACGTGAAGCTTCTACGCGCGTTGATGAACCGTTATAAACTAGCTCTCTAGTCGCAATGTCTGGATGAAGGCTCTACTTCGCAAATTGAATAAGCCGCGAGTCCTCCCTTGGCTGTGGCTCGGTGGTTCGACTCTGCTTCTCGGTTTTTTTGTCGAACTTAGTTCAGAGCTGAGCGAGACCAGCTCGGATTCCATTCAGTCCATCGATACCTTTATCGTTGAGCAAGCCGTGGCATTTCGAATGCCTTGGTTAGACGGAGTGGCAATGGATTTTACCGCTTTGGGTTCAACCGCGGTGCTCACCTTTTTTTGCCTTCTCTTTTTTGTCCTCATGATGCTTTTGGGCAAGAAACAACAAGCGGCGCAGCTGGCAATTATCGCGTCGAGTGCTGCAATATTAACGCAGGTTCTTAAAGGATGGTTTGAAAGATCGCGCCCCGAAGAAAGTCTTCGACTCGTACGCGCTATCGGTTATTCCTACCCAAGCGGCCATTCGCTTTCTTCTGCTGCCATCTATCTTACCTTAGCGATTCTGGCGTGCGTTTTATTTAAGACGCACCTTCAACGCCTGACCGTTCTCCTATTTACGGCTTTCCTGATTGGGGTTATCGGTTTGTCGCGAATTTACCTAGGAGTCCATTATCCGTCGGATGTCGCCGCCGGTATTCTTCTCGGTGTTGCTTGGGCGTGTTTCTGGCAATGCCTGTTTTTGGTTTTTCCGCTTAAGCGTTGAACGCGCGGCTTGCTACTACGTAACCCAGCGCTGCCGCTCCCAGTCCCAAAAGAATGCTCCCTGCCGCATAGGCGAAGGCGAGGACGCTTTCCCCCTTTTTAATCAGCTCGAAAGTTTCCCAACTAAAAGAAGAAAAAGTTGTAAAGCCCCCCAAAAACCCTACTCCTAATAGAAGAAACACCTCTGGCGCCCACCGCTGGTCGCGTACGACTCCCAATAAAATGCCGATAAGTAAGCTTCCACTGAGATTCACCAGAAGAGTGGAATAGAAAATCGGAAGGGCTAGCTTAATCGCCCAGTATCTCAGGCCGAAACGTGCGACAGTGCCCAGTGCTCCGCCTACCGCCGCCAATGCAATTTCCCAAGCCATTTGCCCTCCTTAAGGAACGATAACGAGGGTTTCTCTTCACGGCAACGCTCTTACTCATGAAGCTAGACGTCACCCACGCGCAGTGATACCGGTGTGCCGTGACAACAAAACCAAAAATTTTAATCGCGGGGGCTTCGGGCTTTGTTGGCAAAATGTTGAGTGCTGAATTGGCGGGAAAGTATGAAACCATTGGATTCTCACGAAAACCCATGCCCGCAGGGACTCACGGCGTCGACGAATGGCGCGAAGTGGATCTCTTTTCCTTGCTTGATGTGGAAAGAAAGAGTGAAGCGGTCGATACCGCCATTTATCTTGTCCATTCCATGATGCCTTCTGCTCGCCTTACTCAAGGCGCTTTTCAAGACATGGATCTCATCGCCGCGGACAATTTCGCACGAGCCATGAAAAAAGTGGGGACCAAGAGAATTTTATATTTGGGAGGCATTGTTCCCGAATCGGAAAAACTCTCTTCCCATTTGAAAAGTCGGCTCGAGGTAGAGCAGGCTTTGGGAGCGTACGGCATTCCGGTGGTTTCCTTGCGGGCCGGCCTGATTATCGGTAGCGAAGGAAGTAGCGCGCAAATTTTACTTCGCCTCGTAAATCGCTTGCCGGTCATGATTTGTCCGCGCTGGACTCAAAATCCCTCTCAACCCATCGCTGGAGAAGATGTAGTAAAAATTATTTTGTATTGCCTGTCGCACCCTGAACTCCCGGCGGGAAACTATGACATCGGGGGTCCCGAAGTGCTCACTTATAAAGAAATGCTGGAGCAAATCGCGGACGTATTTCACAAGAAACGCTTTTTGATTCCCACAAGAGTCAACGGGCTTTGGCTCTCGCACCTTTGGGTAAGCGGAATCACCGGGGCGCCTCGCGATTTGGTAAAACCTCTCGTCGCTAGCCTTCAGTACTCCCTTTGCTGCCGCGACCGGCGCCTTCAGGAAGAAGCCGGCATTCCTGGGCACACGTTCCGAGATACCATACAAAAAGCGCTCACCAAGTTGCTTTTCACTCCCGTCGCTTTTCAAGGCAGTAAGCGCTTGGACACGGATCGCAAAGTACGGTCGGTTCAAAGGCTTAGCCTTCCTGCTTCACGCAATGCCGACTGGGTGGCGCGGAGTTATCTATACTGGCTTCCTCGGCATCTTTGGCCCCTTCTCAAGGTAACGGTAAGCGGAGAGCGAACGGCCACCTTTCGTATTGTCGGTTTAAGCAAGCCGCTTCTCGTTCTAGAGTATTCCCCTGAGCGAAGTTCTTCCGATAGGGCCCTACTCTACATTCGAGGAGGGTTACTCACTCTTAACCAGGGCAGAGGACGTCTGGAGTTTAGGGATACTGTCGATAAAGACTCTGTTCTGGTCGCGATTCACGACTACGAACCGCGCCTGCCGTGGCCACTGTACCGGTGGAGCCAGGCACTGGTTCACGGCTGGGTTATGGGCTCCTTCGGCAGGTACCTACGCAAGAACCCTACCGAGTTGCCGCCCGTCGCTGCCTGAGGTAGCACATCCCCATGGAAATTTTCTTTCAGTGGTTACCCGCCCTTTATCTGTCATTGCTTGGCATGGGTTTCATCTGGTTTTTGAGCGTTCTTACCCGGGACGCAAGCCTTGTGGACCGTTTCTGGGGACTGGGCTTTATCCTTCTTTCAGGTACCTATTACTTGCAGGCCGACACCGTTACTTTGCGTGGCAAACTGATGATGTTGTTGGTCACGCTATGGGGACTGCGCCTCTCTTGGTATCTGCATTTTAGAAATTCCGGTAAAGGGGAAGATAAGCGCTACGCCGCCATGCGAGCCAAGCGTCCCAAGACGTTTTGGTGGTGGAGTCTTTTTGGCATTTTTGGACTCCAGGGCCTCTTGATGGCCATTATTGCGTCACCTCTTTTGATTGTGTATGTGCGAGCGCAACACGCTGAACTCACCCTTTACGACACCGCAGGCCTTACCCTTTGGATGGTGGGCTTCTTTTTTGAAGCTATCGGGGACAATCAACTCACGCTCTTTAAGCATGACCCTGCAAACAAGGGAAAAGTTTTGAACACCGGTCTTTGGGCCCTCACCCGCCACCCGAACTACTTCGGCGAGAGTCTGATGTGGTGGGGCTACTTCGTGATGGCGTTGAACGTAAGCGGGGGTCATCTCACCCTCATCAGCCCGGTGCTGATCACCTGGTTGCTCTTGAAAATTTCGGGCGTCGCCCTCCTTGAGAAGGATCTCATTTCGAAACCCGGATACAAGGAATACGTTGAAAATGTTCCCGCATTTTTCCCTTTCGGCAAAAAAAGAAGTTCGCGTTGAAAAAGCGGACTCTGATGGCCGAATGCCAAACTCCCGACGGGGCAACCCTTTCCCTTTATGAGCATGATGGCGATTACTACATCTGCATCAACGGCGCAGACTTAATGTCGACTCGCCAGTTTCATTCGGAACAGCAACTTTCCGAGATAGGCTGCGCGGGCTTGAAAGAGAAAAAACATGCGCGCGTTCTCATCGGTGGCCTGGGAATGGGTTACACCCTGAAAAGTGCCTTGGCCTGCGTAGGCCCGGATGCCCATGTCACGATTGCCGAGTTCGTTCCTGAGATTATTGAATGGAATCGTGACCCTCGCTTCCCTTTCGCTGGCAGTGCGCTAGCGGACAAACGGGTGACCTTGGTGGAAGGCGACGTCATACGCTGTCTGGAGGGCACCGCGACTTACGATGCTATTTTATTGGATACAGACAATGGGCCCACCGCGCTCACGGCGGCGTCCAATACCCATCTTTACACTCCGGACGGCATTCGCAAGCTTTGCCGGGCAATTGAACCTGCGGGCTGTGTGGCAGTTTGGTCGGTGGATGCCCAGCCCAATTTTATCCGCACGCTGAAAAAACACGGCCTTCAGGCTAAATCACACCCGGTTTTGGCGCATGCAACCGGCGGGGGAACCCGTTTTATCCTGGTGGGACGAGCCTAATCAAGCCACAGGGTGGTCCGCTTAACAATTGAGCCGGGACAGCACCCTGTGCTAAAAAGACGCTTCGGCTTTACAGACTAGAGGAAAAATCATGTTCCAACACCTGCGAAAACCCCACGGCATTGCCTTAGTGGCGGTTACCCTTTTCGGCCTATGCTGGCTTATCTGGACGTTCTTCGTCTGGTGACTAACAAGCGAACCTACTATTAAATCACTCCTATGAAAGCGGTATTGGTGGGCATTCACCTCCCCGGCGTGGAGGATGCGGAATTTCGATCCTCACTAGCGGAGCTCCAACGTTTGGTGCAAACACTAGGCTTTGAGGTCATTGGTACCCTCTCGCAGCGCCGAAAATCTCCCGCACCAGCTTCGGCGATTGGCGGCGGAAAACTTCGCGAGCTTGCCGCTTGGACAGGTGGCACGGGAGTAGTGGGCCATTTCGAGCACAAAAAAACCAAAGCTCAGGAAAAACAAGCCGCCCAAAAATTAGAACAAGAAGCGGAGGAGTTAGAAAACTCGCCCCTCGACGAATCGGAAGAAGAGGACCTCGAAGAAGATTTCCCTGCTCCCACAGGTCGAGCAGATAAAGTCATTTTTGATCAAGAACTCACACCTAATCAGCTCGCCCATCTTCAGGAAGCCACGGGCGCCGAGGTGCTCGATCGCACGGGTGTCATCGTTGAAATTTTTCACCGCCATGCGAAAACCCAAGAAGCGCGCCTACAGGTCGAAATTGCGCGCCTGAAATATTTGGCTCCGCGCATTCGGGCTACCGGTGCAGGAGAACGGCAAGGGGGAGGCATTGGTTCTAAAGGCGTCGGCGAAACCTCGCACGAATTGGATAAGCGGCGTATTCGCGACCGCATCGCTGAACTGCAGCACGAGTTGGAACACTTGCACGCCGACCAAGAGACTCGGCGCGAACGGCGGCGTGACCTTTGTCGCGTGGCCTTGGTGGGATACACCAACGCCGGGAAATCTTCTCTGATGCGAGCGCTTACCGGAAGCGAGGTGCTCGTCGCCGACAAACTATTTGCGACCTTGGATACCACGGTACGTGCGATGCAGCCTGAGACTTTTCCTCGTGTGCTCATTTCAGACACGGTGGGGTTTATTCAAAAGTTGCCCCACGATCTGGTGGCAAGTTTCCGGTCGACCTTGGATGAGGCGGGTGAGGCCTCGCTCCTTCTTTTCGTGGTCGATGCCTCGGATCCGACTTTTCGCCAGCAACTTGAAGTCACCCGCTCCGTACTGGAAGAGATCGACAGCTCCGATATTCCCTCTTACCTTGTTTTGAACAAGGCCGACCTCCTTAATCCCTCCCAGATTTTGCTTTTAAAAAAGGAGTTCCCTGAATCCATTGTCATCAGCACCCGTAACCCCGAGGATGTGAAACGTATAAAAGCTCTTCTACGTGAGTTTGTGAGTAAGAACATGGAAGAAGTAGAATTTCTGGTTCGTTACGACGACAAATCCGGACTACTGGGAGAAATCCGCAAGTCGGCCGCGGTGGTGAGAGAAAATCATGAGCAAGAGGGGGTTCGCCTTCTGATTCGCTCCTATCCCGAAATCATCCAGAAACTAAAGAAACTTTCGAACAAGTAGGGAGATTTTATTTCAGAGCAAACTCATAGCGAAGTTGTCCTTAACCCATCCGAAGTGGAAGCTTGTGTACGATTGATGGAATCGGTATTGCAAGATCGCACTCTTTTGGGATCGATTTCAGAAGATTTGCGCTGCTCCCTAATGATGGCAGCGGGCCGCTTATCGCGCCCCGATAGACTCGAATACCGAAAACTCGGTAAAGCCTACCGTAAAAAGAACAAGCGTAAACAAATTGCGCACGACAGAAAGCTCAACGCGCAAACCGCTATTCGCGAAGCGCGCCAAGCGACTGTATTTACCCCTCCCCCGCTCCAGCTCACTTCCCCGACACAAATGAAGAAACGTCTGGAGCGCCCGCGCAACTGCTATGTTTGCAAGCAGGAGTTTGCAGAGTTGCATTTCTTTTACGATTCGATGTGCCCTTCCTGCGCCGAGTTTAACTATGCCAAGCGCTTTCAAACAGGGGATCTCGACGGCTGCGTTGCTGTCATTACGGGTGCGCGTCTTAAGATTGGCTACCAGTCGGCACTGATGTTGCTGCGAGCCGGCGCGCGCGTGATTGCTACGACTCGGTTTCCCCACGATGCGGCCTTACGATACGCACGGGAAGAGGACTACAACGTGTGGGCCCACCGTTTAGCCATTCACGGCCTGGACCTCCGTCATTCGCCGAGCGTCGAACTTTTCGCTCAACATCTCGATCGAAACGAGAAGCGACTCGATTTTCTCATTAATAACGCAGCCCAAACGGTGCGTCGCCCTCCGGGTTTCTACAAGCATCTCTTAGAGCAAGAAGCCACGCCACTTTCCGCTCTTCCCCGAGCGGTGCAACCTACGCTGCGCGCTTATGACAATTGGAAGGGTTTAAACGGCGGTACAGAGGACAAACACGATTGGGTAGCCGAACTCGCTGTGCAGGGTGCCGCCATCGGCATTCAGGCCCCCTCGCTTCTGTCGCAGTTTCCTTACCGAGAAAATGAGGCACTTGAGGCACCGGCTGCTTTTCCCGAGGGGCGCACCGACGCCGACTTGCAGCAAATTGATTTGCGAAAAATGAATAGCTGGCGGATGACGTTGGGAGACGTACCGACGAGCGAACTCATTGAGGTTCAGTTGGTCAATTCCATCGCACCTTTTATTTTATGTAGCAAACTCAAACCCCTGATGTTGCGCACTCCTAGCAAAGAAAAACACATTGTGAATGTGTCAGCGATGGAGGGAAAGTTTTCCCGCTATACGAAAACAGACAAGCACCCGCACACGAATATGGCCAAGGCCGCTCTCAACATGATGACGCTGACGTCCGCTTCGGACTACGCCAAAGAGGGGATCTATATGAATGCGGTTGATACGGGATGGGTGACTGATGAAGATCCCGCCGACCTATCTCAGCGAAAGCAAGAGGAACACGACTTTCAGCCGCCCCTTGATATTGTCGATGGCGCAGCTCGCGTGTGCGATCCAATCTTTTCTAGCATCTCCAAAAAGCAACATGTCTGGGGAAAGTTTCTCAAAGATTACGCGCCGACCACCTGGTAGAGCTCACCGGCAAGCAAACCCCTTTGACACTTCGGGGCACTATATTTGCATCCCCAATGAGCAACAACTTACCGAGGAGGACGCAATGGCGATTTGCGAAGTATGTGGAAATGAATACGATAAAGCTTTCACTGTCGCGCTTGGTGACCACTCTTATGTTTTCGATTCGTTCGAATGCGCCATTCATTTACTCGCCCCCGAATGCTCACAGTGCGGGTGTAAAGTGGTTGGGCATGGAATGGAGTCAGAGGGAAAATTTTACTGCTGTGCCAACTGCGCGCGCGGAGAAGGTAAAACCATGCTAAGAGATAGAGTGGAAAACCACCATCCCGTGCGTAAAGCCTCAGCCTAACAATCTGCCAATTTGGTCGCCAACAAATCACATCCGAGCCTCTAGACTTTGTTCGGAATTTAGGTTTAGCGTCTGTATTATGAAGAACTCCAAGCCAATTTATACCATTGGACATTCTAATCATTCTTTTGACGGCTTCCTCGACCTCCTTAAGTTATTTGAGATTAAGCTGGTGATTGACGTGCGCAGTTTCCCGTTCTCGCGGCGTATGCCCCACTTCAATCGCAAGGCGCTCACTCAGATTCTGGAATCGAACGGACTGAATTACCTCTTTATGGGTGATTCGTTAGGGGGTCGACCCAATGCCGGAGATTACTTCAGCGATGGCGTGGCGGACTACGACAAGATGGCGCGCGCTCCACTCTTTCAAGCGGGCCTCGGCGAACTTAAGATCGCCTCTCAGGCCACAAATGCCACGCTTCTGTGCGCCGAGCAAGATCCGATTGAATGTCACCGAGCGCTACTAGTGACTCGTATGCTCAAGCAAGAAGTGCGCACTTTACACATTCACCGTCATGGTACCGCAGAAGATCAAGCAACACTCGAAGCGCGGCTTCTCCAACTTCACGGCCTTAAGCCCAGTCTCTTTGAGACGGAGACTGAGACACTTCAAGAAGCCTATTCGCTCCAGAATCGAAAGGTGGGCTTTGCCTTGCCAGCGTTGCGCCATCAAGCTTAACGCCCGGGAAAATCCTGGGCATTAGTGACAGGCTGTTACCCATATCCTGCACGGAGTGCCTTTTACTGGACTTGGGAACGCAACACGCTTGTGCGTACAAGCGATTCCAGTCGTTCTTGAAGCTGGCTTTCCGTGAGCCAAGCGTAGTCTCGGCTGAATTCCGCTAAGAGAGCCTTCGAAGTTGTTTTCTTCAACGACGCGCGAATTGCTCCCAGCAAGTGGGGCTCCGCCACAAGAATAAGGCCACCAAACATTCCCTCAGCTTTCGCACCATCAATAATGCGCGCCACTTTTTTTACAAGATATTGCGCTACCTGTTCTTGCGGAGAGACGTGGCTTTCGTAAGCATGGCGACTACCGGCCTTATTTCCGAAGGCGCTGTCGAATGTTCTGCCCGGCCGGTCGGACTCAATTTCCCTGCCCTGCAACCGGCCTTCGCCGTAGGGAACGTCTTGAATGAGTCTCAGCTTCCTTGCACGGGGCGTGCGCTCAAAAATCTGAGCGGAAGACCGATCTAGAACCAAAACCCAAACCGGTAGCTTTGCCGCACCGGGCATGCCGTGCGTGTTCTTGATATCTACGCCTCTTTTGGTTTTCCCTTTAAGGACCTTGGGGCGTCCCACACTAGTTGCGTTATTTCGCATGAATGACTCCTTTAAGGAGAAAGGAGTGCAAGTGGCGTGCCTATCGAAGGAAAGTTTAGCGAACTAGAATGTGACGTAAGATCCGAAGAACAAAACGTGATTCATCCTATTTTGTGCCAGGTTCGGTCGGTGAACCATGTTGTTCACGTATCCCGCTTCCAGCCTGACAAGGGGATGAATGGCCCGATTCACCCCGATAAAGAGGCGGTTTTGATCGAAACCAGACTGCACGCCGGCAGAGGGGGAGTTAAAATTAAGAAAGAGTTCGTTGTAGGCGACCGCCAACCATGTGCGATTTTCCTCAAACGCCAACTCAGCTTTCAGCATATACCGAAGCCGAAAAGCGGTTCCCATGTCCTGAATCGAGCGCTCCTCAAAACGCAAACGATGGGTGAGCCTTAACTTGGAGGCATCGGAAATGTACTGGAACTGCTGCCACCAGCGGGCCTCGTCGCTATACTGAGGAGTCAAAGCCGGAGTCCAACCGTATCCAAGCCAAAAAGTCAGCGCAGGGGTGATGGCGTACAGGAGGGCCGGTCGAACTAACACGCGCTCCGTTCGCTGTAAATCCGTGCCGAAACGGGGTTGGAACTCCAGATAGCCTCTTAAACGTGAGTCGGAAGGGCCCTGGAAGATAAAAAGCTCCCAATTCTGTAAATCGTGGTCGAAGGCCAGCGCGGGGGCTGACATGAGCAGCAAGCCAAAAAAGCACTTCGTGATCTTTTTCATGCGGGTCCTCAAGCAAGATTAAACCAAAATGTTATGCCCGACCCGGCAATTTATCAACGATAAGAACCCTATAGCGTTTGAATCACACCCAGCATGGCGCCCCACTCCTCGTCATGGGTGATCTGGGAAATCATCTCGGTCGTTTCTGAAACTAACATGTTAAAGCCAATGCCGGCGCGTACGAAGTCAGTACCTGGTAACCACTTATGTCCCACCTCCAGGAAAAACTGTCCCGTGTGACTGACATTCATGGCGGCTCCTAGAGAAGCCACCCACTCGACGGTGTTATCTTGCAGGTGGGTACCGACGCGCGTTTGAAGATAGGGAGTAAAGCCCTGGAAAGGCAGGGTCATTTCCATTCCTAGGCCCACATTACTTTCTTCCGCATTGGTCCAACCTCCGGGAATCAGATCGACACCAAATCGACCTTCATAAACATTCATGATGTTTTCAAAGCCCATTCCCCATCCCACTTCTCCATCATGGACAATTTCAGGGCTGACAGCAGGATTGAGCAGGCGACTGATTCCGACTCCCACCGTTCCGATAAAAGCGTGACCTGCGGATTGGGAACGACCGTAATAAAGCTCAACGTCACTCAAGCCCGTTTCAAAAGGCTCTATGGTATCTAGACTGTAAGCCGGAAAAGTAAACACCAAGAAGAGTAAACCACTTAGACCAACACGCGCCATCTGGACTCCTTACCTAAATCAGACTGAGTCTTAAGTAAGCGATGGGGGTTATTTCCGTCAACAGGGATCTTCAGGCTGGGAGCGTCACATCTGTCTATGCGCGTATTAGCGGCACTCTTTGCAGTGTCCGAAGATCCGGTGGTCATGGAAAGTCATTTCAAATCCGTACGCTTTGCACACTTCGGCTTGCTTCTTTTCAAGTTCCTTCGAAAAGAACTCAATGACTTTCCCACATTCGGTACAGATCATATGATCGTGATGGCCGTGCTTTGCCTCAATGGCTTCATAATATTCGCCCTTCCCTTGGCCCACTGACTTCTGAATGAGGCCGGCTTCTAATAAAAGCGGAATATTGCGAAACACCGCATCACGGGAGATACCCGATTTTTGCTTCTTGAGCGATTGAAAAATCCCCTCTGAATCAAAGTGCCCTTTCGTCTTCAGTGCTTGCCGAAGAATCGCTTCCCTTCCTGTGGTGAGCTTTAAATCTTTGCTGCGCAAAAACGCCTCAAATTTTTCGAAAGGTGTTTCCATAGGGGTCCTCTTTTCGAAAGCACTGTAGCAGGGATGCCGGGTTTCAGCCAGGAGAGACGATTTAGGAGCGGCCTATTGACAGGCTTTCCTAAATCAGATGGAATCTTATTTAGAAGTTGGCGGCTTCTGAGCTGGCCAACGCGAATAGGGGGAATCTTGAACTCTTCAAAATATGTCATCCATAACGCGGCCTCGTGTTCGGTAAGCCGCTGTAACTGTGGTTCTGTGCACGTGGCCTTTGGCGCCACCGTGGTGAATCTCGCCGCAGAAACCTTTCTTGAGGTTGCCGAAATGTACGCGGCTCATGCGCACGCCATTAAGGTGGAAATGCAGTTTGCGCAGAAAAAAAAATGGGGCGTATTCGGTTTGGTGGAAAAGGAAGAGCCCGCTTCCTTTAACTGATCCTGTGATATAGCTTTTCTCATGATTATCCTAGCCGTCAAAATTCGTTCAAAGCCCAACCAAATTGAAAACACCGCCAGGCTGCTCGGTAGCTTTCCAGCGAAAGCCAATCAAGAACCCGGCTGCTTGCAGTATGAGCTGTTTCGGGGGGCTAAAGATCCTCAGTTATTTTATTTCTTCGAAAAATGGGAAGATCAAGCGGCTTTGGACAAGCACAATACACAGGGCTACCTGAAAGAATTTCATTCTCGCTTTGAGGAGCTCCTCGACTGCCCGAACGAAGTGCTTTTCCTAAGCTAAGGTGAATGGGGCGACGGATTTAGAATTTTTGCTACAGGCTGCGACTGGGCATTGGCCACCTGCCGTTTACTCAGCACGGCTTCATAGAGATAACTATCCCGTTTATTCTTTCTGCGCATCCGCCACTGGTCGAGCCAACTGATTTTATCCACATGAGGACGAGACGCATTGGCTCGCGTCGCAAACTCGCCCCCATCGATCCCCAGCAGCGAAAATAAGTAGCGACAATCTTCGGCGAAGCTCTCCTGCATTCCGATAAAGAAAAAATTCCTAAGTCCCATGTGAATGGCTTCCTTCCACGACGTCTTTCCCCACTCAAAGAACTTATTTCGAATCAAGAATTCCACCATGTCGAGGCCTGATACGTAGCTCGAAGATTTGCGATTGTAATGTTCTAGCCAGGATGAAAATGAAGGTACTTGCCCTCTCACCAAAAAATTGTCCCGCACCTTGATAAAATCCAGCACCGAACCTGGTACCACGTCGGGAAAATCCTGGGTGAGGGTCTTCAGACGAGAGGGATCCCTCGCAATGGCGTCGGCTGCTTCGCAGACACGCGGGTTTCGCATCAATTGTATGGCCACTCCCACCCGAAAATTGTAGAGCGAAAGTGTTCTCGCCATAGGTTCGCGCACAAAACAGACATAGCGCACGGGGCGATCAAAATAGTGATGAACTCCGTAAAACACCTGGTGACCCATGATCACCTTAAGCGGTGGGCGGTGATGATTTAAAGCCCTCAACTGGGTTTCGTACTCACTTGAACTAAAGCACTTGCTCACTCGCGTAATCGGATCGTAGACGGGAACTTGTTCGTACATCTCAAAGATTTCATCCGGCGGGAGGGTCTCTTTGAGCATGCGACGGAGACTTTGGCCAGCGGTTTTGGGCACGTGATAAATCACGTAGAGGGGCACTAGCGAAAGATCGGGGACAGAGGGACTCATAGCGCCTTATTTTACCAGAAGGCGCTTAGCTCTTGCCCTGCAAGTCGGCCAACTGCTGTCCTACTTTTTTAGCGTCCATCACGGGGTCAACTTTGTCATCAATCGCACGGATCTTTAATTCCGGATCGATGATAAAGGTCCAACGCTTGGAAAGACTCAAGCCGAACATCTTTGTCCCGTAAGCTTTAAGAATTTTCGCGTCGGGATCCGCGATTAAAGGAAAGGTCAGATGATACTTTTCATGAAACTTCGCCTGGTTTTCCACTGTGTCCGCGCTGACGCCGAACACTTCGGCACCCTGCTCGCGAATGGCCTTTATCGAATCGCGAAACGCACAGGCTTGTTTGGTGCATCCCGGGGTGTCCGCTTTCGGATAGAAGAAGAGAACCGTCCAGCCTTTGGCTTTTCGATCGCCTAACTTGAAATCCTTACCGTCATGGGTCTTGGCCTCAAAGAGCGGTGCGGAGTCGCCGACTTTTAGCAGGGCTGCAGCCGCAAACAGAGGCAGCATCACAATTGCGGAAACAAGAAGGGAGAGTTTCATGCCTTACTCCTAAGTAAAGGTTACGCCAGTGCGTAAGGCATGGTGAAACAGAAAGCGCCGGGTGGCAAGCTGTCGAATTAGAGAGAAAACTGCACGCCAGCGTGGAATTGAAGGGCCGTGCCACTCATCACGAGAAGTCGCATGCCCCCATTGAGAAAGACTGTCTCGGAAAGAGGGTAGCGTCCGAGTCCCCCCAAAGAGAGACCTACATTGGTTGAAGAAACCGAGCCGAAAATGCCCAAATCGACGGAGGTGCTAAACATGACCAGACCCGCTTCCGGGCCGAAACCCTTCGTCTGCGTGCCCACAAGCATCGTGCTGGCTAGGCCCGAAAAGGACCACGATGTGACTGAGCCAGGATAAAAATAGAATGTGGCACCCACTTCAAGTGGGTTGGTCGTTACCTTATCCAACACATTATAGGTACCGCCCACGCCAAGGCCAAACCCTGTGCCGCCGGTCTGAATGCCAGGGCCACCACCCAAAAGAATCTTCGTTGGTGCCGCTCCGCCTACGCTCGCGGTGCTTGTCGACGCCGTGCTACGGTCCCCAGAGACCGTTACCGCGGTCGCTTTGAGCCAAACCTTGTCGCCGTTCATCGAAACCAAGACCCAGTCCTTTTTTTTGGTCTGACTCAAGAAAGGAAGGGCTTTTCCTGCGGCAGCCGTTCCGACCTTTTTGGGTTTCCCTTTTTCAATTTTGTAAGCACCCGTGCTGGTTTTAGGGGTGACAGTACCGGCTGCAAAGCCAAAGGTGCTGACAACCAAGATCCCAAAGGTCACTACGGCACAAAGGAAACGAGCTTTCATGTGAGTCTCTCCAAAAGGCCTACATACGTGGGCCTTCCTATGTATCGGCCGTTTCCTAAACCTCTTTAATGCCGCGCGTTGGCCATAAACTTACTCAGATTAGGCAATTATTTAAGGAGCTTAGGGGCCTTTACGCTTCGTGCTTTTCCGCCTAAGTTAGGGGCCGGGATCAGTTGGAACGTCAGAGGAGATAACCGTGAGCCTAAAAGAATACCGCCGCAAGCGGAAGTTCGATCAAACCCCTGAGCCTGCTCCCGGTGACAAGAAAAGCCCGGTCAAAGGAGCCGCGTGCTTCGTGGTCCAGAAACACGCCGCCACCCGCACGCATTACGATTTTCGACTCGAAATGGGAGGGTCCCTAAAAAGCTGGGCAGTTCCCAAGGGCCCTACCTTAACTTCGGGCGATCCGCGCCTGGCTGTTTTTGTGGAAGATCACCCACTGGAGTATGGAAAGTTTGAGGGCATTATTCCCAAGGGCAACTACGGTGCCGGTACGGTGATGGTTTGGGATCGGGGCACACTCCTTGAACGCGGATCCAACAACCGCAAGCAAAGTGAAAAAGCTCTTCTAGAGGGACTGGAAAAAGGCCACATCACCTTCTTGCTCAGTGGAGAGAAACTGCGGGGCGAGTTTGCTTTGGTGAAAATCAAAAAGAAAAATGCCCCACCAAACGGTTGGCTTTTGATCAAGAAACACGATGCGGAAGCCTCGCGCCGCGATATCTTGCAAGAAGATCGCTCCGTAGTTACCGGCCGCTCCATGGAACAGATAGCGTCTCAGTCAGAGAAAAAAGGAGATATTTGGATTTCGCACAAAAGACACGCGGTAAAAAAGAAAACGAACACACCTAAATCAAAGACAAGAAGCTCTTTAGAAAAAAAGTCGTTGCGAACAGTGCGCCCGGCAAAGAAAATGGTTTCCCCATCAGGGATGCTCCACAAAGTGCGCCTGATGGAACCGGTGTTTTCCGTACACCCGCCTGAAAACAAAAATTGGATTTACGAACCTTTTCGCCAGGGAATTCGCGCCATCGCTGAAGTGGAAAAATCTCAGGTAAAACTCTACTCAAGATCTTTTCTGCCTTTCGAGAAAAAATACCCCTCGCTGGTTTCAGCATTAAAAAACATGAAGTGCGATGCCGTTCTAGATGGAGAAATCGTGCGCGAGGGGAAAAACACTTTTTTCGTCGTATCCGATCTTCTGTATTTCAATGGAAAAGATTTACGCAACCAAGCACTAAAGAAACGTAAGAAAATACTAGAAGGAGTCAAACTCACGTCCCCTTTGAAACTGGTAACTCCTGTGACCGAGCTGGCTGAGGTCTCATCGCGTATGGGTATTGCAGTCGGAAAAAATCTCGATTCCTTGTATACCGATGGATTGTCACGCGAATGGCTACGCTTGAGAGTGAAAGCGAACCGCGGTATTTCTAGCGGGGTTTCCGCGGCAGATAAACCGCCCGTCACCCACCCTTCTAAAATTTACTGGCCCAAGGAGGAATACACGAAAGGAGACTTGGTCGCTTACTACGATTCTATCGCGGATATCATGATGCCTTATATGGTCGACCGTCCCCAGTCATTGCATCGTCAACCAGACGGAATTAAAACCGAGGGTTTTTTTCATAAGGACATGCAAGGTTTCTTACCGAGACGAATCAAAACAGTGCGAGTCTTCTCCGCGTCTTCTGGGAAAACGGTGAACTATGTTCTTTGCCAAGACAGGTGGTCTCTTCTATATTTGGCGAACCTCGGCTGCATTGAGTTTAATCCCTGGCTTTCCCGTCAGAATAATCTAGAAAATCCTGATTTTGTCGTCATTGATTTGGATCCCGATGGGAACCCTTTCTCCGAAGTGATTAAGGTGGCCAAAGAAGTCCATCGCGTTTTGAAAAGCGTGAAGGCGGAGAGCTATTGCAAGACTTCCGGTGCGACGGGGCTCCATATATGTATTCCCACGCAGGGACGTTTCGATTTCGATACAGGTCGCCTTTTTGCCGAAAAGGTTTGCCATATCGTTCATCAAAAATTCCCCAAAACAACGAGCGTGTTACGCAATCCGGATAAGCGAAAGGGACGTATCTATCTAGATTTTCTTCAAAACCGTCGAGGACAAACTCTGGCGGCTCCCTACTGCGTGCGCCCACGCCCGCTCGCTACCGTCTCTACACCCCTGAAGTGGAGTGAACTTAAACCAGGTTTAAAGCCTGAAAAATTCACAATAAAAACCATCTTGCGTCGTCTTGCGAAAGTAGGTGACCTATGGAAACCTATGCTGGCTGGCGCGGTCGATATAGAAGCTTGCATGAAGAAATTGTCAGACCGCTAACATAATTCAAACTCACGATTTTCATCAATCGCGCGCCATTTTAGTCCGAAAAGTATAAGGGAGAATAGAAATGGCGAAGTCACCAGCAAAAAATCGAGCAAAAGCGAAATCCGATGTCTTTAAAACGCGAAAGACGCGCGAGCCTCAACAAGTTGCTGGCGATACGATCACACCGCCCGAAGACATTGCGCAGGCAATTGATGCCTTTCGTGATGCTCAAGAGCAAATGAAACATTTCGAAGGGGAAGCGACCGTTCAGAAGGACGCGATCAACGAATACTCTCTCACCGAATATTCCAAGCGAGTCTTGAAAGGTAAAAACAAGTCCTTCAAACTTTTAGGCGATCAAAGCATGGTCACCTATGTCGTGATGGATGCCAGCGCAGGAATCACAGAAGATGAACTGGAAGCTTTCAAAGAACGCTGGGGTGAAAAGGCGGCAACGGCTCTCGTCACACGCGATTTTGCGAGCATTCGCTTTGATGGCGAAGTTTTGGAAGCCAATTATGAGGCCGTCGTCGAAGCGCTCGAAGCCCTTCCAAAAGATGTACTAGAGAACTTATTTAAGCCCATGCTCCTCAAAGCGAAGCCTGGCGCGGTAGAAGCGGCGAAGCAGTTCGCGAAAACGCCTGCGGAATTGCGCGAGCTCATCCAGCAACTGAAAATCCGAAACTACATCAGATAAAGCAGTTGGCATCGGTGAAAAGGTTCTTTATGTTCCCTTCGCATGGGGATCGCAGATTTTCACGACATCTCAGTCGAAACCATTTTTGCTCCACGGACGTTTGTGGCCACCTCCCCTTACATTAAATCCATGCACCCGAAGACCGAGATTAAGTCCGACAGCTCGGCTATCTCTCGCATTCTGGAAATGGGTTGGGTCGGACAGCTTAAAATTCACGGGCACCGCGCTCAGATTCATATTCCCCTTGAGCTTGATGCCGCACTCATTGCTTACACCCGCCAGGGAAAGCACCACACCGTAGTGCTACCCGAACCCATGCAGCGCGAACTGCGTCGCCTCTTTCAGCCGAAATCAGGATGGAACGTCATTGACGCAGAGTGGCTTAAGGGTGAGGCGAAATTATACGTTTTTGATTTTTTGAAAAAGGATGGGGAGCTTCTGCGTGGTAAAACCTACCCAGAACGCTGGTCGCTCCTTCCTCGTGCTTTTATTTCCCCGCATATCGTGGTGCTTCCTCTTCTTTCCGATGTGGCTTCTTGCCGTAAAGCCATCGACACCACTGGGCCGGAAGTGGAAGGCCTTGTATTTAAGTCGAGTACTTCGACTGGCTTTTCTGACACTTCGATTGTCCGTTGCCGAAAACGAAAATAGCTCGGCGCATCCTTCATCGTCACATGAGAAAATCACTTTCTGTTCCGAAAAAAGAAGGTGGTTATGTTCAAATTCTTTTTGCTGCTTGGACTCACCGTTTACT
This sequence comes from Bdellovibrionota bacterium, assembly GCA_041751875.1. Classification (GTDB taxonomy): domain Bacteria; phylum Bdellovibrionota; class FAC87; order UBA2466; family JACKAF01; genus JBGSIC01. The sequence continues at coordinate 122,017 of JBGSIC010000013.1, forward strand.
TCCCATGCTTCGCCCGCGAGGTCCTTCGGGCCGAACAATTTTCTGTGGGAGGCAAGGGTACAAGCGTACTTGAGGTTCGAAAAAGTTTTATCAAGTTCGATGGCTCGGGTGAGAACTGGCTTTCCACTAGTATTGAAATCACCACTCCTGGCGTTTTTCAGATCGAAACTTCACGTCAAGGAGACACAAAACGTGTCCTTCTTATCGATGGAGAAACGCTTGATTCTGTAAGCCAACTATCGAGTTCCAAGTACCTGACAACCAGCCCGCTCCCAGCGGTGCGTTTGGATAAGGGGCGACACTCGATTTCCTTCTACGCTCCTCATCGCAGTGCAAACAAGCACGAGGTCTGGAGCAAAATCGAACTGACCCGCCTTGCGGAAAGTGCGCCTGCTATTGATCTAAGGAACTCATGGCGTCCACTGGGCACTCACGCTCAGGCCCTCAGAATAGGCTCCCTGTTTGATGGCACCTATATCAACGTTAATATTGCTCGAGAAAAAGCGCTCTTCACTCACCAAGACTATCAGTACCTAAGCTACTTTCATCCCGAAGGCTTTTTGGTGGTGGCCCGCAGGAAACTGACTGAGAATCACTTCGAAAAATACTGGTTACCCATCAGCGAAGGAAAACTCCCGATTGCCTACCGAAAAGGCACAATCTCTCTTTCCAATCCACATCACTATATCTCGATGGAAATGGACGGCGCCGGCTACCTGCACGTAGCCTTCGGCCAGCATTCCAACCGCATGAACTATCTGAGATCGCAAAACCCTTACGACATTTCCCGATGGAATCTCGCAGAGACTAACATTCTGCCTGGTCCACAAGAAACCAAGGTGACTTATCCCAGCTTCATTCGCACGCAAGGGGGAGATTTGCTGCTGCATTTTCGAAGCGGAACCGCCGGAAAGGGGGAAGAGCATCTGTACCGTTACCTCACGCCTTCTCAGAAATGGGAGCCGCTTTATAGTCCCTTTATCGTGGACAACGGTAAATCCAGCCCCTATTTCTGGCACGCAGCGACTGATCCTAGAGGAGTGATTCATCTCGCCTGGACTTGGCGTCTGAACGGAGTACAAAATTACAAATCCATTAAAGCCAGAGGTTTTAAAAACGCTGATGTTTCCTACGCAAAAAGTAGCGATGAGGGAAGGACTTGGCAACGAAGCGATGGCTCTTCTTATGTTCTGCCTATTCAGCGAACGGGAAAGAGTAAACAAAACGCTGAAGTCATAAAAAAGATCGCGATGGGCGAAAGCTTCTTCAACCATTACGGCTCTGATATCGATTCCGCGGGTCACCCCCATTTCGTCTTTACAAAATGGGAAAGCGAACGGTCGCATATAGCCCAGCACTGGCACTTATTTTGGGATGGAAAAACGTGGCAGTCTCAGGTAGCGAGCGACTATGAAGCCATCGCCCAATGGTCTGCGGGTCAGTGTCATGGGCAAGCGTCCACCGATATCGCACGCCCCAATCTCGTGCTTAACAAGGAAGGCCGTGCTTTGATCTTTTCACGCGCGCTTGAGCGCAACCAGTCCATAGAAGCGTTCGTAAGCGAGGCTCCATACGAACTGTGGAAAACAAGAAGCGTCTTTGACGGTTCGACCGGGGGCTGGGAGCCACAGCTTGACCGGACGTTGTGGCACCGCGAAGCAAAACTCCAGTTTATTTTATTGGGAGTGACTGATGCTGCCGTCGAAGAGCGGTACCGGGCTCCCAAACTTCAAGCAGGATTCTGGTCTAAGACCAATCCGCTTTTCCGAAATCTTTTTCAGTCCTCAGCTAACGCAACGCTTTGTCCCGACGCTCCGCCTGCTAAACCGTTCTCCATTGATTCCCGACTCACTCCGCAAACTGGGTATATAATGGAAGTACTCCATGAATCCCTCAAGCCCTAGCCGTTACAAAGACATCGACTTTGTTCGTGGTTTCTGTATTTGCTTGATTCTCCTTATTCATGCGACCCGTCCCTATACAGACCAAGCGCTCGCGCACTTTGTTTGGGACTTTGCGCATTTCGATGTCCCCCTCATACTATTTTGCTCAGGCGCAAGCCTTTGGGCCATTTCGCTACGCACGCCGACTGAAATCGGTCGGTTTTGGTTGCAACGCTTTGCCCGGCTCCTCCTTCCCTGGTGGAGTTTTTTGGTCATTTACTACGCCGCTTTCATGGCCATCGAGTTTCATAGAACATCCACTTTGGTTTTCCCGCTGGAACACGCGGTAGGATCATTGGTGTTCTTCGGTTTGCGCGATGGCATTGGTTTCGGATGGTGGATCGCTCTCATGCTCACGGTGGCGATTGTGTTTCCCTTTCTTCAGCTACTTGATCGCCACGTCAAAAATGCAAGAGTCGGTCTCGCCCTCCTCATCGGCGTGAGTGTGGTTTTCCAGTTCGCACAACCTGGGCACGCAGTTAAGTGGGCAGGAAAATTTCTTTTCTTCCTTCCCTCGCTTTTCTTTTTTTACTTCGGGTTGCACTTTCAAGAGTTCAAAAAGAAATGGAATGCGGTGGGGGTGGCGCTTTTGATGGGCGCTTTATTTATTTTTCAACGCTTTCTACTTTCCACATCGGGTCGTAACCTTGAGCTCATTGCAAATAAGTACCCGCCTAATTTTTACTATTTGAGCTACTGTGTAGCAGGCCTTTTTGCCTTGCTCGCGCTTCACTCCTTTCTGGACTCTCGCTTCGCTCAGAACAAATTAAATCAGTTGTTCCAAAGTGCTTTGCGCTTTCTGAGCATGAATTCCCTGTGGATCTACCTGTGGCATATTGGGCTACTCAAAATAACGGCGTTCTATCGCACTCGGCTTGACCTCAATTGGGTGAGCGAGTTTTTGCTAATCCTGGGGGGGGAGCTGCATGCTAGTCACAGTCCAAAATCGCTTCTTTGCCCGTAGAAAACCTCCGGCGCAAAGGCCTCAGTTGCCCATTGTGCCCGCTTCCTCTTCCCGCGCCGCCTAAGCTACTGACTTTTCTCACAGTTAACCCCTTAACATCCTAACGATAAACCCCTAATGCGGGCCTTTTTACGCGCCGAATAACAAAGTATGAGTAAGTTTTGGGTCGGTATCTCAGGTTGGACCTTTCCCGGATGGCGGGGAAAATTCTATCCCAAAGATCTCGTGCAGCGTCGCGAACTGGAGTACGCCAGCCACGTGCTCAGCTCGATTGAAATCAACGGCACTTTTTACGCTCTTCAAAGGCCCGCTACCTTTCAAAGCTGGTATGCCGAAACTCCCGAAGATTTTCGATTCGCCGTAAAAGCACCGCAGTTTATGACTCACATTCTTCGTTTGAAAAATGCCAGTGAGCCGCTCGCGAACTTCATGGCTTCCGGAGTCCTTTGTCTCAAGGAAAAGCTAGGACCGATTCTGTGGCAGTTTCCCCCGAATGTGATGCTCAAAGATGACCGTTTTGAAATTTTTCTAAAGCAACTTCCCCAAAACTCAAAAGAAGCTTCGCGCCTAGCCAAAAAGCATGGAAAAAAAGTGGAAGGACGCGCTTTTACGAAAGCGGAAGGCAACTTTCCCGTACGCCATGCTTTTGAGTTTCGTCATAAGAGCTTTCTCAACAAGGATTTCATGGATCTCATGCGTGCACACAACGTGGCATTCGTGTTTGCCCACGAAGGAGGTAAAAAAGCCCCTTATACCGAAGAGCCCACCGCTGATTTTGTCTACGCTCGCTTACACGGTGAGGGTTTTAAGAAAGGTTATCCCCAAAAAGAAATTGCTGACTGGGCTAAAAAAGTAAGGCACTGGAACAAAACGGGCCTAGAAACCTTTGTTTACTTTAGCAACGAGGCCAAGGTGTACTCTCCTGTAGGAGCCATCAAACTCCTTAAAACTCTCGGTATCGAACGGCCGCAACCGAGTTTGAAAAAAGTGGCTTGATACCACCACGCTGCCGCGTGACCTTCTCCCCAAAAAGCGGTAAAACTCTTCTCACACCGTAGTGTTGAAGAGGTTTGATTGGCCGCTGAAGCAGTGATTTCCGTCTCGGGACTCCATAAAGTCTATTCGTCTGGGTTCCAAGCTTTAAAAAATGTGAGCCTTGAAATCCGCAAGGGTGAAATTTTTGCACTGCTGGGCCCTAACGGCGCCGGTAAAACCACACTCATCAATATAATTTGCGGTATCGTCAATCCCTCCAGCGGCACTGTTAAGGCCGACGGCCACGACATTATTCAAGACTACCGAGAGGCGCGTTCAAAAATCGGCTTGGTTCCCCAGGAACTGGCGAGCGATATCTTTGAGAAAGTGTGGAACACCGTCCGATTCTCGCGCGGACTTTTTGGTAAAGCTCCCGATTCGGCTTTTTTGGAAAAGGTCCTTAAAGACCTCTCTCTATGGGATAAGAAGGATTCCAAAATCATGGCCCTCTCGGGGGGAATGAAGCGGCGGGTGATGATCGCCAAAGCTCTTTCCCACGACCCGCAAATCTTATTTTTGGATGAGCCCACGGCGGGAGTAGACGTCGAACTACGCCGCGATATGTGGGAACTCGTACGTGGACTGCGCAAACGCGGTGTCACCATCATTTTAACGACTCATTATATAGAGGAAGCCGAAGAGATGGCCGACCGCATTGGTATCATCCGGCAGGGCGAGATTATTTTGGTCGAAGAAAAGGCCGCGCTGATGAAAAAATTGGGGAAAAAGCAGCTTGTTCTGCAACTTCAGTCGCCTATTGGAGAGCTGCCCGCTCCTCTCTCGGCTTACCATTTGGAGATATCCGAAGACCGCACGCAGCTTACCTATAACTTTGATTCGCAGGCCGAACAGACGGGCATCGCTCCCCTGCTCAAGAAGTTGGGTGAGTTGGGAATTGATTTTAAGGATCTCAAAACCCATGAAAGTTCCTTGGAAGATATCTTTGTGAAGCTAGTGGGGAGACACGCATGAATCTACACGGGGTTCGGGCTATCTACAGTTTTGAGCTGACGCGATTTTTTCGCACCCTCTTTCAAAGCATCGCCTCCCCCGTGCTTTCCACCTCTCTTTACTTTATTGTGTTTGGCTCCGCGATTGGCTCCAAAATGGTGGAAATCGAAGGGGTGAGCTACGGGGCTTTTATTGTGCCCGGCCTGGTGATGCTTTCTATTCTGACCGAAAGTATCTCCAATGCCTCTTTTGGTATTTATTTTCCGAAGTACTCGGGGACGATTTATGAAGTTCTCTCGGCTCCCATTTCTGCCCTGGAGATTGTTTTAGGGTATGTGGGAGCGGCGGCCACCAAGTCGGTCATTCTGGGGAGCATCATTCTTCTCACGGCGCGCGTTTTTGTGGACTACAGTATTTTGCATCCCTTTTGGATGGCAGCGTTTCTGATTCTCACTTCGGTTTCTTTCAGTCTTTTTGGTTTTATCATCGGCTTGTGGGCGGATGGCTTTGAAAAGCTGCAGGTAATTCCGCTGATGATTATTACGCCGCTAACATTTTTGGGCGGAAGCTTTTATTCGATCAATATGCTGCCCCCCTTCTGGCAGAAAGTGACGCTGTTTAATCCCGTGGTTTATCTGATCAGCGGGTTTCGGTGGAGTTTTTACGGATTGGCGGACGTGGGAATCGAGGCGAGCCTTGCGCTCACACTGACTTTCCTTTTTGCCTGCTTAGTGGTCGTATGGATTTTATTTAGAACGGGATATAAAATAAAAGTATAGCTAAGGCCTCGTCGTCGTATGGGGGATCTCCATCACGCCACGGTTTTTCTCATCTTTGCTACCGCCCCCAGTTATGTAGGAATAGGAGGAAAACACGTCACAGGCCTCCAACGGAAGAACCTTTCCCCTTCTCGTATAGGTTCCTGCCAAGCAGCGCTCGTAGTCGCCGCGCAGGTTCCCAAAAAACTGCGGAGCAAAAGTAAGAAGAATCGTTTCTCCATCTGAAATCTCAATCGCCTTACCACGTCTGCCTTCGCCTACGTTGAAGTAGATGGTCGAACGCCGATTCCTTGAAGTATCACTTTCCGCAAAAGCACGCAGCCGGAGTGTGAAACCGTCGGCATAATCAAACCTCAAAAACACTTCCCCGGTTTCTAAACACTAAATCCGTTTTGAGATAGGTCTTATTAGGATCAACGCTTAGACTTCCTTCATCGATTGAAAAGGCCTCACTTCCGCTGGAAAGCCATTTTCCAACCAACACTTTTCTTGCTTTCACGGTTTCGGACTCCGGAAAGAAGATGAGTTCGTAGGGGAACATGCGCCAGGCGATGATACCGGCTTTTTCAAAGTCATCCTGAAATTTCAGCCTGAAATTTAGATAACTGATGTCATTAACTTTCGGGTCGGTTGAATGCGTCGTGGTGATCAAATCGACGCTGGAACTCAGCAGTTTACTGTCGGCCACAGGAAGGGGACGCCTGTCTTGCGTGTTAATGTTGTCGCGAAGTCCGCCCGCACTAAAATCAGAACAACGAGTAGAAGCAAAAAGAATAAGGAAAGAGACGAGAAGTGGGTAAAGAATTCTTAAGCGGCTTACGTACATCTCCAATAGGATAGCAGTTCCCGCTGCCTACCTTCAATAACACCAGGCTACCCTCTTAGAATGATTGGAAGAACAATTGTGTCTGTCAGTTTTTTAGGCAGTAGGTGTTGTGCCTAGGGATTTTCCGTTCCAAAACGCCCCGTGAAACAAATTTTCACAAAAAAGTAGCTTAAAAGGCCCACTGGTCCGAACAACAACGTGAGAAGGAGAAGAGGAAAAACCCACCGGTGGGCGATGTGCTCCACTTGAGCGTCGCGGCAGATCCAGCGTCCAATCCACAGATCCCCAATCACAAAGTGTGTCCAGCCTCCCAAGGCTCCACCGGGAGTGGAAAGCATCTGCCCGACACTCTCCAGCGTAGGTTTCAGAATGACTGGCATGACCTGCGAAAGAGCGGGAATCAGATTCACCAAAAACAAGACCGCCGCAAGAGCAACAAAGATATCGATGGCGCGGTTCACCCACCGCTTACGCGGCAGGAACAAAAGACCAAACCAGAGGGGCATAATAAGTAGATTGATGGCGTTGAAAGCAAAGGTGCTCATGCAAGGTGTCTCCAAAGGAGTGTAACGAGTAATCATTCTAGCTCAAGCTAGGATGAAAACCAACGTGCGATGCCGGAATCACGCTTTGGAAGCGGATTTGCGGGAGCTTGCGTGATGGGAGGCAGCTGGATACAACTCTGTCACTTACTGGAAAGGATTACCCATGGACCCAAAAATTGTAACTCACTCTGACTGGCAAAACGCTCAAGTGGCGTTTCTGGAAAAGGAGAAAGCGTTTACACACCAGAGAGATGCCCTGGCAAAGCAGAGACAGGAACTCCCGTGGACACTGGTGGAGAAACCATACGAGTTTGAAGGCTCCAACGGAAAGCTTTCGTTCGCAGACTTGTTCAACGGGAAGTCACAGCTTTTCCTACAGCATTTTATGTTTGGCCCCGATTGGAAGGAAGGTTGCGACGGTTGCTCGTTTCAAGCCGATCATGTGAACGCGGCGCTACCTCATCTCAAACAACGCGACATGCATTTTGTTGCAGTATCGCGCGCTCCTATCGCAAAAATAGAGGCGTACAAGAAACGGATGAACTGGCAATTCGATTGGGTGTCTTCGGCAGAGAGTGATTTTAATTTCGATTTCCAGGTCTCCTTCACGGAGAAGGACAAAGAAGCGAACAAGGTTTTCTATAACTTCCGGGAAGACACGTACCAGGGCGAAGAACTTCCCGGAAATAGTGTGTTTTACAAAGACAATGCGGGGAAAATTTTTCGTACTTTTTCCTCGTATGGTCGTGGATGCGAAATGCTCATTACGACTTATATGGTGCTCGATCTCCTTCCCAAAGGCCGAGACGAAGGGGGTTATAAAGTTCATCCGATGGAATGGATCCGACGGCACGATGAATACGAGTCAGAAAAGAAAACAAAGAGCTGCCACTAGCTCTTACTGATTCTCAATAAACTCCATGAGAAGTTCTCGGCGGGTTTTTGCGTCCCGGTCGGGATGATTCATTGTCCACAGGTCAAATACCAGGAAGAGTCGACGATAAATTCCGTGCGAATCGCTATGGCGGGGACTATCAAAACGGTTAAGTAAGCTAAAAAATGCCTCACGATCCGTCGGGGGACGGTAACTCGATTCCCACTGCGGGAGAGCCTGCAAAAAAAGTTGATCTTTGTTGGCTGCTTCCATGTGGTCCCAAAGTTTTGCTTTCCAGTCCAAACCTTCTCTTTCCCAAGCTTCAGAAATCACCACACCCACAATTTCTTTTTCACGGTTTTCTAACGTCTCCTTCGAGTCGCTATCATAAAGAAAATGGCTGCGTTTAAACGGAGTGCCGGGCTTTTCCTCCAACCACGAAGCATTCAGACTTTCCCACCCCGCTTGCCAGTCGGCACCTTTCAGAAAGCGGTCTCCACCGCTGACAAGATTATCCTTCAGATTCGGATCGCGAAGGAACGCCTGGTACTCGGCCTCAAATAAAGCAGCGGTAAGCGTATCGATTCGACCGCGGTTAAGAACGAGAAGTGGGTTGATTTCCCCGTACCACGTAAAGGTTTTGTTTGCGTGCCCGTAACGCCCCTGAAAGGCGATAAAGTCTTCGTCATTCTCTAAGGGGATCCCCTTCGCGAGACTTTCCGCATCGGGGTGTCTATCCACCATGAACTTAAGCGAGCGGCGAAAGTCCGCGGGCCTAGGATCAAACTCTCGGTGGGACATATCATTGCGGGTCATCGCAAAAACGCGTTTAATGCGGGCCTGAACATAAAAATACTCTGCTCGAACATCAAGGTCTTCAAGCTCCTTGTCGCTAAATTCATCGCCCCCGCGAAAGTACACGCCGCCCGTGTTCTGTTCTTTGTAGGCCATTTCCTGACGTTCGTAGCTAATGGGGGACAGCAACACGGCTGCTGTGGTGGGGAGACCAAAAACCAAGGAGAAGAGAGAGAGACGGAACCGTGATTTTTTGGGCGTTTGCACCACGGATGCGTTTGAATTGGTCGCAATTGCCTCTCGGCATTGATGATGGCGGTCAAAGGGCGGTGGTTCAATTGCAGGCGCCAACTGGGGAACTGCCGCGACCAACAGACTGAAAAACACTAGCTTTCGCATGGCGGAAGCTCTACCACGGAGCCCCAAACGGGAGCAACACAAGGGGAAGAAAGAGCATCCCCCTTAACTTCTCGGACAAGTTTAGCAACATAAACTCAAGTACTTAAGCCTCAGGTGGCCTAATTTCTTTTGCCAAGTCCCCTGTTCAAGCTGCCTTCGGAGCGGTATAGAAAACTCATGGCGATTGTTAAATCTATCCAGAAGCGAGCTGAGAAGTTTGAAGGACTCGCCAAGGCTACCCACCGCCTTCCCTCTGTCGAAAATGTGCATGACTTGCGTATTCTGACACGAAAGTTGCGCAGCGATCTCTGGGTCGTGCCCAAAAACAAACGGACCGAGGCAATGCGTGCCGCTCGCAAAGAACTCAAGGCTTTGGGAGATGTGCTAGGAAATCAACGCATGTACGATGTCGCTATCGCGGATGCTCACCGCTACCACCGCAAATCGGCGCGGCTTTACAAAGCGCTCCTTCCTGCACAGAACAAAGTTCGCCTGTTCTTGGAGAAGAAACATCGGCGCCGCATTGTTAAAACTCTCAAGGCGGCATGCAAAGACTTCTCCGAAGTAGCCCCTGAAGTGTTTGCCCCTCGACTGGAGTTATTACGAAAGCGTATCGAAAGAGCCAAAAAGAGTATTTTGCGTTCAGCCCAATCCAAGCACCGACTACGCGTCGATGTTAAAAAGGCACGCTATCTCTTGGAGGATTTGGATCGTAAAACGCCCGCCCTTAAAGTCTTTCAGGACAAACTCGGGGAGTGGCATGATCTCGTTGTTCTTTCCGAGCTCTCAGGACATCCCAAGGAGTTGGACGAAAAGGGAGAAGTACTCTGGAAAAAATCCGCGCGCTCTTTGAAACCTGCTTTAGCTCAAGCCTCACGTGCTCTCCATTTGGCTGCGCGTGATTGTGCCGCTTAGAAGATTAAAATTAGAGCCACGCCTGCCGCGATACATAAGCCAAATATTCCCCCTACACGAGCCAACAAGGGGCGGGTTCCCACTATCGCGACGATTCCCGTTTTAAAGGCTAAGTTGGAAAGTGCGGCGATTAAGATCATGTCGGTTCCCTGCCCAGGAAGAAGTTGGTCATCCTTGACCAAATTAGCAGTGGAAAGCGTGATGGCGTCTACGTCCGTTAGCCCTGAAATCGCTGCCACCCAATAAAGCGATTCAGAGCCGCCGTACTTTTTGGCCGCCGCAATCGCAATCACGACAATCGCGTAAGTTAGCCCAAAGAGCAGTGCCGAGCGCACATCCGCTGGCTTACCATTTGAGGAAACCTCCTTGTGATCCTTGCGGGTAAACTTATAAGAGAGGAAACAAAGCACCAGTGAAAAGCAAAAAAGTGCCGCAAGCGGCGCGGCCGTGTTTTTCAATAAAGCTGGTGAAACTGCCGCAAGCTCAATCGCCACGCGTAGGTAAACAACTGTAGAAGCCACCAGAATGATAGTGGTGGAGCGAGCCGTCCACTTGGGATCTGTTTTTACTGCACGAGAAAAACTCATTGTAGCCGCGGTACTCGAAACCATGCCGCTCAGGATGCCTGTGGAAAAGGTGCCCACCGTTGATCCCACAAACTTTGAGATGATGTAGCCAACAAGATTTAAACCCACAATGAACACAACGGTGAGCCAAATTTCTTTAGGGTTAAGCACCTGGAAGGGGCCGTACGCTCTGTCAGGGAGGATGGGCAAAATAATAAAAGCCAACAGCGCAAACCGCATGATCGCTTTCATTTCATCATTGCCCAAGCGATTCACAAACCCATGCAACTCGGGTTTAAATTGCAGCACAACCGCCACAAACCCCGCTATGGCAACCGCAACGAGGGAGGGCCCCGACACGAGATAAGCGCCTATGCCAAACATAATCAGCATCGCGACTTCCGTTGTGATCCCCGTCCTCACCTCCCCCTCTTTCATGGAAGAGAGATTGCTGATCAGAATAAGCACAATGATACCCACCACGCCGGCAATCAAAATTCCCGCGCCATAATCCTTGGAAAGTAACCCGAAGAGCGCCCCGGACAAGGTAATGAGGGGAAAGGTGCGCAGTCCCGCGATTTGAGATGCCGCTTTCTCCCGCTGCAACCCCACCAAGGATCCCAAAAGGAGAGCGAGACCTAGTTTCTCAAAAATAAAATAAACACTCATAAACCCTGCACTTCATCAGACGGTTTAATTTGCACTCACCATGCCACATTCTCCTTTCATGAACGAAAAATAGACGCCCTCCGCAGGCAGGATCCAAGCTCAGGTGTATCGTTTTCGTAACGATGGCGAACGTTTTTAACTCCGATCCGATGCGATGAGCATTCTTAAAAACTGGCATTTGCCTTGCACTTTTGAGGGGTAAAGCGAAGGAGGAGGAGGTCACAATGCAGTTTAAAGAACGTTTCAAGAATCGACATTCTGCGGGACGTCTCTTAGCCGATCAGTTAGGGGGTCTAGCAAACGAAACAAATATTTCCGTAGTCGCCCTTCCACGCGGAGGCGTCCCTGTGGGTTACGAATTAGCTAAAAGACTTGCGGCCCCCCTCGAGATCTTCACAGTAAGAAAGATCGGGGTGCCCGAACAGCGTGAATATGCGATGGGCTCAATCGCCTCGAGCGGTCACATCTATCTCGATAGGGAACTTGTTCGCCGGTTAAACCTCACCGAAAGCATGGTTAACAGCGTGATTGAAAGAGAACGAATCGAGCTAAACCGTCGCGACGTTCTCTACCGAAACGGCCAACCTGCACCTGAACTAAAAGGACGCCAACTAATCCTCGTAGATGATGGGCTGGCGACCGGTGCTTCTATGATTGTTGCGATTCATGCGATGCGCAGCCTACAGCCTGAGTCGATTTCGGTGGCAGTACCGGTTATCGCGCAGGCCGCGGTTTGTACTTTGAATGCGGAGGCTGATCATTTGTACTATGTTCAGGCGCCACCTAATTTCCGCGCGGTAGGGGAATGGTACGAAGACTTCACTCAGGTTTCGGACGACGAAGTACAAACGCTTCTCACCCGCGAGCCGTCATTTACCCACCCTGCCGTTTTCCCGATTCTCGCTGCAGCCGCAGGTTCGGCCGCCCCTTCGTTATAATTATAATGGGAGCTCGGTACCAGGTTTCAGTGAAAAATATTGGAAGGCTCCAGAGGGAGAGAGAAATAAAAGGTAGTGCCTTCATTGGGGGTGGAGGTGAGCCAAATTTTGCCACCAAACATTTCCACTATTTTTTTACAGGTAGCGAGCCCAATTCCTGTACCCGGATATTCTTTGCGGGGATTGAGCCGCTGGAAAACGCCAAAGACCTGCGCTGTTTTGTCTTTTGTAATGCCAATTCCATTGTCGCTAATTGATACCACAAGGTTGTTGTCTTTTTCTTCTGCTCTAATCGAAATACGCGGCACTACTCTCGAACGATGAAACTTAATTCCGTTAGAAATCAGATTCTGAAATAATTGAACGCATCGACCAAAATCGGCCTGGACCACAGGAAGCGGCTCACTTGTGACGACTGTCCCGGTTTCATTTATATTCTGACTCAAGTTAAACAAGGTCGCCTTTAGGACTTCATCGAGCGACACTTCCTCAATCCGCGGGCCGGAGTTACCAAGAAGCGAATAAGTCAGAAGGTCATCAATCAACACCTTCATGCGCTGGGTGCCTTCCAGTGCGAAGTTTATGTACTTAATCGACTCAGCATCCAATTTGTGTCGGTTCTGCTTATCCAATAGCGTAAGAAAGGTTGAAACCATTCGCAGTGGCTCTTTTAAGTCATGAGACGCGGTGTAAGCGAACTGATTGAGTTCCTCGTTCGAACGCTTGAGTTCCCTTACGTAGTGCTTACGCTCTTCTTCAATTTCTTTCATAGTCGTTCAGTCGGAAAAACTGTAAGCAACCTTTATAAAAGCACCCGGCTTCGGCTACCTAGCCTTCTTCGCAGTTCACTTTGATGAAAAGCACTCAGGTATACTGGGCTCTTTAAGCCTGTCAACGCTACTTTAGCCCCGTAAACTTCACGACTTTGGGGCTTCCCGGGCACGCCAACCCCTAACCAACGCGCTGCTGGGGCCGGCAAAAGGGTTCGCCGGTTTGGCCGTTCTGCTAGAATACCCTCATGAACACCGCAATCCGAAGCGTTCTAAAAGCTCTCTTCGTATGCCTTCTTACCGCCTGCACCAGCGGCGGGGGAGCTTGTGGAGGCGAGGGAGTTTCCTCGGAACTGATCGCTGGACCCCCGGTCGGCGAAAGCGGCAACAACTCTGACAACCCTTTTCGGGCCCTGGCTGTCGATCCCACTGATCCCAATGTGATTTATGTGGGCAGCGAAGGAAACGGACTTTTTAGGTCCACAGACGGCGGGACTAACTGGAGCTGGCTTCGCACAGGTCTTTTGCATTGCGGAACTGCTTATCCGGAAATTTACTCCATTGCGATTGATGCTTCGGATGTTTCGCGTCTTTGGCTAGCCGCAAACGCGGGCCCCGGACCGGTCGATGCGGGCCACTCGGCGACCGCGGGCGTCTATAAGAGCACCGATTCAGGAACCTCTTGGACACAGGTGATTTCCGGCCTTCCCACCTCAAACGCGAATTCGGTTCATGTGGTTTCTGGAAGCCGCGTCCTAGTCGGCCTCGGGGCGGGGACTTCTACCAATGGAGACAACACTTACTATCCAGGCGGTATTTATTCTACCAGTCCGACACGTGGGGTGTGGACGGAAATGCTTTCGCCGGTCAACACTACCGATAGTGTTTTTTGGCAAATCATCCAGCGAGGTACAAACCTCTTTACGTTTGGGGGACTCGCCATCACGGACGCCACAAATGCAGTAGGAGTAGTAAAGAGCATTGATAATGGGGCCAACTGGTTCTTAGTTCCTTCGCCGCTAGCGAATCTGCACGGCGCTCACATTGAAGCCTCATCTGACGGTCTCACCCTTTACGCAGGGTTGCGCTCGGATGCCGCTGCCCCCTATTTTTACAAAAGCGTAGATGGGGGAAGTCACTGGACCAACCCGGCTGCGATAGCCTCACTGGGTTCTGGTCCCATACGCATTGTGGGCAACGATCCCACTATTGCACTCGCTGCCGGGCAAGAATTTCTTTACCGAACCACCAACGGATTTTCTAGCGTTGCTACGGTTCTCACCGCAGCGGGTACGATTATGATGATCGAAACCGCCCCTTCCAATACCAATATCGTTTACGTGACAACCAAAGGCCTGAATGTCTATCGCAGTACCGATGCCGGCATGAACTTTAGTCTGCAGTCGAACATTCGCGCGTTCATCGACTCACAAAGATCACAGGCTTTCTAAGGCAAGTGCTTACGCAAATAATTGCGAAGTCTATCTTCAAAAGTTGTTTCTTTGACGCCGAGGTAGGAAAACAAATCACGGTAATCAATCAAATCCGAAGAGGTGCTTTTGGTGTAAAAAAGCGTACCCACATTGGGAAGCGTCTGAGGGTCTTGTAACTCTTTAGGAATCTCCACCTCATTGACGTCTAAAAACACCAAAGGAAACTCTCCCGAGCTTCTCCCTAGGAAGGAAAATAGCTCTTCGAGTGTTGTCCCCTTCCGATCCTTTCGCCCAGCCAGTTCGCTCAATATCTCACTTAAAAGTCGCTGGGTCTTTCGATTCAGAGGCGGTATCGCGTCCCCCTGTAGCAAAATATCCTTCTTCTCAATGAGCGTTTCGAGCAATTCTTGGTAAGTAAAATCACTATGCGCTAGGACCTCATAGCGCGGCGAAATTGCCATTCCGGTTGCCGCCGGCGAGCGAATGACCAGTAGATACCGGTATTCATCAGGAGGAAACTTCAGCATCGCATCCTCAATGACCCGCTCAAGCACTCCCGGATGGGATATTGGCTGATCCCGATAGGGAAAAGTAAAAGCTTCTTCCGGCATCTGGGTGGAGATAACTCCGGCGTGGGGGTTTACTGCTTCATCATTCATTCTGAGCAACTGTACCAAAAGAGGTGATTCTTCTTGTAGGGAATAGCTCTGCATAAAGTTTCGGTAGGCATAAAAACTCATCGGGTACCTTGGACTCTTACCTACTGTGTTGTTCTTGATCGCATCAAACTGCCAGCTTTCGATGTCCTGTCTAATATCTCGACTAACGAAATCCCCAAGATTACGCAAAAAACTTTTATTTTCCGTCGACAAGGCCTGATGAAAGGCCAGTTCCTCTTCGGTTAAAATGTTTTCGCTCTCAAACTGAAACTGCTCTCCTCGTAAACCGGTTGTGAGATAGAGTAGCGTTTTATCGAGGTCACTGCGCACCGGGGTAATGCGATCATTGGCAAAATAGAGAAGGACAATGGGTTTCCTTTTTTGTTCCGGCTTTTGCGTATCCAGTCCAAATGCAAGTTCTAACGCAAAAGTTGGAAGAGAACAGAACATGACAAACATTAAAAGGATTAAATATTTCATCGAAAAGACTCCTTCGCGTGTCGCTCAAGCCACCGTCTCAAATGCACTTCAAAATCGCGGGAACTCGAGCTGGTAATATAAGGCAGCATGAACAGTTCCTGATACGGCGCTGAGGCAAGCTCGCCACCGTTTCTTGCTGTGTATAGGGACCCCACGTTTCTCAGGTTGAGCTCGGTGTAATCTCCCTCTTCCACGAGCTCGGTCAGCTTCGACACGGTAGCCTTTTCCAAGGCCGCATCGGGCGAATCAAATAAAATAACCGGGAAAATCATTCCCCGTAGCGGGTCTCCTCCCCCCAGAGCGGCTATGTGTTCCAAAAGCAAGTCTTTGCGTGAGGACAAATAAGGAAGATTCGGATTTGGTGCCAAACTGGAAAGAACGCGATTTATGGTTCGATAGATCTGCCTACCCCGCTTAAGGGTGACGCGGTCGGCTTCGGTAAGCGCGTCCCGCTGGGCAAGAAGAGCTGTCGCAATCGCACTCGGATCTAAACCTCGCACGCTGGTTGAGAGCCAAGGTGTCATAAAATGGTTCTCATCACCCTGTGACTTAATAATCAGAATATAGCGATGTGTCTCAGGGGGAAATTCTGCTTTCACGGCACTGATAGCGTTTGAAAAGACTTGCGAAAAACCAATGGGCTGAGCCTCCCAAAGCGGATCAAACTGAATTTCTCCTCTCATCACAACACGAAGATTTTTTCGGGTAAGATGATCCTGATTGTTTTCCGCTGAGCAGAACTCCCACGGAACAGCAGTCTCCCAATCAAACACATTCTGCCGCATGCCCGGATTACCGTTGTTGCGAAAAATGGCGAGAGACGTGCTTTTAAATTCAGAAGCCTTGCTGCATATTTTGGAAACGAGATCATCGCGTTCTTCATCCACTGCGCGATTGAAGGCATCCATGTCGAGTAGAAAACGCCCCGCAAGTGCCACCATGAACTTCGCTTCGTCTTCGTCAGCGGCGATGTAGTCTTCGAGTGCGGAAGTGATGGTGCGGATATTGAGATCAAAGCCGGAAGCGTAACGAGTATGCACGTCGTTCGCGAAATAGATGACTACGGTTTTTTTCTCCTTTACGGAAGCTTCTTCAGAAATATCTGCCCCAGAACTTGCTCTCAGCCCCTCGTTCCAAAGAGCCGGAATCTTCTCCGCAAAAACGGAGGTGGAATAAATCCCCAAGACTAAAATGAGATAAATAGTAGGCATCAAAAGAACTCCCTTTGTAACAGGAGGCTTTCTACACCTTTTCGGGGACTGGCCGCAATGATCAGGCGGGGCGATGCCTGAAATGGCCGGCCAGAATCACAATAACCTTGCGTTGTTTCAATGGTTTACTGTTTCGTCAGCGGGGGCTGCTCTACAAACTCGGTCATGGCCCATTCATGATCACGAGGGCTAAGATAAAGGGTTTTCCGCCGTTTCTGCGCTCCAATCACTGAACCGTCACGAACTCTAATCGGTTTGGCAATGGACGAAATTCCCGCGCTCACAGAGGGGTAAATGCCCGCCAGGACGAGAAGCAATAGTACGTACAACAAGACCTTATTCATTTTGACTCCGATGTTGAGGCCTTTTCAGGCCCGCTATTATCCCCTGCCCGGTTGCTTTCCCTATTGCAAAGGCGTGCCAGAATGATCACGCACAAACTATTCAGACCAGTCTCAGTTTTGAATCAAAACACTTCCCACCCGTCTCAAGATTTGTTTGATAGAGGAAATGCATCAACTCTTTCAAATTGGATCGCCTGTGCAGTGGAAGTGGTTGGGGCGTATTGTGGCGGGAGTTGTGGTCGAGGTTTTTACTGAGCCTGTCGTTAAAGTGATAAAAGGCAAAAGAATCAAGCGTAACGGCTCTTCACAGAAGCCCGCTTATCTGGTGCGATCGGAAGCAGGAAACCTTGCCTTGAAACTTGTCTCGGAACTCGAGCCTCAGGCCGAAGCCCTTAACGACGAAGATTGGACGGAATAAAAAAGGAAAAACCTTAGCGGGGCCGGTTATGTTGGCCAGAAGGTTTGCGGGAACTCGCGAGGCGTTCTCGCGTAAGGATCAGTCCGTGAGTCAGATCATAGGGCGAAAGGCCCAAAGTGATACGGTCACCTACGAGCACTCGGATGTGATACCGAAGAAGTCTGCCAGACAGTTTGGCGTTAAGAATGCGCCCATCGCTAAGCTTTACGCGAAAGCGATTAGCAGACAACGCTTCTTCAACAACACCTTCAACATGGAGTAAATCATCACGGCTCACTCAGACCTCTTCTCAGAAATGAATTCACGGGCCCCTCAGCATGCGATTTGAGTCGCCTCTCCCAAAGGAAGAAGTGCTGAAGGACCCGCAAAACTCTTAGTTAATTACGAACGGAATCCGCTGCGCTTGCCGGAAAACCGTGTATCGCCACCGCTGCCGTAGCTGTCACGTGACGAAGAGCCGTAGCCCCCCGAGCGCGGAGCTTGCGGACGAGCTTCGTTTACTTTAATGGCCCGTCCATCAACTTGTTGACCGTCGAGCGCTGCAATAGCTTTATCAGCATCATCGCCAGACGACATTTCAACAAAGCAAAATCCTTTTGAGCGTCCGGTGTCGCGGTCAATGACCAAGCGGCACGAAGAAACTTCGCCATGCTGAGAGAAAAGTTCGGTGATTGAACTTTCGGTTGATGTGTACGAGAGATTACCTACGTATATTTTTTTTCCCACGATAGACCTCCAGGGGGTGAGTGGTGCCAAGAGAGAAAAACCGTTTGAGCACCTGCCCAGAGATCTTCTAAATCGACCCTCCCAGCATAGCTTGTTTAGCCTCAAATAGCCCGTTAATACGGGCACACTGAGTCAATCCACGAGTAAACGAGTGAATGCACACATGAATATTCATGGGCAAATGAACGTTTTCCGAGAGAAAAAACCCAGAAAACGTCACAATTTCGTGAGCTAAAACACGGATTCAGTCGTTGTCGTTTGAACGTTCCCTGTGCCATCATGGGGGCCTCTTGTCGTTCGGAAGGGTCAGTAAGCTTCTCCCCGTCCAGACCTTCGAGCCAAATAGAAAATGGAACCCTTCACAATGAGTCGGAACCGAAATTATTATGTAGAACAAAAGGTAATTAGAGCCACCAAGAAGCCAAGCCTGCTTTACCTTCTCCTTATTGGGTTGATTGCTGCGATAGCAGGCGGGGCGTTTCGTATGGACGATCATGTGCTTCTCATTCCTGCCGGCCTTCTCACTATAGTTCTACTCGTTGCAATCGGTGCGGGCCGTGGCTTTAAGTTGCGCAAGCACCATAAATGAGAACACAATAGAAATGGCCTGAAGCGCGAATTCCTGTTACTGACAGCTCGATGATTGCACCCTTCAAACACTTTCCCACTTTGATTGTTCCGGGCTGGCAGGACTCCAACGAGGCTCATTGGCAGAGCTTGTGGCAAAAGGAGTTTGGCTGGGGCCGCGTGGTTCAAGACGACTGGCTAATTCCGGTCGTTGCCGACTGGAGCAACCGCCTCAGTGAAACAGTCACCCAACTAGCAAAGCCTGTCGTACTGGTCACCCATAGCTTAGGGGGCATTGCTCTCGCGCACGCCTTTGCACAAAACCACAAACTACCCGTCAAGGCGGCCTTCATCGTGGCGCCGCCCGATCTGGATCAAGACGACACGCCCAATGAACTTAGGGACTTCTTACCAGTCCCCATGAAGCGCTTTTCTTTCCCCTCCCTTTTAGTCGCAAGTTCCAACGACCCTTACTGCGCCCTTAACCGCGCGGAGGGAATGGCACAGGCCTGGGGAAGCAGCTTCGTCTGTGTCGGTAAACGCCATCATATTGGGGATGTAGCAAATCTTGGCGAATGGGCCGAAGGAAAAGACCTCCTCTCCACGTTTTTGAGAAAAGTTCTGCCGTGAAAACGCGCTGACGGCGTTTTTTCCGCCTCGTGTTGAAATCTGTTTATCCTAGTTCTAGTCTCCGCCTCCATGACGTACTCCTTCCCCATCGCCCGCCGAGACATAATGCCGGGTGAAAGAGAATCTCACCTTCACAACTACAAGAACCTACACGGTGACTCTGGTGTGATTGGGTACGAGATCTGTCAGCATTGTATTATCGTGGAGTTTCACGATGGTTCCGTTTACAGCTACACGGAACACAGCGCTGGAAAAGACATTATCGATGAAATGAAAGCACTGGCGGAACAAGGAAGAGGCCTGTGCACTTTCATTAGCACCGTTGCGAGAGATTTGTACGAGGAAAAACTCGTCTAGTGTCTTACGAGTAAAGAAGTGCGGGGTTTGGCGGGCTGCACACGGTACTCTTTATTAAAATCTACATCTTCAATGGTAATAGTTTGCGGAAGCGTATCGGCCCGGAACGTTTTCACTTCTTCCCACTCGTAACCAAAAGGTTCAGGTTCTTTCGCCACAACCGCGTAGTCACGATACAACTCCAAAGAACTCGTCGTGATTGTAATGGAATCGGTCTGCTCGTCATACTCCGCAACCGAACCGTAGGGCCGCGCCAAAGGATCACCTACAAAGATACCAACCATAGGATCTTTCACTGAATGCCAGTAGGCTTGAATGAGCGTTTTTCCTCTTAAGTAATTGTCTACAAAAACAGACGCTTTGGGAAAGCGTTCGGCAATCGCGTAAGGCTCAATCACCGTGCCGTAACTCCCCGTCGCGCCTGCTTCCAGCCAATCCAGCGCGGTCGTTTGGCCCTGTTTATCAAAAAGATAGCCCCCATAACTGGTTAAATGATCGCCCACGGCACCCGGCACATAAGTGTTGCAATGGATATCTGGCACTTCCGCGCGTCCAATAAAATAAAGTGCGATGTCTTTCTCATTCTTCAAATAATCGCACTCGCCTTCTTTGGGTTCCCAAAGCACGGGCTTGTCGCTCTCACGGCCGGGCCACTCCTCTAGAACCGCTCTGAAATCTTTTTCGCGCTTTTCGGTGCGCAACTTGTCGTGGGAAATCACGAAATGCAAGTTCGCAGGCTGACTCTTGGTTCGGCTTTCAAAGCCTCTATCTATTAGGGCTTTAGCTTGCTCGGTATCCTTTCCTGCGAGCATCATCGCGGGCAGTACCTTGGCTTGCGTGTAAGGAAAATCAAAATCACGTTCAAAAAGAGGATTGTTGGCCAACGCCACTTTGGGCTTCGGCTTTCCTGCGATTTTGCCCCAGATTTTTTGCCCGGTGCTGCGATAGTTGTTGTTTAGCTCGCAATAATTTTGGAGGTGCTCCGCAAAAGCAAAGCCCGCAGTTACCGCAATCGCACAGGTGTTTTTCTCAAAGACAATTCGGTACGGTCGGGTCCATGAAATGGCGATGGCCTCGGTAGTTGGTAATAGACGACGCTTAACGTGGTCATTGATGACCTGAAATTGTGTATTGGAAACGTCATTCGCCACATTGAAAGACATTTCAATCATCTGCTCATCTTTGAGCTCGTATTTTTCTTTGTAGTATCGCGCGACCGCTACAGATTGCGCATCGCTCTTATTAACGAGCACAACCAACTGGGGAGGCGTGATATCCGGCGAGGGCAAATAGACCTGAACGTCCGGATGACTCGAATACGCTAGCCCCAACTGCACTTCCGGCGTAGGAGTGAAGGCGAACTGTCCCCAGCCCCCGCTACACACCGAGAAAAACAAAAAGAGCGCAGATTTTATTAAAAAGCGCCGCAAGTATGATCCCATCTAACCTATAGATCATGGATAACTGAGGCGCGACACTGCGCGCAAGAACTAACTGAAGAGGCCGGAATTTTTCTGCTGCTACGTGGCCAGGATGGGGCGGTTCCGCCACCAGGGCGCATAAGTATTTGAGGTTGCGTCGAATTATTCACCCCCATTTAGGGGGCCTTGGGACTTTTTCTGCCCCTAGTGGGACAAGATGTCGCGAAGATTACCAACTTTCTGCCTGAAAAGGATGGCACCTCCCTTGCAATTTGTTGCCTCATTCATGCGGACTTTCTGACTTAGGAAAATTAAGAGGAAGAAATTTAATGCGGCGACTTCTATGGATTTCCACACTGTGCTGGATGTCTACCTTACAGGCCGAGCCCACGACTTTTACTCAAGCGATGACCTCTCAGCAACTCATCGCTTCGGGCCAAGAGGCCTTTCTTAAACGCTGTTCAGGCTGCCATGGGGCAACCGCAGAGGGCAATGGCCCGGCCGCGCCAATGCTCAATCCGCGCCCTAGAAATCTGGTAAGCGGGTACTTTAAGTTTCGCTCCACGCCTCCAGGAGTTCTCCCCACCGTGTCTGACCTTCTGCGAACAATCGATCAGGGGGTTCCTGGCACCAGCATGCCGTCGTTTCGCGATGTTTCGAATCAAGAAAAACTTGCGCTCGTTGCCTACATCCGATCGCTTCGACCTGAATTCTTGGAGACCCGAGGGGATCAGCTAAGCCTTGCTATCTCGCCGCCACCCAAAGAAATTTTTTCACGTAAGGAGACTTTAATCGCAGCAGCAAAAAGAGGTCTGCCGATTTACCAACGTAACTGTCGCATGTGTCATGGCGATGGCGGAAAAGGCGACGGGCCTTCGACTGAAGAAATGGTCGACTCCGACGATTACCCGATCAAGCCGGCAGACTTAACCAAAAACACGATCAAGAGCGGCCCTACCGCCAAAGATATTTTTAAAGCGATCACACTAGGAATCGAAGGCGCTCCCATGCCGACCTATCAGCAGACCCTTACTGAGGCAGAGCGATGGGATCTTACGGCTTATGTGTTTTACCTCCGAGGGCGCGCCGCGGGAGTTTATAGCGAAGAGGATACTCTCCAATGAAAAACAACGAAGGATCCGAACTAGTTGATTACACCGTAATCAAAATGCACTTTTACGCAGCGGTAGCCTTTATTTTTGTCGTTATTCTTACGGGACTGACTTACTCGCTCCAGTTTCTGCAAAAATATCCGTTCCCCGGTGTGGAATACCTTTCACCAGGACGTATCCGCATGGTGCATACGGCCGGAGTTGCCTATGCATGGCTGGCGAATGGTCTTTTCGCCACCCTCTACTATATGGTGCCAAAGTTAACAGGCTACCGAACCCTTTCCTGGGGGCTGGGACGCGGTTTGTTTTGGGCCTACAACGCTCTCGTACTTGGGAGCGTGGTGCTCATTTTAGGGGGACACGCGCAAGGGCTGGAGTGGGCCGAGACGCCCGCCGTACTGGATCCGTTTATCGCTCTAACCGTTGTGCTTTTTGTGATCAATCTGCTGGTCCCGATTTTTAAGGCACGTGCCGAGAAAATGTACGTAAGCCTTTGGTACATCACCGCAGCGCTTATTTGGACGCCTTTGGTTTATGTCATGGGGAACTTCCTTCCCCAGTACTTTTTTGCCGGGACATCGGGAGCCACAATTTCCTCAATGTACATTCACGATCTTGTGGGTTTGTTTGTTACCCCGATCGGTATTGCGATGGTTTACTATCTTCTCCCCGTGGCAATGAAGCGACCGCTATATAGCCATGCTCTTTCCATCATCGGTTTTTGGGGACTCGCCTTTTTTTACCCCATGAACAGTGCGCACCATTACCTGTTCTCCCCCATCCCGCTTTGGACACAATATTTTAGTATCGTCGCGTCTATTGGCGTCCATGTCGTCGTATACACGGTCGTCTTTAACATCATTGCGACACTCGCTTCGGATTGGAAACAGCTTATCGATAACCTTCCCGTTAGATGGATTTTCTTCGGCACCATTGCTTACCTTATTACCTGCATTCAGTGTGCAGTCCAAGTTACGCTCTCCGCCCAATCGATCATTCACTTCACCGATTGGGTTGTAGGGCACTCCCACTTTGTACTTTTTGGGACATTTAGTTTTTGGGTCACAGCATGGATGTACTATCTGCTACCCCGCATTTGGGGAGTGCCTTGGTACTCGGAAGGTCTTGCGAAATGGCATTTTTGGTTGCTTGCTCTTGGCATTTCTCTCATGCAAATCGATCTACTCGCAGCCGGTGTGGTTCAGGGAATGATGTGGAAAGCACTTTCCCCGTTCATCGATAGCGTCGCCGCTTCGATTCCCTTCTGGTGGGTACGCACTTTCACCGGAATTATGATTCTCGCCGGAGAGTGTTGCTTCCTTACTAATTTCTACCTCACCTGGCGCGAAAGTCAGCAACCCCGTCAGATAGCACTGGAGACAGCATGAAACTGAATATTCTGGAAAAGTTCAGCGGTGTTTTTCTCCTCGCGGGCTTGGTCCTCTTTATCGTCGCGGTCATTGGTTTAGCTGCGGTTCCTGTATGGATGGTCGAGAAAAAAGGGGGGAGCGAAGGACTTCCTAAAAGCGTTCCTGAAAACTTCCAAGATACCTACGCTGATCTTGAAGGCTACCATCAAGCACTTTTTCGGGGACGCGACATTTATATCGCGGAAGGCTGTTGGCACTGTCACAGCCAGTTTGTTCGCCCTACAGCCAATGAAAATCTTCGCTATGGCCCCGTATCCACTTCAGGCGAATCGCAAAACCTTTTGAACCTTCCGCAACTCTTCGGTACGCGTCGGGTGGGGCCGGATCTTAGTCGCGAAGCGGGCAAAAGACCCAATGATTGGCACTACGCCCACCTTTATCGCCCCACGAACGTGGAGCCCCAATCCGTAATGCCGGCGTATCCGTGGTTTTTTGAAATGGTAGAAGGCGTTCCGGTTCCGAACGCGGATGGCAAGGCGATCGTCGCTTATCTCCAGTGGTTAGGGAGCACCGTGCAAAACAGAAAGGAAAGTGCGTATGACTACGAGCAAGACACCCTGCCCCCGACTGAATAAAGCGCGCAAAGTTTGGCTGATCGCCATTGTGGGCGGCACACTTCTGGTGGCGTATCTATTCAACTTGGTGTGGGGACATCCTGAAACAGTTGCTTGCCTCGTTTACGCGATTCTCGCTTCCGCTTTTTTGGTAGCTCAGCTCGTTGGGTTTGTTCTTTCGCAAACTCAATATTCCGACGGCTTAGAAGACGCAAAATTTAGAATGCTGGAGAACGAGGAGGCTGAATGGCGTCATCTAACAAACTAAAACGACTGCCTCATCTTTGTTTGGTTTGTGGAGTCGACTCGGGCCCGATTCGCACATTTTTGCTTCTTTTTATCGGTGCCCTAGTAGGAGCCTCCCTCCTGTCTATGCTCTGGGCTTATTTAACTGGGCGCCTCAAAGATCGCAGCGAAATGGGCATGATTGCGCTAGATGCGGAGGAAAGAGAACATGAAAGAACCGACTGAAAAAGATTTTCTTCATTACACAGGATCTCATATTCCCCGGGTCATCCGGCTGGTCTGGACCATACTTATCCTTTTTTCAGTTTATTACATCGCCAAGTACGCGTGGCCAAACCTGTTGGAAGCTTTGAAGTAAGAGCGCTTATGGACCTACCCAACCCAAAGCCCGTAGTCTTTACGCCGGAAGAGCAACGCCGCCGTTCAGGCAGCATTCTGTATGCTCTTTTGTGGCTAGTAATCGGTTACGCCTTTATTCATAAAATTGCCGTTCCGCTTGCGCTTAAGCTCACCCCGCTGGCTGATTCCCCTTACGCGCACTTGGATCTCTGGTTTTTTCCCGCCTTTGCTCTCGCTTACTGTCTAAAAACAGGGAACAACACTGCCGCCAGCTTCTTCGCTGGAGGGGGAATCGTCTACGGCGCCTACGAGATCTTAATGACGGCAAACGGAGCTTATCCAGGTTGGTTGGGTTTCAGCAAAATGCTTTCCTCCATTCCTCTGGCGGGACTTTGTGTGGCTTTTCTTTCGGGGCCGCATTTGAAAACTGTCGCTCGCGCAGCTTGGTTGGGTGCGTTGAGCGTGACCCTTATAAAGCTTTTCCTATGGGGTATGCGCGGATGGTGAATTTTGACGCCTTAGTTCACCTAATCGAACTCTTCATCGTAGGAGCTACCATCATTGTAGTTTGGTATGCCCACTCCCTACGCCGGAGAAAAAAATAATGTGCGACGTGCTGATCATCCGGCCGTCGAAATTGCGAACTGGGGCTCCCATTACCGCCATTGCGCACGTGGAAGAAGGATCTTCAAAATCCATCCACCTCGAGGTCAAACCGGAAGGCCAGCTCGGGTTGGAGCCTTTTCAAGTCCCGACTGAACTCGAAAATGACCACCTGCAAGCGCAGTTTACGGTGAGTTTTCCGGGGACTTACAACCTGACTCTGGGAAAACATTCTCGAAGAATAGAAGTGAGTCCCCAGATTGATCTCACCTTTCGAACCGAGTTTGGTCTCTTTTTCATCGCCGTTGCATTGATTGTTGGAGGAATGATTCTATGGCTCAGAAAAAAAGGCATGGTTGGATCTGCCTAGCACTTTGGGCAATTCTCATCGCTGCAGGCATTATAGGCAAAAGGGTTTTCTATCAACCTGACCTCGTCGTTTTTTTTCATCTCCCAGCTGCAGTCATGCTGGTGTTGGGCTGGTACTTACTTTCCGCGGATGTGCGCCGACGGTACGCAAAAACCTGCGCAGAAATGCTGCGAGCAAAAACGTCTCCCGTAACGAAAGAAACTCACTAAACTAAAGGAACAAACCATGACAAAAAACATTCATTCCCTTGAACGAAGAATTCGCATCATCGGCGGACTTTTAATCGCAAGTCTAGCCTTCTGGGGTCCATCAAATCCCCTTTTTCTAATCGGTCTTATTCCGGTACTGACTGGTCTCTCAGGCTGGTGTCCCGCTTACACCATGCTCGGCGTAAGCACATGCAAACACGTGCCCAAGAAAGAAAACAAGGTCTGACAAACCGGCCCACGACGGGGACTATTTGTCCCGGCTTTCACAATAAGACTACTCCCATGGCCTGATTTGGATTGGCCTCGGCCTTGCAATTCGCAAAGGGATATAAGGAGAGCAAAATGGTCCACAGAATGCCACAAGTCAGACAGTTTATGACTCCCGCGCCTCAAACCATCGACAGGGGGGCCTCACTTAAAGAGGTGCAGCGTTGCATGCGCAAATATGGCGTACGCCATCTACCAGTCCGTTCAGAAAACAAAATTGTGGGCGTAATCAGCGACCGAAGCACCAAGACCGCTTTGGGAATAAGACTCTCCGAAACATTTACTGCTGAAGACATTATGATTACCGATCCTTTTTCGGTTTCCCCAGAGGAGGATCTAGACATCGTTGTCGGGAAAATGGCTGAAGACAAGTTTGGGTGCGCTCTGATCCAAGAAGATGGAGAAGTGGTCGGAATCTTTACGACAACAGACGCCTGCCGGGCTTTGCGCCAACTTCTTGAAACAGTTTACGTCGATTAAGGGAAAATCACTTCGATGGTAAACATCTATGAATATTTTGAGAATCGTCGCGACGCGGGGGAGCGCCTCAGTGCCCATCCCGACTTTCAAAATATTGATAAAGGCATTGTCCTCGCTCTCACTCGGGAGGGAGTACCTATTGGGGCCGAGATTGCCCGCGCACACCATTTTGATTTCGAACCCTACTACCGCCAGCGTGCCACTGTTAAGTCGTTGCGAGAAAGATCCGCCATTCTGACCACTGATGGAATTGAAGATGCCGCTCTGACAATAGGTACGATCCATTGGCTGAGGAACGAAGCCGTTAATAAGATCCTTGTGGCTACTCCGGTAATTGCGCCGGCGGCGCTTTCCACTATTGAGAGGGTAGTCGACAAGGTCATTTTTATGTTTGCTCCCCATGAATTCTACGCAGCGGGTGAGTGGTATATGGACTTTAGTCCAACCTCGGACCTTGAGATCGATTCTCTTCTTGAGCCTTTTAAATACCCGGTTGAGGCGACTTGACATCCTACGGGGCGGGAACTTTGTTTCAAAAACGATTTAGTAAGGAGTAAAAATGAAACATTTAGTCAAACACCTTATGACAAAAGAAGTTCAAGCCGTTCGCGCTAGCGATGACCTGTCAGTCCTTTATGAACTGATGAACGACTACCACATCCGACACATCCCCGTAGTCGATCGGCACGGGAGTGTGTTAGGCCTCGTATCACATCGCGACTTAGTTAAAGCTGTGCTGTACGGACAAGAAACACTTCCGCTGACTTCCTTGTACCAAATGCTCAGAGCTACAAAAGTAGAGGAAATTATGGTCAAAGGCATAGAAACGATTGCACCGACGGCGCCCCTTGGAGAAGCAGGCGCAACCATGCTGGAGAACAAATATGGTTGCCTTCCCGTAACAGAGAATGGTCGACTCGTTGGCATTCTCACAGAGGCTGATTTTGTTCGTTACGTTGTGGCAGAAGAGTGATTGAATTTGCTTAGGAGAATCAAGTGTGGCGATAAAGGGTTGGACGGTTGTTATTTTTGTTTTGGTCTTTTTCTCCCTCTCTGGGTGCGGAACTACAACAGGTTCCTATGTGGTGAGTTTCAGCAGTTACTCTCGCTCGAACGTTTCAGCGCTTAAATTTTGCGTTAAGCGAATTCGATTTAAAACGGATGGCGAAACCACCTCTGGCGATCCTTCGAGCGACGAAGACAACATCGATTTTGACCTTGGTGAGGTAACGATCGACAGCAGCGGAAGCAACCTGTCTTCGGTTTCGGTCCCCCAAGGAACTTACAAACGAGTTGAAATTGATCTAGAAGATCATTGTGCCTCAGGAAAAAGTCTACAGATTACCAACGGAAATGGCACCTTCTCCACGACGCAGCGAATAAGCGTCAAATTCGAGGGCACTTTTACCGCTGAGAAAAGCGCAGAAGGAGCCCTGGAGCTCGGAATTCAGCTGATTATTAACGCCTTAGACACCGTCACCAATAATTCCGAAATCCGAGATCAGGCTGAATCGGTAAGTGGTACTCTTTAGGTCCTCGGGGAAAGCCGAAAGATATTCCAAAAATTATTGTTATCACCTCCACTTTATAAGCTTTTGTTATTAAACGATTATTGTTTGTTTGCTGTGTAAGTTTCCCTTACCCTTGTTATCAGCCCCTATTGAGCTCATTCCTCTGCTCCGTTAAGCTTTTAGTGAGACGAAAAAACGGAGGCTCAAATGAAGTACGTAAAAAGTCTAAAATCTTTCGTGGTCGTGGTCTTGTTCGCGGTGCTATTAACCAGTTGCCAGGGGCAAAGTGGAGTGAGCATCCAGTTCGGAAATTATGTCGCGTCAAACTTTCTCATGGAATGGCTAGTTCCGACCGCACACGCTACAGTTAACCAAGTAAACTTCTGCTTTAAGCGTCTTCGCTTTAAAGCAGATGATGTCGATTCTGCTGATCCGCAGACTGACGGCGACAACATCGACCTTGAAGTGGGTTTGTTGCCTATTTCTACCTCGGGCACAGCCATTACAAACATTATAGTTCCGGAAGGAGTCTACCGCCGCGTAGAGTTTGACCTCGAAGATAATTGCGATACGGGCTACAGCGCGCAGATCCAAAACACCAGCGGCGATTACGAAACTGCGTCACGAGTAACCATCAAGTTCTCCGGTCAATTTACCGCTGATGGCTCGTCGCAAGCACTTTCTCTGGGCATCGATGAGATCGTTGGTCAGATTGATGCCTTTTCTGGTGCCGGTTCATTAAAGGACGCACTGGAAGCAGCAAGTGGGGAATTCTAGATTGAAGCCGGTAATGATGGGCGATAAAGAACAGGCCTACAAACGCCCTGATATTTTTACCTTTCATCATTATCGGTCCTTCCTGATCGCATGGTTCGAATATCTCAAAAAAGCTCACTCCCTGTCGCTACGAAAACTGGCGCAAAAGTCAAACCTCTCCTGTGCTTACCTTCCACTCTTTATAGCCGGTAAACGTAAGATGAGTGCCAGCGCTCTCAGTAGCATAGTTGCGCACTTAAAACTAAATTCTCAGGAACGGCGTTGTCTGGAGCTCATGCGTACGGCAGCGGAAGGAATTAGCCTGCGGTCGAGGATTAGGGCGCTGGAAAGAATCCAGAGATTTCTCCCGTACAAGCAGCTCAATCCCGCAGAGGCCCGCACCTTTGCCTACCTCACTCATTGGTATTTTGTTGCCATTCATGAGTTGGCACAAGCAAAGGATTTTCGCTTAGATGCGCTCTGGATCCAGGCGAGGCTTAGAGAACGGGTACCACTCAACGAAATAACAAAAGCGCTAGATTTTCTCTCAAAAGAAGGCTTTTTTGAGGTCGCCGAAGGAAAAGTGCGCGTAATTGAAAGAGACATTCAATGCGCTGGTGAAGTTCTCAGTCTAGCGCTTCGCCAATTTCACTATGAGATTGGAAAAGTAGCAATGAACTCGCTAGACGACTCTCCCAAGGAACAACACCACATTTTGGGTCATACTCTATGCTTGTCTCTAGATAAACTGAAGGAACTCGAAACAATAATCAGGGAAGCTTTGAACAAAATCGAATTACTGGGTAAACAATCATCCCCCGCGACATCAGTCTTTCACGTAAACTTGCTTTTCGCTCCGCTTACCCGAACCACTACCGAATAACCTTCTTACGGCAACCGCTGAGGTGTCTTAGTAATCTGCGAGAGATCGTATCCCTTTCCTTCGGCACTTTCTAATAGAGCATCATAAATAGTAGATTCCAACTCAGGAGTTCTGCTCAGCACCCATAGGTAACGGCGCCGCGGTTCGCCGACTACCGCATACTGATAATCTTCATCCAATGAGATAATCCAGTAATCGCCCCAGAACGGCCAAAAAAATTGAACCTCCAATTTGGAGTTCGTTTTAGAATCAACAACGCGAGCGACGCCCTCAACTTTGCGTTCTTCGCCTTCAAACGATTTATCAAAGCATCTATTGATGACACCGATATTGCCATCGTCCTGAAGTGAATAAGTCGCTGTCGATCCAAAACACCCTTCCTGTTTTGAAAACGGCAGGCGGGCAATTTCGTACCAGACTCCGACATACTGATCGAGATCAACTGAAGGAACCGTTTCCAAAGGCTTAGCTTTTGAAAACCCGGCAAGAAAAAATCCCAATCCGAAAAGAAAATATTTTCCTAAATGCATAGAGCCTCCGCAAAGACTCTACAAACCCACCTGCCAAAGCGCAATGCATCATAGATGAGTAAAAATTACCGGGACAAAAACGACAATCGTGTCTGGACGAAATGACCCGTTTTTCTTCTTCAGACGAATATTTAATCTCGCAAACCCGGCATAGCAGTTGCATAGTCTAGCGGGTGTAGTTCAAACATTTTTCATGGGGGTTTTATGATTTTTCGTCTTTTCATTCTCACTTTTCTTTTTCAATCCATCGCTTCTTTCGCCAACGATAAGCCTACTACTGTAAATGTGCCGCTAGACAGAGCTTATGCTCCTGTTGGTTTTGACGATAACGACCGCGTGCAAATTACCGTTGCCGGCACATTCTCTAACTCATGCTTCAGGGTGCAGGATTCTGGAGTCAATGTGGATGAAAAACAGCAAACCATTCATGTCTGGCAAACGGCGTACAAGTACGGTGGTAATTGTTTAAGAATGATGGTTCCTTTCACCCAGGTCGTGAACGTGGGGCTTATCGCGGCGGGTCAATACACTGTCTTGGACAAAGCAAGCGGCAGTGAAATTGGTAAAGTCGCAGTTGTCACTTCCACCCATCCCGAAGCCGATGATTATTTCTACGCTCCCATTCACGATGCTTATCTGGATGCGGAGGTTTCAGGAGATAAAGCTGTCATTCTAGTTGGGGAATTTTCGGATGCTTGCACGGAAATCGACGATGTTAAGGTCGCCTACTATCCTGAGGCGATTGTCGTTCAGCCCATCGCCCGGCGATCGGAAGGGGTTTGCACCTTGATGAAGATGCCCTTCATAAAAAAGGTGGACTTGGATCCCTCCTTGAAAGGCACGCGTTTGCTGCATGTGAGATCAATGAACGGTCAGGCAATCAATAAGATAGTAGAAACCGATCTGGTTCCGTAACAGATCTTGTTTTGAAAAAGGCCCGAGCGTATGCTCGGGTCTTTCTTTGTTTCGTGAAAGCCGTTGCGCTTCGGAGTACGCTTAAGGAGAACTTATGAATGCCGCCCAAATTCATCTTGCTCTTAACCACCTTCCCTTGGCTTTTACGGGAATCGGAGCGGCCCTGCTAGTTCTGGCGCTCGCCTGGAAATCAAGGGAGCTACGTCAGGTTGCCGCTGGATTGATTGTGGTCGGCGCCTTGTGCACGGTGCCAGTTTTTTTGTCCGGCGAGCCCGCCGAAGAAATTGTCGAAGATCTTCAAGGGGTTTCTCACCAGGATATTCACGAGCACGAAGAGGCCGGGGAGTTGGTGCTTATTCTCACTGCCATCTTAGGGGTAGCTACACTGGCTGTCCTTCTTTTTGAGAGATGGAAACAACCGGCCCCTCGACTGGTGTGGATGGGGGTGTTTATCCTAGCCGTGCTCGTGCTTGCGTTTTTTATCCGCACGGCCCATTTAGGGGGGTTGGTGAGGCACCACGAATTGCAAATGAGCGACCCTTCAAACTGATAGTCGCCTTGCCGCTGCACATAGATTACCATTTGATTTCAAATAGTTAAGACCCTCTTGACCTTTTTTTAGAAATTCCTAAAAATAGTCTTACAGAGGAGAGAACGAACCGTCTCACTCCTATAACTTTTCCTTTTAGTGTCGCCCGTTTACGGCGGCTTAGCATTTTGAGGGAAGGCTATGCGAATGAAATGGCGTAAACAATTTTCTGAAAACCCGTGTTCCCGCATCGGTAAACACGGTTCAAAACTGACCTACCATTTCTGCCTGTGGCTCACGCTGGGCTTTTTGTATTCTTTTCTTGCTGCGCGTGAAGTTTCGCAACCCCAGAGAGGCACCGGTAACTCATTTACTTTTTCGACCACTACCACCAATGAGGTTCGCGTTGGGCATTCCGCTCGACATGGGAGCGCCCACGCGTTGAAGGAATCACGGAGCAACGGGGAGGTTCCCCGTTCATAAGGAAGGAGGTGAGGAACGCGTTCTAAGTTCATTTTATTAAAAACAACTAAATCCACAGACACTTTCGAAGAAAAACGAGCGCCCGGTGCAAAAACTAAAAGCACCGGGCTCTCGTCAAAACAGAAAAAGAAAAGAGGTAATGATAAAGGAGGAACTCATGCGATTCCAATATGTAGAAACAAATAACAACCACTTCTCCCATGCGCCAAAAAAAGAGAAAAGAGTAGCCTGTGAGCTACGTCGTTGTAACCTATGCAATCAAAAATTCTTGGCGCTTTCGAAATTTGAGCGGTTCTGTCTGACCTGCAAGAAAGAAAATGAGCTGTATCACTACCACGAAACACTACCATCGCTTGGTGAAGATATAGCCCTTTCTATGAGCTAGAAGTTAACTCTCACTATATCGGAGGCGAATATGAAGAAAAGAAAAGTCACTTTTGACCACAGGGCCATTTTTGTGGCGGGTCGGGAAAACACGGTCCACATCAACCATTGCTCGGTTTGCAGAAAGCTTTTCAAGTCGCGTTCTCATTCGGATGTCCTTTGTGATCTGTGCTGGGCAGACAATGAAATGCGCCCTTACCAGTTCGGGAGACCACTTCTAAGAGCCATGCGGCGAGCTCAGTGAAATGTTTGTGTAAGAACGAATAAAACGCCGCTTCCTTACGCAGGGCACAAGACTTGCTTCTTACCTGGGCAAGGAGGAATTTGTGAATCAATTTCCGTGGAGCCCAGTCATCATCGGGTCGTGTGTCGCTACTGCGGTCGAGTTTGGAGTTTTTCTCGCGATGGCCGGAGTCGGAATTTTTCTAGCTCCTCTACTTCCTTGGGAAATCTCGACATTTGCTCTTTTGGGTGGGGCCGGTGCGGTCGTGATTCTGTTCCTCGCATATTACAGCGGAGGCTACGTAACGGGGGCGCTTCTCCCTCCCCAGTGGAGGCAACACGTATCTTACGTCGCTGTAGGGGTTTGGAGTTTACTCGTCTCCTTTATGTTTCTTTTTTTAAGTGCAATTAGCCTGTCTGGTGTGGCAAAAATCCTTCCCTTGATTGGTTCGGCGACACTGATGGGTACGGGTGCGGGCGTCGCAGCTGATCCTTTGATGGACGTCATTTCAGGCAGAACGCGCATTGTGAACGACCTGAAGGTTATAGACGGCAAGGTGATCAGTTACTTTGAACGCAATCCTGTCAAAGAGCGAACCAATGCGCCGGCTGCGGTAAAAGACACAGCCGCGCAAATGGTCGAGGCTGTGGAACAACTCGCTAAAGTTCCTGCGATCAAAAAAGCCACAGACAAAGCTGACACGGTTCTCGCTTCACTCTTTCTTTTTATAGCGTTGGCGGTGGGAGTCACCGGCGTTGGGACGCTTATGGGCGCCAAGAAAGGATTAACTCGGTCAAAGCTCCAGCTTGCCTCACGCCTGGAACGCAAGGCGAGCTAGCGGGAATTCCTACTTAAGACTTTTGGTGAGCATTGCGAGACCCAGGGTAAGAACGAGCAAAGAAACCAACTTTTTAAAAGTTGCTACGGGAATCCGCGATAGGACACGCACGCCAAAGTGAGTTCCGATTATCACGCCAACCAGTGAAAGGGTCACTAAACGCCAATGAGAAACCATTCCTTCCCATTCGGTAGCAAGATAAATTGGCATCCGAGCCACGTCCACCATCAAACCAATTGCGGTGGAAGTTGCCACAAAGGCTGCAGGCGAGAGCCCAAAAGTTAGAAGAGCTGCCGCGCGGATGCCCCCTTGATTTCCCACCAACCCACCAAATCCACCTGAAAGAAAACCCGCTACCCAAGCGAACTTTGATCCAAACCGAAAGCGTTGCATCATGCCTGTCACGCCCGTGAAGCCTGCGAAAATAAGAAGAGTCCCGAAGACCGCGGTCAAAACCGGGCCGTTGAGACGCGAATAAAGAAGAGCGCCTACCAAACCGCCTCCTGCGCTTGTGAGACCAAAACTCAAAAGCACACTACGATTGCATTGGCGACGCAGTTTCCAGAAACGCTGAGCAGTGGCCACAAAATGGGGTATCGAAACAACGGCAACAGCAAGTTTCAGGTCGAGCTCTAGGTTCAAAAGCGGTGTGAGGATACTTCCGATGCCAAATCCAGCTACCGCGGCGATCGCCGCCGAGCCTGCCGAACAAACAACCAGAATGACTTCAAACATGCGATTTTCTCAATGGAATATAAAGAGAGTCGGCCCTATCGGGCCGACTCCTAATCGATAATTATGACTGCACTTTTGCGCCCAGTACATCGATTCGTTCGATCACAGGAGGCTTCGCAAGGATATGAGGCGCCCTTTCCATTAGGGCCTGAGCAATCGGTCCCTGAAGGTGGGCTTGTCTTCCCTCTTCACTTGAGAAGGCATCGAAAATCCCAAACGTGCTTTGGGACAATCTCAAGGCAAACCAGACGGGAGTGGCCGCCTCGTCATTGGCCAACCGCAAACCGGTTTCCAAAAGGCTTGCGACCTCCTCTTCTTTTCCCTGCTTCGCTTCCAACCGTGCAAACAACGCTAACTTCATCATGTTTCTCCTCCTTACAGAGAGTGTTTAACTAAGGGTGGAGATACCGAATTGGTTCTGCTATGGATAGTACGCACTAATAAAGCCCATAGTGGCACTTTGTATACTAATGTCGGAATTAAAGGATTATGGCTCGAAAACAAAAACACGCTGACTATGAAAATTGTCCTATCGAAGCAGCCCTTGATGTAATTGGAGGCAAATGGAAAGGCGTCATTCTTCACCGCTTGATGGAAGATACGCGCCGCTTTAACGAACTAAAACGCACCATCCCCCGCATCACCCAGAGAATGCTGACCTCACAGTTAAGAGAGCTAGAAAAAGACAAACTCATCTCACGCAAAATTTACGCTCAGATTCCCCCGAAGGTGGAGTATTCGCTTACCGCAAAGGGGGCCACTTTGAAATCAGTGCTCAGTGCACTTTTGGATTGGGGACAAAAACACGTTCAATAGAGGTTATTTCACTTCGACAAAACGAGGCTGAAGAAGCCGCGTATCGCTTTTTCTGACCGATAGGCGGTCGATGGCCTGAACAATCGTTGCTTGATCAAAAATGATTGAGCTTCCCCCACCGGTGGTCCACCAGAAGGAAAGCGGTACCATTTCGTTTCCGATAATCGCAAAAAGAGGTTTGCCCGAATCGCCGCTGATAGGCGCTCGGAAATACAATGAGCGAATCGGATCGCTATCTCGCAACCCATTCACGGAAACATGCGAACTATTCATCACTGCACTATTCACCAGCTGCAGACGCAGTTCATGAAACTGGTTTAGGTTCGCAATCGGTTTACCGGCAATCACCGAGTTGGTCGTCGGAAGCGGCGCGACCATGTCTTCCGGTAAATCAGAGTCCAAATACAGAACGCGCCAGTACGTGGAAGTGTCCACTTCATACTCTGCAGCCGCCATACGCGTTACGATTTCTCCGTTACGGCGAACAAATTGAAGAGTACGGCCTGGCGCTTCCGTTCCGTGTTGGTGGTGCGCAATCACATGCCGTCTGGTTACCGCAACACCTCTACCCAAAGTAGGGCCGTAGCCATCGGCGTTCGTCCAGGTGTCGTGCCAGGCGATGGGAGAAAGGTTGACCTCTGCGCCCCATCCATCTGGATTCCATTCCGCTTGCAGATCGGCCTGCCCCGGTGTCGCACTGTAGGAGCGAAAAACGTTGAGGTTCTCTTGCGAGGGAGTCGGATACTGGGAAACTAATCTATCGATCGATTCGACTAGTGTGGTGGGAAGGTTCTCCCCAGAGAACTCTTCTAGATTTGACTCTTCTAGATTTGACTCGTCTAGATTACCGCAGCCCGAAAGAGCCACTAGGAATACCAAAATCGCGGAAATTCGGACTTCGTGTCCCATACAAAACCCCACAAAGAAAAGCCATCCCGGCTGTTTCCTTAATGTAAGGGTTCTCCATGGGGCGAATGGGGGTATATGGTGGAGATTCCTTCACAATCGGAGAAATCCGCGCTAGCGCCAGGCTCAGATAGCGCTTCAAAAAGCGACGATCTTGCCGTATCCCGGTAATGCCTGTTGAATGCGGCTCACAGGGAGGATCGATATGAGAACACTTTTAGCTCAGTCTTTGGGTTTGGCTTTGGCCGTCTTTTTGGGTGGCTGCGCGGGTACCCCCGATGTTTCTCGGAACACCGACAGTTTTGCCGGAGGCGAGCGCTATGCCACGGAAACTTTCTATCTTCACAAACTTCCCGGAGCGATCGATGAACGTCCCAACGAGTACAAGGGCACTAAGGGTGGCGAGGATGAACTTTACGTCAATCCCAACGCAGGCCTAGAAATGCGCTTTACTCGTCATGCCGCCCGCGCTGCCAACAACTACACCATTGGATTGATCTATAGCTACCGATCGGATGACCCCATTCCCCTCAACTTGGGCGGAAAAAACTCTCTGAGGTTCGACATTGATGGCCGTACGGTTACCCTTTCTACCGATAACCGAAGCGCCCAAAACGGAGTCCGCGCGGGTGGCTTGTTTGGTGCCCGAAGTATTGAGAGCGTCGTGTATCGTGATGTGCCGGCAAGTCTTATCCGCGATCTCGCTAAGGCAAAAAACGTGGTTGTGATTGCGGCTTCCTCTAACGGCGACATCAAGGGACAGTTTTCGCCTGTGATGTACGAAGCGCTTGTTAACTTGCAGGGCACTCGTACCAACAGACAAGTCATTGCGGAATAACTTTGGGCGGTATTATGAAAAGATTCGTTCTTCTCTCTGGACTTCTTTTGTCTCTCATGTCTGAGGCGGGGCACACCTTTTATTCGAAATGGGATGAGTCCGCAAAAAAGCTCTGCGCTAAGGCAGTCGTCCGGATTACCACGCCGTACAAAATAAAGCCCAACAGCCTGGCTCTTATCGAAGAAAGGGACGACCGTCCGGGGGAGTTCCACAATGTCGTCTTTGATAATTTGTCCCCAGACGAAACTGCCACAATGGCTACTCGCTTCCCTTCGCTAGCTACATTTGCTCAGGTAGTAGCTACTCAAAGAGGAACAGCGCAAGAACCTCTCGCGGCTTATTTTCCTGACGTCGTACGTGAACCGCTTCTTCTTCGCAAGCCTCTTCCCACGGAAGACATTTTCCCCAACTGTTTTGGCGCGGCGATGGGATGGTTTGGAATAGGAAATAGGTGGTTTAGTTTGGATGACGACGACTTTGATTCCATTCTGAGGTCCCGATTTAAACGGGTGGCTGAAGGAAAGACTCTCCAACCAGAAACGGTCATTGTTTGGCGTTTTGCACGCGACAAAAGAGCTCTTCATACCGCGATTTTATTGGATCAAGATATTGTCTGGCACCGTGGAGGCTCAAACCCCGCAGCCTTCACCACCTTTGGCAAAGCGATTAATACCTATTGTGGAAGAAACGGCGACAAGAACGACGCCTTGATAGAGTTCTATCGGCTGAAAAAGCCGAAGCAATAGTTTGTCGCCCA
Organism: Bdellovibrionota bacterium; assembly: GCA_041751875.1. Taxonomy (GTDB): domain Bacteria; phylum Bdellovibrionota; class FAC87; order UBA2466; family JACKAF01; genus JBGSIC01. The sequence continues at coordinate 159,946 of JBGSIC010000013.1, forward strand.
TTAGAGAAGGGTCAAATCCGAAAGCGAACGCACCCTACCCCCGAGCAGCGAAAACCATAAAAGACTTTCATTAACACCTCAATTTAACTGGGTTTTCGCAAACTGGCCCCTATTGATTCTGCCCGGCTCCGCATGGTAGAAGGTCGCTCCCCGAAGAGGTGTTCATGACTGCCGCTCGAAAAATTTTATTCGCCTCGCTGTTAATGTTCGCCTTTCTTAGTGCGCATGGAGAGGGTCCGGAAACCTTAACTCCGCATGTAAAACCGCGCTCCTTACATGAAAAAAGTTGCAAGGCTCTTTTGGCGATAGCGGGAGTCGCTACAAAGTGGGCTGGCATTGGCGAGCGTCTTTTCACTGACAAAGACAATCTTTCGACCGCATATTTTCGAAGCACGGAACGCAACCATCGTATGGACGTTTTTGTAATCGGGGATAGTTTGAGTTGTGGAGAAATGTCTTTTTGTGGCGGAGTGCGTACCATTCTGGCTACACGTATGCCCCTGCAACGAGGATGGGCCATCAACGCCAGAGAAAAAATAGAAACACTCGAACCGCTCTTTGATCGTTTAGCAAAGACCCTTCCCACTCGTGTTACGGTTGCTGCGCGCTCGGGGGCCTACATGAATGGCGCTAGCCCACTGGATAGAACAGTGGCGAATGTTCTCGGTAACATTTCAAATTTTTCTGACCAAGTGGATCGATTGTTAAAAAAACGGGAACTCCCTAATCTGGTTCTCGTCTGGATAGGGCACAATAATCTGGATTGGGCATATGATTTGGAGCACGTAGAACACCTGGAAAGGGAAAAGTACCTCACCGATATTCCCACGCTCATGGCGGATAACCTAGAGCAACAGCTCAATCGAATCCGTGAGCGATCCGCTTCCGCTAAAGAACCCACTCGGATCGTGGTTTTTGGCTTACTCAATTTAGAGAATATGGCAGTTATGCGCGAACAAGCGAGGCTAGAAAGAGAAGCAAATCCTGAGGTATTCCACTATTTTGAAGTTCCTTATACCCATTTTCCGTCGGTTAGGCCCGAGCATCAAGATGTTACCGTGAACCTGGGACGGAGAGTGAATGAAGCGTTAAATGCTCGTTTGGAAGAAATGCGAGTGGAGGGGTGTTGGTCAGAAACAACTTTACGGTTTTCCAACGCTCTATTCCACGCGCCCTTAACGACCTTGGAGATGCTTCATCCAAAAGATGGCTTTCATCTCTCTGCGGAAGGCCACAACGTAGTTGCCGATGCCATTTTCAATGATCTCGAAGCTAACGGTGATTTAACTAATTGAAACAACCATGCCGCCGAAGGCCCAACAGACATTTACGTTGGTCTCTTCGGTCAGCCATGCGTTGAAAACCAAGACTGTTTGGGAGTCCTGATTAGCAGCTACGCATTCTTAGTGCGAAGCCGTCTTTTTTTGCTCGAAAGCACGATTTTCTTGAACAGGTTGCGTTTCGACTTGCTTCTTTTCTGAACCAGCAAGCTCCTTATCAACCTTTTTCAGCTCGACAACTTTTTCATTGCCCTTGTTCTCTATATTCTTAGTATCTTTCATTTTCTCATCTTGAATCTGTGTCATGTGTGACTCCTTTGTCAGCACATAGAATCTCACCCGGAGCCGAATAATAAAAATATATAATTAGCATGTGATATATAGATAAACGCTATGTATAACTTTAACCATCTTTACTATTTTTATGTCACCGCAAAATCAGGCGGTGTTACCACAGCCGCCAAACATTTAAGAATCAGCCAGCCTTCATTGAGCAGTCAGCTTAAAGTATTGGAAGGCGCGCTTCATACAAAGCTCTTTCAGAAAGTGGGACGCAACAATCAACTTACTGACGCCGGGGTGATTATCTACGGTTTCTGCCGACGGATGTTTGAGCTCTCCGAAGAGATGGGTGAACTCATTTTAGAAGGAGTGCCTTCTGCTACACGACGCATTCACATCGGCGTATCAGATGAAGTCGATCACTCTTTTGTGGTGGAGGTGGTCAGTCTTTTTTTGAAAAAGCACGGACTCGCACAACGTCCGAAGATTACGATGGTGTCAGGTCCGCACGAGCAACTCGTGGAACGTCTACGGTTTAGGGAACTTGATGCGATTGTTTCGCCTTTGTCTTTGAGTGACCCTGAGCTAATAAACCTGGGTCGCGCGGAAATGCCAGTCGCGTTGGCGTGCTCAGTAAAATGGAAAACACGCTCTAAAACAGGAAATCTTAAAGCCGCTTCGGCGATTAGCGAACTCATCGGTAAGGATCATGCGCAATGGATCATGCCCTCTACAAAGTTTAAGCTACGCTCGGAAATTGACCGCTTTGTAGATTCAAATGAACTTAAAGGGCGCATCGTTTTTGAAAGCGATGTCTGGGCATCGGTTGTGCGTTCCGTAGTCGATGAGATCGGGCTCGCGTTCTTGCCACTATTATACGTACGACGTGAACTACGGGAAAAAACCTTGCGCGTGCTTGGCCCTAAAGGCGGATACTGGAAGTACCGTGTTTGGATGGGCTGCCACAATCAGAACAAGAGTGACCTACTGATTCAGTCACTCGCTCTGTCTTTTAAGGAAATCTGCGACGAAGCAATTGTTAGCTAAGCTGACCCTTGCGGAATTCTTCCTGTGTCTTATTAAGGAAGATCACATTGCTCTCAGTGCGTACTACCCACTTAAGAGGAATCCAATGATGTTTGCCGTCAAACGAATCATAGCTCTTAAGCTTTACATAATTGCCGCCATCGAGGCGATCGACTGTGCCCACTTGCTTGCCCAAGATCACACCAGTCTTGTCGTCCGATTTAGCGAACACTTTCGAGTCTGGTCTTATATATAGGTCTGTCATATTCAATACTTCCTTACTACAACGTATGGCTTAGCTACCTCGCGTAGCACGCCGGACAGTGACAATGACAGAACGCGGCGCAAATTGATAATACCGAATTTGCATACGAATATATAACTTCTAGCTATGTATTATCAGGCTAGACGGTTACTTCGCGCGCCGCTTGCAGGGAAGATCGAGGCTGTAGCCGCCGCCGTCCTTCTTGAAGGAATAAGTAAGAATGCCCTCGCCTTCGAAGTGCACTTTTCCATCCTGCAATACCGCTTCTTTCTCGGTGTGCTTTAAGGTGTAGGTGCCTCCGGAAGCGTTCACCCCTTTAACGACCGTCCCACCATCCGTTGTATCTTGGCAAGAAGTCACCTCGTAGCGAAACCAGTTATTTGAGCCGTCTGAGCCTTTCATCAGTCCGTGGATGTAGAGTTTCTGAGTGGGATAGTCGACTTCGATGTAAGTCCAAACCCGGCCGGAAGCCGGATCATGCTCGGTGGTGCAATGGCCAGTCGGAGAGGTACTTCCTCTTTCGCTCAACCAACCGTGAAAACAATCTTCGGAAGACGTGATATCAGCGTGCGCCAATGGTACGAAACCGAACACCAAAAGAAAAGCCAACTTGCCCATTTTTCTCCCCCATAACGACTAAACAAAGAATTGATATTGTGAAAGGGGGTGCGATTTTCGTCAACAAGGAAGCAACTTTGCTTCTCGCAATGACCAGCTGAGGTTGCTATCCTTCCCTAAGGAGCTTTTATGGCCAACGAACCTCAATGCCCAAAATGCCGTGCTGAGAATGTTTACGACGATGGTAACCTTTGGGTATGTCCCGATTGTTCATGCGAGTGGAGCAAAGACGAAGTAAAGAAAACCTCTCTACCCGAATTGAAGGAAGAAGGCGTCAAAGATGCCTTTGGCAATACCCTTGTGAGCGGAGATTCGGTAACCGTGATTAAAGATTTGAAAGTTAAGGGCTCCTCCACGGTGGTAAAAGTCGGCACTAAGGTAAAAAACATCCGCGTAATCGATGCCGAAGACGGGCACAACATCGCCTGTAAAATTGACGGTGTCGGTTCGATGAATCTGAAATCGGAGTTTGTGAAAAAAGCTTAAGCTCTCTTAAGCAGGTGCTTTAGAAAAGCATCAGAAATCCGCTCACCAAAATACAACCAGCGACAATTTTTTCGAACTGAATCTGATTGATTCGGCTTAATATCAACTTCCCTGTTTTGGCTCCCGCCAGCGCCGCCACAGCTAGCAGTGGAATGTAGAACCATTCATCCCAATCCATAAATCCATTTTTCAAGTAGATAGCCGCACGCAATAAGTCTCCCCCCATATCAATAGAGGAGGAAAGCGCTACAAAACTGTTTTTCGGCACTCCAATCGCAGTCAGAGCTACGCCCCGAATGGCCCCTCCCGTGCCAATCAACCCTGTAGAGAATCCTGAGAGTCCAGTAAGGACAACGGCAACCCATCGGGGTGAACGAGGCAGCTCCTTCTTCCCAAAAAGAGCGAAGAGAGCAAATGCCACCAATGCGACCCCTAACGCTCTTTGGAGGGAAACATTTGAAAGATGAGTTGTGAGCAACGCGCCGGCGCCAGTTAAAATAACGAAAGGAGGAAAAAGAAGGAGAAACGTTTTTAGCTCGAAATGCCCCCGGAAGAGAATGATTTTGAAAATATTTCCAAAGCAGTGCAAAAGAGCTGTGAGCGCCAGAACGAACTGAAAGGACTCAAAGAGCAACGCGATGGGAACGAAAAAAGTGGATGAGCCAAACCCGCTTAAGGTACCAAGAACCTCGGAAGCGTATCCTAGAAGGATAATAAGGTAGTCGTGCAGGCTCATCATTCCCCTTCAATTCTTTCCGTCACCACCAAACCGTCCTTCAGAGATATGCCTTTAAGCTCTGTGAAAAGCACCGTTGGAACCAGACCTTTCCCTTCAGTCTGAATGTAGACTTCTTTTAGCTCACACGTCTGCCCACTGATAGGAAGGATTGCCCGTACTCGCTCTTGTCCCCCATGATAGTCACGGCGAACGCGGATCTCTCTACTTGGTAACGCTTTAAGAGAAAACACCACTTCCTCTCCGTTTACCTCTTTGACAGATACCCCGTAGGCCCAGGCCTTTTCTATCTTAGTGAGCGGTTCGGCTTCCCCGCTCTTTTCGTTCATCAGCCAATAAACATAAATAGGTTCCTTTTCGGAGAAACCTTCGGGAGTGGCACGCGCCTCATAAACCAAAAGGTTTTTGTTTAGGCTCCTTTGAATCGTAAACAAACGGTAAACCTGGCGTTCAAAAAGGTGCGCTCCAGCGATTTCACTGGCCTGAAGAACTTGGGGAAGGAGAATCGAAAGAAGTAGAATTAGGGCCATCCAGTAGCTCCCAAATTAGAATCGCACTTTTGGGGTGCGATGGAAACACCAACGTGACGAGACAAAAAGGTGCAGTTTGGGACTTTTTTACCCGCCTTTTGAATGTGTTGACCCTGCCAGCGCTCCGTTCTCCTGGCATCAGAGATGCAATGTCCAAGTAAAAACGAGGGGGATTCGACTCCCTTGCTAAAGGATAAGGGGTTTTTATGTTTTATAGAATTATCTTCATGGCTCTCATCTTGGGTCCCGCTTCATGGGCAGAATCCCCAAGTACCCCTACGGTAGTAAACGCACCTCTGGAGAAAGCGTATGTTCCTGTTGGTTTCGATGACAATGATAACGTCCAAATCATGGCGGCAGGGAAATTTGCCAACACCTGCTTGAAGGTGGGCCCGGCCCGTACCGTGGTCGACCACGAACATGCGGTCATCACGGTCTGGCATACGGCCTATGAGTACAGCGGAAACTGCGTGCCTATGGAGGTTTCCTTCACCTCCAATCTCAATGTAGGACTAGTCCCTGAGGGAGACTACGAAATTATAGATGGGACCTCGCGAAACTCGCTGGGCCAAATTCATATCGACCCTTCAAAGAGCGTGGAGGCAGACGAATTTCTCTACGCCCCTCTTTTCGATGCGTTTGTACTCACAACCGAAAGCTCCCTTCTCTTAGTGGGAAATTTCTCGGATGCTTGCACGACGATGAAAGAAGTAAGAGTGAATTACCATCCCGGTGTCGTGGTTGTGCAACCCATCGTAAAAAGACCTAAGAAAAAACAATGTGTGTCTACCACGATTCCCTTTGTGGAAACCGTGAAGTTGGATTCTTCTTTGAAGGGTACCCAACTTCTCCATGTGCGGTCCATGAATGGGCAAGCCATCAATAAAGTGGTCCATTTCGAAAATTGACCTGAATTAGTTTCAACACGGGCCCTATATAGTAGGATAATTGCTAAATCCCGTGGGACTTTCATGCGAAAAATAGTCGCGTCTTTCATACGTCGTTTCTGCTCTATGGGCACCTTTTTGGCCGCAAATCGTGTGGCCAGCCTACTAGGGGTGTCGGTCTCGGTAAACGAACGGGCCGAACGAGAGAGGTTCTTTTACAACGCCTTTAAGGCGGTTTCTTTCAATAATATCTCGGGCGACTACGCAGAGTTTGGCTGCCACGGGGCCATGACGTTTCCCCTTGCCCATTTTGAATCAAAAAAGATTGGCCGCCCCATTAAGCTTTGGGGCTTTGATTCCTTTCAAGGGTTTCCCGCAGGCGAGTCCGAAAAGGACACGCACCCGCATTGGATCAAGGGAGAAATGGCCATTTCCGTTGAGGCCTTCAAGAAACAGTGCGCCCTCAACCACGTTTCCGCAGATAGCTATGAGCTCGTGCCAGGTTATTATAAGGATACGTTGCCTCCCCTTACCGCTGCGGGTGAACCCAAAGATATTTGTCTCGCGTACATAGATTGTGATCTGTACTCAAGTACTCGCGACGTGTTGAACTTCCTAGCGCCCCGCCTAAAGCACGGCATGATTCTCGCCTTTGACGATTATTTTTGCTGGTCATCAACCCAACCCTCTGGGGAGCGCCAAGCGATGCTCGAAGTTTTTAATGACCGATTTCCCTGGCGTCTCGAGCCCTTTGTCCAGTTCGGGTGGCACGGCCATTCCTTCGTAGTAGAGAAACGTGAGACAGGAAACTAAAGATGGAAGAAGAAGATTTTGAAGGCACTTTAGTGCTGGAAAAACTCGCAGCGATTGGCGAAGTGGAATCCTTTTTCGATGCGATAGACAGTGACGACTTCCAAATGGCCAAGCTTCTTATGAAGAAAGCCGGCGTCGATCTCCCCACGATAGAAATTGTACTGAGAAAGATGGAAGAGGCGGACGGAGAGCACTAGTCACATCAATTTTCGCGATGCGGTACTTCACGTTGCCACGCCCCGCCCCATGACATTGCAATCCTGCCCACCAAGAATAAATGCATGAAAAAACTATGGGTTGGAGCTCTTTTTGCTTTCGCTTTAACGGCGGCGTCTCACAAAGGCGAACAGGCGTTTATTTCCGAAGCCTCTGGGGTTTGTCGACTCGGCAATCAGGTCATTATCGCCGGCGACGAAACACCCGACGCGTTCTGGGTAGTCGATGATAAAACTCAAACTCCTGAACTTATCGAAGTGATAAACGGCGAATGGGACGATTTAGAAGACCTTAGCGCGGTTGATGACCAGCGCTTCTTTGCGATGACCTCACACAGTCTTACCAAAAAGGGAAAGAAAAAGACTGAACGTGAACAACTCATGCTCATTTCGAAGAAGAAAAATACCTTTGAAGTAAATGAGTCTTGGTCTTTACGAAAAGTTATTATTTCGGCACTTGAAAATTCGGCACTTGATATCGATCTTGTCGCCACCGAAAAGTCGCCGCCCGCTGAAGGGGGACTCAATGTAGAAGGACTGGCGTACCACAACGGACAGATCTTCCTAGGCTTGCGCTCTCCCCTAACAGAAAAGGGAGAAGCCCTGCTTTTGACAATTGAGAATGGCGAAGCCCTTTTGCAAGGCGCTTCCCCGGTCTTTGGTCAGGTTCTGCCCCTCCCGCTAGGGAAGAAGGGCATTCGAGGCCTAACTTCAAACGGAACGAGCCTCATGCTGATAGCCGGCTCGTCGGATGATACCGAAAAGGCGTTTTCTCTCCATCAATGGCTTCCTGGTGCCAAGTATGCCGCCAGCTTCAAGCTCACAGATTTCGACACACTCATCCGTCCAGAGGCTTTAGTCGCAGAACAAAATGGTTCGTTTTTATTCGTGCAAGACTTCGAAGAGCCCGCCGATCAGAAAGTCATCGTAAAACTGGACTAAGCGACCGCTAGGAGAGAGACAATGGGAATCTGGGTTGAAGGATTCTTGCTACAGGCAAGTCTCATTCTCGCTCTTGGCGCGCAGAATCTATTTGTTTTAGACTCTGGCTTGCGGCGGCAACATCATTTACTTGTCGCAACTATTTGCTTCGTTTGCGACTTTGTCTTGGTGCTCATCGGCGTCTTAGGTGCAGCATCTCTTTTTATCCGTATTCCTTTTTTAAAGGTCCTCTTCGGTGTCTTGGGTTGCGGCTTTCTGCTTTACTACGGTCTGTTAAAGATCAGAGAGGCCTTTCTGCCGGTTCAGCAAGTCGCTACTGCCAAGGCCGCTCCTTCAGTGAAAAAAACCATTCTCACCGCACTGGGATTCTCCCTTCTTAATCCCCACGTCTATCTAGATACTTTGGTCTTGGTGGGAGGCTATGCCGCGCAATTCCCTACTGTGTCCCAACGACTGGTATTTGGCGTGGGCGCAGCCACCTCATCCGGAGTTTGGTTTTACGGTCTTGCGCTACTCGCTTCATTTTTTCACCGCCTTCTTCATAACCCAAAGGCAATGCAAATCATTTCGTTTCTTTCGGGCACCATCCTCCTAGCCCTCGCGGTGAAGCTCGGCCTAGAGCTGGTGCCCTGACGATCAAAGGTAAGCGAGAAGCGTTTACTTCGTTCCCCTACTCAAATCCCCGATGCGATTCCTGTCGAAATGTGCTACCTCGGTTGGCAGCAGTCTCTTGAAATGTTGGCAAAATTGGTTGAGCCAGAAATTAAAGATTAGACACGCGCCGCATGCGGCGAAGTACCTGACCAGATTCTGTTTTGAAAACCGTCGGGCGCTTCGCACCGTCATAAGCAGCACAAAAAACAAACTCGTCGTTTGAGAGAGTATAGATCGCTTTAATCACGTGCGCACTCGCGTAGGACCCTGCTTTATCCACCCAATCAATTTCTTTGGGTTGTTTGGCAAAATCTAGGCTAAAAACTCCCTCCAGAATGTTTGTCCCGTCAGCCGTTGTCACCGTAAAAGTTAAACCCGAAATAGACGTCTTGGGTTGCCATCCTGATTCCTCGTCAACTGGTTCTGTAACGCCGTCTCTTTCGTAGCCAATCTGCAACCAGACGCCCTGAAGAATTGATAAGTCATCTTGCAAAGTCATGTTCCTAATCTACTAATTCGGTCCTTTCGTGTACATCGCGAAGCTGCTTTCCCAATCGAAAAAAAAACACGCGGCAGACCCGAAGGTCCACCGCGCGGCTCAATATTCACTGAACTAGTTTTTCCGACTAAATTGCCTCGCGTACTTGGCCAGTTTGGGAATCTGAGGGTTCTTGCCGTTTGCCGCTGCGACAATCAGGTATACCCACATCGCCAGCATGCCCAGTCCTAGTAGTGCGCTAAGCATGCCGAGACTGCCGGCAAAGAGACGCGGCACAATGCTGACGTTAAGCGCCGAAAACGCGAGCGCTACTACCGTACCGACAATAAAGGAGCAGATGCCGAAGGCAACATTGCCTGCGATCCAAACGCCTTGAAAGAGCAGTGCCTGAATAGCGTGGAAACGAGATTCTTCGTTGTCCTTATAAGGTTCCAAGACAAGGGCGACAATCGCGCCCAATCCACAGAAATACCCAATAGCCGCCATCGCATTTGCCGAAAGCGACAGATTCACCGGTGCAGCCGCCGCTGCTGAAGTTGCCATTCCCTCTTGATTCTTCTCACCGTTCATAACGCACTCCCTTTATGAGATGCACTTAGTGTGCTCTCAGTGAGATCGTTTTGCACAGGATATGCCAGAGGCGTTTAGCTTCGAAAGCTCCTCAAATGACAAAGAAAAATCAAATCTGACACGTTCACTTTTGAGACAAGGCCAAGTGGACGGAATTCAAACTTATTGCTAGGTTACTTGCCCAAATGAAGGATCCCTTAGAAGGCATAACGCTCGAACGACTTTTGACCGCGCTGGTCGACGACTATGGGTGGGAAGAGTTGGGGCACCGAATCAACATCAACTGCTTTAACAACAACCCCAGTATCAAATCGAGCCTGCACTTTCTGAGGCGCACACCCTGGGCCCGCAAAAAGGTAGAAGAGCTTTACCTTCAGGGCCTCAACGAAGGGAAAAAGCCCCTATGAAACTTACAAAACCCGCTCTGGATCCCAGTGAAGTCACCCCGCGCACTGGTTCCGGTTACCCCGAGCCCTATCGTAGTCGCGTCCTCCCCCGCGAAAAGAGAGCCCTGGGAGACGCCACTGGCTTAACCAAAGTAGGAATCAATCTGACAACCTTGCCTGCCGGTAAAGAATCCGCCATGCGCCACTGGCACACGCGCGAAGATGAGTTTGTTTTTGTGTTGGAAGGTGAAGTCGTGCTGCGTACGGATGAAGGCGAGCAGCTCTTAAAGGCGGGAATGTGTGCCGGCTTTCCCGCAGGTCAAAAAAATGGCCATCAACTTGTTAACCGCAGCAGTCAACCCGCACGCTATCTGGAGATGAGTAACCGCGACCCGCAAGATTCGGCTGAATACCCTGAGGACGACTTGGCTTATTCAAAAGGCCCGGATGGAAAAGCCAAGTTCACGAGAAAAAACGGCAGTTCCTACTAATGCCAAGGCGAACAAGCCAAGTGCAGTTTTTCAAAAGTCCGGCCGAGTTAAGGCGTTGGCTAAAAGAACATCACTTAAGCGCGCTTGAGCTTTGGATAGGTTTTTATAAGAAAGATTCCGGCAAAGGGGGCCTTACCTACGCGGAAGCCCTTGATGAAGCGCTTTGTTTTGGTTGGATAGACGGCATCCGACAGCGAGTCGATGAGATTAGTTACACGAATCGTTTTACCCCCCGGCGTCCCAAAAGCATTTGGTCTAAAATAAATACCGGACACGCCGAGCGACTCATCAAAAGCGGCAAAATGCGTGCGGCCGGGCTCGAGCAAGTTAAACTGGCTAAGGAAGACGGGCGCTGGGCAAGGGCCTACTCTGGAACTCCTGCTAAGAGCGCGCCGAAGAGAAAGACAAAGCCGAAACGTTCTTTAGGAAAGCGACGACAGAAACTTCTGTAACGTTTCGTTAAAGGCAGCAGGGTTTTCTAAGTTACTTAGGTGGCCCGTTTTTGGAAGAATGGTCACTTTACTGCCAGAAATCACTTTTGCCATCGCCTCTGATTCGCTAACCGGAGTTACCTTATCTTCTTCCCCCACTACAATCAGGGTCGGCACCTTTATCTTCGAAAGACTTTGTGTGGAATCCGTTCGCGTAGCGAGAGCTACTAGGCTGGATGCAATTCCTCTATCGGTAATTTTGCCGATAAGTTCTTCAAAGTGCTTTTTAAGCGCCTGATTTTCTTTGGAGCGTTCCCCCACCAAAGCGCCCCACTGAGCGGCAACAAACTCCACTCGATCCTTTTGCAAAAGTTGTATCGCCCCCCATCGCTTTATTTTCGCTTCGTTTGTATCAGCACCCGCTTTGGTGTCGCAGAGCACCAGCGCCCGGCACAATTGGGGCTCGCGTTCAAACATTCGCAGGGCAAGGTAGCCGCCCATGGAAAGACCGCACCAGGTTGCCTTTTCAATCTTGGCTTCTTTTAAATAGTTCAAAACAACGTCAACGTAGTTCTCAAAGGTAAAAGCTTCATCGGGCAAGGCGCTTTCCCCAAAGCCCGGCAGGTCGGGCGCCAGGCAGTAGTACCTTTCTGAGAACACCTCCATTTGGACCTTCCACATTTCCGAAGAAAACGGAAAGGCGTGGAGGAATAGTAGAGCTGGGTGAGAGGGATTTCCTCGGGGGTGAACTTTCAAAGACGGGGCTTTCATGGGCAGAAACCCTATCACAAGGGGATACCTGCGGCCATACGGAGAGCATCAGCATCGTATGCGCACTTCCTGGCGTGTTAAATCATCTCATTTAATCTTAATTTATAGACACTTAAGTGGATTGTATTGTGACCAAATTGGTATTTTGCTATAGATTCGCCCGCAGGCAAATCGGAATACGAGGGCACATGAGATTCAGTAGACTACTTTCCACTTCTCGATGGTTCTTTCGGTTTTTCTCCCTTGTTGAGCTAGTCACAATCGCTACATTGGCAGTGGTGTTTTTCTGGATTCAGCTTTTTTGCATGAAACTCGGGAGCGGATCACCTCAAACTTTCACTTTATCTCCGGACGTGCCGCATCGAGAAGTCGTTCTGGAAATTCTTATGGGATGGGTGTGGCGCGTAGAACTTTTGTTGGCGATTGCGTCCTCCGTTCTATTTTTTCTTTCCTATAAACGTTTATCTGCTTTCGTTAAGCTGATTGAGAATCAGCCTCCTGACTTATCTTTGATAGAAAAACATACTAAGAAAACCGCATTTCTTTTTTTGAGTGCCTTTGCTCTTCAGCTTGTTCACGCAATTTTAACGCTTGTTTATGGTGCTTCTTACGATAAGTTTCACCCCGCGATCCAGTCCTACGTGAATCAAAAATACCCTCAAGATTCATACTCTTTCGACTTCGCACTTGCTTTGATTTCGCCCGGTATGTTTATTATTACCATCGTACTTCTGCTCCTATTACTGGCTGCCTTCATTCAAGAGAATCGACACTCGAAGGTTTCGTAAAGTCCCTTGATCTCTCTTCCCAGTCCCTGGTAAGTACCCCTGATGAAGAAAATCCTATATTCCCTGTTGGTATTGGTCACCCTGCCGGTTCTGGCCGTCGACGAAGAGTTCGGCGAATATTCGATTTGGTGCAATAACATGAGATACACGCAACCAGGCACCAAAACTGATTTGGTCATTTTTCAGCCCGAAGGATCAGACATTGAAAAAATTACGTCAGCCTATGGCCGCCACTCCACCAGCAAGGACGGAAACTGGAACGTAGAGTTTGATCTTAAGATCACAAGTCTTGAGAAGGAGCGTGAAAACACGGTCCTCTCAATGGAGCTTACCGCGACCGACCGAAAAGGGAGCAACGGCAAAGAAGACGGTGTCATCAAGACCGGCTGGGTGTTGTGGGACCAGAAATGGGTGGGTGTCGGTTTCTTGCGAACGGCCGGGGGAACTCTTCACCGTTTGGAGTGCTCTCGCGGAAAAAAGTCGGAGCCGCGCGAATAGCTCCCTTTTGCTAGGGAACAATCTGCGCTCGTTCGCGTGCACTAGGCGGAGCATCCCCAATTTGGTGACTAAGTCCTTTTTGCTTGGTTTCCTGCCGTATACGCTGCCGTATCGGAACTAAATAGTCCGCATCGAATCGATCAAAGCGATTAACTTGAGCAAGAGCATCCCCTTTAAGCCCTTCCAAAGCTTGTCGGACAGCTGTGTTGCCTGGCGCAGGAAAGGCTTCGAGACATTGTGCAATGACTCCGGATCCAGCCTCTGATTCCACCAAATCGCGAAACTCATATTCCATAACGTACCTGTTGGCTAAGTCGCGTACTGTATTGGAAAGTGCGGCGTAAGCGCCTGTCGTAATCACACCGTCTTCTCCTCGCAACTGGGGAAAGCGTTCTTCGGAAGCACGAACTTCAGGCGAACTTGAAACACTCTTCTGCTTTTGAGCTTCGACATAACAATTAGGCCCAAATTTCCCGTTCCACACAGAAACATGGGCGTGGAGACGGCCCAGAGAATGGCTGGAAAGATCAAAGTTTCCGAAAACCCTTCCGGTGGACGATGGTTCTGGCAACTCGAAGAATGTTGGCCCATCTTGCGTGGGATCCATGAGAAACACGCCGTTTTTGTCACGGTACTGTCCCGCGAAGCAAACTAACTTCTTACTTCCCTCACCCTCCCATTCCACGTGGCCGGGATTTTGAAAGGTTTGTATCGTTTCATCTCGAAACGATGAAATCAGACTGTGAATGCAGGCGGCCTGTTTCTGAATCGCGCTTTGAGGTTTTGCCAAAACTGGGGCCTGGGGAAGAAGACCGAGAATCAGTAAGAGATGAAATGTTCTGCTAAACATGGTGTTACTCCTGATTTAGCAAGCTTACCTAAACACGAAATAGAGCGGGGGCTACAGATTTGGCATGATTAGGACAACGTAAAAAGGGCAATGGAAATGAAAGTTTAGGGGCAGGGACGACGAATGCGCATGACATTGCTGGTTTCGCCGAAAGATTGCGATAGCGCCATGGTGATGTGCCGGTTTGGCTCGTTGGCTCCACAATACTTGCGTATCGCAAACGCGAGAGGCTTTGAATAACAAACCGTAGAAAGACTGGACTGGATCTCTCTTTCCATATCAGCCGGTGTGAGTTTTCTTTTGATCGCACCGCTGCAATCTTTTTTTGACTCCCCACCCAAAAAAGTCTCGATTCGATAAGCACCATCTTTTACATAGGCCCGACGAATACGTCCATTGTCAGTGTCGGCAATGTATATGTCGTTTCCATCTCTAACTAATCGGGCGGGCGCGCTCAGAAGAGAAAGGTTGGCAAGTCCACCATCTCCCGCAAATCCCGGTCGCATATTTGATCCGGCAAAGGGAGTAATAGCAGCAGTACTTGGATTTAATGAGGATACTCTTCGCTCTCCATCCGAAAAAAGGACTTTCCCCCCTAAAATTGCAAATCCACTCGAGTACGACGCTGAAGTTACCCGATGAGGTACATTCGCTTCGTCGAGATAGCCGAGCGGATAGGAACCCACAATAGGATGGTTCGAAAAATAAATTCTACCTGTTTCACTCAAGCCAAGAGCCAGGGGAGCAATTTCCGGAGAATGAACCACCGTGGAAATGGTTCCGTTTACAATTTGTCGGATCTTCCGATTCCAGGTGTCAGCAACATAGACTTTGTTGTTCGCAATTAGAATGTCCGAAGGGCCATTGAATCTGGCAAGCGTGGCTTCATTTCCCTCTCCAGAGTCGCCTAGAGTCCCCGTTCCGGCAAACACCGATATGCTTCCGTTGGGATCAATTCGAAAAACCTGGTGCCGAGCAGAATCAACTGCATAGATAGAGTCATCAGGACCAATGGCCACTCCCGATACGTGACCAAATTGTGCGGTGGTCGACTCGTATGTTGTCCCCGCTGTCATCACCAGAGGGTCTCTTGTTCCGGCAACAGTGGGACCCATGTGATTTCCCACCAAACGCTTTATCTGGTTCCGCCCATCGACTACTAAAACTGAACCAGACGCTTCTACGGCGATCCCGCTGCTGGCATCACTCAGTCTGACAACGGTTGAAAGGTTTCCCTGCGAAGAAATTTTTCGGATTCCATAGTAACGATCCCCAAAGTCGCCTATGTATCCTTGTAGGTACAGCTCACCTTGAGGCGAAATCGCAATTGTGTCGACTACCCCAAGACTTGCTTCTATTGCCGGCATTCCATCTCTGCTGAGACCATAAAGGCCCCCGTTGCCAGCAAACAAAGAAATATTTCCCAATCTATCGATGCGGCGAATGCGCGTGTCTTCAGCAACGTAAAGACTTCCGTCCTTTCCCCACGCCAGCGATCGCGGGGAAGAGAGAAGCGCATCAATCGCTGGGCCACCGTCACCCGCATGGCGATTAGTGAAACTCTCACCGGCAATTCTTAATCGCTCACCCGATGCGCCGAGCTTGTAAAGTGCGTGCCCGTCAGTGAAATAAAGTGAGCCTTTTTCCCCTTCCAATATGGTACGGATATCCTGTTGAACCGTGCCTCTCGGAATGACAACATTTACTCTTCCCTCTTCCGGAACTTTAAGAACCTGAGCATTCTGCCGATTGGGGGAATCGAGCACATAGATCGCATCCTTACCGCATGCGATGTCGGTAATTTTACTAAAACCAACCCGCAACCGGTCGGAGTATTCCTGCCCATTTGCGGGATTAGAGGATCCCGCAAAAAGTCGCAGCTGATCTCTTTCCACTACATACACGTTCTGTTGAGTGGAGAAATAAAAACGCTCTCCTTGAGTACAAAGCGAAGTCGGACGCCCCACATAGGTATCGGTCGCGGGCATGCTTAAGTTTTGAAGGCCAAAACGGTTTACTCCATCTGGTGAAGGAGGTGCAGCTTGAGAATAAAAAGGCAGAAGCGAGGACACGCGGCCAAAGGACTCGACCGAGAAGGGAAGATGCACAATTTCTTCTTCTACGGCCTGCCGTTGTGTTGCAATTTCCGTGGTGACCAAACCAAAACGCACTTTCGAAGGAACGGACGTCTTTAGGCAAATAGAGCACTGCTCAGAAAAATCCGAGGAATCTACCGTGCACCCTTCTACGCTAATTTCTCCACCATCGAGTCTTTCGGGCTCACTCCAGTTGAGAGCAAGTCCCTCGGGCAGCGAGGTAGCACGCACTTCTTGTCCGCCCACAGAAACAACCGCCTGGCAGACAACGTCGTACAGACAACCGTTTCCCTTTTTAAATTGGCAACGCGGACGAAGCTTCCCAAATTCGATGGCGCCGCCAAAACCACTCGCGTCGGCTCGAATACCCTTGATTCTTGTGCAATGAGAAAGGGATAGGGCAAAAAGAAGGCAAGTAATTGAAACTGTTAGCCAACGTACCACCCAAACCTCAACTTCTAGGCCGAAACCACCGTAAAGACGAATAGCTACATTCTATCAGATTGCCGCTATGCGAAATGTGGAGATTGGACACCGTGAATCAGAGGGAATTGTTTAGTAATATTGATATGTTAATCAAGGCTGGCAAAGCTGCGGCCGCAGTCAAATCCCTTAAGAAAATCCGGGCTCAAAAGCTCTCAGCCTCGGACCGAGAGACCTACGCCAGCCTCGCCAGAAGGCTGTCACTCCCTGAACTGTCCATCCGGCTCCTTCACCCTTTCGTTCGTCCCCCGGTTGCAAGCCTGCAGAGAGCCAGTCTCGGAGAAAAAGCCGAGTATGCAGCGGCGTTGATTTACGTAGGAGCTTTCGCGGAGGCGCTGGAAATTCTAGAAGGCGTGCCTTGCCAAAAGTACCCGAGCCAACTTCTGTTTCGTGCCTTCGCGTACATCGGGCAGTGGAACTACGCAGAAGCCATTCCCCTACTGCAAGATTATTCCGAGCGAACGGATCTTTCTCACTACCAACGCATGGTGGGAAAAACCAATCTTTGCGAGGCCCTGATTTATGAAAGGCATCCGCTAGCATCTGAAACGATCGAAGAGACGATCAAGGAAGCCAGGGAACATTCCTATACGATCATACTAGGGCGCCTTCAGACAATCCTTATCGATCTCATGCTAGCCACAGGCAACCTGGGTGAGGCCGAACGCTTAGTGAAGGAATCTGAAAAAGCTTTCCAGAATGCTGATACGCGCGACGCCTTTTTTGTTAGAAAGTGGAGAGCATTAATTTCTCTTCACCGAGAAGGTGGGTCTAAAGCAGCTATTGCACAGCTCGATGCCGTTCGAAAAGAAGCTACCGAAAGATGGCTGCATTGGGAAACCGTCAGAGATTGCGACTACTACCAGGCAATGCACACGCGCGACTACCAACTCGCACTGAGCCTTTTTTGTGGAACTCCCTTTGACTCATTTCGCAAACGACTTTTGTCGTCGTTTAAAACACTTACAGACAGTGTCGCCGTTGAGTGGAGGATCGGCAATGGCAGTCAATACAAGACACTCGAACTTTTGTCTGGCGAATCGCCTTTGCGACGCCGTCTTCTTGATTCGGGAAAGCTAAACTACCTACTACTATCTTTCTTGACCCGCGATTTTTATCGCCCTGCCCGCATCTCTGCGATCGCCGCCGCTCTCTACCCAGGAGAATTCTACAACCCACAGTCCTCGCCGAAGAGAGTGCGAACGGCCATTCAACGATTAAGAGAGTGGTTTCGCGCTCATAAACTGCCCTTAACGATTGAAGAAGTCAGTGGAGACTATCGCCTTCAATCCAAAAAGGCAGTTGGACTCCTTGTTCCGCTGGAGAGAGAGACCGATAAGAGCAAACACCCCGAACTCGAGCTTCTAAGAGAAGTCCTTAGCGCAAAGCCCTTCTTTTCCCGCAAAGATGTCGTAGACGCTCTTTCCACCAGCGTACGCACCGCCAATCGCCTACTTAAAGAAGGCGAAGAGACGGGGGTTCTACGCCGACAAGGTAAGGGCCGCTCCACCGTTTACTTTTGGGCTGACGAACATGCCCCAAAGCTCGTGGCCTAGATTCCCAGGCTCAGAATAATCGTGCCAAACATGTAGCCCCCGTCAGCTCCCCCCCCTAGGTATCCTTATTAAAACTAGTAAACTGCGGCACGTTCGCAAGCGCACTTTAACGCTTTGGAGCAAATACATGGAACGGCCGCACTTTTTTTCCCTTTTGGTTTTGAACCGAACCGACTCGTTAGCTCGAGGGGCTGCAACTTTTGCGTTCTTGTTTTTCGCAGCTACGGGGTTTGCCAATCAGCAAGAACATGCGCCAGCTGCACAAATCCGCCCCATCAACACGGATCCCAAGCCCGATCTTCTGGCTGAAAAAAATATTATCTGTGACCCGGTAACCTTAGTTTGTGATTTTTCCAAGGCGGTGCTCACCCTAGATTTGTTTGCCGATCCACGGGAGAAACCTTTTGTCGAAGAACTTGAGGCACGTTACCCGGGTATTTCAGAAGAGCTCACCAATCGGCGCCGTACGCAAATCATTCAAATAGATGACTCCGTTATCGTTCCCCCTGGACCCGAAGGTTACATGCGCGGCTATTCCAGTGAGGGTCACAAAGCGCGGGTGAATCATGTGCTTGGCAATTGTGTGGAAGCTTTAGATTTATTTATTGCGTCGTCTAAAGCCAGAGCTTCCTATTCCGCTGGTGCGCGCGGCTGGTGGAAGGATCGAAAGGCTGGTGACCGTATAGAAGAAGATTTTTTAGTTGAGCGAGCAGAGATGAATCTCAAAATGTGCCGGCAGGAGCTTGCACTTCTGGGTTTCACAGATGAGGCGACTCTTTCTCAGCTCGATAAGGAATGGAAGAAAGCTCTTCTTGCCGATGCTGAAAATCTCAAAGCTCATCTGAGCAACCTGACCAAGACGATGATTGTTGCGCCCCTTGCGGCATTCGCGATCCCGGTCGCCATTTATGCAGCTGGCGCACTCGCTGTAAGTGGGGCTGCTACTGCGGGAGTGGCCACCACCGCAAAATCGGGAGCGGCAATTAAGTTGGCCACGGCTGGTCTTGTGGCAGGAGCGGGTTCCGACGGCATCATGCAGTCGGCTGAAATCAGAGATGGAACACGTGAAAGCTATTCCCCTCTGCGCACCGTGGGTTTTGCAGCCGCGGGTGCGGTCGTAGGTCCTCTGGCCGGAGCGGCTCCCGCGGCACTCACTGTTGCCGCAGGCACTACCGCACTTATCAACGAGGGTTATGAAGCAGTCGCAAGCGCTCGAGACGGAAACTATTGGACTGCAGGAGCGCATGGTGCAAACACACTCCTCTCTCTCGGAGGAACGGCCTTAGGCCTCCGAAGGCCTAAATCAATCACTGCAGCGAAAGCTCCGAAGGAATATCCCAAAGTACGCGATCCGTTTAAGGCGTGGGCCGAGCGAGTTGCGCGCTTAGAAGGAAGAGAAGCAACACTTCCCGCAAGAAATCCGAGAACGGTTCGCCCGACGCAGGACACTGCCCCTGCTGATAGCCTTTCGGCCTGGGTTTCTCCAGAGCTCGCTGACGACTTGGGCCCCGTTCTCGCGCGTAAGCTTGCGCGTCTAGAACAAGAAGCGGCAAGAGTGGCGGCTGCCAGAAAACCCAGCACCACCTCACCCGTACCCCCGCGAACGGGCGCGCCTCCTAGTGGCGGCCATTCACCCCCTCTTAGAAGAACTCCGCGCGTAGAACTTCCCGACTCGGTAGACGCCTCGTCCCCGCTGGCGACAGCCGCGGCTTTTGAGGGAGTTTCACCACAGACAGCGGGACGCGCTGGCCAGCTGCTCGCTCGAAAGCTCAACCTGATTGGCGGACGTGTTGTAGAAGTTGCTGTGAGAGCCCGGAGTAACCCGGATAGCACTGAGTTTGAACCGACTTTCCAACGCGCAATCCGCGAGATGTCCCGTGTATTAGAGGGTACGGGGTTCGAAGATGTGGGTGGAGGGAATATAGTAAACACAACAACAAGAAGTCTTGTTATTCAACCTCGCCCTATGCGCTCCACTGCTGATGTGGACGGACGCTACGCTTATATAGAAGGGCGCCTCAAAGAGCTCTATGACCTGGCTTTGATTCTCCAAGCGCGGGGCGGAGTACAAGGCCGCAAAAACAATCCATTCTGGAGAGAAGATCCAACCTTTGAATAAACGGAAATTTTTATGTGGTACCGCAATCTTGTCTATCTGGGATTATTCATCGTCTCGCAAAGCTCGGCCGCTGCCACCCCCGAGAAATTTCTGTGTTGGTACTACTTTCCTGACTACCACGAACCTAAAGATCGCTTCTTAAAAGAGTGTGACCGCTGGTGCGATCAGGTGCTAGCGGGAAAGATTGCTGGAATTCCCAAGCCAGCCGCGGGAAGCAAATGCACCAAAGCTCCCGTAGATGCGAAACCCGATGGGCAATGGTCGGAAAGAATGGAAACTTGTGGCTACGGGGGATACGCCGCGTGTTCTTATCACGGGCACAGCGCGGGGTATATTGAGGACGAAACGACTGGCGCCGGAGTCTCGGCTCCCGAGGTAGCACTCACCTGCTTGCGGAGTTCTTCGTGCTCCCGTTTCGATTCGAATTCCTGCTTTGGTATTCCGCCGCGGGAAATCATTCCCTTTTTGAAGCAGTTTAGAGAAGACGTCGAAAGAGGGAAGATTCCTCTTCCCAAGTCCGGAGAGTCTACCGAGGTACAACTTGAACAAGGATTTTTTTCAGTCGACCTCACAAGTGACAGAGTTTTATCGACTCAAGTTACTTTCTCTTTAACCAACAACAATGGACAGTGCGAAGTAAACGCTCTCTACCCTCGGTGCAGCACTGCCTCTCCACGAACAGTTCTCAACCCAGAGGGAACGGATAACTCTTGCTTCGCTCAGTATCAGACGTACCATTGTCAGCTGCCGAAAGAGGGTAAGTTTATTGATAATCCGTTGGAGGCGAAAAAGCAGGTGCTAGCCGCCGAAACTTGCTGTTCTGATCCCGCCACAGGGGCTTTTAACTATCACCTTTGTGAAAACAGCGGAGGCGATCCCGAAAAGCTAGACCTGCTCTGCCAGTGCCCGATTCCCGAATGCGAGGACATACTCGATGTTCCGACAAAGTGTACAGGTTATCGCGAGTATCCTGAACGCAGGCCAGCTACCATTCCGATGTGCAAGAAAAAGGATTCTTCCGGAAAAGTCACAAACGTAACGATGTGTTGTAAGGATCCCGAGGCCTCCCGGGAAGCAAAATACGGAGACAACCTAGGCATTTTTGCAAAGCGGACCGACTGTCCCGACATCATTGCCGAAGAAGCTAGAGAGGCGAAAAGACGTAAATCCGTGATCGAAGATCTAGAAGCGGCAGGTGTGGGGGCGAATAAATCAGGATCAGAGCCACGACATTCCACTCAACCCCGCCGCCCTATCGTCCCGACAACACACTAGGTCACTAAGTCTAGCTACGACTTAGCCAAAACGTGAAATAGCAAAAGCCAGCTTTCGCTGGCTTTTGCCTTTCTCGTGTTCTTCTTTTGCTTAGCTCAAACTCCGCAGCGAAGTTTGAATTTCTCCCAGTTGCCTACCCGGGTGGCATCTGTGTGAAGAACATCCGTGATGCGTCCTCCACCACCGACGGCCGTCAGGTAGCGACCGTTGTAGGTTTTGATCGCGTAGTAACCACCACCCAGGGAAATCAGTTGAAACTTCTCCCAGTCACGAAGGCGGGTGGCATCCGAGTGAATCGCATCTTGAATCATGCCGCCACCGTTTACCGCCCCTAAGTAAAACCCCTTCACCGTCCGGATACCGTAGGTCACAATCGGCGTTCCTTCATCGGCGTCCACCAACGTGAACTTCTCCCAAGCTTTGGCTTGCGTCGCATCTGAGTGCATCACATCGTTGATACGTCCGCCGCCACCAACAGCCGTCAAATAACGACCGTTGTAGGTCTGAATGAAACAGTTAATCGGGGCATTTGCGCTATAAGCTACGGGCGCGAAACTGAGGCTAAAAACCAAGAAACCAAGCATTAAGAACGTTTTCATTTGTCTCTCCTTTGATTAATTCGGGGGTCGATTTCGACCCTCAATAACTCACGCGCAAAGGGCCTCAAAAAGAGCTCATGGAAAGTGAAAAAAGAATGAAATTGGCTCAATGCGAGGCTTAATGTAGGTTTCCAGGCTAGGTAATTGGATGGAAGAACTCACGAAAAACGTAACCCAGCTCCTGGTCCTCCACGGCCAGGGCGACTCTCAAGCTCTCGAGAAGCTTTTGCCCTTGGTTTACCAGGAGTTGCGACGGCTTGCCCAAAGCTACATGCGTAAGGAGGGTTCGGGCCATACGCTTCAAGCCACAGCCTTAGTACACGAAGCCTATTTTAGATTGGTCGACCAAAAAGACTTTAAGTGGCAAAACCGCTCCCATTTCTTTGGGGTGGCCGCACAGCTCATGCGGCGCCTGTTAATTGACCATGCACGCGGTAAAAAGGCCGACAAAAGAGGCGGTACTAAAGTAAAGGTGACCTTGGATGAGGGCTTACACGTCCCCAACCCTGAAGAAGGCAGTGATGTGCTTGCGCTGGATGAGGCACTTCAAAAACTCTCTCTATTAAATGAACGCCAGGGCCGCGTGGTCGAGCTTCGCTATTTTGGCGGATTAAGCTTAGAAGAAATCGCAGAAGTCTTAGCCATCTCACCGGCCACCGTGAAACGAGATTGGACGCTTGCCAAAGCATGGCTTCACCGAGAGCTCACGCATGAACAGTCTAACTCCTAACGAGTGGAATGAAGTCTCAGCGCTTTTTGAAGAGGCACTCTCTTTAAGCCCGTCCGCCCTCCCTCTTTTTTTAAAGGTCTTAGGGGAAGAAAAGCCTCACTACCAAAAGGAACTTTTGTCTCTCCTTCGAAGTCATGATGAGGCAAGAGACTTCTTGGAAACCCCTATCGGCTTAAATCTCACAGAAATTCTTGCGGTAGACCCTAGCGAATATTTTTCGATGGGGGAAGAAACCGGCGACTTTGAGATTTTGGAAGTTTTAGGGAAAGGCTCTTTTGCGACTGTTTATCTCGCTCGCCAACTCTCTCTTAACCGGCAAGTCGCCTTAAAAGTTTCGGCCAATGTGGGAAAAGAGGCACTCACCATGGCCTCTTTGGAGCATGATAATATTGTGCGCGTTTTCTCGGAGAGCGTGGTTGAGGAGCGACAACTTCGCCTGATCTGCATGCAGTATGTCTCAGGAACAACTCTTGAAAAAATATTAAGTCACCCTCCTCAAAGAGACGTCTCATCGGGAGCCGCGTTTCTAAAGGCCATCGACCATTTAACGACAAGTCCCACGGCCTTTGATGCTTCAGCCATTAAAGATCGTGAATACCTCTCCTCACTCGATCTGGTAGGAACCGTCGCCTATTTGGGCCTGCGCTTATCGAGTGCACTAGCGTTTGCGCACAAAAGAGGCGTTCTTCACATGGACGTCAAACCAGGCAATATTTTGATTAGCCCCTATGGGCGACCTTATCTCACCGATTTTAATATCTCGGTAAATAACCTGAGACCCGAAGAATCGGATGCCAATTATTTTGGCGGCACATTGGAATACATGGCGCCTGAACACCTAAACGCTTTCAAGCTAAATCTCACCGAAGCGCTTCCCCAGATTGATCAAAGGGCCGATATTTTTGCCCTGGGAAAAGTATTAAAGGAAGTCTTAAAGTGGCTTACCAACCCAACTTCCCAAACCAATACGATTGAGCTGGAACGCATTTTAAATAAGTGCACCGAAAACAAAGCAGAGGACCGTTTTGCCGATGGTGCTTCTCTCTCCCAAGCGCTACGGGGTTGTCTTGAGCAAAGAAGTATTTTGGAAAACCTTCCCCCACCGGGAAGAATCACCCATTGGGCGGCAAAGCATCCTTTTGCCACACTTCTTACCTTGATCCTTGTGCCTCAGGTCTGCGGAAGTCTTATTAATATTGCCTACAATTCCATTCGCATTGTGAATCACCTCAGCACGCATCAACAGGAAGTGTTTCGCTCGCTCATTCCGTACTGGAACCTTTTTATTTTTTCGGTTGGCACCTTAATTTTGGTGCCCAAACTCCGGCCCATCGCTTCTTTTTTTAACCGTCCCTCCAACGAAAGAACAGGGTCACCAGAATTTCTAAAGCATCTACGCAAACAAGTCCTGGATTACCCGCTGTGGCTAGCGGCGGTGATCACGCTTTGTTGGGGAGCGGCTTCCCTATTCTGGCCGCTATCCCTCTACTTACTTGCTGGTATGAACGACTCCCATGTCACCCTGCACTTTTTGATTTCTTTCTTGCTCTCAGGAAGTATCGCTTTAACTTACTCGTTTCTCTACACGCAGTTCATCGGCCTACGGGTGCTTTATCCTTCTCTATGGTCGGGTTGCGCAGATATTCGCGCGACAGCGAAAGAAGAACTTAAAACGGTGGGTAGTCGCTTTAACTTCTTTTATCTTTTGGCAGGATTTATTCCGCTCACCGGCGCACTGCTGTTGGTGTTTGTAGGACCCGAAGAGTTAAATAGTACGGCTTATGATACCTACCGCGCCTTGCTCTTTGCCCTGATTGGCTTAGGCATGATGGGCTTTGTCTTTGCGCTAAAAGCGGGCCGAGACATAGCAGCAACGTTCCATACCCTTTTGGACCTCTAAGGCTCCCCCCACCTAAACAACTGAAATTCTTAACTTTTGGGTTTAAAGATGGAAGCAAAAGGGAAAGGGTGTTATGCCCTTGCCCGCTTTGGCTATTCAACTCACTAACATTATTCTTTTCCTGGTTCTTGCTGCGCCCTTCTATGCGCTGGCTAGCGGAACCACTACGCCCATAAAGTGTGCAGTTCATTTAGCAGAAAAACCATCCGCAAATCAGTTGCGTGAGCTACACGGCGCTAGAGAGCAAGTCAGGGCTGACGAAAGCACGATGCTCGCCCTCTTTGAGCAGGCCATTCCCGGATTTTCCCAGTCTCCCCGCGAAAGCTTGTTGGCGCTTTGCTCGGGGTTGCCGCAAAGAGAGTTGGCCTCCGCACGCAATCGTATCAACCGGCGCATGTCTTCCGTAACAAGTCCGCGAGATCTTCTGCCCACCACCCTTTTTCTATTTAATGAAATTGCAGAATCTTATGATCTTGGAATCGATGCAGGAGATGTCTTTACAGTAGAAGGGATGTCTTTCCTTCTCGCTCGCTTGAAAGCATTGCAGCCCATCTCGTTTTCCCCCGAGCGCTTTTCAGAACTTCGAAAACGGGCGCGGCAACTTCTTGGCAATGCCAAGGCGTTTATCAATTTGAAACGAGGCGGTGTTCTTGCACTAAGAGAGCTTGAACTCTTCAGCTCGAAGACTCCAGCAAGCTTAAAAGCACTATATAGTCACTTTCCCCAAGAAATGCGTAGCGCACTTCAAAAGGAAATCGCTTCATTACTTTCAACGAGAAGCGGAAATATCGTTTTAACTCCGGCGCGCTACGATAGACCTACTGTTGGCACGGCGCTGAAATATGTGACCCTTCTCATCGTACTCTGTCACAATGAGCTTCACCCCGACTCTCTTTCTGTATCCGATGTGGATTCAAAAGCGGGAATGCAGGCGATTTTGTTTCAACTCACCGGTAGGGCCTCTTTGGGGATTTCCAACCTTACGGAGGATTTTGGTCGAGTGGAAATCGGCGGGGTGCAGGCGCTGCGTGACCTTGCGGGTTTTAGCGGAGATCCCACTTCCGCCCTTTTTAAACTGTGCGATTTTTTCCCTGAGTCAGAAAAAGAACAAGTGCGTTTGTGGGCCAAGGCCCAAATCCGCGCCAAGACCGTCGGTGCCGAAGCGCTGCGCGGTAGAAGCGTCTATGCCGCTCGGCCAATTCTGGACGTTCTTTATTTCATTATTTCTCTTCACAATGCGCGCCATCCAGAAGAGTCCCCCCTTTTTATTCCTGTCGACTCCTTGCGGGACAAAGATAGGCTTCGTGCCGAGCTTCCCAAGTTGACCGGTTGGAAGTTGCGCCCCGAAGAACTCGAACAGTTTTCGGATCGAGATAGAGGTGGCTTGAGCGCACTACGCGAGCTACCCGGCTACACGGGCGACACCATGGGCGCTCTAAAGGTACTTCTGGTCCATCTGCCAAAAAAGAAACAAGACGCGCTACTGGCTCGAATACAGGCTCGCCTTCCCAATCCTAATGCTATTGGTATTGCGCTTGGTACCAAATCGAAATCGCGCGATTTGAACGCAGAGAGACTTTGGGATGTGGTTCAGTGGATCGCCGAAGAACACAACCGAGAGGTACCGATAGAAAATCGGTACCACGTTCATTTAGAAGATCTCGCCTCTCAAGCGGGAATGGCTGACGCTGTGGCGCGCATTCAACGTCGCATCAGTGCAATGACTCCAGAAGGAAATACGGCCTTCTGCGACGAAAGCAATGGGCTAAAAGCCGCGCTCCAAGGGGTAGAGGGCATTCAATCGATGAGTGGCATCTTTGAGCAATGGATTTCGGACTTTCCTGCTGAACATAAAAGACGCTTGAGCAGGTTATTTGCTGCGCGCTTGGGAAAAAAGGTCGATAGCCGCACCACTTTGAATGGAAATATTGAGCTGCATCTGGCGGTTCGCGATTGCCTCCATTGGATAGCGGAAACGCACAATCGGCTATTGGTGCAAGGAGACCGGAATGGTTTTCCCGCCAATGAAGATCCCAGAACCAGCCACGAAATAGGCGAAACTCTTTTTGCGATTACCCGTCGCATTTCGCTGCGCGACCGGAGCTTAGCAGCAGCCTTTAGGAAGAAAGAGACAGGAGGCGTGAACGCCATTCGCGATTTGCGGGGGTACAGTCGCAACCTCTCTCAAGTACTTGCGAACCTCGTTCCATTAGAAGGCGATGATGCGGACATTTTGAAAGCAAAAATTGCGTCGCGCCTGGAAAGACCTAGAATTGGCTCAGAGATTTTTTTACCGGGCAACCATCACGCCCTGGCTGATCGGGTGATGGATGCGCTGGGCTACTTGATCCTCGCCCACAACGAGGTTGCCGAACTAAGAGAGACAGAAACAATCGATTTCGATCAGTTAGCCTCTCGAGAAGGAACTTCAGCGGCACTTACTACTTTAAAGCGCTAACTTAGAGGCACTCTTCTCATAAACAACTTTTTCAACGCTAAGCACGTTGGCTTCAATGTTGTTGCAGATCGCGTTGAGTGGAAGGTGGCTTAGGTTTCGTGGGGAAAAAGGATTTTGCAATTCCGCACCTATCTCGTCCAATGAAAAAAGTGGGTAAGTGGCAAGAACCACAACAAGAGGAGTAAGCAGGTCGGCACGATCAATTAAAGCCAAGGGCAAAAGCAGGAGAAAAAGTAGGATGAAGCGCCTTGTCTTGATAGCAAGCACAAGTGGCATGGGCGTGTTTCGAATACGCTCACAGGCTCCAATATCATCAATCAAAATGGCTCGCTCGCGCTCCGCTCTTTGGAAAGCAAAATCATCGAGACCGTTCGCACGAAGCTCGGTAAGAAACAGAGCTAGCCGCGCGCCCACATAAGTGGGCATGTGACCAGCCTCTCTTACTTTTTGCGCTTCCTCTCCGCCAATTAAACGCTCCACTTCTTTTAAGTTGGTTTCCCTTCGAAGCGATTCCCGCATGACGTGCGGAAAAGCCGCCACCCATCGCAAGAACTGTGAAGCTAGTTCATCTTTCTTAGGAGTATATTGATAGCCAATAATCGCTAAGTTTCGGCTTTGGTTTACGATACTGCCCCAGATTTTTCTCGCTTCCCACCAACGATCGAGTCCCTGATTGACACGGACGACGAGAAGCAAGCCCAACACCGCGCCTGAGTACTCAAAAGGAGTAATCGGGATTGTAAAATGGGGGAAAAGCCTCGCGATGTAAACCACAGCGATGGCATAGAGAGCCGCAATAAGCGTTCTGGGAAGAACTCGCGGAGTTACGGAACCTTTCCACGATAAAGCCGTTTTAAGAAAGGACTTATACTCTCCGTGGTTTGTGAATTCCTCGATAATCGCCGGGGGTGAGTCCGACTTCGTTTCTTCTTTTTTGGTCCACGATAGATGCTTCATAAATTCCAACTACCGTTTCCCTACGGCTCGAAGTTTACTTTGCCCGTCTCGAGTTCGAAAACCGCTTCGGCAATCCGAAAGCGCTCTTCCTGCACGAGCGTGCGAAGAATGGAGCTCTTGGCGAGAATTTCTTTTCCGGTGGCATGCACGTTTTGCGCGATACATTTATCCAGTGTGTCACTCTGAACCCCCTGTCCCGTCAAAGACTTTTGGACCGAGGGGCGAATCAGCTCAATCAAAAAATCAATATTCGGCCCCAGATCCGGTCTCTTGCCCGTTTCAGCATCAAGAGCCGCTTGAACGGCGCCACACTTGGAGTGGCCCATCACGACGCACAAAGACGCGCCTAAAACCTTTGCCCCGTATTCGATGCTGGCAATCTGACTGGGCTGGACTACGTTTCCGGCAACGCGAATCACAAAAAGGTCACCAAAGCCGCAATCAAACAGGAGCTCCGCGGGCACGCGAGAGTCGGAACAACTTAAGATAATCGCAAACGGCTTCTGCCCTTTTTCGGCCAGTTCCCGAAGCTTTGTATGCCCCAGTAGCGATTCCGTGGAACGCAGCCCCGCGACAAAACGTTCGTTCCCTTGGGTGAGTTGCTCAAGTGCAGTTTTCGAATTGAATGTCTTATTTTCCATTGCTGATCGCCTCCGGTTTGTGGAGGCTATCTAAGTGTACCTCCGCCACATGAGGTATGATCGCACTTTTTGAGTAAACACTAAAATAGATAAATTAATTGTTTTAGTTCGTTTTAAACGAAGTGTATGCTGAGGGGCGTAAAATGAACTCTATAACGAAATGGCTTAACTACCACCATCTTTATTACTTCCGTACCATCGCTCATGAGGGCGGCATTGCCAAAGCGGCCAAAAGACTTCGCCTGGGTCAGCCGACGCTGTCCACCCAGTTGAAGCAGCTAGAGGAATCTCTGGGACACCTTCTTTTCGAGAGACGCAAACGCGCACTAATTTTGACTGATGCGGGCAGAGTGGCGCTGGAATACGCTGACAGCATTTTCCGTTCCGGTGATGAACTATTGCAGGTCCTGGACGACCAGTCGGCGACTGGGCGCACTGACGTCAAGTTTGGCGCACTAGGTAGCGTTCCCAAAAGGCTCTTGCTGGAGTTGATGGAAGCAGCAATCAAACGACGAAATTGCACGGTCTCACTCCTTGAAGGCCGAGGGAACGAGCTATTCCGGGAGCTTCTTTCTCACCAAATCGATCTTGTTGTGTGCAACTATCCACCGTCTACGCCAGATGTGGGAAGAGTGTATTCTCGCTCTATCGCAAAATTTCCGGTATCTGTTTTCGCAGCTCCCAAGTTTGCAAGTTTGAGGAAGAGTTTCCCGAGTTCCATAAATGGACAGCCCTTTATCCTTCCGACCTCACACAGTAAGCTTCGGCAAGACCTCGACCACTATTTTTCGCTTCACAAGTTTAGGGTGGTTTCTGTGGCAGAAACCGAAGACACCAGCGTGCAAAAGCTTTTGGGAATCGAAGGGCACGGACTCATTCCGCTACCAGATTTCGCCGCACGCGATTTGGTCAGTGAAAAGAAGCTCGTTAAACTGGGAGTTCTTTCCGGCGTGACAGAAGAATTTTGGTTGGTGGCGGCGGCCCGAAAAATTGAGAATCCCATAGCAGCCAATATTATGAAATCCTTCCGCCTGTCCTTGGGCTGAAGTTTATGCGCTTTTAAGCTTTTGTCCGCGCGTCACCCAGCCAAAAAAATGAAACGTCGTGGCGAAAAGGATTCCCGCGGCTCCTTACAAAGTCATGCACACGAGAAAACTCAGCCTCGCTGAGGCTCTCATCGTTTGTCTGAAGAAAGAAGCTAGCCAGCCATCGAAACTCTTTACTTTTTTCATCGGGAATCGCAATTTCTGTTTGGTGATTTTCTTTCTCGAACGGAACCCCAACAGTGGAAAGCGCGTTTTCAATGTCTGACGAATCATAAAGGCGTTCAGCCGGGTTACCCAGGAGTTTGGAAAATTCAGACTGGATTTCACAAATCCCGCGCTCACCACGAAACACGACTACTCCAGAGCGAGCACTATCAGATATTGCTTTCAACACCTCTTGAAGGTTCGCGGACCAATAAAGAGAGTGAGAAGAAATAACCCAGTCGAAGCTTTCCTTACAAGATTCGAGATAGGATTCCGTTGTACCAGCGAAGGTTTCCAAGGAAATGCTAGGTGGGAGTTTTCTCTCATGAAATCGCTTCAGCGCTTCACCGCTCGGATCGACACCAACAATTCGAAGATTACGCGGGAGCCGATCCGTATTCTGGCTCAGAATCCGCTCCATCAGCGCGCCGTCGTGACAGCCCAGATCCAAGATTGAGACATTTTCGGGCAACTTACCCAACTTTGAACTTAATGACTCAAGAAACACCCGCTTTTCGCTGGCCTTTGCAAAATAGGTTCGAAAGAATTCCAGCTTGTCATACATTTCCACCCAGACGACTCCTTGGTGCCCTAAGACTCGGCCCACGAATACCCCGGTATCTACAAACAAATCAATGCACTTTTTTTGCCGCCACGGAGGCATTTTTGAGCATCACTCAGGCGCGAATCGCAGGTCCCATTCCCGCATCAGTGCGCTACGAGAGCTTTCCGGAAGAGGGCAGTTTAGAAGAACTTCTTTCAAGAAAGCGGCTTCTTCCCGAAGAATATGCTTGAACTCTTTAGTCGGAGCCCTTTGAAGAAGTCCCCCCGTAGCATCAATTAGTTCAAGCAAAATTCTGTTGTGCGATTTGCCATTGTAAGCGATTTCATTAAATGCTTCTTCCAACATACAGCGAAAGGAAATAGCTTTCCTAATCAATCGGATTGTTTTTCCGTCGTCGAACAGTTGCTTGTGGCACGAACGCTCTAGGGCCAAATGTAGAATAACCAATAGCTGATGAATGGAAATTACCGCGGTAGTCACGTCGTTGATGCCTGGGGAAAGAGCTTTAAGCGCCACATCCACTATCTGGCGAATCCCAAAAAGCGGATCCTTTTCTAGTGTTCTTTGACGGTCGAGAGAACAAAAATCGGTGAGTTGTGAATCTAGGTCTTTTTCTGATCTTCCGCTGTAGGAAACCAGCAAATCCCCTTCTACCACAAAGTCCCCTACCGCTTTTTCAATTTTCACGACTAAATCATGCTTGGTGGCAAACTCGATCAATTTCTCCTGCTCCACATCCGTTATATAGCCTGCTCGAGGGCTGGGAACGGCCCGAAACACTAAACCCTTCTCTTCAGGAAATTCATCCCGTTTCATCTCTTTCGGCCAGAGTTTCTCAATCACCTTAAGAGTTTCAGTACGCACATCAGTCACAATATTGGTCGCCCGAATGGTGGAAGCAATGTGATGAATGAAGTACATAAAAACGCCAATGGCCATAAGCCCCACGACCATAGAAAACAACACAGCGAGAGTGGGTACAAAAGGTTCCTCTGCACTTCCTTTTCCCACATGCAGAAGAACTACCAGGCAGTAGGCAAAGACGCCGCTAAGAAAACCCAGAGCGCGTTGCGTGACTCTGTCTTTTAGAAACTTTCCTAGAATGCGTGAACTGTACTGAGACGAAGCCAAGGTAAGGGCAACGATAGTCACAGAAAAAGCGACGCCTGTGATGGTCATGATTGAGGTCGCAATAGTCGATAGAATGAGGCGGGCACTATCTGGTCCGCCCTGAAAAAGAGAAGGCCAAAAAGAGAATGTCTTGGGATCGAAATGACGACTAAATTCAACCAGGCCAAACGCAAAACCCGTAAAGCCCAATACAATTAGGCTAGGCCGAATCCAAAGGTTGTATTTTAGCCGCGTTAAAACAACGGAGATGGCATTGCGTATTTTCATCAAGATAATTCCGGGTCGCATCCGAAGCGTCTCTGCGCCACAATTATGCAAGAGCTAGACCACCAACCCCATTGTTCCTTGAAACCGAAGGTCAGCTCTCCCATACGAGTGGAACGTTCCTTGCACTTCTTCGCGGAGATAACAGAACTTGCCTGGCCCGTTGTAACCAAAAGGTTTCACATGTAACGGCTGAGTAAGGGGTAGAAAGGTCGATAAGAGGTCTATGGCGCCACTTTTCTCCATCGCGGGTCCAAAAAGTTCACTGCATATATTTGGAATTAAGCTCGTCGGCATCAATGCAGAGACCGGGACTAAGCTCATTGTGACCATCGTCCTTCTCGGCATCGTTTTACTACTTAGGAGCCTTTTGCAGGGCGGAGCCAAGAAGCTGTATGCCCGAAGTGAAAAAGCCAACTCGCGTTTTTGGGCCCGCCAGGGAGTACAACTGTTTACCGCGATTGTCCTCACTGTCGGCTTGCTCTCTATTTGGTTCGACGATCCCACCCGCTTATCCACAGGTTTGGGACTTGTTACGGCTGGTCTCGCCTTCGCTTTACAGAAAGTCGTCACCTCGCTGGCTGGGTACCTTGTCATTCTTCGAGGCAAGACTTTTAACGTTGGCGATAGAATTACCATGGGCGGCGTTCGCGGTGATGTCATTTCTTTAGGGTTTATGCAGACGACAATTCTGGAGATGGGGCAGCCTCCACCAGTTCAAAAAGCGGATCCCGCCATGTGGGTAACAGCACGACAATTCAGCGGGCGAATTGTAACGGTTAGCAACAGTACAATCTTCGATGAGCCGGTCTATAATTACTCAAAAGATTTCCCGTACCTATGGGAAGAAATTTCGCTTCCTATTTCGTATCGCGATGACCGCAACAAGGTTGAGCGCATACTCCTAGAAACCGCAGAGCGCCATACCACCAGTATTGCAAAAATGGGAATTGAAGCCACCAAAGAGATGGAGCGACGTTACCTTGTCAAAGTAGGTGACCTAAAACCTCGCGTTTATATGCGTATTACCGACAACTGGATTGAACTTACAGTCCGATTTATTGTCCGCGATCACGATATTCGGGAAGTCAAAGATGCCATGAGCCGGGAGCTTTTAACAAAACTTGAAGACGCCGGCATTGGGATCGCCTCGACAACTTTTGAGATCGTCGGTCTGCCCCCGCTTCGCCTACAGGGCGGTGAAACAAAGTTGCCCCTAAAGACAGGCTAGAAAAAAGGATAGGTCGACGAGTTTCGAGCCCCTTGCTATCCTACTCTCAACTCGGTGGGTTACTTCGCAAAATGAATCGGCTCCAGTCGCTACGCAAATTTTGGAATGTTTGGCGAAAAGGCGAATACCTTGGGGACGCCGTCATTCTGAAGGTTGCGGCCTTCGGTGGTTTTCAACCCAGCGAAGCCACCCGAAAGGCATTGGCATCCCTTCCCAGACGCCCGCCAGATTTCTCGGGCTACAACTTTTCCGCGTTTGCTCCGGGGACACTTGGGAGCGAGTACGCCGCGTTCATGCATAGAAATAGGCTTAAGGTTTTTAGGTTTTCGGGCCAATACCAAGACCTCTTGGAGCAGCACTTTTTTGCGGTATGGTATGCGGCGGTTCATGATCTTGTGCACGTCTTGACGGGGTTTGAGACTACCTGGGCCGGGGAAGGCGGCGTTTGGGGATTTGTTGCCGGTCAGAAATTATCGCCCGCTGCCGATAGGGCAATGACAGGGGCGAAACTTTTTTACCCCGTCTTCAATGTGGGGGGAAGCAGGACGATCCGGCGCTCAGTTGAAGCAGGATATCAGATGGGCTTAAACGCGCAATCGATTGCCAGTCTTGATTTTCACCAGGAGATTTCAAAACCCGTCGCAGAAATACGACAGCGCTTTGCCATCGTTGCGTTCAAAGAAAGCCTTTAACTAATCGACTAATCATGCCCACGAAAGCCCCCAAAGACATAGCATCGCAACAAAGGTGGGCCCTAGTGCACCCAAAACCAAATTGAGTGGACTGATCCCTTCTTCACCAAAGCTATCTTTTAGAATGGCGAAACCTGCAGGGTTCGGTGCATTGGCAATGACGGTTAGACCACCGCCCGCTACCGCACCTGCCACCAAGGCATATTTTAGATCGTTCGCAAGATTGGGAACTTGCGCTCCCAAATAGGTAAGCGCGGCGTTGTCGGTAAAAGCCGTAAGAAACGTTGTTCCCACGAACAAAGGAAATGCAGAGAGTTGAGTGATAACCGGCTCAAGCCACCAACGCTGAAGCCCTCCTAGCACGACCAGCCCCGCTAGGAAAAAACCAACCAACAGACTCTCTTTCACCTTGAGCACATCTTGGTACTCTTTCGTAATGTTCGCGATGCCCAAAAAGAATAGGAAGGCGCCGATAAACACAATGGGATGATGAGCCGTAAAAACGATTACTGCCAAAAAGAAAATGTGAACCAGGGCAAGCCAAAGCGGAACAGCTTGGTCCGAAGTTCCTGGCCCCTCACCGGCCCCAAGACTTTTTCTTACAATAAGCGCAGCGATAAACGCGTTGATTATAACGGCGATTGTGGCCTTCCATCCGAAGTGAGTCGCCATGTAGGTGGATCCCCACCCCCATTTGGCTGCCACCATGAGCACGGGGGGCGCTGCAAAATGCGTAAGCACGCCGCCGATAGAAATGTTCACGAAAAGCACGCCGAGGGTGAGATACATAAGGCGCGGGGGTAGTCCGCGATCAAAGAAATGTTTCTTTAAAATGAGTGCTGTGACAGTCATAGCTGCTGGCTCAGTAATGAAACTTCCTAGAATCGGACCTACCGTTAAGCACGTTGCATACAACGCCGTCCTAGGAGGAAGAGGCACTAAACGGGATATCCCGGAAATCACTGAGCCAGCGAGAAAAACGACCGGCCGAGTTGCCGCAACGGCCATAATCACAAAAACAAAGGCCGGCTCAGTGAAGTTTAGGCTTTCGACATAATGAACGGCGTCCGCGTAGCCAATCCATATGGTCATCGAGGCCAGCAGCACGCCAGCCCACAAGCCAAATACGATCTCAACCTCACCTAGCAGATGAAAAAAGTTTTCCCCAATGGAGCCCTCAGGATAGCGGAGAGCGAGATGTTGAAAGCGCTTTACGAGGAAAGTGTGGACTACCGCGATGCAAAAGAGCAGTGTTGCGAAGATCTCCAGCGCGTGCGGAATGCTGGCGATGTAACCTCCCCCAATGAGATCTTGGGGTGCATTGGCAATAGAAGACATGGGTTTGCTACCTGTAGAATGGTGACCCTACCATTCGAAAACTTCTGAACGTGGCACCACGAGCAGAACCCCTTTTATTTACAATAGACTTCTCAACCACGGTGTCAAATGCGCAGTTCCTTTGCAAAACTTTTTATCCGATTTGCAATGGCATCGCGCGCTGCACGGAAACGCTCAAGCTGATCTTCATCAGTTCCCCCTTTCCCGGCCGGATCCGGAAAGGGCCAGTGTAGTTTC
The DNA here is from genome assembly GCA_041751875.1 of Bdellovibrionota bacterium. GTDB lineage: Bacteria > Bdellovibrionota > FAC87 > UBA2466 > JACKAF01 > JBGSIC01. The sequence continues at coordinate 195,486 of JBGSIC010000013.1, forward strand.
TTGGCCTTGGGTGTGATGATCACGGGACACACTTCCTCAGCACAAAGAGTAATCACGTAGTCCAACTTCTCAACAAAATCTGAATCTAAATCTTCATAGGACTTCGAATAGTGCCCTCTAAGATCAATCCCTATTTCCTTCATGGCTTGCACGGCAAAAGGATTTACCTGAGAGGGGGCTGAGCCTGCACTTTCCACGTTAACGTTCTTTTCTAAGAGGGGCTTAGCTAGGCCTTCGGCCATTTGGCTTCGAGCGGAATTAGCCACACACATAAAAAGAATATTCATCCCACGACTCCTCGCTGCGAAAAATAGCGTCCTCTCAGCCACAACGAAACTTTCACCAATAAAATGAGAGCGGGTACTTCAACGAGTGGTCCCATAACGGCGGCAAAGGCGGCACCATGGTGAATTCCAAAGGTTGCAATCGCCACTGCTATGGCAAGTTCAAAGTTGTTTGAAGCGGCCGTAAAAGAAAGAGTAGCCGATTCGGAATAACCCGCGCCCACTTTGCGGCTCATAAAGAAGGAGAATAAAAACATCAGAACAAAATAAAAAAGAAGTGGAATAGCAATTCGTACAACATCTAAGGGAACTTCAATGATTGTCTCTCCCTTGATGGAAAACATGAGAACAATCGTAAAAAGCAGCGCCACTAAAGTAATCGGACTGATTCTTGGAATAAACTCCTTCTCGTACCACTCAGTTCCTTTTGCACGGATTAACGTGAAGCGAGTCATAAAACCCACCAGAAAAGGAATTCCCAAATAGATAAAAACGCTCTCTGCGATTTGCCCCATCGATATATTGACCGCCACGCCTTCTAAGCCAAACCACGTCGGAAGCACGGTAATAAACACGTACGAATAGACAGAGAAGAAGAGAACCTGAAACAGGGAATTAAAAGCCACCAGACCCGCGCAGTACTCGGTACTTCCCTCAGCCAAGTCGTTCCACACGATGACCATGGCGATACACCTGGCAAGACCAATAAGAATCAGCCCAATCATGTACTCAGGCATATCGCTCAAAAAGAGAACGGCTAGAACGAACATAAGAATGGGCCCAATGACCCAGTTTTGAATCAAGGAAAGGGTGAGCACCCTTTTGTTTTTAAAAACTTCCGAAAGTCTCTCGTATTTCACTTTCGCTAGCGGGGGGTACATCATGAGAATCAACCCAATGGCGATAGGAACAGAAGTGGTTCCCACACTCATGCCGTTGATAAAAGGCACAAGATTGGGAAAAACAAAACCCAGTCCTACCCCTACCGCCATCGCTAGAAATATCCAGAGCGTTAGATACCTATCTAAAAAGGAAAGCTTCTTTGTTGAAGCGCACACAGGCTGACTCATTATTAATGCATTTCCTTTTAATTAGCCGCAGCAACCCGTTTTCTTAGGCTCTGCGCTAGTGGTCTCTTTAGGGGCGCAGCAAGCACTTTTCTCTTCTGCTTTTGCTTCCTGAAAAATCTCGGCGTCTCCCATGAATTGGTACGCTTCCCAAGGAAGCCCAGCAGGATCTTTTACCCAAGTCTTATCGGCCTCGGCATAGCAGCAGGTTGTTTTTCCTTCATCGAAGGTCTTTAGCTCCGCTTTTCCGATGCGCTTTCGCACTTCAGCAAGTTCCGATTCCTCATCCACTTGAATGCCGAAGTGGTCAAAGCCCGGCTTTTGTCCTTTGGCGGAAATCGCAAAGTTGACACTCGGATCATCAAGGAGCCACTTAGCGTAGTCGGCTTTTTGTTTTACCGGTTCCGCACCAAACATAGTGGTATAGAACTTAACGGCTTCTTCGATACTTTCCACAGAAACATGCACATGTAATCGTTTCATCGTTTTCTCCTTAGCAACCCTTTTCAAAACACTCTAAAAACCGGCACTCCTTAATGGCTTGCTCGCCTTCACCGCACACCTTGGAAAGGCGGCGCAGGGACTGCTCCATTTTTTTTAAATCCAGAATCTTCTGCGCAATCTCTTCAATTTTGTCGTCAGCCTTTTTCTGCACCTGACCACCTGTCATTTTCTTTTTTGATTGAAGCTCAACGAGTTCCTTCACTTCACGCAAGGTAAAGCCCAACTCCTGGGCCCGACGAACAAACCGGATGCGTGTGACTTCGTCTTGCGAGTAGGTTCGAAAACCCACCTCTCGCTTGGCCGGCTTTTTAATTAGCCCTTTGCGCTCGTAAAAGCGCACCGTTTCGACTCCGACACCGGCCTCTTTAGCGAGTTTTCCAATCGTCATAACCACACCTCTATCCTACACTCCGTACCATAGTACGGGGTCAATACGAAAAGTGAATAATAAGAACGCCGAACTTTTTGGGAGCTTTCCTTTATTAGCCGTAGTGCCTGACTTTAGGGCCTTGGCGGCACGCCTTCTGCGCCTAAAAGTCCCGGGCTGTTTCAAACATTACATTTTCGTCATCTTTGACCGCAGGCCGGATCCTGTTGAAAAAAACTTCACATTTGGTAATAGTTTTCCGATAGACTTAACAATTGTTAATTCATGGGGGCTATTGGTTATGATGAAGATTCTCGACGCGGCTGCTCGTTTCCGCGCGGATGTTTTTGAAAAAAGTCCCCTCTACTCCAAACTTCAGAACGGACAATCGCCCGAAGTAGCCTTTATCGCGTGTTCGGACTCACGCGTCGTCCCGAATGCATTAACTGGAACGGATCCTGGGCAGCTTTTTGTATTACGGAATGCAGGCAACCTCGTCGCTAACCGTTTTTTCTCACCCAATGGGGAAGCTGCGTCACTCGAGTACGCCGTTGAGGTCCTTAAGGTGCGCCATATTGTCGTATGCGGTCACACCCGCTGTGGTGCGGTTCAGTACCTGCTTGAGCAAAAAGATTCGGACGATTGCAAGTTAGCTTGGGTTTCCTCTTGGTTGGTACACGCCCGTGAGCTCCATTCCCGATTAGAAAAGAGAGCGCTTAACCGTGAAAATATTTTAAGAGCAGCGGTTGAAGAAAATGTCATGCTCCAGATGGATCACCTGCTCTCCTACCGTTTTATTTCCAAGAAAGTCGCAGAGGGTGGCCTTCAGCTCCACGGCTGGGTCTACGAAATTGAATCCGGAAACGTGTCAACCCGGAGAGGAAGTGAGTTTGTCCTTCTAACTCCCCCTTAGTTTCTTTTTTTAAACTCATAAAGAAAGGTGCTCTGGCCCATGCTTGAAAGACTTCGTTCCTTTTTCCATGTGTTTGATGATCGCTTTGAAGACTTCGAAAAAGGGAAGCGCGCTGGCATTTTGTATCGTGACTTTAGTTCGGGACTAATCGTTGCCATGACCGCCATTCCGATGGCCATGGGCTTTGCAATGGCTTCGGGACTGCGCCCCGAACAGGGGATTATCGCCGGCGCTATCGCGTGCTTGGTCGGAAGGACTTTCGGCGGATCGAAGTATCAAGTATATGGTCCGACTGCTGCGTTTATCCCGCTCATTGCCGCTATCATGGCTAAGTACGATCACGGATTTCTCGTTTTCGTATCGATTGTCTCCGGTATCGTGCTTTTGATCATGGGCCTACTTGGCATGGGTAGGATTGCTAAGGTAGTTCCTAATAGTATTGTCGTCGGTTTTACCGCCGGTATTGCAGTCGTCATCGCACTTGCCAACATGGGCGATGCGTTTGGAGTTACTTTGTATGAGACTTTGAACCTCAATCTGCTTAATTTCAGTTCTCTTCTAGGAAGTATCAACTACTACGCCGTATTTCTTACAGCTATTACATTTATTCTCTGCCGGTACTTGATGCGGATCTCGGTATTCATTCCCGCTCCCCTGATTGCCATCGGACTTTGCACCTGGCTTGCAAATGGGCTTTTTGCAGGCAAAGGGGTCACGCTCGTAGCTGATCGCTACGGAACCATTCCCCACGACTTTTTTCAGTTTACCCCGCCAACCGTACCTGATCTCACCTGGGCGGTGGCTGGCGATATGGTTTACTTCGTCATCGCCATTGTATTTATTTCCGGAGTTGAGAGCTTGCTCTGCTCTTCCATGGCGGATCGTTTGGCTAATAACAAACGCACACCCTTCAATCCGGATAAAGAATTTTGGGGCCAGGGCATGGTGCAAATTATTACGCCGCTCATAAACGGCTTTCCCTGCACAGGTGCGCTTGCGCGAACAGCAACAAGTATCAAGGCCGGTGCGGTGACTCCGCTCGCAGGTTACTTCAAAGGCGTTTTAAAACTCGTACTCGCTTATTCGATAGCATCTTATTTGGAACACGTGCCGCTTGCGTGTATCGCGGGCGTATTGTTTTGGGTCGCGACAAACATGCTTAAGATTGGTGAAATTAAAGTGCAAATTGGGCTCGGTCCCATTCACGCTTTTTTAGTGCTATACACGGCCGTCATGGTGCCCCTCACTGATTTTCTCACTGGCGTACTCTCGGCACTCATTTTATTCGGCTTCGCTGCTTTAGCAGCTAGGTTGAATCCTTCTATTTCAAGATGGGTCTGGCCAAACTCATCCGATGAAGAAATCGAACCGCAGTTAGAGGTAGTTCCCGAACAGAAGGTCGGGGGCTAGATGAGAAACCACTACGAACTTCTACAGGAACTGCGCAGCAGCGCGGATTGGGTGCGCTCAGTACTTACTGCCGCCGATGCATCGGCGGTTCATCTGGATCCTTCGCTGGAATTTTCCCAGTGTGCATTTGTAGTACTAAATCCTCATAAGGAGTTGGCGGTTTCACCTTTTCAGTTTGGTCTCCCAAGTGGGCACGGTCAGTTCAATGTATTTACTTCACCAACGGAGGTGCAGAGCGAGCCCCTGGAGAATCTTTTGGAAGAGGACACTCAACTCGTTGTTGTGATGGGTGCTCTTAACCCGCCGAAGACGGGACGTTTTCGTCTGCGCCATTGGTGGAAACTTTTCTTTAACAACGTCGAAACTGTTGAGTCCCAATTGGTGGGATTTCGACAACTGGTCGTGGATTTGGAGAGCACCACAGCTCTTCTGCGTCGGGAACTGAAAGCCATCAGTTCGGACGTCGTCGTACTTCAAGCGATTTACGACGCGGCCCATCGACAAACTTACTGGGACCTTGAGCGTGTCGTTCAACCAAAACCACATCTACAGCTTGCTTCTCAACCTCGTGCCACAGGTAGGCCTTGACGCCCCAACTGTCGGGGGCGTTAATCAAAAGGTGGTCACATTAGATAAGTCGCCCAAGCCTGTTCGCATTCGTACCGTGGCTGATCTTCGGAAGTACTTGGAGCTTAATGGGCTTTCTCCCGAAGGTCTCGCTAAGATCACGCGTATTTCGAACATGACGATCCGTCGTCTTTTAGAGAAAAACCCGCATACCAAAATTGCTGAGAAGTATTATGCGCAATTTGATCGGCTGACAGATAACAAAACTGTCTCCACTGAAAATGCGAAGCGTCTTAACGTCCTTACCGGGGACATGACCTCTTTGTTTAGTTATGTAAGCAGCCTAACCAAAAGTAGAAAAGAAGGCGTTAAGACCAAGAAGATAATCTCGCTGAGTCAGTCCTATCTTTCAGGATGCAATTTAGCCAGCGTGTTAAAAGCTCCCATAGCCCGCTTGTCTCAAGCAGCCTTGCGCCACCCCACCGCTACTGTTCGGGGACTCGCGCTCGGCGCGCTCATTTATTTTGTTACGCCTTTAGATTTTATTCCCGACATTACTAGTCTGACCGGCTTTCTCGATGACTATGCCATCTTATCGCTTGTAGACCTATGGATAGAGGCCCAGGCCGCTATCGAAGTCCCCCCTCCCACAGATTCGTAGCGAACTTACCCGCCATTCCCAAGCTAGTGATCAATCTATGTTCCAGTTCATTTTTTCTGCAGCCGACCACCACACGGTACCTACCCAATATATTGGATTTACATGTAAATATACTGTATTTACATTACTATTGAAATGGCCGATAATGTCTTGATGAATACCAGCGAACAGTTGAGGTCCATTTTTGAGCAACTAAACGGGCGCATAGAAGAGCTGAACCAGAACAGACACGTTGAGAGAGGCCCGATTATCGCTAAAGCAGACGTGAAGCTTCTTGGACAGATGAGTCTTTTGGCAAACCAGAAAGTCTCACTCTTACTTTCTTTAGCTCAAACAGCGGATCTGGATGCATTGTTGGACATGGATTCCGCGGTAAAAAAGGAACTCAACATTATTCTGAAGAAGCATGGACTGATCTATGACGAAGATAGCCCAAAAGTTTGGCAGCCTGAAGGAACGCGCTTCGATTTATTGTTTGATCTTAAGAATGTTCATGTGACAGCAATGGATCCAGAATCGGTTTTAGTGAGTAAGGCAGTGAAGGCTCCTGAGAAGAACAGGCAACTAATCCGAGAAGCCATCTATTCTGCTAAGTTCCCCACGCTCATTGATCGCATAGAAAGTAACCATGGGAATTTGGAGTTTTTTGCCAAGGGATAGATATGAATAGGAATGAACTAGTAAAACAAATTCGACGGCAGGCGGAAAAGGACAAAAGAAACAGGAAGAATCCACGCTATCTTCAAGTAATGGGTTTTTTGGTTGCTAAAGGTTTCTTAAAAACGAATCAGCCGATTCAACGACTTCCGAACCAGAAAATACATCTTTTAGATGCTATTTGGGCAGGACAGAACGTAGAGCCCAGAATTTTGGAAGTTCTTCCTGCTGCCGTTCTGCGATTGCCAAATCATTTCGATTTGAATGCTGCGGAACATCCCGATCTATTTGCAGCAGTTGCAAAGTTAAAGAAACGCGAGGAGGGAAAACCCCTGTGGGGAATTCCTTTTGAGAAATACAAAGTTTGGATTCACCTCACTCTTCCGGATAGACGGATGAAAGAGTTATCGGAAAGGCGAGTAACTAAGACCTTTAGGTTTACCCCCCAATTTATCACCTTACTTAGAAAGCGTTCTAAGCAACTCGGCTGCTCGGAAACTGAAACTCTTGAGCGGGCCTTAAAGTCCGATGGGTAGCCAACACCAGCGCTGTCTTGAACCTCTTCCCTCGGCGCATTTAAGTCTGGACAAACTTTAGTGACGAGAACTAGGTTGGTTCTAGTTGGAGCAAATATGAAACTCTTTATATTGAGTCTGGTGGCTTTTTTATTTTGTGTTACCACCGTACGTGGTGCAGAAACACGCGACATTAAAACACTTTTTGCCGATCATTATACAAATCACTACGAACACAATCGTGCCGGAGATAATGTTGGGCGGTTTGTTAAAGCCGCGAAGAAGTACGACCTGTCCGACGGGTTGTATTTAGTTTACGTCAGAAACATCGGAATAAGTGTATTTGGCTTTGTAAATGTTGAAAAGGCACGGACTGAACGGTTCGGTAAACTGGCGGCGGATGAAGCCAACTGGAATTATCATGCGTTCGCAATGGACGAAGAGGGCAACGTTTATGATTTCTCCTACTCGACCGAACCTAAGATTCTTCCGTTTTCGGAGTATGTAGAAGATATGTTTCTGATAGAAACCGAATGCGCTAATCCAGTGGCAGGAGAGTTCTGTGCAGGTCGGGAAGAAAAATTGAAATCCTACAGCCTAGAGACGCTTTCGGCGGCCGACTATCTTGAGAAGAAGGGTCCAAAGAAACTACCGACAGTCACTCTTGGAAAATCTCTCGAGGACTACACCGTTCTGACAAAGTAATTGTTGGACTATTTCAAGCTCCTGTAAATGTTATTCGATCTGTTAGACGTGCAATAGCGACTGACAAGAAAAGGGAATTCCCCGCAGAAACGCTTGAAAATTTTCCACATTTTACACCCGATGGAAACACTTGCTATTAGCGGACGAATGTTGAAGATTGGCCCCCATGATTACCGATCCCATTGCCGTTGTAAGTGTGTTGCTGCTTATCTTAGCCGTCCTTTTCTCGGTTAACGCTCACCCAAAGCTCTCTCGGCTATACAAAGTCATTCCCATGATCGTCTTTGCGTACTTCGTTCCTACCCTTCTTTCTAATCTAGGAATATTGCCTTTAGAGTCGGCTGCTTACACATTTATTAAAAAGATTTTATTACCTTCGAGTCTCGTTTTACTGACCTTGTCGGTGGATATTCCGGGGATTGTGCGTTTGGGCCCCAAGCTCCTGATTATGTTCTTTGGAGCGACTTTCAGTATCTTTGTCGGCTCGCTCCTTGCTTATGCAATAGCGGGCGGGCTTATCCCCGCCGACCAGCACGCCGAAGCTTGGAAAGGATTGTCAGCGCTATGTGCATCCTGGATTGGGGGCGGCGCCAATTTTGTGGCTGTGGGCGAAAGTGTGGGCGTTTCGGAAACCATGCTGGGACTTATCGTGGTTGTTGATGTGGCCGTGGCAAGCGTGTGGATGGCAGTTCTATTCTATTTTGCGGGAAAAGAAGTGGCCATGGACCAACAAATTGGAGCGGATAGAAAGTGTGTCGACGAACTAAAGGAAAAAATAGATACCCTTCAAAAGAGCAGCGCCCGGCCGATTAACGTCAGTAATCTCTTCCAAATGTTGGTACTCGCGATAGGTGGCACTAGCCTACTAACTTGGATAGCTAAATTTTTGCCAGATATCGGCAGCATCATCAATGGCTTTACTTGGGTCGTCATCATGGTGACCGCTTTGGGAGTGATGGCGTCTTTTACTCGCCTTCGCCGACTAGAAGAATCGGGAGCTAGCACTGTCGGCTCAACTTTTCTTTATCTCTTAATTGCGACCATTGGTGCTCAAGGTAATTTCAAAGAAATAGTCAACGCTCCGGCACTCGCCGTTGTAGCGAGCGTGTGGATGCTTTTCCATGCTGGCTTTATGTTGATTTTAAGAAGAAAAATCAAAGCGCCCGTTTTCTTTTTGGCTGTAGGGTCGCAAGCCAACATCGGGGCAGCCGCGTCTGCTCCTATTATTGCCAGCGCCTTTCATCCCTCTTTGGCTACGGTGGGGGTCATGCTAGCGATTTTAGGCTATGTATTGGGAACTTATCTGGCTTTGGTGAATGCTTTCTTCCTTCAGAAAATCTACCTATGGCTTTATGCGGCTTGAGCCTTACTCACGCTCTCTACGCTAAAGGTACCCAGTTGCACTCGATAGCAAAAAACTGGTAAGCATCCCGACGGTGATGTTTATGGTGTTTTTTAGACTGCTTATATTGGCCAGCATGGGTGCCACCTCTTTATGGGCGGGTCCCATCGATCCCGAATCTGCCTTTGGGCGAGCGCTCAGAAAGCCCTCACGTCTTCCCCAACCCCAGCCTGATCCCAAGATAAATCCCTGCATGCGCCTTATCTTAGAACAAGAAATTCCGCTTGGGGATATTGACCATGTTTCCCTGCACATCGGAACAGTCATGGCCACCCTGCTTAGCCTAGAACATTCGGATTTTCCGCTCGTCCATCTCGCCCTTGTGACCTTGGGTTCTTCGGAGAGTGCTACGGAAAAGCTCATGCGACTCCAACTCATTCACTATGTCTCTGCGGCACGCGGTACGATTGCCCACCCTGAAGAGGGCGAAGCTCTGCTCAAAAAACTTCGGGATGAGCGATTTAACCTCTCTCATGCGCATTTTCAGGACAGATATTTGCCGGGAATCACCGAAAATCGGGCACGGCGTGGCCAAGCCCTTCCCCATGAAATACATCGGGCCGAATATGAGCTTAATGAAATGAAACCTATGTTTGAGCTCTTCAACAACCGCTCGATGGAGTTCAAGCAATCACTCGTGGCGGCGGCGGCCCAATCAGGACGCCCTGGAATGACCGAGTGTGCTTTGGCCCATGTGGAACTTGAACACGAAAAGTGGGAATATCACCGGCGCAAGCTGTTCATGCTGAATCTCGCGCAGAACTCTCTTTATATAGAGAATTTACCCAAAATGCCTCGCCACGTACTTACCGAAGAGTTTATTCGGGAAGTTTTTGAGTATATTCTGCAGCACCCCACCAAGCTTCAATCCATCCTATCGTGGGAGGCGACTGAAAAGTGGGTACCTGAGTTGATGAAGTTCTTTATCGCCACGCTTGCCGAAAGCGGCATCCAGGCAAGGGTCGTCTATAGCGATCACCCCGACATTGAGCTTAGCGCTGAAAATTGGAATCAGTGGTTGGAGAAAGAACTCGTTCTCGTCTTTCTCGAGTAGAGTGCCACGGGTCACTTTTTTTCCGCAATTTCCTACCCCTTTTTCACGGCTGTGCTAGCTTAGCCCCCTATGAATTGGGCACTAATAGCAGTTTTCATCCACATCACCATCTTGGTTATTTTCATTGTCCGAGTGGTCTCACGCGATCTGTCAGTGGGCGTGACTCTGGCCTGGCTCGCCATTTTCTTGCTACTTCCCTATTTGGGGCCCGCGGCCTATCTGCTCTTAGGAGAAAGCCAGTTTGGAAAAAGGCGTGCTCAGCGCGCAAAAGCTCTTATGGCTCCGATGAGCCAACGGCTTGAGTCCCTAGGAACGATTTATCCCGCACAATTAGATTCGCTTTCGCCCTGTGCACAGCAGATCGAAAGGCTCGCCCGCGTTGTGAAAGGGGCGCCCGCCACAAGGGGCAATCGCGTTACCGTGCTAGCCACCGCGTCCTGCGCGTTTGAGGCGCTTATTAAAGATATCGACTCCGCCAAAAGAAGCGTTCATTTACTTTTTTATATTTGGAGTGACGGCGGAATGATCGATGACATCGCTTCCGCGTTGATTCGCGCGCGCGAGCGGGGTGTGGAATGTCGACTGTTGATGGATGCCGTCGGCAGTCGCCCTTTCTTTTCGGGGGAAGGAATTAAAAAGCTGCGGGCGGCCGGAGTGGAAGTGACTTCCGCGTTGCCTGTGGCTCTTTGGCGCGTGTCGTTCCAACGGCTCGATTTGCGCAATCATCGCAAAATTGCTGTGATTGATGGAAAAATTGGGTACACGGGAAGCCTGAATTTGGCTGATCCGAAAGTCTTCAAACAAAACGCCAACGTTGGCGAGTGGGTAGACGTCATGACCCGGGTGGAAGGCCCGGTGGCCGAAGCGCTCAACTTAATGTTTGTTCGCGATTGGGAAATGGAAACCGGTATTGGTGTTGAGGCCATCACAAAGGGCCATTGTGAGAAGTTTTCAGTAGGCGAAGGCGCATCGATTCAAGTCATTCCCTCGGGCCCGGATGTTCCGGTTAATGCCATTCACGAGCTTATTCTCATGTTGATTTACTCGGCCCGAGACGAGCTTATTCTCACCAGCCCGTATTTTGTTCCGACCGATATGATGATCACCGCTCTTGTAACCGCCGCATTCCGCGGGGTAAGAGTGACTTTAGTTGTTCCGGAAAAAAATGATTCGAAGATGGTGCGCTTTGCGAGTGAATCAACCTATCAGACTCTTTGTGAAGCAGGAGTCCAGATCGCCCGTTTTCAGGGGGGATTACTCCACGCGAAAACCATCACGGTCGACCGTAGTACGGCCCTTATCGGCTCGGTAAACATGGATATGCGAAGCTTCTTTATTAATTTCGAAGTGTCTCTGTTAATTTACGATGAGTCGATTGTTGATGAGATTCGCTACCTGCAGCGATCTTATTTGAACGCCTCTACGCCAATTGATTTGGCAGAGTGGGCCAGACGTCCCCTTTTTCATCGCTTTCTGGAAAAAACGGTCCGCCTAGCGGGGCCGCTTCTTTAGGCTACTCAGGCAAAATAGAAAGAGTTTCACAACTTTTACGCTTGGCTGCAGGGGATTGCAGCGAAAATGGCCGAGATGTGTGAAACGGTGCTGCTTACCTGTATGGTGCCGCTAACGATCTACGTCTCACTGCGCTATGAACACGGTACGATCTTTCGGTGTGCACCCCTGAGCTGATTTTAACCAACCTGAGCTATACTATATGCACTTGGGGGATATTTTTGTCTGAAACAACTTCTACAAAGAGAAATAGGAATTCCCTTCGTTTTAAGGTGCTCTGGGTTGTCTACCTGGTAGTTTTGGTAGAAGCGTTCAGTTATGTGGGACTGTTTGTCCTGTCTCGGATGAATACCAAATACCAACCTTACCCGGCTGCTATCGTAGACAATCTTCCGAAGGATATGATTCATCAGGTCTTGGAAGGGCCAAAAAAATATATCGACCTCGATGGAGAGCTCGGCTGGGTTCCACGAACCAACTACCAATCAAAAGTAGTCACCACCAACGATGCGGGAATGCGGTCGCTTAAAAACACGGCCAAATTGAAACCGAAAGAGAAAACGCGCGTCGCCACCTTTGGTGACTCCTTTACTTTCGGGAGTGAAACCAACGACAAGGGAACCTGGCAAGATCAGTTAGAATCTCAGAACACCAAACTAGAGGTACTAAACTTCGGGGTACCTGCTTATGGTCTTGATCAGGCCTACATGAGGTATCTGAGAGAAAGGAATACCTGGCAGGTAGATATTGTTGTGCTGGGTTTTTTCCTTCAAATGTCCAACAGACTCCTCACTACATTTAGTCCCTTCGGTTGGCCCCAATCCCGCTATGCATTGGGAAAACCCCGTTTTACTTTGGGGGCAGATGGCAACCTCGTCTTACGCCCGAATCCATTGCCGACCCGGGATTCGTATAAGCCGCTTTTGGCAAATCCTGTTGCGCTACTTCCCCAAATTGGGAGGTATGATGAAAATTACCAATCCCATTATGATTCCGGGCCGCTAGATGCTTTGGCTGTGGTTCGTTTTGGAAAGATCTGTTGGAGCGACATCACAAGAAAGCCACGTACATACAAAGCAAACGGTCAGCTAAATGAAGCTTCGGAAGCGTTTCGAATCACCACTGTAATCGCAGAAAGTTTTCAAAACGATGTCTTCAATCAAGGTAAAGAGCCAATAATACTATTATTTCCATCAAGAGAGGATATTGGACACTACAAGAAAGGAAATGCTGACCAAGTTTCCTATTTTCCATTGCGAAAATATTTAACCGAACATGGAATTAGGTTTCTAGATGTCGGTGAGAAAATCCAAGCCCACATCCCAGAAAATAGAATGAAAACGTTCTTTGCACGCGAGGGGCACTATTCGAGCAGAGGTAATGCCCTTGTAGCAGAGGCAATAGCCAACTACCTAGCTCCCAAACTGTAACAAGACAGTCATTTGTGTCGCGTCGATCCTACCGTTTTCCAGTTAAGTTGATTCTAATCAGATGGAATCTCGCGAAGCTTCTTTATTAATTTCGAAGTGTCTCTCTTGATTTACGATGAGTCGATTGTTGATGAGATTCGCTACCTGCAGCGATCTTATTTGAACGCCTCTACGCCAATTGATTTGGCAGAGTGGGCTAGACGTCCCCTTTTTCATCGCTTTCTGGAAAAAACGGTCCGCTTAGCGGGACCGCTTCTTTAGGTTACTTATGCAAAGTAGACGTACTTCGAACTTTCTGCTTCCATAGCCCCCATGAAGCTGAGCCTAAGTCATTACCATGTGAGTTGCCCGGACAAGATGGCGCTGGCCCGTTGGTACCAAACAAAACTGGGATTCCAGATCGTAGCAAACGTGGAAGACCTAGGTGAAAAAGACGGTCCGGTTTTTATCTCCGCAGACGGCGGCAACTCCGGTATCGCCATTTTTACTGCCAAAGCATCTGCTCAAGTGGGTACCAAATGCATTCCCGCGTTTGAAGCCTCGCCTGAATCGTTCTTACAATTCTACGAAAACCAAAGGCACGAAACTTCCAACTTAGTCGTTTACGACCACCTCATTTCCTTCTCTATTTATATAGTGGATCCCGTGGGCACCAAGATCGAGATCCTGTGCTCGCAATATAAAACAATGGCACCGCTTCTTGAAAAGGCAGGCATCACAGCCAAGCGCATGAACCCTTCCCACGATCCTAGTTATCAGAAAATGTAGATACAACGGTTTCAGTCTACGGCAAGGCGTTCAGAAACGTTCCGATATCGCATCAGCCAGTTCTCCGGCCGCTTCCAACGGAATCCGATGGGGGGCATCAAAAACTAACAACTCAGAACCCGTCGTACTTGCGTCAAGCTTCATGGCTTCAAGGGGAACCACACAGTCGTTTCGTCCCCCGATAAATAGCTTTTTACCTGGAAACTCTTTCAGGCTAGTTTCCAGATTAAGTTGAACCTGCCCACCCATGACAGGAGCTGCAATTGCCATCATCATTTCGTACCCGGATTTGTCGTTAAGAAGCATGCGCACGCCCTCTTCCCTCCGTGCTTCACTAAAATAGGATGGTCCCCAGAGACTTAGGCAGCGCTTCCATCCTTCTTCGCTCGGGTTTGAGAAAAATGCGGCCTCAGCGTCCCTGACTTCTTGAGTTAGGTGGCTATCTGCGTGTGGCCCAATGAGCGTATAAGCTTGCGCAGAAACCGGCCCGGCGACCCCTACGAAGCCTTCCACCTTCAAGCTGTTTGTTCGCGTGGCAATCGAGGCTGCGTAAATGGCACCAAAGGAATGACCAAGTAAGACGACACTTCGGTTCAGCTTTTTTAGTTCGCTTTCAACCGAAGAAAGCACAGCCTCGTAATCGTAAGATAAAGGAGCCGGGGCCTCACCTAGGCCGGGTAAATCAAGAAGGGCAACATCATATTCCTCGAGCAATGGCGCGGTATCTCCCCAGGCCTGGCTGCTAAAACACGATCCGCCGGGAATACAAACCATAAGAGGACGAACGGAAGCTTCTTTCCGTTGGCTGTTGGTTAGGTGAAGAACCGATTTCATCGTCATTGCCTCTTACGCAAAGTCATACAACAACCCACCAGCTAGGGGTAGCCTTACAAAGGGTTTCTGACCAAGTGAACGATCTACTTAATGTTCGCAGCGCTCTGGCTACTTTCCGCACGTTGAGCTTCTCGTGCTTCATTCGAATCGCTCTCAGTACTGAGACCCAGAATAAGTACTTTTCCTCCGATCTCAATTTTGAGCAGGTTGCGGCCCGTGGCCAGGCACAAAGGTTTGGCATTTCAATTGCTTTGTTTAGTAGGTGGGCCGGGGCCTTTTAGAAACAGGAGTTTACTCATGCAAAGATCATCGTATTGGGCAGCACTGGGAATCATGCTCGTTCTTATGGGATGTGGAAAAAAGACCTCCACGGCCGATGGGTGGGTGGAGGCTCAGCACCGCCAGGCAGAGGCGGAACGCGTGCGTCAGGAGCAGGAAGAAAAGGAAGAGACAGATCGAAAAGAAGAAGCTGAGCGAAAGGAGAGAGAACTCGCCGAGAAGAGAGAGAGAGAGCGCTTAGAGGCATATCCTGCGTTTGAGGAAACCTTTTCAAATTTCGACGCCCCTCAGACCATCGAAACACTGGGCTACCATGCTTCATTTCTCGGAGTGCGCTTAGGGATTGGCGTAGACCTATCCCCCGACGAGGAGAAAGCAAATCCGAGCATCAGCAAGGAAGTACCGAATCTGGGATTTCGAATGTGCGTCAAGGGACAGGACTTGGAAGAAGAAAGAACGGGCGATGTCCGCTATGTGATTAACGTGGCTCCCTATGGAGAGGACGAGTTGACGCTTCAGATCTACGTGATGCGGGTACAAAAGATCCTAAAGCTTGAAAACCCCGTCCTAGTTACCGAGCTCAAAGCTCTCTCGGAAGAGAGATTTCGCCGTCTCGCAGGCACCCATTACGTCAGTGGTTTTGAGTTGGGTGTGGCCGTTCAAGCCGAGCAGGGATTTTCTTTAAAAGAGATGGACATGGAAACGGCATCTCTATTGAAAAACCTTCGTCGGGAGTTCGGAGAGGAAGAAAAAGAGGAGTTTATTAAGGCGCTCAATCTTCTCCATTTAGTGTTAGGCATCCCCAAATTACCGATCACCGGCACGTTTGGGCCCGCAGGCATGGGACCCTTCGGTTCCGGATGGACGAAGCCATTGACGGAAGGGTTGTCCCCTGCCGAAGCTCTTGTGGCCGAGATGGACGCCTACTTGGAGGCCACCGAGGGTAAAGAGGGAATGGGGTTACTCAACTACCAAGTCAGTCCCTATACGCCTCTTCTCGATGGTGGGAATGAGGATTCGCAGGGCTAGAAACTTCGTCGCGAAGAAGATGTTTCATGATCTCTCGGCCTTGTCGCGGTCCGCGATGGCCGAGAGATTATTTTTTCTGCATGAAGGCTAGATTGAGAATGCTCCCTGGTCTATTCGCGCGTCGTTCCTAATGGTGCAGGTACAACCGTATCAATGACTCTGTTTCAACCACCCGCGATGAGTGATGCGCAATTCGATCAAGCTATGGGCGAAATGGACCTGGAGATGGCGAAGCTAAAAGAGATTCTGGAACGCTAGCGCCCAGCACAGAGATGGGCCGCTGCGCCCCTTCCGAAAATCCCCCTTGGCCAATCAGACGGACGCGACTGGGCCCCTGCTTCGAATGGCTCCTAAGCCCCCCTTCCGGGCCATTCCCTATCCCTAAAATTTTCATTTCAGCCCCTGACATTTGTGCAATTGAGACATACGGTGTTCCATGGCTATCGAACGAAGACACAAGCAGATCCTTTACCGAATTAAGCGCTTTTTCGGGTTATTTTCCAGCGACCTTGCAATCGATTTAGGAACCGCCAATACCCTGGTTTACGCAAAGAATCGGGGGCTTATCCTCGACGAGCCCTCCGTGGTGGCCGTCCACCAAAACCCCAAAGGCGGGCCCAGCCGCGTTTTGGCGGTGGGTAAGGAAGCAAAAGAGATGCTCGGTCGCACGCCGGGCACCATTGTGGCGATTCGGCCTATCAAAGACGGTGTGATTGCCGACTTTGAAGTCTGCCAAAGCATGCTGAAGTACTTTATCGCCAAATCCAGCGAGCGGATGAATTTCATCCGGCCCCGCATTATCATCTGCGTCCCTTTCGGCATCACTCAAGTCGAACGCCGCGCTGTGCGCGAATCAGCGCAATCGGCGGGCGCCCGGGAAGTTTATTTGATTGAAGAACCCATGGCGGCTGCCATCGGCGCGGGCCTTCCTATCACCGAGCCCTCGGGCAACATGATTGTCGATATCGGTGGGGGCACAACGGAAGTCGCGGTGATTTCTTTGGGCGGAATTGTATATAGCCAATCGGTACGGGTCGCGGGCGACAAGTTTGACGAAGCCATCATTAGTTACATTAAAAGACAGTACAATTTACTCATCGGTGAGCGCACGGCGGAAGCCATCAAGATAGCCATCGGAAACGCCTTTCCTTTCGATGAAGTAAAATACACCGAAGTCAGGGGCCGGGACTTAGTGGTCGGTAGCCCCAAGTCAGTTACCGTAAGTAGCGATGAAATACGCGAAGCTTTAGTGGATCAAGTCAACATTGTAGTGGATGCCGTGAAGCAGGCCCTTGAGCACACCCCTCCTGAACTGGCTTCCGACATTGTCGATAAAGGAATAGTTCTCGCGGGAGGAGGCTCCCTACTCGGAAATCTCGATGTTCTTATTCGAGAGCGCACGGGCTTACCTGTCATGTACGCCGAAGATCCTTTACGTTGCGTGGTGATGGGATCCGGCAAGGTGCTCGATCAATTAGATGTGCTCAAATCCCTAACAATCGAGTAGTTACGGTTTGAATTGGTAAGAAACTACTGTCTCGGCCAAGTGGGGCGCGGTTCTTACGGCGATTACCGCGTCTCTCGAGATACCGTCATGTAAATGAACTGCCACCCTCTGTAACGAAACCAAATCTCGATTATCGGCAATAGCGTCTAATACTTCATCGCCGTAACTACCTTGCTCGAGGCGCAGTTCCTCAAGTTGCCGGAGTGCTCTGGTTCTTAAGAGTCGCGCAACGGCGACATCACTAAGCGAGTCTTGTAACTCCAAATACTCAATCATCTTAAGTCCCGGCCAGTCGGTAAGCGCTTTCATTCCTTCTTCACCCAGTTCCCAAATGGATCGCACAGCCAGTTTTTTTAAATTGCTGAGATAAGGTGACTGAAGAAGTGTGGCAAAGCCTGAACTCGTTGGCCGATGGGGACAGACTTGCTGCCGGGGAATTTCCAGTGAGAGCGCTGTGATATGCGATAAAGCCGACGCTTCGGCCAAGACTTTCATTCCCTCGTCTCCGAAATTCATCATCGTAAACGAAATCTCTGTAATCTGAGTAAATGCCGGATGCGCGAAGAGTTTCTTTAAGTCGGCAGCCATTATCGTGGTTGCTATCAAATCCAAACGACTCACTTTAGGAAAATTCCTGGACGAGAGAATCGCAATGACTTGGTCGATGTTTGTCGGCTCTACGATCAGTCTACCGACATTGCTAAAGGCCTTGGCTTGAGAAAGTGCAGAAAGCCCGCCTTCAGACACCTTTAAGATTTCAATTCCCCGGTATCCCTCTTGTAAGTCAGGCTTATCAAAAAGAAGCTCCCACGTTCGATAGGGTTCTGCGCCTTCGGTCTGGTTAAGAGCAAGGTAAGTGACGGGGAGTTGGTAGGCTTTAAAGAGTCTAGCGCCCAGACCAGCAAACACTTCCGGTGGGAAGGAAAAGTGATACTCGAAGGGATTCTTGCTCCAGATGGCACCGCCTTCTGCCAACATCAGTCCCATCTCTATTTGGGTTTCTGGCTGATAGAAATAACTCTCCATCACCCAGCGCCCTTCATCCGACAGGGCTTTGGCGCAAGCTTCGCTTAACTTTTTCTTTTTAGCGCGCCTTTCGAAATCTTGGTCGAGCCAGTGGGCGTGTTTCGCTGAAATAGATTTCACGTGCTGCGGGATAAAATCCGCGCCGTACACAAGCGCCCCAAAGCACAAAAGGGGCAGGCAATAGAGCAGTCGAAACATGGCGCCTTCTAGCATATCTGGCGTCCTTTAGGTACCCATCCACAGAAGCAGATGGGGCCAAAATGAAAAATAAGTTTGGTTTATCGGGTATTTACTTCGTGATGGCTTAGCGCCACCATCTCTGGGTAATGGTAGATAGCCGTTTTCGCGGGTGGGTTTAGTGATACGGCGACCATCGCCGCCGCAATCTGCTCGACTGTGATGGATTTAAATTTTGCAGGTGTCACAAACGAAAAAATAGGAAGCACTTTCTCAATCAACCAAGGGGTGTTTTTCGAACCGAGAATCATCGCCGGACGAAAGATGCTCACCACGGCTGGCCCACTTTCCTTCACCGCTTCTTCCGACTCGCCCTTCACGCGACAGTAACGGGAAGTTCCTGCGGCTCCTGAGCCGGAAGTAGGCGCAGCGGGATTTGCCCCAACCGCGGACAGAAAGGCTAAGTGCTCGACTTGCCCGGACGCCTTTAACCCTCGCGCAAAGGCCGCATTTAAATGCACGTCAACCGCGCGATGCTCATCAATCGTCAACTTCCCGGTGCCAGCTCCGACACCAAGAACACTTAGCCCCACGACCTCGCCCTCTACCGAGCGAATGGCCTCTTGAGTGGCCCTTTCCAGGCTAGCCGGATCCATCTGAGGAACCAAAATCTCACGCAGTTCGACATTCGCTGTCTTTGCCATCGCTATTTGATGAGTTTGAGAACGACGCCCCAAAGAGAGGATGGATTTAAATGATCCAGAGCGAATCAGCTCCTCAATCAGCGCACTACCGACTGAACCCGAGGCACCCAGAACCACGGCTGTTTTTTTCTTCGCCATTAGGAGAATGAACCTAACACTCTGTCAGCTTACGATCGAACAAATATTCTGAAGAGGCCCGCGCATCAAGAAGGATAAGTTCAAGATGTCTTCGGTGTACAACAGACTTTTGGCTTAAAGAACTCCCCGCGGAAAGAAGAGTCAGAAACCGAACCCCGTCGCGCGCTAATTTACAAAGCTCGAAGTGGAGGTCGTCTTCTTCATTAGGCCCTGGATTTTGATTAGAAATATACTGGGCGCGTCTTTCGAATAGCGCCTTTGTTCTCTTTTCTAGCCTTGAAAAGCCGTCCTGGAATTTGGATTTCCGGCTACCGGTGTAGTTCTGAAGTCTTTCTCGCACGTCAGAGAGAATGGCAGTCAACATTCCAAACTCCGGATGAATGTAACGAATAAAAGAGGTGTCCGAAGGGTGAGGCGGCCAGTTTTTAAACCGCCCCACGACGTCCTCTTCCTTAAAGCCAACGTTGTCTAGTTCGAGGCTAATAGAAGAGGTGCCGTTAAGGGCTGCCAGTTGAAGACAATGAAAGCGCATTCCCTTCTCCCATTGCCCTTCGTGAGTCTTAGACGGGAATGGCATGCGAATCAAAACCACTTCGCTGCCATTTCGGCAACCCAGCAAGTACGACTGAAAAGCTTCAAAACCACTGGCCCACGGAACCCGACCGAAAAGCCGCCCCTCTTTAATATGCGCATCGCCTGGACGGTTGTAGGGTAAGTGCGTAGTTCCAAACCCCACAAGGTGGCGGCCTTCCACTACCTCGGCCCAGAGGGCGGAATTTTTTTCAATCCACTCTTTAGCGTCGGACAAGATCCACGCCGCAGCGAAGTGTTGCCAGATAGTAAATCCGAGTGTGGGGGAGACTTCAAAAATTAGGTCCATTTCCTCTTGTGTGGGAGCGCGCCCATCAAGACTACGCATGATTTCGGAAATAGCGCGTCCCACAGCTATTCCGTCCTGATTCAAACTCGCACTCTGCGAGCGGAGTTTATGGAGCTCTTGTGCGAAAGCGGTATTCATTTTTAGTTGGAAACCCAATTTTCCAGGGCGAGTTTATAAAAGGCTTCTTGGCCACGTACTTTGCGCAACGCCGCACGCGCTTCTTCGAGTTTTTCCCCGGCATTCGAATCTTTTTCAAGTTCAGTAACCGCTTTTTCTAACGAGGGGAGACTATCGGCTAATTTCTTCAGCTGCGTGGTCATTTCGTCTTTCGCCACGCGACTGGTGAGTACCCGAGGCTTGGGATTAAAGCCGGTAAAAAAGTCGTGCCGACGGGTCATGCACTCCATTGCCGTCGGGCAGGAGTCATCGGGATTAGCGGCACAAAAAGCCGTCCCTTTTCCTTGAAGACCATTTGCCCCCGAACAAGAGGTTAACCCCATACAAACGGAAGGATTCCATTTGGCTTCTGGATCTTTAATCACTTTTAACAGGGCCGGGCGTTGCTTTAAGTACTGGCAAGAAGTGTAAACATCGGCACCTTTGGTAAAGGAGGTAGGAATTTCAGTCGAAGGCGCATCCACGTAACCCAAGTAAGCATCGGCTCGGGTTTGAATAGGGGGCTTATCGTTAAGTAGAGGTAAAACAGCCGAACCTCGCGCACCGCACTCCATGGCACTCGGACAGGTGGATCCTAAGTTCGCATCACAAGAGATAAGAAGTTCTGCCCACTCGGGTTCCTCGGTGCCCTTCTGGCGTGCACATCTGACTTCACTAAAACAGACATCGGGCTTGAGCCCTGGTGCTAGGGCACGAAACGTGGTGTCGACTTCGTAAAGAGCGACGCCCACTTCATTCTTGGCATATTCGCACGCGTAAACCTCGTACCCGTCTTTCTTAAAAGACTGCGGGATATCAAGAGGGCTAGCAGCTGTAGCCACAAAACTAAACAGGGAGAAAAGGACAAAAAGCACCTTCACAGAGACCTCCAGGAGCGCGATCTATACAGGTTAGGATTAGACGCCCGCAACCAAAAAGGAAAAACCATAAAATAACAGCTAGTTAGCGGCTGGTCTCTGGGATTTGAGAAGAGGGAAAATGGCGGGTCGACCACCAAAAAGAATTTGCCGCCACCGGAGTTTAGCCCGGCGGCGGCAACAGATATTGAGAACTTCTACTACAGGCCGACTGCTTGCCGGGCTTGCATGATAGATGAATGTTCACCTAGCTGAAGCACCTCAAAGCTATGCTTTAGTGCATTGAGATAGGTCTTAGCTGCCTGCTCTGGTCCGGCTAGTTTCATCACCTGAGTGACTTGACTGTCCGAAGTGTTGAAGCTCACGCCCATTTGTTTAAGATAATTCAACATGGCCACCGAGTTATCCACGGCTCCAGCTCGGCTGATCATCAGGTCAGCCATCCGGTCACCATAGGCGGCCGCACCACTTCCCGTTATACCAAAGACATTCTTAGCCAACGCCGAGTAGCGTGCATGCAATTGCTGCTTTACCTGCAGGTCTTGGTTTAGACTTGCCGCATAAGCTTGATACGCCGCCACAAGAGCCGCCGCCGAAACGTGGGCAACTTCACCAGACGTGTCCTCTATCGCAATCGCCCCTTGGGGTGCGCTTGGTTGGTCGTCAGCTGCTCTTTGCCCTGCCGCTTTATCGTCCCCACATCCCACAAGAACCAAATTTACAAAAAGAATCATTATTAGTGTTTTCATCCCGTCCTCCTGCCTTTTAGTAGAGCAAGCGACATGCCAGACGGCGTAGGCTCAAACTTCCCTCTTTCTTCTCAAGGTTGAGAAAATAACGAGGAGATTGAATCAACGGGAAGACTCAAAGTTCTTCTGAAAACACTTTCTCAGTAATCCGCCAGTACTTGTCCTGTTTCCTACCAATCACAAAGGCGGGAAGCCTAAAGAGAAGCTGATACTCAATCACATCCTCCGGGCGCTTAAACTCAAACGCCAGTTCGGGTCGTTTGAGGTGCGAGCGAAGAAAATTGATATTAAACTTCTTAATCGACGACGCATGACTAAAAAAGTGCACCTCACTCAGGTATTTGCCGTCGTAATCAAAATAGCGAATCTCTAAATAGGGTTTTCCGTTCTTATCCGGGCGTTCCTCAAAGGTGATGCGATCGGGGGTTAGGACGTGCGCGTTTTTAGAAAGTTTTGCCTGTTTGAGTTTGGCCTCCGCATCAATCAAAATGGCCTTACATTTCTCGCAAGCCTTGGCGGCAAGATCGTTCTCCGCACCACACGAGTGGCAAAGCTTCAAACGAAACCGAAACCCACAAGGTGTGCGCAGGTAAGTCGATGCGTCTTCCGTCGAGCCGCGGCATTTCTTTCCGAAGTGTTCCAGCACCACGCCGTCAGAATCCGCATAGCCCCAAAAGATATTCTCAAAATGACATTTGGGGCAAGGGACGAGGACCGGCACAGTATCCTTGGCCGGGCGCTTGTCGCTAATCTCCGGGGCGTAGATGTCATGTCTGACTCCCGTGTAATCGAGGATGTAACAATCTTTCTTCTCTGGAGACAGACGTAGTCCCCTTCCCACGATCTGCTGATAGAGACTATTGGATTCCGTGGGACGCAAAATCGCAATCACATCGACATGAGGCGCATCGAACCCGGTAGTGAGCACCGAGACATTCACGAGGTATTTAAACTTTGAAGCCTTAAAATCCGCCACAATACGGTCGCGGGTCGCCATGTTCGTATCACCCACAATGAGTCGGCCTTGCCCTTCTGGCAGATAAGAAAGGATCTCTTTGGCGTGGCGAACCGACGCGCTGAAAATCATTACGCCTTTGCGGTGATAGCGCTCAGTGATGTCTACAATGTTGTTGATGATAAGAGGCGTCAGCTGTTTTTGGTTCTTAAGAATTTCCTCAACCTCATCGACGGTGTACAGGCGGTCGCTATCGGAAAGTTCAGAAAAATCGTAACTGGTAACCGGGATGTCTACCTTCACCGGAACAGTCAGATACTGATTTTTGATCATATACGGCAAAGACAGCTCAAAAACGCACTGCTTAAAAAACCTCGGCTGGTCGGTTTTGATTTCACCCGTTTGCGCGCGTTCATAAATCCATCCCAGCCCCAAGCGATAGGGTGTTGCCGTAAGGCCTAAAATGCGAAGAGTAGGATTACAAAGCCGAAGCTTCCTAATGACTTCCTGGTACTGGGTATCAGTGTCTTCAGCGACCCGGTGGCATTCATCAATAACCAAAAGCGAAAAGTCCTCGAAAAAATCATCAGGGGCGCGAGCAATGGATTGCACGCTCCCAAAGATGGCCTTTTCGTGTCGGTCTTTCTTGCCCAAGGAAGCTGAAAAGATTCCGGCCGATAGACCATAGCTCACATACTTTTCATGGTTCTGCTCAACGAGCTCTTTCACGTGCGCAAGAACAAGAACTCTCCCTTTGGCAATGCGGGCAAGCTCTGCAATCACCAGACTCTTACCCGATCCGGTTGGCAGAACAACGGCTGCGGGTTCGGTACTTGTTCTGAAGAATTTGACGGCATTATCGACCGCCCTTTGCTGGTAATCGCGAAGTTGGTAGTTCAATTGAGCCAAATCTTGCCACAGTACCCAGCATAAGGGAAAGGTGGACTAGGCAGATTTTCGTATTTCGCACGGTCTAGATGCGACTAACGAAAGGGCCCAGCTTCGTGTTAATGGGACGGGAAGGTAAGTCCGCTCCTGGATTTTAGCCCAGGAGCGGTTTGTGAGGACTAAAGATTGCTTAAAGGAACGGTCATTTTCTGAGGCATCGGTTGTGCATTGTAGTCCGTACCTTCAAAAGTTAGCTCCAAAGACATCGTGGTGCTGGTGATTTTATCTTCGTTTCTTCGCACACACGCACTGCTAAGAGTGTGTCTTTCAGCAACGAAGGTACCGGAGTTATCAATAGAAAAGTCGGGCAAATCCATCACCGCAACGTTGTCCCAAGCCAAAAGGACTTTACCGTTGATGTCTGCGCCTAGATACGCGGGCACTTGTTTCAAGTAGTCTTCCGCACTGAGCCCCATGGAACTGCAAGCTAAACCAGTATTGAGTTTTGCAGATTGAATGGGCAAACCCTTTACCACTTTGTTTGGGTTCGCCGCTGCGATGCGCTCTAAATCCTTTTTCCAAGAAGGCTTGTGGTAGAAGACAAACACGCCACCCGGTTCAACCGCTTTCTTGTCGTACTTGGCTTTTTCGGCGCCGACTTGATCTATCAAGGCGTCGATTTGCGCCATGTCGAGATTTTCCTGTGCCGTGAGTGCGACCACCTGATCGAGAAGCGCATTTTGTTTTGCGATGGAATCGTTTAGCGTCTGACAGCTTTCTTCGATATCGATGGTGTAGATTTCATTAAGCATCGTGGTCTCGCCTTTGCGGGGGGCCACATAAACCGTCTCACAACTGAGACCTTGGCCATTCACTGAGGAAAACACGAGAGCGCCCTCAAGTTGTGCGATTTCATTGTCGCAGTACATGGCCAAGCCTACTTTTAGGTCCTCCGCCTGCGCGCCGAGCCCTGCTACGATTGCTACTACGACCATCCACTTTCCAAGTTTCATCTACTCCTCCCAAATTTGAGACGAAATATCCGTCATCCATTGAAATTGCACGAAGCGTGCCGTTTTGCCGTAAAGAAGTGGCGGGGCGAACAGTCCCCTCACCCGCTTCATACCTCGAACTACGTTTTTCGGTATCGCGGGTTCAAGTCACGGGAGCCCCGCCAAACGCGAATGAGCGAAGCGAATTCGCTTCTTAGATCACTGGGTTTTATTGATAGTGGACACAAGTTGATGCGGATCGACTGGAATGCCATTCACGCGGACGCCCCAGTGCAGGTGTGGCGCGGTGACGCGTCCGGTGGCACCAGCCATTCCGAGCTTGGTGCCCCGTGTGACGATCTGCCCGGTGGTGACAGCGAGTGTGCTTAGATGACTGTAGCTAGAAAAGAGCCCGGCCCCATGATCCAGCAACACCATATTCCCGGCCAAAAAGAAGTTTTTTGCAAGCAGCACACGGCCGTCGTTGGCAGCGCGAACACGCGTTTCGACATTTGCCCTGAGATCCACACCAAAATGAACACTCTCAACTTGGCCGTTGAAAGTGCGATTGTTCCCGAAATGGCTGGTGATGGCCGTTGAGGTTGGCATAGCAAACCCCTTTTTCCAAAGTGGGAAGGGATCCCCACTAGCATACGCGGAAGTAATTTCCGCTCTTTCCCGGTCCATGCGCGCTTGCTCTTCCACGGAAGGACTGGTGAGCTTCGGATCCACTTTCAAACGATCTACCCTAAACTTTCCCTTACGTACCTCGACCACAAGCTCCTTCCGTTCCGCTATTCCTGCCCGTTTCCATTCAACCTTTAGCTGGAATTTACCGGGCTGAGCGTCAAACGGAATCGCGATAAGGGCGCACTTTTGAACCGCACCACAGTCCCACACGCGCGCGGTCTGCTCGCCCAATGAAACTGAAAAAGACTCGGGCAAGTCGGTAGGGGCTTTTACAGCGGCGCGCACGAGCGTAACTTGCCCTTGAGAAACCGAACGCGGGATCAGAGTGAGATCTAGTGCGAGTACCGGCAGAGTGAACAAAATAAAGAAGAAACCGCAACGCATGAAAGCAATTCTACCAGGTTGTGATGGTGAAGATGTGTTTTCGCTGCCTCTTTGCGACCGAAAGCTCGGGGCGGACGCGTTGATTCTGCTAACAAAACTAAAATTCCGCGAGGTGAACAAACGGACAGGCGAAGGACAGCCAATACTCACACCCCAACTGTAAAGGATGTCGTGGCACAACCTGTAAAGGATGTCTTGACACTAAACAGCGCTCCTCGCAATGACAGTTATTCGAGCCCGGGAGCCCCGCCGAAACGGCGACGAGCTAAGCGAGTTGCCCAGACAACGCCAGCAAATTTTGGGAAAGTGTAAACGACCAGACGAAGGTGAATGATGGCGGGGCGGACGGGACTCGAACCCGCGGCCTCCTGCGTGACAGGCAGGCGTTATAACCAACTTAACTACCGCCCCGTGCGATAGAAACAGGCAGTAAATTCAAATTATTAGGCTTTGTCAACGAATGCCCTCGCCTCTAAAATCAGGCCCATGCTGAAAAACGTGTTCTCCACCCCTCTTCAGGTTAGCTACCTCTATCGTTTGGCAGGGGGCTATGGGCTACTAGTGCTCATTCCCCAGTTCTTCATGGAAGAAATGATTGGGGTGCGGCAGCCTCCGCCTATTAGCCACCCTGAGTTTTTTTATGGGTTTTTAGGGGTTGCGACAGCTTGGCAGGTAGCCTTTTTCATCATTGCTTCCAACCCCGTTCGGTACCGGCCCATCATGATTGCAGGGATTTTGGAGAAGCTGTCTTTCGGTATCGCAGGCCTGGTGCTCTATCAAATGAATAGAGTAGCGCCCCCAATAGCGTTGGGAGCGTTTGTGGATCTCTTGTTTGCCGCTGGTTTTTGTGCCGCATATCGCAACATGCCTAAAGCGGACGGGCTCATGCGCGTGATTCCGGAATAGTTTAGAAATCTAGTCTTAAAGTAAGCGAATCCCCCGGCTTACTTTCGTAGTGTCTTTTTTCAAGTAGCCGATAAAGCGGGTGGTCTGCGGAATGAAAGCTCGCGCTCACGTGCGTGGTGTGACTAGTGGCTTCTATGACCATCTCGTGCACGTAATCTAGAAGCGAACCCAGTACTTTTTCGGTGTAAAAGCCAGGGGTGACACCGCTATCAAAAAGAAGGGTTTTGGTTTCCCCGACAAAGGCCACCACGTAACCCATGATGTTCTCATACTGATCCAGTGCCACAAAGGCATGCACATTGGGATACGAAAGCATTTCGGTAAAGCCTCCCAAATGCCAAAGATTCGCGGAATACAGTCTGCTTTGCAGTTCTTCGAGCTGCTCAAACTCCAGGCCCTTGGCCATACGGATATCAGCAACAGCACCTCGCCTAAGAGGGGTTTCGGGGGCGCTAGTACGAAGCGGGCGTGTGCGTTTAAAATACTCGCTCATCCGCCCCAGTTTCCGGTTGTCGCGGTCTTGGGCTTCTCCAATATCGTAGGGCTCACGGGAATACCCAAAAGAAGGAGACGGTTTACTGGGGGCTTCAAAACCCCACGGGTTGTTATCGGAACTCTGCGTGTAACGCCGCTTTTCGTCTCTTAAGTAAGAGCCTTCGCTATCGGCGTGCTCAAGCTTTGTGTCATCCGGCGGTGCTTCGCGGCTTCTCACTCGTTCTCTCATGAGCTCTTCTCTTAGCTCTTTAAGCGATCGCATTTCGCTTAAGACATAACGAATAGCCGCTTTCTGTTTCTCAACAGTATCGTGATCCTTGGCAGTCCGAGCTTCTCTTAGGGCTAAACGGGCAACATCGAGCCCCTTAATCAGATTCACCAGGTAAGGTCCGCATCCTTCTTCCGGCACCGCGAGACTGGGCGCTGAGATAAGGACAAAGAGAAAGAATGTGACCTTCTTCAACAAAAACGATTTCCTATTTTTTTTCTTAAGTGGTGCGCCTATTTCGATAGCCTTAAATAAGCTTTACCCCGTGGGGAAAGCTTATAGCCCGTCTCAAGGCTGATGGTAAGACCCTTTTCCTTGAGCTTACGCACATAGCTTTTAAACTTTAGCTTCTCCCATTTCACCTTTTTGGCGAGTAACTCAGCCGGCTTTCCGGGGTGTTGGTCGATGGTTTTAAGGAAGAGTGTGGTCCAGGGCTTTTTGTGACGTAGGTCCATTTTCCCTAGCTCTAAAGCCAACCTGTCTGCGGCTTTCGCCGTAAGCTTGGTCGTTTGAAGCTTTTTACGGGGGTCCTTCGGGCCCTTCTCAAAGGTAATATGGTAGAGAGTGCCTGTTTTATGAGTGCCAATTTCTTCTAATAGCTCTTCAAATGTGGCGTAGCCGGCGTGCTGAATATGGTGCGGGCGAATATCGGCTTTCTCAATTTTTTTAAGAGTTTTAATTTTAAGAACGCCTTTGGGGGTTCTTAAGGTGCCGCCGGCTTTTACGGTAGGCTTTTTCCACATGCGATAAGCCGCTTTGATTTCACCGTGAAAGATTTTGTCGAGAATGTCTTTTCTAAATAGCATTAGTAAATTTCTATGGTTTTAGCGCCAGGAATATAAGGATTGCCCGGTTTCGACAAGGGAACTTCTTCGCCTTTGGGCTTTGGCTTTTCTTCCTTTGCTTTTTTGGGCGTCAGATCTTCACTACCCTCTGGGAACAAACTTCGATCAACGGTCTCAACCTCGTCAGGTTCTTCTACCGTAGCATTCTTTTGTGCTTCAACAAAAAGGCTCCAAGGTTCTTGGCTTCGTGCCTTAAACTCCATCACGAGCATTTCGTTACTGATATTGAGGCGATATCTTCCGATATTCCATTCCACACTGCATTGGGGACTGTCTTCGGGTTGGTCCCTAAACTGGTAAATGTCTTTCACGCTTCGGTTGATGAGAAAAGTATCTTCATCCACCACATCAATTTCCACCTGGGTCGAGGCTTTACCGAACCCTACAAACACCTCTCCATTACTCATGTCCCACAACTCACAACTCACCGACGACTTAGCCAACCCACCTTCCAAGGATACGGAATAATTCTTTTGCATGACGAGCGAGCCGACTTCTTCGACATCGGTGAACTCCCAGCGCTCTAGATACATGGGGCTTAAGCCCACCACATCACGTGCACAACTTGAAAGGTAGATTCCTAAAATAGAAAGAACGCTAATCTTTAGAAACTTCTTCATTAGTCCTGCTCCACCGGATTGGCCTCAGAGGGCTTGTCAGATTTGTTTCTGCCCAACATGGGAATTTCTTCACCAAGCGCGGGGGGCTCAGACGAATCAGGCGGCCAAGGCGGCGCAAGACTTGCGTCGGCAAAAGGTGCCCAGCTGCGCTCTCCCTTTTTTTGGTAGGCAATCGTTAACGTTTCTTCAGCACGGGTAAGGTGATAGGTACCCGCCAGCCAATTGAGCTCACAGTCTTCTGCACGAAGAACGGCACCACTGACTTCTGTGATGACCGACTCGACGTCATTATCAATGACAAAGGTGTTGTGGCCAGTAACGGTGATGGGTGTTTCACCCTGCGCATTTGAAATATGGGCGAAAGACGGTTCCTCCCCCGCGGGCTTCAAAGAACACTGGAGCGAGAGACTCACATTCTTCGGGCCGATACGGACTTCAACAGCACGATGAACTTCAGTGGTTTCGTCTTCGAGAATGTCCACCACTTCGTAGTTCCAAGTTTCAATAAAGGAACCATCGAGCCGAGATATCAGCGTGGCTTTTTGGTTTTCCACGCAGCTAGATAGTAGAGCTATTGCTGTGAGGAAAAACGCGGATTTCAAAACCATTTCGACTCCTTAAAAGGAATAAGAGGTCGCCCGTTTTACTCCATTTGAGCAAACGAAACCAGGGGATTTAGGCAAGTACTTGAGGTAATTAACGTTTTTTTAGTTTCGCGTAAGAGGTGGGAAGGCCGCCCAGGGGTCAGTGGAGTTTTCTTCGCGGTACTCCAGGATGAGTTGTTCTTGCTCTATTCGCAGGCGGTAAATGCCGGGGCTAAACACGGCTTCACAGGCATACCGAGAATCCTCTTCTTCATAGAAGATTTGGGAGTTCTTCTTTTCTTCTCGTACCGCAAAAGAGTCTGGGCCCACGACTAAAAGGGAGAGATCAAGAACAGCTTCCCCCGCTTCGCTGCCTTCTTCAGCTGCGCCCTCTAAGCGCACACACTCACGAACATAGGTAAGCGAATTTTCTCCCAACTTAAACGTGTCGGTATTACGCATACGATTTCCGCTTACTTCTTGCATATCGGTTGCGCTCCACTGGCCCAAGAACTTGGGGTCGAGTTTTGCTTTAGGCTGTCCGCAGGAAAGAACGAGGGGCAGAAAAAAGAAAATTAAGAGCCTCATTGGCCATTCCCTTTAGCGGTAAAAATTATCCTGGGATACATACACTCCTCGAGAATCTAGCTCGCTTCTATACAGATAGAGACGATTATGATGGCGCGCCACTTGATAGTGGCCGGCGAGAAAATTCGCCGTGCAAGGCACCTCTTGGCCGTCGAAGTCTCTGAACAAAAGCTGCGAGTCAGACCCATCTTCCTCGATGGTGAAACAGTTCTCACAGTTAGATTCATCTAAAACAAAGGTTATCGTCACATCCTTTTCAAACTTCCTGGGCTCTGCATCCCTTCCATTGAGAGTAGCACTGCAGTGGCGCGTAAGCGTTACCTGATTTGTTTGAAGCGAAATGGTAGTGGCCGTTGTAACCGTGTCAGAGCCTCTCATCATTACTTCGTTGCGACTCTTCCACACGCCCCTGTAGCTTTCATCTAGCGAAGAAGACAAGTCCACCCCGCATCCCACTAGAATGAAGAGTAAGAATAGATAGACACACTTCTGCATAGCCATAGGGCCTCCCTAAGGTCCCGTGTTAGCAGAAAACGGCGGAGAAATGCAATATAGGGGAGAATGGACCTGAAACTAAGGCCACACTCTTATGATGCCTAGGTTGTTGTTGATACGCCCACCGGTGATGATGCGTCCATCAGGCTGATAGTATAGCTGATGCAGCACTTCCGCACCGGGCGCTTGGGTGGGACGACCGTAGCCAAAGGGTCCACCAAAGCTATCTAGCGAACCATCGGTGTTAAAGCGCGCAATCATCTGGTTTCCTGAAACCACAATTTTCCCTTGAGGATTGTAGGCAATTTTGCGTACCAATTGGTTCACCGTATCGGTGGTAAACGCGACGGTATAGCCAGGAGCGGTCGTACCAAAGCCGGCATCCAAAACGCCATTGCTCGTGTAGCGAATCAGCGCGACGTTATCTTGGGTATCTTGAATGGTCGCGGCAACGATAATCCCGCCATCGGCAGTCATCATAATCGCATCTCCGGCATCTTGGTTTGTTGTGTTGATATTAAGAGAAACAAGCCCCGCTAAACCCCACGAGGCATTGAGCGTCCCATCGGTACGAAAGCGAGCCACACCTATATCTCTCTCGGTATTGGTGGCACTATTTACCTCCGCCCAGCCGGTAAGAATAGGTTCATTGAGCGAGGTCAACACCATCGCAAAAGGCTGGTCTTGAAATCCACCGAAATCGGCCACGCCCCAGCCCGATGTTCCCCAAGAAGTGTCCATCGTGCCGTCTGAGAAAAATCGAGCGACCGCAAAGTCTTCCGTGTTGGCGTTGTTGGTCGTTCGGGTGAAACCTGCAACATAAACAAAATTGTCGGTTCCCACTTGGATGTGGTGGGCCTGATCCGTAAAACCATTGCGATCGGCTGTGACGATCCCATTGGTCCCCCAACTCGCATCGGCAAGACCATCCGTACCGTAGCGCACAATCGCCCAGTTCCGAGTCGCTGCTCCACCACTTTCGGTCCACCCTGCTAGGTAAACTTTGTCGTTAGAATCAATCGCCATGTCCAGCGACTGGTCGGTATCGGCGGTGGAGACGGCGGTTACGGTAATCCCCCCCGTGCCAAAGCTCGTATCCAAAGCGCCGTTAGAGAAAAAACGGGTGACGACAAAGTCGCGCGTCGTGGCATTGCCGTTTTCGGTATAGCCGCCCACGATGAAGCGGTTCTGTGAATCGCGCACAATGCCTGCGCCTTCCTCGGTGTCCCCAGCCACGTCCACCTGGTTGTACCCAATGACATTAAAACTAATGTCCATTTCGCCACCGCCAGCTTCCACGCCGGCAGAATCCATTCGCAAGATAGCCAGACCATTCTGTGTCGTTGCCGCCGTGAGATCCATGTTGGCATAACCAGCGATCACAAATTTTCCTTCCGAGTAGCCAATGCCATGCGCCACATCATCGCCCACCACCATGTTGGTCAAATCGTAGCCGTCGCCGCTATAGGTAGCGTCTAAAGTAAGATCGGAGTTAAGACGCCCCGTTAAGAACTCCCAGTCCACAGTCGTTCCTGCTCTTCGCTTCCCACCAAACATAAGACCGTTGTTTTCATTACGCTCAATCCCACGGCAGATGGTGTCGTTGCCGAAGTTGTAACCGGCGTTGTTGCGCTGGGTTCCAGTTTCGGTGTAGCGGAAAAACGCACTTCCGTAGAGAGTCGCGCTACGGGCAAATCTTCCGCAGGCAATGATGTCGCCATTGGGATCGGTGGTCATCGCGTAGAAACGATCACGGTTACTGGCGGATCCCGAAGTCGTAAATCCGTCCACATCAAAAGTAGTATCAGGACTACCATTTTCCAGGTAGCGTCCGACTAAGAAGTCACCGGTGTCGGTAGTCGAATCCGAATCGCGCGATTGACCAGCAATGGCAATTTGATCGTTAGTTAAAACGCGAAGCGCGTACAGAATATCGTGCCCGTACTGATCGATGACGGTCATCACGCGCCCGTCACCATCGAAAGTGTTATCCAGGGTACCGTCGGAGAGAAGGCGAATGAGTCCTATGTCGATGTTGCCAACGTTGAAGTTTTCGGTGTAACCGCCAACGACAATGCGGTTTTGAGAATCAAACCCAATGGCGCGTGCGATTTGCGATCGGTCTGCCGCCGTGTTGACGGTATAAGTATTAAAACCAACTGTGGCAAAGGTGTTATCGAGTAAACCATTTGTCGTGAGCCGACTAACCAAAAAGGTGTAGTCCATATCTCCCGTGTCAGTCCATTTTCCCGCAAGCAGATACCGGCCAGTGTTGTCGGTAGTAATCGCGTGCACCATCGCGATGTGCCCTGTTGAGGAAAGGGTAGTCACGCCACCTGTACCAAAGCTCGTATCCAGTGTGCCGTTTAACCAGTGACGAGAAACAAAACTTCCCACGGTGCCGTCGTTGTACCAACCGGTAACCACAATTCTATCCGGCGAATGATAGAGAACCGCTCGCCCGTGTGGTTCCACCAAGCCTACTTCATTGTTGTATCCACCGACGGCATCAAAAGAACGGGTTTTGAAAAGAATTTCGTCTAGGTTAAAGACATTCCAAATGCGATCCAAAATGGACTGAGTTAGCTCCGTGTCGGGTTCATCAAGCTCCAACCAGAACTCTTTCGAATAGGGCTCGGTCGAATCGTAGTGGTGCTCCCACGCCAGTAGGAAGCACGATAGAGAGAGAAAAATAAACGGCAGTAGTATGGATTTTCGCATAGGTCAGAGATCTCTGAATAAGAGATCTCTATTATATAGCGAGCTTTGGCCCCGTAGAAGTGTTTGCCTCCTTATATATAGGGCGTGTGATGCGGTGTGCGAATCACTCAGTTAACTGATTGTTTTTATTCGTTGACGCTAGAGGCTGTATTTTAGATACCCAAGGCCTATGGCAACTTGGGTAATCGCTCTCCTCTTGGGAGCTGTTTATTTAATCGCTTACCGTGTGTACGGCAGGCGGGTGAGTAAACTCTTAGTCCTGCACAAAAAAACCAAGACACCGGCCGATCGTTTCAACGACGGTTACGATTTTGTGCCCACGCGTAAGTCCATTTTACTCGCCCAACATTTTTCCAGTATCGCAGCGGCCGGTCCCATTGTCGGACCTATCGCCGCAGGACTCGCGTTTGGTTGGGGGCCCACCCTTCTCTGGATTATCTTTGGAAGTATTTTTATCGGCGCCTCACACGATCTCTGCGCGCTTGTAGCTTCCGTAAAAAACGATGCGCGCAGTGTACCGGAACTCGCGAAATCCTACTTAGGCCCTACCGGATACAAACTCTCCTTGGGATTTATCTGGCTGTGCCTCGTGTACGTGATTATCGCTTTTACCGATGTCACCGCCCAACAGTTTGTAGCGAAAGAGGAATGGGGCGGAAAGTTGCACGAGATCGGGGGAGGCGTTGCAACCTCCAGTATTCTCTATCTCATTCTTTCGATTGTGTTGGGCTTGTCTTTAGACAAACTAAAACTTCCGCTTTCCATTGCGACCGTTATTTTTCTTCCCCTTCTTTTGGGCATTATTATTTTTGGTCAGAGCTTTCCCATTACGTTTAATGTCGCAAACCCCGTGATGGTGTGGGGTGTGTTTATTTTGGTTTACTGCGGCTTTGCTTCGCTCATGCCCATGTGGCTACTCTTACAACCCCGCGGGTATTTGGGCGGTTACTTTCTCTATTCTATTTTGATTGTGGGAGCGCTCGGTCTTCTTTTTGGCGGCAAAACGATTGAATACCCCATGTATCTCGGCGCTATTTCCGCTAAGGGCGATCTCATTTTTCCGTTTCTCTTTATTACGGTAGCTTGCGGAGCGTGCAGCGGCTTTCACGGACTGGTGTGTTCGGGAACCACTTCCAAACAACTTAAGCATGAAACCGATGCGCCTCTCATCGGCTACGGCGGCATGCTACTCGAAGGCGTGGTCGCGGTCTTAGCACTCACTACCGTCATGATTTGGCCCACCGGTTCGGACATTCTTTCCAGAAGTCCCAGTGAAATTTACGCCACAGGGATTGCGCAGTTCACGCACGCGGTTTTTGGTTTAGATAGGGAATGGGGTCTGACATTTGGCATGCTCGCCTTTGCGACGTTTGTGTACGACACGCTGGACGTCGCCACTCGCTTGGGACGCTATTTACTTGAAGAACTCTTTGGCATTCCCGGTTGGACCGGAAGACTGGTGGCGACCTGTGCGACTTTGGGTCTGCCGTTTCTCTATTTGGTTGTGTCGCCCTCCTTGGTGATTGCCGGTAAACCTACCCCGCTTTGGGCGTTTACGTGGCCTCTCTTTGGTTCGAGTAACCAACTTCTAGCGGCCTTGACTTTGCTTCTGATGATTGTGTGGCTGAAGAAAAACAACATGAAGTACCGCTGGGTTTTGTGGCCGGCAGTCTTTATGTTTATTACCGCTTCGGTCGCGCTTTTTATGCAAGCCTCGCGCGCCGCAGACACCTTCAACACCATGGGTACGCCGGCTCTTTTAAACCTGGTCATCACCTCTTCCCTGCTTGTGCTTAGCGTGGTCTTTGGCTTTCACTGCGTAAGAGCGGCTAGAAACGCATAGGGATTGCTTCGCCCCCTTCGTGGGCTCGCAATGACAGTCGCCTTCTCATTTTTGTCGTTTCAACATTGAGACAAACCCGCTCTGGTGGCGGATTTCGTGCCTAAATGCGGTTCAAAATGACTGGCACGCGCGTTGCTCTACCAAGCATCATGAGCATGAAACAAAAAGCCGTTGGCTTGTTAGTAAGCGTTCTTAGAAAACTCATTGACCGGGTACCCACTCCGGAATTCGATGCGAGCGGCATCCTGGAAGGGGCCTTCGTCGAACTGGCGGGAAGGAGAAATCATCGTGGCATTGATGATCATGTCCTCTAGGCTCTGTGCTGCAGCAGCCGGTGCCGCCATGTACGCGGAGAAAGATCGCGCACGTCGCGAAGCCCGCGCACTGACCCATCAGTCACAGCAGCCACAACGAAAAACAAATACATCTTATGTGTGGGGACTTCTTTTAATCCCGTTTCACGCCCTTTCCGATTTTTTGAGTGCAGTCACGTCTTCGGGGGCGCGTTTAGGATAACGTTTTGAGGCTCGTTGGGAGCTCAAAGTAACTGGGCCCCTCTGACAATGTCAGAGAGGCCCGGTTTCTAGGAAGAGAAACTTTTGGGCTACGGGAGCCCTGCTTTCAACCTAGGTGAGCTCGGCAAAAACCGTCAAGGCTTGAGTGCGGCGCTGAATAAGGTTTTTGGCCATACACATAGGGTCAAATTTTTGTAGGGAGAGTGGAAGTGGCCCTAGGCCATGCATTTGTATGCCACTGACACAAAACAGTGCGACGGCACCGTATATGCAGACTATGAAAGAGAGAGGAGTCTGCATGAAAAAGAATAAAAAATTTAGTATCCCGTTGAAAAACAGAATGGAAATTCCCATGCGTCTGGTTTGCGACGCCAAAAGTGACCCCAGCGGCGGACCGATTGAGGATCTCAACGGAGTGCCTATCCCAGCTGAGCTCTTAGACGTGAAAAAGTCGCCTGAGACAGACGAGCCGCTGGCTTTCCCTTCTGGGATGAAGTCCTGTACGCACTACAGTTCCACGCAAATTGTTTGAATCACTGGCTTTTAGATCTGATGGGCCATAGGGCACGTAACCTGCGCGCGCCTTGACACATCGCCCCATTCCATGGGACTTCATTCGCCATTCGCCTGTTTCATTGGAGGACGACCATGGATAACCGACGTCTCTTTATTGCTAGCTGCTTTGCTCTGATTGCCACCTCAATGGCTTTCTCAATTCGGGCAGATATCATTCCGGCTCTTCAGGCCGACTTTGGTTTTACCGCCGCCCAAATGGGACTCGTGGCGGGCACCGGCCTCTGGGGATTTGCGATTACCATCGTTCTCGGCGGCATGCTCGTGGATCTCTTCGGAATGAAGCGCCTTCTCATTTTGGCTTTCTTGGGCCACATCGCCGGAGTGCTCCTTACTATTTTTGCGACAGGTTTTACCTCGCTCTACATCGCCACCCTTTGTATTGGATTAGCCAACGGTCTGGTGGAAGCAGTGATTAATCCGCTAGCGGCGACCCTTTATCCTGATACCCGAACGAAGCATCTCAACGTGCTTCATGCGTGGTGGCCGGGAGGTCTTATCATCGGCGGACTGATGAGCTTTGGTCTGACCAAACTCATGGCACTTGATGCCCCTAACGTGTCGCCTGAAGCGTTGACGCTCGGCTGGCAAATCAAAATGCTTTTTGTTCTTATTCCCACCGCGATTTACGGAATGATGATCCGTAACCAAGTTTTCCCCGAAACGGAACGTGTCACCAGCGGGGTTTCGTATGCGGAAATGTGGAAAGATTGCGCGCGTCCCCTCTTTTTATTTTTCGTCTTTCTGATGATGCTCACCACGGCGACTGAACTCGGGCCGGACCAGTGGGTGGGAAATCTTTTACAAAACCTCGTCGGTATTCAGGGCGTTCTCCTTTTGGTCTACACCGCAGGCATCATGTTTGTGATTCGCCAATTTCTTTCCGGCCAAATTCTCGACATGATGGGCCCCTTGGGAGTCCTTCGTGTAGCGGCCTTTCTCTCCGCCATCGGTCTGTGGGGTTTAAGCAGCGCGAGTACGGCATTAGGCGTGTTTGTCGCGGCAACCATTTTCGGCGTGGGTAAAACCTTCTTCTGGCCCACGATGATTGGCGTGGTCAATGAACGCTTTCCCAAAAGCGGGGCGCTCGGCATGGCGCTGATGGGCGGAGCCGGTATGTTTGCGGCGGGCTTTCTCATGGTGCACGCCATGGGAGCCATTCAAGATCATTACGCCGTCAAAGCACTCTCAAGTGAAACGCGTGCTTTGGTCGTCAGTGACGGCGGCTTGGACGAGCGCAAAGCGATGGCGGTTACTGATCCCGTCGTAAGAAGAGAAATTGAGCTCGCCAAGAAAAGCTCGGCCACGATGACCTACCGTTGGGTAGCCCTCATCCCGGCATTCCTCATGGTCGTGTTTGGTTTCTTGCGTGTGCTCTTAAGAGTACGCGACGAAAAGACACCGCCCGCACGGCTTATTCAGCGGCTTCAACCTTTAAAATCTTAAGGGAACCTTTATGAAAAAACTTCGAGTGGGATTTGTCGGCGCAGGCTTTATTGCCCAGTTTCACGCCAAAGCGATGACGCAAGTTCCTCAAATGGAACTCACCGGCATTTTGGAAAGAAAGGGAGCAGACGCTCTTTCCAAGTACGCTCAAGAAAATGACATCGGCCCTGGGAAACTTTTTGCTTCCGTAAAGGAAATGGCTCAACAGGTCGATGCCATTGCGATTTACTGCCCGAATTTTTGCCGTCTTTCCATCATGGAAGAAATTGTGGCGGCAAAGAAAGAAGGCGCGCCGGTGTACGGTGTTTTGTGCGACAAGCCTTTGGGACGCACACTTTCTGAAGCGCGTCGGATGGTCCAGCTTGCGGAAGAAGCCAAGCTTTTAACGGCGTATTTTGAAAATCAGATTCATATGAAGGCGATTCAGATCCAACGCCAGCAGCTTGCCACCCAAGCGCGCACGATGGGTCCACTCGCACTGACTCGCTCGGCGGAAGAACACGCCGGTCCGCACATGGCTTGGTTTTGGGATCCCACCCTTCAAGGCGGCGGCGTCTTAAGTGATATGGGTTGCCACAGTATCGCCGTGGGTTGGTACACGCTGACTCCCATTGATAAAAAGCTTACCTTTCTCGAACCTCAAACGGTGAGCTGCGAACTGGGGCTATTAAAGTGGGGCCAGCCCAAGTACCGGGAACAGCTTCTTAAGAAGTTTGGCGTAGATTATTCGAAAACACCCGCGGAAGATTTCGCTACCGGTGTGGTGACTTTTAAGAATCCCGACACACAACAAAAAGTGAAAGCCCAGTTCACAGATTCTTGGATGTTTGAAAAACAAGGATTGCGGTTGTCGATGGACGGCATGGGCCCAGGCTACGCGTTTGATATCAATACGCTGCAATCCCCGCTTTCTATTTTTATTGGCGATGAAGCGGCAGCCGCCATTGAAGATTCCGAACTGGCGCTGGAGAAATCTACCGCTAGCCGCGGCCTTTTGTCTGTGCAAACCAATGAGTCGGACCTCTATGGGTATGTGGATGAAAACCTAGACTGCGCACAAAGATTCTTGCGCGGCGAG
Source organism: Bdellovibrionota bacterium (assembly GCA_041751875.1). Lineage (GTDB taxonomy): Bacteria > Bdellovibrionota > FAC87 > UBA2466 > JACKAF01 > JBGSIC01. The sequence continues at coordinate 234,545 of JBGSIC010000013.1, forward strand.
CACGCGCTATTGCCCTTCTCGTACGGGCTACAAATCACCAAACTCGTGATGGCAGCCTACATGTCGTCAGAGCAGAAAAGGACCATCGATCTGCAAGACCCTCAAGTCTGTGAAGACCTAGAAACCTACGTACCGCTGATTCAACAGGGACGTGGTTCGGAAGTGTTGTGAGCACATCTTGTAGGTAGTTCTGAAGCGGTTCATCGCGATATTTTCGATGGGACGGGGACGCACAATTGAGGCCCCGGAGGCGGGCCCCTAAGAACGAAACCTCTTGCCCACTGTTGCAAATGCTGCTTAGGCTTAAAAGGTCTGGGTTGTTTTTTTTGTTTGGGGGTTACATGAAGTATCTGTTTTTTGCTCTATTTCTTATACTTGCGAGCCATGCCTGGGGCGAAGGCTTTTTTGACCAAAAAGACGCCTTCAGCGTTGCTACCTGCCGGAAATAGGTTTTCGTTGACCCACCTGCGACGGCGAGGTAACTGCAGCTCATGCTTGATTTATTCAAACCCAAGAGCCTGGATGCTCTAGCGGTCCGTTACGGCACCGACAAGAGCCATAAAGCTCACAATTTTGCGCAGTTCTATGATTTTTATTTCTCCTCCCTGCGCGATAAGCCATTGCGCTTTTTAGAAATCGGCTTAGGACGAGGCTCATCGCTTCGCATGTGGCGGCGTTATTTTAAGAATGCCAAACTGTTTGCCATTGAGGCCGAAGCCCGGCGCGCACGTTACCGTTTTTTCGGAGCCAATGTTTTTATAGGGCGTCAGGAAGACCGGGAATTCATGGGCGCTGTGGCGGGAGAAATTGCCCCGCTGGATATCATTGTAGACGATGGTTCCCATCGCGTGGACGACCAGCAGAACACATTGGGATTCTTATTTCCCTTCTTAAAGCCAGGTGGCTATTACATCTTGGAAGACATCCACACGTCTTACCCGGATCCTTCGGCGGACTACGGTCTTCTTCCCGACGGCAGTAACTCCACGCACCAAATGCTTTTGGACTTTAAGAAAACGGGCCAATTTAAAAGCCCGCACGCCCCTCAAGAAGAACTCGACTATCTTTCCTCTCAGGTCACCCTTTGTGAGGTGTTTGAGCACGAAGATAAAAGTAAGCATCTCACCAGCATTTTGCGCAAACGAGACGTCGTTCAGTAAAGGTCGCTATGACCGAGTTTAAGGATCACTTCTCTCAGCACGCCTCGGCCTACGCCACTTTCCGTCCGCTTTCGCCCGTCAAACTCTTTGAGTACCTTGTGTCTTTGGCACCGGCTAAGAGAGTGGCGTGGGATGTGGGTACGGGAAATGGTCAAGCCGCTCTGGCTCTAGCAAATTATTTTGAGAAGGTGATCGCAACGGATGCGAGCGCGGAACAAATTAACAATGCACCTGTTCATGCGAAAGTTATCTACAAAGTGATGCCTGCGGAAAATGCCTGCTCCATTTTGGAAGAGGTAGATCTCATCACCGTTGCCCAAGCGATACATTGGTTTAACTTCGACGCCTTTTATGCGGAAGTAAAAAGGGTTACTGCTCCCCAAGCGGTCATTGCCGCGTGGTCGTATGAGTTAGCCTCGGTAGAACCGAGTATCGATGCGGTAGTGAAGGAATACTATGACGTCACCCTCAAAGACTACTGGCCCCCGGAACGCCATTGGGTCGATGAAGGCTACGCCACTCTGCCGTTTCCCTTCAAGGAAATCAGCGCGCCACCATTCAGCATGACGGATGAGCGCAATCTCTCGGAATGGACTGGCTATTTATTTACTTGGTCCGCGACCCAGAAAGCCATCAAGGCAGTCGGCCCGGAGATCTTCAAGCAGGTCGAAAAGAAACTCGCCGGAGTCTGGGGGGACCCACTTCAAAAGAAGCGTGTGAGTTGGCCCCTCGCCCTGCGCGTCGGCTACGTTTAACTTCTTTCACCGAACTCATCTATAAATTCTCCTTTCATATCATTGGGCATGTGCCTTGCATCCTTAAGGAAGCGTCACCGTTTTCAACGAAAGGAAATGATTTATGAACGCTTCTCAACGCAGCTTAAACACAGAGACGCAACGCAAGCCGCAATCAACTCCCCCCTCTCGAAATGCTTCCCAGCAGTGGAAAGAGGAGCCCAGCGACGCTCAAAACAAAAAAAGCGATTCCGAAGAGAAAGATAACCAAGGGTCCGGTTCGCAAAAAGTGAAGCTGACCAAAAGCGTCGAAAAGATTACAAGAGCCGTCGGATGTGCCGCAAAAGATCTGGAACGGGAGACATACCGAAGGGTTTCGGGGACAGTCGAAAAGTTTGCTGACCGCGTTCAAGCTTTCTCGGAAAAAGTTTCCGATGCTTCGCCCGCCGAATGGCTAGGGATGATTAAGAATTATTCAAAAGGCCATACCAAAACATTGTATCTGGGGATGTTTCTACTTGGGTTGGGTGCCGCGAGCCTCATAGAGGGCGGCATGAAACAGCTTAATACTAAGGAGAAAAACCAGTGAAGAATGTTGCTCAAAGGACTATCGGGGAGGTTCCTCAGCCTGAACCCTCTTTGGCCGAACTGCTTTCTCAACTGCGCGACGAAGCCGTTGAACTGGTTCGAAATGAACTACAGCTCGCCAAGCTGGAGTTAACCGAATCAGTTCAGACGGCTGGTCGTTCTTTTCTTGCGATGAACGCAGGCCTTGTGGTGAGTTTCATGGGCGCAAACCTTCTCACGGTTGCCGCAGCTATTGCGCTAACGGGTGTGTTTTTCGCCATGGGAGCCGGACTGATTGTCGCCGCCTTTATCGGATTTCTCGTTTCGGGTGCCATCTTGGTAATGATAGGCCTGTCCGTCTTTAAAAAGCAGAAAGAACAATTATCGGAGCAGCCCAAGGTTGCAGAAAACACTATTCAAACTTTGAAGGAGAACAAGCAATGGATTCAAGAGAAAACGACAAACAATTAAATCGAGTTAAAACAGGAAACATTGAGTCGGCCATCCGTGAAAATCGGGACCAAATGGATCACACACTCAATGCGATTGGGGAGAAACTCAATCCTGTCCGTTTAATTAGCTCAATTAAAGATCAAACAAAGGAAAAGGTACATCAAATGGGATCAGCAATCAGTTCAGTCTCCAAATCCACCGGTCATAAAGTTAAAGAAGGCTACGATAAATCTCTTGAGGAAACCAAAGATTTTGTCGCCGCGCATCCGCTTCTCATTGCGGCAGGAGCGCTGGGCGCCGGCGTAATCATGGGTTATCTTCTCAACCAGAAGAAAGACTCAATCGGCGGAATGCGCCTCGCTCAGAAAGGCGAAGGACTTTTTAACAAAGGGAAAGATCTTGTCCGCAGCGGTGTGGAGAAAATTAATGAAATGGCCTCCGAAGCAAAGGATGAAGCGCATTCAGACAGTGAGATGGGGTTTGAGAGAAACGGATCCGCCTCCTTCTCAGCCAAAGAAGACGCCAGCGCTGGTCTTGATAAGAGTGTAGATTCTCCGGCAAAAGGGTGGGACGTAGCGCCCCAAGCCTCGCGCCAAACAAATTAGCCTGAGCTTATTGTTTCCAGGGGAACGGCGTTTCAAGGGGTTTGATTTCGTAGGACCGAAAAATGAGGTTCGAGAAATCTTCCCCTGAAGCGGAGTAGTGGCCTCGGTAGCGAAGCGTATCGGTAATGACTTTGCCCTGCCCGTCCGGATTAACCATTTGGACATCGCCGCCTACGAACTTGCCGTTCTCCACTTTCACATACCAAAACATTTTATGCTTAACCGCTAGCTGGCTCTCACTGGTAGCTAGCGCTTGCGGAGCACCCATTTCAATCCAGAACTCGCCCCAATAAGAGCCATCCTGGCTCAGATTACCCAGCGTGGTGAAGCCAGTGTAAAGGCGATTCTTCGCTTCAGTCGTCGTGCGGGCTTTTTTGGGGAGATACTTCACCATCAAGCATCCGTTCGTCCAATCAGCAGCCAGAGTCGTACCGGTGAAAAAACGCTTCCTTTGATCGACTTCAACTTTAATCGCTTGGGTATTGTCGTTCAGCTGATACCATTTCTGCATCTCACGCATGCAAAAGTTTTGGGATTCACCCAAACGAACCGAATGATTGTAGGGAAGAGCGAGGAACTGAATCTCAGCCAAAAGACCTTCGGCTTTTTCCACTCCGACAAGTGTCGAATAAAGAGTGCCAGTGGAGAAGTTGCCTTCATTATTCTCTTCTGGGTCGTCGTTGCCTCGCGACCACTGAGAACCCATCGCATGTGAACTCGCGTTCGGATCGACCACGGCATAGGGTCGCATCGTTGCGGGAACCGCATGCAGCTCATCATCTACAGCAAATGCGGGGCCACTTAAAAGCAACAGAAGTCCGCCCAATACCGCTACTACACCACGTACCACAAAAACTCCGCGTCCTACGCCCCCAAACAAGGCGCCTACCGGACGGGCTTATTTGCAAGGTGCGTACCCAGCAATCTAGGCTCATGCCTTTAGGTATGCACGAGGAATACAATGTGACGCCCTTTATCACTTGAGCGAGAAAGGGCACCCACAAATTCTCAACTAAGACCTAGGGCAACTTCTCTTCGTTAATTTGCTTATTTCGTTCCGTTTCAATCGCCGCGTAAATTAAACGGCGCGCGCGTTGAATTCCGCCAATCGGTCGGTGAACATCAGGCGCGTGTGCCGGGTTGAATGACAGCGCCTCGCAGGTGGCTTCGTCGAAGAGTTCTTGGCCGACTTGTTTCTGCGGAATACGCACCGTCGCCACAGGCACGTAGCGTTCCGAACCATCGGTGGGTGCCGCCCAAGCGTGAGCGGCATCTTCCACGCTCGGATCACCCTTTTTGTGCACTTGCACACCGAGGGTGTAGCAGATGTCGCCATCCTGAAGCTGCTTCTTTAAAACGGCGCGCATGTAGTTGGTGTCATTAAGGACGCCTAGGTCCTCTGCGATCTTTTTCGACTGAGGATCGGCGTTCTTATCGCAAGGCCGAAACTGATACTTTACGGCTTTGTCTTCTCCCAAAAGAGAAGGCACCCAGCTTTGGTACTTTTCGGAAAGAGGCGCGAAAATCACGGTCGAATTTAATTTGCCCATTAAAGCGGCCTCCAGCGGACGCTTTACCAGCTTAGGATCATTTGCGTACTGAGGCCCCAGATGAAAATATATTTTGTTCAGTGTTTCCTGAGCAACTTTTCCAATTTCTTGGGGAGTCTTGCCATCCTTTTTAGCTTGTTCTACCGCCGGGCCTACCGCCCCAACGGCTGCAAAAAATTCAGGGTAATCGGCTACCGTGTTCACCATAAATTCATCAAGAGCATTGATGGTGATGATATCGAAGCTCTTGTAGTACTTTTCTTCGAGAAAAAACTCTTCGCCTTCAATCGCAGGAATGAGTTTTTGATCGGCTGGGTCGAGAAGAATTTTAAGCGCAAACCCGGTGCCTCCCGGCTCTTGGTCCGCTGCATTGGCGCGGCTTGATCCAGAGCTCGATCGCAGAATCGCTTGGTATTTCTTTCCAGGCGTTTTGAAAAGGCCAACATTGAAATCCGATTCGAGCACAGTGACTTCGACTTCATCCACGCAGCCATGCGCTTTGGGGTGAGCATCCCGTCTCCCCTTGAGGGTCTTTTTGATGTTGGAGATAAGCGCCTGAGTCAGCGCGTCTTCACCAGCGGGCTTGCTTTCAAAAGAAGAAAGGCTCGCAGCCAAAGTGTTTAGCGAAAAAAGGATCCCTACTACCGCAACCGTAAAACGTCCCATCCGAACCTCCCTGCGTGATTTATGGCACAGTAGGTCAATCAAGAATCGAGTGTCAACGAAGTCGCAAGCCAGGCGGGCATTTAAACCTATCCTTGAAACCGAGAGCCCCCTGATCTATCAAAAACCCCATGCGCATTCATAGCTTAGTTATGGTGGGGGCTTTCCTTTGCCTCTCGCTATACGGCCAAACCAAGATGGAGTTTTGGGACACCCAACGCAAGGGAACCAATTTCTTCAATGAAGAGGAAACGCTCGAGCATTTTCAAAGTGCCCGCAAGGAAGGCATTGAGGTGGTTCGGCTAACCTTTAATAAGTGGAAGAGCGCACGCGCCGGAGCCGTGGATGGCGATTTTCTTTTAGGCCCCAAAGAAAAGTTCATGGGGATTGTGCACGAAGATCTCCCGAAGCTCATTCAAGTACTCGATTGGGCGGAACAATCGGGTTTGAAAGTCGTGATCACGAACCTAAGCGTACCGGGGTTGCGTTGGATTCAGCAGAATCAAAGTGTTCCTGACCACCGCTTGTGGCAAGATTTTAAGTATCACCGGGAAACAGAAATCTATTGGAAAGAACTTGCCACGGTATTGAAAGATCATCCCGCGGTCGTGGGCTACAATCTTTTAAATGAGCCGCATCCAGAGAAAGTTCCGCCGGTATTTAGTGATTGGTTTTCCGGAGACTACGGCACTTGGAAATACAACGCTCGCCATACCCCTCGCGACTTAAATCTCTTTCATCGCGAACTCGTCAAAGCAATCCGTGAAGTAGATAGCGAGACGCCGGTGATTCTCGACGCGGGATTCTACGCGCATCCTTGGGCCTTTAAAGTCTTAGACCCCGTGAAAGATCCCCACGTGCTCTATTCGTTTCACATGTACGAGCCCTTTGCCTTTACCAGTCATGAGAATCGCGGCAAATACAGCTATCCCGGAGAGGTTCCCATCGGGGAGAACGCAAACCCGCCAATCGTTCACTGGGACGCCTCTGACATCAATACTTTTTTGGAACCCGTCCGCGCTTGGAGTAAACAGCATGCTATTCCGGCAAACCGCATTTTTGCGTCTGAGTTTGGCGTGTTTCGCGTAAACAACGGAGCTGCGAGTTATTTAGAAGATGTCGTTAGCTCACTAAAATCTTCCGGATGGCACTGGGCTTTTTACTCCTATCAAGAAGATTCTTGGGCGGGGATGGATTACGAACTGGGAGAAAAAGAACTCCCTGGAAAACAAAAGTACCCGTTAAGCGAACGTAAAAAGCACTACGTACCCAATCCGCTTTTTCAGATTCTACAAAAACATTTATTCTAACTACGGTTGGATTTGTTGGTACACGCCACGAAGGGCCCGTACACCGCTTTCGTGGGGAAGCACCGAAACGCCAAAGGAACCCAGCATCGATCGGTAGCGAGATTCCAATGAAGGATGAAACAGTTCGGCGACAAGCAGATCTTTCTCGGCAAGAGTAAGCTGTTTGTTAGCTTTTATTTCTTTCAGAATCTGAAACAAAAACTCTTTCGGATTTGCTTTTTCCGAAAGCGCGCTGAGGTAGAGCACAAGGGCACGTCCCGTGGCGCCCTGTTGGAAAGGTGGCCGCAAGGTATTACGCCAATCGTTTCGCCCCCAACTGTGTGTATCAATCCAGCTTATCCTTCCTGATGGGTTTATCGCCCAGTCAGGGTCTTCAGGACGAATACCCGCAATAACCGCATCGGCATAAAGTTTTGCCATTTGGGGAATCCATTTGGCTTCAATTTTTCCGCTAGGGGGATTTTTGATCGTCGGAGTGGGGTATCCGCCGTTTACCGCTTCCATCTCTATATAATAGTAAGACTGAGTGCCTTGGTTGGCTTTTCCAAACCGGTACACTTTGGGGGCGCCAAGCTGTTCTCCCAATGAAGCGCCTTCGAGCGATTTCGCAAAGCTCTTTAAGTCGATTTCACTTGTCCCTTTGGGAAAGAGCTTTGCCACGCGGGCATCTCCGTTACGAGAGAAAAAATAGAACCCCATATTCTGCTTGCCGCCGCTTTGCTTGGCCGTGAAAAACTTTGCGGCAAGTCCATCAAATGTATCAATCGAACCGATTACATCATCGCCGAACGAATCAAGCAGCGCTTGGGCTTTATTCTCATCGCCCCCGACACGCTCCAGTTCAGGGCCTAGTTTTTCACGTTTAGTGGTTTGATCAAGGTGGGCAAAAAGAAGACGGCATTCAGAAAGGCCATGGGAAACGGAGGAAAGAAAAAAGACTAAATAGAGAAGCGCCCTCATCTTAGCTTATCGGCTAGTTAGGAGCGCTTTCTGTGGGGGCGCGCGTCAAAACTCAAATCCGCTTGTCATGCTGCTGCTCCTATCGTCTTTTGATGTATTTTTAAGGACTTGGGGACCCAACCTTCGGTCACCAAAATTTGTTGCACGCCTCCGAGCAACAACACGATGGCAATCGCGTAACCTACAAACATGTATCCATCCAAGGGAAGAGAGGGAGAGATATAACGGAAAGAGAAACTCTCCTGGGGTTGCGCGACCAGGTAGAACCCAATCGCCATGCACCTAAGGCTTGTCGCCGTAATGTGCACGAGGGTTTCGGCTTGAGAAATGCCGCCAATCCCTTTTCGGGCTTTTTTCTCCACCAAAACGTCCGCAACTTCTGCGACAAAGTCACAAGCCATCAAGAAAAGCGTTCCCAGTAATAACCCACCCTGCACGCGCGCTCCAAAAAGAGCTAAAACGATTAGCCCTAAAAGGAATGCGCGTAAGGTGTGGATGAAGTGCTCCTGACGCGCCTGGGGGTGCAGGTGGAGCTTGAATTTGTACCAGTGAAAGTAAACTCCATCGAACGCTCCCACGAGCGTGAATAAAACAAGGAATAATGTCGAAACACGAATGAGATCGGTAGACGAAATCATACAAATTCTTTCTCTGAAAATTTGATTCTTAAGAGAAGACTAGACGGATACTGAGGCGCTCTGCTGGCTCGCTTGTTGCCAACGAACCGCTCGATCGCTGAAGGTATGCCAATAAAGAACACGGCGACTGGAAAATTCCTGCGCCTGGAGCATTTCACTAATCCAGTGAGTGACCTTTACCGTGTAGGTGGCATCGAGAGTGATATCTTCTAAATCCAAAAACGAATCATGCAAGTTGCGCGCGCTATCATTCCAGGTCGCGTACTTAAGACCTAAACGATCTTGCACCAAAACAAAGCGATCGGGATTGATCATCGCTTGTGAACCCAGGAGCGTAAGCGCTGCTCGCGCCAGCGAGAGCACGCGATCACGCCGTGCTACCGCGCCACTAATACAGCGCACGCCCACAATCTTGGTCGGCCAGTTGAGAAGAGTAAACGCAGCCAAAAGTCCCGCGATGGTTCCGCAAGTCCCCACACCCACAACCACAAAATCGGGCCGGGGAATTAAACCTTGTTCCACTTGCTCGGCAAGTTCCAAACCCGCGTTCACATGCCCGAGCACACCTTTCACATTGGTCGCACCGGGCGGGCACCATTGAACGGGCCGATTAGAGAACTTTTGTTGAAAGCGTAAAGCGCTCGATCGGACCGCCGCCCGCAAAATGCCGGTGGCGCCGCTTGCAACGCGCGCTTGAGCCCCCCACCTTAAACTAAAATCTGCGTGCACGCGTGCTTGTTCGGAGTCTGCGAGCACGAATTGCTCCAAGCGCACAGGAAGATTCAAACGAAAGCACTGCGCGGTGAGCGCAGAAACAAAGTTCGAACCATAGGGCGCCATACTCAAAACTTCACCGCGATTGTGGGTAATGGCTTCCCCTAAAATAAACTCGAGGTTTCTCACCTTGTTGCCACCGTATAAAACGGGTTCAGTGAGATCTTCACGCTTCACATAGAGTTCCTTAAATCCCCATTCCTTAGAAAGACGTGTTAACGGATAGACCCTTGTGGGCTCAGAAATGATTGATACCCAGGGGATGCTTTTCTGGGCTTCGGGCAAGAAACGGAATAAGGCAGGGGTGTCCACAAATACGCTCCCAGAGCCAATTTCCAACCATCGTCAGCTCTAACTTCACGTTAACGGGTCTTAACAAGAACGGAAATGTTTGGGCCCCAAAACCGTTAACATATGTGCCCGTATGGACTTCTAATTTTAAAGGTGCCTATCTACTTCCCGGCCGGAAAGGTAGCGGGTACTTGCCGGGCTTCTTCCTGCTCCAACATTTTGGAGCAGTCTGTTCCAAAATCACTCGACTTGGATGCCCGCCCATGAGGGAATGAGGGTGTGGACGGGGAAAAAGACATTCTAGAACCGGTGGAAAGCGGTCAAAATCCAGCCGATTGGTTGCGCGCCGAGTACGCTCGCCGTCGTGCTAAAAACCCGTACTATTCATTGCGTGCGTTCGCGCGCCACCTTCAAATTCCTAGCGGGCCGCTTTCGGAAATTTTGGTACGCAAACGCCCTCTTAGCAAAAAAATGGCGGCAAAAATCGCGGCTCGTCTAGGGTTTACTGTCTTCGAGACAGAACTCTTTGTGAATCCCGCGACTGCTAAGAAACTTCGCTACAAAGACGCCTCAAAAACTTACCAGCAGATTAGTTCTGATCGCTTCAGCGTCATTGCCGATTGGTATCACTTCGGATTGTTAAGTCTTATGCGCACTCAAGACTTCAAGAACGAAGTGCCCTGGATCGCCAAGCGGCTGGGTATTTCTAATACGGAAGTGCGGTCGGCAATGGAGCGATTGTTCCGATTGGGACTCATTCGCAAGAAGGGTCGGTCTTTTGAACCCACCGGAAACTTGGCAACGACACAAGACGTGCCCTCTTCCGCGGGCAGGCAGTATTTGAATCAGGGTTTACAGCAGGCAGCAAGCGCTCTTGAAAACACACCTATTGAGTTACGCGATATCACTTCGATCACCATGGCAATCGATCCAGCGAAACTGCCTATCGCAAAGAAACTCATTCAACAGTTCAGACATAACCTAGCCGAGCTCCTGGAAGAGGAGCCCAGCTCTGAAGTCTATAAACTAAATGTTCAACTTTTTCCTATGACCAAGCGGGGGACAACATGAATTGGGGTAAGCGCTTCGCCGTTTTAATCGGGCTTTTTCTAGTGTGGGGATGCGGTAACGACGTAGGAAACTCATTCACCGGCACATCGCAACAACTCTGGGATGTGGAGAGAATAGAGAAGCGTATTTGTACCAGCGAAGTAAACTCGCTGGACTTTAAAAAATACCTTAAACAAAAAACGGGAATAGCTGACGCTGGCGTTCCTGAATTTGAAATTATCAATGGGCCTGGCTTTATCGGTGAGGATCTCACCGCGGTTCCCAACATCACGGCGATAGAGCCGGGTGAATATGAGTTTTCCCTGATTGCCAAAGAAGGGGAAATCAGCGACGAGCTCCAAGTAAAGCTTATTGTTGAAGACTGCACGAGTGATCCGCCGTAAAGCGATTCCCTCAAAACTGTAAAAACTAAACACATAGGAGAAGTGTATGTACTGGCTGAATAAGTCGAATGGATTGGTGTTTCTTTCTGCCCTGGCGCTGGGGTTCAGCGTCGCCGCCAAAGCCGACACGTTTATCGGGAAGTTATTGGTACCCCTTACGTTACCCGATGGCCAAGTTGAAACAATCAAACTGGAAACTCCGGGCGTGCTGTATGACCTGAAGATCAAAGACGCCAAGCTTCAGCAGTATGCCATGACCCTGCACGATCAAATGGTGGAAGTGGAAGGCATGGCCTTTATCAACGACCAACCCAGTATTCCCGAATACGGGGTCATCGCGGTAAGAGCCATCAAACCTCACGGCACAACGCCGATACCGAACAGAATCGGCACATTCTGTGAAACGGTAGACGGAAAATATGCTGCGGTTGTTTACCCAGGCAAAGCGTTGGTCCTGAAAGAGGAAGCACTCGTCACAGAACTTGCTTGTGATACCGCGTTTCCCACCACGACCTGCCACGAAACTAACATCGTTGATGCTGGCTACGTGCTTGAACTCGGAGAACTCTGGTCCAGTGGTTCACTCTATGAACTGTGGATTGGTGGTCGCAAACCCTTGGGTGATGTGAACTGTCGTTAGAATAGAAAGGACGGAGCCCGCAAGAGCTCCGTCCTGATTTTTATTATCGTACTGAGCTTAGTATACTTGCCCGTTCAAGATTCCTGTAATCGAATAACGGCAACCATTGCAATAGAGGTTACCATTAACAATTCCCGTAATCGTGATGCTGCAGTTATCGGCACGAACGTTACCATTCACAATGCCAGTTACGCTGCAGTGTTGTCCCGGCGCACAGTAGTAAGCATAGCCACGCATCGATTTGGCGAAGGCTTCGAGTTCTTCTGCCGTTTGCGGCTCTTTCAAGTCGTTGGTCGCATCGTTGCGAAAACTAGCTTTGGGAGAAGCTTCTTCTGCTGCCAGTTCACCACTCTCCAGTTTGTCCAACGATTCGCGTAGCGCATCGATTTCTGCCTCAGATGCCGTCACCGCGGAACGTCCACCCACACAGTAATTCGCCACACAACGCCCATTCACTGATTTTTGTACGCATCCATAGTTGCAAACGAGCTGTCCGCAACCAGACGTATAGCAAACCGTAACGGCTTTGGAAGTGACAGGAAACAACACCAATGCAGAGAAAAGAATGAGAAATGATTTCATAGAACCCCCTATATGCCAGTCAACTAACGTCAGCTCATCTCGCTGTCAACGGACTTATACACTTGACTAAAACTAGAGCAAACCGATGACAGTGAAGCTTTGCGGGCAGGTGGGGCGCGTCAAAAAAAGCTAGTCCCGCAATAAACGCAGAAATTTTTCGGTGGTTTCGGGGCTACCGAGCTCGTCCAAATTAACTTTCTTCCGCCCGGCCAACGTGTTCCAAACGTGGCCAACCACATAGAAGGCCCGGTAGATGCGCTCCGTTGCGGGGCGTGAGCGAGAGTGTATCGATGCTGAACCATCGTAAGCCCGCCATCCCCACGTTTGATTGCTTCGGACAGCGCGAAGCGCTTTCTCAAGGAAAGGTGATCGGTCAAATTGCTCTTCAAGACGCTTTAGACACTCGGTAGCCAGCCATCGTGGTCCGTAGTGAGTTGAATAATACTGAGGGACCCCGAGTGAGTCCCCTAATCGGGCGAACTCTCTCAGAAGCCCATCTGCTTGCTGGAACCGTTCGAACACATCTGAGTCCATTTCCCGCACGACAAATCCCAAATGTTGCAAATCAAACTCTTCCGCGAGGGTCGCCGTACTTTCTTCCACGGGCGCTGCTTGCTTGTGGCGATCAAGAAGAGCCAAAATCTTGCGCGACTCGTCCTCGGAAAGAAGATGCGCCAAATTCACCTGCTCACTCCCGGCGGCGCTATTCCACGCCAGTCCAATGGCATACCAGGCGCGAAAAAGGCGCTCGGTGGGACTCCACGCTTTTTTTCCTGATGATCCTTCGTGGGCGCTCCAACCCCACACACTGTTGCTGTTTAGTTGGCTATGCAACCGGCGAAGGTCATCGGAATCGGGATACTCTTTTCGCAAGGTAGCCACGGCCTTTAAACAAAGCCGTTTCGGACCGTAGTTTGTCGAATAAAAGCGTGGCAGTTTAATTGAACCAGCAGCCTCAAAAAGTTGATCATAAAGTCCCCCATGCCCCTGAATTTGTGCAGCTTGTGCCTTTGTCATAACCGGAATTGAGTAACCAAGAAGAAGGAGATCCAAAAACTTTGCCATCTCCTCTCGCTCCAGTAAATTAGCGACATCGACAGTCTCCGCGTCTGGATGTCTCTGGCGCTGCTGAATATTAAGAACCTCCGCAATTGCACTCAGTGCGGAGAGGTGCAACTCAATCGCCGCAGACTTTCCACTTTGCACTTTGGTGCCATCCCAAACCTTCCAACCAAAATCAGCCGAACTCAGCTTTTTCAGCAGGGCCGTTCGCTCCGGGCCCGGTTTCAAATGCTTCGCCATTGCTAGAGTTTTCCCTTTTAGACCATCTCGCTCATAATGAGGAGGACCTCCGAAGGCTGGAAACTTCCGCGTGAAGACACCGCCGGTTGTAGCGTAGAGAGACTTGTATTTCGCCACTTCGTCACTGCTCAAACTTTGAGAAGCCTTTGGCGGAGCTAAAAGAGCATCAAGAAGCGTGCGAACCGAGTCGGGCTCATGAATACTCTCCACAGTGCTTGGGCTTATCAGCCCTTCTTGCTCGGCTAAGAAGGCAATAGCATGCAACGCACGGTAGAATCTTGCGTAGCCACCCACTCGATTAGAGCCAAGCACTACAAAACGCATTCGATCTTGATCCGTATAACGGCGATAAACGCAGTGCAATCCATCCCCCTGCTGCCAACCCCAAAGCGCACTGCTACTCATCAACTCGATGAGACTATTTTTATGTGGAGAAGCCGGTAACTTTTGTGCCAATTTTATGCATAAACCTTTCGCATTTTTTTCATACTCCTCATCACGAATCTGAAGTGTCTCACCACGTTCGGCCACCATCTTTCGCATTTGGATAACAGTTCCTTTTTCCGGATCGAGAAAAAGCTTTAAGGCGTTTACATCGGTAATACGCCCCCGCATTCCTGGCAAAAGGGTCTCAAAAAACGCCTCAACCACATCGGGATTCATCATCTGCGTAAGATCTAGCTGCCTTCCTTGTGGCGTCATTTGGTAAAGCGCCATCAGCGCATGCAATGCGCGAAAACTAAGACGACAAGCTACGATGTCACCCTTTTGCATGTGGCTTCCCTGGTCCCGTGACCAGTTCCATTCAGAGTTCTGTTCAAATTCTGATCTCAGACCTTCCAGTTCCTCGGTGATTTCCGGAAACACGTTCTTCATTCGGTCAGTAAGAGCCAGGATGAAGTTCTTGGGCCCCCAATTTGTCGAATAACCCAGGTTCAAACCGTAAAACCCTGCCTCCGTTCGCAGCAAGGGCACAAGCTCCGTATGAAATCTTTGAAGACTAAAGAAAGGAAAGCGATCCGGGAAATCCAGCTCTTCGGGAAAAAAGGAACCCCTTCGCGCGCGAAACTGGGCCGGAGTGAGTGACTCAGAATTTACTAGAATATAATAGTTGCTAGCGGGGCCCCCCGAAGGTGCGGGGGCATCTACCAACACCTGATCAATCCCTTCTATCAACCAAAGGGAGCCCTTGGTGTAGTCGATGAGCCGCTTCGACGGGCCCGGACGAAAAAGACGGCCCGCCCCCTGAAAATAGCGGCGAAAACCAGCCATTGTATTGCTGTAGTCACGAACGAGCACCATGAGGTTAAGATCGGGAATGTCGATCGCCTCACCGAGCATATCCACGTAAAGAAAATATTTGTGTTGTTTTTTCTGACGGTGGTAAGGGGCGCGATCGCGTATCCAATCCAAACTTCCTTTTTCAGTTTCCTCGCCTGAGTGAAAGGGACGTACTTCCGCGTCTAGCAATTCCGACAACACTGGCGCGTAGGCATTGGCATGCGCGATGGAGGGAAAACAAATAGCGCCGCGATCCGAAAGATTTTCCCGCCTCCCGTTGATAATGCGCTTTGCAATGTCGCGCGCTAAATCATAATCGACCTTCACTACACGAGTTTGCGAGCCGTCCTGATGGCGAAATGCATCGGAAAGCCGTTTCCAAACGCGCTCCCCACTCACCTCAGTGACAATTTCAATGCTTTGCAAAGGAGGAAGGTAGCCCTCTTGCACGCCCCGCACATACTGCGCCCTGGCAAGCTCCGGCAAGTTCTTGCCCTGAGCGAGAATTCTTAGCTCTTCGCCGTTGAGAAAGGGGCCATAGACCTGCCCGTTCAAGTAGTCCCCAACGATAGACTGGTCCCGGTGCCAGAGCGTTCCCGACAAAAGTAATTCTCTTAAACGAAGGCCAAGCTGATTCTGAGAAATGACTTTTGCCAAACTACTATTGATGGCTTCGAACTGCCCGCCCAACCGGCCAACGTGATGCGCTTCATCTTGGATAAGAAACCAGGGTTGGGAGGGATCTTCCAAGAGCTTTTGGTGGAGTAAATCGGCGTGAGAAAAGTAACTGCTTCGGGTGACAAACACGGCCCGCGTCTGCTCGGTCATTTTTCTACCCAGAGCATTGGAATAATACCGTGCTATTTCATGCTGCTTTAGCCCTAGACGACTCGTAAAAGATTTCTCCGCCTGCGACAGTGCGTAGCGATTCTCCACCACAAACAAAAACTTCGGGGGCTTCTGCCAAAGCGGATCATGCGCTTGTTTAAGAAAAAGGGAAAGATGCTGCACATAGGCTGCTGCCACGTCGGTTTTTCCAAAACCCATTGAAGCCGAAAGCCCCCGACGATAGCCGTTGTTCGAATACTCCATTTGAATCAGGCTGGAAACCGCCATGACCTGCGGCTGAGAAAGCACGTTGGGGCGTGAACGATTCCAGGTCGCCGGGCGACGATGTGGATGAAAATAGTCATCCGCCCGAAAAAGAGATCGAATGAGACCTCGTACACGCTTTAAATTTTTCTTGGCTAGAGTGTGACTAATTACTAGCTGGCCCTCAATGGTTCCATCTTCCCGCACCTGAACGTCGGGCATTCCAATGGAAGGATAAGATTTCTGCGCCTGGCTGGAAAATGCGATCTGGTAGCGTCCCACCGGACTTTCCATTTCCAAACCCTTTTTAGTTATTCTGAAGCTACGAATAAATCCGACGCGCTCTCCCTCCTGGAGAACCGGGTAGAGAGCAAGATTGATAACGGGATACCAAGGATCCGAATCCGAAATCTTTCGCGTGCTTTTAGTCAAAAGCTGGTTGATACACTCCGCGCGCGAAGAGATCGTAGCGCCCTCGGTGCCGATGGCAAAAAAGCCCGCGCAGAACAGCGCAAAAATCTGGCTCAGCGACAGGCGATGAAGAAGACTTACTCTCATGAAATGTTTAAATTCTTCGGTTAAATTGAAGGGCGGAATATAGCACACCTCATAACGCAACGTCCCAGATTTTAAGCCATTGATTTAATTACATATTTTGGAGTTTTCCAGAAAAAAGAGGGGCCTTTTTTAGGAAAATGGGCTATACGAAGGTCCCGATGCGCTTACTCCCTCTATTAATAGCTCTGCTTGCGGCAGCCCCAGCCTGGGGATTTTATGTGCTTACCTATGACTTGCGTCCGCACGCCGGCGAACGCTACAGCGCCGTGGTAATTCTGCCTGACCACTTTGCCCAATACTTCGGACCGCAAGATGGTCTTCAAGACCTGATGGCCCAGGGCTATTTTCCGAACGATCATCCGGGTCTCACCGCTTACATAGGATTAGTGGGCGAATTTTATCTGCAATCGATTTTGAACGAACCCAGAGCCTACGGGGGAGCTGACATCGCCAGGAAAATTGTAGAAAGCTATCGCACGCATGAACCGGTGGTCGACCCGCTGTCTGCGTACATCATTATTACGGAAAGAAATCAGATCACCCGCCCCATCGCACATGTGCGTGTGACACCGCGAGGGCAAGATGGCTTACTCTCTGCCGAGCGCCACTTCGTGGGCCGGGGTCTAGACTCCCCGCTACCGAAGCCTGATCTCACTTGGAAGATGGTTTCGTATCCTCAGTGGAATGGAGAGCCTAACCGCTCCGATTTTTTTAAAATTGGTGGTGAGGTTCCGCGTGTCACCTTCTATGCGCCTGAGGGCGATGTGGTGGAGCTAAAAAATTATCGCATGGATCCTAAGTCGTTTCGAAAGTTCATCGTCTACCTTCGCAATATTGGGCAACGCCACCGCGCTTACTATTATGGAAGTCGCAACCTCTGGAAAAGTGAGGAAACGAGTGAAATTGCCTCAAACCGGGGCATTTTCGTAAACCGATTGGATATTGAAGCGTGGGGCCCGTTCTTTAGGCGCTTGTATGAAAAAAACTTAGGCTTTCGCGTGGTCAAGACAATCAACAACGAACATACCTTTGGGCAAGATCTCCATTTTTTAACGGGGTCCATTCCCACTTTTGAAAGTAACCAAGATCACCAATGGGACACCGGACCGGATGCTACCCAATGGCTGGTCCATCGTCCGGATTTGGTAACTCCCATTCGAAAGGGAGAATGCACACTCCCTTTGCTCATCAGAAACTTGCGCTCCACCGGACTTAGCCCCGAAAAGGAAGAGAAACATGCGTCCTAAGAAAAAGAAAACTGAGCTCCCTGTAGCAAGCCCACTCATTTTTGCTCGCATCGATAGCACACGTCTTACAAAGGGCGAAAAGCGTAAACAGCTTATCCTGGATGCCATGATTGATGCGATTGCTAAGAAGGGGCTCGATGAAACGAGTTTCGACACGATCGGCAAAACAACCAAAATGCTGCGCACCCATGTGTCGTATTACTTCAGCAACCGTGAAGAAATGATCCGCAGTACGTTTGAATACACTATTCAATCTTTGCAGCGGGTCACTGTGGCTTATATCGAAGGCGCAAAAAACGATAAGCAGCGTTTTCAACGCACAATTGAAGCGCCTTTCGTGTGGCTGAAGAAATACCCCAAGTTTGGGCCTGTTATAGCGCTCATGTATTACTACTGTGCGCACAAAGCTTCGTTCAAACCCCTCCAAGATATGCTTCGCCAAATGGGAGAAAAGCGCCATGTCGGTTGTCTCGAACCCTGGGTGCAGGCAAAAAAGATCACGCGCGCTCAAGCGGTGGCCTTGGCTCGACTCATCCAGACCATTCAGACAGGCTACCTAGTTCAGTATTTTAACAGTCACTATCCTCACAGCATTGACCAGCTGAAGAACATGACGGTCGCCACGGCATTTAAGCTTCTCGACTCCGAATCAAAACGCTAAGGACGGCTAGCGCGACGATCGCGCGTTTTGGCCAGCTCGGAAAAATCAGGGAAGTTTTCATACCAAGTATCGAAACTGTTTACCGCTTTCGACAAGCGCTCTTCATGGGCAAATAAATCCAACATGTACTCATTGAGTTCCGTCGCATCTAGGGTGTTACTCCCTATCAAGGGACGAGGAATCCAAAAGGCTCGTACATGTTTGAGTGGAATCGGTTCGTAGAAATAAAATACGAGGCGGTTAAGTAAGTTGTCCGCCTTCGCCCTTTCCATGGACTCCACAAACGAGGAAAGTGGGTATCCCGCTTTTCCTTCCGCGAGAGTCACGCCCGCCATCGTACGCATCTTAAACGCATACCCATCCAAAAGACTTACCGGAAACAGCAGCATCATCTTCCATTGGTAGTCGGACACGACCACGTTCTCACCACTCACTCTGTGGCTACGAGAAATAAATGTCTTGAAGTGCTCTCTTCCACGGCGCATCTGGAACGTGCCCAACGGCAGCATGGGAATTGGAGAACCGAAAGCATGGGGAGGAGCGGCTCTCTCCAGAAAAATCGGGCTATGACTTAGAGGTCGCAAAGACCTTCCCGGAAGAATTTTCCAGTACTCCTCTGGATTGACTTCAAACATGAGTAAATCAATTCCAAAGTGTCGCACCACCTGTGCCGCAGTAGTGAAATGCGGTGCCGCACTTTTCTCCAGCTTCTCTTTGCATATTTTATCGCGGTCTTTGGACGTTTCCCCTAGCGCACTCGTGCACGCGAGAATGAGAGTAAGCAAAATGTGTAGGCCTGATTTCAAGCCGCGCAACTTAACACGCGAGCCAGAATTGATTCAACGTTAGAACGCTCCTTATATAATGAGATTACAGAATCCCCCGGTGACCTAACGACGCGATAATAAAGACAGCCTCGTCGCACTGGGTACACTCTGGACAGCGCCCAGAATACCAACCACAGCATAAGTAGCTGATATTAATGTGTATTATGACTAGGGCTGTTACTTTCGCATACACTTCCTTTAGGTAAGACCCTTGTTTTTATTGAGGATTCAAATGGCCCCAGGCTTGCAAATACATCCTGTATACGCTGGTCACTCCTCGTCGTACGACACCTTCAAAGCGCATCCTTTATCTATGCGGAACTGGTTGCACAAATTTTTTACCGTTAGCTGTGTGAGCTTCATGCTCATTAGCTGCGCGCGCAACCAACAAGCTCGCATTCTTGGACCGGTTCAAGAAGGTGACGACATTTTCTTTCCCGATGGAAATAACAATGATTTTGATCCGTTTGATGAAGATGATGATGAGCCCGTCGTAGAAGTGCCGGCTCCCGAAGCACTCGCCTGCGTGCTGACCATTTCGCCTGCGGTTCCGACGGTCAACCAACCCTACTCGATTTTTTTGACGGTAACGAGCGGTACTCCCACCAGTTGGTCCATCAACAATCAAACGGCTGCCAATAAAGTTTTAAATCTCGTTGCACCGGCAACGCCTGGTAACCAACTTGCTACGGGTTCCGTATCTGGTGGGGGGGTAACTACCGCCTGCCCAGTTAAGGTTTATAGTGTGGCGGCTGCTCCGGTCGCCCCCGTGGTCCCCCAATGTACCGTGACCAAAGTAACGACTTTCACTGAGCCCGGCCAACCTATCGTTTTTACAATCAGTGGTCAGGGTGGAGCGCTTTATTTGAACGATCAACTAGCAAGTTCAGGATCCGTTTCGGTTTTACCGCTTTCTTCGGGAGCTTATTTAGCAAGCGGTCAGGTGAGAAATCCTACGGGCACCGCACTTGCCAATTGCGGTATTCTTTTTACGCCGCCTACTTGTGATCTTGCTTTAGAAGCAAACTCGAACTCCAGAGGCGTGTCTTTGCGAATGAGTAATTACGGGACAGCTACTCTAGGGACGCTCGATGGAGTTGAGATTGCCTTATCAGGTAGCAGCAAAGTAATTAACCTTGGTGCCAAATCCGCCGGCGCGTACAGCGCGCTAGCAACTTTTAGACTTCCTTCAAATGATATTGGTTTCTGCCGACTGGACTACAACGTAGTGCAGGCGCCCACGATTTATACTGTCACTCCGACCACTTTCTGTGGGAGCAGCGGAGCAGCCTACGAAACCACGACTCCTCCGGTGAATACCCCGTGCGAGTCAAGAACCCAAACTTGGTATCAAAATCACCCGCAAGACCACTCTCCCGCCTGCACGATGATTCGCCAGGTGGCGGGCGCTAAAGGCACCGGTTACAGAGACTGGTCCTGCACTCCCTACCTCATCACCGCCCAATAGGTGCCTATCTACTTCCGGGCCCAAAAGGTGCCAGGTAATATATTCTTTTCAGCTCCTCCACTTTCAGCCTTTGCGTGTTGCTTCGCGAGAGAGCAAAGTGATAGCGACGCAATCCACTTCCTATTAGGCACTCCACTTCTTTCGCGGTGGGCAGGTTTAACCACTTTGTTTTCTCCGAAAGGCTTCTGGGAACGAACATCCACATTCCATCTAAGCTATCGACCACCGCAATATCACTATAGCCCCGACCCAATTGAGTGAAAGTACTGTAAGGATATCCCTGAACCAAATCTGACATGCCCGCTCTGACGGGATTTCGAAGCACATATTTATAAACCTCGGAAATTCCCTCAGCATCCTGCAAGAGAGACCATTTATACCTGCTACCGAACACGTGGTTAGTTCGACCTGCCACCCGCTGAATTCGCCTCGAAATCTCTGTCTGCAAATGCCGCATGAATTTATCTAGGTTGCCTTGTGGAGTCGAGAGAATGAGATGATAGTGGTTCGACATTAGGACAAAGGCATGAATCTCGGTCCTGTACTGAAGAGCTGATTCGTTCATCGTCTCACAGAAGATTCTCCAGGTCTTCTCGATTGGAATATAGAACCATTCCCGATTATTAGAGCGATTCATCACGTGATAGGGACTATCGGTAGAAATAGTAAGATTCTTTCTCGGCATACACCTAGCTAAGCATCTCACGTGCCAGAAACTGATCTAGAGATACCCGATACCTTTTGGGCCCGGAAGTAGATAGGCACCTTAGAATTGGAAGTAGAGGAAGGGGATGTCGGATTTTCCGGGGTGAAACAGGAGCAGAAGGATCGCCATCGCACCGAGCGCAATCCCACGGCGAATCGGCGGCATGTCCACCACGAAAGAATGTTTTTTCGTTAGAAACTGGGGAATATCTAGCAGCAAAACCAACAACGTGAAATAGCCCGCTCGCGTCAGGTCCCACGTCGATACGAAGAGCGTCCCCCCATTTAGCATCGCCTGAATCGCCCGCGAAGCCACTTCCATGTTCTGGGCTCTAAAGAAAAGCCACGTGAAACTGACCAGAACAAATGTGGGCACAATAGCCACCAACCTAAAACGAAACATACGAGCCAGAGTCGTCTCTATGCTCTTAAAGGAATGAAGCACTCGGTGTCCCACCAAAAAAGCACCGTGCAAAGCTCCCCACACTACAAAAGTCCAGTTAGCTCCATGCCAAAGCCCCGCAATCGTCATCGTAAGGAAAAGATTGCGACAAGTCCCAAACAGCCCTCCCCGATTTCCACCGAGAGGAATGTAGAGGTAATCTTTTAACCAAGTTGAAAGCGAGATATGCCACCGACGCCAGAAATCCGCAACGTTGTTTGAAAGATAGGGCTGCTCAAAGTTTCGCATCAGGTTAATTCCTAGAATGCGAGACACACCACGCGCAATGTCGCTGTAACCCGAAAAATCGCCGTATATCTGGAGCGTAAAAAGGAATATTGCCAAAGCAACACTCGCGGCACTCACGTGCCCCGCCCAATCCGGCGCAGCCAGAGCGGTGAACACGCCATCCACCGATGGCGCAATCGTATCCGCAATCGCTAGCTTTTTAACAAAGCCTATTAGAACGAGCACGATACCGGAACTCAGTTGTTTTTCCGTCACGATTCGGGGAGACGCAAACTGGCCCATCAAGTTTCCAGGTCGCTCAATCGGACCCGCTACGAGTTGAGGAAAGTAGCTGACGTACAAAGCAAAAACCACCGAATCATCGATCGCCTTCACATTTTTTCGATACACATCGATGACATAAGCCATGGTCTGAAACGTATAAAAGGAAATTCCTACTGGTAGGATGACTTGCAAAGTAGGCAGGTGCGCCGTCATGCCAAAGAACTCAATTGTGTTAGCAAGCGAATCGATAAAGAAGTTGAAATACTTAAACGTGCAAAGCATGCCGAGATTGCCGGTCATGCTAATCGCGAGAAAAAGTTTTCGTCGTTTTACCCGTCGTGAACGCTGGATCTGCTGCGCACAGAGGTAATCCATCGCAGTCGATATAATAAGGAGGCTGGAAAAGCGCCAATCCCACCAGCTGTAGAAAAAATAGCTCGCTAAGAGAAGAAACCAGTTTTGCGCGCGCAACCGCAGATTGTAGTAGACCGCGAGAACCACCGCGAAGAAAACCAAGAATTCCCAGCTATTAAATAGCATGCCTTACCACTTATCGGCACCTTGCATTAACTTCTGCACTCCAAAAACCACTAAGTATATTAGTGACTTAGGTGGGCAGTTTTCCTATGATAGGACATCTATGGATCTGATTTCAGCCCGTACTCTGTGCCGCCCCTCCAACTTGGATGACGCTCCCGAAGTGCTCGCCTTTTTTGAAGCCAACCGAGAGCATCTGGATCCTTGGGAACCGGCGCGCTCGCCAGAGTTTTTTACGGAAAGGTATATCGCAGAAACCTTGCTTGAAGCCGAAGCGGGCTGGAAGCTAGGCAAAGCCTTCCGCTTTCATGTTTACCTTCGCGAGTCGATGCAGCTTATTGGGATCATCCACTACTCTAGTGCTGAGCGTGGGGTATTTCAAAACTGCCGCTTGGGTTATCGTCTCGGAAAAAAGTGGGAGGGTCAGGGGTTGATGTTCGAAGCCATCGAAGTAACACTTGAGTATATATTCGAAGCACTCAACTTCCATCGTGTCGAAGCAAATTTTATGACGTCAAACAAAAGAAGTCGCGCTCTTCTAGAGCGACTTGGCTTTCTCACTCACGGAACGGCGAAAAAATACCTTTGTATCAATGGAAAATGGGAAGACCATGTTCTGGCGAGCCTGATCAACGACGAATGGGTGGCTCACTCCTAGCAGAAGCGCATTTCTAGAAAGAACCGGCGTGAGATTGGTCTTGCGGAATGTGGGAAGGTTTTCCAAGTTCAGGCGCGTCTTCCTCTTCAAAAATCACTCGACGCTTCGGATCGACCCAACCGTAGAAACATGGCACCACATACATCGTGAAAAGAAGTGATACTGAAACGCCACCAATAATAGTGAGGGCCATCGGAATGCGTGTTTCGGCTCCAGGGCCCAATGCCAAAGCGGCAGGAATCGCGGCGGCAATGGTGGCAAAATTGGTCATCAAAATTGGGCGCAAACGAACCGAGCACGCCTGACGAAGAGCTTCCATGGTGGGAATCCCCGAATCTCTCAGCTGGTTGGTAAACTCGATAAGAAGAATAGAGTTCTTTTTCACAATTCCCATTGTGAGTAGCAATCCGATGGCGCTGTACACGTTGAGCGTTTGCCCTCCAATCACTAAGGCGGCGAGGGAACCCGTCAACCCAAACGGAACCGCCAAGAATATGAGCATCGGATCGACAAAGGAATTGAACTGACATGCGAGAAGCATGTAGGCCACCACAAGACCCAAAAGAATAACTATTAGAGTCTCAAAAAGCTTATCTTGTGGCGTCGCTGAATAACGAATGTAATATTTTTCAGGGAAAATTTCTTTCACCCACTGATTCACCATATTGACCGCATCACCGCCGGTCACTCCTTCTGCAAGACTTGCATCCACGCGCACACCACGAATGCGATCTTCTCGATAGATGACCTGAGGTCCAGAGGCCTCGACCACATCTACCACTGTACTAAGCGGTAGGGTTTGTCCTCGGTTATTACGAATTAAAATTGATTCAATTGCAGATTTCTCCTGTCGGTCCTTCTCTTGAAGTTGGACAAAAACATCGAAGCGACTACTGCCTTCTGTATACTGAACAGCTTGGATGCCTCCAAAAGTGGCGTTGACGATGTTAGAGATCGTTTCGACTTCCACTCCGTGAGCCAATGCTTTCTCGCGATTGGGTAAAATATGAACTTCGGGAAGCGTACGAACGTCTTCAGAGCGCGTGTCAACCAACTTGCCCGAAGCATCCATCTTCTCTTTGAGTTTGGCGAAGAGTTCTTTCTGCATTTCGGGATCGGGTCCGTTGATCGTAAACTCCACCGGACTGCCCCGGCGACCACCAATCGATCCGCCAAAGCGATCCCGAATCTGTATTTCGATCCCTTCAACGGACTTCGCTTTCTGACGGAGTTCGGTGGCGATCTCAAACTGGCCGCGTTTACGTTCTTTGAGCGGTTTGAGAAGAATCATGCCGTTCCCTCGGTTGCCCTGTCCGCCAGCACCAAAGCCGCCGACCGCCGTCAAGGTACGCTCTATATCAGGATGATTTTCAATAAGCTTCTCAAACTCCAGGACCTTGGCATCCGTGTACCGCATCGATTTGCCGTCTGGAGCCATGATATTCAAAGAAAGTGCACCGGTATCTTGAGCAGGAGCAAACTCAGTCGGAAGCAGTTTGAATATGTATAAGGAGCAGACGAACATGAGAATAGAAACGATCGCAACCGTTCGTTTGTAGCTCAGCGCCCAGTGGAGGGTTTTCTCATACCCAATATTCACCCATAAAAGCACACTATCGATCTTGCGACGCATCCAGCCTTTTTTGTCTCCCAGCTCCAAGAATTGAGAACATCGCATGGGGGCAAGAGTAAGAGATTCTAGCGAGGACAGCGCCACCGCAATAGATATGGTGAAAGCAAACTCCAAAAAGAAACGGCCTTCAATACCCGGCATAAAAGCAACGGGAAGAAAAAGCGCGACCAAGGCAAGGGTGGTGGCAATTACGGCAAAGCTGATTTCACGCGCCCCTTTGAAAGCGGCATTCACCCGACTGTAGCCATTTTGACGATAGCGAATAATGTTCTCGAGCATCACAATCGCATCGTCCACAATAATACCAATCGCAAGCGCTAGCCCCAAAATGGTAAAGGTGTTGAGCGTAAACCCTAACCAGTGAATAAAAATGAACGTGCCAACGACAGATGTCGGTATAGCCAGCAGGATGTTCAGCGTCGAGGACCAGGTACCAATAAAGAGCCAGCAAACCAGTGAGGTCAGGATAGCTGAAAGCACAAGGGTAAAAAGAAGTTCATCGATACTTTCGCGCACAAAATGCGTGCGATCAAAGTGGACTTCAACCTTAGTCCCTGTAGGAAGCCCGGCGTTCATTTCCACTATTCTTGCATTCACCCGTTTAACCGTATCAACGGCGTTCACGCCTCGTTGCTTTTGCACGATCATTACCAGACCGGGTTTTCCGTTAATTCTAGAAATACGCTTCGTGTTTTCCAAACCTTCATAGACATTCGCGATGTCGCTCAGTTTAGTGGGAACATAGTTAGGTGAACCCCCTCGTCGCGTTATCACGATATCTTTGAAGTTCTCCCCTTTTTCCACTTCACCCATGATACGAATGAGGTCTTCTCGGTCCCCAGCTTCAAACTTACCGGCGGGAAGTTCCGAATGCTCGCGACGGATACTCGCGATGACGTCATCTGCGGTGAGATCGAACTTTCGCAATTTCTTGGAAACCAGATCCACACGAAGCATCGGCTCGTGAAAGCCAGCCGGTCGAATTTCGGACACGCCTTCAATGGTGGATAGCTGGTCACGCACGCGATCTCTGAAAAGTAGCATCAAATCGCGGTTGGTCAAATTGCCAGCCGTTAAGACAAGATAAAGTATGGGGTCGTCTGAAGCGTTGGACTTGGTGGTTACCGGGGGCTCTAAATTCTCAGGCAACTGCCTTTGCGCTCGGCCCAAGAGCGACTGAACTTCCTGAAGGGCAAAGTCGATGTTCTTCTCAAGTTCGAACTCTAAGCTGATATTTCCGATACCGCGCTGGGCGGTGGAGTTCATGTTACGAATACCCTGCATTGCCACGAGCACGCTTTCCACTGGTTCAAGAATATCCTTCTCGATCACCGCGGGAGGGGCACCTTCATAGGTGTAGCTGATGTTGATGGTGGGATAATCAACATCTGGATTCTCGTTCACTCCCATTTTCCGGAAGGACAAAAAACCGAAAAACAGCAGCGAGAACATCAAAATCCAAGCGAAAACGGGGCGCTTAATGGAAAAATCTGAAAGGGTCATGGTTGTCTTCCCGCCATCACACTGAGCTCAATCCAAGCGAGCTTGGTCGCAAGTTTTTCTCTGTCAAGCGAGCGCTTCACCAGGAGGTGCGTATCGAGCGCACGTAGCACATCGAGATGATTGAGTAGCCCCGTCTGAAATTCTTTCTGTTGCTGAATGTAGCTCTTCCATGCCAGTTTAACGGCTGTCTCGAGTTTGGCGACGGTATGCTTTTGGTACTCGATGCGCTGATGCTGCCCTTCAAAATCTTGCTTCAACTGGCGCTTGAGATCGTTCACTCGCATTTCTTGCTTCAAAGCTTCTTTCGCGCGAATAGAACTTTCGGCAAGTGTTTCCCCACCACTAAAAAACTCCCATCTTAAATTCAAAGTAGCGTCCCACTTGGAACGCGCGAGA
Source organism: Bdellovibrionota bacterium (assembly GCA_041751875.1). Taxonomy (GTDB): domain Bacteria; phylum Bdellovibrionota; class FAC87; order UBA2466; family JACKAF01; genus JBGSIC01. The sequence continues at coordinate 261,749 of JBGSIC010000013.1, forward strand.
ATACCGGCGCGGTCCAGATAATAGTTTCCTTGTAGACTCGCCGTAGGCCAGTAGTTGGCGCGGGTCGCGCCAATTTGGCGTTTGGTATTCTCGAAAGTCAATTCGGATGCGCGTACGACTGGCGTCTCTTCTAAACCCGCTCGCCATTCGGCTGGCACAACGAGCCTTTCGACACTTAGATTGTCATTAAGGTTCTCAATACGTTCCAGACCGGTAATCCACTCGAGCTGTCTCTGAATGACCTGAAGTTCGCTCTGCTGCTTGGATAGCTCAGCAACAATACGAGCACTTTCGCTCATTGTGGCAATCAAGTCCGTTTCCTTGCTGCGACCAATTTTTACCCACGCCGATAAAAGGTCCGCGCGCTTCTGTAACAGTTCTTCTTGCTCTTTAAGGTTGACCACTTCCGCCTGAAGGGTGAGCCAAGAATAAAAGGAGCGAGCTACTTCCCGATAAAGTTCGAGTTCAGCTTGATGCCTTTGGAGTTCAGCAATTTTGCGCCCCGTAGAGGCGATTCTCAGGCCGTAGTACTCGGCGCCCCCCTGAAAAATTGGCTGATCAACTGTTAGAGTGGCGTTGTGTTGGTAGCGTTGTCCAAACGCGCTGGTTGTTTCGTTTCCGCCTATCTGATCGCGCAAGGTATGAGAGGAGGTAACAGAGAAAGTTGGCAAAATCTGCGAAAGAGCGAGTGACTGCTGGGATGAAGCGATATCTTCATCTACCTGACGCTCTTTAAGAGTAAGACGATTGTTGCGAGCGCTTTCAAAGGCGTCGCGTAAAGTGATGGCCGTGCTCTCTTGTACGGCCAAGAGCCCCGCGACCACGACAGACAAACCAAATGGGTAAAACTTTCGGAACATAAACTCCAGTTTCGGAGGCACAAAACACCGACTACCGGCGTCAAGAAAGCAAATAAGTCTCCAAAACTTCTATCGGAATTAGGACGTCGCAACTTGTGGCTCGCTGCAACTATCGCCGGCAAATGAGGATCCAAGGAGCTGGTTATCGCCGGCAAAAGCGAGTTAGAGAATCTCACACCCTTTAAAATTACGCGACGGTGGGCGCGTCAAAGGAATGCACTCTTCCCCCAAAGAGTACGACCGGGAACAAAGCTAAGACGTTTGGGGAAAATTCTTTGTGCCCTTTTGTTGTACTCATTTCGTCCGATTTTCTGGGCTCATTGCGTCAGACCCTGTTCCCGGGAACATTTTCTCATTCTTGTACGAGTGTCTAAAACCCAGTCTCGGCGCACACTTGCGCGCTCCGGGTAAGTTTTGACTCGTTGAGTCACTCGGAACCTATTGACACGGGTGGCCGAGAATTCTTTGATTGAAAAAAAGTTACGACCCCAAGGGGGGGTTGGGACGACAGAGTAAAAAACGAGGACGAGGTGTTATGAAGTTATTCACTGTAGCCGCAGGGCTAGTTGGGTGGAGTGTGACTGTTCTAGCGGGTCAAACAACGTTGGTCGAAACCGGTACGGCGACCAAAGCTGCTGAGTACGTAAAACTCTCGGTGCAGGTACAATCCCGTTGCTACAAAACGGCAAAAGAAGCGCGTTCCGCAAACGACACAGTCGTAAATGAAGTTTACGCTGTGATGGAAAAATACATCACGGAAAAAACGGAAGATATGTTTGAAGATCCCATCAGCACAGATGGTGGTGGTTCCGATAGACAGGACGAAGTGTATTACGAGCGCAATGCCAACGGTGGCAATGAACCGAAAATTGCGTGCCGCAAGGGTTGGCGCACGAATAAGAGCGTTGTCTTCAAGCTGGTAGACTTTGAAGAACTCGGTGCAGTTCAGGAAGCGGTGCTCGACATCGTGGATAAAGCACCGTTCGATGAAAAGTTGGGTAACCCGCAAACTTACGCTAGCTGGGGTACACCACAACCTTCTCTGACGGATGCAAGTTGGGAAGAGTTGGATCGTCAGGTGCTAAAGGACGCTGTTCGCCGCGCGAAAAAGAAACTCGCTGTGCTCGTGGAAGAAGCCGGCATTGAGGAGCCCATTAAGCTCGTCAAAGCTGAGCCCGTAGCCAGCCCGTACGGTGGTGGAAATGTCTACGCGGCTTCCAAAATGAGAGCCATGTCTGATGGTGCTGAAAGTGCCGGCGGTGGAGATGAAGCCACTTATAAATTCCGCTCGATCAGTGCGCAGGGACAATATTCTCTGACCTTTAGTTACGAAGGCGGGGAATTGAAGATTTCATCAAGTGGCGTTGAGGTGGAGTAAGACTCTAGTCAACTCAAAGGCTCTCTCCGAAAGGAGGGAGCCTTTTTTTAAAAGGAAGAAAGCTCAGCGCTACTCATCAAACGCGAAATGAAATTTTTCGTAGCGTAAAACGCCCGCGCAGGAAATTTTTCACCTGTCGTGGGAGATTCACTCCACTGCGTACCATCTCCCACGGGGCGCAATTGAAAGTATCCGTCACTGTCGCCCAGGTTTTGCAAAAGATCGAGTTCGCCACTGGCTACAAGATACTTCACGTCTTCCCAGAAAAGGCGCGCCTCTTCAACGAGCCGCGGGTCAGTCACATCAGCACCACCGAGTTTTACCACCACACACTTTTCCGGTGATTCGTGGTGCACGCCCACAAAAATGAGCCGTACCAATTTTCTCCAAAAAGCCGAAGTTTCAAACTCTTCTTCCACAATCGCTGTGGGATTTAGCTGAGTAACCTTGATCGTTTCCTTGGGAACCCATGCATTGCCGTGAAGAAGAAGTGTGGTGGATTTCAGCTCGAAATCAAGGCCGTCAATTTCCTGCCGGCTGCTTAGCGGGAGTCGCGCCGCCCGTTCCAAAGTCTGCCCCACCCAGCCTTTATTGAATTTGTCGCCTTTATGAACCGTGATGCCGAACTCGCGCGCGAGATCGTAGAGGTTTCTATTCGGGAGTGCTTGCTTCAGCAGCAAAAGAGCTTCGTGGCGAGCTGGTAAAAGGTGCCGCCAGGAATCTACCGGCCTTTCGCCCTCTGAGCCAATCATTCTTCCTCAGGAGGAGCCGAGCGAATAATCTTACGCACGTTCGTGCGGAGTTCGGTTTTACGAATACGAACTGACTTGGGAGTAATTTCAACCCATTCGTCTTCGTCGATCCATTCCAGCGCCTGATCCAAAGTCAGAGGCTGAATGGCCGCAAGCTTTGTCGACTCATCCGCACCGGCCGCGCGAATATTGGTCAGCTTTTTTTCACGCACGGGGTTAGCATTTAAATCGTTGATCCGGTTGTTTTCACCAAAGACCATACCTTCGTACATGGTCTGCCCTTCCTTCACAAAGAGCTTACCGCGCGATTCCAAAGCATGAAGCGCGTACTGCGTGCTCATGCCAGGACGATCACAAACCATAGCACCGTTGATACGGCTGAAGCGCTTTCCCTGGTAAGGGATATAACCTTTAAAAGAACTCGAATAAATCGCTTCACCGCGTGATTCGGTCATCAGCGTAGAACGCAGGCCAATCAAGCCTCGTGAAGGAATATCAAATGACAAACGCGTGCGTCCCGAACCACCCAAAGGTTCCACTGACTGCATTCGCGCGCCTCGCTGCGCGACGATATTCATGATGGTGCCCATCGCCGTTTCCGGAACGTCGACAACAAGTTCTTCTTCCGGCTCCATCAGCTGCCCGTCGATCGTAACAGGAATCACTTCGGGCCGACTGGCCATGAGTTCGTAGCCCTTACGTCGAATTTCTTCGAGCACAATCACGACTTGGAGTTCACCGCGTGCTTTAAGTAAAAACACTTCACTGGTTTCGGTGTTCTCTAACTTCAAAGCTACGTTTGCCAAACAAGCGCGGCGCAAATGTTCATCGAGTCCGCGACTGGTAAGGTACTCGCCTTCTTTTCCCGCAAGCGGAGAAGTATTCACCGAAATGCGTACCGCCACGGTGGGTTGATCAACCACAATCCGCGGAAGCGGCTCGGTGACTTCCAGGCCTGCAAGAGTATCACCAATATTGGGAGCCTCTGCTCCCGCTATCAGCGCGATATTGCCCGCGCTCAATTCTTTCACGCGTCCCGTGCCTAAGCCGGAATAAGTTTCGACGGCAGTCACGCTAAAATTTTTGTTTCCGCTTTCACCCATGAGCTGAATGGTTTGGCCCTCGCGCACCACTCCAGATTCAATACGCCCAATGGCGAGCTGACCAACAAAGTTGTTGTAGCTGCGGTTAGTAACCAACATACGAAAAGGCCCTGTCGCTTCCACACGTGGGTGGGGAATTTCCTTCACGATGGTATCGAGAAGCGGAAAAAGGTTCTCTCCTCTTTCTCCTCGCGTGAAGCTCGCCCACCCTTGCCGGGCACTGGCGTAAAGCGTGGTGTAGTTGGTCTGATCGTCGCCCGACGCCAGGTCGTAAAAGAGCTCCAAAAGCTTTTCTTCCACTTCATCAATACGTGAATCCGGTCGGTCCACCTTATTAATGACCGCAATAATTTTGATATGACGCTGAAGCGCCTTCCGCAGCACGAAACGGGTCTGCGGAAGCGGGCCTTCCGCGGCATCCACCAAGAGAAGAGCGCCATCGACCATAAAGAGAGCGCGTTCGACTTCTCCACCGAAATCACTATGTCCCGGGGTATCCACGATATTAATCCGCGTCCCCTTCCAGGAGAAGGAGGCGTTTTTGGCGGTAATGGTAATACCGCGTTCTTTTTCCAGTTCGCCTGAGTCCATAACCCGTTCTGTCATGGTCTGGTGCGCTTGAAACACGCCTGACTGGCGGAACAAGCCATCGATAAGTGTGGTTTTGCCGTGATCGACGTGGGCAATAATCGCTAAGTTTCGAATATCCATTCTTTTCTCTACCCCGAGGGAAAAAGCACATGGGCGCGTTTTCGATTGGTGTTCGTTACGAGACAGTTTTGGATCTCGCCTCTCCGAGGACGCACAAGGAAGCCACCGGAGGCGACCCTGCAGGGTCGTCGAGGATGGCGACCGCGGAGGACAAAGAAGAGGGGACATCCAAAACTGGCGCAGTAGAATACCAATCGAAAACACGCCCGAAAAGAAAATACCTCAAAATGCAACAGGTGATAAGCGTTCTTCCGGGGAAATCTTAGGTTAATTGGCCAAAAAACGGGTTTTGCCCCCTCTCGGAGTGAGACGGGCTCCCATCAAGCCTTTCGGTCGCCCTCGTTTTGCCGCTGATTTATCGCCGAAACATAAAACTCGACCGATTTGACCCCTGGCAGAACACCCTTTATAGCTTGCTTTCAATGTCGAGGGTGCGGGAGGCACCTGTCCCAATCAATATGAAGCCCTTGAAAATAGCCATCCTCTCCCGCGGCCCCAAATTGTACTCTACCCAAAGTCTTTTGAAGGCGGCCGAAAAGCGGGGTCATACCATCTCCGTCATCAACCCCTTGCGGTGTTTTATGAACATCACGTCGCACCGTCCGATGGTTCACTACCAGCAGCAGGTGATCTCCGATTTGGACGCGGTAATTCCACGTATTGGTGCCTCCATCACCTTTTACGGAACAGCGGTCGTACGTCAGTTTGAAATGATGGGAACCTTCGCCCTCAATGAATCGGTGGCCATTTCCCGTTCACGCGACAAACTGCGTTCCCTGCAAATGCTTTCCCGTAAAGGCATCGGCTTACCGGTGACAGGCTTTGCCCATTCGACAAAACAAGCCGGCGAACTCATTCGCTTGGTCAAGGGCGCGCCTCTGATTATTAAGTTGCTCGAAGGAACTCAAGGAAAAGGCGTCGTACTGGCCGAAACTCAGAAGGCAGCCGAGTCGGTGATTGAAGCATTCCGCAACCTAGATGCGCATTTTCTTGTTCAGGAGTTTATAAAGGAAGCGGGCGGCACGGACATTCGCTGTTTTGTGATTGGGGATCGCGTCGTGGCGTCCATGTTGCGACGAGGAAAATCAGGCGAGTTTCGTTCGAACCTACATCGCGGCGGAACAGCGGAAAAAATAAAAATCACTCCAGAAGAAAGATCGACCGCCGTACGTGCGGCGAAAGCATTAGGTTTGGGCGTGGCAGGCGTAGATTTGCTCCGCAGCAACCACGGCCCCGTGGTAATTGAAGTTAACTCCTCGCCCGGACTGGAAGGAATTGAAAACACTTCCAAGATCGACATCGCTTCTTTGGTGATCGAGTTTATCGAGAAAGAAGTCGAAAAAAAGCGCTTTGATGGCATCAAGAACAAGGTGAAGGGCAAAGGGTAAGCCGCACAAGGAAGGAGCAAGTACTGGCACCCGCTACCTTGTAGCCTCGGCTCATCTCGCTCTACCCAGCCCCGCCGAAAAAACGTAATTAGCTCGCGAGATTCGGCTGAAAAGTCGGTGGGTTCCCTTACAAAGGGGAATGGCACCTTTTTGCTTCTGTATTCTGGAAGTCCACAGCTAAAATTCAAAGACCTATGCGCAGTTTATGGCTACTTAGTTTAATCATCGCCTCGGGTGCGTGTTTCACACTTGAAGCAAACGGCAAAAAAAACTGCTCTGCCCGCCTGGCCGCCTTGTACATGCCTGGAATCCCACACGAAGAAACTATTGGTTATCATGGGACCGGCTTCGGAACGCTCAAAGTAATAGAGAAAACGGGGATTTTGCCAGCGGGAAGTCATGGAAGTACGATTGGAACGCTTTGGTTTTTTCCGAATCTTAAACACCCCCTGATTCAAGAAAGGATCGCTCGAGGCGAGTTTAGCGCGGACGATAAAGATATCGCTCCAACGGGTGGGGCTATCAAAGGGGCAGAAAATTATGCGGCCTTAGCAGGAAAGGATCAGGCCTTCCTAGAACACTTTGGTATCCCGCTCACTCCGGAAAGCCTTCGAGCCGCAGCTAGCGTTCCCGATCTAGGTCAGACGCACGACCTTTCGGTTGAATTTTTTGAGCAGAATTATGGGCTCAAACGTGGAAAAATTATCATGGCTTACCAACGCATTGAGCGAGAAAGAGCGCAAGGAGTGATCCTTGGTTTGGGGGCGAACGTCTTGGATTCTTTTGCGGTGGAAAAAGTAAATGACGAAGGCTTGAAGCTCATTGTACCCACTGGCCTCCCCCTAGATTTCATCTCCGGCTTCGAACCAGTCGGACAACGCGAATATGATTATTTTGAAGACCTCACTTTACGTTACCCGCCCAGATAAGTGCTTCTGTTTGTCCTGTCGGCTTGTTAGAATCCAAACTATGCGGGCGCAATCTTATTTTTTGTTCGAATGGATGGACAGTGCTTTTGTTCCCAAGAGTCTTCGCCTCGCCTTGAGAGACATACTGGAAGTTCTCAATTGTCACCTTCGCCCTTACAACCGATGGGTGCTTGAAAACATCGTACAAGAAACCCGCAAGAACACCTATCTGGCGGTTGTTGAACTCGGAGCAGGTTCAGCGCCCCTGACTAAGGCTCTCAGCAAAGACCCCCGGTGTGAGCCCCTAAAACTCATTCCCTGTGATCTTGATCCCGACTTAAAAGCGTACGAAAAGCTCGAATCTCTCTACCCCGAAAAAGTTCAGCCAATTAAGAGCTCAGTTGATTTCTCTCGTCCTCATCAGTTCGGCAAGGAAGCGCTCCTCGTGCTCAACAGCACTTTTCATCATATTCCTTACGCCAATCGAAAAGAGACACTTCGCTCACTTTTGAAGAGCGGAAAAAAAGTCCTCATTTTTGAGGGTGTGCGTCACAACGCCGCAAGCGTGGTTTTCGTCGCTCTTGGTTTTCTGGGCTCCTTAATCGCTCCCTTCTTTTTTCTAAACGCCCCGGAGAGAGCCGCTCGTGTTCTTTTCTGGTGCTGGCTGATTCCCGCCGCCCCTTTCCTAATGGTGTGGGATGGGTGGGTATCCTGCCTGCGTGCGTCCACCACCGCGGAATGGCAATCTTTGTTCGCCGAACTAGACCGCCCTCAAGCGACTATCCAGAATGGTCTCTTTACTCAGTATGTGTCTGTCTGACACGCCGATCCGCACCTTTTCTCATTTTCAGGGTCACCTTTACATTTAAGTGACCGATAAAACCTAAGAACCACTATGAAAGTTGCTCTAAAAAGTGCCCTGGGCTTCAACTACGAAGAAGCCTTTCGCAGAAATCTGGGCCTTGTAACGCCTGAGGAGCAAGCGGTGCTGCGAGAAACCCGAGTCGCGATCCCTGGGGTCGGCGGCGTCGGGGGTCTTCATCTTCTAACTCTCGCTCGAATGGGAGTCGGAAACTTCAACTTCGCCGACGGCGACACATTTGAACTTGCTAATCTAAATCGTCAGTTCGGAGCGACACTTCCTACTTTGGGAAAACCAAAAGCATCTTCCCTTCAGGACATGGCTGTAGATATCAACCCCGAACTGCGTCTGAACGTCTGGTCGGAAAATATTAATCAGTCCAATGTAAAAAGTTTTCTTGCTCATTGCGATGTTGTGGTGGACGGCGTAGACGCTTTTGCGACTGAAGCTCGCTATCTCATTTTTCGAACTGCAAGAGAAATGGGAATACCGGTGATAACTGCGGGCCCTATAGGATTCGGATGTGCTTTGATTACCTTCACACCCGACTCCATGTCGTTTGAAAAATATTTCGATTACACTCCCCAAATGGAGAAGCGAAAACAGTTTCTCAAATTCATGGTGGGACTCACGCCGCGCCCCTATTTCCTTCGCTACTTAAAAACATCTCAAGCGAGCCTGAAAAATCAAAGTGGACCCTGCTTTGCAAACAGCGTGGCGCTTTGTTCCGGATTTGCTGCCACTGAAGTTCTCAAGCTGGTTCTTAAGCGCGGAAAGGTGTTGCCTAGTCCCTACTACCACTTCATTGATCCCTACCTGATGAAATTCAAAACAGGATACCTACCATTCGGCAACCGTGGTTGGATCCAACGATTCATCTATCGATTAGTCGATAGATTCTTGCTCAAGCCTCAAAACTAGGCGAAAGTATCTCCTAACTTGTTTCAAGGTACTTCTTTGCACTGGAACACCTCCATTGACATCTATTGCGAACGCACCAGCAGCGCGTTTCTTGCTGAGCCCCTGAATTTTGTATCCAACCTAGCTTTTTTAGCTGTGGCAATCCTCCTACACAGGAAATTGCGCAGCGAAAGTTACCCGGCGGCTCTCCACTACCTAGTTTATCTGATCTATTTCATCGCTCTAGGCAGCGGACTCTTTCACAGCGTTGCAACATTTTGGACGATCTGGGCCGACGTAGTTCCCATCGGGATTTTCCTCTTCGCTTACCTAGGCCTTTGGATGAAGCTAGCCGGCTGGAATGGGGTTCGTTGTTCTTTGGGCTATTTGGGGTTTATCGCTCTGAGTCTGCTTCTGGCGAAAGCAGTCGGCCCCCAGAAACTCAACGGCTCCGAGTCTTACTTAGGAGCTTTGGTCACACTGGGTGCCATCGCGGCCTATACGAAACATTTTCGCTGGCCAACCGCTTCAAGGTATATGAATGCTTGGGTACTTTTTCTGCTTTCGTTTGGACTTCGTTCCATCGATATCCGAAGTTGCCCCATTTTCCCTATCGGCACACATTTTTTTTGGCATTTGCTAAATGCAATCGTGCTTTGGCTATTGATGACCGCGGCTCTTACGAAAGCGAACAAGGGTGGGGCGAACTAACCTACTAATTTTAGCGTTCCGGCCAATTCGGGGGTTCGGCGCTCGAGATCCACATCGAGAAACTGAATAAACGCGTTCCAGGTTTTCTCCGAGCGCTCTATTTCAAAACCAAACATTCCTGCGTAATCTGTCCAGCGAGGTCGAATCGTGAGCTTCTCCGCGATTTTTCCGTCGAACTTAATTTCAAGTTCGTAGGTCGCACCAAACCTAATGTTACGACCCAATTGGCAGCAGATGCCTTTTTGGCTTACATTCAGAACTACCACTTGCAACGCATGAGCCTGACTCAAAGTTATATTTCCGTGTAGCTTTGTTTCAAAGCGATTATCACGATCGGCATGCTCGCTTGGGGGAACAATCTTTTTATAGGTCTGATAGGTATAAATCTTTGATAAAACCCGACGCTCCTCTTCCGAGAGGACATCAAAGATCTGTGTTTTTTCTCTAAAAAAGTAATTGAGTAGCTCAGGTGTCATGACCGGATCGGAAATCTTGGGAAACTGCCTCTTTGGGAACAAGATGTTTTCTATTTTCAACTTGGTAAAAAAGGTGAAGAGGTTCCGGCTGGAGGGTTTATTTCCATAAGACTGCGCAAACTCTTTGTACGCTTTTCGCAGATTCAGATGAAGACCAACGGCAGGAGCTCCTTTCACGTAATCGTAGTTTGGAACCACCTGTTCCTTAATTTTTTTAAAGAAGAGAAGGCCCTGGTAAAGATCGACATCCTTGGGGTTCACAGCGATTACTAAATGATCCACACCGAAATACCCAATACAATATTCGTAGAGAAACTTGAGTAAAGGGAAGAGTAACTCCCCTCCTTTGCGACGAAACTCCTTCTTGATCGCCAGTGCTGAGATCTCCGCCACTCTCTGCCCCTGAGTACGTAAATCATCTACACAGAAAATCTTCTCTAACGGCAGCCCGATGGGATTTGAGCGGATAATTGAAACCGTACCGACTACTTCTTTTTCCCACAGCACAATGAGCGTGCTGGTGCTGGGAAGAGCGTGAAAAACAGATAACCTCATCCCTGAGGGCTGCGGATCCATGTATCCTTTTTCAACATACGCATCGTGCAAGATACGGAACGCCGCTTCAAGTTCCTCGGCTGTCTCGGCTACTTTCAAACGGATCTTTGGATCGGTAACAAGCGGAAGCTGAATGAAACGGCGGAAAAGAGACCGACGTATAAATGCGGGAAGCAAACGAAGTGCTTTTCGCACGGAAAACTTCAATTGCACACGTACCTCTAGGCAAACCAGTTACTCCTTTAATTACAATTACAGTGCCAACCGAAGCCTCCCAACCAATAAACTACAGAAATAATATCGAATAGTTAGGTAGCGCGCACCGCCCTTCGCTGTCGATTCAATTCGCAGCTGTCGAAGTTTCAGGCCCTGTTTGCGACACATTCCTAAAACCCCCAGCTTTTAGATTGCTTAGCCACTCTAAAGCTTAGACAGCTTGTCTACTTTTACACGTAGGCCGTTGTAATTACGCAGCGTTTTGACTTGCGGTGTCGACAGAAATGGCAAAATTAAAATGCAGTGTTACGCGCGCATAACCGAAAAGTTAATTGGAGGTGTGTAATGCTAGAACGCGCTGCGTTTACATTTATTTTCTTTGTGGGAGCCGTGATCGCGGCGGAATCACCCAAGCAGATTTTGGCGAAGGCAGAGGAAAAACGCAATCCAACACAGAATTACAAAGTTCATTGTGTGCTGGTTCCCCTTCCCCAGAAAAAAGAGGACGTCCGCACTTACGATACCTACATCAGTCGCGGCCAAAAAACGATTGTCGAGTTTCTTACCCCGGCAATCGACAAAGGCAAACGCGTTCTTTTAGTAGATAACCAAATGTGGATTCACATGCCTACAATATCGAATCCCATGCGAATCTCCCCCCGTCAGCGCCTGGCCGGAGATGCCGTTTACGGTGACATAGCAAGACTCAGTTTCATTGATAATTATTCAGTGAAGATAAAAGGCCAAAGAAAAGAAGCTGGTAAAAACTATACTGTTTTAGAACTGACAGCCCTTCCGGAAAGAGCGGTTTCCTACGACCGCGTGGAGCATTGGGTGGAAGAAAAAACCTACCGCCCTTTTCGAACAGAGTACCAAACCATGAATGGCAAAAAGTTGCGGGTAGCGAAGTACGAAAATTTCAAAGCCATTTTCGGCGTCGATCGTCCCACGCGCATCGTTTTCTCTGATGCCCTGACCGGATCAAAGACCCGATTGGACCTCAAAAACTACAAAAAGTTTTCGATGCCAGAAATTGCCTTCGATAAAAACAATCTTGGGCGATCACTTTCGTCTTTTCGTTAAGTAAGGAGCCCTTCGCAGGATGAAGCCAATCTTCTTCATTCTCATTCTATTTAGCACAGTATCGTGGGGAGCTTCCTACTCGGGGAGCCTTGAGCTTCTTAACCGCTTTTTCTTAAGCGATGGCCGCTTGCGGACTGCGCGTCTGCAAGGTCTGTTTCAACAAGAGTCAGCGCTAACAAAGAAACTATCCACACTCATCGAAGTGCGCGCGAGGGGTGACCTGGGCTTGTCGTCCGATATTTCCCAATACAGTTTCAGCGATGCTGTTCGCCGCAACGAGGGGATCGAAGCCGAGATCCGCAGATGTTACATCGACTACTTCGGCAAAATATTTCAGGCACGTGTGGGAATTGATACGTACGACTGGGTGAACACATGGTTTCCGTTTGGGAACAACATTCTTTTTCCCATTGACCTGCGAAACGGTGCCCTTGACGATCCTTCCCAGATCCGTGAACCCATGGCTTCGGTGCGGCTTTCTCACAAAGTGGGTTCTGGCACCATGAGTTGGCTTGTCATTCCTTTTCCCAAATCCGACCGCCTGCCGCATGGTCCTAACGCCTTTGGCTTCTATGAAACCCTTACCGCCTCGCTTAGTCCTGCAACTCCCGTTTTCCAAGAGCATAAGATTCCTGTCTCCCTAACGGACGTCGAGGTCGGTATGCAGTATACGTTTAACCCAGGGGCATGGGAGATGTCGCCCTTCATATTTTTGGGTCATCAACGCCGCCCGTCGACAGAGATCACTATCAGCGGTGCCACTGCTGCCGTTAATCTTTCTTATCCCCAAGTTTTAAGTGCCGGCTTTATCAACTCGCTTGCGGAAGGAGATTGGGTGTTTCGCTTTGGTTTCATTGGGCAGTTCAATCGAAAACCATTGGTAGTACTCAACCCGGCAGCAAACACCCTCCACCGAGAAACCCTCTTCCAAGTTCCTATTGCGTTCGACTTGGCATTCTCACAGCATCTCAAACTCTACTCAGAACTGGTAACCTCGTTCAGAGAAGGAAAAGTTCTCAACGCAACCACGAAAAATGAACTAAGTCAGAACTCTGACACAGAACACAGCTTCTCCCTTCGTTTAACCAATGAAACCTTCAAAAACTTCTTTATGGTGATGGAAAGTGTCTTTACCTTCCCTAGCAAATCTATTTTGTTTCGCCCTTCCATTCAGTGGAGTCTCAAAAACTATCAAATTACGCTGGGGGCCAATTTGGTTGACTCCAGCTCTCGCGAAGCTCCTCTCGACACGCTGAGAGATACCGACAATGTCTTCGCTTCTTTCCGATACTACCTAGACTGACCTTTCCCAAATAATCCGTGATAAAATCAGGGAATGTTCACCCGAGGTTCAATCCAACTAAAAACGATCAGTAAACATTTTCAAGTTGGAAGGCTTTCAGTCCACGCCCTAAAGAGCATTTCGCTGGAATTTCTACCCGGTGAGTTTGTTGTTATTCAGGGCCCGTCCGGAAGTGGGAAGTCGACTCTACTTAATATTCTGGGGTTGATTGAACAGCCATCTGATGGCGAGTTACTTTTCGGCGCATCGCCTACGCACAACATGGCAGATAATGCGTTGACGCACCTTCGACGCGATCAAATCGGGTTTATCTTCCAGAACTTCAACCTTACCCCTACTCTCACAGCACAAGAAAACGTGGAATTTGCTCTGTATCTTGAGAGAAGGCACTCGGTGGAAGCGATCAAAGATCGAGCATCAAAAATTCTGGCAGAGGTAGGACTGGAAAGGTTTCGTCACCACAAACCTGCTGAACTAAGTGGTGGGCAGCGACAACGCGTGGCTATCGCGCGCGCTTTGGTTAAGCAGCCGGGACTAGTTTTAGCTGATGAGCCAACGGCGAATTTGGATTCCAAAAGTGCGGAACAGATTGTCTCTTTATTAAGCGAGATGAATCGGCGCTACCAAGCCACCATCATTATCGCGACCCACGATGCCTACGTGGCATCCCACGCGCAGCGGTTGGTTCACTTGAAGGATGGGATGATTGAGAAAGATCAGCCTGCGATGAAGTCCATCGCCTAAACGTTCGCTCCTAGCGCACGTGCCAGAGGAATGCGATTCACTCGCAGAGCGGGGAAAAGACCCGCAACGGCCGCCACACACGTCACAATCAAGGCAATCAGGAGCGCCGCGCCCCAGTTCATCTGCATCATCACTACAAAAACCGTGGAAAGGCCTGCGGGCGGGGGCATCTCAATGCCGTTGCGAAGGATTGAGGAGATTAGGCCCTGAGCGACCAAAATGCCAAAAAGTCCTCCCAAAACCCCCTGAAGCACAAACTCAATCAGCAGCATGAAAATGACTTCTTTTTTCTGCGTACCGATCGCTCTCAAAGTAGCGATCTCACCAATACGTTCAAACACATTGATCATGAAAATGTTGATAATTCCGAGTAGTGCCATGGCCACGATGATCACTCGCACCACTAAGAAGATGTCATCAAGCCACCCAATCGTGTTGTCGAAGTACTCGCCTAGTACATCGCGCCAGTGTTTGAGTTCAAGATCAGGAAAGTCTTTTGCCAGAAGAGCTTTGAAGGCGGGCGCGATGGACATTTCGTCGTCCGTATCGAAGGATACGAAAACGGATGACCCTCCCTTAATTTGCAACAGATCAAAGGCCAGTTCGTTTTTTACAAAGTAAAGAAGGTCATCAAATTCCTTCACCCCTGTTCTAAAAAAGCCCGCTACTTCTAGATCCCGCGCGTTAAGCGAGCCTCGAGAGGTGCTAACCAACACGGTCAGGGGGTCCCCCACTTTTACGCCAAGTTGACGGGCAAGTCCCTCTCCTAGAACAATCGCGTTATCATCAGAATCGGCAAGGTGTTTCCCCTCAACCATTTTCACTACATTCAAAAACTTTGCTTCTTCCGCCGGGTCAGAGCTAACCCCTTTCGCACTGATAGTAAGCTCGCCACGACTCAGCAGACCGAAGAACTCCTGCCGACGCCCAAACATGGCCATCGGTGGCAAACCAGACTCAATTTTTTTTCGCAGAAGGTCTGTCTCTGTTATTGAATAATCGAAGGGACGGGAGGATTTGTTTTCTTCGAAGCCCTTCTTTACTACATGGAAGTGACCGTAGTAGCTGCGAATGATGTTGCTCCGAAATCGAGCCTTCACTCCAGAATAGAAAGCGGAAAAAAGGATGAGACAGGCAACGGCTGCGGCCAGCGTGCTTATCACAATGGCCGTGCGCCTGGGCACTCGCCAAAGATTACGTACGGCCGCTCTTAATAGGAATGCATAAAATGCCAAGTTAGCGCCCAATGTCTTTTTTCCTTATTCAAAGGTTCTAAGGTTTAAATAGTTCTCGGGCTTGTCACCCAAGGGTTGCCCGAACCGGAACAGCCAAAGGGGGTGCTTGTTCTCAGGGACAGCGGTGTTTTTCCGCAATAAGTCACGGCCGCGAAAGGCCAGTTCCACTGCCTGACGGGGTAACCCTTCCAAGCCCATTTCCCCGGCAACACTCATCAGGGGAACAAACGAGAGAGGCTGAACACTTTCGCCTGCGTCGTTAAAGCGAGTCCACAAGCGTAGCCCCAGTCTCCCTGCCTCTATCAACTCAGAAGGCTCGCCCGAGATACAAAAATATCCCGCTGAGGCAGAAAGGCGCTTGCGCGCATATTTGCGTACCGCCGAACGCGCGCCTACCTTGCTCAGCGCCCTGCGAATAATTGGGTTCTGCATCAGAAAAAAAGGCGGCAGTTGATCGATGCCAACTCCCAACGTGCTCCAATGCAACCCGTCTCGGGTTTGGAATGCCTTTTTTCGGGTGAAGCGCACCCAACGATAAATATCGTTGGAAAATCGATTTGTGAAAAGTGAGCAGACTTCTGTTTCGGCCAAGAGCTCCACCAACTCAGGCGTGAAAAGAAGGGTTGTCACCTTAAGAGAAGGAAAGAACTCTTGTTCCCCTTGCACATACGATAGATGTTTGGCCGACAACGGTAGCTGGCGATAGCGACGTCGGTCAGTCCACCGCCTTGCTAGAGAACGTCCTAAGGAGTCCGGTTCCGCGCCTGGCGAAAATCGCACGGTCGCCCATTCGGCCTGAGAAATAGGGTTGAGTGTCCACTCAGTCGAGAAACCTTCAGCGCTCGCCTTAATCTTGATGGTCTCTAACAACGTCCCCAAGGTAAGAAGCGATGCAACATTTTCCGGGTTTAAAGAGTGGGCTGCCCGACTTTCATCGTGAGAGATAGCGAGCGCACTTCCGTTCCACGCCAGCCGCCAAGGCTGACAATTGTCTCCGCTAGGGGACCAATGTGCTGCCGCAATAATAGAATGAATCTGGATGCTGGTGGGTTGCGCCGAAGGTATAAGCGGTGATGGGGCAGACATGGAGTCTTATTATACATCGAGCGCCCCGTTCTTAACTTTAATAGCGCTTAAACCATTCCAAAAAACCTGACACGCCCTGCTGTCCCGAAGAGGTATCGCCCAGCGGCACTTCCGTCGTGACCGCCCAGTTTTTTCCAATGCGTCGGCTAAAGCCCACCTTCTCACTTCCCTCGGGACCCCCCGTAAGATTTACGGTCGTCTTGTCGCCCAAGCGCACCTTTGCCGTTACCGCTTTCGTGGTGGGGTCGTAACTGATGCTCTGAATCGGCGTGCTCGCTAAAAAATAAAGTGAAGCCAGTCCAATTGAGCGCTGCGTGACGGCAGAATCAAAACCCGCGACTGATGCGTTTTGCTCGGACCCTAGCTCTTCATTTCCGAAGAGAAGAAGCGCGATGATTTCCTGCCGCGTAAGGGGCGGGCTACTGTCGAATGTCACCCGAGGTCGGTCAAGCGTCCCAGCCAAAAGTACTGTCACCGCATAGTCGGGAAAGTTAATTGCAAAATTGCCTCTCACTTCTACGAGAGACTCGTTTGCATTGGACTTCACCCAACGCAAACGCAATTCTTTAACTTGCGCCGAACGCCGGAAAAGAGTGACAGGAACCGGTGTGATTTGAACGGTACCCAGAATGGGTTGCTGATCACTAATTTTCAGATCCAGTTTCAACGGCAACGGCTTAACGAGGAGATTGCTTGCAATAAAAAGGTGTGCGTCTTCTTCTGTTTCTATGGTGATGTTGTAGGTAAAAGGTGCGGGAGCCGGTTTCTTTCTTGAGAGTTTCGCCTGGGCGCCAATGCGCGGATCGGGCAGGATCTCTGGTATCGAAGTGAGTTTCAGCGGGGGCAGTTCAAACCGCCCATCTTGAATCGCTACATCGGCATCCAAATGTGACGCGAAGGTTTTTGCCCAACTCATTGAGAGTTTACCGGCAGCCGTAAGTTTTAACTGTTGGGCTTTCGACTTGAGATTAGTCTCTAGATTAAAAGGGATACCCAACTTCGCCGAACCCTCTGGTGCTGCTCTGACCGAAAAGTCCAACTCTCCCGACATCTCATTAACCGGAGCTGGCACCGCGTACGGTGTACCTCGGAGCATTTTCACGACGTCTTGAAAGCGGGTGAAGTGAATATTGACCTTGCTGTCAGGATCGACGTTGAGGTGCATTCCCGTAGAAAGTTTTTCGAACGAAGCCGAAAGAAACCCACTCGCCGAATAAGCGCGCCCTTCTTGTTGAGGCAGACTCAACTGCAGTGAACCACGAACTTGCGGAAAAGTGATATTGCCATCGATTGCCACGCGAGGTCGCCCTCGAAAACGTGTTGCTAGTGGCACATCGAGCACGCAACCTTTAAGCGAAATCTCTGAGAGTTTTTTGAACGACGCCGACAGTCCGCAATTCTCCAGTGTAATTGCTTTTTGAAAATGCTTGCTTGTTTTCTTCCCGAATGCGGTGGGAGACAAAAACCCTTCAGTCTGCACTTTAAGCTCTTCGCCTGAGTGTGACACAGCCCCATCCATCGTGATCCCCCACGGGGCTTGATTGAAGGTTCCTGCCACTTTGCCGGTAAACTCGACGGGAGCCTCAAGTTTCTTTGAGCCCTCTATGCTCAAATCAATTTTATCGAGTTTCGTCCCACGGGCCTGACTCGTAGCTTTAAACTGCAGAACACGGTCGGTACTTTCAACGACCACTTTTGCATCAATGGATTTCAATGGGGCTTCTTTGCCCGCAAAATCGATTCGGACAGGTAGCGCACAATTTGCCTCGCGAGGGCCGCCATTGCGGACCGCCTTGCACTCGACTTTAAAATCCGCGTTCAGGTAAGGTTTGCGATCTTCTCGAATGGCGACCTCCCCTTTGGCGATTTTCACGTTCAAGCGATGCGGTCGCAACCAGTCGGGCAACGCTATGACCGGAGCCCCTTCTTCTTTGGATGCGGAAGGCTTCTTGGAGTCCCCCTCAACCAGAACGGACAACTTGGCAACTTCAAGGGGGCCCAATTCTTCAATCGCAAAAAAGGGATGCAGACCTACCTTCATCAGTACGGTTCCCTTGCCGTTTTCCAGACAAACCGAAGTATTTTCTGGGCGCACGCAAATCTTTTGGAAATCAAGTTTCACTCGCAGCCGCCCCCATGATTGCCATTCAATCGCACGACTATTGAGATCGAGTTCAAGAGGAACGCCCTGAACCGCCAAAAATTGTTGTATGGTTTTAAGTCCCGCGTTGCTAAATGCCCACTCGGGAAAAGCAAAAAGTAAGGCTGAGAAGAAAAGAAAGAGCGAAGGGATAACAAAAAGCCAACGCCATCCGCGCACCGGAGAAATTCGCTTTTTCTTTTTCTTGGCCCGTTTAGCCATTTGCTAGAACTCCTCCCCGTATCCAATAAAGAACTGCCAATGCGACGGGGCGGCCCATCGAGGGGAGGAACTGCCTCCCACGCTAAACCCGTGAGCTAGCGTCGAACGAAAAACCCCGATTGGCGAGTTCCATCGTAAACCAAAACCAGGAGACGCGTACATCGGTGATTCCCATTCAAAAGGGGCGTCGCCCAGCGCGCCCGCGTCCATAAAAATGACGGGCTGAAGGCTCCAAGGTAAAAGCGAGGGAAAACGTAGCTCCAACCCGGCGTAAAATGAACTCAGCGCACCCGTGCCGTTGGAAGGCAATTCCAAACGAGAAAACCCTCTCAGCGTGTCTGACCCCCCTAAGAAATAGCGGAAATCAGAGGGCAACTTTCCCGCGGCATGTCCCGTGGCATTGATCGCCCCCCTAATCGCGAGGATAGCGCGCGGCGGATCAAAGCGACCAATATTCCAAAGATTTCTGAGAAAAAGGCGGGCTCGCCACGCGCTGACATCGGAGAGAATGGCTCTATCAGTGGCCGCAAACTCAAGTTGCGCGTAGCTGCCGTGAACAGGATCGGCCGTCTGTGCTTCAAGAGAATGACTAATATAAGTGAGTTTTGTTTCGAGACTGAGAATGAAAATGTCACCTTGATCGATACCACGTGTGGTTTTGTTCTGCTGGAAGGTGGGGCCCAGCACCACCTCCATTTGCCCCGTTGGTAATTCGAATGTGGTAGCGGGGTGGAGCGAGAGCCCTAAAGCATAGCTTTCAAAATGTACCTCGCTTCTTCTCACCAGGGAAAGTGTAGGAAGTAGGTGCACACGAGGCGACTCATCAGACAAATACCATCGCATCGTACCGGTAAGTTCCTGACGGTACCTTGAGCCTAGTGCAATAAGCTCCAAACTCGAAGCACGTGACCCAAGTCTCGCGTGGCGCCAACTGATCCGCGCTTTCAATATACCTTCGGTGTCGACACCGACACCCACGGTGAAGAGACGTGGAAGGCCCACTGTCCCCCGCAATTGAAGACGTGTGAGTACGCCCTTTTCGCATTGCGGAACAAAATAGGCACTTTCGAACAGACCGGCGGCTTCCATGCGCTGGGCCGTAAGCATCAAAAGTTCTTGATCGAACTCCCGACCCTCCAAAAAAGCGTGATAACGGGAAATCAGTCTTTTGGAATACAGTTTACTTAGAGCAGCGGAAATTTGAATTTCATCGGGTGTCCACCTTTCCTTCACCCCTTTGTCGACTGTGACAATAACGACACCATTGCGAGGATCAGGAACCGTTGCGCGCGTCGAGGCACAGGGGTACCCCCGGGATTGAAGTTCACCGGCCGTCTTCTTTTCTACTTCGTTTAGTAAGCTCGGGCTGATGGGTCTTCCCATCCAGTTCCAGCGCGCATCAACTTGTGCGGGTGAACCCGTAAACCGAAACACAATATTCTTCACACGGCTCAAGGGACCCGGGTCCACCCAAAGGCCACTATCGCGCGAAGTAAACTTCGGATTATCAAATCCACGGCTCTGCAAGATGCCGCGCATGTGCAGCTCTCGCTGGCTCATCGGAATCGACTTCCATCCGGCTTCACCAGAAGGACAAACGAAGGCCTTTTCATTGTCTGACAGGCCGGGTTTCACAGGATAGGTAAAGAACAGTCCAGGGCAGACCGCTTGCGCGACCTGGGCCGAGAGTACTGGGATGCACCCCCCAAGAGAAAGCAATAGGATCAGACACTTAAATGAACTTCGCTTCAGCAACCGCACTCCTGGACTGGGCTCGGTATACCAGGGATACGGCGGCGAATCTATTAGGAGAGAATCTTATGGGGATGCGTTCGCTTCGGCAGGCGAATCGTTCGGTCGCGAGCAAGGAAATCGGCGAAGGTAATTTCGTCCGTAGGCACATCCGCTTGAATGGCGCTGTAGCACAGGTAGGCCGCCAAAGTCTGCGTTTCTGACAGCCAGGGCGGCACAAACCTGGGTTCTTTGAGCGTACCATTCTCAAAAAATGGCTCGAGTTCGAGCACGTCTCCCACGGAAAAGCGGCCAGCAAAAAGATGCCGTAAAAGATGCAGGCGGTTCTCGTTCACCGCGCGAATGAGAAAGGTGTGAACCGAAACGAGCCCGCGCATATAAAGAGCGTCTTTAGTGAACACAATGGTGCCGCGGGTATCGCCACCTCGAAAAATACGGGCCGCTGAATAAAAACTTTCCCGTTCACTTTGTCCTGCATTTAGGAAAAACTGAAACACCTCGATAAAGTCTGCCCCGTCCAAGCCCATTTGAATGGCCGGCACGCGGAGTGCAATCCGCTCAAGTCTTCGCAAATCCATCGAGTTAGTAATGAGTTCGGCGAAAGTCGCAAGACCTTCCTGAGTGCGTGTCGTGCGCGGACTTCCCAATTGCAACGATGCCAAAAGCGGCTGTTCTCTCCCGTTAATCGCCGTAAGCATATGCACAAAGCCTTCGTGATGAAGTAACTGTCGCACATTAACTTGGGAAAACTTCCCACTGCCACGGAGGCGAATGCGGTTGGCCGAAGCGGCCGCGAGCGAACTTAACATCGGATCCACAACGATTTCGATGCTTACACCCGAAAAAAATGGTCCCAGCTTAGCTCTCAATTTATCGGCGACAACTTCGGGTTCGATCATCTGAGATTGATCTTCTTCCAAGCGAAGTGCATCAATGGAATTTTTATTATGTTGAATGATTCGTTCTGCAACTTCCAAGTGTGTTAAGCGCGTGTTGAGAATGCGATCCTTAGGATTGCCGTAGAGATCCGCTGAAAGTTCCGAGAATTTAGGTTTGCCTATGTGATTTAAAAGTTCGGCGGCTGTTCGGTAACTATCCGCAGTGAGATAAAGATGTTTTTCTAAGGGATGACCGGTATCACATTTCGCGCAGATCGCATCGAGCGCGTCACAAAGATTTTTAAGATTTTGTATTCCCGGGTACTGAATTTTTGGGAGTTGAGGATTCTTGCGGCGCCAAGTTTCTAAGAAGTGAGCGCAGTAGACGTCGGGCCAGGTCAGCGTGGCCAAGACATTAATCGACCGAGCACATCGTATTAATTCTTTGTCGAGCTCGGCAATTTTTTGAGTGTCCAAAAGCTCCTCTCACTCCCTTCGGGCTTGAATTATAACAACCTTGAAACGTGGAGTAAGTAGGCAAAGCGCAAATGTGGAGAAGATGAAGTTGTGGACCAGGCCCCAATAACATAACGTTCCGCGTTATATTATTTGAACGCGCCGCGCTTCCCTTGCGGGTAGCCCAAACCCGGCCGGCGGGTCCCCCCTGAAAACACCTTGTTTAGTGTTGAATTTCCTATATTTGCTCGCTATAGAAAACTGTGCGTTTTTTGGAAGGCGGCTGTCCCTCTCCCTGCGGATCGGGCCTGGTGCTTTCTTGAGCGGTGCGGCCTGAGAGTGAGAAGGTTGGGTGGTACACTAATTCGTCTTTTTGGCCCCATCTCACGACCCAATTTTTGATTTTTGTAGAGGAACGAGAGCTTCGTAAATGGACAAAATTGTTAATGATTTTAGTATCCGCGTCGCAACCGTAAACGGAACGGGTAGCCAGTCCTCGAACAACATTCTTTTTAAGAGTTTGTTTCGAATGGGCGTCGGCGCCTGCGGAAAGAACATGTTTCCGTCCAACATCCAGGGTTTGCCCACCTGGTTCCAAATTCGCGTTAGCCCCCAAGGCTACCAATGTTTACGCGAAAATGATGACATCGCCATCTTGATGAACGCGGTCACCGCCCATGATGACATCGCCTCCATGCGGCCTGGCACCACGATTATGTACAGCTCGGACACCATTAAGTTCCGAGACGACGAAATCAAACCCGGCATGGTCATGTACCCTCTACCGGTCGAAGAACTTGCAAAGAAAATAACTAACGTAAAACTGAAGCAGCTTTTGAAAAACCTTTTCTACGTGGGCGCGGTTCAGGTGCTCTACGGCTTGGACGAATCGATCGTTGAAGGCGTCATTCGTGACACCTTTAAATCGAAGCAAGCTGCCATCGATGCAAACTTGGAAGCCCTCAAGATTGGTGTCGACTACGCAAAAGAGCATTTTAAGAAAACGGACAAGTTTGTTTTCGAAAAAGGCAACGTAAACAACGGTAAGATCATCATGGAAGGCAACGCTGCGGCGGCCTTGGGTTCTCTTTACGGCGGTTGCACGGTACTTGCCTGGTACCCCATTACCCCTTCTAGCTCTCTCGCGGAGTCTCTCATCGGTTACTTTGAGAAGTACCGCAAAGATAAAGACGGCAAAGGAAAGTACGCAGCCATTCAGGCCGAAGACGAACTCTCCAGCGCGGGCATGGTCATCGGTGCCGGATGGGCGGGTGCGCGATCCATGACCACGACCTCCGGTCCGGGTATTTCTCTGATGAGCGAATTTATTGGTTTGGCCTACTACGCGGAAGTGCCGTCGGTATTTATGAATGTGCAACGCGTGGGTCCGAGCACGGGTCTTCCGACCCGTACTCAGCAATGCGACACATTACTTTGCGCGTTTGCAAGCCACGGGGACACGAAGCACATCATGCTCTTCCCTTCGACCATCAACGAATGCTTTGAGATGGCCCAGGAGACTTTCAACCTGGCTGAACGCTTCCAAACCCCGGTCTTCTTCATGACGGATTTGGATTTAGGAATGAACAACTGGGTAGATAAAGAACTGACCTACACCAAGCCTAAATATGATCGTGGCAAGGTGCTCGACAAAGAAGGTCTTGATAAAGTTAAAGACTGGGGCCGCTACTTAGACGTCGACAAAGACGGAATTTGCTATCGCACGTTACCGGGCACAGATCATCCCAAGGGCGCCTATTTCACCCGTGGTTCTGGCCATGATGAATACGCCCGTTACACGGAAAGCCCTCTTGCGTACACGCGTAACATGGATCGGTTGAACCGCAAGTTCGACACGGCCAAGAAAGAAATGCCAAAGGGCATCGTGCGCGGTGAAGCGGGTGCAAAGATTGGCCTGATTGCTTACGGCACTTCGGATCACCCTGTGCAGGAAACCTTGGATCGCATGAAAAATCCCAACATCAAGTACATGCGCCTGCGCGCCTTCCCTTTCGGTGAAGACGTCGAAGCGTTCATTAAGAGCTGCGACAAAGTTTTCATCGTTGAGCAGAATCGTGACGGCCAGATGCGCCAGCTCTTGGAAACCCAGATTCGTGGTTATCAAGACAAAATGGATTCGATTTTGTACTACGGTGGCTTTCCGCTGTCGGCCGACTTTATTGAGAGAACTCTCAAAGGGAAACTTTAAACTATGAGTGAAACTAAATTGGCGTACCAGAAATCAGACTACACCGGTAAACCCTCTACCCTTTGCAAAGGATGTGGGCACGACTCGATCACCAACGCGATCATCGAATCGTACTTCCAGCTCGGTGTAAATCCTTCTAGCGTAATCAAGCTGAGCGGCATTGGTTGCTCCAGCAAGACGCCGACCTACTTCATCGATAAAGGCCACGGATTTAACAGCGTTCACGGCCGCATGCCTTCGGTGGCAACCGGCGCGAATGTCGCCAACTTGAAATTACCCACCATTGGGATCAGCGGTGACGGCGATACAGGCAGTATTGGTCTTGGCCAGTTCTTGCACTGCGCGCGTCGCAATGTGGACATGGTTTACATCATCGAAAACAACGGGACTTATGGCCTTACCAAAGGCCAGTTCTCAGCGACAGCGGACTTAGGCTCAAAGGCCAAGCGTGGTGCCGCGAACCCATACCCGACTTTGGATGCGTGCGCGCTAGCGATTGATTCCGGCGCCACCTTCGTGGCTCGCTCTTTCTCGGGCGATCGCAAACAAATGATTGCGTTGATGAAGGCCGCTTTCTCTCACAAGGGAATTGCCGTCCTGGATATCATTAGCCCTTGCGTCACCTTCAACAACCATGAAGGCTCTACCAAGAGCTATCTCTTTGCGAAAGAGAATGACGTGCCCTTGCATGAACTCAATTACGTTCCCGAAGCGGAGACCATTGAAGTTGAGATGAAAGAAGGCGAAGTACGCAGTATCGAGTTGCACGATGGTTCGCACCTAACGCTTAAAAAGCTTGATAAGGACTACAATCCTGGCGACAAAGGCGAGGCGCTTAAGCTCATCAACGAATCGATTGCGAGTAAAACTCTAGCAACGGGCCTTCTGTACTATCAACCGGACTTCCCGGATCACAATACGATCCTTAATATCTGCTCCACGCCTCTGGTTTATTTGAACGAAGCAGAGCTGGATCCCGGTCCGGATCCCATCGCTAAGCTCAACGCTTCGATGAAATAGGTCCAATTTAGACAGCCTTCTTTAATCTTCTTCGTCTTCTCCACAGTCAGGCCAGGCTGTGGGGGCGGGAAGGTAAAGGCCACGCTCCTTCAAAAGTAACCGCAGCGCGTCTTGAGTCGTGAAGATCCCGGCAATTTTCCCCGTTCTCCCCATTACCACCACGGACCCCACCTTAGTCCACACCATCGTTTTCAAAACCGATATCAGCGAACTCGTTTCTTCCACCGTGACGGGAGAGCGGGTCATCACCTCCGAAACACTTATTTTGTCTTTCTGAGGCAACAGGCTGACCATTTTGAGATCGCGATCGCTTAAGACTCCCGTAAGCTTCCCTAAGTGCACCACCGGCAAATGCCGAATCTGCTTTCCCTTCATCAGAATGTGCGCGACCGAAATATTGGAGTCTTCGTCAACCGTTTCTGGGCATCGGGTCATCACTTCTTCAACATTGATCTTGTCGATCTGATCCGTATTCATCGAAGTTATAAATTTTTCTAACACTAACTCTCCTTAAGGGTTGCGAATCACCCACACAGGGCACATCGACCGTCTGGCTATCTCTCTGGTTACGCTTCCAATCAGTAGGGCGCTCATTTTGCCCGACTGCGCGGTAAGAGCAATCAAGTTTGCTTTTGAGGACTTGGCTTTCTTCAAGATCCCTTCGGCAGGGAAATCGGCGTCATCATTAATCACGACCTTGACCGGCACCTTCGCCTGCTCCGCAATCACAACTAGTTTGCTCGCAAGCTCTTTAAACTCTTCTTTGCTCTGTTTTAAGTAGGATTGGTAAAGAGGAACTGCATGAAAGGTGCCGACTGTGTACGGGTTGATCACATCCACCTTGTGGTAGAGCGTCACTTTCGCTCCAAGTGTCTTGGCCAAATCACAAACTTTATCAAGGGTGGCTTTCGCCTTGGGGCCAAAATCGGTCGGAAACAAAATATGTTTACAGGGAGAGGCTTTGGCCTTCGGATTGACGATTATAACGGGGACCGTCGACGTCAGAAGCAAGGTCTCCGCGAAACTACCAAGGAAAAATCTTCCCAGCCCTTTACGTGCGTGGGTGCTTACGACTATCGCATCCGCTTTGATCTCTTCGGCATGGCGAACTATTTTTGCAACCTGAGAGCGGATGGAGTACTCGGCCTTCTTAATGGTAAGGGGTTGAAGCCCCACTAAGCGCATTTTCTTCAATCGCGCCTCAATGACCGTAGATACGCGACTGTTTTCTTCTTCAAAGATTTCGAGAAGTCTGCCACGCGCCGGGTAAGGGCCGGGAGGGGTGATAATGCCTACCGGGAATATTTTAGCCCTTCCTTTGGTTAAAACACCGATGGCTTTGGCCGTGGCCAACTGAATCTTTTCATCGCCTGTCTCCGCATCCAAGCCCCACACCAACACGCCTAACGCGGGTTTCGCTTTACTCATGGGATTCTCCTTCTTCAATGAAGACTTAGAATGCAGGGGATGTGCCAAAGGGAACTGGGCTCGTCTCGTCGCCCCATAAAGGGGCCGATGGGACATTTTGACCCGTTACTTCTTTCGGAAAGACTTATTACGCAAGTCCTTTAACTTTTCGGTCACGTCTTCAGGCAGGGCGTAGCCCCCACTTCCCGAGTAACCGATGAGCATGGCTTTTTCGTACCGTCGGTAGCATTTTTCGGCTTGTTCCGAGTGAGGAAGGCTCTCGATGCAGGCTTGGTAAAAGGTCTCGGGAAGCGTCCAAATCCCAAACTCTCCCAGTGTCTCGTAGCAAGAACCAAGGAGGTAAAAGGCTTTCGCTTTATCGGCTGGGGTTTGAACATGACGAAGGCTGTCATGAAGTACCATGCTGGCTCTCAGATAATAAATATCTCCAGAAGCATCAATGGAATACTTCTGTGCCCTTCTCGCTTGAGAAATTAACCCTTCGGCTTGAACAAAATAATCGGCCACTGCCCGCTTGGTCGCCTTTTTCTCTTTCTTCCAGCTATTAAGCGCCGCGATCCATTCCTGGCTTTCAGTCTTAAAAACTTCGGTGGCGCCGGGCGCGGTTAACGCCTTTTTGGTGATTTCAATAGCCTTATCCGGGTTTTGATTTACACGGATAGAGATCGCCAGCGCTCTTTTTACAGCCGTCTCCCAATCAAAGGGATGTTGCATTTGGAATCCGGAATCGCCAATCACCTTCTCATAGGCCGCAAGCGCACGATCAAATTGTCGCACAGCTGCGTAGAGGTTTGCTTTCTCAAACTCATTGAGAGCGCTCGTGTCGGTTCCTATGTCTAACTGAGGAAACTGCGGCCCAAAGGACGAGCGGGTGTGGCAGGCAATGCAATAGGAGGCGGAGGACGCCAAGATGTTCATTCCATACTCAACGTTGCCACTGGAAATCGCATGGTGAGCACGACGCGCGTCATCTTCAAAAACGTCGGCGACAAAAGCAATGGTGGGGTCCGAATCAATCGGGCCCAGTTTTGCTTTCTTGTTATCTTTGGAAAGCTTGTGTGCAAGCTCCGCAAACTTTTTGGCATTCTCGGCAACTTTTTTGACTTCCTTATCGGTCATCTTTTTTGCCTTAGCGGTATCCGTCATAAGCGCAGGCAGAAGGCGAGATAACTCTTTCATCTTGCTGGACCAAGCTTCATCCGCTTTCGCCGACACGGTGATCATCAATAGAAGAGATAGCCAAAAGGAAAGTCTCATTTTTTTCTCCCGCATTAGTATTACAAAAAGATCCTACAAAATATATGCCATTATTTGTCCTCAGTGTTTTTCTGCGATGGGACACCTTCCGTTGGTTCTGAGACAGAAGATCTCACTTTGAAGCCTACAAAGGGCTTGGAGGTGCGGAACGCGTTTTGCACTGAGGTTGCACATGAGAAACGCGGTGCCCACAGTTAGTCGACCTCGGATCATTTGCGTGGAAGATGATGATAGTCTTCGTCTCCTGCTGACTGAGTTTCTCTCTTCGGAGGGATTTGAGGTTCTTGCTTTTGGTTCTCCAGCCGAAGCACTGGAGCACATAAGGGGATGGTCTGACCACGTCGATTTACTTGTTACTGACTTTTACCTCCCTGGTATGACGGGCCCGGAGCTGGCAACCTTTGCTACCGGCCTATTGCCAAAGCTTCCAGTAGTTCTCCTTAGTGCAAGCGATGAGCGGCCACCACTTCCTGCTGGCCACGTTTTTCTATCTAAGAGCGCTCCGCTGTCTACTTTGCGTAGCATAATTAATGGCTTACTTAGTCGCTGCTAGATTTTCTTGCCCGTCTTCATCTATGGGATATAAACGAAGTCCATGGAATCTCTGGACACACGCACGGAATTGGTTGAATCTTCGCCTCTTCGTGAGCTTGAATTATGGCACGAATTCAAAAGTGAACATTGCCTTTGGCACGATCGATTTCACTCTCTCCTCAGTATTGCCGAAAATCCGCTGATTCTCCTTTCTATGGGCGGAAACATTCTAGAGTTTAATGCGGGTGCTGAAACGCACTTCGGAAAAATGCGTCACCAAGTTTTAGGACGTTCTCTCGTTCGGGACGTCATCGGAAATAAAGACGCGGATCAATCGCTCGAAGGGATTGGAAAATTCCTTCGGACACACACCAGTTGGGATCAGGCGGGTCATGACCCCCTTCTCACTCCACGCAATCGGATCCTGGCTTGGGACAGTGTCCAGGTTCCGGTGAAACGCAATGAAGTGGCGGGGCTTATTGTTTACGGGAAAGACATTACGGATGCCCAAGAATTAGAAGCCAAGCTGCGTCGAACGCTCAAGGAACTGAAAGATGAGAAATCAGCAATCGATCAGGCCGCGATAGTAGCGGTTACCGATTTCCGGGGGAATATTACCTACGCGAACAAAAAGTTTTGTGAGCTTTCAAAATATTCCTTTGAAGAATTACTGGGGAAAAATCACCGGATCATTAAATCGGGACACCACCCGCCATCATTTTTTGAAAATCTATGGAGAACTATCCGCTCCGGGAAAACGTGGAGAGGCGAAGTAAAAAATAAGGCCAAAGATGGCTCTTTTTACTGGGTGGATACCACTATTGTTCCGTTCTTGGATGAACAGGGGCAGCCGCAAAGCTATGTCTCAATTCGCTATGATATCACCGGAAGAAAAATGGCCGAGGAGCAAATCGACCAAGAAAGAGCCCGCTCTTTTTACAGCTCCAAACTTGCGGCACTCGGAGAAATGGCTGCCAACATGGCTCACGAATTGGGAACTCCCCTAGCGACGATAAGGGGACGAATGGAGTTTTTGGAGTACCAACTCGATAAAGACATGGTGAGTAAGGAAAAGGTCATCGAGATTACCAATCTGGTTCGTGAAGAAGCGGACCGAATGACTCGAATTATCAAAGCAGTGCTCTCTTCAGCACGAGACGGATCCACAGATCCTCTCTCCTCAGTTTCGGTGACGAGTTTAACTTCAAAAGTTTCCGACTACACTCAGGGAAAACTGAAGAAAGATAAGATTGAATTGCGAATTAAAGTACCCGCGGAACTCAATGTGGTTTGCCGAGAATCTCAGATGTTGCAGGTTCTTCTCAACCTTCTTTCTAATGCATGCGACGCTTGCCTTTCGAGCGAGGAAAGATGGGTAGAGGTAGCGGCAAGACGAGACGGCGAGTTCGCGGAACTTTCAGTAACCGATACTGGTCAAGGCATTCCGGCTGAAGTCGCTGAAAAAATAATGCAGCCCTTCTTTACAACTAAACCCGTAGGTAAAGGCACGGGGCTGGGGTTGAGCATCTCCCGCTCCTTGATTGAATCGCAGGGGGGAACCCTGACACTTGATCGCAAATCTCCACACACTCGCTTTGTGCTGCGGCTACCGAGCGACTTAAGCGAGACTAAAATTCTTTCTTAGTAAGTTGCTTTTCTAGTCGTGTCATTTCATCTTCCAAACTTTTCACTCCCTTTTCCATACGCCGCAAATCGGGGGTAAGAAAGATGCCGGCAAATAAGGCAATGTACCCCCAATAAAACAAAGAACCGGCCAGCAGGATCACAATTCCCACGATTTTTCCCCCACTCGTCACTGGGTAGGCGCTCCCGTAACTCGAGCTCGTCGCCGCAGAAGTGGTCCAGTAAAGGGCGTCGACATAAAGACTCAGCTTGGGATTCACGTCGGCTTCAAAAAAATAAAGGCAGGCCGCCCCGGTGAGGAGAAACATCGGGCCCAATAAAATCATCAAGAGAAAAATGGGTTGGGCCATCATGCCGAAAAGGCGTCTTTTAAAGTCCAGCGGTCCTAGTAGAAGTTTCTTTCTCATATTGCTCCTAACACGCCCTCAAAGTGCAAGTTCAGGGCCGGCCATTTTGGCTCAGTTCCTGCTTTAGATAGGGAATTACAGGGATATTAAGCCTTGTTCTGCTCATGCCATGTGACATATTGTCCGCAGCATGGGTAATTTTGTCCCTTTTTAGTGAGATAGCCATGAAACCAAAACTTTTGTTGTGTGATGATGACGCGCAAATGCTCTCCCTGCTGAAGGATTATTTGGAGGCCGAGGGCTACCAAACCGAGAGTTTTTCAGACGGCTCCCATCTACTCGAAAAGTTGGCCCAGCCTGACTTTGCTGAATCAATCGACTTAATTATTTCTGACATCAACATGGAGCTGGTTAGCGGACTGGAGTTAGCCTCGGAAGTGCGAAAGCACTTTCCCAAACTACCCGTGATTCTAATGACAGCGTTTGGCAGTATTGAATCGGCAATCGAGGCAATGCGCAAAGGGGCTTACGACTATATAGTCAAACCCTTCAAATTAGCTGAGATGGGCCTACTTACCCAGCGAGCCGTGACTTACCGCCGCCTGGAAACGGAAAACGAAATCTTAAGAAAAGAAGTGCGAAAAAACTGGTCGGTGGGCGGACTCATTGGCCGCAGCGTGGAAATGCGAGCCGTTTACGATCTCATCGAACGCGTCGCCAAAGGCACTGCCAATATTCTTATTCAAGGAGAAAGCGGAACGGGCAAGGAAATGGTCGCCAGAGCCATTCATGAAAGCGGTCCTAGAAAAAGTAACCCTTTTGTAGCGGTGAACTGTGGAGCAATTCCGGAGAACCTGCTGGAATCGGAGTTGTTCGGCCACGCCAAGGGTTCCTTCACCGGCGCCAACCAACGCAAAATTGGGCTCTTCGAGGAAGCCAACAGCGGAACACTTTTTCTCGATGAAATAGGTGATATGGATCCCGCCCTTCAAACTAAATTGCTTCGCGTTTTGCAGGAGAAGAAAATTCGCCCTGTGGGCGACAATCAACTGCGCGACGTAGATGTCAGAGTAGTCGCCGCAACTCACCGCGATCTGGCGATGGAAATAGAGAAAGGAAAGTTTCGAGAGGATCTCTATTACCGTTTAAATGTTATTCCCATCCACGTGCCAGCGCTACGCGAGCGGCCGGGGGATATTGCGCTACTAGCGGCACATTTTCTTAAAAAGTATGCGGCGGCGAATGGCAGTCAGATTACTGGGTTCTCTCGTGAAGCCATGGCCAAACTGGAACGCATGCCCTGGAGAGGAAACGTACGCGAGCTTGAGAATTTGATTGAGCGCTTGGTGGTACTCGGCCAGGGAACACAAATCGAGGAGCAGGAAATTCCAGAGCAGCAGCAGCTTTCATCACGGGATATTCTTAGCGACGTGGCCCAAGCTTTTCCCACTATCGCTGAACTTGAGAAACGCTACGTCGAGTTGGTTTTGCAGAAGACAGGCGGCAAAAAAGACCAAGCAGCCAAGATCCTAGGAATAAATCGCCGGACTTTGTATCGCAAAGAGCATGACCAATCTGTCGATGCCTGATTGAAGCGCTTTAAAAGGTGTAGACGGTTTCGAGCATGGCGCCCGAGTAGGGAGGCACCACTCGGCAAACACCGGCCGAACACTGGGTGCCGCCACTGGTCTGGCCAACAAACGCTTTTGCGCTCAGGTTTCCGGTTCTGACTTCCGCTCCTACTTTGAAAAAATGCTTGCCGGCATCTTCCCCGTTCGTGGGAACAAACTCGTAGCCGATGCTCGTGTTGAGCGCGTGGGAAAAGGTATAAGTCAGATCTAGCCGGTTCCTGTCGATATGGGTGGCAGTGGTGGGAATGTTCTCTGTTATATATTGCTTTTGTACATTAGCTTCCAGCTTCTGCTGTCCTACCGTCGGAATCTTCACCTTCAAAGAAGTGTGCGACATATACGCGTACTCTGGCATCCGGCGATGCCCCACCCTAAATTCCCAATCCGTCTTACTGAAACCGCTGAAATTGACGCCAAAGATGGGATGATGAATGGGTCTTTCCACAAACCGATCGTACCCATACATATAGGAGCCCAAATAAGTAAGCTTCCGAGCGATGTCTTTACGTTCTAAGTGAATGCGGGTGCCAAACACATTTTCGGAATGATCGGTTTCCACCAAATCATCTTCAAGCGTCGGCGCGCGACGCAAAGGAAAACTATAGTCACGGTAGTCCTTCGCTTCTAAGCGAACTTTCCATGGCAAAGGAGCCCAGGTAAGCGAAGCGTAGCTTCCCACCCCGGTGTTCTCTTTTACAAAGTCCTCGTCCACCAGGCGTTGAGGCAGCAGCAAATTACTCTCAATATAGAGATCCACGTCGGGAACAATTTCTTGCTTTTCCCAGGTCAGCCCAAAGGTGTTCCAAAAACGATCGAATCGTCGAATCTTTTCTTCTTCAGGGGCTTTTAGGGCAATAAAGTAGTGCGTACCTAGTTTCGATTCCCCTGAAGGACGCCACTGCGCCGCTCCCCCGAGTATCCACAGCGTGTCGTTTCCCAAAGGATCTTCCACCGGGTTGACCGCCACAGGGTTCTTCATCGTATTGACCCGCCCTGCGATACCCGTAAGGTTCCAGTTTCCAGGAGTAAAGTTGAGGGCTGCGCCTTCCAGCGTGTGATTCACTCCGAAGGTGTCATCCTGATAGAGAGAGAGCGCTACGCCTTTTCCGAACTCATGGTGGCTGTCTCCGAGTTTTATTTGGGCTTGATCCCACGTCAGGCTGAGCGTTTTCTTCTCAAGTACAAAATGTTTTTCTTGGTCGTTGGTGATGGAATCCAGACGATTGGTGAAACGGATATCCGCACCATAGATGCCGTACTCAACGTGCACGAAGTCTTCGTGCATGAAAGTATTGGTGCGCGCATCACTAAAGGGATCTGCTGCATTAGAGAAGATGAGATGATCAGTAATCTGGTACAGCGGCTCGCCGACACTCTCATAGAGTTCGTTGGTCGCGGCAAAAGAGGGACCCAGAGCGGTCAAGAAAGTTAAGGAAAGGAGACTTTTGCGGTTCATGATTTCTTGGCAGGGAGAGCGGCTTCCAGCTTGCTCTTAATGTGATCGAACATGCCGTCTTCCACTCCCTTGAAGGTGTGGATGATTTCCCCACTCGGAGAGAGAAGCACCGAGAACGGCAGCTGGGCTTGTTTCTGATACTTTGTGAATATTTTGTGAGTAGGATCTAAAATGACGGGAAACGGTAAACCGTATTGCTTCACCGTCGGCTTTACGTCGGCTGACGTATCCGCGTTATCGACATTGATCGTCAGTACTTCGAGGGGTGTGTTGGGATTAGCTTTTACCCCGGCCATTACCTGGCTGAGCTCTTCCAAGCACGGCACGCACCAAGAAGCCCAAAAACAAACAAGAAGGCCCTTTTCTGATTTGAGACTCTGTTCAAGAGATGTTTTGCCACCGCCAAGAAGTTCCCCCTGAAAGCGCGGGGCTTTCATAGCAAATGCAGATAAACCGCAGAATAAAATAAGAAGACTTAGTTTCTTCATTCCCTTGCCTCCGGTTCAGAGACGGCGCTTTTCATGGCTTCGAAGATATCGTGCGCATCAAAGTCACTGCCCGGCTCAAATTTCTTCACAACTGCCCGGTTACTATCAAGAATCACCGCTCCCGGCACGCCGCCACCCGTCCATTTGAAATACTGACGGTACGTTTTGTACATCCAGGGATCGGCAGCCATTCCGAAATCAACACCTTCAGTCTCATATAGAATGCGTTGATATTCTTCTACGGCTGTCGCATTCGGTGGCCGCTTGTCGATATCCGAAACGACGTGAATGGTTACCTTTATATGCTTGTTTAAATCTTGTGCGTCAGCGTTGAGAAGGTAATGCACTTCCGGTATTTCGTGATTGCAGACGGTGCACCAAGGAGCAGAAAAGATTAAGACTTCCGCGTTGCG
The DNA here is from genome assembly GCA_041751875.1 of Bdellovibrionota bacterium. Classification (GTDB taxonomy): domain Bacteria; phylum Bdellovibrionota; class FAC87; order UBA2466; family JACKAF01; genus JBGSIC01. The sequence goes on from JBGSIC010000013.1 coordinate 295,895, forward strand.
CGTGTAACCAAGTGTATCTTTTCTCCAACCCTCGCGCTTACCACAACCCGCCGCGCTGAGGACGACAAGACAAGCTACTACCCAAAAACTCTTGAAGGACTGCTTCATAGTACCCTCTTAGTTTTGGTAAATTTGTTCAATATTACTTTTAACTTATTCCCCAAATTTACCTTCTCTTTAACAACGACACTATTAGGTGAGAGCTTTAGCTTTAACAGTTGTTCAACAGTGCAGCGCGTTGCTCGACGCCATGTGTTATGCCAACTCGCTTGACAACAAAGGGCCTCCCGCGAAATCTGTTCCCTCATCACGAAATACGCACCTTGTCGAAACGAAGTTCTGAAATCTTTGGGGAGGATCTGATGACGGCACAAGTCAAACCGGGAAAGCTTCTTATCAACAACGAATGGTACGAGGCCCGGAGTGGAAAAACATTTGAGGTCATCAACCCCGCAACTGAAGAAACACTCACCTCAGTGGCCGAAGGAGATAAAGCCGACGTCGATGCAGCCGTAAAGGCGGCACGCCAGGCTTTTGAAAATGGTCCGTGGAAGCGCATTTCTGCGCGCGACCGTGGCCGCCTAATCCGCAATGTTGCGACTCTCATTGAGAAGCATAAGGATGAGTTGGCAGAACTTGAGACCTTGAACAACGGCAAGCCCATTGGAGAAACCACAAACGCCGATTTACCGCTCGTTATAGACACCTTTGATTATTACGCCGGGCTTGCTGATAAAATTCACGGGGACACCCTTCCCGTCTCCGGAAACTTTTTTAACTACACACTCCGCGAACCCGCGGGTGTGGTCGGACAAATTATTCCCTGGAACTTTCCGCTCCTGATGGCGGCTTGGAAGTTGGGTCCTGCGCTCGCTACGGGATGTACTGTCGTTCTAAAACCTGCAGAACAAACCCCGTTATCTGCTTTGCGACTGGGAGAATTACTACTCGAAGCAGGACTTCCCCCCGGCGTGGTAAATATTGTTCCGGGCTACGGTCCCACCGCTGGAGCAGCACTCGCGTCTCACATGGACGTGGACAAAATCGCGTTCACAGGTTCCACCGAAGTTGGAAAAACCGTGATGCGTTTAGCTTCGGAATCCAACCTCAAGCGGGTTTCGTTGGAACTAGGCGGAAAAGCTCCCAATATTATTTTTGCTGACACTGATATCGATGCGGCCGTAAACGGTGCCATCCGCGGTATTTTCTTCAACCAAGGCGAAGTCTGCTGCGCCGGATCGCGCCTCTTTGTCGAAGAAAGTATTCGTGAAGAGTTTTTAGAAAAGTTGGCCAACAAAGCGCAGAACATGGTAGTCGGCAATCCACTTGATAAAAAAACTCAGATGGGCGCACAGGTCTCCCGTGTGCAGTTTGAAAAGATTTTGGGCTTTATCGAAAAAGGCAAAGCTGAAGGGGCTCAAGTTTTGGCCGGCGGGGGAAAAGCCGCTGAAAAGGGTTTCTTTGTAAAACCCACCGTATTTGGCAACGTCAAAGACGATTCCACGATTGCGCGCGAAGAAATCTTTGGACCTGTGGTATCCGCGATGAGCTTCAAAGATATCGACGATCTCAAGGAGCGCGCCAACAAAACCATTTATGGTTTGTCGGCGGGTATTTGGACGCGTGATATCGCAAAGGCCCACAACCTCGCGAAGGATATCAAAGCCGGAACAATTTGGATCAATTGCTACAACTGCTTTGACGCCGCCTCTCCGTTTGGCGGTTTCAAACAGAGTGGGTTCGGGCGAGAACTCGGCACCTACGCGCTTGAGCTCTACACTCAAGTGAAATCGGTTTGGGTGTCGCTCGACTAGGTTCCGAGAGGTGCTAGGCACCTTACGGAACCGTCATTGCGAGGAGCAACGCGACGAAGCAATCTCGCTGTTTATTCCCATTTCTTCTTGGTGAACTTCTTTAACGACTTACTCGCTGTTTTCCACTTTTTTTTGCTTTCGCTTGCAAAAGCTTTGTCTGTTTTCATTTTAAAAAACGCGACTTCCTTTTGCAGCTTTTCATAGTTCGCCATGCGTTCTGAGCTCAACTCACCTGAAGCAATCGCTTTTTGTACACGGCAACCCGGTTCCGTCTTATGGGCACAGTCTTTGAATTTGCACTGGAGTCCAAAGGCTTCAATGTCATCAAAGAGTTCTTCGACACCTTCCGTATTGTCGCCCATCTGGATTTCACGCATACCCGGCGTATCTATCAAAAGAGCGCCAGGGCTTAGTTGAAAAAGATAACGCGCCGTTGTTGTGTGGCGTCCCTTATCACTGTCTCCGACCGCCTGGGTTTTAAGCGCATTCTTTCCTAAAAGATGGTTCACCAAGGTGGATTTTCCCACACCGGAAGAACCGACTAGCGCGATTGTTTTACCTGGTTGAAAATAGGCATTAAGAGCATCCAGTCCCTCGCCTGAAACCACGCTGAGCGAATGAATGTTTACTCCTACCGCCACTTTCTCCAGTTCAGCGAGTATCTCTTTGATATCGCCAACCAGATCCGCCTTGGAAAGAAGCACCACGGGAACAGCTCCGCTATCCCACACGAGCGCTAAGTAACGTTCTAAACGACGAAAATTAAGATCCGCGTTAAGCGAACTCATCACAAAAACGGTATCGATGTTGGTCGCGACAATCTGCTCGTCCACTCGCGTTCCCGCTACTTTGCGGGCCAGACAGCTTTTGCGGGGTAAAATCCCGTGAATGACGGCGCGATCCGTGCCCGATTGCGGCGCACACGCCACCCAATCCCCCGTTGCCGGGTAATTCGAACGGCCTTGCGTCTCGTGATGAAACTTACCCGAAACTTCGCCCCAGATAGGACTGGTTCCTCCCAGATCGATGCGATAGTGCCCTTTCTCCTCACTAATGACACGTGCCGGAATGTATTCCGAGAAGGTCTCTGCAAACTGCGCTTCGCACAGTTCATTCCATCCCAGGCCAGCCAAAAGCTTGCCGTATTCAATAGACATAAGTCTCCCAAGACACTTCACAAAGAAGTGCAGTGAAAATAAAAAGTCGTTTACCCAAAATGTTTTGATGAAAGGAAGACTTGGAAAACAGAAGGAACGACTTTAACAATCCGACCGGAGGACCAAGCATCCTGAAATGAATATTCCCATTTGCAGCCTCCTATTGGTTAAAGTTGAACCCATGGTAGCGAGTTTCGAAAAAAAACACAAGGTGTCTGTGCACTTTAGCCAACGGCTCGTCTCGCTCTGCTCGGCCGAGAATTCTAAACGCACCTGCTCGCGAGGTTCCGGACGTAGTACGGAAAGTGACCTGACACCTTGTGTTTTTTACTGATAGAACTCGAGCTTCTTAAGAACTTTGTCGTAGTACTTATCGCCCTTGCGTACATAGCTTTTTGCTCTTAACCAGTACTGCTTAGCTTCTTCAATCTTGTTCATGCTCTCAAGGATGTAGCCGTGCACGTAAGCTTCCTTCGCCAGACGGTTTAGCTGTCGCTTGGCTTTTATGAGGCATTCCTTGGCATCCTCATAGGCGGGGTCGCGCTTGGACATTTCCTCACACAAATCGCGGCTCGCATTGTAGTCGGCTTCCGCATATTTTTCTTTTGCCTGAATTAAGAAAGGTTCGAACTCTTCTTTCTGTAGAATTCGAGCGCGATCAATAATCTGCTTGGCTTCGCTTAAATACTTAGTGTCCTCTAGTTTAATCGTACGAATCTCTTCGGCTGTTTCGATGGCCTCTGAGTAGCTCTTATTGGCAAACGCAGCTACGGCTTTTTGGAAAAGCTTAATCACGCGTTCCACATTGGGGTCTTTCTTGGGCTTAAGGTCATTGATATTTCGCACTTTTTCTTCAGCAGCGCGCATTCCTTTTTGAGCGACAACACTCTTTGGATCAAGTGCGATGGCAGAAGTAAACGCCTCTGAGGCGCGGTCGAACTTCCCACGCTTGAGAAACGCAAGCCCCTCTTCCAAATAAATATTTACGTCGTTCTTTTCATCACGACGCGCTTTTGCTTCGGCCTGGGCAATCTGCTTTGCTTTAAGCTTATTTGAGTACACGGTCGCCAGATCCCGTGAGTTTTTATAGTAGGAAACAAGTTCGTGCACTTTTTGCATGTGGAAGCGCGCTTCCTCGTAGCTCTCTTGGGAGGCTGCTCGCAGGGCCGACTGATAGTGCCCCTCTAAGCTTCTTTGATTTGAAGGCGATAGCTCGTAGTACTCCTGCGGCAACGAAGGAGGAAGTGCGACTTTCTTCTCGACTCCCGGATCAGTGACTTCCCTGGAAGGCGGGAGAGAATTTTCTTGCTGAGCCACTTGGGGGGCCGCAGTGGTATTGGGTGCGGGAGCTTTTTCGCCGCTCGGAATGAGAAAGAATAGAAGCGCGAGAACGCCTACCGAGACACTCAAGACTTTCGTTCGCTTGGGTGCTCTCTTCCATCGGTCCGCTAGAGAATTACTATCGGTCCCAATCGGCGGAATACCTGCGTGGGCTTTTTGCAGCTCAACCAGCTCTACCTTTCTGGAAGGAGTAAGCTGCACGGAGCGAGTTTGATCCGTACCGACTCCTCCGTATCCATGGGTTCCCTCATGAAGAGTCATGTCATGGATCAGAAACTTAAACTTGGTGTTGCCGAGCGTAACGATATCAAAGCTGTTTAGAGGATGCTCAAGCACACGCATGCCGTTTACGTAAGTTCCGTTTCGGCTATTTAAGTCGACTAAACGGTACCCAATCCCCATTCGAGTGATCTTGGCGTGAACGCGCGAGAGTTTTTCGTCATCAATAAAGACGTCTGCTTTTTTACTACGGCCGAAAGTGACCTCATAGGTTTCAATGAGGATCTCTTCCCCTGTTTTCGGTCCCGTCTCAAAAATAAGTTTTGCCGCTAACGGCTTGTTGAAAACCTGCGTCTCACCGCCCATGGACACGGCTTCTTCGGCGGCACTGGTATCTCTAGGGGCAGCTTCAGGTATGTTCCCGGAGGCGGGCGTGATGTCCGACGGTGTTTGCTGTTCGCCAAATCCGGCGAAAGGATCCTCCAATGGCTGGAAGCCTGGAACCTCCGCAAAACCCGGGGCCTCGGCTTCTGCCGGAGCATCAGATGGCGCCACCGCGGGGTCGGCACCTTCCGCTTCTACCGGCGCTTCATCCATGGGATTCACACTCGCCTGGGGCTGGGTGCCCATGAAAATCAAAATGCGGTAAGGACCAACTGTAAACTCATCACCGTTACTCAGTTCCGCTGTTTCAACGGCTTTACCGTTACAAAAAACACGCGCCGTCGTGCTCAGGTTGTTCACGTAGACGGTAGAGTCCGAAATGCGGATCTCCACATGCTTGCGGCTGATAGCCTGATCTTCCAGCTGGATATCGCAAGACGTACCTCGGCCTAGGACGTACGTTCCTTCCGGAAGCTCTTTACTGAGATATTCCTTCTCAGCATTTAAAATTTTGACCGTTACTTTCATGGAAATAGTTCTGCTGCTCTCATCCGCTCCGTTGAAATTTTTATGTATTCTCTGGCTCGCACGACCATATCGCTCGTCGGTCGGTGGGCCATGTAACTGATTGACTGCTTAAAATGATAAATGGCGCGATCAAACTGCAAAGACTCAAAATATTTTAAACCAGTTTCTGCGTGCTTCTTCGCTTCCATTTCCACTTCCGCTACAGCGAGCTGTAGGTAGAAGTTGGAAAGAGGGTGCTGACGATCGAAAGAAAGACTGGTTTGGAAGAGACGAATGGCTCTTTGAAAATTCTTACTCGAATACTCACGACGACCCATGCGGAAATACTGCTCTGACTCTTTGAGACCCGAGTTTCCCCAGTCGAGGTTAGCCATTTCGTTCTCCGCTTGGGACTTGGTGGGATCTTCCAGCCCGCTGACCCTAGGCCCAGGGGATTTCGCTTTCCGTGGATCGAGGTTCTCCATATAAGGAGCACTCGAAGAACTGTCGGATGTAGTGTCTGGGGATTTTGTCGAAGTTTGCGGAGTGTCTTCCTTAAACATAAAGACGAACACCAAAGCCACCGCGAGAATGCCGTAAATCAAAGGACGTCGGCTCGGGGGCCCAACGTTCTGCTTTTTGCCCTTCTTCAGATTGGATCCAAGCTGAGACATCCATTTCGCCCCACCTGCCAAGGCAGGAACCTTGGGTTCTTGATCTATCGCCCCAGGAGTTTTGAATCGGAAGGCAAAATCTCCAACCTGAAATACGTCTCCCTCGCGCAAGGTGGCCTCGCGCACGGTTTCGCCGTTGATGAGAATGCCGTTCTTACTACCGTTGTCACGGATGGTGTAGCCTGAAGCACTGCGTTCGATGATCGCATGGTTGCGCGAAACCGAATTACTGGGAAGGACAACATCGTTTTGGTCGCCACGCCCGATGGTCACGCTGTCATTCTCAAGTGAGAACACACGTCCCTCGCCGTCTCCAAAAATCTGCTCCAAGAAAGGAGCCTCGCGACTTAAGACTAGTTTAGGTTGTCTCATTCATTCTCACAGTAAGTAAAACGAGCTCCACCGAACCTTCTTGGTTCTTGTGACCCACGGCAAACATCCTCCGCAACACGCCGTTGACCTTGAGCTCGGCGTCGCGGCTTTCACCTAGCGACTGAATCACGTTCTCTGATAAATCGAGCATTGTGCCGGCCACACTGGGATCTTTGATCAGCTCCGCCACGTTCTGTCCAATCGCGTATTGGGATTCGATCCCTAAAAGTTTTTCTGCAATGCGACCAATAAAAATGAGCTTCTTATCGCGGTCTACCAATATCAAAGCATCGCTTGTGCCTTCATCAAATTCAGACAGCTGCCCAATATAAATCGCGCGACGCTCTTCAGTATCATCCTGCTGTAGATTGTTTGCTCCAGAGCCTTGGCGCATACGGCTTACCGCAAAATTGATCGAAGTCGCTAGGTTCTCCAGCTCGGGAAACTTCGCCTCACTTCCGATGGAAACATTTTCCCCCTTAAGCGCCAGATCGAGTTGTTCGTTCATCTGCACGATGGGGTAGCTCACCATTTTTGTTAAAAGATAGAAAACCAACAAGATGAGCAAAGCGGCGAAAAGGGTCGATCGCACAATGGGTTCGTAAACGGCTTGGACAGCCTTGGGCACTTCAAAGTCGGCAATGACCATAGCCGACACACCCCGACTGTCTGTTGAAGAAAGCGAAATGGGTTGAGCCACCACGTAAATGTCCCCCCCTTTCGGGATATCTACGAAAGCTACGCCCTCTTTCATTTTCTCAATCGCGAGAAGATAGTGCACGTCGGTCACGGACTTATTGAAAAGCGTCGCCGGTGCCATGATCGTATTGGCTCGCGGATCAACTATGGAAATACTTAAGATTCCGGACTCTCCCTCAGCGGCCTCTACCGTCAAACGAGTGGCATCGTTGGTTTTGGAAATAATGCGGTAGTTTTCTCTTACCACCTGACCCAAAACCGTGTGAGCGCGCTTGAGTGCTTCTTGGGTCGCAATCTCCCGGCCCCACGGCAAAATCGAAAACACCGTGGCAAGTACAGAAAGTAAAAAGCCACCGCCCATGATCGATACCAAGAGAACGCGCCAATCAAACTTTTTCTCGAGCTCGTAGAGGGGCGAGAGAACCTTCTCGTCCATGAGCACCAAAAGCTTTTCCTGTGGAGAAATCTCAGGGGGCGCACCCATATCGGGGCTCTCTACGTAGTTGGCATCTGCGTTGAGCGCTAAATTGCCATCGAACCCACCACCGGCTGAAGCAGAGGCGGGACTACTGGCTCGAACCGACTGGTTCTTAGCAATGCGTACCTGGTATTCTGCGATGGTAACTTCATCATTGGAGTGGATGCGTTGTTTTCTTACGAGAACGCCATTCACAAACACACCATTGGCGGAACCCATATCAACAATCGCAGCCTTCCCATTTTTAATCACGATAAGCGCGTGGTGTTTGCTGATAAGGGCAGAAGGCAGGTGAATGTCACACCCCGGCGCACGTCCCACTTTATGGGAACCTTCGCCGAGATCTTTCACTTCAACGACCTTGCGGTTTTTTAGAATCTCAAACTTCAATTCCAAACCCCTTTACACGTCACCCGCGAACCTTCAGTAATTCCCAGTGAACGGCACTCTTGCGCACGCATCTCAATCACGTGTTTTGCCTTCCACTCCGGCAAAATCAAACGCCACGGTTTCATGGCTTCTACAATTTTCACCACCGTTCCATCGCTTCCCACCATCACAACGTCGATGGGAAAACGCATGAAGAGCGTATGAATAGAATTGCATTTAGGGAAACAAATCGCCGAACGAGGAGCGATTTCTTTTTTCCCCATAAGTCCCAGGAAACGAGAAAAATACGAATCGGCAACCAAGCACGTCACGGCTGCGTCTTTTCCATTAATTTCGATTCCCGTCTTTCTCATGCTACTTTGCTCCCAAGAAGCCCAAAATCATGGGCCCGAAAATCATGATGAACACCGCTGGCATGATGAAGAAAATCAAAGGAAAGAGAAGTTTTTGAGATGCCGCGGCACCCTTTTTTTCCGCTTCCGTAAATCGCTTGTTACGAATGAGATCCGATTGCACGCGCAAAACCGCGCCAATACTGCTACCCATTTGGTCCGCCGTCACAAGCACGGCAACAAGGGAGTTAATAACGCTTAAGTCAATTCTCCATGCCATGTTGCGAAGAGAGTCAGAGCGCGTGGTACCGAGTTGAATCTCTTGCAGGGTGCGTTCGACTTCGCCGACGAGCGGTCCCATGCGTGTTTTCTCAACCACCTTTTGAAGCGCGCCGATGAAATCCAAGCCGGCTTCTGTGGAAAGCGTGAGTAAGTCGATCACAAAAGGAAGTTGGAGTTGGATTTCAATGTGACGGTTCTTGCGCGTCGACATGACCCAAATGCTTGGATAGAAATAGCCAGCAGCCATCATGGCGAGTAACAACCAAATCGCCATCGCCGCGCCGTTTGCTAGAAAATATGCGTAAATGGAAAGCGGTGCGATGAAACCCAGGAAAATCTTAAAGGCTAAAAGCTCATCCACATCGAGTTCAGCATCGAGCCCGGCCGAGATGATGTAGCGGCGGTTTTTCTTCCGCCAGTTTTCGAGCTTCATCTTTTGGGAATAGGGCATGACGAGCATGTTGAAGAGCGGACGACTCATGCGAAGTAGGGCAGAGGAACTGCGCTTGCGCTGTTGCTCGAGGCGTTTGGCGGCAGACGCTTGCACCTCTCCCGAAAATAATCGCCAGCCGATGTAAAAAGCTCCGCCCCCAGCAAGTGCGATTGCAACAAACGCTAACATTACCCCTCCAAGCAGTGCTCACTCCCACGCCGTGGGAGAGTTGCCTTCGGTACCCTATCGGCAAAAAGTATAGGAAACTTGAACACTTAAGCTTTAATGGACGGAAATCGCGCTTCCTTAATTATAGCACGGTGGGTCATTTTTCCCTAAACGCGTATGTCGATTTTTCTTAACTATTTCAATGCTTTACACAATGTTTTTCCCGGGGGCCGGGTTTCCTGGTACCATTATCTTAATGTGGCGGGGATGCCCCGCCCCTAGGGCTAAATGCCCAAGGAAGGAGGTGGTACTATGGTCCGATTTCATAGTACGGAGGTGGCCTTAAACGGCTAGCCTTCGTCGGAGCCCCCTTCCGTAAAAAAGTTGGGGGCTCATTTTTTTCCCCCTCTCCCCTCCTAAGGTGCCTATCTACTTCCGGGCCCAAAAGGTAGCGGGTATTCTCTCCCTTCCCCGAAGCTACAAATACTCAAAAAGAATTTAGAACGATTTTTGTTACGGCCTGCGCCTTATTTACCCGGCACCTTTTGGGCCCGGAAGTAGATAGGCACCTAGTGGCCGACGAGAGTGTTGAGATCCACCGACGCGTCTGCTGACTGGGGCGGAAAGGAACGCGCGCTCTCCCCGTCGTGCTGAATGAAAAGCTCGTGCAACTTATTGGCGAGTTCTTTTTCAAAAGAAGAAGGCACCGCAACCATAATGGAAAGTGTGCTGTGGCTTAACCAAAAACACTCGGCACCCAAAGCATGAACCGCTTCCAGAACTTGAGCAGCCACGCGTGGCGCGTGGGCAAGCCCTTCGCCCACTAAAGAAACAATTGAAACATCGGCGTTCTCCTCCGCCTCACCTTTTATCCAAGTGCGAATTTCACCTACTTTGTCGGAATCGCACAAAAGATTAAACGCGCCGTCTGCGTAACCAAAAAAGCGCAAGCAAGAAGGACTATCTTTCAAACTGAGACAGAGATCAGAAACTTCTGTTCGCATTCTAAAGTGATGCAAGCGTTTCTTGGTGGCCACGCCAATGATCTTACTTTGTTCCATTTTCTTTCTCTCCACTAAATTCGAAACTTCAGTTCCCGCCAATTTGATATCAAACGTCGAGCGAATGCATACTCTGACGCCAAAACGTTTAGCGAGTTCCAGACTTCTCGGGTGCATTTTAGCGCCGAGAGTAGCAAGCTCGATTGCCTCTTCATAAGAGCAACTACTCAAAAGTCGCGCATCTTCCACCAAGCGAGGGTCCGCGCTGAAAAGCCCTGGAACATCGGTGTAAATTTCACATAATTGCGCACCGAGTGCGGCGGCAAGGGCCACCGCCGTAGTGTCAGAACCACCACGCCCCAAGGTTGTAACTTCTTTTTCCCGGCTCACCCCTTGAAAGCCAGCGACAATTGCGACTTTCCCAATATCCAAAGCCTCACGAATACGCGCCGCTTTGATTTCTAAAATGCGTGCTTCAGTGTGATTGTTGTCGGTAATAATTCCCGACTGAGAACCGGTAAAAGAAATCGCGGGAATGCCTTCTTGATGAAGCACCATCGCCAGGAGCGACATCGTCACGCGCTCACCCGCAGTAAGAAGCATATCCATTTCTCGCTGATAGGGACGCTCTACAGTTTGGTGAGCAAGTGCTACCAGTTGATCGGTCATCTTTCCCATCGCCGAAACAACCACAACGAGCTGATCGCCCGAGCGCGCACGATCAGCAATGATACCCGCCACACGACGGATCTGTGCCGGAGACGCTACGCTACTTCCACCAAATTTTTGAACAATGAGTGCCAAGGGGTCCTTTAAGAGACAATAGGGTCTACCACGCCTAAAAAAAAAGCGAAAAGCCCAGCAAAAAACCCCAATTATTCTAGGTACTTTCTAAAAATCGGCGGCTTGCTTCTTGTGCTCACACAGCGCGTTGGGTAAACAGGGGCCGTGTTATTTCCCCTTAAAAAGACGTTACTAGCCGTGCTGATGTTCACCGCCCTTTCGGAAGTTTACGCTGTGCCCAGGCAGCGCTTTCCGCCGGCCGATGCCACATGCGAAGCCCTGCTTCCACTTTATTTGGTCGCCCATCCCAAAGTTCCGGCCAACCTGGTAGTGGGCCTACCGAAGGAACTCAAGAGCCGGCGAACGGGGCGCATGAAGCGCTATTTATGGGTGGGAATAAAAGGGGAGCAAGAAGCTCTCGCTCTTAAGCGGCGACTCGGTCTGACGGATGAAGAAAATCTGCGGCTTCTAAAGGAAACGGGCGTCTTGCTTCGGCTCGACGCCAATCGAAACTAGATACTGACTTCATTGCGTTCCATCCACAACTGCAAAGTCATCAGTGAATAGATCTTCGCACTATGATCGGCGACTTTGTTCCGGTGTTCTTTGAGATAGTTAGCAAGCACTGCCGGCTGAAAAAGATTTTGCTTACGAATACGCGATTCTCCGAGCAAGTCTTCCGCCATGGGTTGTAAGTCTTTGAGTAACCAATCTCTCAAAGGAATGCCAAAGCCTGTTTTTTTTCGGTAAATAAGTTCACGCGGGAGCGTTTGCTCCGCAAAAAGCTTCAAAAGAATCTTTGCCTTGTGCCATTCTGATTTGTAGCGGCTGGGTACCCGGGCAAGTAAGTTCACTATCTCGTGATCCAAAAACGGCACACGTACTTCCACCGAGTGGGCCATGCTGGTTTTATCGGTGTAGGTGAGATTGGTGCTGGGCAAATAGGTTTTGGTGTCGAGATAAAGCATCTGCTGAATCGTGTCCCATTGCTTGGCTTGAGAATAATGCTCGTGGTGTCGCGCGAAGGGATCGTTTTGCACCGACGCCGTCGCACTGGTAAGCATCGGTTCTACTTCCTTAGAAAGAATCGCGCTTCTTAAGATGAAAAAGGGATCTGGCCAAGAACTTTGCGCGCTAAAAAGAAGCTTCTGTAGGCGGTGCACGCTCTGCACACGTCGCTTTCCAAACGCGTAGGGCACCCGACCGAGCAGATTGTCCATGAGCTTTAAAACACTCTTCGGAGCTGTTTGGAGAGTTTTTGCGAGCCACCCCCCGAAATACACATGGTAGCCGCCAAAGATTTCATCACCACCCTGGCCACTGATGAGGACTTTGAATTCTTTCGAAGCCGCTTCGCAAATAAGATAACTGCAAAGTGCAGCCGGGTCGGCGATAGGTTCCTCAAGCGTGTCAACAATCTTGGGGAGCAAATTAACGACTGAGGGTTCGAGAATAATTTCCCGGTAATCCAATGGGTAGTGCTCTTTAAGTAAACGAGCGCAGTTAAGATCCAAATTGTCTTCTTTAGATTTGGCCCACTGAAAGCCAATCGTAAACGTGCTGGGTCGGTGAGTAATGTGCGCGTCGACCCCTTTGGCTGCCAAAAGTGAGGAGTCCACGCCCCCACTTAAGAAAAAAGCGACAGGCACGTCACTTCGCATTTGGCGGCGAACCGATCGGTTGAGTGCCCCATCAAGTTCTTCTTCCCAGTACTTGAGACTCTTGCCCTCATCAGGCTGAAATTTGTATTCCCAGAAACAGTGCTTGCTGATTCCCTGCGAGGTTACTTTGAGTAGATGGCCTGGCTCGAGTTTGTGAATGCCTGCGTAAAGCGTATCGGGATCCGGAATCCAGTTGGTTTGTAGGTAGCGTGAAACAAGCGGCAGATTCAAACTGGGCTTTTCCGTGAAAGCCGGCAAAATCGCACGAATCTCCGAGCCAAAACAAAGGGTTTTGTTTTGCTCCGTGTAGTAGAGAGGTTTGATCCCAATCGGGTCGCGCACGATCCACAACACTTCGTCTTGTGTATCGTAAACCGCAAAGGTAAACATGCCGTTGAGTTTGCTTAAGCCCTCAATGCCAAACTTGGCAAAAAGACAAAGAAGCACTTCTGTGTCGGATGTTCCTTTAAAAGGATAGTCGGGAAATTCTTCGCGCAGCTCGATATAGTTGTAAATTTCACCGTTGAAAGTGATCCAATATCGCCCGTCGGGCGTGGTCATCGGTTGATGTCCCGTCGGGGAAAGATCCAAAATACTCAGCCGACGCATTCCCAAGCCAACTTGCAGCCGAAAGTCTGGAGCGGTTTCTTTCCAAGCGCGGGTCACACCTTCGGCGCTTTTCCCCCAGTAGCCAAAGTCATCGGGTCCCCGGTGCGTGATGGCGTCGTTCATCTTCTTTAAAAGGGCGGGGGCCTGAGGTTCCCCAAACGAATAAAATCCCGCAATCCCACACATAGAACGCGCCCCTCGATTTCGAAAAGACCTATTCTACCAGGAACGCGGCACCTTTCGCCTTCGGCGTGTCGCAAAGAGGGTGCCAGGCTGGTGTGTCTGTGCACTTTTGGGACGGAGTACCAAAAGTGACCTGACACCCTAAGCCTGGGACCCCTTTGCGAAAGCACGCCCAGCCTGCTATTTTGGCCGTCGATGAAGATAGCTCTCGTCTATAACGCCAAACTGCCCGCCAAACTCTATGGCGGTACCGAACGGGTGGTTTGGTGGTTGGCCAAAGGCTTAAAAGAAGCCGGACACTCTGTCGCCCTTGTTTGCCAAACAGGAAGTCGCTGCGACTTTGCCGATGTGGTCACCAGTCGCAAGGCCGACAAACTTCCGCAAAATTACGATGTCTATCACCACTTCGATTCGCTTAAAGATGAGCCCAGCTACCCCTACGTCATTACGATTGGCGGCAACGCTCAGCCGAACGAAAGCTTTTTGAAAAACTGTGTCTTTGTCAGTGAAAACCACGCCGATAGACACAACGCGGAATGCTTTGTCCACAATGGCGTTGACCCTGCTGAGTATATTTTCCGTGCGAAGAAAGATCCTTACATCACGTATCTCGCCAAAACTTCTTGGCGCGTAAAAAACGTGAAAGGCGCGATTGAGATAGCAAGCCTCGCTCAGACACCCATTAAAATAATGGGCGGAAGACGTTTTGGTTGGCCCCAGCGCGATATCTCTTGGATGGGAATGCTCGGGGGTAAAAAGAAGGCCGAAGTACTCTCGCACGCCAAAGCCTTACTTTTTCCTGTGGTCTGGGATGAACCCTTTGGTCTCGCGGTGGTGGAATCGCTAATGAGTGGCACACCGGTTCTAGCAACACCGTTTGGTTCCCTTCCCGAACTGGTTCCTGCGCATGTGGGATTTCTCTGCCGAACTTACCCGGAATTCATTTCCGCTCTAGGACAGGTCGATAGCCTGGATGCCGAAGCCTGCCGCGACTGGGCGGTGACACACTTTCACTACCAAAAGATGACCGAAAACTACTTGGCACTCTACGAAAAGGTTTTGAAAGGGGAAAGTTTGAATCCCGTTGCCCCGCGGGGCACGCACCGTTCTCGGCCGCTCTACGCCTTAGGTCGCACTTAGTTTATTGCCCCACCAGTACTTACTCACGTCAGCCGCGCTCCAAAAGTCTTCAATCTTCAAAAGAGGCACTTTCTTGCGGAGCGGCTCGTACCCTCGGTGCAAGGAGTAACGACCAAAGTGATGAACGTAACTATCCAGTACGACGCGCGGTAAGGGCACACTGGGATCTTGTTCATTTAGTTTGCTCAGTGTCAGATACAAATGCCAATCGGCGGCCTGGAAACGCTCATCCCAGATTTCGGGCACACGCTTTAAGAGCGCTTTACTGAAAATCACGGCGCTTCCGGCGATCCCATTGAAGTAGTCCTTCCCAGGCCGAATGTCGGTGGGTGACACGAACGAATCCAGATCACCGTACATTAGGCTAAGCGCGTTCCAAAAAATCTGCCCTTCGTTCTGCCCAAAGAGTCGTGCCCAAAACTGACAAATGGAAAAGCAGTACTTCCATTTGCGTTTGAGTCGATCCGAGGCGCGCTGCGTGGGCTGCGCCTCCTGACTTGTCGGACTGAGTACCAAAAGCGGATTCGAGGCGAGCATCCTTTCCAAAGGCTTGTTCCACCCATAAGGCAGCCATAAGTCGTTGTTTAAGAAGCAAAGGGTATCGTGACGAGCCACTGCGATACCCTGGTTTTGCGCCTCGGGGTAGGTAGTGTTGTACTCGTTACGCAGGTAAACGACTTGCCCACGCTCCGGCTTCTTTTCAGAAAGCTTTTGGAAAAATGTCTCCGAACCGTCCGTGGAATGGTTATCCACAATGATTAACTCAAAGTCCGAGGTCGTGTTTTCCACGAGCGACTGCCAATAGAAACGGTTCATGGGCAATCCGTTGTGGATGGCTGTAATAATCGAAAGACTCACCGCTCTACCCCTTCCCCTCTTTGGCGCGCTGCCACTGCTCTTCCCACTGCTCGGGGCTAAGCTCGCTTTCCTTTTTCCCCGCCGCTCTCAAAGCATTTTCCATAAGCCCCACGCGGTTTGCAAACTTAGCCGCTGACTTGCGCAACGCCGTTTCGGGATCCACTTTTAGATGGCGCGAGAGATTAGCGATAGTGAAAAGAAGGTCTCCAACCTCCATTTCGATGGCTTCCTTGGAACCCGTTCCCACTTCGGCGCGCAACTCGGCCAATTCTTCGTCTACCTTCTCAAGAACCTGCCCTACGTTTTCCCAGTCAAAACCGACCGTAGAGGCTCGGTAGCCATACTTATAGGCTAAAAGGAGAGCGGGAAGCGCCTTGGGAATACCGTCCAAAAGGGTGCGATCTGGCTTCTCCTGCTTTTTGAGTTCGACCCAGTTGGCTTTTACCTCGGCCGCGTCCTTCACTTTCACATCTCCATAGACGTGGGGATGGCGCTGGATCATCTTATCGGCCACATCCTTGGCCACGGTTTCAAAGTCAAAGTCGCCGGTTTCGGAGGCGATCTCTGCGTGAAGGCAAATCTGAAGAAGCAGGTCACCCAATTCTTCCTTGAGTTCCCCGTTCTGGGTCTCAATGGCTTCCAAAACCTCATAGGTTTCTTCTAAAACATAGGGCGCAAGGCTCTGGTGAGTCTGCTTCTTATCCCAAGGGCATTCCTTGCGAAGTCGGCGAACGACTTCCAAAAAGCGCCCTATTTCTTCAGTGGAACCCTTTTTCATGACGGTATCAAAAGAGGATTGTGAGACAAGTGTCAACCGATCTATAAGGTCTCGTTGTGAACGAGCTGAAAATTGCAGTGAAAGATCAATCACATAAATTACGGCCTCGACATTGGAATAACCGGTGTTAAAAATTCATTTCAGAGATCTTTGCGTTAGGCTGGGACTTCAATCAAACAGCTCAAATACAAAAAACCCGAGTTTTACCTTTAAGGAGACAAGCATGCTGACTCTTGGTGAGTACATTTGGATGGACGGGGCCGAGCCCACACAGAAACTCCGCTCCAAGTCGAAAGTGCTAAACCTGAAAGACCCCAAAAAACCCGCCCTTTCGGACTTTCCGGAATGGGGATTTGACGGTTCTTCTACTTACCAAGCCGACGGGCATAAGTCGGATCTCACGCTTAAACCGGCTAATTTTGTGAAGGACCCCATTCGGGGGGAAGGTAACTGGCTCATCATGTGTGAAGTCATGAACCCGGATGGTAGCCCTCACCGCAGCAACTCACGCGCGGAACTACGACGGGTCATGGAAGCGGGAGCTTCCAAGGAAGAACCTTGGTTTGGTTTTGAACAAGAATATACCCTTTTCAGAGGACGCAACCCCTTGGGCTGGCCCGAAGGCGGATACCCGGCTCCTCAAGGACCTTTTTACTGCGGCGTTGGCTCGGATGAAGTTTTTGGTCGTCCGCTTATCGAAGAGCACGCGAAAGCCTGCTTAGACGCGGGCATCATGATTTTCGGCATCAACGCGGAAGTGATGCCGGGTCAGTGGGAGTTTCAGGTAGGTTACCGCGGCGTGCCCGGTGATTCGGCCGATCCTCTTACTGTGGCGGATCACAGTTGGCTGGCTCGTTGGCTTCTCTATCGCATTGGAGAAAAGCATGACGTCTCGGCAACCTTGCATCCCAAACCCGTGCGCGGTGACTGGAACGGCGCGGGCCAACACACGAACTTCTCCACTAAGTCGATGCGTAATAGCTCGACCGGTCTGCAAGCGATTGAAAAAGCGATTGGTCTTTTGCAGAAAAAGCACGAGGACCACATTGCGGTCTACGGTCACGGCCTTGCGGAACGATTGACGGGTCGGCATGAAACCTGCCCCATCAACGAATTTCGTTCGGGAGTTTCCGATCGCGGCGCTTCGATTCGTATACCGCTCCATGTTTCCAAACAAGGTTGCGGATACTTAGAAGATCGTCGCCCGGGAGCTAACGCGGATCCGTACACGGTTGCCGCGCGCATCCTGCGCACCATCTGCGAAATCAATTAGGAACTTATTGTAAATAAGGTGCCCATCTACTTCCCGGCCGTAAAGGTAGCGGGTGCCTGTATCAGTTCAATTCAAAACATAGTAGCGGACGTGTGTCTTTTTGTACCCGGCACCTTTACGGCCGGGAAGTAGATGGGCACTTATTAGATTAGGAACTTATTGAGGGCGAGCGTCGGTACGAAGCACGGCGAGTTTTAGCATCACGTAGTCCGTGATCCCCGCTGTGTAGATGACTTTTTTGATAAGGCGGTAGTTGATGTCCTTATCCGCCTGAAGCACGATCATGCCGGAAAATTTGTGATCGCTATTACGCGATTCCACGTATTTCGAACGGTTTTTGTGCTGTTGAAGAGCTTGCGCAAGCGTCACGATGGTCACACCGTCTTTGTAGAGATGTTCCCCAGCGATATCGCCGTTTACGATGGGAAGAAGTTCTTTGTCGTCCAAGATAATGGCTTTTTTGGTAACCAAAAGTTCCAAAGAGGAGTCAGGAGGCGATTGTGTGGAGCTCGAAGGAGGCAACTGAATGTCGCCGGCTACGTTGAAGCTGCTCGCCACGTGAGAATAGTTCTGCAAAAGGAAGAAAAGCATCGTTGTCAAAATATCCAGCATGGACGTCAGCATCAAGCCGCCGCCGTGAGCCGAAAAATTGCCGTGGCCTTTTTTGCGTTTACGTCTTGGCACTATACTCCCCCGAAGGACACGTCAGAAAAAAGACGATTGAAATTTTGTGCATCAGGCCGGTCGGCTATATCGGGTGGCAACTTCTGGTAGCCAGCATCCCCGCTATTGTACTCACGAGCCGCATCGATCGTCTTAATGATGACCGCGTATGACACTTCGTCTTCAGGAATGATTGTCAGGTTGTGGTTCTTGGTGTTCTTTTGGTGAATACCAACCAAATATTCATGCAATTTGATGTACTGATAGTCGTCGGTTTTTTCTAGGTTAAGACTGCCGCCCTGGTTGGTGGAGATATTGAAACCCGAAGTACGGATGCGAACGATTACGTCGAGCTGATTTTCTTGATCTTTCGCTACCCGCATTTCTTCTGCCGTGGCAGCAACTTTCGGAAGAGGTGCATCGATAATGGCCACCGCAATCGTATTTGCAGCCATGAGCAAGAAGAACATCAGATTACATACCACGTCCATTAGCGCGGTAAGATTCAGGTCGTTGTCGACCTTCATCCGATGTGATCTTTCGCTCGATTTGCGGGGCATGACCAGTCTCCGACTTTCTTAAACCCAGGAACATCTACTCTGCGTGAGCCGTTTTCGAATCATCGTCGCTGTCGTGCCCGCCATGTCCCACTTTTTGTGAGGCACTGAGCAAGTTGATAAGCTTCACCGAATACTGATCGATGTCACCAATGATGGCATTGATCTTCGACTGAATAATCGTGTGCACAAGCAAGGTCGGGATCGCCACAAAGAGACCGAAAAGGGTCGCGTTCATCGCGATAGAAATTGAAACTTGAAGGTATTGCTGGCGTTGCGCAGCATCGACACCCGTTTCGCCGCCTTTGAACGCCATGATTAGACCCTGAATCGTTCCGAAGAGTCCTAATAGCGTTGCTAAGTTTGAAAGCGTAGGGAGGTAGAGAGCTCTTGCTTCAAGCTTGGGCAGCACTTCGAGGGTGGCTTCGTCGATGGCGTTTTGTACGTCCAGCGTCGAGTCCTTCGCTCGGGTTAGTCCGCTTTTAAGTACGCGGGGCAGAAGCGCTTGGCTTCGGCTGTTGCATAAGCTGATGGCTCTATCGATATTGTCACTCAAGATGTACTTCTTGAGTTTGGCCATGAAAGCTTGGCTGTTGACTGAATATTGGAACTGGATACGAATCCAGCGTTCCAGCGCGATACCGCATGCGCTTACGCCAACAAACGCAATGGCGTACATGACCGGTTCGCCTTCAGCGAAGAAACCTCTAAAAATCATGAAGAATTCCATTTATCTCTCCCTTAGTGAGATCTGGCCTGTATTAGGCACAACGAATCTCAAGCTTTCTACGACTGATTCATCGGTGACGGCAGAATAAAAGTTGAAAGGTTTTGAAGAGGGGAAAGAATAAACAAGGGAATTGAAGGACTTACCGAGAGGCGGGGAGAGTCAAAAGCACCTGCTTCACACACAGTTTAGAAAGACTTTGTCGGCGCTTAAGCTGAGGCTGCGTTCTCTTCGCTGCGCGCCAAGTAGCGGTGCTTGGGATCGATTTCGAATACCTTATTATGTAGCGCCCAGGCGTAGGTTTCCCGTAGGCCGTCTTCCAAGCTAATTTGTGCCTGCCATCCCAACGCGTTGATGCGCTCTACGTTTAGTAGTTTGCGCGGCGGACCATCAGGCTTTGAGGTATCAAACAAGATTTCCCCCGGATACCCGACCACCTTCTTTATCGTATAGGCGAGTTCCTTGATGGTGCAATCCTGGCCGGTGCCTACGTTAATGGTCTTCGTGTCAGAGTAGTTATCTAATAGATAGAGAAGCGCTTCGCTTAAGTCATCCACATGTAAAAACTCACGCTTGCAGTTCCCGGTACCCCATACACTGACCGATGATTTCTTCTCCACTTTCGCTTCATGAAACCGCCGCATCATGCCGGGAATCACGTGCGAATGGTCTGGATGGAAATTGTCATACGGACCGTAAAGATTGGTGGGCATCGCGGAAATAAAATCTTTTTTGTACTGACGAGAAAAATACTCGCAAAGTTTCAGGCCCGCTATCTTGGCCACCGCATAACCTTCATTGGTAGGTTCCAAAGGTCCCGCAAGAAGTTCCGATTCCGCAATCGGCTGCGTCGCCAGTTTCGGGTAGATACAAGAACTTCCCAAATACAAAAGTTTTTTAACGTTGGAATAAGCAGCCGCGTGAACAAGATTGGAAGCAATCACAATGTTTTCGTACAAAAAATCGGCCGGGAAACTTTTGTTCGCGAAGATCCCGCCCACTTTTGCGGCACAGACGACGACAACATCGATGGGTGTGGAGGCAAAAAATGCGTTCACTTGTACTTGATTTAAGAGGTCGAGTTCCGCGCGAGTTCGCGTCACTACATTCTCAAAGCCTTTTTGCTTAAGCCGGCGAATAACCGCCGAACCGACGAGCCCATTATGTCCTGCAACAAAAATGCGATCACTTTTATTCATTGGTATGATTCCATTATTGCGGGCACGCAATTGTCACTGCGAGCGCGTATTTGTCATTGCGAGCCCACTCGGTGGGCGAAGCAATCTCAATGGGATTGCTTCGTCGCCTACGAAGTAGCCGCCTCGCAATGACGTCTATAAAAGTATGAAGAGTCCGCTGCTATAGCGCATGAAGATCGGCGCGTTTTGGTGCTCAAACTTGGGCAAACCCGCAAAGCCTGAGTCGTAGGTGCGTTTATCCAATAGCATTTGGCCCCCGCCGATCTCAACTCGAATACCTGCCCGTGAACCAAAGAAGAATTCGGCTCCTACCATGAGCTCGTACATCGGAGCGATGTTACTTGTAATGTCCGTGGAAGGGTCATAGCCGTAAGATCCTTTTCTTTCGGTATAGACAATTCCTCCCGCCCAACCAATGTACGGAACCACATCGTCTCGTCCGAAACGTCGACGAGCCCCAATCATCATCGGAATCGCGGTCATGTCGAAGTAGTGGAATTGGTAAGCGTCCACATTTCCGTCGGGAACGACGTCGGTATCGATACCGTGCTGGCGTTCAGTTCCGTAGGAGTAATACCCAATGCGCGCAAAAAATTCCCAGTTATAGGAAACCGTGAAATACGGCTCAATTTCAAAGTTAAAAAAGGTCGCAAAATGCGGAGACTCCAAAGCTAGGTTGTCAGTCCCCCCATAAGTTTTCACAAGACTGGTTACAGGTATCAGAGTTGATAGAAGGAAATTGATTCCGAAATCAGAATCTCTGCCCTCGTTTTCAACGAACTTGGGCGGCTTGTACGAACCGAAAAGACCTTTGAAGTCTTTTTCGGCGTAAACGGGCGCATTAAAACCAAACACCAATGCCAAACCCAAACAACACACCACGTCAAAACGATTTCGGAACATGGGGCAATTATATCAGACGTTTAAGCGTGCTGGCTTCAAAAGAGCGTTTAGCCGAGAGGATAAAGAGTGAGTTCATCGCCGCGCTGCACTTTAAGTTGGTCCCACGCGGACTGCTTCGGTGAAGCAATTTCCCAAAAACCGTGGGAACCCCTTACCACGCCCACCTTCCCTTTTTGGATGCTCTGGTAATTGGGGGCAAAGGGGATCTTTTCCGTACGGTGAAGAATCTGGAGTTCCGCCTTACTAATTTTACAATGCGGGATGTTGGTAATGACGTTTCCGAAGTGATCGGGCCCGATAATTTCCCCGCGTTGCACACCATCTAGGTTGCGGCACATCGGAAACTCCACGCCTTCAAAGCGTTTTAGCGGAATGCAGCGCTGCCGCTTGGATCGCAATAGACCCACCACAAAGGGTGCGAAAAGATCGCGACCGTGAAAGGTGGTGGGAATTTCTTCCGGAGCGCGGATTTCATAAATCTTGGGCGCCTGTTTTTCACGTTTCGCACAATCATGTACCGCCCAAGCGAGTAGTCCATTATCAGGCCCCACGAAGTGGTAGCGCTTGGTACGGACATAAATGCTTTTGCGATTGGTGCCCACACCGGGATCCACGACGGCCAGGTGAATGGTTCCTGTTGGGAAATAGTGGTAGGAGCGAAACAGCTGAAACGCGCCCATTCCCACATCAAAGGCTTCAATACTATGTGTAATATCGATGACTTTTAACGTCGAACCGCCCGCGAGCAGGACCGCCTTCATTTCCGCAACGTAGGAATCTTCGGGTCCAAAATCACTAAGCAATGTAACGACTCGAGCCATGAGGGCTGTATTTTGATTGATTTGCCGCCGCTTGTGAATAGAATTCCGGCCGATGTTTTACTTTGGAAAATCTTTACAAGCAGCGGCTCTTGCCGTCACCGCCCTAGCACTTTATGTGGGCATGACTGAGGTTCAGATCAAAACCGAGCTCACGATGCTGTGTTTTGGGGTTGCTCTCTTTATTATTGGCCGCATGGTGGAGAAGCGAGGAAGCGTCTAATGTCGGGTCATAATAAGTGGAGCAAAGTTAAGCACACCAAGGGTCCGCTGGACGCAAAGCGCGGCAAAGTCTTTTCCAAGCTCATCAAGGAAATCACGGTTGCCGCAAAAATGGGGGGCGGTGATCCGGATGGCAACCCTCGCCTCCGCCAAGCCATTCTCGAAGCCAAAACGAGCAGCATGCCCAAAGACAACATTGAGCGCGCTATTAAAAAAGGAACGGGCGAATTGCAAGATGGCGCCGCTATCGAATCGTTTACTTATGAAGGATATGGTCCCGGTGGGGTTGCGATCCTGATTGAGACCGCCACCGATAACAAAAACCGCACTGTTTCTGAACTGCGTAGCATGTTTAAAAACGGCGGCGGCGCTTTGGGCGAAGAAGGCAGCGTGGCCTGGATGTTTGAACCCTACGGCCAGATTCTTTTTGATGCCAAGCAACATAGCGAGGACCAGGTGATGGAAGTCGCGCTCGAGGCGGGCGCGCAGGATGTGTCAGCGGCCGAAGACTTGGTGGAAGTGCGCACCGGCACAACCGACATTTATAAGGTAAAAGACGCTTTCGAAAAGGTAGGCATGCACCCTACTTCCGCCACGCTCTCTTTTCTCCCGAAAACGCCTCTGGACGTGGAAGACAAAGCCGTGGCCAGTAAACTCCTGGCGCTTCTTCACAATGTGGAAGATCATGACGACGTGCAGAAAGTGCACACCAATATGCATCTGAGCGACGAACTTCTCGCTCAGGTCTCCTCCTAAGATAGAATCATGGGGTGACTAATTAGTTAGTCCGCGTCTAAATGGGGAGATGAGTGTGCGCATCTTGGGTGTGGATCCGGGTACCTACCAATTCGGTGTGGGATGCATCGAACGCCATGGCCAGACATTTAAAATGATATTTGTCGAGGCTATCGGTGCGCCAAAATCCAAACACCTTTACGAACGACTGGGCATTATCCAGGAGCGCTTCATGCAGCTCCTCGATGAGCTCAAACCCGAAGCCATGGCCATTGAAGATTTGTTTTTTCAGAAAAACCACCGCGCCGCCTTTCATCTTGGCCTCTCCCGGGGAATCGCCATAGCGGCGTGTTTGCAGAAGAAAATTCCTATTTACGAATACCCACCGGCTACAATTAAATCCGTGGTGACGGGTCATGGCAGAGCGGATAAAGAACAAGTCAAGCGCATGACAGAGATGCAACTAGGACAGAAACTGGAAGTCAGTTTTGATGCGAGCGACGCACTAGCGATCGCGCTCTGCCACGCGGTTCAACGTCGGCTTCCAGATAGAGGACTTTCATGATCGGTTTTCTTCAAGGCACCGTGATTTCCAAACAAATGGAAAGTCTGCAATGCGTGGTGAAAGCAGGCGACGTGGGTTACGAAATGATTGTCTCGCGCCGTTTGTTCGATTCCCTTGAAACCGAAACCACCTCTTCTCTTTGGGTGCACACGCACGTGAAAGAAGGTGTGTTCGCGCTCTACGGTTTTGCTTCGGAAACAGAAAAGAAACTCTTTCGCGTTCTTCTATCAGTCTCTGGCCTTGGCCCCAAAACCGCGCTTTCGCTTTTAAGCGAACACGGCCCGGAGCATCTTGTTCAGCTCATATTAAATAAAAAGGCGTCTGACATTGCCGCGGCTCCTGGCGTGGGAAAAAAGTCAGCAGATAGAATTGTGATGGAACTTCTTCCCAAGCTCGAGAAGCTTGCTTGGTTGCAAGACGTAAAAGGCGCGCTCTTGCCTTCGCTCCCTAAACAAAAAAGTGAAGCAGGCACCGTACAAGATGATTTATCAACGGCACTGTTAAACCTGGGCTATTTACCAGCCCAGGTGAAACCGCTAGTCGCCCAACACTTTCGTGATCACGATTCTGAAGAACTTGGTTTTGAAGCGCACCTGCGCATTTTACTCAATACGATTTCTGGACGCGGCCCCGGTGCGGCGCAAGGGTTGGATAACTAAGCATGGAAGAATTTGAATCTCCCATTTTGGATTACAAGCAGCACCCGGAAGATGTGCCGCCCGATAATTCTTTGCGCCCCAAAAGTTTGGTCGATTTCATCGGGCAACCTTCCTTAAAAGAAAAACTCAAAATCTTTATTGATGCCGCCAAAGGGCGCAAAGAGCCGCTTGATCACATGCTTCTGCACGGGCCTCCGGGCTTGGGCAAGACTTCTCTCGCGCACCTTATGGCGCGCGAGCTCGGCGTAGGCGTGGTATCGACGTCAGGTCCGGCTCTTGAGAAATCCGGGGACTTAGCGGCCATTCTCACCAACCTCAACCCGCGCGATATTCTTTTTGTCGATGAGATTCACCGTTTAAATAGAGTGGTGGAAGAATCGCTCTACCCCGCCCTGGAAGATTTTCATCTCGATATTGTATTGGGCCAAGGCCCCAGCGCGCGCGTGATGAAACTCAGTCTTCCGCCTTTTACTTTGGTGGGAGCCACCACGCGCGCAGGGCAGCTCACATCTCCCTTGATGGGAAGATTCGGCATTGTATTTCGGCTGGACTACTACGACCCATCAAGCCTTCAAGCGATTCTTATTCGCTCGGCAAGCATCATGGCATGTCGGATTGAAGAGGGCGGCGCTCTGGAAATTAGCCGGCGTGCGCGTGGCACCCCTCGTATCGCCAATCGTCTACTTCGCCGTGTACGTGATTTCGCCCAAGTGAAAGCCGAAGGAGTGGTAACCCAGAAAGTTGCTTCTCAAGCGCTCGATATGCTCGAAGTTGATGGCTGCGGACTCGATCATATGGACAGACTCTGCCTGCGCACCATCATTGAAAAGTTTGGCGGCGGTCCGGTCGGCATTGAAACTCTAGCTTCGGCTCTAAGCGAAGAGCGCATGACTCTAGAAGACGTGTACGAGCCCTACCTTATTCAAAATGGCTATCTCGATAGAACCAAACGCGGCAGGGTGGCCACCTCTCTTGCCTACAAACACCTAGGCATAAAAGACCCCCGCATCCCTGAAAAAGACCAGTTTTCGTTATTGGAGTAGCCAGCAAGTTTTGGCCCTCCGCAAAAATCTCAATAATATTGACCATTCAGGCGTTTAAACCGACTTCGTTTGCAGCATGGCGTTAGCGGTGCTAGTTCTCAAATGATGTTCAAAAAGCAGCACCCCCCTTCTACCTACATTGTGGGATTGGGTTTCTTTTTGTTTTTGGTTTTTTCCACCACAATCGGTTCGCTGTTTTTTCTCAAATCAAAATTGTCTCAGCACCACGAAACGATTCTCTCTTCGACGCAAGATCTGATACCCGCAATGCGCCTACGCTCGGCCCTGGAAAATGCGGTGGCTAGCGACAGAGGCTTTCTTCTCACCGGGCGCCTGGATTTCATAGACCGTCTTGAAGCCTCTGTTCGGGATTTTGAGAACCAGCTTATCGAGTTAAAAAGCCGCGCTCGTACCGTAGAAGATGAGCGACTCATTGCTGTGATTGAAAAAGAAACGCAAGAGCACCACGATGCTCTTGAGCACCTACTAGCCTTGCGCACAAAGGATGGCATGAGTGATCAAGCACTTGCGGTTTTGAAAGAACAGGTTTTTCCCGAGCGCTTTGATGTGCAAGATTCGGTGCGCGCCCTGGTGGACTACAAAGAACAAGTGTCCACCAAGATGGAAACAGATTCCCGGGCAGCCAGTGCGAAAGCCGCAACAAGAACGATCATTGTCACTTCCCTTTCCTTGATGCTTCTCATTTGGCTGTCTCTACTCTTAAGTCGAAAGCTCGCTTTTCTCTACGAAGAATCCAAAAAGTCGGAGAAAAAGATTCAAAAACTCGCCAGAGAGCTAGCCCGTTCCAATGCGGAGCTAGAACGCTTTGCGTCTGTTGCGTCACATGATTTGCGTTCTCCGCTAAACACACTAACCAGTTTCGGAACCCTGCTTCAAGAGCGAGCGCAAAACTGGAACGATCCTGAGTCAGAAAAGTTTCTCGGCCACATCACGAGGGGCGCAAAAAAAATGCGCGAGCTCATTGATAATTTAATCAACTACGCGCAGGTGAATAACGGAAAAATCACTTCGCAGTCGGTTTCCCTAGAAGAACTGATGAAAGAAATAAAGTCAGGGTTGCAAACCGAATTAGCCATGACAAAGACTGTGCTGTTTTATGAAGACTTGCCAGAATTAGTTGGCGACCCTATTCAGTTGCGTCAGCTTTTTCAAAATCTCATCGCCAATTCGATTCGTTACCGCTCAAGCGAGTCCCCGCTCATCCGCATTATCGCCAGAGATAAAGGTTCTCAGTGGGAAATTTCGGTAAAAGATAACGGTATCGGAATGGACATGAAGCACACCGAATCGATTTTTAAACCCTTCATCCGGTTGCACTCCCATGACGATCGGCCCGGCACAGGCTTGGGACTGACTATCTGCAAAAGCGTGGTCGAGCGTCACGGTGGCAAGATTTGGGTGCGCTCTGAAAAAGGCATGGGAACAGAATTCTTTTTCACGCTACCAAAAGTTTCTGCGCAAATGGATAAGCTAGGCTCGTGAGCGAGACGCCATTTTTTTTCGCATCACAAGAATTTCCGCTGCCATGTAAACCATCATACTTACGGTAACGCCCACTCCTTTGAGGAGAGCCCACGCTGTTGTCGACCAATAGAAGGCCGCATAGGTGGCTAAAATTGCGTGTAAGAAAAAGAAAAGCCCCAGCCGGATGCTAAACCCGTGGAATTGCGCTCTCATAAGCCCCGCTTTTTCTGGCGGCAACGTTTTGAAGGTTCCCTGCTTTTCCGCAAGCGTGGTTAAAAGCGGCTTTCCCATCATCACCGTTCCCCACAGCACGCCCGCCATGACTGTTTCGAGAATTGCGGGTTGGAGCTTAAACCAAATGCCGTCTTGGAAAGCGACTGAGATACCCCCTAGTAGAATAATCAAAAGGCCCGCTACCCAAGTAATGGTTTGCACTTTGCCGTACTTGAACCATTCGAAAGAAATTTCTCCCACCGCAAACACAATGCCGGCCACCGCTCCCCAGAGCGGCCCATAAAGTTCCTCCACCGCCGTAAAGGCGATAATCGGAAGAAGTCCTCCGAGAAGAAGGGCCCGTTTTGAAGAGGTCTGAGTTTGGGTCATAAGCCACACCTAGAGGCAATAGCGACGCCTTTGACTTTACTAAATTTTTTATTAATATCAACACGTTAAATGACACCCAACAACCTTGTGGTTGGCACAAACGGGTGTTCGGTTCCGTTTGTATTTCTCGAAGATTGCAGGCAATGTGTGGCCTGAAAGAGTGCCCGCAGTTCAAGCGCGGCATTTCAAAGGAGAGCAGAGTAAATGATTAAGCGCGTGTTCTTGTTATTGGTCGTCAACATTCTTGTGATCACGACCATCACCATCGTCTTGGGTTTCCTAGGCGTCGGCAGTTTCATCGACCCCTCAGCAGGCGGACTCGATTACGGCTCACTCTTTATTTTCTGTGCTTGTTTCGGTTTTGTCGGTGCTTTCATCTCGCTCGGTCTATCTCGAATCATGGCGAAAATGATGATGCGCGTGAAGGTCATCAACCCGACCAAACCCGGCACTTCTTTAGAACGAGATTTAATTTCAACGGTTCATCGTCTGGCCCGTAAAGCGGGTCTGCCGGCAATGCCTGAAGTGGGCATTTACCAAAGCCCTGAAGTAAACGCATTTGCCACAGGCCCCACGAAATCCCGTGCGCTTGTTGCCGTATCGACAGGTCTTTTGGAACGCATGGATACCGCAGCAGTCGAAGGTGTGCTTTCTCATGAAATCGCGCATGTGGCTAACGGGGATATGGTTACGATGACGCTCATTCAAGGTGTCATCAACACGTTTGTGATGTTCTTAGCGCGTGTTGCTGCGTGGGGTATTACGCAAGCCATGGGAGGCCGCGACCGTGATTCGGGGCCTTCGCCGCTCGTGTACCACATGGTGGTCATTCTTTTTCAGATTGTCCTAAGCATTTTTGGTTCGATGGTCGTAAACTACTTCTCGCGCTGGAGAGAGTTCCGCGCCGATGCGGGTGGAGCCACTCTTGCCGGAAAGCAGAAAATGATTCACGCGCTGCAAGCTTTGGGGCGTTCGGCGCAGCTTGTGGATGAATCGCACGAGTCGGTAGCGACGTTAAAAATCAACGGCAAAAAAGAAAAGAGCAAGGGCTTTATGCATCTCTTCTCGACGCATCCGAGTTTGGAATCGCGCATCGCAGCTTTGCAAGCGTCTTCAATAGGCTAGGGAATGAAGAAAACTGTCTTAACGGGGATTAAGCCCACGGGAATGCTTCACTTGGGCAATCTCATTGGCGCCATCCGCCCTGCGCTGAAACTCGCCGAAGATGCCAGCGCGCGCTGTTTTTATTTCATCGCTGATTACCACGCGCTCACCACCGTTCACGACCCGAAGCAAATGGCTGAGCTAACCAGTCAGGTCACGGCCGGGTGGCTTTCTTGTGGTCTTGATCCGAATAAGAACACGATTTACCGCCAAAGTGACGTGCCCGAAACCTTTGAACTCGCCTGGGTGCTTTCGTGCTTTGCCGGCAAGGGTCTTTTAAATCGCGCGCACGCTTACAAAGCCGTTGTGCAGGAAAACGAAAAAGACGCCAAAAAAGATCCCGATGCGGGTATCAGCATGGGGCTTTTTAATTATCCGGTTTTGATGGCCGCCGATATTTTGCTTTTTGATACCGACGAAGTGCCAGTGGGTGAAGATCAAGTGCAGCACATTGAGATTGCACGCGACATCGCTCAGCGCTTCAACCACACCTACGGCGAAGTGCTCAAGGTTCCTAAAGCGGTTATTCAAAAGGCGGCCCTTGTGCCAGGGCTTGATGGCCGCAAGATGAGTAAATCTTACGACAACACCCTTCCTCTTTTTGAGGACTCGGCCAAACTGCGTAAGATGATCATGAAGATTCAAACCGATTCCACACCCCCTGAGGCGCCGAAAGACCCGGCCGCTTCTACCATCTTTTCTTTGTATGAACTCGTAGCAACCCCTGAGCAGGTAAGCGCGCTTCGCACCCGCTACCAATCGGGTATCGGTTGGGGGGAAGCGAAACAGGCTCTTTTTGAGGTCTTAGACGCCCAGCTAAAAGGGCCGCGCGAAGCCTACACGAAGCTCGTGGCAAACCCCTCTGAGCTCGAAAAAACCCTCCAAAAAGGGGCGCAGGAAGCCCGCAAAGTCGCTTCAAGCGTGCTTGGCCGGGTGCGCAAAGCAACGGGGATTGGTAAATAGCCGTTACTAATGGTATTTTTATCCGCATTCGGCCCACAAAAAGCCAAGTTCCGGGCAGTTGCTGTGTGCTATCAACGCGCGGGTAACGGCCTGAGAAAAATGATAGATAGGTGAGCATGCAGCCAGAGGTATCCTCACATTTAGCCGTGGCGGACGCGCCTGCGATTATCGATTCGATACTCAACGAAGCGCCCACACAAAAGTCTTCTTCTGCAATTGAGGAAGACTACCGTATTCGGATTCCTTCCTTTGAAGGCCCTCTTGATTTGCTTTTGCATCTCATTCGCAAAGAACAAATTGATATCGATGACATTCCGATTTCACTTATTTGCACGCGCTACCTAGAGCATCTGGAAGTTTTAAGTTCTTTCGACATGGACTTGGCCGGTGAGTTCATGGTCATGGCCGCAACGCTCATGTTTTTAAAGTCTCAGGTTCTTCTGCCCAAGGAAGAAACGCCTGAGGACGCTGAAGCTGACCCGCGAATGCCTTTGGTGCAGCAGCTTTTGGAATACGAACGCTTTAAAAAAGCGGCTGAAGAGTTAGACAAGATTCCCTGGATGTTTAGAGATTTGTATCCGCGCCCGCTTCTCGCGATGGATGATTTCGTGCCCAAGTATTCGCCTGAAGAAGCGCCGGTGGAACCCATTGAAACCTACCCGCTCTTAATTGGCTTAAAGACGTGCCTTGATCGCACGCACAGAAAGCCCGTGGAAATTCATTCGCAGTCTGCTTCCTTAAAAGAAAGCGTTTCTTTGATGAAGGATGAATTTGAAAAAGAAGGCACCGACTTTATTGAGCTCACCACTCTTTTTCCGGTGCAGCAGGGTCGTTACCGGCTCATTATTAGTTTCTTAGCGATGCTGGAACTTGCGCGCATGAAGTTTGTAGAAATTATCCAAACCCGAACCTTCGGGCCCATTCAGGTAAAGGCGGTCAAACCGCTGAAAGACTTGGATATGGGAATGTTGGATCAGTTTTAGAGGACAAAGATGGACGAAATTAGCCTTCATTCTGCGATTGAATCGATTCTCTTCGCTTCCGATAAGCCCATTACGGTTGAGCGCTTAAAGGAAGTTTTAGAAGAAGCCGCACCTAACGAAGAAGATCTGGAATCAGCGCTAAATGCTTTAGAAGCAAAATACCAAGACCCTTCTTTTGGCTTTGAAGTACGTAAAGCCCAAGGCGGTTATCAGTTTTGCACGAAGCAAGTAAACGCGCAGTGGGTAAGAAAGTTCCTTGAAAGCCGCCCGTTTAGGTTGAGCCGTTCGGCCCTAGAGACTCTTTCGGTGATTGCCTACAGACAGCCCATCACAAGAGCCGAAATTGATAAGGTGCGCGGCATTGATAGCAGTCATCTTCTTCGCACACTGATTGAAAAAGGCATCGTGAAGATGGCCGGTAAAGCGGATGTACCGGGACGCCCCGTGCAGTACGGCACCACGCAAAAGTTTTTGGAACTCGTGGGACTCAAATCTACGAACGAACTTCCCCCACTTTCAGAACTGAAAGAACTTGAAGGCGACGCCCCTACCGAGCGCGATCGCATTGAAGATGACATGACCAAGTTCATCGAAGCTGACAGCATTTTAGAAGACCGCGCAAAAGAACTCGAAGCGGGCTTAGAAGACATTGGTAAGCTCATGGATTCGGCAGGCGTGATTCACAATGAAGTTTTCAAATCCGCGCTTCACGCGGAAGTGGCCACCGAAAACCAAAACGCCACGACCAGTTTCCAGGCGATGAGCCGAGGCTGGAAGAAACCTAAGAAAAAGAAAGAGGAGGATCCCGTTTCCGAGAATCCTCCTCCGTCTTCAGAAGAACTCGCGCAATAACGCCTCGCCATTGTCATTGCGAGGAGCAAAGCGACGAAGCAATCCCTTATTCAGCGACTGCCTGCTGTTCTTCTATTTTCACCACCACACGTCGGTTCTGTTGGCGTCCTTCCACTGTCGCATTATCCGCAACAGGTTCGGCAGCCCCTTTTCCTTTCACGCTAAGGCGTGCGACATCGATGTTGTAATTGGTTACCAGCATCTCGCGCACGGCTTCCGCGCGTTTTTCGGATAGCGCTTGGTTGTATTCTTCTTTTCCCTGATTGTCGGAGTGCCCTTCAATCACAGCGACCATGTTGGGCTTTTCCACAAGCTGCTGAGCGATCATGTCGGTCACTTTCACTTGGGACTCGGGCACGGCGTTTGAGGCATTTCTAAACTGAATGACAAGGCCGTCTCCCTCTTGAACGATTTCCTCAGAAACCTTTTCGGTCTTGGCCCAAGGCTCAAGCTCGGTGGGTTTCTCAGAAAGCTGTTCAGGCGATCCCGGCAGGGCCGCTTGGGCGACTTCTTGTTTCTTTTGCTTTGTGCTGGAACATCCCCAAATTCCCAGCGCCAGCACCATAAACGCGGGAAATAATACATTTAAAGCCCCTCGGCTTTTCACTCTGTCAGACATTGGCTCTCTCTCCTTAAAGAATCTGCACCACAGTAGCGACCGATATGGCCGCTCACCACGTACAGGTATTGGACTCACCCTCCTCCTAAGTTGTGACAGATGCGAGTTTGACAATAGGTAGGCCTAAACACTATGCTCCGTCCCCTAAGTGTCGCGGGGTGGAGCAGCCTGGTAGCTCGTCGGGCTCGAAACCGCAGACTGAGGGTTTTGAATTTTTGCTAGATTCAAAGCCAATTCAACTCAGTTTCGCATTGGGCAGCACATCGAGAAATTGATGTGTGTATCCTGTCAAACTCGGGGAAGCCGTTAGCAAGGTAATCCCGAGCCAAGCTCTAGCGGAAGCTAGAGAAGGTGTAGAGACTTAATGGCAGGCATCTTAACGGTTCGGCCGAAGATGAAGAGAAAGTCCAGACCACAAACCAGCATTTGCTGGGCGGCGAAAGCCGAAGTGGTAAGCATAACCCGAAGGTCGTAGGTTCAAATCCTACCCCCGCTACCATTTCAGCCCGCTAGGTTTTACCTAGCGGGTTTTTTATTTTCATCCACGCTCCCCTCACATCCTTTCATTTCCTCATTTATTCTCCTAGCTTCTCAAGAATGATGACCAAGGCGAAAGGCGATATCGCAGAGCAAGCCGTTGTTCTCGAATGTTTGAAAAGAGGGTGGGAAGTTCTTAAGCCGATCGGAGATAAAAAACCCTACGATCTTGTTGCCGACGTTGATGGAACGCTTGTGAAGATCCAAGTGAAGGCCGCTTGGTTCAGCGAATCGACCAAGAATTTCGTTGTCGATAACCGCCGTACAAAAACAAATCGTCGATCGATGCTTCGGTCGACTTACTCACTCGCAGATTTTGACTTTGCAGTTGTCTCTATCTCGGAGTTACACCTATTTTATGTCTTTCCTGGAGTGGAATTCCTAGCGTATGCGAGTGAAATCCACTTAGTTGAGCAAGAGAAGCGCCAACGAAAACCTCGCTCTGCCCCCTTTCGAGAAGCATGGAACCTAATCTCTAAATGGGTAAAAACTCAACGTTACGCAACTACAATATCTGGCATGAGAAGCTTATCGCCGGCATCCTAGGCCATTACAGAGCACTACTTGCCAGAATAATATAACACTGCCGCTACGCCACCAAACTCGTTTAGCTTCGCCGCAGCTTTACCGTGCAGAAACTCAATGTCACAGTTATTCAAAATGCATTTGATAACTAGCTTATCGAAATTTTCGCATTCAAATGGGACTGAAAACACAACTTTACTAACTTGACCTTGCTCTAAGGCAAGCCTGACTCCTTGTGGTTCTAGCACAGCTGTCCCGCACGCATGGCGACGACTTACTAGTTCATCGACAAGAGCTAAGTCGTGCTCGGTCTCGCGTGATTCTGCAATGTCTTTAACATTTTTAGCTATCTCATTGTTCGTACTATCGAATGACATCGGCTGAATTGTAATGAGCGATGCGTTTATACTTGGGTGCAAAGCATTTTTTACGGCATGAGCAATCTTTAAGTTACCGCCGAATACAAAATGCTCAATCTTGAAATCAGATTGCAAATATTTATTAATTTCTTCAGCAGCAACTTTTACAACTTGTCGTTCTGTCTCAAGATCACGACGCTTGGATGCCTGCGTTCTCGCCGTTTGGCCACCAGGGCGCAACGATATTCCTCCCAAAGGACCAGTCTGCACTCTAGCTTCTTCGGACGGAACAGTTAGAAACACTTCGTGAATTTTGGCCTCTTCCTCAGAGAATAAAACAACCGCAAACTTCTTGTAGTGATCCAAAGAAAACAATAACGGCTTAAGTTGTGGCGCTCCGTAATAGAGTTTTGTTTGAAGAGGAATAGGCAAGTTGAGGGTTAGAAAGTCCTGGTGATCGGTAAAAATTACCGTCGAACGACCTTCAGGCTTGTTTGTCTCAAGATGAGACATGATCATCTCTTCGGTGTTTTTCCATTTGTTCTGGGTATCGAGCCTCTTTAGCGCCTCAGAATCCAGTTGTTCCTCGATGAGCTTAGATTCATTTTTTAGTTCGATGAGCCAAGCTGGTCGTTCCCGCTGATTGTCTTGAGCGGTAGTATCAAAGCCGACATATGCCGTGAGCATAGATGTATCTTCATATTGATGTTCAATTATGAAAGTTCTCAGCGCGTCGAGTACGTCTTGAATTTCTTTTTTCATTTTATTCCCTGGGCCAAAAAAAGTTTCAGTACCATGGAGCTGCTGCAGAGTCTAGCGTTTGTACTTTAGCGTGAAGCGGGGAGAGTTGTCCTGAAAAGAGACACCTACTGAACGTACATGGAACGGAAATCATAGGAAATGAGCATAGATTGTGGAACTTGAACAATGGGTGGAGGTTCAAACTACTGTTCCAAATAGTCTTCCAATTCCAGCAGTCGCAAGCATCGCAAGCACACCCCACAAAGCGACGCGGCCCGCCCCTTTCCAAATATTGGCTCCCCCCACACGGGCGGCAACTATTCCGAGTAAAATGAGAAATGCTAAAGAGGCCAAAGAAACTAAAGTAATTAAACTCTGCGGCGTTGAAATGAGGGCGATTCCTAATGGTAGAGCAGCGCCCAACGAAAAAGCCCCGGCGGAAGACAACGCCGCTTGAACCGGCCGAGCTCTCAGAGTTTCGGTAATTCCCAATTCGTCTCGCGCGTGACTGCCTAAAGCGTCGTGCGCCATTAACTGCTCCGCCACCTTTACCGCCAGCTCCGGCTCGAGCCCCCTTCCAACGTAAATTTGGGCTAACTCCACACGTTCACCTTCCACATTTGCAGCAAGCTCCTTTCGCTCGCGGGCTAAGTCGGCATTTTCCGTGTCCGTTTGGGAACTGACGGAGACATACTCTCCGGCGGCCATCGACATCGCTCCAGCCACGAGACCCGCCACGCCGGTTAATAAAATGTTGTGGGGTGAAGAATTCGCAGCGGCAACTCCGACGATCAGACTCGCTGTTGAAACGATGCCATCGTTGGCGCCGAGTACGGCTGCCCTTAGCCAACCGATGTGCTCGGAACGGTGTAATTCTGCAAGCATTGGTCTCTTACTCAACTTCGCCTCGTTTTAGTTGGTCCTTCTAATTCAACCCAAGTTCCTACCCGACTCCCTACTAGCTAGCCACTTTAAAGTGGCAAAGCCAACTGATCACTTTCTTCTTCCTCTTTGTCGCCGGTCTTAAGGTTACTGACGCTCACCCCAAGCAAACGTATAGGACGCCTTCCCGCTTCGGTGTTTCCCAAAAGGTCGACGACAACGGCGCCAATCAAAGCTGCATCGTAGCTATGCGCAGAAAGTGTGCGGCTGCGCGTGATGGAGGAGAAGTCCGAGTACTTTACTTTTAACACCACGGTTTTTCCGGGGAGTTCACGCTTCTGGAGAGTTTCTGCAACCTCTTCGGCAAGTTCTCCCAAAGTCTTTTTTAGACTTGCGACGTCCAGAATATCTTCGCCAAAGGTGGTTTCTGAACCACGGCTTTTGGGTGTGCGATCAGGATTGACTGGTCGGTTGTCTTCTCCTCTAGAGAGATGATGAAGAAAGAGTCCAAACTTTCCCATGTGCTGGTAAAGAAATTCTCTTTGTTGGTTGCGAAGATCTAGGGCCGTGCGAAGGCCCAGGCCGTGAAGTTTAAACGCGGTAGCAGGGCCCACGCCCCACAACCTTTCGACTGGTAACTTTGCAACAAAATCTAAAACTTTCTCAGGAGGAATGACGCAAAGACCATCGGGCTTTTTGATGTCGCTTGCGACTTTGGCGATAAATTTATTGGGGCCCACACCAGCGGAAGCGGTGAGATTGAGTTCAGATTTAATGCGCGCTCGGATGGATTGGGCGATTTGTCGGGCAAGTGGTTCACCGACCTTGTTCTCTGTGACATCAAGGTAAGCTTCATCGAGAGACAAAGGCTCAATGAGATCGGTGTAGTCAGAAAAAATGCCACGCAGTGCGCGACTAACTTCTTTATATTTGGAAAAATTGGCGCGCACAAAAAGAGCGCGGGGACAGAGCCGAGACGCCTTATTGGAACTCATCGCTGAGCGAATCCCAAACTTTCGGGCTTCATAAGAGCAACTCGCTACGACTCCTCTACCGCCCGGTCTTCCCCCCACAATGACTGGCTTTCCTCTTAATGTGGGATCGTCGCGTTGTTCCACCGAAGCATAGAACGCATCCATATCAACATGAATGATCTTGCGCGCCTTGTGTTCCGTCGTCTCCATAAGGGGCGCCATACTACCAGAACCTCCAAAAAGATGAGCTTGGACTGTTCTTAAGAATAGTCCGGACCCATCCGTTCGGCCTTGCGGGGTATCCCCGATACGTGTTACTCCGCCGCTATGACCAGCTGCCGGACAACCATGTTCCTATGTTTCTTTTCGCTTTCTGCGTTGGGTGCTCCCGCTGCCCCGGAAGGAATGGTAAATATCCCTGCGGGCGAATTTGAAATGGGCTGTGGGGAAGAGTGTCCGATGGAAGACGCCAAACCCGTTCATAAGGTGCGACTTAAAGGCTTTTTAATAGATGAAACCCCTGTCACCAACGCGCAGTATGCGAAATTTGTAGAAAGCACAAAATACAAAACGATTGCGGAGAATGTGCCGAAAGCGGCGGACTACCCCGGCGTGCCGAAAGAAAAACTCAAAGCTGGCTCTGCGGTCTTTAAACCCACCAACGCGAGTTTAGAAAATCCCTACGCGTGGTGGGAATTTGTGGCGGGAGCATACTGGCGAAAAATTGAAGGCCCTAGTTCGAAAGACTCTGTTGTTGCTCACCCTAATTACCCCGTTGTGCACATCGCGTATGAAGACGCACTTTCCTACTGCAAATGGACGGGGAAGGATCTGCCGACCGAAGCGCAGTTTGAATACGCCGCGCGCGGGGGACTTAAGCGAAAGAAGTTTGCCTGGGGGGATGAACTTAAACCCAACGGAAAGTTTGTAGCCAATATCTGGCAGGGAGAATTTCCCAAAGAGAACAAAGCAGAAGACGGGTTTGCCTCTCTCTCTCCGGTAACGGCTTTTCCTAAAAACGGGTATGGGCTTTTCGATATGGCGGGAAATGTATGGCATTGGACGAAAGATTGGTACCGCCCGGACACCTTTTCCACCCGCACTAAGGGCGGGAAAATTGTGGTTGACCCTGTCGGCCCTTCCGAAAGCCATGACCCCTCCGAGCCTGGCTCGCCCAAGAAGGTGCAAAAAGGGGGGTCCTTCCTGTGCAGTGATCTCTATTGTATTCGCTATCTTGTGGGCTCCCGGGGCCGGGGTTCCCTAGACAGTGGCTCCTCAAATTTAAGCTTCCGCTGCGTTCGCAATTAGGACTTTTACTAGCGTCTAATAAGCGTGGTATGCCCGAGCACAGTTAAACCGTTACGCACCACTCTGCTTAGGAGACCTTATGTTTAGGTTGCTGCCCGTACTTAGTCTTTTCCTGTTTTCCTCCTCCTTTTTGTGCGCACAAGACGTGCTTCCCTTCCCCCCGCAGAAATCAGGAAGTACGGCTCGGCACACGATGCAGCAGTCTACCTACAGACCTCTTCCAGAGAAGAGCCACCTTCCCAAAGGGGCGCCGAATATTTTGATTGTGCTCATTGATGACGTCGGGCCCGGACAGCCCAGCACCTACGGCGGCGAAATTAATACGCCCACTCTTTCGCGCATCGCAAAAGGGGGAATTTCCTACAACCGCTTTCACACGACAGCCATGTGCTCGCCCACACGCGCTGCCCTTTTAACGGGTCGCAATCACCATATGGTCGCCGCAGGACAGATTGCCGAACTGGCAAACGACTGGGACGGATACACGGGCATTCAACCCAAATCGAGCGCGATGGTAGCAGAAGTACTAAAAGATTACGGCTATCACACCGGTGCTTGGGGCAAGTGGCACAACACCCCTGCGATACACACTACCTCGGCGGGCCCCTTCGACTACTGGCCCACAGGCTACGGCTTTGAATATTTTTATGGCTTTCTCGCGGGCGAGGCCTCGCAGTACGAACCGAACATGGTGCGAAACACGGCCATCGTTCACCCGAATAAACCGCAAAAAGGAAAGCCTTACCATTTAAGTGAAGACATCGCGGAAGACGCCATTACCTGGCTGCGCGAACACAAGGCCTTTACTCCCGACAAACCTTTTCTCATGTATTGGGCCACGGGCGCTGCTCACGGTCCGCATCAAGTCCCCAAAGAATGGGCCGACAAATACAAAGGCAAGTTTGATGACGGCTGGGATAAGTACCGGGAACGTGTGTTTGCACGCGCGAAAAAAATGGGTTGGATTCCGCAGCAAGCCCAGCTCACTCCACGTCCTGAAACGCTTCCTTCATGGGAATCGATTCCAGAAAATCAAAAACCCTTTCAGCGCCGCTTGATGGAGGTGTTTGCCGGCTTTACCGAGCACGCTGATGCGCAAGCGGGCCGCGTGATTGATGAAGTAGAGAAACTGGGTTACGGCGACAACACGCTTGTCTTTTATATCTGGGGCGACAATGGTGCCTCCGCAGAAGGACAAAACGGAACGATCAGTGAGCTTCTCGCTCAAAACAGCATTCCTACGACGGTTGAGCAACACATTAAGGCGCTAGATTCGCTGGGCGGCTTAAAGGTATTGGGCTCAGGCAAAACCGACAACATGTACCATGCCGGATGGGCGTGGGCAGGTAGTGCTCCGTATCGCTCCACCAAACTGGTGGCGGCGCATTTCGGCGGCACGCGTAACCCCATGGCGGTCCGTTGGCCGAAAAAGATTAAGCCCGACGCCAAAGCTCGTCCTAACTTTCATCACGTCGTAGACGTGGTGCCGACGATTTACGATGTGGTCGGTATTAAGCCGCCCAAAGTCGTTAACGGCATTAAGCAAGATCCCATTCAGGGTGTAAGCATGGCCTACACTTTTGGCACCCCTACCGCGAAAGATCGTCACCGCACCCAATACTTTGAGATTATGGGAAGCCGAGGCATTTATCATGACGGATGGTTTGCAGGAGCGTTTGGTCCCCGCACGCCTTGGGTGCCAGGGTTACCGAAAGGGTTCTTCGATGCGCAGGGACGTCTGGCCTGGAATCCTGATAACGACAAATGGGAGCTCTACAATATCAATGAAGACTGGTCTCAAGCCAACGATCTCTCGGCAAAAAATCCGAAGAAACTTACCGAGATGAAAACTCTCTTCAACAAAGAATTTACCAAAAATAAGGGTAACCCTGTTGGCGGTGGATTGTGGGTCGTAGCCGTGCACCCGGAAATGAAAATTGCACCTCCTTATACCCAGTGGACATTCCCTGGGCCCATCACGCGCATGCCGGAGTTTGCTGCTCCCGCTTTGGGCGCAAAAGAGAACGTCGTAAAAATTGATGTCGACCTTCCCAAAAATGCCAATGGCGTTCTTTATGCTTTGGGTGGTTTTTCTGGAGGACTCGCGCTCTATCTAAAAGATGGAGAGCTCTCTTACGAATACAACCTCTTCGAAATCAACCGCACCCATATTCGTGCAGAAGATGAATTGCCGGCGGGTAAAGCCACCATTGAAGTGGAAACGCGCTATATCGAGAAACGCCCTACAGGACCGTTGAAGGTAACACTCAAAGTTAACGGAAAGCTCGTGGGTGAAGGCAAAGTCCCCATTTCCGCGCCGCTGATGTTTACGGCAAATGATTGCCTGGATATCGGAAGCGACTTGGGCTCGCCCGTTTCTGTCGACTACTACGACGAGGCTCCTTTTAAGCTCGACGGAACCGTTTCTCAGATGCAGGTGAATTATCTTTCCGCAAATAAAGAAACTAAGAAATTGGAATAAAAAAACCCCGGCAACCTCTCAGGTCTGCCGGGGTTTTAATTTTCAGGGTCTTCGACTTAGAACGCCGTAACGCCCGAGATATTGTCGAGGTCATCGACGCTGGGACCGAAGTGCACACTGTCGTTGGTATTACCGTTTAGCGTAATGCCCGTACCCACGTTGGACTCACCCGTTACACCAAGCGAAGTGAGCGCAAAGTCATTGGTATCAATCGAGCCGCAGGAACCGGCCGTACCTGTGTCAGAGGCCAACGTGCAAACCGTATCGGCTGCAGCGCAGGTCCAGGTGACTCCGTTTGTTTGACCAGCAGAACCAGAAACGTAAAGGTTGGTGCCTTCACTCTTAAGGTGCGCACCACAATAACCAAAGCCGGTGCCCGCAACAGTCATTTCAAACGAATTGTCGGCTGAATTGGCGTTTAAACGAATCACTCCATAGGAACAACCGTACCAGTTCGAGCTGCAAGTGCCTGAGTCAGCGGCATTGCCTTGACCCACACTCATCCAAGCATCGACTTCATACTTGCCGTCTTGTCCACTTACCGGAGCAATCTTGGCGAGCGAGCGGCCTTGGCCGACGTTTTGATACAGATACCAAATGCCATCTTTTTGGCCGAAAGCCATTCCACCGGTTGCGCTTAAGATTTCGTAACACTGGAAGTGCGCCGTCACCGCTTCGCCCATGATCGTGTAATCCTGTTGCACGGGTGTGTTGGCAAGACAGGCGCGATCTGATTCCGATGAGCGCGAATTAATTTCTGTAATGCGCGTATCAAGACCGTCGAGCAGTGCTTGAATTTCTGTGGGACCATCGGCAAAAAACCGCGACGCCACTTCAGAAATATCTAGAACCCGTCGACTGGTCAGGCCCGAGGGAGTCGCCGCCGTGACAGGGGGCTCAACCAACGGAACACCCGCACTAGAACCGGAACCGCTACAACGGATAATTGTTAAAACCAAAGCGAAACTGACGCTTAGAATCAACTGCAACTTCATGATGCCCCCTACGGATTTGTGGTGATTGAATGGAAGGTAAAGAAATAGTTTACACGTCGTCAAAGCCACGTACAAGCGCGAGCCCATTTTTTTCGTTTCACGAAAGCAACTGCACGCGGATGCTTGCCGTAAGCGTTTGGGCGCTTCTACTTAGAGCATTCCTCAGAAAAGACCGCGAAAGCCCCCGCCGAGCAAACTTACTACTCAATCGTGAGAGCGACTTGAATCGAAGGATTCGCCGGGTCATCTTCAAGCTGAAAGGCATTTAACACCGCTTGCCGTGAGCCGAGTGTTGCGGGGGTAGCGGCAAAGGTAATGGCGTTAGCGACATTAAAATTGGCCACCCAGGTAATGCCTCCCGCATCTAGCTGAGCAAACGTGGGCGTCAGCGGGGTGGAAAGAGTCACCTCAAAACGTACATAATTCTGATTCCCTTGTGCGGGAGGAGAGAAACCCACAATCGCTGCGTCCTGATAGATTCCCGAAGCCACCGCGCTACGTGTATCGCTGCACCCGCCGGCATTACACCACTGAAAGTTTGTCCTTCCATCGGCTTTAATTAGCTTGTCACCCTTCTGCATGGTTCCGCTGACATCGTCGGCAGTCGCCGTGGTGGCGTACACGGTGCGCACAATCCAGGTGTCATCGGCTCCGCCCCCGCTCGTGCCCGTAAGAGTAAACTCCGCATCTAAGTAGTCGAAGTTAAATTCCATCTCAGTGATATTCGGATTTCCCTCAAAGTGATCTTCGCCCGGTGCGGAGTAACTGCTGCCAAAAACCGTCTGCCCGAGTAGGGAAAAAGCAATGGTCCCACCCATTCCTTGGGAGGGATCTTCGATGACTGATTCACTCGCCCCGATCAAGGTAATGTTGTAACCCTCAGTAGAGTTGAGCATGGCGCCGCCCGAAAAAAGTCGGCCACCTAAATCTTCAGGAGTACACGAAAGGGACCCGGAAGCGCAGGCTGCGCGCCTTCCCAATGAATCACTCTTCATTTTTACTGAACCCGATTTAACACCCGAACATCCCCACAAAAATCCGATTAACCCTACGACAACCAAAACCAATTTTTTGTGCATTTGAATCTCCGGTTTAATGTACTGAGGAATAGTCACGTATTGTAGCAGATTCTGCGAATGTACAACTCAGCCCGAAAAAAAAAGTTCATCGGGAGATAGAACGAGGCGTTATTTTTCCCTAAAAAGAATTACGCGCTCCGAAAGGAACTCGGGCTCGCTGAGCTGATAGGCGTTGGCAATCCAGCGAAAAGTACGCTGGGAATACGCACACACGTGCGTAGGGTCTTTAAGGTAATACCAACTGGAAAGGTCTGTTTCGTCAGAGTGCATGAGCGTCATCAAACCCAACACCCCAGCGGGCTTAAGGAGACTTCTCATCAGGCTGAAATCTTTATCGGGTTTGTGAAGATGCTCGACCACTTCACTGGCGCACACAAAATCATACGTTCGTTCCAAAAGTTCAGGGTGCGGCCAAAAAAAGGGATCATAGCGGTGTAGGGTGTGACCG
Source organism: Bdellovibrionota bacterium (assembly GCA_041751875.1). Classification (GTDB taxonomy): domain Bacteria; phylum Bdellovibrionota; class FAC87; order UBA2466; family JACKAF01; genus JBGSIC01. The sequence continues at coordinate 338,521 of JBGSIC010000013.1, forward strand.
CGTTCTTCCAGAAGATGAGAGAGAACAGGACCAGTACCCGCCCCGAAATCGAGCCCTGCAGTTCTTTCTGTCAAACGCGCGCACAATGCTTCCACCAGAGGAAGTACGAAGTTCTGGTAACCTGAATCGGTTACGTCATTGTTATGCTGCAGGTAACGGGCTTTCTCGTCGGACAAAGAAAGATATTGGGCGGGATTAACAAATAGTAAATCACAACGCTGGCATCGAAAGAACTCCCGAGGCTTAACCAGTAGCGTTTTCGTTACCTCGGTGCTCAAACAAAGAGGACAAAGCATTTACGTCCTGGGGCTACGGCTTGGGAGCTTCTTCCACTTCGTCCAAAGTCGTGCGCAATTGGTTTAACGACTTTTCCACTCTTTGGCGCAGGTTCGGGTCGGGGTCGGCTTCATACTCTTTCAATTCTTTCACGAGATCATAAGAGTTCTCGAGAAGAGCAATTAAGCGCGTGGCCCTAAAGTCTGACTCCATCAGTTGCCCCGGCTCATAGTTGGCTTTGATCACTTCGTAAATCTCACGGCCTAAATCTGTTAAATTGCCAAAGGCTTCGAACGGAGCACGGTGGTTCTCAGTTTCTGCGATCCGAACCGCACTGAGAAGCTTACCCAACTCCGAGGCACCCTTGCGCATGACTTCCGCGCTCGCGGCAAAAGCCTTCGGAGTAATTGCCTTATCATTGCTTCGTATCCCTTCCACAACCACGCTAGAAGCGTGAGGGCTCACTGCTAGATAGCGCTCTAAAGTCTCGCTGGCCGCTTCCAACAACTCTTTATGCGATTGTCTCCACTGCAACAGAAGCGTGATTCCTAGCGGACGAGAATAAACAAATGCATTAGGGGCCTCGCCGGCCCGTTCAAGTTGATCGAACACCAACCCCAACGCTTCTATGCGCACTGCAGGATTCGGATCCCGCTTAAGCACCTGAATGACGGCACGAAGTGTTTCCGTTGAGCCGTCTTTTGTTTCTCGAATCAAACGCACTGTACTGAGCCGAACGTCTTCGGAAGGTGAGCTTAAGCCCGATAACAAGGGGGCCATATCAAGGCGATCGCGCGACAAATACCGCGCGGTTACCACGGCTTCGAGACGAACCTCTTCGGAAACAACAGCAGGAAACCCAAACTGAGTCATACCCGTGACTTTTTCTTTCAAAACCTCGACGTTGTCCCAGTGGGTTGCCGGTATTTCTCGCATCATGCGAAGCCCCATTATTTTCGCCTTTGGCTCCTTTGACGCTAAGAGCTTGTCCACGACGTACTCAGGATCTTCCAACCTTCTGACAAATCCCATCATCCCCGCTTGAAATTCAGCCATATTGCTCAGAGCAATAAACTCGGCGTTATCCCTTACCCAGCTTTTGATAGCGAGACGGGTTCCTTTTTGCTGTCGATCCAAGGAATGCACAACTTCTACAAACTGGAGCAAACGCGAACGTCTGAAATAAAAATGCTCGTCGGTCTCATTTTCATCTGAGATACCGGTTTCATCATTGAAATAGAAAGCGCCTATCTTATCTTCAAGTTCATTTGGAATAATGGAATCCATCGAAATCAAAGTGGCATAAAGCAAATTCTCTCGCACTCTTCCGGACTCGCTTAAGGCCGCATCGCTGACTAACTCTGTTACATAATCCACTTTCCAATCGCGATTCTTAATGGCTTCGATTGCGTACGTCAGTTTATCAAGAGAATCAGAAGCCTCTTGCGTTGTCTGGGTCAATACTGTCTCGGTCAGTTCTTCAATCTGAGGAATCAGCAAATCTTCCAGTTCAGCTGGAAAATTAGTGGAAGTCAGGTGCACCAGTTTGCTGACACTGTCAGTGGAAAGCGACTCCATACGAGTGATAAGTTCCTCAAGCACGCTTAAACCCCGTTCCCCGAAAAAAGCGAGGTCCGCAGCGGGCCACGGGTAGCGAGTCTCATTTAAGGCGGTGAGAAAGGCATCTTGTAGCGCAGAATCGGTGGGGTTCTTCAAAAGTGCCGGGAGACTGGCAATCAGTTGATCGAGTTTCGGATCAGAGCCCGGCTCGGGCACCAAAGCGGCCAAGTTCTTTAAAAAAATTTCGGCTTCAGGAGAAAGGGTTTCATTTGCGACCATGACTTTTAGAATCAAAAGCCGCGTTTTCTCATCCGTTTGCTGGCCGTAGGCGGCTTGAAGGGGAGCCAAACAGTCTCCGCCGATTCGCACCAAAGCACGCGCCTCAGACCGCGTGGGATTTTTTAGAAAGGCGCTGAGATCACATCCGTCAGCAAAAAGGGCTGACGGAAACAAGACAACAAATCCCACTAGCTTCGCAAAAAACTTCATTCGAGCTCCTATTTGAGGAGCTACTCTTAACTCATTCGTCGGCCGGGTTTCAAGCTGTCAAAATAGTAAAGATTACAGATATTTAACCTGTCTACGCCGCTCCGGTCACTTTTTTGTCGTCGGATTCTACCTCAATGGGGGCAAGACAGCTCAGCGCCGGACCATTTAAAAGTTCGCCGGTCGCCTTAAAACGAGAGCCATGACAGGGGCAATCCCAACTTCTCTCCGACTGATTGAAATGCACCACGCAACCCAAGTGTGGACAAATGGCCGAGACAGTTGTCATCTTGCCCGTTTCATCGCGGTACGCGGCGATTTTCTTCCCTGCAATCGTTGTCACCACACCTTCTCCTCGGCGCACCGATTCAACAGCAGGATGCGGATGGTGCAACACACGATCTTTTATTAGATAGTAGGGATAATCGACGGCCTCGCTTATGTAGTTCTTCGCGGAAGCCAGCGGCTTGTGTCGAGCGGGATCAAAAATCTCTGCCCACGGCACATCACGCCCTAAAATGTTCTCTGCAATAATTTGCCCGGCTAGCGTTCCAAATGTCATGCCGTTACCGCTGTAGCCGGTGCCAATCCACATATGGCCACTAAAAGGATTTTTTCCTATGTAAGGAAGACCATCGACGGGCTCTATAATCTGTCCGGACCATTCAAAAATAACGGGCGCGTCGGCAAAACGCATATAGCAATAGTCCCGCAGCTCCTTAAACTTCACTTCCGTGTCTTCCACCGTGCCTGTCTTGTGATCACAGCCTCCGACAATCAATACGCCGCCTGAAAGTCCGTGCCAGCGAATATAGTGATAGGGTTCAGCCGTGTCCCAAAAAAGGCCGCGTACCCCTTCAGGGTCTGGCCATTCAAGCGCAACAGCATAAGTACGATAAGCCGGAAGTTTTGCGATAAGCTCGAACCGGTTGGACACCGGCACGTGCGTTGCCACAATAATTTCCTTAGCGGTAATCACACCGTTTTCCGTGACCACATTGGCAGGCTCTCCATCGCCAAAATCGGTCACGGTCGTATTTTCGTAAACCTCTCCGCCGAGTTCACACACTTTGCGAGCCAACCCCTGCAAATAAACCATCGGATTAAACTGCGCTTGATTGGCAAACTTGAGCGCCCCGGCCACGCGAAAAGGAAGGCCAACCGATTCGGCAATTTCCACTTCGAGTCCTGCTTTCTGCGTACTTTCTTTTTCTCGTTGAAGGTTGGAAAGATCAGACGAAACCTCTGAATATAAAAAACCAGGTACCCGTTCGAACTGTGCGTCGATGTTTAAGGTCTTACAATTGTTTTCAATCCGATCGATGGCGGATTTACCGGCCTGAGCGACGAGGCGAGCGCCCTCCTCGCCAAATTTACTTTCCAAATCGTAAAATCGTGTGTCGGTCACGGCCGTGAGATGTGCCGTGGTGAGACCGCTCTCTTGGCCGCCAATCTGGCCTTTGTCCAACACCACCACCTTTCTTCCCTCCTGAGCGAGTTGAAGTGCGGCCGTGAGCCCGGTGATGCCGGCTCCCACCACCACAACTTCGGTTTCTTCATTTCCCCGTAGCGGCGGATAGGAAGAGAATTTCGAATTTTCCCAGAATGATCGGTGTTCCATAGTTGCCTCTTTTAAATTTTACAAAGAGTTATTGCAAATCCGGTGCCCCTAAACCGTGGGCCCAAAAAAAGTGATTGCCCGTGAGAGGGGACACCCGATGGCGTTTCTTTTTGGAACCAGTGCGACCCCAATACGCCCCGTTCCCTCTCCCCCTTCCTTCCCAAATGAAGTAAATTACTTCGATGGAAAATCACGCTTTCTTGTTCAATTTAATGGCTTTCCTTGCAGCCGCTGTCATCGCCGTCCCCATTTTTACCCGACTCGGGTTGGGCTCCGTACTCGGCTATTTGGTGGCGGGCTCCGTGCTGGGCCCTTGGGGCATCGGTCTGATTCAGGATGCGCACGCCATTTTGACCTTCTCCGAGTTTGGAGTGGTCCTCCTGCTGTTTGTGATTGGCCTTGAACTTAAGCCCAGTCGTCTGTGGGTCATGAGAAAAGCCATTTTCGGAATGGGGGGCGCGCAGCTTCTCATTTCGGCGGGGCTTCTTACCTTAGCCCTGTCCCTCTTTGGCGTGGACACCCGTGCTTCTCTCATTGCGGCTTTTGGTCTTTCTCTCTCCTCCACGGCGTTTGCGCTCCAAATATTGGCAGAGAAGAAGGAACTTAATACAGGACATGGGCGCGCCTCGTTTGCGATACTCCTTTTCCAAGATCTCGCCATCGTTCCCCTCTTGGCGCTCATTCCGCTTCTCGGTGGAACTCAGGCCGAAGCCCAGAATTCCTCTCTGTTTTCCGTCGGAAAAACAGTTGCTGTGGTTGGCGGCATGATGATTGGTGGGCGCTACCTGTTGCGGCCGGTCTTTCGCGCAGTGGCAGCATCCCGCACACGGGAGGTCTTTACCGGAGCAGTTCTTCTAATTGTCGTAGGGGCTGCCGTATTGATGGAGGCTACAGGTTTATCGATGGCGCTGGGAACCTTTTTGGCCGGCGTACTGCTAGCTGATTCCGAATACCGGCATCAAATCGAAGCCGACATCGAGCCCTTTAAGGGACTTCTGCTGGGCCTTTTCTTCATGGCCGTGGGCATGTCGGTGGACTACGGCTTACTCCTAAAACACCCGGTGATGCTCATCGGGATCGTCTTGGGATTTATGATCCTGAAATATGCTGTGGTGTACGGTGTAGCTCGGGCCGCGAAATTTTCCCATGCTTCAGCGAAAAACATGGCCATCGTTCTCCCCCAGGGCGGCGAATTTGCCTTTGTCCTCTTCGGCTTGGCGGTGGAGAGCCACGTGATGCCTTCCTCACTCGCGGACCTACTTGTGGTTGCTGTAACACTCTCAATGGGGCTCACCCCGCTCTTTGTTTTCTTGAATGAACGTTTTATTTGTCCCCGGGCGAATACCCCTAAGGAACCTTTCGATGACATTAAAAGTGAGGAGCAACCTGTCATCATCGCGGGTTTCGGAAGATTTGGTCAGATCGTGGCTCGCATCTTACGTGTAAAAAATATTGAGTACACCGCATTGGAACAAGACCCAGAACAGGTGAACCAAGTGCGCCGTTTCGGAACGGACATTTATTATGGCGATGCTTCGCGATTGGACTTGCTGGAGGCGGCCGGTGCAAAAAAAGCGAAGTATTTTGTACTCGCAATAGACAACGTGGAGTCTTCGATTGCGACCGCACAAGCCGTGCGCGAACATTTTCCTCATTTGAAAATATTTGCGCGCGCGAGAAATCGACAACACGTATATGAGCTGGTTAACCTTGGAGTTACCGTAATACACCGAGAAACTTTCGCTTCGTCCCTAGAGATGACAGAACAACTTCTCATGGACTTGGGAGAAAGCGAAAAAGAAGCTCGCCACTCCATATTAAAATTCCGTGGCCACGATGAACGCATGCTCGCAGAGGCACAGAAACTTTATAAAGATGAAGAACAACTTATCAACCATTCCAAACAATCAGCACAACAATTGGTGAGTCTCTTCCGATCAGACACGCCAGGGAGCCCCAATGAATCATGATGAAGGAAAGGCGCAACGAGTTGAACCTATCGAGAAACTCGCGTGGTATCTGGACGAAGCCTTTCGCGTACCCGGCACAAACTTTCGGGTGGGTTGGGATGCGATCATCGGGCTCGTACCGGGTTTGGGGGAAACGGTGATGGTGGTGATGCAATCCGCAATCGTGTTACTTGCTGTTGATAAGTACCAGGTGCCTGGAGTCGTGGTCGCTCGCATGATTGTCAACATCATGATCGACTCTCTATTCGGAGCAGTCCCCTTCGTCGGAGACATTTTCGACATGTTCTACAAAGCAAACACGAAAAATGTTCGCCTCCTTAATCAGGTGCGCGCGCAAGCGGCCCGTGGCCCCGTATCGAAAGTAAGGCACTATGCGTTTTTATTCTCCGTAGCAGCCATTTTACTAGCGGTCGTGGCAGGAAGTGTGTTTCTTGTCTTTACGGTGCTAAGAGCGATTATCGGGTTATTTTAGGTTAAACTTTTCATCGCGCGTAAACTCAAAGCGCTTTGATTTCTCAGAAAACTCCATGACCGCGATCCGAATCTCGGCGGGCTCGAGTGTAATTTCTCCGATGGAATTTCTCCGGCGATCCTGACTTCTGCCGCGCGGAACCCCTTTTCCAGCCGTACCTTGGCCCACTTTCCCCACCCCGGCAAGGAGACGCCCTGATAGGTGGCAAGAAGGTCGGTTTCTGTTAGCCTGGAATCCAGCGAGGATCGATTTGTCATCACCAATCAAGTATTTAGCGGGCGCGCAAGAACGGGGTCTAATTCTTGTTCTAGCGGCAATTCAGTTTACTCACATTACCGACTTTGTAATCATGATGCCCCTCGGCCCGCAGTTCATGCGCGTTTTTCAGATCAATGCCGCTGAGTTTGGCGCGCTGGTTTCGGCGTATACGTTTAGCGCCGCCGGAGCGAGCTTACTGGCTGCTTGGTTCTTGGATCGTTGGGATCGCAAGAAAGCTTTAATCAGTATGTACACTGGATTTTTGGTGGGAACCGCGCTGTGTGGCCTATCCGATGGCTATATTCAATTGCTCCTCGCGCGCGGAGTAGCGGGCGCTTTTGGCGGTTCAGTCACTGCTGTTTCGTTTGCCATTATTGGGGATCTCATCCACCCCAGCCGACGCGGCCGGGCCACTGGCATGCTCATGGCTTCTTTTTCCGTGGCCACCGTTTTGGGATTACCGCTGGGACTCTGGATTGCCGCCCATCTAGGTTGGCATTGGGTGTTTCTTGCTATCGCGTTCGCAGGTTCCGCGCTGGCGGTTTTTGCCTCCTACGCCGTCCCTTCCGTCAAACCTGCCAAAGCGCTGGGAACGCGCTGGGGAGAGATTTCAAATATTTTGAGTAACAAACAGTGCCAGCGTGGACTGATTTTCGTCGGAAGCGTGATGTCGGCGAGCTTTGTTGTCATCCCGTTTTTAAGCCCCTCGCTCGTCCTTAACTCAGGAGTCGCGGAAACTGACTTGAGTCTGATCTATCTGGTGGGTGGCGTATGTACTTTCTTTTCCGCGCAATTCATCGGCCGTGCCTGTGATCGTTACGGACACAAGAAGATCTTCTTTACTGTCGCCTCGATCAGTACCATACCGCTGGTGGCTGTTACCTATTTGCCGCCGATACCTTTACCTTATGTTCTGGTAGTCACGACTCTTTTTATGATGTTTGTTTCGGGCAGAATGGTTCCTACCATGGCAATGCTTACCGGTTTGGTGGATAGTTCTCAGCGGGGGAGTTTCTTGTCGCTCATCACTTTCGTGCAACAACTCTTCATGGGAATGGCAAGTTATGTAGGCGGACTCATCGTAGAAACCGGCCCCTCTGGACGCCTTCTACACTATCCTCGTTCGGGCTACCTAGGCGTCTGCCTAACGGTAATGGCGCTTTATCTCGCCCGAGGAATTAATACGAATCAACAGAATGCCTCGCAAGGGGATCTCGAAATCGCTGCTGGGTAGTTTTCTATCTTTGGTGAGAAACAGGCCGTCCGCTCACCGTGCGATCTCTACGTAACTGGGCATGAGGCGTGGGTTCGCCTTCCTCTTCCTGTTGAGCCAGAAATTCACTACAATCGCCCTTATCTTCTTTTTGAAGCTTATCAATGGCGGACATAATTTTGGTCCACTTGGGAAGACCACGGAACTGCTTAAGATCAACGTTTCCCCATTCCTTTTTTAGCTCTTCGGGAGCGAATACGTCACTCTCAAGCCCCACAAGCTCGGCGACTTGCTTGTAAATAGTGTAGCTAGCATCGTAGAGTTTTTGTTCTGCCGGAGCCAGGGCTGTTTCCGACCCTTGAAACTTCTTGGCTTGAGTCTGTAAATACACACGGGTGAGTAAAGATGCCGTTTTAACGTACTCCACGATGGGCCCGCGAGAACGTAGCTGCTCCCAGATGTAAGAATCCAGAAGATCATTGATAGATTTTTCAACGTTGGCGAACACTTCAAATAGGAAACTTTGTAAATGCGGGGCACTGGCAAAATCTTCTTTCGCAGAGCAAGCCGAAAGGCGGCCAGTGGAATTATGTAACACGTCCAGAGTAGGCACCATGTATTTGGCGTCGTTTTCTCGAGCGACCTTCTTGATCCGATCGAACACTTCTAGACTGTTGTCACTTGACGGTTGGCGATTAAAAGCGAAGCTCACTCGTCGCTCCGACTCAGGAATTTTCTCTTCGTAGTATTTCTCCGCGACCGTCAAAGCATCCACTTCGCTTCCGCGCCACGCATGACTGACATGCCCATCGGGATTAAGTACCTGCGCTTTTAAATCGTAAGACGTTTCACCAAACAGACGACGTAAGGTGCTCATCGATGGACCGTTATCGCTAAACTTGAGGCGCAGCTTGTTGCCCGTTGTGAGAAGATGGTCCGATGGCTCACCAAACAAAGCAACGGTGCGATAGCGATCGGGGGAGATATAACCCCGCGTTTCCGAGGCCATCGTTTCCGTCACTTCACGGTACATTTGCGTACGCCCGGCCGCGAGATCTTTTGGCGCAACGCGATTTCGCCCAATACCGCGAGCGATGCGCTTAAAAGGACGAACTCTTCCCGCAGGAGCGTCATATTTTTTTGCTTTGGAAATAAACTTTTGTTGGAAATCGGCGCGGCCATCATAGACCAGAAGAATTTGAAGAGAATCTAAAGGTAGGCCTTTTTGCGTGCTGGACTTACGGCCGGAAAATTCATCACGTAGTTTGGCAATCTTATCGGAAACCTGATCAATATTGGTCCGATTCACCACAAGCACTAAGGTATGGTCGCGTTCAAAAAAAGACTGGGGGATGACTCGGCCCGTGGTGTCTTTGAGTACCGGAAATGTCTCAGCCAAGGCGAGCAGGCTCCAAAACAAGGCTATTAAGCTCATTTTTTTCACTTCCGAACTCCCATTAAAACGCAGACCGTCCCCCAAGGGATTGGGTGGCCTAAGTGCAACCCTTAGGCCAAATGCGTGATGAAATGTCTGCTTCGCCGCCTTGGCTTATAGCGCAGGTTTTAAGCGGTTGCACCGATTGAATACCCTTTTTGGGAGTTTTCTCCTGGAGACGAAAAATCTGTCTAAGCTTGCACCGCCCGCCCAGACGAATCTAGTTTTCAAGGCGGATACAGTCAGTCCACGCTCTGCTTCTAACAAGAGAAAATACTGGTAGTTATTTCAGTAAGTTAATCAAAACCGCGCTTCTAAGCATCCAGATGGAGAGATTGAGGTTGCAACCCGATCCAGCACTTTGATACCCAGAACCCGGCGCCTGCTTTTTTTGTAAGGGATAAACGTGATCGAAATCGTTGTGACTGAAGGAACCCCCCCGATTCCTGTTTGGGTGGATGCGATAGCCCCCACGGCAGAAGAACTCAATGGCCTGGCGGATAATTATCTTCTCCATCCCGCTTTGATTAAGGACTGCCTAGATCCCGCTCATCTTCCGAAGCACGAGCAACACGGCGATACGATATTCATGATTCTGCGCCACTACGATCCACAGTGCGGCCCCAACGAAAATAGCGTTCAAGCTCTCACGCGGAAACTCGCCATTTTTATTGGAGATCGCTTTCTCATTACAGCTCATCGCACCGACGCATCTTTCCTGGAAAAACTTCGCGCCAAACACCATGGGCACAAAGACAAAGTATCCCTCCAAGTTATTTTGCTCGAAATCCTAAAAGGTGCGATAGACACCTATCAGCCTGCTCTCGAGGAACTTGAGACTCAAATTCATAATTTTGAAACGTCTCTCTTGAAATCGAGTAGCAAAGGAAGAATAGAAACGTGGCAGAAAGTTTTTCGCACGAAGTGCCGCCTTACCACCATCAAGCGACTTCTTTGGCATACCTTCGACGCGGTAAAACGGTTTATTCCTTATTCCGAAGCCAACCTGCCGATGCGTCAGGATCTGTTTGAACGAATGGAGAGTTTGAGTTTCTTTGCCGATAATCTGCTCGATGACCTCAACTCGTTACTTAACATTCAGCTTTCGCTTGCCACTCACAAAGCCAATGAGTCCTCACAAAGAACGAACGAGGTGATGAAAGTGCTGACCATCTTTTCCGCGTTCTTTTTGCCTCTGAACTTTATTGTGGGCATCTACGGAATGAATTTTGCGTTTATTCCCGAGTTACAATGGAAATACGGCTACTTTACTGTGTGGGGTGTGCTGCTGATCACGGTGGGCATCATTTATAGTTGGTTCGTCCGCAAAGGGTGGATCCGATGGAAACACCTCTCCTAAACTGAACCTAGTTCTTTTTTATCATGCGATAGAGAAAAAGGAGAAGCATGGCACCGATGACGGAAGCAAAAAAACCGGCTGGCTCCCCATCTAAGTATAACCCCATCGCTTGACCAATAAACGAAGCAGTCACTGCACCCGCGATGCCCAAGAGGGAGGTAACTACGAAGCCACCGGGATCTTTGCCCGGCATCAAAAACTTCGCCACAACGCCCACGATCAAACCGATAATTATCGCAACTAAGATTCCCATAACGTTTCTCCTTACGTGTCCGGTATCCCAACCCCTGCTGAACGAAAGCGCAACAAAAATAAATAAAAGGGAAAGGCGCCGTCTTTACAGTGGCCTCATATATAAGGACGGAGCGCTTTCCCTAAGTCTGCGTGCTAAATCGCGTTGGAGTACGGCATATCCGTATTCCGTGTCGTGGTTCGACCCATGTCGTGATGGTCACGCTCAATTTTCACATCTGCTTTGGCTTCCCCAGCCGAAGCGATGTCTTCCGCACCCGTGTCCTTGAGCACTTCTTTTGCCTTTTTCACCCATTCCGAATTATCGCAATGAATGGAAAGGAGGACTCCGCCTTTTTTGATAATTCCTTCAAAGCGTTTCGCTTCGTACTCAGGCATTCCCATGCCAACTAGTCCCCCAGCGATACCGCCTACCGCTCCACCGACACCAGCGCCAGCGAGCAGACCAACAATAGGGCCTGCGGCAATAAGCGGCCCGACAGCGGGAATCGCGAGAGCACCAATTCCAGCGAGCCATCCCAAAGCACCGCCAACAACGGCACCGGTTGAGGCACCGACCGCGGTTCCTTCAGGGGCTTTAGTTCCTTTTTCATGAGCGAACTCACGTGTGCTGCTGTCGTCGGAAAAAAGTACGGACACATCGCTATTGCGAAACCCCCGGCTCTTAATTTCGGCTACAGCACTTTCAGCTGCAAAGCGATTCGGAAAAATTCCATAAACCGCTGTATTCTTTCCTGCCATGATTGACTCCTTAACTATGAATGATTGTTTGAACGAAAATTATTCTCCTAATGGCGCAACTTCCAAGCTGTCCTGCACAGGGCTTTTCCCCGCAACTCTTTTGGCCAAGGCAACGACCATTTCTCTCTCTTCCTGAGATCGAACCGGCCCTTTCAAAGTAACTTTTCCTTTATCCGTAATGATTTTCACGTTGCGGGCATAGGTTGATAGCGAAGGTTCGGCTACTAGGGCTTCGCGGATTCCTTGCGTCAAAACCAAGTCCGAATTATTCGTGCCTTGTGACTGCGCGGTGATTCCGTTTGTTTCTCTGTTCTGAACCGAGTTGTCCGCCGCCGGTTTGCCATCGGCAAACAAGCTAGCGCTGAGTACGGTAAGACCCGTGAGGCCGGTGTATAAAATGCGTTTCATGTAAGTCTCCTTTTTAAAAACCTCGTCCTTATTCATTGGACACCCGTCGATTTTGCAAAGCGCGGGCCAACTAACAAAAAGTAAATTCGTCACAGTGCGTTCAGTGAATCTAAAGCGCATGAGGTCGGGCAGTGCCTGGAGTCCCGCTCTGCTGATCAAAATGCGTTTTAAATGCTTGAGCAAAAGCGGGAAAGACCTACACCCTGTTCACGAAGTGAGACGCTTTTGCTGCTACCTTCCAAAGAAAAGGAAAAATATAAGCAGGATAGAAGCCGGAATACCTAACAACCAGGCGACCAAGTAGCCGACTGCGCCCTCTTCTGACTTCACTACGGTCTCGACCGACCAATCCTGTAACTTTTTAATCCAAGTACTCATGACTCCTCCTTCTCCCAAATATTAGCAATGGCCATGCCACACCGCGGTTAACGATGGCCGCCGATTCTGCGAGAATCATTTCTTCCCGAATTAAAGGCGCGAGCACTATGAAAAATCTCATTTCACTATTCATTCTTCTGAGCGCAACGGCTCACGGAGCAAAAGTTGATTGGAAACCCTGGAACGCCGAAACATGGCAGCAGGCGAAGAAGGAAAAAAAGCTCGTTATTTTAGATCTGGAAGCGGTGTGGTGCCACTGGTGCCATGTGATGGATGAGAAAACTTACCAAGATCCCAAGGTCGTCGCCTTGCTATCGAAACACTTCATCAGCATCAAAGTAGACCAGGATTCTCGCCCCGATCTTTCCAATCGGTACGAAGACTACGGCTGGCCCGCCACCATTTTCTTTGATTCAAACGGTAAAGAGCTTGTTAAGCGACGGGGCTATATCGATCCGGTCAACATGATTAGCCTGCTGGAGGCCATCATCGCCGATCCCACGCCAGGGCCTTCCGTAGGGCCGGAAATAAAAATTAAAGCGGTCGAAGTGTCTTCTCTGACACCTCAGCAAAAGAAAAACCTGAGAGATGAATACATCAAGATGTACGACGTAAAAAAGGGAGGCTGGGGAACTGTTCATAAGTTCTTGCAGATTGAAAAAGCCGAGTACGCTCTGCAATCCGCCCTCAAAGGGGATAAAGGCGATGAGAACCGACTAAAAGAAACTCTTCGCCTGAGCGCAAAGCTCATCGACCCCGCCTGGGGGGGAATGTACCAGTACTCTGTGGGAGACTGGAACACACCGCATTTCGAAAAAATCATGTCCACACAAACGGACAGCCTGCGCGTTTACTCGCTTTCCTTCGCCGCTTGGAAGGACATGGCCCACCTTCGTGCCGCTAAATCTATTGCAAGATACTTAAAAGATTTTTTGATGAGCCCTGAGGGCACATTCTACACCAGCCAAGACGCCGATCTCAAAAAAGGGGAGCACAGTGAAGGATTTTTTAAACTCTCAGATAAAGAAAGAAGGAAGCTAGGCATTCCCCACATAGACAAGAATGTTTATGCAAGAGAAAACGGGTGGGCGATTGGCGCACTTGCCCAACTGTACATGGCTACTGGAGACAATTTGTATTTGAGCCAAGCGGTAACCGCAGCTGAGGTAATCGAAGCGCAGTTTCAGCAGGGCCCCCAAACCTATCGGCACAGCATGAAAGATTTTGCCCCTCAGTTTTTGGGAGATACTCTTGCCATGGGGCGAGCGTGGTTGGCTCTCTACCAAGCGACGGCGGATAGAACCTACCTACGAAAAGCTCAACTGTCCGCCGATGCGATCGACAATCATTTCACCCATCCCGTAGCAGGATACGGCAGCTCCCTTCCCGAAAAGGGAGCGAGCTTTGCTCCCCATCCCAACGGAACAGAAAACTTTCAGTTGTGCCGATTCGCAAACCATCTGTATCACTTCACCGGCGATAAGAAATATAGAGTGATATCGGAACGAGCCCTGCGCTACTTGCTCTCGCCGGAAGTCATCGACCGAAGCTCTCCCGCAGCGATTTTGATTGCCGATTACGAGTTTAATCAACCACCGGCTCACATTACTGTCGTTGGAAGAAAAAATGATCCTGCGGCAAAAGCTCTCTTCAAAAGCGCAAACCAATACAAAGAAAGCTACAAACGAGTGGACTGGTGGGACAAACGAGAAGGAGTGTTACCTAATTCAACCGTGAAGTACCCACAGCTCTCAAAAGCAGCCGCATTCGCCTGCAGCCAGAACCGCTGCTCGCTTCCGATCTATAAGGCCGAAGAACTGGGCGCCAAATTGGAAGCCCTCAACAAACTCGACGACCAAAGCGTCACTCTCAAGCCCTAGCGGAACCTCTCTACTTATATAGATGAGTAGAAAAAGCGGGGCGCCGCGCAGACACCCTGGCGCACCCACTTTTCTCAATTGCGATAACATGTCGGTGACTTAGCGCCTCCTCGCCAGCTTGGTGGCGGTGTGTACTGCCTGTGTACAGTGGCAACCCACTAGCTTTCTTAGCCTTTTCTTTCCCTCGTGCCCAACGTCGCTAAATGCCGGGCGCTGTGTTCTTCCCTTTTGCGCCTACAGAAAAGTTGGCCGGTCTTGCAATACTTTGGGTAAGGCTGGAGATCTGCGTAAGCACCTCTCCCCATTTTTTTGAGGTTACATCATGACGAACAACCGGAACTCAAAACTTCTGTTCCTAGTCCTCGCTCTAGCGGCGAGCTTACTTCAGTCATGCTCAGGAGATACCGAAAAAAATGGTGGAGATCTTCTCAACCACTTCTGCTCTTCCTCGGCAACCTTGGTTTCAGGCGACCTCAATGTGCCCAATTCACCGGTTTCTTTTTCTGGCTTAACGATTTCCGTCTATCAAGGCCAAGGACCGTACACGCTTGTCCTTCCCGACGGCGTCACGCGTACCACCAGCACGGGAACTTACGTTTACCCCACGACTTTTTCTCTCACTACGCTCCCCCTCGGTGGCGTACTGGGTGAAATTAGCGTTAAAGACAATGCCAGCGGCAAGACTGTTCATTGCGATTTAGAGATGGAAGGTACCGTGGTCAACGACCTCAGCATCGCGACCTCTCCCAGCACTTCTGTTTTGAAAGGCAATAGCATCACGCTGACGGCAAGCTCAAATCGCTTAAGCCCCATTTTCTCTTTCAGCCATTCGGCTTCTTCATCGGCGGCAGCCATAACGGTTTCCGCTACGGCGAACAATAACCTGACCATCACCAGTAGCGTAGCTCAGACGGTAACGGTTACCGCGCGGCTTCTTCACCATGCGGGTGGTAGCTCGACTGTCATCAAAGAGGTGGTATTAACGTTCACCGAGCCAAACGTTCTTCCGGGCGTCACACTCGCAGCGAGTGCCACCACCGCAAACATCGGCACTTCCATTTTACTCACTCCCACGGTCGTTGGAATTTCGGACCCTGAATATATCTACAGTCAGGTAAGCAGCACGAACGGATTGGTGAGCATCTCGCCGAATAGCAATGGAACCGCAAATATTTCTTCCGGGTTGGTAACCACCGCGGTAATTCGGTTACTCGTTCGCTCAATTGCGACTCCGACAAAGAGCGCAAACGTCCAAGTCACGTTAAACTTTACTGAGATTACCAACGTGAGTTTAGCCGCCTCACCGGGTCTTTCCGCCACAACGGGAACTCAGATTACCCTTACCGCAAGCGTAACGGGCCTGACGGGTGTCATTTACTCTTTCTTCTGGGATAACGGAGATGCGGGAAATAATCTAGGGGCCTCGACCCAAATCGTAGGAAACAAGCTCTACATTACTTCGAATGTGGCCGGCACCACGCGCATTAAGGTCCGGGCGCAAGGGGTGTCTGCATCCGGTACCCTTGCAACGATTACTGTTTATGATACCAAAACACTGACTTTCACTCAGTCAACCAACCTAACGTGTTCGTTCTCTCACCAACCGGGAACGTACTACCGAGGCAACAGCATTTTCTTCTTCATCACCAGCAGCACCGGGGAACAGCTCCGCTTAACCAAGTGGGAACCAGGCGAAGCGTGGGACGGGGGCGCACCGACGCTTCCGATGGTGCTACCTCGCTCAGGACCGTACAGCTACTTCTACGCCAACTATTCTTACACGGGCACCAAGACCGTTCGTGTAAGGGCAGAATCGGTAAATCGGCCCGGCGTGTTCTGTAACGCCAACGCCGATATGGTCGATAGCGTCGTTATCTACTAAAGCTGGACCATTTCACTCTGAAAACACTTACGGAGCCCAACGTGAAGGCCCTTTGACAGTGGCGTTTTGCTAACAGGGACGTAACCATTCAGGTTTTCAGGCGCGTAGTCAGGTCGTATACATATTTCAGTAAAAGCACCCCCCAATTCAGGCACGCCCCTCATGGCACGAGACTGGCAATCTCTAGTCTTAGCCTTTTCGCCTGCCAAGCCCAGGAGTGTCCATTGAAGTACGTTGTCAGACTCATCAGTCTATCCCTAGTTGTGTCTTTTCTTCCCTCCGCCTGCTCCCTGCAGAACGCCACAAGCGTGGAAGATGCTTTGGATGCCGTAAACGCTTCTATTCGCCTCATCGCAGAGAATGAGGATTACATTGATCAGAATCCCGGTGTTCAGCCGCCCCCTCCCCCGACGGGCGGCTATATGCCTGCTCCTCCCCCCTTGCCGGTGGAATCAGAAGACGAAGAAGAAGAGGGAGAGGAAGACGATGAGGAAAGTTATATCCCCGCCCCAGGCATGGAAGAACCCGAAGTTGACGACGACGAAGAAGAAGAGGAAGAAGTTAGTGCTCCGCCGGCGACAGAACGTCGAAAACGGGTTTGCAAGCAGCTTCGCAAAGTCAGTTGGGACAAGCGCAAGCACCACCACCACAAACATTCCGTGAAGTCACTCGATCGCGTTGCCCAATACTTTGAAGGACGCTCGAAGCTTCCGCGGGGTCATGAAGGGCGACACCGGGATTCGAAAGTCGATTTGGCCAGGCTCAAAGAAGCACGACGGCTACTTGAGTCGCTTCGCGATTAGTTCAAACTCAAACTATGTTGAGGAGGCTGTCCAGCCTATGGACAGTCTCTTCCGATTTCTAGGCATCAATTCGCAGGCTCATTTCTTGCAAATTCCCTGGGCACGGGGGACTTGTGCGCGTGCGTATTTTATTCATTTTTGGGGTTCTGATTTTTATCCCCAGCGTACTTACGGCCGCAAAAATTTCGGTTCAGCTCCCCGATGGGCAAGTCGTCAACTTGGAAGCCCACCCTGTGCCCGGCGATGACTCCCTTCGCTTCGTCAATGTTCCCTCAGGTTCGGGCGCTACCCGACCGTACTATTTTAGCAACGAAGACTGGGATGCTGTCACAAAACAGGTTCGCGAAGTCGGTGGTAAGGATCTATTTTACGTTGGCCGCAGTCCGCTGAAACTCAGTGGCGGTGGCGGTTCACCCTCTCGGTACAAAGGCAACGTACTTTCAATCAATCCGCAAACCGGCGGAACGCAGATCGATACGCTAATGGAAATTCAAGAGGGTATTTCCTCTCGAGGGCCCGGATCCGCTTTGCCGGTCAAAGTTGTTCCGCTTTCCAGTGTTAAACCTTTTGCTTTTGACGGAGAACACAAGAACTACGGCTTTGTGAAGGACGGCCAACTTTGGGCGATTGTTCCGGTGTCACAAGGCACGATAAACGGCGCTCCGTTCGTTCGTTTCTTAGATCCCAAAATTGCCCATCAACTTCGGACAGGCACACGGCATTGGGGCGACCCGATTCCCTACCATGAAATGGACTTGAGCGACTTAAGAGAGCTAGACGTTCACACTTACGCCCAAGCACTTACCAATGCGAGTCGCGGCGAGTTTCCCGAGATCGGCACGCCTCGCAGCGACGAACTGAATCGTCGCATAGTTCAGGGCGGGCGAATCGATTTCGAGGGTTGGTCGCAAAAGCCCATCGGCGGTCCGAGGGCCGGCGCCTACCATGACATCCTCGCAAGCCAGCAAGAGTTTAAGATCCAAAACGTGCGCCCTTTACCCCGCTTGTGCAAGGACAACCTCGGCAAACTTCCCGAAGACGTCCGCAAGCTCAACGACTAGATTTCTCCCGTCACGCGCAACATTCCCAAGACTAAGAAGGTCGTTTTTATCGCACATCCCAAACAGCTTTGACCTTCATCCATTTTGAACTGGTACGTCTTAGAACCCACCGAGGCATCAAACTGCGGATTGAGATAGTGATGTCCGTCCATCGCACTGGCTGAAATCTTTACCGTAAAAGGATCGGCACCCAGGGTCCCTTCGATGACTCCTTCTTTGGGCGACGCTTTGGTAATCACCACTTTCGCTGAAACAGATTTGCCGTCGCGGCCCACACTTTGAATTTCTCCCTGCAGCCCTTTTCCCACCTGCTCAAAGGTGGTATCAAAGTCTTTTCCAAAAGCCCGGTGACGAACCAACATGCCAAACTTTCCCTCCAAGGGGCTGGCAAATACGAGACGGCCGCCAATATGGCCGGCAAAACCATGATCCGAGGCGCTAAGGACGAGGTTTTCACCCGTCAGCGTTCCCATTTGGTCCGGGTCATGCGCAAAAACGGTAAGACTAAGAGTCAGTGTTAAAAAAACGAATAAGCGTTTCATTATTCCCCCATACCAGTAAGTTTCTAAATCAGACTGAGTATGAATAAGCCTAGTCGTCTCCTACGTCAAGATAGCCGTCTCTTTTTGGGGTAAAGCCAAAAAGAACCGACTACCTTTTCTCCCGAGAAAGCGTATTATCCGCAAAGATTTGAAATGAGGCATAAAAAGGAGCCTGGGCAATAGGCGAAAGCAATGGTAACGCACGGCAGCAAAATGAAAAGAGTCATTGGATGGCGCGAGTGGGTCTCGCTACCCGACCTGGGGATCAAGAAGATCAAAGTCAAAGTTGACTCGGGCGCTCGCACCTCTGCTCTTCACGCGGAAGATATTCATCAATACCGTGCCCACGGTAAAAACATGCTCCGTTTTAAGGTAGCCCCCCTCCAAGGGACCGGTAAGGGGTCAAAGGTTGTTCACGCGGAGATGATTGGTCGAAAGGTCATTAAAAGTTCCATTGGTGTTTACACGCGCCGCCCGACCATCCGCACGGAAATTAAGATCGGTTTATACAACTACCCCATCAAAATCACGCTCATCAACCGCGACGTCATGGGATTTCGTATGCTGCTGGGGAGAGAAGCTCTTCGAAAAAGGTTTGTTATTGATGTCAGCCGAAGTTATCTGCAAAAGCGTGTTCTAAAAAAGAAAAGCGCGGCGAAAAAGGCAACCACGTGAGAATCGTGATTCTCTCCCGTAGCCGGAGCGTTTTTTCTACTCAGCGTCTTTGTGAAGCAGCCGAGAAGCGCAATCATATTGTGAGTGTGGTCAACCCGGTAGGTTGCTACATGAACATCACGTCCAGACAACCCTTAGTCCATTTCCGGGATCAGGTACTGGAAGCTGACGCCGTCATCCCTCGCATCGGACGTTCCATTACCTTTTACGGCACGGCGGTCGTAAGACAGTTTGAAATGATGGGAAGCTTTTCGCTGAATGAGTCAGTAGCAATTGCCCGATCACGCGACAAACTGAGGTCGCTGCAGCTTCTCGCAAAAAAAGGCGTCGGCTTACCCGTCACGGGTTTTGCGCATTCGACTCACATGACCCAAGATCTCATCAAGCTAGTGGGAGGACCACCGCTTATCATCAAGCTGTTGGACGGAAGTCAGGGAAGCATCGTCATGGCAGAAACACACAAGGCGGCGGAAAGCGTGGTGGATGCCTTTCGCAACCTCGACGCGCATTTTCTTGTGCAGGAATATATAAAAGACCCAGACGCGACCGAAATTCGCTGCATCGTCATCGGTGACAAGGTAGTGGCTTCTATGTCTCACGGTAGTCGGCAGAGCGAAAGAAGCACGGGCGCGTCTTCTGAAAAACCTGAGGTGATTAAAATTTCTCCCGAAGAGCGTTCTACTGCCGTACTTGCTTGTTCGACTTTGGGACTCAACGTTGCCGGGGTGGATATCATTCGATCCAACCGAGGTCCGCTCGTACTGGAAGTAAATTCGTCACCCGATCTGCGAGATATCGAGCGCGCCACGGGCAAGAACGTGGCGAGCCTTATGATCGAGTACCTAGAGAAGCACGCCGTGCGCGGAAAAACGCGCACCAAAGGCCGTGGCTAACTTCCTATTTTCATGGCTATAGTCGGTGGATTCGATGCGTTACAAGACCGGTAAGGCGCCGTTCATGACGATACCCGCCGTTTAGGGTAAAATAGAAGTCTTCCCACATCATTCTCTTTTGAAAATCATTCTACTTACATTGCTCGTTTTATCTTCCCTTTCCGCAGGCGAAGACCAAACTCCTCAACCAAAAACTCCAGCCTTCGTCTGTTTAAGAACTGGCCGGAGCCCCTACATTCTTCGCTATGGCGCGGTGAAAATGTTCGAGATGGTCGACTTTGAATTTGAAACAGCCTCTTTCAGTGATGGTTTATTGGGATGCGTGCGCTTCGTAGAAGAACTGCGCATGAAGGATTGGTACATCAAGGAAAAGAATAAGTTGAGGCTGCGCCGGCTGGCTTCTCCCACCGAAGTTACCCGCGCACGCATTGCGAGCAGTTCTTTAAGAGATAACATTTACGCATTCTGCCAGGCGAGCGCAACTTGTCGCATTCGCTTCCCGTACAACCTTCATCCGTCTGCCATTCAGGGTTACTTAAGGCGTCCGGAAAACGTCCCTTTCACCACTTCGGGAAAGAAATGCCAAACTCCCTATGCCCCTCAACCTCGGCGCACGCTTTCAGCAGAAGACTTAAGTTCCAGAGAACTCGCTTCCCTGCCTCAAGCTAACTTCTGGATAGCACCTGTCACCACACTGACATCGGAAATTGAAAAGTTGATCAGCAAGCATTCCGAAGGCACCATATTCGCTTCCGCCATGACGGCCTCTACCACGCAAGTGGCGCGGTTAAGAGAGCTGATGAAAACCAAACCCAAGCTCAAACTCTATATTCTGGTGAACTTCATCCAAAATGCCATCGAAGTGGAATTTCCGGATCTGCTTGCTACGTTTGAAGACAATATGTTTCTTATTCCGGTCTTCCCTCACCCCTCGTTTCGAGGCAACTACCACTTAAAGGGAGCCACCCATCTCTCTGACTCCGCGGACTATGTTTTTACCTCGATTAACCTCAATTCTCAGACTGATACGCCCGTGATCGATTTGGGTTTTAGCGGTAAAGACTCACGTTTTGCCCGTGGCCTAGCCCAGCTTTTTGTGGGCCAAGCAATCGAGTCTTGTCAGAAGCTGACCTACTTCAACTGCACCTTAGATCTTCGGTTTCGAGACACTCATCTGGGACGCTTTGGTGCACAACGCGCTATAAATAGGGGTTGTGAAGCGATAGCGAAAGACGCTTCTCAACTGATGAAGTATATCGATCACAAATCTTCTCTCCTCTATTCACTAAACGACAATGTAAGCCTCGTTGCGGCGAATCTCATTCGCTCAGCCAAAAATACACTGGATATTTCCTCACACCATATGGGTGACCCAGAAATTATGCAGGCCATTTTAGAAGCCAAAAGGCGCGGCGTGCGCGTAAATCTTTTTGCCGCTCCCTTCTTGTTCTCCGATTCCCCGGTATCCAACGAGCTGAGAAAGTTCACATCGTATTCGCGACACTACTCAAACTTCTTTCCCCTTTCGCACACTAAAGGAATCTTAGCGGATGAACTTACCTTACTTATGGGAACGGGAAACTTTACTTCGTCGGGACTCGAGGACGCTAAAGAATATTTCTTTGTAACCAAGGATAAAAAAGTACTCGACGGGTTTAAGGGGTTGATCAATACACTTGCCACTCTGAGCGGCGCAAAGGCCCCCTACCGAGTGTCTCTCCCCCAAATCGCCCAAGAAAGGCCTAAGTTCGCGCATCGAGCGATGGTAGTGGTAGGCGACCCTAAAGAGCAGAAAGCGATTCCCTCCTACCTTGACGTGAAGGTAACCGACAAAAGACGCGACCTATGGTTTGCAAATGAAAAAGTTTCACGCTGCTTGAAGAAAACCGCGGATGCCTACTTCTACTCACCCCAAGCCGCACAGGCCTGCGCGCAACAATCCTAAGCCGCCTGCCGAAAAGGCGCCGGTTGTTGTACAGACTGTTCAATTTCTTCGTATCCCAGATCGATCGCGTAGGACCCTTGAGAAGTGCGGGCACAGAGGTGAACTTTGCTGGTGCCGCTTAACTTTTCCCCTGCCTTAATTTCCACCAACCGCAAAGAAAGTCGCTTAGTCTTCGAAAGCGATTGCAACACGTTTCGAACGGCATACCAGTAAGTAGGCGGCAAAATGGGTACATTCTGGAAAGTGTAATTCAGATACCCGGAAAGAAAGTACTCGCCCAAGCGAGGTAACGCTTTTAGTTGGTCCATGCCTGACTCGGGAACAGTATAAACCGCGATGACCTGCCCGTAGGGACGAAACGGAACGGCCAGTTCGTTAATCTCAGCGATAAACTGCCCCTTAACATGCGATAAAATAGGGTTGTCAGCGTAGCGGCGTTTCAAGCCAAAGAGTGCTTTGGCGTGTCCGGGGCTGGCGACTGATGTCAGACTCACCCACTGGCCCGATTCATCCAAGGTCCACCACGTTCCTTGATGTTGTCCCCGATTGAATTCGGAGAAGCGCACTTCAAGAAGGGCCAGCAAAGCTTTCGGGCTCTGTACGATGGAATGTGAAACCAGTGGGGCCAAACCGCTGACGTCTTTCTTCATTAGTACGTCGAGCGAGACTTTCTTGAAATCCTGAACAAGTAAGGGAAACTTGACCACCAGCCGTGAGTGAATCGGCAACGTCGCGGTGGAAGTAGGCGCCCAAACCAAGAGTCTTCGTGAATCCAACGCCATGATACGGTCGGTAATCCGAAGACTGCGTCCGATGTTCAGCAAAAGCTGCTCCATTTTCGAAGTAGAACGAATGGAGGTTCTCAGTGTGAGCTCGTACAGCCCATCGTCATAGCCAAACTTTTTTAGGACGGGGGAAAGTACTCCAAAACAACTGATAAACTCGCTGGGAAGCACGTAGTTAGAGGCCGCCTTGGTATCACGATTTAAGGCATGATCAAATGTCAAACCTTCCGCAAGGTCATGCTTCTGGTGAAAGCGGATGGCAACCGCCAGAAGCGCACCTTCGGCGATGAAACACACCATGAGTAAATTGATATTTATCAAGCCACCTAAGATCCATGCGGCGAATGGCACGGCAACTCTAAGTAGCAAAGTGGGAGTGTAGAGTTTAAGTTCCTGTGCCACCGCTATCGCTTGGTTTAAGAAGAACTGCACGGCGAGGGAGACAAGAAGCCAAGCAAAAAATAGACGGTGCGTTTCCATGCTTTCCGAAGCGATTGCGTAAACAAAGATCGTGATTAAAGTGCCCAAGAGGATTGTGGCTGCCAAATTTCGCGCGTTCCGCACCCGCATTGCAATCAGCTCCCATTCTTGGCGAACAATGGCTCCGAAAAGATCGACATAGAGGGATCGGAAGGGCCTACAAATAATGGCGAGCGAAAGGGGACGAAAGCCCAACGCCCAGAATACAAGCTCCGGGGTTTTACCCAAGGAAGTTGTGAAAACGAGGAGAAGAGGAGGTACGAACTGACTGATAAATACCGCTACACGACTCGCCAATACCTGCCAATTTTGAAACGGCAGCACCTTTTCGGGGTTGCGATTGAGAATTTTTTCAAAAAATTCTGCTCTACGCGCCAGAATGATCGAAGCAATCGCTCCCAACACGCCAATAACGAAATGGCCTCCGATAAGAATGTAGAGGCCCGTAAGTGCTTTTATCCGTAGATTGATGATGGCAAGGACGATCGCGGCACTTAGTGCTACTAACAAGAAATTGAGAACAGGGGGAAAGTAAACCCGCCTGCGAATGTTGATTTCCGCCGTTCGAACGTTGACCCAGATGCTCAAGAGACTCAGCGTCGCTTTAACCGCCGCAAAAATTGCTATCGGCGGGTACAGAAACGATTCCAGCGAATACGTCACCATAAGTGTGTATACAACAACCGCTATGACCACACTCACTGCAGCCATGAAGCTTACTGGTATGGCTTCGCCAAAAAGGAGTGCACTACGCAATGAGTGAATCAAAGCCTCACAAAAAACAGAGAGAATCCAACCCACCAGGGCGATGGCCCCTGCCAGCATAAAGACGTCGGGACTAGTACAGAATCCAAATCCGACGATCTCAATGAAATCAATGGCGTGATTGGAAAAGCGCCGAGCGAAGAATCCCTTACTACGAAACAGCGTATACAAAACTGAGTTACGCCAACCGGACGACCACATGAGGTCAACCCACGCTTCGCGGCCCTTCTGCGACTGTGCTAGTAGGAGGAGTTTTTCGTTGACCGTCACGCTGCCCTCCGGCCGCGACGGCTGATCTGTCCCATGCGATTGTAGAAAATCGAAGGCACTTTTAACCTTCGAAATACCCGCCAGGCTTCGCGAGGCTTGAGCTGCCAATAGTTTCTCAGGGCCCGCACGGTGGTTTGAGTGACCTGCTCATCTAAAAGTTTTGCCAAGTCGTAGTTGTGGTGGCCGTAGAGAACGTGTCGGGTAGAGTTAGCTTCTATGGGATCAAGTAAATCCCGAATGCCTTTGGAAAGAGTTTTTTCTTTGATACTCTTTTCGAACTCCATGGTCGATAGACGTTTAACCAAAGCCAGAATCTCAGTGCGTAGATATTTCTGCGCCTTATCAAAGTGCGCTGCCTTGCAACCAATCTTGCCTTTTGCCAGTAAGGAAGCTCCCAACCATTCCAACCTCACCGCGCCCGCAAACTCGGGATAGCGGTTAAAATCTCGGTGTGTTTGATAGGTAAAGTAATAGTTCTTTTTCTTTTCGGGCTTAATTTTGAGTCCCAAGCTTTCAATTTGTTCGTCGATCGCCTTATTCACTCTCATCGCGTCCTCGTAATGCGGAGTCGCGAAGATAAAATCGTCCCCATATCGTCCGTAAAAGGAATCGGGAAAAGCCGACAGGATCTCATCCAATGGTGTTAAGAAAAAGTTTTCGAACTGCGGCACCATCGGCGACCCCGAGGGAATTCCCAGGTACATGCAGGTCTCGGCCGCATCCGCTGAGGTGCGAAAGGGAATGCGTATACTTTGCTCAAGAAGACTTCTAAAAACACTGCTTTCTTTGAGATCGGTACGCTCTTCGATGAGAGCCATCAACTTCTTGTGCTTAATGGAATCGCCATAGGATTGCACATCGCGCTTCATTACAAAAAGGGCTTGCCCCTTATGCGCGGTCACGAACGTAGCAAAATCTTGGAGAGCGCGGTGCGCACCCGATCCTTTGCGAAAAGAAAAGACTCTGTTGGAAACCAGTGGATCAATCTTCTCGCGAAGTATTTCCGCCATCACCATCAACAGAATCCGTTCAGGCCAATCAGCGATATAGAAGTTTCTATCTTTGTCGGTACGCACGATCGCCCATTTGTGCGCGCTAAAAGTAAACCCAGCCTTAGATTTAAGTGCTTTCAGGATGGTGTTGAGGACCTTACGCTCATGGAGGAAGACCCAAAATAGAGAGAGTTCGGGATACAGAGCGGAGCTGCGCAAAAAGCGCGGCTCATCCTGCGCGCGCTTGCGCAAACGGTCGAGCACCTGTTTGTACCGTTTGGGCTGTAAAAGCGCTTTGTCCCAATGATTCATCCGATCTGAACTCCAAAAAAGGTGGGGATCCCCTTATTGATACCCACAGAGCAAGAAGTGCTAAAGGGTTTGAAAAAATCGTATCCAGAGTATGAAAGAGTGCCGGCTCTACGAAATCATACCCAGACACCAATCCCGGCAAAGGAGACTAGCTCCTTCTTGGGGATCCCCAACACTGAGATCGGTATTTCCAGGCCAAAACGTTACCCATCGTGTCATTTCGTCTAGGTTCGAGTCAGCATAGTTGCCACAATCGTTAAGTATTGTATTTAATTGAATTTTCGAGTGTCGCCGGATTTGACAGGGTGACAAGGGCTCAAACAGCATCTCTCGAGGGTTAACCAATTAAGATAATTAAGTTTTTTGCGAAAGGGGGAATTTTCCTTCGTTTTCTTCCCAAAGGTCTCTATCGGGAGTCTGTAACTCATTGATTTCAGGTAGGAGCTATCCCCCCAAGTTTTGGTACTGCTCTTGCTCTTATGTATGGGTGCGACCTTGATAACTCACCCACTTTTCGATTTTTGATTTTGTTGGAGGAACGTATGAAGATGTTTAAAAAGGCTTTAATCGTAGCTATGTTCGTGACTTTGAGCGGCTTGGTCTCTGGCTGTTTGTCGGCGGGTGATACGAGTGGTCCGAAAACTTTCAGCCCTGCTAATAACGGCGGAAATCTAGCCAACGGCGACGTTGAATAGTTTTTGATCGTACGATTTGGGCGGCTTCAGGGATGAAGTCGCCCATTTTTTTTGCCTAGAATCTTAAAATTGCCGAGGCCCAAGTAAAGCCGCTACCAAATGCGGCCATCGCGACCCGCATCCCCTTTTTCAATCTTCCCGCTTTAATCGCTTCATCCATTCCCAAAGGAATCGTCGCGGCCGTCGTGTTTCCGAATTTTTCGATCGTATTGAAAACTTTCTCTTTCGGAATTTTAAAAAAATCCGCGACTGCTTCGTTAATACGCAAATTGGCTTGATGAAATAAAAACAAATCAATGTCCTCAGACTTCAACGCATTGTGAGCAAGTCCTTCCTGTAGGACCTCTCCCATTTTCGTGACGGCCTCGACAAAAACTTTTTTTCCGTTCATCACGGGATAGTGAAGGCCTTCTTCCAGCATCTGAGCATCGACTCGCTCGGACTTTCCCATCCCCGCGCCCGGAGCCGGAGTCCACAGCTCTTTTGCTCCGCTGCCATCCGTGTGCAAATGAGTGGAATAGATAAATGAATCTGTCGACGGTAACGTTACGTCTGTTGCGGACAACACAACAGCGCCCGCTCCATCGCCAAATAAAACGGAAACGTCGCGACCAGGAGTCGCTTTCTGAAGGCCACTCGAGTGTGTTTCCGCACCCACAAGGAGCACATGCTTGTACATGCCCGTGCGGATAAACTGATCGGCTACCGACAATCCGTAGATAAAACCCGAACACTGCTGACGGATATCGAGCGTGGGGGTGTTCTTAATTCCTAGTTTAGCCTGTAGAAAACACCCGGTACCGGGAAAGAAATGATCCGGACTGAGCGTGGCAAAAATGATGAGGTCAATTTCCGTCTTCTTGATTCCGGCGTTCTCAATCGCTCTTTCTGCTGCTTGCACACCGAGGTCTGAAGTCGATACACCCACGTCGGACCAGCGACGCTCTTGAATTCCCGAGCGACGAACAATCCACTCGTCCGACGTATCCATGATTTTTTCGAGGTCTTTGTTCGTTACCACCCGCGGAGGAAGATAGGATCCTACTCCGACGACACGCGCCCTAAGCATAGTGACTCCTGAAGGAAAATAAGACCCTATTGGGCCACAAGAGATCCGCCTTTGCAACCAGTCGAGAAAGCGAGGTTTCCAAGCCCTTTTTGTCGAAAGTTTAGACAGTCCCTTTCTCACGATTAGGGAAACGGAACTAATCCCCAAAAAAGACTACTGAAAACGGCTTGCCCACCGATCTTACGAAACTGTCTAACCCCCATGCAAAGTGCCTTAAACACTGAAAAAAACCGCTTTTTGCATGACGCAACAAATCATTTTCCTGGTATACTTAGAGTCAACAGCATGGATTACAGCCCTCCCCTTAAGGAGAGCTGGAGGCAACTATGAGAAGACTACATACCTTATCTACCCTCTTATTATTGTTTGCACTCGCAGCCTGCCAACCCGGCGGAGGCGGCTATTACCGTGGCAATTCGACCTGGGGATCCGGCCTAAACAGTGGCTCGAACAACAATAGCAACAGCAACGGCAGCAACTCTAACAACTCCGGTAGCAACAATAGCAGCAACTCGGCTACCGCTGCGGCTCAACGCCGCTGCGATCAGATATTTAATGTCACGCAACGTGTGCAATGGAACTGTCACGCGGTGTTTGTGGATTTTGCGGAAGAAATTTCGACTTCTTGCAAGCGAGCTTGGAACAGCCTTTATACTTCTGGCTATTGCGACCTCGATGCGGTGAATGGCACCATCCGCACTTGCAAAACGGATTTACAAACCAACTGGGCCCATGTTCCTTCGGGGTGCCGTTCCGCACTTTCGCCCTGGATTAACTAAGGGATCAGAAGATTTTTATGCTCGAAGGAAGACTGCGGTCCCTTCGGGGGAGCCGCTTTTTTTGTGGCATCCGTGCTGGGGAGTCGATTTCCCCCTGCGCAGCTCAGTAAGAAAATCACCATCCAGCTACTCAAAAAAATCAGTACTTTCGGCCAGCTGAGTGTTTGCGCCCACGGTCTTGCATCCTTCATAAAAATCCCCCCGTTATGATTCGGAGAGTCATTGCTTTTCCTTTAGGGCACTTATAGAAGGTGAGGCTATGTCAGAAACACCCGCAACCACCCTTCCCACGAGCCATCAGGGAATTCAGGAGTATCTCGAGAGCCACCTCGACACCTTTATGGAACGCCTGGAATCAGACGCGATGTGTGTCTACGCCCGCGACGAGGCCACCAAGTCGGCTCGCTTAGTTGCCTGGAGGGGCGAAAAGCCTCGTGAAAGCTGTCCCTACGACTTACCCCCCATCGGAACCTGCGCAAAATCGGGTAAAGGCCTTCTCATCGAACGTAAACATTCGCAGCCGGAGAAATACCAAAGCTTGATCGTCGTACCACTTACCTATGAGGAGTTTTTGTTAGGAGTATTGTACTGCGCGAGTGTAAAGCCGGAGTTTTTTAAGCAAGAGAAGAAATTAGCCGCGGTACGTGGGCTTGCCGACCACTTGGGTAAGATTTGGGTTCAACCCATCTCTGGCGGGAAGAATAACTAGGACCCGTTTCTAAAGTCGCACTTCAGCTTTTTGTGCGACCACCGCTAGATTTAAACGCACGACTTCTAAAGCGTAACCCCAGTTAATCGTATTAAGTTGATCACAAGCTAAGTGGTAGCAAGGTGTCTTGGCGTCCCAATGCTCAATCGTAAGTACGGCGGGAACTCCTTTGTTCAAAAAAGGCACATGATCGCTGCCCCACGCGGGCATCGTGATTTGTGGTTTAAGAGAAGTGTAGAGTCTCACCTGATCGGTGTACCACTTCGCCTCAGATTCGAACGCTTTATTCGTTTCCACATCTAAAATGCCATCTTTGTTGTAACCAATCATGTCCATATTGATGGCGAACTTCAACTCAGCTAACTTGCCATTCTTGGATTTGTCGGCGACAAAAGCAGTACTTCCCATTAAGCCCTGCTCTTCTCCGTTACTGGCCAGAAACACGATGCTGCGCTCAGAATCATAACTGGACAGGACGCGTGCCATCTCCAGTAAAGCAACCGCTCCGGTTGCGTTGTCATCCGCGCCGGCTTGGTGGTGCCCCACATCATCTAAGTGACCGATGACCACAACCTTCTCATTTGGCTTAGTCAGGCCGTTTTTTTCCGCCACTACATTGCACTCCTTACCTTGCTGTCGCGTGCGATAACAGTGCAGTTCGGTGGCATAACCCAGCTTCTCAAACCCCTCACGAATCCACGCCACTGCTCCCGCGTTTCCCGAGTCCGCCTTTTTGTCCAGCCCCTGAACACCTCGGTTTTCAAAGGTAACTAAATACTCAACCCAGTTTTGATAGCTCATTCGCGAAACAGCTTGAATCAACTTTTTGATCAAAGGATCAGCTCGAAGGTCGCTACGTTCTGATGGTTCGTATTGTTTGATTTCGTTTGGATCCACTTTGCGAAGATACTTGGCCAAGGCAGCATCAATGGCTTGTCCTTTTTCTTTGCGGACAACTTTAAGCCGACCCTCATCCCTATCGTAGTGGTAACGCGCCTCAACTGCCTCAAGCACGTGGGGATGGTGTGAAGTGACAAGCCAGTAGTCAAAACGGTCGCTTCGAGCCTGGCTACGCATGCCAGACAGACCCAGCACGAGAAAAATCGCACCCACGGGACCCCAAAACTTCAGACGCTTGGTCATTCCGCCCCCGCACTCAAATTTTTGATGTGAGAAATTAAGACGCTTTAAGCGTAAACCAGCGCCGCCTTCTTCGAAAGAGTTTTCCCTTCTGCGATTTTCTGTCGTGAAGTGGCGCGTCGTTGGTCGGAACATTTCCCGTTGATGGGTCTCAAGGTTCGCCCACTACCTCTTCAAACCGCCGAGAATACTGGAAATTCTTTCCTGGCTAGCACCCCTCCGGCAGCCAATGTCGCTCCTATTATATGCGCGCGTTTTTTTCTTAAAATCTATCGCAAATGATCCGATCGATTGGCCAAGGTGAGCTGAACAAGTCAGCTCCTTAAGGAGAACTCATGAAAACGAAGAACTATAAGAATGGTAGCAGCTGGGCCCGGGCTTATTGGAAACCCGCAGGCAGTGGCTGGGAAGTCGGCTTTGTCTATGGTGGCAAGACCCTTTTCTGTGGCAATTTTGTTCACTCTTCTGAAGCCAATAAATTCTACGGCATGATGAAACGTGAAAT
Source organism: Bdellovibrionota bacterium (assembly GCA_041751875.1). Lineage (GTDB taxonomy): Bacteria > Bdellovibrionota > FAC87 > UBA2466 > JACKAF01 > JBGSIC01. Next base: position 369,133 of record JBGSIC010000013.1, read on the forward strand.
CACCCGCTTCGCCAAAAAGTATAAAGTTGGCAAAACGTATTCTCAGAGCTGGTACAAGACCTTCCTGACAGCGCAGATTCAAACCTGCTACTACAACTTCGTAAACGCTCAGGTTCGTAAACATGCAACCGCCGCGGCCCGCAACTGGACCAAAAGCGTACGCACGTACAACCGCATGAACCGCAAATGGACTTCGACCACGAAGACCCCTGCGATCAAAGCGGCTTAAGCTGTTTTAGAGTTAAGTTGAGAAAGGCCATCCTGGTAACGGGGTGGCCTTTTTTAGTTTAAAAGCGCCCGGAGGCCGTTTGGGCCCACGGGGATTTGGGGCACGCACTTGTCCGCTTGGGCATTCATCGGTTCCATGCCCGCGGTGCAGTTAGTTCTATTCGAACTGTCTCCGCCACCCCCACACGCTTCTCCCGAACATTTGCCATCTATGCAAATGGGTTTCACGGGAATTGCAAAGTGGGTTACTTTCGTCGGATCGGTCTCGCCCCCGATAGAAACTATCTCGAATTCTGAATCTAATCTTAAGTTAACTTCTTCGGGTCGGATGGTATCACCTGCGACGAGTGGCGTATTAACCCCGTTAGCATCGGTTCTCGAATAATATCCGGGTTTGTCTAAACTTTGCCAACTTAGTTTCTCCCCAACCGTAACACAGCCGGTGTATCTTAGGCCCTCGGTCTCGATATCAGCGGGAACAAAAGACCAGTGCAAGGGATCGTCTCCGTGCGGTTCTACCTTGAAGGTTCCACACTCAAGTTCCATTGGCGTGCGGACCTTGTGTACATTGGAGGATACCGCATGTCGTTTTGGTTCCTTTATGTTTTCGCTGCTGGCAAAAACGAAGGAAGCCGACAACAAAACAATATAGATCGTAATTTTAGGAATCAATGTTTTCATTTCTTCTTCTGCGGACAATTGTTGTACGCTTCCTTATAAATACCGATTGCAAGTGGGTTGAGCAGTTTCCGCTCATCCTCTGTAAACTGTTTTCCAAATAATCCCTTGCCCGCAGCAGGAACTTTTATATGGGCTTGGCTTAGTGCACGAATTGCCCGCTCTTGGCTTTTTGGATCATCCGCGGCCAACTTCAATAACTCATACATAGTTTCTTTAACCGCTTCCGAATCTGGATTCGGTTTATTCGCCATTCGGTCAAGTTTTCGCGTCAGACGTTCGATGTCAGAAAGGTTCCCACCACCATTTCCGCCGCCATTGCCCCCACCCGGCGCTCCACCGCCGTTAGAGTTTCCCCCACCGGGACCACTGTTAGAGCCACCGCCGTTAGGTCCGGAGGAGCTTCCATTCGGTCCACCAGAGCTGCCCGCTCCCGACGGGCTTCCTGCACCGGAGTCACTTCCTAATCCACCTTGACCCAAACTGGCAGGCGAACGATTTGCCGAGAGATTCGCCAAAGACGCTTGCTGTTCCAAATTGCGTAACGACGGCGTTGCGCCCACGTTCATTCCCTTGGGTTGTGCAACCGTAGGGAGTTGAAAGCTATTAGTGCCTGCAGTGTTGGTAGTCGTACCCAAATTGAGTCCAGGAATCTGAAGCTGCGGAAGCTTACTTAACTGCGCGGTACCCGACGTAACCGGCACCGAACCGGTTGAACCATTTAAAAGAAATCCATTCGGACTTTGTTGTGCAAGTTGCGCCGCTGTTTCACTCGCGAAAGGAGCAAGCCAATTTTCCGCAGCTGAACTCCCCGCACCGCTCGCAGGCGAAGCCGTCTCTTGCGTCGGCGTTAAGAGCATCATGTTGGCGGTGTCCACGGAAGACACGGGCAACACGGTGTTTAAAGGAATGCTGCCGTTCGAGCAGGTACCAGCTAAGTGGGCTGCAAGTAAAGTTGAAGCGGGATCCATTGGCGTGAAGTTCTTTTCTTCCCCCTCGTTTGCCTTAACATCCATGACCTTTAGATTCGGCGCCTTAACGAACTCCGCTTTCTTGGGGACCAAAAGTCCGGTTACCCAGAAAGGGCGAACCTGCATGAATTTCTGCGTCCAGATTTCTAGCAAAGAAAGGCTGCGCACCTTTTCAGCGCGTGTTTGACGATACGCAATCTTTAGATTTTGGATTTCTGGATTTCCAAACACCTCAACCATGCCATACGTTTTTTCATCTTGCTGATAAGGGCTCAGTAAAATGGCCATACCCGTGTAGGTGCCATTTTTCTCAATGAGCTGAACTTGTGAACCCGAAAGTACCACCGACCATCGTCCCATCAGTACCGTTGCGCCTTTATTATTGGTCTTAAACATAGAATCACAAACTGAGGCTTCACAGTTATCTGAGCTGCTGTAGCTCCAGATGGCGTGAAGTTTTCGGGAGACGGAACGGAACCCAAAGGTGTTTCCTTTTTCTGCCATCACCAAAAGCGAGGTCTTTTCGTCGTAGCGTTTCCAAATCTGTTCCTTAGCCCAGGGAATCTTCGCCACAATCACTTTCAAATCGTCGATGACTTGCTTGAAGCTCTGGCACTGAAAGCGTTTGGTGCCGTAGTAGTCTTCCACGGCCTTTTTATATTCTGAAAGAAGTTGGGGATCGGAAAGGAATGCATCGAGATGAGGAGCGCGCTCGACAATGGCATCCATTTGCGCGAGCGAATCGCCAAATGCTGAGATGCTGAGCCCTAGAATTAATAGGATAGCCCCTAATGCGCGCACTGCTCCCCCCGGAGACTGGAATGACTCATTGTATCAAGGTCGGGGGATGGGCTGATAGTGTATTCACATTGAATACTTAGGCCCGTCGAACTATGTTTTTGCGCCCGCCCGCAAGCTATACGCGTGATTACTTTTAGGACAGGTCGTTTGTTCCAAAAGGTGCCTGGCACCTATTGGAACCCTCAACAACCTAGTTTGTCTTTCCGGTTTGGCTAAGCATATCGGGCGTCATGGGGGTAGAAGGCGGCCCCGAAGGACCCCAAGAAGTGGGGTGGGAGTGGGCGTTGAAGAGCTGCTGAAAAACATCTCCCTTAATCAGCGCTTGGGCCGCGCCCTGGCCCAGCTTTATCTCTTTGGCCTCGATGGTAATCGAACTACCCTCGATGCGTACCGTACTCCCCCCGTTGTGCTTTAGCGTGATCGCTTCGCCACAAATCTCAATCTCATTAGATTTCTCATCCCTCAAAGAAATCTTTTTATCGCTCGAGCGAATCTCAATCGTGCGCTTTTCCTTGTCGTGCAATGAAATGCCGCCCTGGTCATCGCTATCATCAAAACACAATGTATGACCGCTTCGGGTCTTAATAAATTTAAGGTTGTTCTTATCATCCGTGTTGAAATCGCCTGTGCGTCCAGAAGCGGGCGGTGCATTTTTAGGGTTGAACAAACTCCCCATAACGATGGGAAAATCGATATTCCCGTTCTCGAAGTAAACGAGTACTTCATCTCCCACTTCCGGTAAAAACCACATACCACTCTCAGTGGAAGCGTACGAAGTGCAAACGCGCGCCCAATCGGAAAGGACGTCGGCCGAATCACCGTGAAGCCACGGGTAGGCAACGCGAACCCGACCTTTTTTTTCGGGATCCTTATTCTCTCTTATCACCGCTCTGGCAAGCGGAGGAAACCCCGAATGGTATGTTTGAAATCGCTCCATTAACCCTTCACCGCAAGTTGAGCCCAAAGTGCCCCTTTAGGCGCTGCTTGAAATAATTTGCAGGTCGCCTGCGTCTCTTCCACGGATGCCACGTAGCAAGTTCCCACCCGATACTTCTTCCCATCCGATTTCGCCCCTATCACACTGATTTCCTGACCAGGGGCAAGGCCCGGCAGTGGCTCAAAGAGAACCAACGTTTCTTCACCCGATAGGGCGTAGCTATCAATGACTGGAACTGAAACCCGCCGCGTGGCCGACGAAGAGGAGCGCAACATTTGATATTCGCCTCCCGCTTCTGAACGGAGCCCTTGCACCTTGATCAAACTATTCTGTCCGAGACGTAGGGTATTTTTCTTGCCTACCTTGAGCGGACCTACAAAGGCAGGTTGTCCCGCTTCTCCTTCGTATAGCGCAACAGAGAACTCTTTCGGATCACCCTCAATTTGAATGACACTGAGCTCGCCGTTGCCTTTAACCGCTATCCAATCCGTTCGGTCCCCCGCGCTGTAGTTCACGGATCCGGAAAGTTCCGCCGCATCCTCAAGAGCAACGGCTCCTGCAGGCTTCATATCGTCTCCCGATTCAAATTCAGGATTGAGATACTCCACAAGCAAACGAGGCCGTCCTTCAAACCACTCGCCTCGATGCTTTCTCAGCTTAACGCCATAGTAATCTGGGGAAAGATAGCGTGTGGAAGTGAGTATAAGCCTTTTTCCTCCCCGGTCGCACTGGCTCCGCATCGGAATCTGGGTTCCACTTCTTTTCAATTCCACATTTACTTCTCGCGCTGCTCGGCCGCATCCTACACGCGACCCTGCGCGCGAGAGGTTCTGTTCAAACAGTATCCTTCCCGAAGCTGGAAGGCGTACCCGTTTCTCGTCCTGCCACTCATTCAGGTTCTTAGGAAACTGTGACGTGTGCGCACAACCTACTAAAAGCAAAAGCGTTCCCAGTAATAGCCCTATCGCCCTCATTGAGCTCTCCCCTCAACGTAAAATCCGACCTCTTGGCCTAGAATTTCAATCTTGTCTCCGGAATTCAGGTAACGAGATTCCTTCAACGTCTGTTGATTCACCCGCACGGAACCCAAGTCCGCGAGTCGGTGGCGCTCTAACCGAAAAGCTCGTTTTCCGTTCTCCAAGCTTTCTGAGTGCAGAACAGCATATTGCCGCTTCTTCATCTGCGGAGGTCGAATCAAACGAACACCACTGCGGGAATGCGTGCCCAGTTCGACGCGATTCTTCGCAACCGCCATCACATCGTACTTTCCCATCTTCTCTTTTTCTTTGTGGTTAAAATTGCCAATGAGGTAAGCCTCGCCCTCCTCGCGGCAGAAACCACATTTTTTATCGGAAACCCGCAACAGTTTGTGACACCGCTCGCACTCTTGAGTGGAATAGTAACGTTTGAGTCCCAGCACAAGACGGGTAAGGAGCACCACGAGAATCAAAAGCCCGAGATAGCGTCCGTAGCGGAGCCAAAACACCTTCATTTTACTGTCTGGTAAATTAATGTTGAAGGGCGCGCTAGCGTACTGTTTGCCATCGGCACTCGCGGAAAGGCGCAATGTGGATTTTTTTCCCTGAATCGCAAACGGGGGATAAAACTGCAGGGCGTACTTAATAGCTGGTGCCTGGAGTTTTTTATCCACCCAGTTAACCGTCAAGAGACTCTCACCGAGTTGTGTCTTTTGTTCTGTTAAGGTGGGTAGAACTTCCTTTTTCACCGCAAGATTGTAGATGCTCAACTGAGTTTCGATTCTGCGGTTACGCATTTCTGCCAGGGATTCCGGGGACAGTTTGGCGTTTCCTGAAGAGATCACCCAAGCCACAGTAGGCAGCTCAGTCGCTTCTTTCGATTTCATGAGATGGCGAATGGCTCTTTCATGACTAGACGAACGGCTTTGAGCTTGGCACAACAGCGAATAGTCTTGAGTGCTCTTCACGGCTTGGTGATTAGCATGAATTTCAAGTGAACTATCGGTGTAAGAAACTAGACTCAGCAAGGATTCCGGATGAAGATTCTCCTTGAGTGCTCGTAACGCCTGGTTGACTTGAGTATCAATTTCCCGCGCTCGGCACAATGCGGACACATCTACCAGAACCCACAAGTTCATAGGTGTCGTTTGACCACCACCCAAACTCAGTTTCTCTCCTCCTTCTTGTTCCAGAAAAAACTCTCGCTTCTCGCCACTCCCTTGAGGTAACGCAACCGAAAGAGAGACCTTACCCGATTTCACCACCGGATTATCCATCGGTAGATCGAGCACAGCCTCTGCCCTCGCCAGGGTCACACCAAGTAACAATGCCAAACTAGCTAGCATGCGCTTCATACGGACCTCCGATGGGTGGAACGATAAACTGGCGGGATCATCTTGAGCACAAAGCTTTGCCCACCAACAGAAATAATGTCGTTGCAAACCACCCCTTGTTCCTCGGCTCCCTCTACCGAAAGAGCCACTCGCTGGGAGTTTACTGTTATGCGGTAACCCGTCCGGGCTGCCGACAGTTCCTTCTTGATGAGGAGGCCTTTCTCCGAAAGAGTCCAAACGTTGTGCCCCTCATTCAAGGCTAAGCACTGTGCACTGGAAAGAGAGATGAGATAACCTACCGGCTCTTCATCCGAAGCAGTTGAAAGAGGTACTTTGTAGGATTCGCATAATGCGCGATAGCGGGTTTCCGCTTCCACTGCCATTTTGAAGGCGTTTGAAGCCATCTGCGAACGCATTTTGATTTTCTCGCCCACTTTAGCAAGAACTTGTTTCACTTCACCCAAGATTCGCACGAGCTGCACGCGCTCGCGCCATGGCTGACGCACGCTAAAACTAGACATGATTTCCCTCCGATGAAAGATCGAGATACAAGAACTTGTTTCCGTTTACCTCAACTTCGTCGAAATCAAACAAAGCCGTCGACTGTGTTTCCTGCCCGTTGACTTTAAATGCCACTTCTTTGGACTCGAGATAACAGGGGTGTCCTGTCGAAAGACGAAGATCCTCTGCGGGACGGCCCGGACCGGGAGTGAGCGTGAGTCCGTCATTGGCTGCAAGGCCCAAGAAACTCTTACCACGCGGTACAAACTGCACTTCACCCTGGTGGGGTCCTTCAAAGGCATAGAGAGCGCAAGCCGCGGAACGCGCGCGCAGTGCTCGACGCTTTTCAAAGGCGTGCAAGATTTCCTCCTCGGGTACTCCCTTCCATCCTTGCAAAAGCACATGTCCGTTTTCGCTTCTTCCCTTCGCCGGGTCGAGCGCGACCACCCAAGCTTTTAGGTAAGCGCCTAGCGCGAGCCCGTACATTTTAAGCTTGTACATCGGTCACCTCCGCTTCTTCGGCACCACTGAACGGTTGGTAGAGGGCGAGATCAAAGAATCCAAAGTCCAAATCCGATTTCTCGACTCGAATTTTCAAGCAGTTGCCTTGAGGCACCAATGCTTCGGGAGCGGCCACCAAACCTTTATTCACCCAGCAGTTAGCCTTCTCATTACTCGTTTCATCTTCTGTAATAAGTGGTCGACCATTGAGCTCGTAGTGAATGCGGCTTCCCGCGCGCCGGACGTAGCGGCGGCTTAGAAGAAGAAGCGGCTTTTCGGGCTCGATGTTGTTCAGATAAATCGTAAAGGTCCCTTCTTTCACAAAGAGCCCTTTGGCGTGATGAACCTCTCCACCGGAGAACGCAGCACTCATTTTTCGCAAGTGGCTTTGCTCGGCGAGTACCCGAACTCGCTTTTCATCACTCGCGTCCACATAGTCAGCGCGCTTGAATACCCTGCCCGCCAAGGAAATCTTGGGTGCGTAACTGAAGTTGTAATCGGCAATGTCGCGCAGCCCCTCTTGAAGAGTACTCAGGAGATTTACCTTCTGATCCCCATAGCTCACCAACCCCTCAAGGGCTCTAGCGACTTTAGAAATGAGGCCGATGTTTACTCCTTCCGGATAGAGTGAAAGCGAGCGCATCTGCTCGAGATCAGAAATGGTCGCCAGAAGAGCTTCGCGATTAAGTTCTTCCGCCTGGTGCCCGACATGCCGCTCCAGCCTTTCCAGATAGAGGGCAAGCCTTCGGGCACACTCAGATGCCAGGAAACCCGCGCGGGCCGCCTGAAAGGGGGCGGTTAGAAACTCAGCATGGAGCTGGGTTAGCGCCTCCCGAACGTGCTGCTTATCCTTATATATATAGAGGTTCTCAAGCGAGCTCACCGATTCCCCCAGGCTAGAGAGCGCCGTGCGGGCTTCGATTAGCTCAGAAACGCTACCAAAATCGGTTGTTTGCGGAACAATGCGACGCCGATAGCGCGTATCGATGATGCCGGCCTTGTCAGACCCTTCGGCAGAGAGGTCCGCCAACCACTCTTCGTGCTGAGTCGCTAAGCGAAGCGTGCGTACCGACGGATTGAGATTTACCCGAAAAATTTCTACCGCACCCGCACTCGGCTTTTTTGAGCTTACCGACAACGAAGCATCAAAGACTTCGCATTTGTATCCGGAAATGGAGGCGTCTTCTTCGTCTACGTACTTGTCTTGTCCTTGAATCTGGTTCTTGAGTGAAACGATAAGCGTGCGCGATGTCTTGCCTACGTATTCCTTTAAGTCAATCAAGCGATCTTTCGAGGCAATGAGCGTTTCCCCGTTCGGTAAAAACGCCACGCCTGGCTTCACCATGAGTGACACCCCCTCCAAAGGGACTATTTGGAATGTTTCCAATGCTCCAGTGACTATCCCTCCCTGAGGGAAAAGCTGCTGGCAAACCACACTAAGAGTTTTGTCCGTGTGAGCGGCAAGACGGTTAAAGTCTTTGTAATCGATCATCTGCCCGGGAAAGAAATTGGGGCGACTAATTTGGGTTAACATGAGACCTCCTTCGACTGATTGCGAGCGCGTTCTAGCGCTTGCGTGCGATCGAGAAACTGAACAGGACCCGCTGCCTCGGCAACAAGCGAGGCGGGACGAGCCCGAAACTTGGCCCAAGACCGCAAGCCATCCAAACGGTCTGCCATCGTTTTAGATAAGGGAACCGTCTCCCGGATAGCGGTAAGAATATGATCTTGTGAAAACTCTTGCTCTTCCGCGAAGGCAGCGTAGCGGGCCGACACAACCGCTTGCTCAATTTCGGCACCACTAAAACCTTGTGTACTTTCTACCAAGTCATCCGCGTTCCAGCCGGCGGGCGACCACTTGTAACGATCCAGGTGGATATCAAAAATTTCTTTTCGTTCCGAGGCAGTGGGAAGATCGACGAAAAAGATTTCATCGAAACGCCCCTTTCTCAAAAACTCAGGGGGCAACTGGGAAATATCGTTCGCGGTTGCTAGAACAAATACAGCACTGCGCTTTTCTTGCATCCAGGTTAGCAGCGTACCGAAGACGCGGCTTGCGGTTCCCCCATCTGAGCTTCCCCCCGACTGGCTACCCGAAAGTCCCTTTTCGATTTCATCAATCCAAAGCACGCACGGTGCCACAGCCTCACAAGTGGCAACCGCTCGGCGCACGTTGCTCTCACTTGAACCCACAAGGCCGCCGAAGAGGCGTCCGATATCGAGTCGCAGCAGAGGCATCTTCCACTCCCGTCCCACCGCCATGGCGGTTAAGGATTTGCCGCACCCGGGAACGCCTACTAGGAGAAGTCCCTTGGGCAATGGCAAACCGATCTCTCTTGCCGCCGCTCCGAAACCCTGACGTCGCGTGCGTAGCCACGCCCGCAAACTGTGTAGTCCCCCAATGGGCGCGACGTCGTTAATAGCAATAAATTCCAGAAGGCCAGATTTCTTAACAATCTGCTGCTTCTCTGACTGAACCAGCGTACTTTCAATTCTTCCCTGCGAAACAATACTCTTGGCGAGCACGTTTTCGATTTCTTCTGCCGTTAAGCCGCTCGCGCCTTCAATCAGAGCTTCTCTTTCCTCGGCCACCGGTTTTTTGCTGTCTTCTAAGCAGCTAATCGCCTGGTCGAGTAGCACTTCAATTTCATCGCGTTCTGGCAGGGGCATCTCCAGAAGCACCATATCTTTGGAAAGTTCCACGGGGACCTGCTGAACTGAACTTACGAAAATGAGGTTTTGCGATACACGTTTAAACTTTTGACCAAGGTCCTTAATTTTTCTAACGATGCCGGGGTCCTTAAAGTAGGGATGGAAGTCTTTTAGAAGGAGTACTGCCTTTTCATTAATCTGCTCGAACCATTCCAGCACGCGCGCCGGATCTTTTACATCAGCTACAACCTTACCGCTATGGAGAACGCCCTCGGTGCGCGACCAGACGTAACACTTAGAGGAGCGAGCTTCACAAACCGCGGTGACGAGCGCGAGACAACGGCCTTCTTCGAAGGTTTCCACATGGAGGAGCGGGTAGCGAGCTCTGATGAGACTTGAAAGCTCCTCACTGAATTTGGCGGTCTTTTGCATAGGCCTCTTCTTGATTGGACTAAAAAGCAATTGGTGTGCCACAGGCATGCTTACCGAAGGCACGCACGAATCCCACGAGAGCCCCCCGTTTCAGTCTCATTCGTGACACAACCAGCTAGGGTTTCTCAATTCTGACTTGCCTTTCCCCCTAGGTCCCGTCGCCACAGGCGCGGTGGACCTGGCATACCCTTTGCTCATTAGCTCTATCGAATGGAACAGAATCCAAAATACTTTGCGTATCTGTGTGCCGAGCTGGCGAAGCTCATGAGTCAAATTGTGAGTGTTCCAAACTGGAATGTGTTTCGTCGCGCATCGGAAGTGAGAGTTGGCTTACCACCCTCACCGAGCGCAGATACTTACTATCTCTATATTCACTCCAGAGAAGAGAAGAGCGCAGAATGCGGAAACTTCTACTTCTCACAAGGAGACAATGTGCTGCAGTTTCGTGAGCCGGTGCTCATGACCACTACGTTCGGCTTGTACGCGCAGGGCTTATCTTCGGAAAGCCAACTTGCCGCGCTTGACCACCTGACGAGCTACTTTTTCGACAACCGTAGCATGCAACCGATTCTGCCTGACAACTACGGACGCTTCGCCCCCCTACAAAAGCGTCTCTCTCTACGCAAAGCTGATTTGTCGTTAGTGCAGGAGAACTTACCCCGTAGCGCGAGTACGCGCGACTTGGGTGGCGTATTAGATTTTCGATTTCAATACAGCGCTCTCTATCACAGCGGTAACCCGTTGCGAGAAACGCCAAAGGTCCAACAGAGAGTGATTTCCTATGGCGATCATAAACCTGATGAAAGTGAAAATGAAAAGAGGAGTGTGCAATGAGTACTGCTTATGAGGCGCCTGGCGTCTATTCGAACATCGTATCAAGCGGCAATAAACCGATCGAGTCCGCGGGAGCGTCCACAGCGGGCTTTCTCGGACAAAGCAAACAAGGTCCGGTGAACAAGCCGATACTGGTCACCAGCTGGGCGCAATACCAGAAAGCCTTCGGTGGAGTTGCCGATGGCGGGCATCTTGCGCACGCTGTATATGGTTTCTTTCTCAACGGTGGTGGTCGCGCCTATGTCTGCAACGTCGGGGAGGCAAAAGAAGGCCAGACCGCGGAAGAACAAGCCGCACTCGTTAAAGGCGAAGACAAAGGTCCATCGCAGCGCACGGGCCTCCAGGCTTTTAAGGCAATCGAAGACATCTCCTTGGTCGCGGCACCGGGCATGACTTCAAAGATCGTGCACCAAACGCTATCTGACCACGCGTCTGAAATGGGCGACCGCATGGCGATTCTCGATGGAGTGGAAGAACTCGGAGACGTACAACTCCACGAGTTCCCCCGCATTGGGGACGCGCGAGAATCTGCGATCTACTGGCCGTGGATTTCCGTGTTTGATGAGTCTACCAAAAAGCTCGTCCATGTTCCGCCTTCGGGCCACGTAATGGGAACGATCGCGCGCGTGGATGCCGATCGCGGCGTACACAAAGCCCCTGCGAACGAGTTAGTTCGTGGAGCTCTCGGACTCAAGTACACCCTAACTCGCAACGAGCAAGCGCTTCTCAACCCGCGTGGAATCAACTTGATTCGCGACTTAGACGACATGGGCATTCGTATCTACGGAGCGCGTACGCTCAGCGAAGACAAGGAATGGAAGTACGTCAACGTCCGCCGTCTGTTTCAGGTGGTGAAGCAAGCCGTCACCAAGGGAACAGAATGGGTTGTATTTGAACCTAACAATGAAAAGTTGTGGGGAAATATTCAACGCAACATCCGTGCGTACTTAAAAACGCTTTTCAACAACGGAGCTCTCCAAGGCAAAACGCCGGAAGAGGCCTTCTATGTGAAATGTGATGCTTCTACTAATCCGCCTGAGAATATTGAACGTGGCATTGTCACAATCGAAATCGGTATTGCGCCCGTAAAGCCTGCCGAGTTCGTGCAAATCAATATTCAACAGCAGATTGAGAAGGAAGACGGGGAATGAGTTCACAAGGTGCCAGGTCACTTTCCGTACTTCGTCCGGAAAGTGCACAGGCACCTTGCGACCTGAAACTGAGATTTTAAAAACGGGAGTTACTAAGGAGAACAAATGGCAACAGAAACTGAAGAGTACTTAAGTGTATCGAGCTTCAAAGTCGCAATCGATGGCATGAACTGGGAGCGCTTCGAAACGGTGTCGGGAATCGGCATCGATCTCGAAGACATTGCGTTCCAATCCGACAAACGCGGAATGATGAACCGACCCGGTCGTTTTAACGCTCGCGATTTGAGTTTGGTCCGTCCTTTTAAAAAGGATCGCCAACTGTATGATTGGCTCAAGAAAATTAAGGAAGGAAAAAATGAACGAAAATCTGGATCCGTCATCCTTTTCGATGACGAAGAAAAGGAAGTCGTTCGTTTCAACTTCTTCGGCGCTTGGCCCAAAAGTTGGAGTGGTCCAATTCTGAGCAAAGACAACTCGGGCAATTCACTCTTGCGCGAGGAAATTACTCTCAGCGTGCAGGACGTTGAGCTCGCTTAAGGATCCAAAGGCATGGCAACGCAAGCCCTCTATAACCTGGCGGTTGAGGATCACTCAATAGATCACTCTAATCGCGTGGGGCTACTCAAGGATAGAACAGGGATTCCTCTGTTTCTTCTGTTTCTCTCGGAGACAGAGGAAACCCTTTTCCTTGAGTTTCATTCCGCTGAAGACGTTCGAACACATCGTCTTCAAGCGAAAACAGCCGTGGATGAGCATGCGTGGACCTGTGTGGAAGCTTTCTTTGAGGCGAAGGGTCGTCACCTTCGGGTGGCGGCTTTCCCCTTTAATCCAGAGAAAAAAGCGCTTCCGCAAATGATGGGTTCCGCGGGGAGTTCGCGCCTGGCAACCGGAATTCATGTGCTCAACCAGTTTACCGAAAATACGGATATTCTTGCGGTTCCCCAAGCACCAAGCCTTCTCAATCAAAAGGAACACGCACTTTTCTACAAGGCCCTCTTTTCCCAAACGCAACAACTCGAACACTTTTTGGTTCTGGTCGACCTGTGGAAAGATTTTCAAGCGGAATCGGTGGGCGAGCTAAAAGGCTACGCTTCCGACGACGCAGCCATCTACTTTCCGTGGGTGCTTATGGGAGAAGCGAATGTCCCGCCTAGCGCTTTAGTTGCGGCATCGATTCAACAAAATGATCAAAAGTTTGGAATCCAACAGACGCCCGCCAATCAACCAATCGACTCACGACTGGAACCCCTCTTGGCGCTCAGTCCGGCGCAGGTTGCCCTGGCTTTGGAGTATCACGTTAACGTTGTGCAACGTTTCCCCAAACGTGGACTATGCCTCTGGGGTGCAAATACGCGCAGTTCGGACAAAGAAAAAGGTTTTATTGCCACCCGTCGAACATTGCTTGCTGTCCGTCAGGCCCTCCATGAACTGTGCGAACCGTTTGTACTGGAACCCACGAGCACTGATCTCACCCGGCGGATCGATGTGTCGCTTCATTCTTTTTTTCAGTCTCATTCGCGCCTCTGGGACCCTAATGCGAAAAGCCCATTTTTCTCCCATGTCGAACTGAAACAAGAGGGAGATGCTCGAGAGGTCCATGTGCAAGTGAACCTCTCTTTGCCTTATGCAATCGACAAAGTCTCTCTTTCCCTGGAGCTAAGCGATGGATAACCAAGAATCAATCATGGACCGTGAGGGTTTATCGACCCGCTTCCGCATCCTCATCGCCGATCTACAACACGTTTTGTTTCGAAGCTGCGACGGATTGGACGCTGAAATTGAAGTGGTTACGATTGAAGAAGGGGGACGTCTCGCGCCTCCCCGTACCGCCCGTGGTCAGCAGCGCCCGAGCCGACTGACGTTTAGCCACGGCTTGGTGAGCCCGGAGACCTCACAATCGTCGCAGAAAACGATTTTTGATTGGTTTCAGGAAGTTTGCGACCCCAGTAAAACGCTAACCAAGCGCACCATTTCTATTTCTGTGGAGAATGAAGACGGGAAGAACATCGCTTCATGGAAAGTGCTTAACGCATGGCCTTGTCGCTGGATGGGCCCTGTTCTCAGTGCAAGAAGTAACTCCCTCACCATTGAGCAGATCGGCTTCGCACATGAAGGGATTGTATTGGAGTAACTATGGCGCAGACAAACTCATTAGGAAAACTGACGCACAAGGATTCGGGAAAGGAACTCGCGTTCAGTCTTAATCCCACGGCATTTCGTTTGAACCGTGCATTTGACTATGAAGTCGAGCCTCGGCTTGGTCAGCCGTCTTCTCTTATTTCCTTCCGAAGCGGGGGCTTAACCCAGCTTTCGTGCGACCTCATTTTCGACAAAGACGTCGACAAAGATTGTGATCTACCGGCAGTTGAGGCCTTTACCCGAGCATTGAACAAAATCAACACGGACACCAAATCGGTCTCGCTCGTGGAATTCTGCATGGGCCAATTCCGCTTCTCCGGTTACGTGCTCACTTTCGCTTTACAACTACTACGCTTTGATACGCAAGGCGCCGCCACGCGCGCGGGATTAGCGATTCAACTCGTCTCAGACGGAGCGTACGAGGAAAGCTGATGGCACTGAACTATTTTCATTTTAGCGGAACAGGCAAGGCAAATGCCTCTCTCGGTCGAACTTCGCTCGAGAATCATATTCGCCAGAGCTTGCGCTCAGCCCTCTTGACGCATTTAGGAGAACGGCCCGCTCATCCTGAACTGGGGAGCGAGCTATTGAGCCTTCTGTATAAGCCCTTGTCTCCGTCATTGCAGGCGGAAATTCAAAATCAAGTACGCGCGTGTGCCACTCGCGCCGAACCCCGAATCATCTTGGGAGAAGTCAAAACCTTTCCGGCAGCAAAAGGAAAGGTTTCCGTAGTGCTTCGCTACCAGATCCAAGAAACACATAAGTACGACGAACTAAGATTGGAAATTAACCCGAGAGGTGCCGTATGAAGCCCGAAGATTCAAACTCTTTTGTCGATAAAGCCTTCTCAGCTCACTTTGAATCGTGGGACGAAATGTCTCCACTCGACCCGGTGAAACTCCTAGCCGAGGGAGTTAACGCGAGTCTTTCGGAAGTCGAAAACCGTCAGCGAGCCCTTCTCGATCGTGTGCTGGACAGTCTACCCGCATTGTTTTCCTTTCACCCAAAGGACGCCAAAGCTCCTGAGGGCTATTTTCAGTTTGAAGCGTCCCCCTCTGCTACAAAAAGAACTAGCATTCTTGCGGGTACAAATGTGCAACTACCGGCTCACGAAAACGCGGATCATTTTCTGCGGGTTTTAGAGAGCAAGGAAATTCTTCCCCTCTTTGGACTTCAAACCTCCGTTGAGGGAAGGAAAATGCAGGTCCGATTCACCAGCGCCTCTCCCTTAGCCTCTTTCGAGTTATCTTTTCTTGCTGCCACTGACAACAAAAGTTGCGGGATCGCGCGCCTAGCTTCGCTGGGATTAAGTACTTCGGGTAAATCTTTCAGCGAAATTGCCCCCAAAGCAATGCGTCTAACCGACACGACAGATGGCCTCAGGCGCTCGGGGCAAATCCACATTCAATTTCCTGAAAATGAGCTCCCGGAGAAGGGCAAAGTGGAATACACACTCACTTTCGAACTGGGCATCACTGCCCCGGTGGGTACCTTTGTCGAAAACTTAGTCCGAGCCATTCATTTAGGAAGAACGAACGACCTCTTAGTGGGAACGCTTCAGGGATTGGCTTGGGAAGAAATGCCTCTGCCTGCAAACCTCATGAGCGTTCCTTCGGAACTTTTGCTCAAGTATCCCGATGAGCGAACCGCCACTCTGCAGCGGATTGACACAGATATTTTGAAAGTGCGCCGCACGAACCCAGCCATTTTCGAGCAGTGCTACTTCTACAATGCGGTTCATCACAGCATCATCATCCCTTGTGGTCATGCTCTGAAGAAAAACTATGCGGGTGGGGTATTAGTACGAGCTAATCACATCGAAGTAGCCCCCGAGTGGAACTGTTTCGAGAAATTGGAGCGACTTGTCCCCGACTCCAGTACCCTACGCGTCGAAGGAATTCGTCCTCTTCACCAACTGTCGCCCTTCGTACCGAGGGAAACAGAAGCCGCATTTCTGACTCGTTTTTACGGGTCGCTGCGCGAGTTGTCTCAGCGCCCGAATCGCAACTCGAGTGTACAACTAGATAGACTTTGTTCCGGAATGCTGGCTTGTCACCCTGATTTGCGAGTGGTTGAAGCCGAACAAGACCCAGACACGAAGGCAATTACTTTTTATGCACTCGTGGGACATCCCTCTCAACCCCTGGCGCTGACGACGGAGCTAAAAGCAGCGGTGGAGAACTATCTTGAAGCGGCTCTCCCCATGGATGTGAAATGGTCGCTGTCACCTTTCCAGTCCACGGTGATCGAAATTCAGCTCGATGTTCAAGTGGAAATGGAAGCTGAGCGGCGAGGGCAACTGACCGCCCCGGTTCTGGCGACTCGTGCAGCGGCACACCTTTCCCAGCAACTCTCTCCGCCTCCGTTCGGAGATCTTCCTTGTGGTGTCCGACTCACGAAGAGTGCTCTGATTCAGGGGCTTACCGATAATTTACTAGCTTCGCGGGTAGATAACTCCCACCTGCGGAAAAACGAGGTATTGGGTCTCCATGGGCTTCTGGTCCATGGAGACACCTCGGAATTTATGGAAACCGTCCAGCGTCGCGCCGGCCAACTTCTCGCAGTTCGCCCGCTGATTCATGTGGCCCTGGATGGAAATAAAGAGGAACCTTCGGATTCAATGAGAAAAGGAGCGGCAGCGTATGTCTAAGCACTCTTTTCATCCGTCTCAATTCTTGCCGCAGTATCTGCAACTCGACCTCGGCGTGGGGGGTAGCAGCGAGCACCCAGTAGTACGCGCAATCGATGAGTCCATCGAAACGAGTTTCCATACCCTACAGCAGCACTGCTTTCGCTTGATGCCGAATGAGCTGAGCGTCTCCAATCAGCGCCGCCTTCTCGAATACCAGGGATTGGCTCACAAGGCACTGAACGACGCTGAAGTGGCTCGCTTTCACGAAATGCTTCCCGAACTCAATGAAAAAGCAGGCTCACTTTATGCTCTAAAACAAATGGCCCTCCTTTATTTGGGAACTCAAAACGTCACACTAGGAAGACCCGAGTTTGAACCTCAGCCGATGGAAGCGAAATCGGTTCATCAACTAAAAGACGACGAGGCCGCTACACAGTTTGTTTTCATCCGCCTCGAAGCCGCAATTAATGCAACAAGGCTAAGTGAGTTTCGTCACAACGCTCACTTGTACATTCCCTCATCGTTGAAAATTGAAATCGCCGTTCCGCTACGTTTCGTGAACAAGGAAAACAGACTTTCCCTAAAAGCCCCTTTTCCCTTACGACAGAGGAGACTCTAATGTCGCATTTCTCACAACTGAAAACGAACCTAAAGAATCGGTCGACCCTACAGAAAGCGCTGCGCCAAATGGGTTTTGTAGTCGAGGAAGCTACTAACGGAGTCGAAGTTCGCGGATTCTTCGACGAGACCATCAAGGCTGACTTCAAAATTCTGACAGACACGCACTACGACATCGGTTTCAAACTAGATGTCGATGGCTCCTACGAAATTGTGGGAGATTGGGATTTACTTCCTAAGGTATCTGGAATCGATCGCGAAGCATTTGTGAAGAAAGTTAAGCGGGAATACGCCAAGACTTCGGTCATGGAGCTCGCGCAAGAAAAGGGCTACGAGGTCGAACTCGTTGAAAACCCAGAAACTCAGGCAATCGAAATGGTGGTGACCCAATGGTAAAGAAACTCACTTTTACAATTGACGCGAATGGAGAAGTAAAAATGGAGGCTTCAGGTTTCACGGGAAGCGAATGTGAAAGCTTCAGCAAACCTTTTGAGGAAGCCTTGGGTACTCTTTCTCAGCGAGAGCACAAAGATACTTATTATGTCTGCGCCGAAGAGACTCAGAATCAAGAGGAAAGCCTGTGAATTGCGAAACCACAACGAATGATCTGCCGGCGCCGGAAGTGCTTTCTCGCATCTATGTTGATGAAGTCGGCGATATCGTGGTGACTGACCTGTGGGAGGAACTGCAGACCCTTTTGGTTGAGAAAGGAGACTTTTGTGAAAATTAATGTCTTTCACGCCGGAATTCACCATGGCGAAGAGTCGCTGATTGTAGGAAACGAACGCTCTGGAATGGTAAACTTTTCAGGCTGCCACCTGAGTTGTAACTTTTGCTACACACCTGAAACCTCCGTTCTCAAGCAGGGTACCTTTTACAACACCCAGTCGTTTCTTGGCTTGCTGCAAAGTCTAGTCGATCGGGGGGCCAAAAATATCAATCTCATTTCTCCCACCCACCTGTGGGAGGCTATTGAAACACCGTTGCTTGCGTTTCGTAATCTGCACCCCACTCTCCCCGTGGTACTCAAGACCAGCGGTTACGAACCGGCTTCTCTCATTGAGCGTTTCTCGGCGCTTTCGGATGTTCTCGTTCCTGATTTTAAGATATGGGGAGCTCTCCCCGCTCAAAATGTTAATCTGCCCCGCAACTATGGAAGCGTGGCCCTAACAGCCCTTCAGCGAGCGGTTTCTCTCTATCCTCAGCGTTTTCAGGCGGACGGAAAACTTCGTCAAGGTGTTCTAGTCCGCCACCTACTCATGCCAAACGCGTTTGAGGACTCCGAGGCCGTAATCGATGCGCTTAGCTCCATTCATTTTGAAGGCACACTAAACCTAATGAGCCGTTTTATCGATCCGCGCGCCCATTCCCTGTCCATTGCCCGGGAAAAAGACGTCAGCTTTCTCGCCGATAAGGCCCAAAACGCAGGCATGATGGTGTTGCTAAACGGAAAACCGCTTTCAGAAAGGGTACTGAAACATGGCTAAGCCGCTAGGGAAATATGCAATAGACCTTGGAAACAGCTCTCTTGAAGCAAGCATTGTCGAAGCGCGTCTTCATCTCGAGTTGGACGCCCTCAACGATTTTCAAGTGGTGCTCGCTCAAAGCGGGGCCTCTTTGGGAAAGCTACGAAACTCCGAACTTCCCAAAAAGGCCTCGGTAAAATGGCACAACAAAACAGTGTTCTCAGGTCGACTGGCGAATGTGAGCGTTCTTGACCACTCGCGTGTTGTTTTAAGTTTCCGGGACAAATTCTTTGGCGCGACTAAAGCCTCACAGAATGGCTTTCTCAAGCCTCAGTCTTTAAAAAATTGTATCTCGGGTTTAGCCGACACATTGGGAGTCGAAGCGCGATTCCACGGTAGCTTTTCGGAGGAAGTACCCGGGCTGTCTTTGGCTGGAAAAACGCTCTGGGAACATCTGAGCCATCTTTCTCAAAGCTTCGGCTTCTTTTTCTCTTTCCGTTCTGGTCCGGGAACTCTTGAATGTGTAAAGCTCGGTTCGCACATTGAGAGCAACCGCGTATCTGAGAATGATTCCTTTCTGGGACTAAGCGCTGAGCAAAATGCCGAACGTTCCTACAAGGAAATATCATTCACCTATTTTGACCCCAGTACGATGGAGAAACAAACAAAGACGTTGCCCAGCAACGAACTCTACAAGGCACTTGATAAATTCGCTCAGCATACTTCTTATCAAGACAAACTCGGGTGGGCGGGTGGAGAAGGAACGGTTGAAGTCAATGTGACTGACCGCTACCATTTCGAAAACGGACCTCAACTTTTTAGTAACCAGTACGCCAAGGCTCTCCATCAACAAGAACAAGTGCGTTTTCGCACAACCGCTTTTTTAGGATTGCCGGGGGACGCCTCTGAACTAAGTGAGACTTCCTCTCCCCACATTACTCAAGGAAAATACCTAGTGGACCGGCTAAAACTCAGTTTTCGTTCAGCCTGCGCTAAGGCGGACTATGGACTAATGCGCCCTTAAAGGAGGAACAATGCAAGTCATCGAACAAAATGGACTTCCTCAAAGATACCAGCTTTCCTCGCAGCTCGTTTTGTCGGGAAAGATTCTTCGCAATGGGGACACTACACTGTCGCGATCCCATCTCGTAAACGAGCATCTTTCTCATTTTCAGCTGAAAAAGATCAGTCTTCCTGACTTTCAGTCGGCAGATGGAAGTTTCTCTTCAGGCCACCTGATAGAAGTGACCTTTGAGAATGCTCTTTTCAGCGAAACTGTGTTTCAGGATCTTAGCTTCTTGCGTGTTCGTTTTATAAACTGCAATTTTAGCCGTGCCCAGTTCGAGAACTGTCTTTTCGTTGACTGCGTGTTTGAATCAGAAGCGCCCAGTGAATCTGCTGAAGACATTCATTTTCATGAGTGTCTCTTTGTGAACTGTGAGCCTAAAGGCCTGGGTAAGAACACACTGCATAACTGTTTATTAGAAAGTGAACCTGAGTTGCCAGCTGCTGCGGTTATTGCACCGACCACGCCCACCGTGGCGACACTCCCAGAGAAAAATGCTCCCGCTCCCCCTCATGCGGGAAGATTCTCGGCCTTAGAAAGATAAGGTGCCATCTTTTTTGGACGGTGTCTGCAGATAAGGTGCCCATCTACTTCCCGGCCGGGAAGGTGCCAGGTGATTACCCGCTACCTTTACGGCCGGGAAGTAGATGGGCACCTTTTAGATGGGAATGATTCGGCTTGGAATTTTTGTCTTCTTCAGAGCAGGAGGCAAGCTTTCTACAATCGAGTCTTCCAGCGCAATCAAAATATCCTTCTTTAGCTCAGTCCTGCCGTAAACCAAACTCACTTCACGAGTCGGAATGGGAGGAATGAACTCCTTAATCAGCGCACGTTCCTCTTTGCTGGTTTTTGCGTAAACAGCCAAGTAAGGCAGCAGAGTGTATCCCTTATTGTTCTTCACAAGAGCCTGAAGGGTTTCCAGGCTTCCACTTTCAAAATGCACATTCCCTAGCACCTGATTTTTCTCCGGCACCGAGCAAATGCGCACCACTTGGTTGCGCAAACAATGCCCTTCTTGCAGAAGCCAAATTTCGCTCCCTTTGAGTTCGGACTGGGCAATACGCGGCTTTTGAAAAAGCGGGTGGCTTGGGCTCACATAAAGTGAAAAGGGTTCTTCAAAAAGAGGCTTTTCAATAATTTGCGGCTCCTTAAGGGGCGTCACAAGAAGACCGGCGTCGATGCGATCATCTCCAATCGCACGCACAATCTCATCTGTTTTAAGTTCCTCAATGTGTAACTGCACCGCTGGATAGCGATCGGAAAACTTTTGAATAAAGAGAGGAAGTAAATAGGGACTAAGCGTAGGGATAACGCCCAAACGAAAATCTCCTCGAAGGACGTTCGCGTCCTGCTGGCTAACAAAAGTAAGCCGGTGAGCTTCCTGCATGACCACCTTGGCTTGCCGGATAAAGGCGGTCCCCCTATCCGTAGGTAGGATGGGCTTTTTCGATCGGTCAAAAAGAGTGAGTCCTAGTTCGTCCTCCACCTTTTGAATCTGCATGCTCAGCGTGGGCTGTGAAATATGTACCGCTCTAGCCGCTTTTCCGAAGTGGCGGTGTTGGTCCACCGCCAGCACATATTCAATTTGAGTCAAGGTAACCAACTCTAAACCCCCAATATTTAACCATTTATTTGATAGCTATACGCTATTATACGATAAAAACAATCGATTTCCTATATCACCGCAAAAGAGCGATAGTAGAGATGTAGACAATAAACAGATTTAAGGAGGTCAGTATGTTGGGTTTAGGTAAGGAGTTTCCCGCGTTCAAACTTAAAGCAGTCGTTGGCGATGAGCCGGAAACAGCGTTCACGGAAATCAGTAAAGAACATCTCAAGGGCAAGTGGGCGGTGCTCTTCTTTTACCCGAAGGACTTCACCTTCGTCTGTCCCACCGAAATTCGCGGATTTGCGAACTTAAAGGAAGATTTTCAAAAGCGGGGCGCCGAAATTTTCGCGTGCAGCACTGACTCTGAATTCGTCCACCTCGCTTGGAGACAAAACAGCGAATTCATCCGTGGTTTGCCCATTCCCATGCTTTCCGACATTCGTCGTGACCTGTCGTCGGCCCTGGGAATCCTGGAGGAGAACGAAGGGGTCGCTCAACGAGCCACCTATATTGTAGATCCTCAGGGAATTATTCGCTTTGTTTCGGTAAACGACGGAAAAGTGGGGCGAAATCCGGATGAGACGCTAAGGACTCTGGACGCTCTTCAAAGCGATGGGTTATGCCCGACAGGCTGGAAAAAAGGTCAGGCGACGCTCGATGTGGCTAAGCTAATTAAGGCAGGCTAGACATTGTGCGCGCTTAAGAAAAGGTATAAGAGAAGTACGAACAGAAAGAGAGGAATATATGAAGAATCTATCCCCCCAGAAAAATTTTGAGGCACCTCCCGGAGCCGAAGCGATCGCAAAGAAATTGGTGTCGCTGTTGGCAGACAGTTACTTGCTAGCACTCAAGACGCAGAACTTTCATTGGAATGTAGAAGGGAAAGAATTTTACGGACTGCATAAACTATTTGAAGAACAGTACACATCGTTATCGGGCGTAATTGATATTCTCGCCGAACGCGTCCGCGCACTGGGCTTTTATGCTCCGGGAAGTTACAAAGAGCTTTTGGAAGCGGCAACGATTCAAGAAGTCCCCGGTGGTTCGCGAGCGGCCGCAGAAATGCTTCAGCTTTTGTTGACCGATCATCGTAAGCTTGCAACCCAGCAACGCGAAGGCTCACGCATTTCCAACGAAAATGGCGATGCAGTCAGTGCGGCGCTCTTCGATAGCCGCTCCGATTTTCACGAGAAAACAGCCTGGATGCTTCAAAGCACCTTGCGCGGTTAGGATATTTTGAGGCACCTTCCCCCCCAAGGAGGGTGCCTTTTTACTCGCTTCCCCTAACGCGCCACCCAACCCCTGTTTCCCATCTTTTTTCTTTAATAATTTCGGCAATATAGCCACGCCAAAGCTTTCTGGCTCTTCTTTAGCCCAACGCCAAAAAGACCGATAAGAAAGGATGAAATCTAAAGCAAAACCTGCAACTTACCTCATGGAAAGCGAGGGCGAAGGCCAGCGACTCGAGATCAAAGATGATCGCGAACAAACGCGAACCCATCTTCGCCAAACTGGTTTCGATTCCATTCCACCGAACGGACACATCATTGATGCGGGTGCAGGCATCGGGGCCGTGTCCTCCGTGATGCTCACTTTGCTCGCGGAACAAAAAAAGCCCGCAACACTCACGCTCATTGACCGCTCCATTGACCGCTTAGCCGAAGCGAAGAATCGCCTGCAGCTTGCCCACCCCGTTCGGTTGAACTTCCTGCAAAGTGATCTTGCGCAACTCGATATACCTTCTGATTCCGTTGATTACATCTTCTCCCGATTTGTTTTCGAGTACCTAAACAACCCGCAAGCCACCTTCACGGAGCTGGTGCGCCTCGTAAAGCCCGGAGGAAAAATTGTCATCGGTGATCTCGATTACAACTGCCTAACCCACTACCCCCTTGATGATTTGTTGGATCGCCAACTTAAAGAACTTACTTCCTTCCTCACAGAAAACCAGTCATTCGATCCTTTTGTCGGAAGAAAACTTTATTCCTTCTTTCATGAGAACAATCTCAAGCAGGTACGAGTACACGTTTCCGCTCATCACATTTTCTATGGGAAGCTCGCACAAAAAGATGAGATTAACTGGACAGCCAAACTAGACCAGCTCATAAAACTGCAGCAGGCGGGCTCATTGAGTCTTTCGTTTAAGGTGGAGGATTTCAAAACGCGATTCATGCGCTTCTTGAAAGACGAGGGCCGCTTCTCTTACACCCCACTCATTCTTGTGGAAGGGGTAAAATAAATGCCGGATGCTCCTGAAAAAGTAAAGATGTCTAGCGCACTGGAATATGCGGCATTCACCCGTACACCCGTGCTTATTCAATCCGAGAAACCCGGAACCTTCACTTTACGCGCTTTCGTTCACTCGGTTGCCGAAGACCATTTCGTTGTTGCACCTCATGAAGCCACTGTAGTCGGAACTCTCGAGCAAAAAAGTGCGCCGCTTACAGCATCTTTGGTTTACCGAGCCAGGAAACTAGCGTTTCAAACCACGCTCATCACCACCTCCGAACACAACGGCGGGACTCTATTCACTTTGGAACTACCGAAACACGGAACGCTAAGTACTGCTAGAAACAGTGTCCGGGCCACTCTGCTACCTGGTGTAAAAACAACGTTAACTGTGGAGACACTCAATGGAACACGACTCATCAATGTCGCTCGCGCCGAAGATCTCTCCACCACCTCAGTGCGGCTGCTCATTCCTCGTGCCGAGGCATTAGTTTTACTTGGGGACACCGTCACTCAGATCGAAATGCGTATGGAAGATGTTCTAGCACTGAGTGCGTCCGGTATTGTTGCTAGAATCAAACCCATTGAAGGCGATAGTGGAGTCAATGCTTACGATGTGGTTGTAGCTATAACAGGTGCGTCTGAAGCGCGCATGAGTCCCACCGTTCCGACCAAGGAGGAGCGCAAAGCCAGTCGTCTTTTCCTAGACCCCCAGGCCGCCTCTTTTGTCCGTTTCAACCACCCTCTTTTCCCAGAAAAAGTAATCAACGCAAACTTACTGGACATCTCAACTTCCGGATTCTCCTTCTCTGTCGACACCAACGATATCCCCATACTGCCCGGTCTGACCGTCGGGAAAGCGGAGCTCTATCTTCCCAAAACAGCGATGACCCCCATCCAATTCAAAGTAGTACAAACTCACACGGCCCGTTCGGGTGACAGCCGCGTAGTGCGAGTGGGGGCCCGCTTTACTCGATCCGACCTGATGCTTCTTAAACGCGTCAATGCTCTAGTCCAAAAACAACTGTTCCCCAATCTCGCGGATGCGGTAAGCGCGGATCAGAACGAGTTGTGGTCTTTGTTCTTCGAAAGTGGATTCATTTACTCTGAGAAGCGCGAACAGATTCAGGATAAAGCGCATCACATCCTAGATACGATGAACAAACTTCTTTCCTCGGAAACCCCCTTGTTAAAAAAGATTCTTTACAAAGAAGAATCGAAGCTTGTGGGACATGTGTCGGCCATCAAGTTTTTCGACAAAACGTGGATAGTTCAACATCTTAATGCGATTAAAACAGATGCTTCACCGAATGCTGCAAAAACAGTACTCAGAGCAATCACCCAGTTCTTTCTCGAGCCCGAGGGAAATCACCTTGCCAGCAATCAGTACGCCATATTCTACTATCGTCCCAACAACCTTTACCCAGCCCTGGTCTTTGGTGAAGCACGTAACTTCATTAACCGGCCTGACATCTGCGATGTGTGTGATCTGGAATACTGTCTAGCTGAACCCAATCAGATTCATCTGAACCCATCGAAGGATGCCGGATTCGAGACACGTGAAGCGACCGCCCAAGATCTGAGCCTTTTGGAAGCAACCCTCGTCCGCACAAAAAAGGAACATCTCCTACGAATCGAGGGCCTAAATCGCGAAAACATTCTCCAGATGGAGATCTCAAAGAGTTATGAAAAAATTGGGCTCTATCGGAAGCGACGCGTATTTGTGGCCCAAGACAAAAAGAGCGGCCTCTCCGCCTTTGCGGTGTGCAACTACGCTTCACCAGGGATCAATTTTTCCGAGTTAACCAATACATTCCGCATTTTCTACTCGGCAATCGACCTTGAATTAAAAAACAAGCTCGCTGCCCATTTGATGAACCACGTGCTGGAATCCTATCGGAGCACCCAGCTCGACCGACCCATTTTGCTTGCGGAAACAGGGGACCCAGTGCCGGCGCCCTTCAAATTCGCCAAAACGTATCGGTATTGGTACCTCAATACGCGCTATACCAACTTGTTCAAAGACTCTACAGACTACGTGTTCGAAAATTTCCGCCAGCTGGTGGCAAAGATTACGGCCAAAACTAAGGATGACTCCAAAAGAGAAATTCGATGATCTCCACTACAATGTGGTGATTCTCCGCAACTGGGTTGCGTATCTCAAATCGCAGCTCAACTGGAGTAACGCCCAAGTGGAACAGTTATTCGAGCAATGCCACTCCCATGTCTCGTTTTTGGATTCCGATGACAACTGGTTTGGTCAGAAGCTCGCAGACGATATCAACGAGAGAGTCGTTCAACTAACTGGGGATCCGGATATCGCCCGCAAAGTAGGCGTGTTTGCTCTTCACGAATCAGTTCGTGGAATAGCAGGAAACATTGTAAGCAGCCTACTTTCCCCTCGCATGATCTTTAAGAATATTGGTACAGTGTCGGGCTACTACAGCAAAGCAGCCACGCTTTCTGCGGTTTCGGTCGCCCGTGGAAGTGCGATTATTCGCTCAGAACCAAATCCATTCTGCGTTGAACAGCCCTATCAATGCCAGAACCGCATTGGGATGTTGGAGGCTGCTCCAACTTTATTTCACGCCAATCAAATTCGAATCGAACACCCTGTATGCCTGCATAAAGGGGCGAAATACTGCCAGTACGATATTTACTGGAGCTCATCCTGGAAGTCCCAGCCGGGCCTTATCACGGCAGGTATTACGCTACTTGCGCTCGCCGCACTAGTACCCACTTTGGGGATAACTCAGGGGTTACTAGCAACCCTCTTTACTTCACTCGCTTCTTTTGTGGTTCTTCGGGAGATTAGCATTCAGCATCTTTCCTCAACCATGCGCGGGCAGAACGCCACATTGAAAGAGTCCTTGAATACGCTCAACCGTCGTCACGAGGAAGCAACGATTTTGCGACAGACGGTGGAATCGACGATTGAAATGATGCCACTGGGGTCGTTGTCAGAAGTTGTGGTTCATAGCATCAAAGAAAAGATGAAGTACGACCGTGCGATTATCTTACTCGTGGACGGAACGGTACTTCGTACCCAAGCCACCGCAGGTTACCAGGAAAAGTACGCCCACTTGATCAAGAAGACCGAGTTCAACATCGACCCAAATAACTTCAGCGGGTACTTTATTCGGGCCATTAACACCAAAAAGCCTCTTTTAGTCAGGAATGTGCAGCAAAACCTCGATCAACTTAGTGGTCGCAGCCGAGATCTTGCGAAGGCACTTAATACCGACTCCTTTATCGCTGCCCCAATGGTATTCCATGAAGAAGTCTTGGGTGTTCTGGCAGTAGAGAATGATAAGACCTCCGTTCCCCTTTCGCATAACGATCTTCAGTTGATGACGGCATTGGCATCAAATATCGCGGTGGCCATAGCCAACGCGCGCAGCTATCAAGAAACCAATCGCGCCCTAAAACTTAATCAGGACTTGCGCAATCTTTTCCAAAAATACGTACCTTCCGAAATGCGCGTGGATGACAATACCCACATCGATGATATTTTTCGTCTGGAACAAAAGGTTCTGGGTATTATGTTTATCGACCTAGTAGGATTTACGAGTTTGAGCGAGAAGGAAACGCCGGATCGCATCGCCAAAACGCTTAATATTTATATCGATGAAGTCCAAAAGCAGGTGGAAGCGCACGGGGGCCGCATCAATAAGATCATGGGTGATGGGATGCTCATTTATTTTGATCCCACCACTTCAAATGTGATCCACGCCGGAGGTGCCATATTGGGCGCAATGGCGGCGATCAACCGCCGATTAACCGCCGAAAAACTTCCCCAAATTTCTGTTGGGGTTGGAGCCCATAAGGGTCTCTGCACTCTAGGTAATATCGGGTCTGTTAACCGCCTCGATTACACTCTTATTGGGGATGCGGTGAACGTGGCTTCACGCATTGAATCCTACACACGTAAAACGGGTCCAAACACTTTCTGTTTTTCAAAGGTTCTCATGGACCAAGCTCAGGACTGCGAAACCACACCCTGCGGAGACATTACGCTCAAAGGACACCGCGAGCCCATTGAAATTATTCAATACCTTGGCCCCACGAAAGTGAAGAAGGTGGCGTAGTATGGCACACCAGAAACTTGCGGCATTGCGTGAAACAGAGCGACTGGGTGACCTGAAAGCCTTTGTCTCCGTCGCGAGCCTTTATCTTTCCCTGCCTCTTTTTCTCTTGTTTTGGGTGTCAGATATCCTCTATGTGCCGGAACGCATGTGGGAGTTTCTCAGCTACCGCCTACTCATTGTTCCCGTTTGTGCATTAACCTATGGATTAATCAAACGCTCCCAAACACTGCAAAATGCTCAGGCCACGGCGCTTTTCTTCATCGGGGCAAACGGCCTGCTCCTAACGCTTCTTCTTTGGCAAACTGGCGGGATCACCTCTCCGTACGTAGCGGGTCTCAACCTTTTGGCTTTGGCGATTGTGTTTTTCCCACTCAAGCGAAACGCTACAGCGATTGCCATTGGCCTCATCTATCTGCCCTACTCTATTCTTTGTGCATTATCGAGTCCCTCTTCGGAAATTGCGCGTGGCATGGCCATAAACTTCTTTTTTATCTTTTCGACTGTCGTCATTTCCAGTGTGATTCGTTTCTATTTGGAAACTTTGCGCGGGAAAGAACTCACCGCTCGCTCACGCCTGCACAAAGAGCTCGAGGCCCGAGAAGCGATTATTCAGCGCAAAACAGAGCAAGCCGTTCGCCTTACCGAACTGACGCGCCAGTTTAGTCCGCAAGTAGTTCAGATGATTCGCGAGGGGAAAACCCATCTTAGCGACACAAAGATCACGCCAATTTGCACCGTATTTATTGATATCGTGAACTCTACGGTGCGCATGAACGAAATTGATTCCAAGGAATTCAATCAGACGATTACCCTTTTTATGGACGACGTAATGCGTACATTCCTAAAATACGATCTCACCATCGATAAATTCCTAGGGGATGGTGTGCTCGCGTTCGCCAACGCTCCCGTTCCTCATCGTGATTATGTCCAGCGTGTGGTGGAAGCTGCACTCACAGTCAGGCAGACGATTGCTTCTAAACAACTTACCTAC
The DNA here is from genome assembly GCA_041751875.1 of Bdellovibrionota bacterium. GTDB lineage: Bacteria > Bdellovibrionota > FAC87 > UBA2466 > JACKAF01 > JBGSIC01. The sequence continues at coordinate 397,968 of JBGSIC010000013.1, forward strand.
CAAAAACTGTGGCGCAGACGATTTGAAGTACGTATGGGGATCGCGGTGGGTGAAGCCAATGTCGGCTTTTACGGAACGCGAAACTCCGTAAAAAGCTATACCGCCATCGGCAAAGTGGTAAACCTGGCGGCGCGCCTCTGCTCCCAGGCTCAACCCAGTCAGATTCTCATTGAGAAGGCTGTTGCTACGGCGGTGGGAACCAACTACCGGACCGAGGCGCAGCCTGCTGTCGTCCTTAAAGGCTTTGAGACAGAAGAAGTAAAGGTACTCGCTCTACTGAATGAAAAAGCAAGCCGACAAGAAGAAATTTCGCTGTGTCCCTTCGGTCATGGCGTACTTCACTTGGGATCGACCGTGCATACGTCCGGGGTTCTGAGCTGCCGAGAATGCGGCTATAAAACTGGCGACGAAGTGAACGGGGAGCTACTGAGTAAGTCCGCCGCCTAGAACCGAAGCGTTCCGCTTAGCGCTGCAATCCACTTAGTCACACCCGTATTGATTGATGTCAGGCCACCTGTGTGATTGGTGAGACTCAACGTGCTCTTCGGTGATAAGACAAAAGCCGCGTCTACAACCAAGCTGTCAAAGAATTCCATACCGACACCGGCTGAGATGTGGTGTTGCACAATGCCAGCAAATGCTGTGGCGTCCAACAAAATGACGCTATTGTTTGCTATCAACTTATTTTCGTACGGGGTTGTGCCCGACCCATTGAGAGTTCCCAGGTCTTTCAAAGGTGATGTCGCAAAGCTATAGCCTGCACGCAATGTAAGAGAATTTAGCTTGTACTGTAGACCAAAAGCCCCCACATGCTGGGCCTTCCAGGCAAAGTTTTTGTACCCACTTGCGTCTCCCCAAAGAAGGAGGCGGTAGTCCAAAGCGATATCCATTTTGCGACTGACCGACACTAACGTGCCCGCTGAAAATTCGTGGGGTTCGGTAACTGTGACGTCATCCAACCCGTCTTGAGCACTGTTTGTAAATGGCTCAAGATCGATAAGGTTTCCGTAAACATGCCGCGTACCAGAGGTGTAAGCAACGCCGAACTGGACAGATTCCCAGGGCCGAAACCACGCTCCCAATTGAACACCCAAGCTAAAATCGGCTTGATCTCCTCGTCTCGGAGGAGAAGCCGTCGAGTTTAACTGGAAGGAACCAATGCTAACGTAGGGTGCCAGACCTATGCTAACCGTGTTGCCAAACACATAGCTAAAGGCAGGAACGATTCGATAAAGCTTAAAGGTGTCTTGAACGCCGGCAAGTGTGGCTTCAGACGAATAATCAAAATTGGCTCCACCATAACCAAACGCTCCCAGACCGAAGGTAAAGCGGTTATCAATTCGGTGTGACCACGCAAGCGCCCCATTGGGTAAGGGACCAGCGGCACTGGTGGTGGTAGCCGCGTTTGTTGAGACCGTGGCGTTAAGGTCTGTAAGATTTGCTGTAAGCTCCAGCGCGTTGCGCTCCGCCATCGGCTCGAAAACCATTTCGCCCGGCGGAACTAAGAGGGCGCCGAGAAGCGCAGGGTTCTTATAAAGCGCTTCAGTCGCGTTGGTAATACCACCCGCTCCGGTGCCGCCCATTCCCAATGCTTGTGCACTCAGTGCATTGATGTGCGTGCCGTTACCGGCGAAAGTGGTCTGACAAAAAAGCCCGAACGCGAAGACAAATACGATCTTTTTCATGATGGAAGAACTTATACCCCATTCCTAAGAAGTTGAAAAACTTTTAAGAATGCGTAAAGAAACGGCTTTCTGCTTTACTAAAAAGTCTGGAAAGGCGCTCCTACCAAAGCTTCAGACGTTTTTCTTCCGGCAGATACATGCCGTCACCCGCTTTACACCCGTAGGCTTCATAGAAACCAGGTTGGTGCTTCATGGGTTCGTTCACACGTACATTGGTCTGCGCGTGTGGGTCTGTTTTAAGACGTTTTTCCAGTTCCGAGGGAAGCATCTTTCCGCACCATAGTCTTGCATACTGGAGGAAGAAGGCTTTTTTATCCTCGATAGACCCTTTGTCTTCGGGAAATGCTGCGCTGTAGCTAAAAGACAGTCCGGTGGTGTCCGCGATGTTTTCGCCCAAGGTGAGTTGTCCATTATGGGACGGGTCCGCTTTAGCGTATTGCTCAACTAAGATGGTCCCCAGTTTTTTGAATTCGGCGAGATCTTCGTCAGTCATCCACTGATTAAGTTCGCCGTTTTCATCATACTTCGCTCCCTGGTCATCAATCGCGTGACCCAGTTCGTGACCAACCACCATTCCGGCCGCACCAAAGTTCACCGCATCCACCGCATTCGGCTCAAAGAATGGGTACTGCAAAATTCCCTGAAGCATGACGAACTTGTTGTCGTCGGGGCTGTAATAAGCATTCACGGTTAACGGCCCCATCGCCCAAACATGTTTGTTCCGGGGCTTGGTAAATTCTGAGAGTACCTTAGCAATGTATTTTTCCTGCCGCAGGCGGCTATTGGCTATGGGCGCTTTCTCGTTGTATTTCGCGAGTGGCAAGAAATCCCATTCGGCGTCGTTCTTTGGCTTAACGAGTTGCATACTCGCCGCCTTCATTTTCCTGAGAGCCCCGGCCTTGCCCTTCTCGCTCAACCAGGTATTTTTTTCCAGACGCTGAATCATGCCGGCACGAATGCGTTCCACGATCGCTTCAAACTTCTCCACGGGGAAATTCGGGAAAAGCTCGTCAATGAGTTCCGAATCGAACTCTTTGCCGAAACTTGAAATCGCTAGCTTCGTGCAACGTTCTTCGCGCTCAGACCTTTTCGGGGGTCCACCCAAATGCTTATTGCGAAACTCAAACGCCTTCTTGTAGTGCTCGGGGTAAGCGTCATCCAAGTACCCCGATAGAGCGTGATAAAGATAAACATCTTTCAGCTGATCAACAGGAAAGGTCGCAAGCGCTTTGTTCGCAAACGCGAAGCTATCGGCGTAGATGTGTCGAACCTTGGTTTTGGCGGGAATCTGCCCAAAGAGCGATGCCATTTCCAAGTTGGGATATTTTTTTGCCCAGGTCGCGCGATCAATAAAGAGGCGCTTATTAATGAGCTCGCGTACTTCTTCAGGCTTCGGATAGGTTTTCGCGAATGCCGTTTCGAAGTTCACGACATTATCGGCACGTTCCGCCGCGTTTTTCATACCGATGGTATTAAAAAAATCTTCTACAACCGCACGGAAGTCTTTCATCAGCTCCGGTTTCTCGTAGTAGCTTTTTTCCGGAAGGCTCATGATCGTGGCATCAAGATAGAGGTCATACCATTCCGAATCATCCTGATTGGAAACCTGATCGAAACTAATAAAACTGTAGCGGGGCTTGGTAACTTCTTTTCCCAAAAAGCCCACCAGTGCCGCACGGTCAGGTATCGCTTCCACTTCGGCAACAGTAGATTTTACGAGCGCTTTTTCTTCATCAGTGCGCGCCCCTTCATTCATGCACGCCAGATAGTTGTCTCGCAAAATCTGAGCACGCGGAGAAAGATCTTTTTTCGACCCAATATTCTTCAAATACTCTTTTTGATGGTTAAGAATGCGCTCAACGGAGTCATTAATCGCAAGCATGTGCCGGCTGCGATCATCACGAAGCTTGAAACAGGCTAGTGGTTTGGAGCACGCGTATTCGTAAAAATCGTCGCACGGACTCAGTGCCTCATTAACCGGAAACTCGCGGCGTTCCGGAATCTCACTCGAGGGCTCGCATTCTTTGCTTAGCCCCAGCTTATCCGAGATGTTTTTCGCGCACCCCGAACAACCCGCGAGGATAAGGGTACACACAAACACTAATGCGGCCAAAGCAGACTTCTTCATGATGCAGTTCTCCGAATGAAATTTTAAAGGGAGATGAGAATTTAGTTTTCCAACCCATCGAGACTGGCACTACCGATATCATACTTCTTCAGGCGACGGTAGAGGGTGGGTCTGGAAACCTTCAGCTTTTTCGCCATGGTCTCCACACTGCCTGTGTGAGCCTTGAGCTGGGATTCCAGCAGCTGTTTTTCAAAGTGCTCCAGATAATTTTCCAGGCCAAATTCACCCAGTGCGTCGACGTCCGGTTGCAGGCTCACCGGCTTTAACGGATGGAGCAAGGTGGTAGAGTCTTTAAGAGGCCGGTACTTGGGACTTAGATGCTCCAAAGTAAGCCGATCTTCATTGCGCGCCATCATGCAAAGATATTCAACGGCATCGCGAAGTTCGCGCACGTTGCCTTCTTCCCATGAAAACTTTTTAAACTGACGCAAAATTTCCGAATCATAAGCTTTTGCGTAGCCCGAAAACTGTTTAATAAAGTGTTCGAACAACACTTCAATGTCGCCAGGACGCTCGCGTAGGGGCGGCAGATCAATCACAACCTGAGAAATACGAGAATACAGATCCTGACGAAACTTACCTTCCGCCACCATTTTCCGAAGATCTTTATTGGTAGCGCAAAGAATGCGAACACTCGCTTTGCGTTTCCGATCGTCTCCCAAACGGTAATACTCCATCGAATCTAAAAAGGTGAGAAAGTTGGCTTGCGTTTCAAGAGGCATGTCACCAATCTCATCAAGGAATAAGTCGCCGCCCTGAGCGATTTCTACCAATCCCCGCTTGTCCGAAATAGCGCCTGTAAAGGCGCCTTTCTTATGGCCAAACAACTGATCTTGAAACTGTTCGTTATTCAAGCAAGCGCAGTTAACTTGCTCAAACGGACGCGTGCCGCCTGAGTTTCTCGAAACGACCAGGTTCGAATACGCCGCGAAGGGAGTCTTACCGACACCTGTTTCGCCGTAAAAAAGAATGCGCATGTCTTGGGCTTGCTCAACCATTTTAAGGGCCCGGCGAATAGACTCGCTTGAACCTACGATCTGGTTAGTGGCAACCGACTTGTCGAAAGCACGTTTGAAAACGCGCAGTTTCTGAGACTCGGCAAAAACTTTGTCTAGTTTTAAGTTAAGTGTGCCTTCATCAAAGGGCTTCTCAAGATAATCATTCGCCCCGAGCTGCATGCATTTTACGACCGTGGGAACATCTCTAAAACCGGACTCCATGATGGCAGGTTTGTCGGAATATTTTTCGCGAAAGCGAATCAAAAACTCCGTTCCGTCGTGTTGTTCGTCTTTCAAATCGATATCAATAATGGCGCCATCGATTTGCTCACGTTCCAATATCTGAATGGCAGTATCAAAGTTAGAAGCGACATGAAGCTGATAGCGCTCGCGCAAAGCGAGTTCCATCACACGCAAAAAGATCGGATCATCGTCCAAAAGTAAGAGGGTCTGTTTCATGAGAGCTCCTGAGTCGGCTTCAAAAATAGGGGCACGAAATTAATGCGACGCACTATACAACAAATGCCCCCTCGGAATCAACGGGGAAGAGGTTAAACTTCTTTTATTATATCCAAGACTTAGTACTTGGAGAGAGTCTCGCCCAGGCCGTAGCGGGGGGAAACTTCGTAAAGCGGCATGACTTTAGGTAGGTCGGCGGCAAGCGCCGCCTGACGTCCGCGGCTATTGGGATGGGTAGAAAGAAACTCCGGTGGTTCGCCGGAGGAGGCAAATCGCCCCCAAAAACGAGGCGCTTCGCGTGGATCGTAACCGGCTTCGGCCATGTAGCGCAGGCCGATGAGATCGGCCTCCGACTCATGGCTTCGGCTAAAGGGCAGCATCACTCCAATTTGGGCGCCAGCTCCTAAAGCCGCCATCAATAACTTTTTCTGATCACTTCCTTCTTCTCCGCCCAAGATGGCATTAAGACCCGCCAGTCCCAGCTGCAAACCAAACGCGGTGGTCATGCGCTGACCGCCGTGACGAGCTGTCGCATGCGCAATCTCGTGTCCCATTACGGTCGCTATGCCGGCTTCGTTTTGGCAAACACGAAGAATGCCCGTGTAGAAAGCCACCTTTCCCCCGGGCAGGGCAAACGCATTTTTTTCTGGGGAATCAATCAGGGTAAACTCCCATTTGTAGCCCGGTTTATTCGCCACGCGAGCCAGCCGCGCGCCTACCCTTTTAAGAATTTCATTCCATTTTGCATTTCGAGAAATACGCTCTTTGGAAAGCAGCTCTTGATACGCTTGAGAACCCAAACCCGCCTCATCGCTTTCCGACGTAATAATGAACGCTTTTTTCCCGGAGGGCGTTGTGACGCAACCAACGAGAAGAAGTAAGAATAAAAAATAGCGAGCTTGGCGCATGCCGAGGAGACTAGCGAATCTCCGCCTCTCTGTCATTTCCCCGGAATCACTCATGAAACATCCCTTTAAGAAAAATTCTGGCAAAATCAGCCAGCGCTGCATAGATATAGACGTACAGGTTAAACCCAATGTTTCCAAATAAACGTCTCTACGTGTCTTGCGCTTTTGCCGCGCTTCTTGGTGGGGGCCCCGTCGTGGCCGTGGATACTTCTCACCCCCATCCTTGCGGCTACCAGCAACTGGCTTTGTTTGGGCAGGGTGAGCCTGAAGCCCCCCCCGCGCTACCGACTTCGCTGTACCAGGAAGATCCCGCAAATGAGGACAATTTTTTTTCCGCTTATCTTTTCGAGGACGGCACTCTGCGGTTTTCTGCGTCAGGCACTTACGCCGCACGACAAGAACAGTACCTCTTACAGTCGCTGGAAACTTTCGCCGGCCGGGTTAACAGCATTGAAGACGAGTGGCGAATTGATCAGAAAACGGAATACGTATCGGCGCCGAATGAAAACTTGGCCGAAATGAACCGCGCCTTGAGCCAAGGCGTTGACCGAGAAACCGCCGCACTGGGTACGCGATTGGGCCGGCAAGCAGCCGCGAATGGTTACACGCAAGTCAGGTTCGAAGAGGTTACGGAAAGTCGTCTAAGGGGAACGACGCCCCGATTGGCGCAAGCGCGAGTTCGCTTTTCCAAGCCCAATTAGACACCCCTCACCGCCCGTGATACCTCCGTTCCCATGAATGAAAATCCTTGGGAAACGCTTTCTTCCGAACTCAAATACGACAACAAGTGGATTTCTCTCACCGAGCACCTGGTGAAACACGAAAAGGCGGGCAAAGGGATTTACGGCGTTGTCCACTTTAAAAACATCGCCATTGGTATCTTGCCCGTCGATGAAGAGGGAAACACCTGGCTCGTTGGACAATACCGCTACCCCTTAAAAACTTATTCCTGGGAAATTCCCGAAGGCGGAGGCCCACTCGATGTGGATCCTCTTGTCAGCGCTAAAAGAGAGCTTAAAGAGGAAACAGGCATGGAGGCGAAGGATTGGTCGGTTTTTTTAGAAACGGACCTATCCAATTCGGCCACCGACGAAAAATCCATTATTTATTTGGCGCGCGGTTTAAGTTTTGGTGAAGCACACCCAGAAGATGACGAAAGGCTTACGGTTAAAAAAATCAGCCTAAAGGAGGCTTTGAACCAAGTGTTAAAAGGCGAAATTCGCGACGCCATCACGGTGGCGGCTCTTCTTAAGTGGGGCCTGTCGACCGACTATTCTAATTCGCAACGATAGAATGAAAGATCGCGAAGCTGCGTTATTCGAGGGAACCACTCCCTTCCCTGTTTCTTGAATAGAGAAGGAACCGTTCCCGACACTCGCTGGCACTTGCGACCGACGACCATGAGATCATTTGGAGCGTAAAGATATTCCACCGGCGACTGCGACTGGGCTAATGCTTCGATCGGAATAGCGGCGATTCCGGGCTTTTTGTAAAAACCTACCGGCAAACCGGCCAGCTGATACGGCGATACCGGAGTGAAATAAACTGACTGCGTCGCCGTAGCATAAATTCTCTCCAGAACCTTCACTTCGGGGTTCGCTGGGGTGCTACTCACTACCACCAAAACGAGCGCGTTAATTCCCACAAGCGCCTTAAGAGCAACCGGCGAACTTCCCCATTTTAGAAAAAGCTTCTTGGCGACAAAGAATTGAGCTTGAGACCGATTCGCCCAAGCGCGGTAACCAAATACAGCGAGAATAGGAAGCAAAGGCGCTAGTGGAAAAAGAAAGCGAAACTCCTTGTGCGCCAATACCGAATGGACGGCAAAGAAACTTAAAGTGACCCAGGTGAGACTGAGTTTGGGTTTAAGAAACCATGCGAATACCATCCCTAAACTCAGTACAAAGCCCAGGGGGAAGTTTCTAAAAAACAACCAAACAAGATAGCTCCCCGCAGGGGAAGTGCCCCACTGAGTGGCCTTGCCCTCGACAAGGTTAACGTAAAAATACTTCCAGGCCGGAAAGACCCATTCGCCATAACCCCAGTAATCGGCAACGGCCCCCAAGGAAATCGCTATGCCTACGCCTAGTGCCATGGCGATAATCGCCTTGGTTCCTACGCGCGCCATCCAAATCGCCCAGCAGAAGGTCGCAAGAACGGCGATGCCCATTTGAAAACGGCATTGAAAGCCGAGGCCCATGAGTAAGCCGCTCAGCCAAGCGGTACTCAAGGAAACGGGAATGGCCAGCCCCTGCCGCTGAACAGCCAGAACAAGCAACGTGAAACCGATGAGGAAAAGAGAACCTGACCAGTTTTCCGACGAGGTCCGCGCGTGAAGGTAGGGCAGATACCAAACAAGCGCAGCACCGGCGATAGCCCATTTCCGCCATTTCTCCTCGATAAACCACCCGCGACAGGCCTGAACCAGAAAGCAAACGGAAAGCCAGCCCAGCAGCGCTGAGAGAAAACGCGCAAAAGTCGCCCAGTGAAAGGGGTTGGTGATGCCCACCGACGCGAGAACCTTAAAAACGCCGGTAAAAACGGCTGGTAGGAGCCAAGGTCGGATTTGGCTCTTAAACTCCCAAGCCAAGTCATCAGGCGAGATCAATCCCAGTTTCGAGCCCGCCCATTCCAAAATCTGAAAATGTTCATCGTAGTGGAAGAACCCCACGGTAGCCCAAGCAGCCCAAAGATGAACAACGAGGGAAATGACGAGAATGCGGCGCGTGAACGTAGATAGAGTGTGCGTCTCGGTTGCAGCTTGCATAAGAGGCTCCGCCCAGGAAAAGCTTTTTCTTTGCGGCCACGCTATCTTACAACTAGGAATTGGGGAATGAAATTTCGTTCTGGGGCGGGTTAGCCAACGCCCCTTGGTCATCAGACCCCATCCATGGTACACACTGCCCTTTTCGGCTTTTAGGAAAGCACAGGATGAAAGCGCAGATAGTTTTAGAAAACATTGGTGTCCGCTATCCGAACCGCGTTCTTTTTGAGAACGTAAACTGGACACTTTATGAAGGCATGCGGGTGACACTCGCCGGTCGCAACGGGTGCGGGAAATCCACGCTGATGCGCATTCTCGCGGGTCAGGGTGAAGCCAACGAGGGCAACCGTGCCGTGGTGGGCGGAAACAAGCTGAGAATCGGGTACCTCGACCAGGCGCTACTCGACTCCGCCGTTTTGCAGGCGCAGAAGTCTGATTTGAGTTCTGTCAGCGTGATTGATTACATCCGCGACCAACTACTTACCGAAAAAGACGAACATATTGAGTACGACTTCGAAATTAAGCGCGTACTTTCAGGACTCGGGTTTTCTGCGGAAGTGCAGAACGGTTCACCGCAAAAATTAAGCGGTGGTTGGCTTCTGAGAATGTTTATTGGGGCCACGCTCCTCAATCAGCCGCAAATTTTGTTCCTTGATGAACCCACCAACCATTTGGACTTGGGTACCATTCAGTGGCTTGAAAACTTTTTGATTGAAGAATACCGCGGCACTTTGGTTCTTATCAGCCATGACGTAGCTCTTCAAAGACGCACCACCGATTCACTGGCTATTCTGCATGGCGGTCACTTTTACTTCCGCACGCATCAACGCGACTACATTACTTTCAAAGAATCGCTTGTGGGAGAGGCTGAGATTCTGGAACGTAGTATCGAGCGAAACGTTAAGAAGCACGAAGAGCTTATGGACTTCGTTTACCGTTTCCGCGCGAAAGCCAACACCGCTGCACGCGCACAGAGTAAGCAGAAAGCGGCCGACCAGCTTTTAGAGGAAATTACCGAGCTAAAGGATCGCTTGCAGCGCATCCGAGGCGCTTCTTACAACCTGCGATTCCAATTCCGCAACCAAGCACTCGGTGGAAAATTCCCGCTTGTGATGAACGACGTGAGCTTCCGGTATTCAGACAAAGGGCCTTGGATCTCTCGTCATGTCAATTTGGAAGTAAAACGCGGACAGAAGGTTGCCATTATCGGTGACAACGGCGCCGGTAAAACGACACTACTGAAACTGATGGCGCAGGTGCTTCAACCCGTCGAAGGGCAGATGCAAACAGGCCACAACGTGGATATTGGATTTTTTGGACAGCATCAGCTTGATGAACTTATGCTCGACGCGAGCCTTACAGAAAACCTGCGCGAACGCGCCAAGGGCGTAGGCATTGAGCAAATTCGATCGTGGTTGGGTGCTTTTGGTTTTTCAGGGGAATACGAAATTTCAAAACTCGCCAAAGTCCTAAGTGGCGGGGAAAGAGCCCGTTTGGCCCTTCTCCGTATTCTTGTCACACCCGTTAATCTTGTTCTCCTCGATGAACCCACCAACCATTTGGACATTGAAACCAAAGAACTCCTTAAGGACGCTATTCGCAGCTTCGAGGGTACGATCATTTTCATTTCGCATGATCGCGAATTTATCTCTGGGCTAGCAGAACGCATTCTCTATTTTTCCCATGATCACCAGCTGACGGATCATATCGGGGATCTCAACAGTTTCTTTCAAAAGTATCCGCACCTCACCGGAGAAATTAAGCCCGCGGCTCCCGCCCCAAAGCCTGTGAAAAAAGAGGAAGTTGGGTCAGGTCTTTCGTTCGAGGAAAGAAAGAAGCTGAAGAATCGCCTGAAAAGCCTGGAACGCAAGATTCCGGAATTAGAAAGTTCAATTGAATCACTCGGGGAGCAAAAGGAACAGCTTCAGAAACAGCTTGATGATAAGGGCCTGTATGAAGCGCAGCACGCCGACAAACGAAACGAGCTATTCAATCAGATGACCAAATTGGAACAAGATCTCACTCAGCGCATGACCGAGTGGGAAAAACTGAGTAGTGAGTTTGCCAGCCTTAAAGGCGACGGCGGAGATTAGTATTCCGTTCGATGCAACCTTCAAGCCTCGCCTTTACTTCAGGCTGAACTTGATTGACTGCTGCTTGCATCCACGCCACCCGAATATCGGTGATCTCCGCTGAATCAAGCGTCTCCACGAGGAAAAGCTGAACGGCCTTCGGCCTATCCTTAATTTCGTTGTAAAGGGGGTAGTTCGCCAGGTCCGCGAAGGCGGGCTGCTGTAAATCGAAAAGGATCTTTTCTCGAAGAGCTTCACGCACTCCGTCTTGGCCCTTCACGACGCCATTGGGCAATGACAAAAGCGCCGTTAATGCAGTTCCCTGAAGTCCCACGGTGCGGTCGGAAACCGCCTGAATAAATAGTCCCATCTGGTTCAATGCTCCGGCCTCGCCGTTGCGCGAGCGTTCCACCAAGAGGTTAAGTGCGGAGCGCACGTTTTCCGGCAGGAGCGCCTCACCAATTTTGTTTTTTGCTGCCGCGGCAAGGCCAGTCTGGGCGACATAGTTAGCGACGGTTTTGCCACACCAGCTTGCCCAACCCGCCGCGAAAAGTGGCGTCGCTAGCAAAAGAAAATTTAACCCAATTATCTTTACCCACATACTCTGCTCTCCCTCTCTTGAATACGATCCGAACGCAAACTCGTACGCAATTGCCCGCAGGCTGCATTGACATCTCGTCCTCGGCTACGCCGGTAGGTCACCGTGAAATCACGTTCCATCAAAATCTTTTGAAAGCGCAATACGCGCTCTTCAGGAGTACGCTTAAAGTCGACAAAAGGATTCTCATTGTAGTTGAGAAGGTTAATCTTGGTGGGAATATTTGAGAGCAACTTTACTAAACGTCGCGCATCTTCATCGCTATCGTTGTGATCTTTAATCAAAAGATACTCGAAGGTAATACGCTGCCCTTTGCGCAGCGGAAGTTCTTTGCAGGTTTGAAGCAGTTCCGCCAAGGGAATGCGCTTATTGATTGGCATGATCTTGCTTCGCTGCTCATCCGTGGTGCCATGCAACGAAATAGCAAGTAAACCCAAGTCGTCTTTTACAAACTGTTTAATTTGGTCGGTTAGGCCCACAGTCGAAACGGTGATGCGCTTTTTACCGATTTGAAATCCGCTGGAATGCCGAAAAATCTTGATGGCGTTGGTGATCGCTTCGTAGTTATCAAACGGTTCCCCCATACCCATCATCACAATGTTCGTCACCGGAAGGGGCGTTGGCGTGGAGAGCAGTTGGTCTACAATTTCCCAGGCTTCTAAGTTGCGAATAAAGCCCATGTAGCCTGTCGCACAAAACGAGCACGCCATCTTACAGCCCACTTGCGTCGATACGCAGAGCGTGCGCCGGTTTTCTGCAGGTATATAAACCGCCTCAACCGTTTGCCCATCGTTTAGTTTGATTAAATATTTGATCGTACCGTCAGCAGAAGGTTCCCCCGCTTCGGCTTGGATTGAAGGAATTACAAATTCTTTTTTGAGGTCTTCCCGAAACGCCTTACTCAGGTCGCTCATTTGATCGAAATCAGAAATCTTCTTTTGATTAATCCAAAGGAAAAGCTGCCGGCCACGAAAGGCGGAGTGACCGCGAGAAATCGCAATCTCTTCTAGAGCCTCGATGGGAAGGCCCTTCAAATTCACCCCGCTTTTAGTCCCCTGCGTCATTTGAGCCCTTATACCTCAACTTAGCGGACTTTCTCCAACAGTTCTGAGAAGTGGGTTAACCGCTGGTTTTTAGGCACGTCCACAGCGCAAAATCCATAACAAGCGCCGAAGAAGCGAATTCCGGCGGCCTGAGCGCAGTCGCGATCCACGTTGTGATCCCCCACGAAAGTAGCCCGTTCGGCGGGTACCCCAATTCGCGCAAGCACTTCAAGCGCATGAGCCGGGTGCGGCTTGTAGTGGCTCACCATTTCGGGTCCCGCAATTTCGTCAAAGCTTACTTCAGGGAGATACTTTCCGAGGGTCAATTTAGCGGCGGTGGTGGATTTATTGGTTACCACAGCCAAACGCAGGTTGGGGCGCTTGCGAAATTCAAGCAAAGTCTCTTTCACCCCTGGGTAGAGGTTTCCTCGTGGCACCCAGGTCGCAAAACTCTCTTTGTACTGAGTCACCCGGTCACTCAAAGAAAGAACGTTCGGAACATCCGCCAAACAGTTCTTCACCAGGTAGTGAGCTCCGTGTCCGACATGGGGCAATACTTGAGCATCCGAAAGGGGTCCGGCCCCTAAACTCTGGCGCACCAAGTTAATCACGCCCGCAATATCGGGCAGGCTATTGACTAGAGTGCCATCTAGGTCGAGCAATAATGCATTAAATTCCAATTACTTATCTCCTCATTCCCCAGGTTGCCCCCAAAGGCACTCTGTTATATCGTTTCCTCATCGAGAACGTCACAAAAACTTCGAAGCATCGTCTGTAGGGTGTAGGGAAGAGGGAACAACTTTGGCAAAGAAGCTGAGAAAATGGGTCAAGCTACTGGCAGGCGGCGATCAATCCGCCTTTGTACCGTTCTATGAGCAGACCGCTCCCGGGCTTTTACGCTTTCTTTTATGGAAAACGAAGGGTGATCGTCCTTTATCGGAAGACATCCTTCAAGAAGCGTACGTGAGATTTTTAACAAATTTAGACAAAATCGATGCCGTGGAAGAAGTCGCGATTTACTCGTACCTTCTGCGTATCGCAAAAAATTGTTTGATAGACAAAACCGCAAGATCCCCCCGAGCCAAACGCGAACACGTGGACGCGGATTCTGTGGTGTTGGTGGACAATCACCAAACCGCTCGTCAAGAGCGCGCGATTGAGTTGCGTGAGCTTGCGGTAGCCATGGATTCGTTGAACGAGAAAGATTCTGAAATCATCTGGCTGCGGGATGCGATGGGCTTTAGCCACCGCGAAGTGGCTCAGGAAGTCGGCATCACGGAACAAGCGTCGCGCCAGGCTTATTTACGAGCAAAACGATCTCTTATGGAAGTTTTAGCCCCAGCCATTCTACCCTCGGGAGGTGCCTATGCCACTCCTTAGTTGTCCCCGAGAAGAAGTCCTACTTCAGTATTTATCCATCCCGCACGACATCAGTTGGAAATCTCGCTTTCAGATTAAACTTCACTTACGCTCTTGCACAGACTGTTTAGATAAGAGCGTTGGTATTGAAGAAAAACTTCAGAGTTATTTTTCACCGAAGGTGGAAATTTCTTCTTCCTTACTAAAGGTTTATTCGCGTCTCCAGAGTGATGAAACGCTCATCCTTAAAGGATGGAAACTTTCTGAAATTGGAGCCAAACGCGCCTCTCACCGACAGAGTTCCTTTGCCCGAAGTTGGTTGGTCAGAGGTACTGTCATAGCTGGTTTAGGTTCTCTGATGATGTTGTTTTTCGTGGCCGATACTTCGGATCCCGAAAAAGCAGTACAAACCATCCAACAAAACAACGTACCTTTCGCCCAGATTCGCTTCCAGGATAAGAACCGCATTCAGGTGCAGTATTTGAAGCCTGAACTTGTTCAAAGTGTAGAGTTTGAAACCACGGGAAGACGATGAGCCGGCGGACAAAGATAAATTTTTTCTTCTCCTTGGGCATAGCCCTCTCTTCGACTAGCTACGCTGATATGGCGAATGCGCCGCTTGCTCCGGTGCAATCGGGGCCAAGCGCGGGGAACACAGAACATTACACCGCTACCATTCAGTTTTTTATTCAAGAACCCACTCCTCAGCTGATTCGCCGTTCGCAACGTTTAGCGGTGCGCGAGTTAACCAATACCTTTAGAGCCCGCCACGAACTGGAACTCGATAGCTTTGACATGAAAGTTTCCCCCACTGGTAACGCCATCTATTTGACGATTGGGTCGCACAAAAACATTCAGATGCCCGTGCAGAACGCTTTGGCTTCCGTGATTACTGATTTGGATGGCAAAGTTTGGGCGCAAGGTCGAGGCGATGTTTTTAAAACCAGTCTTTCTCAGCCCGTCGAAGCCATTTTAGATATTCAGTTGGCAGACACCCCGCTTGTGAATGAGTCAGGAAAAGCGCCTGACGTCGGGGATGTACTCGTACAAAGAATTGTCGCCGTCGCAGTTCCCGTGCGGGATTTACTGCGCACGCTCAAGATTCATATCATTCAAGACAGCCGGCTCTCGGTATCTTCGTTTGGGCACCTGATGGACCGGACCTGTGCGGAGCGCTATATCGATTGGATTTTTAATGAATCCAATGAAGAGCCTCCCAAGAAGCTCGATGCCTTAATTGAGGAACTCGCCGCCGTATTAAACGTTCCCGGAGGAGTGGAGAAGAACGACGACCGCTATATTTTTAAAGGCGCCTGCCCGCCAAATCAGCCCACCTACCCTCGTCGGGCGACAATTTCTTTACCCTTCCCCACCCAAATTGGGCCCGCAGCGGAAATGCTCGAAGCGGGTTTCCGTCCCATGCAGCGTCCTGGGCAGGCGGTAAACGTAGAAATTCCGCTCATGCCGCTCGGCCGTTGGTAGGCATCTCCAACAAATTCCAAAACTTATCTAGACGCACAAATTTTCCCCTCTCAGGTGAAGATCTGCTAGTTTGCGCGCAGAAATTCACTCATGCGCAAAACTCTGTTCATTCTGCTTTTTATTTTGAGTTGGACGCCGGCTATTTCCGGGGGAGCCGACTTTGATAGTCCTGAATGCGCTATCTATCTGGTGGAGATGAATGATGCCTTGCTGATAGACCGGCACAGGAACCTCCTAAGAAAGATAGCAATCATTTCCGAGACGGAAACGCCCAGCCTTCACGATTTGCCCGACCCCCTTTTGTCGAACCTAAGCCGTTTGGATTGGCTACTTGACCGCCTTCAAAAGCTTCAGATTGAAATGATGACGTTGGAGATGTTGGACACCGATTGGGACGAATTGGTCAAAAAAGAAAGAAAAGTTAGCCGTACCGTTTCCAGCGAGTTCCGCGCTAATTTTGCGGAGCACCTGCGCGCCGAGATCCTTGAGGACGAAGTGGAAGATGAGGTGCGTGAATCGGTAACCGAGATGTTGGCAGATAATGTAGCCCTTCCCGTGCATTTGGAGACTTGCGAAGTTTTCATGCAACGTTATTTTGGACGTCCGGATCCCTTCTTGAAGGAAATCCTTCCTCTCAAAGTAGTGGCATTTCTTCCGGAAAGAATGGCGAAATGGCCCTTTTACTATTACGCCTCTCTCGCGACCATCTTGGGACCCAACCGCCGGTTTACAGAGTCCACCAAAGCCGAGCGCCAGAAAGCCTACCGGGCGGCCCGAGACGAGATGTATCCGCCCGATTCAGACGTTCCGTTCAACCGCCTCATTCGGACTTTTGCGCAACTGGGACCGCGTACGGAGGCGGGAAAACAGCGTAGGGAATCCTTAGAAAGCGCGGCGCTCTTAGCCTCAAGGGAATCAGTTCCGTCCATCCATCGGGAAATGTTAACCGCTCACCTTATATTCCTGCAGAACAATAAGCTGGCACCTACTTGGGATTTTGTACGGTATGTGAAAGTCCTAGAAGACCTAACCCCCTAAAGGCACCCCTTTATTACTTTTTTGCCAATCTGGCCGGGATTGGGTATACGAGTCTTTCGATTCTTAGGTTTCTAAGATGCGGGACTAGCTCAGGTGGCCATGGAGGCGGAGCCGACTCTTTAAATAGAGCGGTGACGCGAGCCAGACGAAGGCTGCGAACTGGTAACGTGAGAAGTTTTCTAAGATGCGGGACTAGCTCAGTTGGCCATGGAGGCGGAGCCGACTCTTAAACAGAGCGGTGACGCGAGCCAGACAAAGGCTGCGAACTGGTAACGTGAGAAGTTTTCTAAGATGCGGGACTAGCTCAGTTGGCTAGAGCGTCTCCTTGCCAAGGAGAAGGTCGCGGGTTCGAATCCCGTGTCCCGCTCCATTCAATTCGCCTCATTTGGGTTTAAGATCAGCTAACCAATCGTAATTAAACCGGGGTTCATGAGCCTAGATCGCGGTCCCGGCGGCCTCCCGAGTTTCCCAACGTTTCGCATCATTTCTTGAAGTGGCTACATTTTGGCTACAGGTTGGCTACAACTTTCAATTGGCACTACTTGGATTAACAGGACCAGCTGGAGGAAAGAAATGGGTCACTGAGAGCGCAATGAGTTCCTCAGCGAACGTCAGCAGGTTGTGACTATAAACCTCGAGATGTTGTGGAGTGTCCGAACGGATAGGTGTTATATGAACAAAATGTCATTGAAACTCGTTTATTTCGAAGGGTGCCCAAACGCAAAACTGGCCGAGACACGTTTAACGGAAGCCGGTATCGAGTTCGAGAAAATATGCCAGGATTCCCTAGCGCAAGATAGCCCGTACAAAAAATACTCGTCTCCCACTCTGTTTATGGGCGAAGCGATTGTCTTTGGTGCGGCCACCGGAACAGACGATGGCTGTTCGCTCGCTCTCCCGGACGTGCCTTCGCTCCAAATGCGGTTACAAAAGATGTCACAACAGCGATGATGAAGACTTCAGCATGCTCAACCACCTTCCAAATTTTCTGACGTTACTTCGAATGGCCTTGGCGCCCTTCATCATCTGGCTCTACTTCGAAAACCAGATTGAATGGGCCATAGTCATTACGATTTTTGCCAGTATTACGGATTTCCTGGATGGCTGGGTCGCACGGGCTTTGAACCGAGTGACACGAGCCGGGGCTATTTTGGACCCCGTCGCCGACAAAGTCCTGATCCTCTGTCTGTTCGGGATGCTTTACCTCCACGGCGCCATACCGGTCTGGCTCTTTGCCCTTTCGACGTTGCGAAACATCTCGCAACTTATTTCCGTCCCCGTGCTCCTAGGATGGAAAAGAATTGTCTTTCAGGTCCGCCCACGTCTCATTCCCAAGTGGGGTTCGGCGCTGAGCTACGTGGTGATCGTTCTGGGCTTAAGTTTACTGAGTCCGTATTTCCCTGGTTTTCATTCGATGATCCACAACGCTCTTCTTTTTGTATCTGTTATTCTGTCCATCCTGGAGCTACACATACTTGTGACGTACTGGCCACGGTTCTTCCAAATTCTTCGGGGCACGCACGACACTTTTGAATGATCCTCTATTTTTCTGAGTCCGCGTCGTTAAGACCCCAATCATAAGAAATCCACTCGACCTTGGCCCCGGCCCGAATCGCTTTTTTCGCGCCGGCTGGGCCAAGCCGTTCGATGGCTTTTAGATACCCGCCATACTTCGCGTCAAAGTCGCTGCCGAACCACTTAAATATTTCCGATAGCCACAGTTTGCCACTTGCAGACTCGTAACGATTCCGCGAGGAATCCGCCAGAAACTCTTTGAAAGCCGCCCCCAGTTGAACCGCCACTTTTTCGGGAACGAATGGCTGATGCTGAAGCTTGGGGCAGGAGAACGAAGCGCAATTGATGGCAGCGTGAACTTCTGGTGCCTTGAATTGCTTTCGCAGATATTCGTGCTCTATGGCGTCGAGGGTTTCGATCTTGCCGGAAAGAAGAGAGAAGAACTTTTTCTTCCAGGGATTGGAAAATAGGCCTCCGATCTTTTTTATACTTTTCACTGGATAGTTATCGACGATCAGTTTCACCGTAAACGCGTTGTAGGCATTGATCAGAAAAGCAAGGCGCTGAGACTCGTTCCATTGCTGATATTCCGACAGCGGCACGCGACTTAAGGAGGCTAGATACGCTGACAACTCACGGGCCTTACCCGTTTCCAGATCTGCTTTCAGACGCTTGTAATGAACACGACCATCGGAGATCTGATACTGGCTCAATATCCCGCCCCACGCTGAATGCGTGTGGTCGAAAGCATGGGCCGAACCTGATAATACGGAAAAACCAACAAAGAATAGAATCGAGAGCACTCGACATCTCATGATTTACCTCACCTTTCCAGGCATTGAATGGGTGTGGTTCACCCTTGGAAAACAAAGCGATCCGAAAATCCCGACGAGAAATATCAGCGGGATTCCATAAACCGCCCAATACCACGTGTAACCGCCTTCGTCCCCGACCACGAGAAAACAACCCAGTCCCCAGGCGACTCCGAAAACCGCGCTCAACCAGGCTCCGACGGAGCTGGCCCTGGGCCAATAAAATCCGGCGAGTAGCGCGAACGACAGAGCCGCTATGGGAATGTTCGCCAGAATCAGCCGATTTAAGATGTTATCGACGATTAAGTTCGCTCCAAGCAAGCTCGCTATAGCCAAACTAACGGTCAAGATCCTCTGCCTTGCCACTGACTCGAAAACCGAAGTCCCAAAATCAGTCACGACCATCGCGACCATTGCGCTCCAAACCCCGGTAAGCGTTGTCATCGCGGCGGCGAAAAGCACCGCGAATCCCACTCCCCTTGCGATAGGGGGAAGCCACACGCTCATCATTTGAGGGACTA